>JACKPN010000001.1 GCA_024233575.1 Chlamydiales bacterium
AAACGAGGAGCTATAATGGTATAGAGGATCATATAGAAGCGTGTGGAGGAGTGATGAAAACAGTTAAGTTATTCATTATCATGATGATATTATCTACTTCGCCCATAATGGCGGAAATTGAGAGGGTAACAATCCGCTGGAAACCGGCATTTTGCCCTGCCTCATGCGCTCAAGGGCTGGAAAAAAGCCTGTCCGGTATCCGCGAAGTCGCCGAAGTCAACGTCCAACTTGAAGCCGGACAAGCAAACCTAAGGTGGAAACCAAATCAGAAATTCTCTTACGACCAGATCAACCGCGCAATGCGCATGATCGGCGTCAGCGTCCAGGAGATCAATGTTTCCGTCCGCGGAACGATTGAACATAGCTCCCGTGAAGTCGAACTGGTCTCCTTAGGGGACAACACCCGCTTTACCCTCCTCAGCCCTATACAACCTACTGTAGATCAATCGGTAGCGAGAAATAACCCTGAAAGCTATCAGCTAACGGAAAGCACACGGGAGCGGCTGATCGCCGCCGAAAAAGATGACAGAATCATCACCATCCAAGGTCCGCTATTTGAGCCATTTCGTGCTCCCCCCCTCTATTTAATCATCCAACAAGCCCAAATCCCTCCACCTACAGAAAAAGTAAAACGGTAGTTTGACAGATTTCAAAAGGGTTGTTATTTAGAAAGTATGGCAAAGGACTGCCAAGGGAAGCGCTATGGAACCGGCAAAAGAGCTCTTCCTTTCCCTTCGACCTCCCGCTCTTGATAACGACTTACTCACATTAGAACAAAATGACAGCACTAACGAAAACAACTTGCCCATGTTCCGAACTGACGGCGTGGCAACAAAAACATTCAGCAAAGGGAATGGAAGAGTACAACAAGAGACACGTACAAATCTTAGGCGATCGCTAGATAGCCTGAAGGATGCGTTATCCTATCAGAAAACTCCCGCATATCACATGCCGGAGATCTCAAAAAATGTCTTAGAGTTCGATTATGATCCCACGCCCACCGATCTAGTGGCAGCGCAGAAGATGCTAAAAAAAATGAGCCGCGAGCTGATACGAAAAAAACGGTCGCAAGCGGAACAGCGCAAGCGGTGCTGCGATACCATGCAGCAGCTGGGACAGCATCAATGCTCGAAAACGCTGGAACAGCGTCAAGGATACCCTTGGGATCGTATCGTAAAAATGGCCGCTCCATTACTCGTTGAGCAGCTCACCGAGCTAGGCCTCTTGATCGACATGTTATCCATCTCCGACAAAAAAACAGTAATGGAAGCTGCCTTTAGAATCTGCGAAGATAGAAGTAATGCGATAGACCTTCTTGCAAAGTTGATCTACTTTGCCGACCGCGATCCTCAAACGCTTGCCAGAAAAATTGCGGATAAAAAATACCATGAGGGGATTAATTGGATCAATCGACGGTTCGACAATATCCTCTATCGTTTGAACAACCGGCTTGACCTCCACTACTACAACCATCAAAAGACCGGCGTACACAATCCGCTGATTGCGCTATACACCAAGCTTGCCTATGAATCAGCAACTCTGCTGATGACAAAGCGTGGAACGGTAAATATCGGCCTGAAAGACTGCATCCTCAAAAGCTGTCTCTCTTCCCCAAAAAATCCATTGAACCATGAGATCGATTTAGTCAAGACGCTTAATCTGCTCTCTTGGTACCCTCAATTTCGCGAACTTTTTCGCCAAGTGAGAAAACCGGTCTCGCAAAATAGCGCAGCAGCGAAAATCATCAGAATTCAATGTGGACTGCCAATAGATGCACCGGTTACAAGACACCATGCACGCATCACCGCATTGACCGCTTTATTATCGCATTTACGGCAAGGACCTGTTTCTTGCTCTAGCTTTGCCACCCTTAGCGATCATTCTGCTTTCGTCGCACCTTCAGCAATGTATGACTGACTTCACCTCATTGCTGTCAAGCAGCAAGCTAACCAGACAAATCAATGGCATCGCCTATGATTTTCCCTTTCTGCTGCATATGGGTGTCTCGCAGCTGAACACCACACTTTTTGTCGACCACCTTGGCAACATCCAGGGTGCGGGACAAATCTACGACAATCCCGGTATCGTAGCAGCTTGCCATGCCATCGGCATCAGCGATAACATGGGGGCTGTCCTCAACTTGCTTAAAACGTCCTTCGGCGACAACCCACATAACCCGCAATATTACAAAAGCTTTACCATTAAAGACTTGTTGATCGCTTTGATCAAACAACATTACGGTACGGAAAATCAAGAGGATCCCAAAATCAGAAAGCTCTATTGCCTTGCCGCCTATGCCTTTCAGTCGCAAACCAATAATCCTCTGCTCCGGGCATGGGAAAATGCCATTGCCGGAATGGCGGAAGCACAAGAAAGCAGCATGATCAAGCCGGCCGTTATTAACACAACACTAAAAGCGGCGTTATCTCCAATCAAACTAAACGTCAATGAATCCCTTTTCACTGCTATTTATAGCAAATTACAACGCGAACTGTTGAAGCGTACCTACCTCAACTATGATCCTAACATTCCCTACCTGAACATCAGCAAAGACCAACACTCTTCAGAGGGCGGCTTTATTCTTTATGACAAAAACAACAGTGCTCGTACACGGGGATGGATACGGGTCGACACTCCTGAGCGTTACCAGGAGTTCACTATCCGTGCCGTTGCCGATGCTGAAGCGCTCATGATCAATCAATGCAAAAATGAGAAAGAAGCGGCAAAAATCCGATACTCCTTCTCACACATCATGGACTTTGTCAAAACAGACAACTTCCTGATCAAGGCGTTGGAAATCTATTACAAAGACAACATCAAAAAACCCAACCCTCTCGGAAATTGGATTACCCTGCCGCATACTCCTTGGAGAACCATCAGCGGAAATTTTGCCCAACGGGTTCGCGAAGTGTATATGGAAGACCTCTCACCGTATGCAACGCATAAATTTGTCCCTAACACCGCCATGCATCTATTGAAAACGTTGACCTCCCTAATAAATAATCACTCCGATGAGGAAAAGCATCGCTTTAGACGGAACCCCCACAGCCGCGTTCCCGTCTATACTACGGTACATGCCTTTTCACTGACATTTGGTCATCCGAGTATTAATAAACTTCTTGATGACGGCTGCGATCAAGATTCTTGGATTCAGAATCAAGTGATCATTCCAGGGCAAGAAATCGCTAACTCACTGATCGACGACAATCTAAAAAACAATCTCATCCAGTTCGCCGCTGAACAGTTGATTTCGCCGGCGCACAAACAAGACCTATTCATACATAGCAATAAAATCCCTGGTACCATCTCAATTCGCTCGTTCCGAAAGTGCCTATTGCAAATGCTGACCATATTAGACAAAAAAGGACAAGAAGCAGAACAGGAACGCGCACATCTGCTCGATTGCTTTCTCTGCGAAAACCTTCCTGAAGAGCTGAAAAAACAGTGGGAACGGACAGCCGTCCACTTCGCCGATACCAACTGGCATGAAGATATTTACGACCTGCATTACTGCTTTGCCGTCCATCCGGGAACCGGGAGTCTTTCTATTTTCCAAGCTTTTGATATAGGGTCACATATGATTCCTATTAAAGAAGAGGAATTCCTAAATCAAGAATGGGAGGTCTTTCCTTCCCACAAGCATGTTCTACCAAGGGCCGATCATGAATTGGTGTAGTAAAAAAAAGATTGATCATCCAGAATGCGCAAATAAAGAAAGGAGACCGCTTTTTGCGTATCTGTACTTTGTTTCCATCTTCAACGCCAAACCTTGGTTATGAAGGAGAATTGATGACCAAAGAACAGGAGATAATCACTGTCGATATCTGCGGGCATCAGGGACGTTGCTTGATGGATCAGAAACACGTTGTGAAAATCCATGTCGAGAATAAAATTTATGATAATATTCCCGACCTTCTTACTTCATATCCCGAACTCAAAAATACTCCTACGGAATTGGCCTTCATTGCCAACGCTTTATTCAAAGGCAATCAATACACCTGCCTGGATGAGTCCGACGAAGAATTTCCAGATTTTGACACGAGCAGGGTTTCACCGCCTCATCTCAGCGATGATGAAAATGAGATCCGTTTTTTCGCAAAAACCGATCTGAATATTCCTTTCGAAGCTTGTGTTAACTTAATAAAAAAGAGCGGAAGCTACATTCAGTTGAATGAATTGGATTAATTCTCCACTGACTGCGCGCAGCGGAAACCGGTATCGCGATTATGATAGTCGCGATCGCCGCTAAGACGCAGACGCTCATCGAAAGACAATACCCCGTCATCATCCATCAGTACCCACTCATTGATCGTGCCATCCTCATCGATGAGCATCGCATCGGCAGCGCGAACCCATTCATCTTTGGTAGGCAAACGCTTTCCGGCCCAAGCGGCATACGCCAGAGCGTCATTGTATGAAACGTTGACAACAGGATTATCTTCTTGATTTTCAGGAATCTGACCATCCTTCCAATGTGGAGGAGCCGCATGCCCCGTGTCTCGAACAAAACGCGCATACTGTTTGTTGGTCACCTCGCGCTTATCAATATAATATGAAGGGACTTTGACGAGAACGACCGGCGTCGCCGATGTTGGCAACAAGGTGCCTGTAATCTCCTGACTATCAATACCTTCTTGAGAATAGATCTTTCCGGGGAAATGAGGGAGATACTCCTCTGCAACAAGAGCCATTTCAGCATCTTGGTAAGTTAACCCGCTTTGGGCAGCGTCTTGTGTTTCGAACCTTTCTTCACCGCGGTAGGCGATGACAGTCTCTTCATCATCTTCAGCTAAAAGCTGAGCAAGAACCTCGATCGCCTCTTTACTGACGTTAAATTCATTCAACGCAATAGGATCGTCGATTTCTTCAGGTTCAGCACTACATGCTTCAGTGATCAAGTCGCGAATGATCGTCTCCAGATAACCTAGCTTCTTTTCCCACTCGAAGCTATGTCTGACATCAGCAATACGCTCATGGGAAAGAGCGTCATAAGAATCTTCGGAAACCAAAGCCTCCATTTCAAAATATAGTTCGCCATTTAAAGCAAGAGACTCGGCGATATCTGTGATCTTCTTTAGATTAAGAGAGACATGGTCAGCACTCATCAGCTCGCCTGCATTTTCCATCATATCCATCGCATCGAGCATGACTGCCAGGTCAACGGCGACCTGCTCCTTTTCTTGCTCCATTTCTTTGGAGCGCTCACGATCTTCGTTAACAAAAGACTCATGAACCTCTTTGACAACAGTGGGCCTTAGGGCGAAGACGCGTATCGGTTCAAAATGCTCGTCATCGTCGCCTTTCTTCTTAGGCGCCGCAGCGCTGAATGTATAATCGTCGCTATCCTCTTCGTCAGTTTCGACCACATCATCACTGCCGTCGAAGATAAAATCCTCACCGGCGGTTTCGACGGACCCCACATCTTCGCTTGCTAGAGCTTCCCCTAGGGAAGCGATCATTTGCGGCGTCATTCTCTCAAGTTTTGCCAAGACCATGTCTTCCTGTCGCGATTCGGCAAGAAGCATCATCCACGAATCAATCATCAAACTTTCGACAGCAAGAGCGCCCTCCGCCTCTCCCATGGTATCAATAGCCTTCTGAGAAATAACGGCAGCAGCGCACGCTCCATCAAGAGAAATAGAACCGATTTCTTCAAAAGTATCGGAGTGGGCGACCATGACGCCAGGCGTTAAACTTGCATAATAAATCTCATTGTCTGCGCGGCCGAAACTTGCGAGCACTTCACGATCCTTCTGGGTGATGACATGCATCCACGAATCGATCATAATACTGTCAACGATCAAGGTATTCTCAAGTTGATTGACCTGCTCAATACGACTTTCCGGAACGACAGCTGCTGCTATCGCGCCATCGAGTAACGGTTCCACGATAGCGGCGCCGGCAGCATAAGCGGACGTATGTCTTTTTGTAGGCGATGAAGCGACAGCTCCTGGGAAGGTCTCTGTCCCTAACGAGAACAAGCCGCCTGCAGGATGTTCCATTTCCGTAATGATAGCAGCGGCCAGAGCGCCATCAAGGGAAGGTTCGGAAATATGGGCGCCAATGGCAAACATTGAAGCGTGATTGTTAGTCTCCATGCCGGCAGCAGCGCCGGGAAGAGCTCCGTCGGCAAAGGTAATTGACGCCTGGGGCACCATAGCCATCCATGATTCGATCATCAAGCCATCAACAATTAAGGTATGTTCATGCTGATCCATAGATTCTATAGTTTGCTGAGAAATGACCGTTGCAGCGAACGCCCCCTCGAGAGAAGGATTTTTCTTTCCAAGGCCAGCGGCAAATAAAGGAGAAAGCCGCTTAAAATGGTCCGCCCCACTGCCACTCGTCGCAACACCGGGAGAAAATTCTTTTTTTACAAAGTCACCCAAGGCCGCATATGTTTCGCGCATCGCATATTCCTGGATTTGTCCACACCCCTCTTTTTCCAAACGGGCAATCTGATTCCAGGGAAGGCGCAGCGTTTGTCCGCTCTTTGGGACAAGCACTTCGACGTCATGATCTTTGACAAAACAAGCATCAAGCCGCTCTGTTTTTCCGTTCTTCCGCACATACAACGTACCGTCTTGAGAAAAGGTCACAATTGATGCGGAGTCAACCATCTGCTCGCGCCATCCATCGCCGACAACAACAAATGGCGATAGCAGTTCCACCATAAGCTGATGGCCGTTAGCCATTTGAAGTGCATAATAATTGCCGCGGCAGTGCATGCCATCACCATTGTTTTTCAGCACAAGGGCACGTATGCGGTCGGCAGCGATCTCTTCACCGCCAAAACGAACCGTACCACCTTGTTTTTCTGCAAGATAGGTTCTTCCGTCGACAGTAATGTACTGGATTGTCGCACCTCCAGACTGAGGCATGATAACCATCGCGATCTCGTCAGGAGTGAAGTGGAGATTCCCAAAAGGATAGTGCAGTGCTGGCAAACGGTCGACATGGCCATGAAGGGTTGTGCCATCGCGAAGGATCAAGCAGTCGTGGCGGCAGTTGCGAATCCCCTGTATCTCGTTCCAGCTCGGTACGGAACACAGCGGCTGTTGTCCCGGCGCACTTGCCTGTATGGCAACAGTACTACATAAACATGCTGCGGCTACCCACTTCTTCATTGATCGCTCCCATTCATTGTTCGCTTGCATCATTAACAGTCACAAACTATACTTCCATGTGTTGTAACGACTCATTAAATTTTATATACCCTCCAAGCCAATAATGATAAAGTGAATAATCGAAAGATTATTTTAAAAAAGGTCGAGGTACATAACCTCAAGTCTGTCGATCTCTCTTTGGAAAGCAATGAACTCATCGTGTTCACCGGCGTTTCCGGATCGGGAAAGTCTTCGCTTGCTTTCGATACGCTTTATGTCGAAGGACAGCGTCGCTATATTGAATCGCTGTCTACCTTTGCCCGCCGCCAGCTTGGCGAGATGAGCAAACCGCAACTCGAAGACGCTTCGGGAATCACCCCAACCATCTCCATCGAACAAAAGACCGCCGGCAGAAATCCGCGATCGACCGTGGGCACCATGACCGAAGTGTACGACTATCTTCGTGTTCTCTATGCACGGATTGGCGAACCTCACTGTCCTGTCAGCGGCGAACCGGTAGCTCCCCAAAGCAAAGAACGTATCATCCGCATGGCGCAGCAGTATCCCGAAGAAAGCAAGCTGATCGTTATGGCTCCTTTCGCCAGAGGTAAAAAAGCGGAATTCAAGGAAGATTTTCTAGAGTTGCTGCGCAAAGGATACATGCGCGCCCGCGTTGACGGCGCCATCATCAACCTGAATGACACTCCTGTACTCGACGGCAACGTTGCCCACGATGTCGATGTCGTGATCGACAGAATCAAAGTCGATAAGCAGAGCCATTCGCGCATCGCCGAAGGCGTGATCAATGCGCTCACCGTCGGTAACGGCGTTTGCATTATCCAGGATGCCGACACGGAAAAAGAACAGCTGTTCTCGATGCACGCCTATTCGCCAAAATCGGGAATTTCGTACACCTCACTCGAACCTCACGACTTCTCTTTCAACAGCCCTTCCGGAGCGTGCGAACGTTGCAACGGCATGGGTACGACCAACGAGTTCGACCTTGATAAGGTGATCGATCCTAACCTCAGCATTGCCGACGATTGCTGCAGCATCGCCAGCTCCTATGAAACCGTCCGCTATGGAAACATCTACGACAACCTCGCGCGATTATATGATTTCAAGGTCACTACCCCTTGGAAGAAGCTATCTGCCAAAGCGAAGCAAGTGTACCTTTACGGCACAGAAAAAAAATGGACGCGCATGCAATTTGTCCACCCCGTGACCGGAGCGCGCTGGGTCGACCATGTACGTTGGCGCGGCGTTCTTTATGATGCGCATACGCGCTTTGCCGAAGCAAAAAGCGAGCGCTATCGTACCAAGATGCAGAAGCTGATGCACAAGCAGACATGCCCCGAATGCCATGGCGAACGCCTAAAACCTTACCCTGCAGCAACGCTTGTCGGCAAGAAGCGTATCAGCGAAGTTGCCTCAATGACCATCGCCGACGCTCTTTCTTTCTTTGACAAGCTGAGACTCGACAAACAGGAACGCATCATCGCTGAAGAACTTCTGAAAGAGATCCGCGAGAGGCTGCGCTTTCTCAACGAAGTCGGCCTTCATTATCTGACCCTAGACCGCACAGCGCCGACGCTGTCAGGCGGCGAAGCGCAGCGCGTCCGCCTTGCCAGCCAGATCGGATGCGGCCTGGTAGGTATCACCTATATTCTGGATGAGCCGTCGATCGGTCTGCACCCTCGCGACAATACTAAATTGATCGGCACACTCAAACATCTGCGGGATATGGGAAACACCGTCATCGTCGTTGAGCATGATGAAGAGACAATCTGGGCGGCCGACAGAGTCGTGGACTTTGGTCCCGGTCCCGGCGTGCATGGCGGCACCATCGTTGTCCACGGCACCGTCCCCCAGCTCGTTCGCAGCAAGAAGTCGCTCACCGCCGATTATCTTACCGGCAGACGTGCCATTGCTATTCCCGAAAAGCGCAAAAAGCCCGGGAAAGAGACGATCAAGATTCTCGGCGCCCGCCATCACAACCTGAAAAACATCAATGTAACGATTCCTCTTGGCATCTTCGTTGCCATCACCGGCGTCTCCGGCTCCGGCAAGTCGTCGCTGATCACCGAAATCCTCTACCCCGCCATTGCCAACGCCCTGCACCATGCCGAACATACCGTCGGTGCGCACAAAAAGATTGAAGGCTTGGACAACATCGACAAAGTGATCGCCATCGACCAGTCGCCGATAGGCAGGAACCCGCGCTCCAATCCCGCCACCTACATCAAAGTATTCGACGAGATCCGCGACCTCTTCGCCAAGCTTCCGGAAAGTCAGGCGCGCGGCTACAAAGCGGGACGGTTCAGCTTCAACGTCCATGAAGGTTCCTGCATGCAATGCTCCGGCATGGGAATGATCAAAATCGACATGGACTTTATGGAAGACGACTGGGTCGAGTGTCCCCTCTGCAAAGGACACCGCTTCGACAAAGAAACCCTGACCGTTCTCTATAAAGGGAAGAACATCTATGACGTCCTTGAAATGGACGTCGATGAAGCGCTCGACCATTTCAACGCCGTACCCTCCATCCGCCACAAGCTGGAGACGCTTCAAAAGGTAGGGATGGGATACATCAAAATCGGCCAGTCGTCAACGACGCTGTCGGGCGGCGAAGCGCAACGGATCAAGCTGGCCAAAGAGTTGGTACGTCCGGCAACGGGACGCACGCTCTATATCTTCGACGAGCCGACCACAGGACTCCACTTTCACGACATCGCCCATCTCCTCGTCGTGTTCCATGAACTTGTCGAAAGAGGCAATACGCTGATCGTCATCGAACACAATATGGACGTCGTCAAAACGGCAGATTGGATCATCGACCTCGGACCTGAAGGTGGCGAAGGCGGAGGACGCATCGTCGCCAAGGGCGCTCCCGAAAAAATCGCCGAAATGGACACTCCCACCGGCGTTGCCGTCCATGAAGCCCTCTACCGCGATCACGAAGCAAACATCAAGCAAGCGCTCCGCAATGCGAAAACGCAGAAACAGCGCGAACGCAAGCGCCACGATGCGGAGATCCACAAAATCAGCGTCACTGCTGCTGAACAGAACAATTTAAAACATCTCTCAGTTTCGATTCCTCGCGAGAAGATGACCGTCTGCACAGGCCCCTCGGGATCGGGAAAAAGCTCCCTAGCTTTCGACACTATCTACGCTGAAGGACAGCGCCGCTATATCGAATCGCTATCCCCCTACGCACGGCAGTTTGTCAAACAGATGTCGAAGCCCAAAGTCGGACAGGTCGAAGGGCTTTCGCCGGCGATCGCCATCGAGCAAAAAGCGCACGCCGGCAATCCTCGAAGCACCGTTGGCACGATGACAGAAAGCTACGACTACCTCCGCGTCCTGTTCGCCCGCGTTGGCATCCCGCATTGTCCCGAAACCGGCGAAGTGATCAAAGCGATCAGCAAAGACCTCGTCGTCGACAGGATCCTCGAGTACCCTGAAGGCGAAAAGATTCAAGTCCTCGCTCCGATAGAGATCAAAAGAGGCGAACCGTTCCAAGATGTGATCAGCCGCCTCCGCCGCCAAGGGTATGTGCGCATTCGCCTTAACAAAGAGTTCTACGAACTAGATCAAGAAATCCCCTTCGACAAAAAGCGCAAGAATGCGCTATCGCTCGTCATCGACCGCCTTAAAGTCAACAGCAGCATCCGCCAGCGCCTCTTTGAAGCTGTCGACAACGCCGCAACCATCGGCAACAAGCACTTGATCATTCTACGCGAAGAGAAGGAAATTCCTTTCAACCTCTCCTTCGCTGTTGAAAGCACCGGCAGGTCCTACCCCGAGATCACACCGCACACCTTCGCTTTCAACACCGCTGAAGGGATGTGCTTGGAATGCCAGGGACTGGGTTATCTCTATGGCGCCAACCTCATCAACAAACCCGAGATCATGGAAGCCTCTTTCGTCGCCCTTCTCCACGACCTGTGCGGCGACACCCTGAACAGCCATGCTCTCAAGCGTGCAGTCGCCTTTGCCGATCGAGAAAAGATCGACCCTTTCGCACCTCTTAATACCCTGACAAAAGGGCAGCTTGACCTGATCATGAACGGACAGCCGGATGATCACGCGCAGCAAAGCAAGAGCGGCCTTGCTTACCGCTGGATTGGCATCAACAACGTCCTTGCCAAAGCAGGACGCAGCGCCCGCGGCGAGTTGCGACAGAGTGCGATTCCCCTCCTTGACGAACATCAGTGCCACACATGCGAAGGCGCCCGCATCAACGCCCTCGCACGCCACGTCACGATCCAGCGCAAGTCGATCAGCGACATCTGCCGTCTTCCCCTCGCCGATGCCTTGTCCTTCATCAAAAAGCTGCATCTCAAAGAAAAAATGCTTGAAGAGGTGCAGACGCAGTTGATCAGCCGTCTCGATTTCCTCTGCAATGTCGGACTACATTACCTCTCCCTCGACCGCAAAGCACCCACCCTCAGCGGCGGCGAAGCGCAGCGCATCCGTCTGGCACGGCAGCTTGGCAGCGGCCTTACCGGCGTCCTATATGTTCTTGACGAGCCGACAATCGGCCTGCATCCCCGCGACAACGACCGCCTCAATAACGCCCTGCAGCAGCTGCTGAAGCTCGGCAACACTATGCTTATGGTCGAGCACGACGCCGATACCATCGCCACCGCCGACTATGTTCTGGACTTTGGTCCCCATTCCGGCAACCACGGTGGACACATCACCGCTCAAGGCACCTACAAGCAGATCCTTCGCGATAAAAAATCTCTCACCGGCGCTTACCTGTCCGGCAGAGAGGAAATCCCTATTCCTAGAAAGCGACGCCAGGCAACGCGCAGCAAGCTGCATATTGTCAATGCTCATGCCCACAATCTGAAAAACATCTCCGTCGACATCCCTGTTGGTTTGCTCACCTGCCTGACCGGCGTCTCCGGATCCGGCAAGTCGACGCTTATAGAACAAGTGCTCCTCCCAGCATTGCGTCGAGCTAAGCCAAAACAGGAAAAGATCAGCATTGATAAAACCACAGTCTCAGGACTTAAACACTTCGATAAGGTGATCAACATCGACCAGAATCCCATCGGCCACACCGCACGTTCCGATGTTGGCACTTACGTCGACGTTCTCACCCGCATGCGCACCTTTTTCGCTTCGCTTCCTGACTCACAGATCCGTGGTTTGCAGGGAAAACATTTCAGCTACAACCATCGCCGCGGCATGTGCACAGCATGCTGGGGACTCGGGTATCGCCGCGTAGAGATGCACTTTCTTCCCGCTGTCAAAGTCAAATGCCAAGAATGTCAAGGACTGCGTCTCAACCCCGTCAGTCTTGAAGTCCACTATGGCGGAAAAAACTTCGGCGAGTGGCTCGATACCACTGTCGACGAAGCGCGCCATGCCTTCGAGAACCATCCTCGCATTACCCGCATTCTCGACACCCTCATCAGCGTCGGTCTCGGCTATCTCAAGCTCGGCCAGGAGATGGCCACCCTTTCCGGCGGTGAAGCGCAGCGCATCAAGCTCAGCCGCGAGCTTGCAAAGCGATCGACAGGAAAGACCCTATATCTCCTTGACGAGCCCACAACCGGACTGCATCCCGACGACATCAAAAAACTCCTTAAAGTGCTGCACAAGCTCGTCGATAAAGGCAATACCATGGTGATCATCGAGCACAACCTCGACGTCATCAAAAATGCCGATCATATCATCGATCTCGGTCCCGATGCCGGTGCCGCCGGCGGAGAAATCGTCTGCTGCGGCACACCTGAAGAGGTTGTGCAGAACAAAAAATCATTCACAGGAAAATATCTAAAAAGAGTTCTTCACTGTCGTTAATGGCTCCGAATTCGGAACATGTCATAGGGAAAAATCATATCGAGATCATCTCTTGCCCTTGAAAAGAAACATTTGGAATGTTGTCGAATCGACTTCATTAAAATCCAAAAATTTGAAAGGATGAACAAATATTGCACCTATCAAAAAATGGTGCTGAGAACAGGTCTAAAAGGAGAGTTCTATGCCATATACAGGGCCTATTTCAAGAGCAAACCCTCATGAAAAATTTCAATACACAAATAATGCTAATGACGAAGAGCAAAAAAACAACATCATGGCGGATATTTTCAATGAAAAATGTACTGAATTTCTACGAGAATGGAAAAATCTGCCGACAGCCATTCAAGAGGAATTTACCCCACGCAATAACGAAAATGTTATTATCCCCTTTGATGATCTTCTAGAAAGGGAAAAGATCGAGGATAGCGAAACTTACGCCTTAAAAAGCCTCAATCAAGCCCTGCTCGCATTAGCAGCAGCGAAAGCTGAATGCGCGCGTCCCGTGTTAGAATCCTTCAGAGCTGGCACCATATGTCCCTTTGGACGGAATATGCAAGAGATTCTGAGTAGTGAAGACAAAAAAGCGGTTCCTGTTACTAACATAAATTATGGAATAGTGGTAAAAAGCTTATCGACTAAAAGCATGATGCCGTTCAGCAGTGATCCTACCGTTCATAAAATGTATCTCATTGCTCAAAATCTGTGGGCTGTCATTTCCGCAAGCCAGCCTGAGAGACCTATGAATGAGTGGGCTCTTGATGTTGTGACTTTCACTGACCATCGATCAGTTTTAACAATACCGTTTTCCCGCCTTTTCGACTTTGATGCTGAGGGCAACGTTAGTAAAATCAATAGAGATCCGATGATTGAGCTTCTTAATTGCTACTGTGAACATGGTAATTTTCCACCAACTTCTCCTACGCTTGTTGAAAGAATATCCGGGTTGCTCTCACCCATTTTTGGTTAACTCATTTTCACATCACCGGTGTCTACGGCGCCGGTGATGTGATCGTTTGCTGTGCCGCTACGCTTACAGAAAAATGTGTACCTGTAGCCAATATTCCAACAACCAACAACCTAGAACTTCCAGACACCCGACAGCCCAGGTGCGATGGGAGTGTATGTCTCGTTGTAATCAACGATGAGCTCCGAGTAGTTGGAACCGCCAACCATCGTTTGATGATGCTCAAATTTCTCTTGACACCGAGTGTAATTCTCGGATCTATAAAGACGCTTTCCTTCGTTTGCATGTGTGATCACATACAAAAGTGCTGCATCCATTATCGTTGGCACTTCAAATTTTTCCTTAAGCAATCGTTTCTGATTTTCGAAACTCTTAAATCTCGAGCCAGGGATCATCTCTTTTCTTATCAGTACCCAGCCTGCTTCCGTTGCCGGCATCGCTCTCAAATGATCCCACAAACTAGAAGGAATAGAATACAAAACCCATTGACTCCTATTTTTCGGCATTCCCGTCAATTTATTGACAACTTCGAATGTGAGATAAGACTTTTTCTCGCTGCCATCTTCTTCACGGAGGATGACCTTTTCGGGACGCAAGAAAAAAGCGCAGGTCTCCTTCAATTTCTTACCCGGTTCAGTAGGATCTTCCTGCTCAAGAATCGCATGAATATTCTTCGGAAGCGGAGGAACCCATTTCGGTTTGATTATGACGGGGAAGGTGTGTTCCCACTCCGCAAGGCCGAAAGTCCCCTCGGGGATTCGACACACCTTTCCAAACTCTGTTTTCAGTGTAGCAAACGCCTTGATCTCTTCGGGAGTGCACTTAGCGGCAAGCCGAACAGCCCCATCCTTTGTCAGCATTTCCTCGATAACGGATTCTATCTCACCTTCTCCGGCTTCTTTTTTGATGAATTTTAAGAGCATCGCAAACTTCGGAAGAAAGGCAGCGATTTGCGGTTGTGGTTCTTCTTCAATTGGACTGTCACTAGACGATTGTGAATTTTGACTCGATTCCGATGCATTGCTATCCTTAGAGCCTTCTTCAGTACCCTTCTTGGGAGCTTTAGCAGGAGGGAGAAGCCAATCGTCGATATCGCTTTTTTCCAAGCTGATCTCGGCTAAGGAGTTGCAAAGATCCTCATCGCAAGCCGCTCTGAGCTCCTCAACCTCCCATAGATCAGCGAGCGCAGCAATCGAAGGCAAAAGGGCCTTATCCACTGTGGTAATAAACTCATTTCTCCTTTCATCAGAAAAATATAGATAATCGACGACATGCTTAATAACTTCGGGAGTAAACGCCTCTTCGACTTTCAGCGTTCCCTCTTGAGATTCCTTAAATCCTTTCATTACCCTAAAATAGGGAGATTCCAACGCTAAAATCGACCGATGTGCCAACAAAGGAAGTTCATCCCCTTTCTTTAGAAGAAAATCTGTATCAGCTCCGCGGTTGAGCAGCCCTTTATTTCTAATAACTGTTTCCACGTTTTTCACCATGGGATTTTCAAGGTCATCGAGGCTGATATGATACAACATCTTGGCAGCAAGAGGAGCGCTTTCTTCTCTCTCTAAATTCATGTTCTCAAAGATCGAAATAACCCAAGATGGCTCTTCTTTGATCTTTTTGAATAGATCTTCTTCGCTTACACATGATCTTGCAAACTCGTGGAGCGCGCGAGAGGCATCCTTATTTAAGAGATTTTTTAAACAAAACATTTTAAAGCCTGTTTATCCTTTTATAATTAGGGTCAACACGACATCTGCAAAAAATCTTCGCCAATAACCAATGATCCAATGACTCTACCCAAATACCAATGTTCCAACAACCAAGAACCTAGAACTTCCAGGCACCCGACAGCCCAATGTGGACGCTGTCGAAGTCGTGGGAGACAGTGAGCCCCGAAAAGGCAAAGCCGCCAACCACCGTGTGAAAACTCTTATACTTCTTCTTATACTTCTCTTGACACCGAGTAAAAGTCCAAGGAACTATTCCATAAAGATACTTCTCTTCGCCTGCATAGGTGATCACATTCAAAAGAATTGCATCCATTATCTTGGGTACTTCAAAACTTCCCTTAAGCAATTGTTTCTGATTTCTGAAACCCTTATTTCTCGATTTAGGGATCAGCTCTTTTCTCATCAATACCCAACCAGCTTCCGCTGCCTGGATTTGATTCAATTGATTTCTTAATTTATCAAAAGTACAATACTTCGTTCTTCGATTAGGATTGGTCGCCTTCTTGGCCAACTCTTCCACACCGTCAAAGGTGAGATAAAGCTCTTTCTCGTTGCCATCTTCTTCGTGTAGGATGACCTTTTCAGGACGCAAGAAAAAAGCGCAGGTCTCCTTCAATTTCTTACCCGGTTCAGTAGGATCTTCCTGCTCAAGAATCGCATGAATATTCTCCGGAAGCAGAGGAACCCATTCCGGTTTGATTGTGACGGGGAAGGTTTTTTCCCACTCCGCCGGACCAAAAGCCCTTTTGAGGATTTGGCACACCTTTCCAAACTCCGTTTTCAATGTAGAGAACGCCTTGATTTCTTCCGGGGTACATCTTGCCGCTAGCTGAGTAGCTCCCTCCCATGTCAGCGTTTTCGCGATGACAGATTCTATATTGCCCTTTCCTGCTTCTTTTTTGATGAATTGCAAGAGCATCGCGAACTTCGGAAGATACGCAGCGATTATCGGTTGAGGTTCTTCTTTAATTGAACTGTCACTTAACGATTCTGACCGATCATTATCCTTGGAGATTTTTTCAGAACCTCTTAGCCACTCGTCGATATCGCTTTTTTCCAGCCTGATCTCGGCTAAAGAGTTGTAAAGTTCTTCATCGCAAGCCGCTCTCAGCTCCTCGACCTCCCATAGATCAGCAAGTGCAGCGATCGAAGGCAAAAGAGCCTTGTCCACTGTGGTGATAAACTCTTCCCTCTTCTCATCAGAAAGATAAAGATAATCCACAACATGCTTCAGAACTTCGGGAGCGAACGCCTCTTCAACGGCCAACGTTCCTGTTTGAAATTCCTCAAATCCTTTCATTCCTTTAAAATAGGGAGATTCAAGCGCCAAAATCGACGAGTGTGCCAACAAAGAAAATTTATCCCCTATATTTAGGGAAAAATCCGTACCGGTATCACGGTTGAGCAACCCCTTATTCCTGATAACTGCTTCCACGTTTTTCACTGCGGGATTTTCAAGGTCATCAAGGCTGATATGGTACAACATTTTGGCAGCAAAAGACGCACTATCTTCTCTCTCTAAATTCATGTTCTCAAAGATCGAAATAACCCAAGATGGCTCTTCTTTGATCTTTTTGAATAGATCTTCTTCGCTTACACATGATCTTGCAAACTCGTGGAGCGCGCGAGAGGCATCCTTATTTAAGAGATTTTTTAAACAAAACATTTTAAAGCCTGTTTATCCTTTTATAATTAGGGTCAACACGACCTCTGTAAAAAATCTTCGCCAATAACCAATGATCCAATGACTCTACCCAAATACCAATGTTCCAACAACCAAGAACCTAGAACTTCCAGGCACCCGACAGCCCACGGTTGCCGCAGTCGAAGTCGTGGGAGACAGTGAGCCCCGAAAAGGCAAAGCCGCCAACCACCGTGTGAAAACTCTTATACTTCTTCTTATACTTCTCTTGACACCGAGTAAAAGTCCAAGGATCTCTTCCATAAAGATACTTCTCTTCGCCTGCATAGGTGATCACATTCAAAAGAATTGCATCCATTATCTTGGGTACTTCAAAACTTCCCTTAAGCAATTGTTTCTGATTTCTGAAACCCTTATTTCTCGAGTTAGGGATCAGCTCTTTTCTCATCAATACCCAACCAGCTTCCGCTGCCTGGATTTGATTCAATTGATTTCTTAATTTATCAAAAGTACAATACTTCGTTCTTCGATTAGGATTGGTCGCCTTCTTGGCCAACTCTTCCACACCGTCAAAGGTGAGATAAAGCTCTTTCTCGTTGCCATCTTCTTCGTGTAGGATGACCTTTTCAGGACGCAAGAAAAAAGCGCAGGTCTCCTTCAATTTCTTACCCGGTTCAGTAGGATCTTCCTGCTCAAGAATCGCATGAATATTCTCCGGAAGCAGAGGAACCCATTCCGGTTTGATTGTGACGGGGAAGGTTTTTTCCCACTCCGCCGGACCAAAAGCCCTTTTGAGGATTTGGCACACCTTTCCAAACTCCGTTTTCAATGTAGAGAACGCCTTGATTTCTTCCGGGGTACATCTTGCCGCTAGCTGAGTAGCTCCCTCCCATGTCAGCGTTTTCGCGATGACAGATTCTATATTGCCCTTTCCGGCTATTCTTTTAATAAATTGTAAGAGCATCGCGAACTTCGGAAGATACGCAGCGATTATCGGTTGAGGTTCTTCTTTAATTGAACTGTCACTTAACGATTCTGACCGATCATTATCCTTGGAGATTTTTTCAGAACCTCTTAGCCACTCGTCGATATCGCTTTTTTCCAGCCTGATCTCGGCTAAAGAGTTGTAAAGTTCTTCATCGCAAGCCGCTCTCAGCTCCTCGACCTCCCATAGATCAGCAAGTGCAGCGATCGAAGGCAAAAGAGCCTTGTCCACTGTGGTGATAAACTCTTCCCTCTTCTCATCAGAAAGATAAAGATAATCCACAACATGCTTCAGAACTTCGGGAGCGAACGCCTCTTCAACGGCCAACGTTCCTGTTTGAAATTCCTCAAATCCTTTCATTCCTTTAAAATAGGGAGATTCAAGCGCCAAAATCGACGAGTGTGCCAACAAAGAAAATTTATCCCCTATATTTAGGGAAAAATCCGTACCGGTATCACGGTTGAGCAACCCCTTATTCCTGATAACTGCTTCCACGTTTTTCACTGCGGGATTTTCAAGGTCATCAAGGCTGATATGGTACAACATTTTGGCAGCAAAAGACGCACTATCTTCTCTCTCTAAATTCATGTTCTCAAAGATCGAAATAACCCAAGATGGCTCTTCTTTGATCTTTTTGAATAGATCTTCTTCGCTTACACATGATCTTGCAAACTCGTGGAGCGCGCGAGAGGCATCCTTATTTAAGAGATTTTTTAAACAAAACATTTTAAAGCCTGTTTATCCTTTTATAATTAGGGTCAACACGACCTCTGTAAAAAATCTTCGCCAATAACCAATGATCCAATGACTCTACCCAAATACCAATGTTCCAACAACCAAGAACCTAGAACTTCCAGGCACCCGACAGCCCACGGTTGCCGCAGTCGAAGTCGTGGGAGACAGTGAGCCCCGAAAAGGCAAAGCCGCCAACCACCGTGTGAAAACTCTTATACTTCTTCTTATACTTCTCTTGACACCGAGTAAAAGTCCAAGGATCTCTTCCATAAAGATACTTCTCTTCGCCTGCATAGGTGATCACATTCAAAAGAATTGCATCCATTATCTTGGGTACTTCAAAACTTCCCTTAAGCAATTGTTTCTGATTTCTGAAATCCTTATTTCTCGAGTTAGGGATCAGCTCTTTTCTCATCAATACCCAACCAGCTTCCGCTGCCTGGATTTGATTCAATTGATTTCTTAATTTATCAAAAGTACAATACTTCGTTCTTCGATTAGGATTGGTCGCCTTCTTGGCCAACTCTTCCACACCGTCAAAGGTTAGATAAAGCTCTTTCTCGCTGCCATCTTCTTCGTGTAGGATGACCTTTTTAGGACGCAAGAATAGAGTGCAAGTCTCCTTCAATTTCTTACCCGGCTCAGTAGGGTCGTCCTGCTCCAGGATCGCATGAATATTTTTAGGAAGCTGAGGAACCCATTCCGGTTTGATTGTGACAGGAAAGTTTTTTTCCCACTCCGCCGGGCCAAAAGCCCCCTCAGGGATTCGACACACCTTTCCAAACTCCGTTTTCAATGTAGAGAACGCCTTGATTTCTTCCGGGGTACATCTTGCCGCTAGCTGAGTAGCTCCCTCCCATGTCAGCGTTTTCGCGATGACAGATTCTATATTGCCCTTTCCGGCTATTCTTTTAATAAATTGTAAGAGCATCGCGAACTTCGGAAGATACGCAGCGATTATCGGTTGAGGTTCTTCTTTAATTGAACTGTCACTTAACGATTCTGACCGATCATTATCCTTGGAGATTTTTTCAGAACCTCTTAGCCACTCGTCGATATCGCTTTTTTCCAGCCTGATCTCGGCTAAAGAGTTGTAAAGTTCTTCATCGCAAGCCGCTCTCAGCTCCTCGACCTCCCATAGATCAGCAAGTGCAGCGATCGAAGGCAAAAGAGCCTTGTCCACTGTGGTGATAAACTCTTCCCTCTTCTCATCAGAAAGATAAAGATAATCCACAACATGCTTCAGAACTTCGGGAGCGAACGCCTCTTCAACGGCCAACGTTCCTGTTTGAAATTCCTCAAATCCTTTCATTCCTTTAAAATAGGGAGATTCAAGCGCCAAAATCGACGAGTGCGCCAACAAAGAAAATTTATCCCCTATATTTAGGGAAAAATCCGTACCGGTATCACGGTTGAGCAACCCCTTATTCCTGAGAACTGCTTCCACGTTTTTCACTACTGGACTTTTAATATCATCAAGGCTGATATGGTACAATATCTTGGCAGCAAGAGAAGCGCTTCCTTCTTTTTCCAAATTCATGTTCTCAAAGATCGAAATAACCCAAGATGGCTCTTCTTTGATCCTTGTGATTAAATCTTCTTCGCTTACACATGATCTTGCAAACTCGTGGAGCGCGCGAGAGGCATCCTTATTTAAGAGATTTTTTAAACAAAACATTTTAAAGCCTGTTTATCCTTTTATAATTAGGGTCAACACGACCTCTGTAAAAAATCTTCGCCAATAACCAATGATCCAATGACTCTACCCAAATACCAATGTTCCAACAACCAAGAACTTAGAACTTCCAGACACCCGACAGCCCTGGTTCGCTGTCGTTGAAGAAACAGTCGACAACGATCCCCGAAGGCTTCTTGCCGCCAACCAACATCTGATAATTTTCAAAATTCTCTCGACAGAAAGTCCAAGGTCTTCGCCCACAAATATTTTTCCCTTCGCTTACATAGGTGATCATACACAAAAGTATTGCATCCATTATCGTTGGTACTTCAAAACTTCCCTTAAGCAATTTTTTCTGTTTTTCGAAACTCTTATTTCTCGAGTCAGGGATCAACTCTTTTCTCATCAGCACCCAGCTGGATTCAGCTACTAAAGAGCAATCCAATTCATCCAAACCAGAACAATGCATACTTCGATCCGAATTGGTCGGCACCATCGCCAATATTTTGGCATTGCCTAAGGTGAGATAAAACTCTAGCTTTATGCCATCTTCTCCAAGGAAGATGAGCTTTTTAGGGCGCAAGAAAAAAGTACAGGTCTCCTTCAATTTCTTACCCGGTTCAGTAGGATCTTCTTGCTCAAGAATCTCATGAATATTTTTAGGAAGCTGAGGAACCCATTCCGGTTTGATTGTGACGGGAAAGTTTTTTTCCCACTCCGCCGGGCCAAAAGCCCCCTCAAGGATTCGACACACCTTTCCAAACTCCGTTTTCAGTGTAGAGAACACCTCGATTTCTTCCGGAGTACACTTTGCCGCTATCCGAACAGCCTCATCCCATCTCTGCGTTTTCTCGATAACGGATTCTATATCGTCCTCTCCGGCTATTCTTTTAATAAATTGTAAGAGCATCGCGAACTTCGGAAGATAGGTAGCGATTATCGGTTGAGGTTCTTCTTTAATTGGACTGTCGCTAGACGATCGTGAACTTTGACTTGATTCCGATGCATTGTTATCCTTGGAGCCTTCTTTAGTGCCCTTCTTGGGAAGAAGCCACTCGTCGATATCGCTTTTTCCTGTGCTAATCTCAGCTAAAGAGTTGCAAAGTACTTCATCGCAAGCCTCTCTCAACTTCTCAACCTCCCATAGATCAGCAAGTGCAGCGATCGAAGGCAAAAGAGCCTTGTCCACTGTGGTGATAAACTCTTCCCTCTTCTCATTAGAAAGATAAAGATAATCCACGACATGCTTCAGAACTTCGGGAGCGAACGTCTCTTCAACGGCCAGCGTTCCTGTTTGAAATTCCTTAAATCCTTTCATTACCCGAAAATAGGGAGATTCCAGCGCCAAAATCGACCAGTGTGCCAACAAAGGAAGTTCATCTCCTATCTTTAGGGAAAAATCCGTACCGGTATCACGGTTGAGCAACCCCTTATTCCTGAGAACTGCTTCCACGTTTTTCACTACTGGACTTTTAATATCATCAAGGCTGATATGGTACAATATCTTGGCAGCAAGAGAAGCGCTTCCTTCTTTTTCCAAATTCATGTTCTCAAAGATCGAAATACCCCAAGATGGTTCTTCTTTGATCCTTGCGAGTAAATCTTCTTCGCTTACACATGATGATGCAAACTCATGGAGCTCGTGAGCCGCATTCTTATTTAAGTAATTACCTAAACTAAACATCGTTATTAATCCTGTTTTTTAATAGCTCAACATAAAAAAAAATAGTTAATATTAAACGTAATTTTAACTTGAAAAGGTTAAGATATAATTAAGACTGCATAACTATACTATAAATCGCAGGCAAAGGAAACACTCAATCAATCCTATCCCCTCATTTCCAAAGACTTCATATATCTCTCCTCTCCCCTTTTCATATTATTCCTGACAGACTATCATTCAGAAAACGAGGTGTTTATTATGTCAAAGCCAATCCTTTCCAAAAGAAAAGCCGACGCCATATCTAATGGTATCTTCTTAATCGCACTTGGTATCCTATTCTACACCAACAGTTGGTGGCCGGGCATCCTGCTAGCAATCTGGGCAACACTGGCAACACGGCAATTTTTGACGGGAAGACGTTACGATCTGGCTATCAGCTCTGTTATCCTGATCTCCCTTTTCCTCCTCATTTTCTTCCAGCTGGACTGGACCGTCATCGTCCCTGTCCTCTTCACCTTGGGGGGAATCTACATCATTTTCCGCGAATATTTTTACTCGGAAGCGCCTGTCGGCGAAGATAGAACTGAAGCAGTGAAACATAACCTTGAAGACGCCATCGAAGAAGAAAATGAGTAATAAAATCATCCATATTGCAGAGGTCTGCGACAGCCCTGAAGGAAAGCAATATCTATTCTTAAGAGAAGAAACCAACAAAGAGTACCGATGGTACCGTGAAAGCAATGCCAACGGCGAAGTGGCCACCGATGTTTCCGCAGAAACCGTCGAAGAAGCCTTACGCCTAGCCCGCAAGCAATGGCATCGCCACAGCTACAGAACGGTGATCTGCGGCTTTCGCTATACTCTGCCCGAGCGCGACGAACATGGAAACAACGCCCTCTACCACCAAATGGCAGCATCGCTGAGTACGCTCAACGGCATCTACTTCGATGAAGAACTCGGCCACAACTGCTATGTGCAAAACGCTTCTCTAGAAGCGCGCAAGCTCTGGGAAAGGTTAAAGTAGGCAGCCATGGATGAAAGCAGCAAGGATGTCTCGCAAACAGAAGGCTCACGCTCGCTAGTCGAAGGACACCTCCCCGAACACGAAGCGATCAAGTTCTCTATTGGCCCATACCAAGTCCTCGACACGATCGGTAAAGGAGGGATGGGACAGGTCTTCCTCGCTTACGACACCACATGCGGACGACGTATCGCCCTCAAAAGGATACGCGATGATCTTGTCGAATATGAACAAATGCACAACCGCTTCCTCAAAGAAGCGCATGTCACCTGTCAGCTGACTCACCCGGCAATCATTCCGATCTATTCGATCCATCACGAAGAGAAATACATCTACTATACCATGCCCTACGTCCAGGGAGACACGCTCAAGCAAATCATCAGAGCGACGCGCAAAACAGAAAAAGAAGGAGGCAAGACAGAACATGGCGAAGGCTCCATTCCTGCACTTGTACGCACCTTCCTGCAAGTATGCCATGCCGTTGCATACGCCCACTCCAAAGGTGTCCTCCACCGTGATATTAAACCGGAAAACATCATCGTAGGAAAGTACGGCGAGGTAATGATCCTCGACTGGGGACTGGCGAAACTGATCGAAACACGGGACAACGAAGAGGCCGTCCCCGCTCCGAAAACATCGCTTAGCGGCCTTACCGTCACCGGTAAAGTAGTCGGCACGGTGACCTATATGGCGCCGGAGCGCGGCATCGGCCATCCTGCTACTGTGCTGACAGATATTTATTCTCTAGGAGTGATCCTCTACCAGATCTTGACGCTTCGGCCGCCGTTCAAGCGCGGCTCATTGAAAGAATTTCGGCAGAAGATGAGCAAAGAAGAGCTTCCCGACCCTGCAAAGGTCGCCCCTTACCGCGATGTCCCGCGCATCCTTGGCGGCATTGCCACAAAATGCCTGGAGTTCGAGCCCCAAGACCGATATCAGACAGTGCAAGAGTTGATCCATGATGTCGAGAGCTACATCGAAGGACGGGCAGAATGGTTCCATAATGCCGAGTTGGACATCTACAACAAAAGCGATTGGGAGTTCCAGGAACATGTGCTGATCGCTGAACATGTAGCGATCACTCGCGGCGCCGAGGCTGCCGACTGGATGAACCTGATGATCTCCAAAGTCTCATTTTCGGAAAACATCAGGATAGAAGCGGACATAACACTAGGGAACCGCAGCAAAGGCATAGGTTTCCTTCTCAGCGTTCCGGAACCCGATGAGCGGGAACAAATCAATGACGGCTACTGCTTATGGCTAGGTTCCGATGCCGACCGCACCACACGTCTGCTGCGTTCCTCTGTCGAGGTTGTCCATGCCGACAATATCTACCTTGAACATGGTCGCAGCTATCGGGTGCGCATCGATAAACTGGACAACAATATCTACGTCTACCTCGACAACGTTCTGTACTTGTCCTACATCAGCCACCTGCCGTACGTCGGCACTCACGTGGGACTGCTCTCCCGCGATGTCGATTTCACTCTGGAGAATTTCAACATCTTCACCGCAGGACAAAACGTCACCGTCTCCTGCCTTGCCGTTCCCGATGCCTTCCTTGCTCACAAAGAATACCATATCGCACTCAGCGAATACCGACGCATCGGCTATTCTTTTCCCGGCCGCGCCGAAGGCCGCGAGGCGCAATTCCGTGCAGGCGTCACCCTCTTAGAGCAGGCGCGCAACACACGCGACACAACAGAAGCGGAAACCCTCTACGATCTCGCTCTCGAAGAGTTCGGGAAACTACATTCTACCCCGGGAGCGCCGCTTGAATACCTTGGAAAAGCACTGGTCTACCGCGCGCTTAAAGATTACGACGAAGAGATCAAATGCTTCGAGCTTGCATACCGTCGCTATCCGCACCACCCGCTGCTGCCTGTACTCGAAGAACAGGTACTTTACCGTATGCATGAAAGCGCGCACATCAACCGGAAAGCAACCTACGCCTTCGTGCTTCTGGTTCTCAGGCACGTCAAAGGTGTTGCCAGGAACAAGCACGCGCGCAAGCTGTTCCGCAGCATTAAGAAGCATTGGGAGCCGCTGTACTTTATCGAAGAAGACCCTAAAGAAAAAACTTCAGCGATGCTGAAAGCATCAAGCTTCGCCATGCAGCTGGCATTCTGGCTAGGCAAGCCCTATGTCATCGAAGAGATCATTGACGAAATCGTCGACTCCGCCACGCCTTCCGTGCCCTCGCTCTGCAATGCGTTGTTCTGCCTGCTGACGCTAGGGTGTAACCGTCTAGCAGTAAGAAAATACAGCGAAATCCGGAACAAAGCAAGCCCTGACGACCCTAGATGGCTGATGATCAAAATCGCCATCGACGGAAATACCGAAGAACTAAAAAAGGCAATGGCAAAAATAAGTGACTTAAACCTGTACCAGGAGCGGACGCTGCTTTTTATCTTGGACCAAGACCTGACTGTGAACAATACCGCCGGCGTTTATCCTCTCATCAGCACTCTCGGTCAATTAAAACTCACCAAAGAGCAACAGCTCCGTCTTGACTACCGCTGCCTCTGGGCACACCTCTTGGATCATCAATGGCGGGAGGCGGGAGCTATTCTTAACAACTATTCCGTAGAATCTCTGAACAGAGAAAATACCGCTCTCCACTATCTTTACGGCATCTGGCTCAATGCCACTGAAGGACAAGAGCTAGCGATGATCCACTTCAGCAGCGTGCTTGACGTCGCCTATCCACGGTCATGGACACTCCTCAGCCACTACCTTAAAGGGCGCATCCCTGATCAATCTCCCTGGTACAACCGAGCATTTCCTTGGGAAAGAAGGCAAATGTACCGTCAGCTTTCATTATACTACCTTACCTCCGATGATTACGAAAAGGCACAGTACTACAAAGATTGCGAAAAAAATGAGCTGCTCGCCACCTATGACTGAGCAACAGTGAAGTTCTTATTCAGAAGAATCGATCTTCTGAACTGAAAGTTCCGAATATGACGGTAGCTGAACTCGGCAATATTGATCGTTCCGCCACATGCGTACAATGTCGAAGCGATCGGCACCGTGAAAGGCGCTGCCGGCGTCCATACCGTTGCCAGCTGCAATGTCGACGCCACAATCCTCACCGAGTTAGACGCCACCCTTAGCTGATGGGAGAGAATTTTATCGGAAACACGCCCGCGCAGCAGCTTCAAAGCTTCCTCATGCTGACGGTTGAGTTCTTCTCCATTTTCTTGTGGAGTCCCCATGTTGGCAAAAATATTTTTGCCGATACAGTCGACACGGTCGACGATAATATTTACCTCGGCTTCAGTGAGCGACAGATGTTCACATACACGCTTCTTATCATGTCGTAACAACGCCACCAGTTTTGGGGAATTGCCGCTTTCGCTCTGCACAGCCTCGTCAAACTCCTTCAGGAACTTGGCGCTGCGGTGCCAACCGCGGGCATCAGAGATCAAGCAACAGATCGAGATTGCCAAGGTGAAAATACCGAAAAGATCGGCCCATTGGACCACTCCCGGGACGTCAATACCGATCTTTACAAGATCGCACACAAAATTGGCTATGTTATCGCCGATATATAATAAGTTGGTAATAATCCCCTCAACGATCAGTTCAAAGGTGTCGATATCCCCTTTGCAGTATGCATAGATCGAATGGAAGATCCCATAAACACTAAAAGGCAGGGAGACAACTTCTCCGAGGGACACATAGGCCAAAGACTCGCTTAAGATGGTGCAGATATCATTGACGAAACGCGACTGGCAGAAAAAACCTCTGACGGCATCAACAACATTTCTAGTGGTATGGACAAAGGTATAGAAGCCAATCAGGACATTGGTGATAACCGACAAGGAATAGTTGGCCAGATCATCCGCGCGGTGCGAGATGCTTTCGATCTTCTCAAATGCCGACTGCCCGACACGATCGATCTTCTCTGTCTCAGAACCGTAATCAGAGTGTTTGACGGGCTGGACGGGAACCTCGAAAGACACCGCCGGTTTGCCAGAGAGACTGTGTGTGCTGTTAACAGCCGCGCTATTCATGATACTTCTTCAATCAGTGGTTTAAAAGGTATATTTTAGCGAACGACTGTAAAGATCCTATAAATTTTTGGTAAGGATATAATGATACCGCCCCCCTAGGAGGCGGTATCTGTATTTAGGATAGTCTTTTATCGTATTTGGAATTTCCTTGAAGAAAAGTGAGCATAAGGTTGGATAGTTCTTTAACCTTCTCCCTCGCTTCAGCCGTAGGAGAAGAAGAAATTTCCTCAATTAAATTATCAACTACTTTTTTTAATTTTTCAGAAGCATTATTATTTGAGTACTCACCTAAATTTAAATTTATCCATTTAGGCAAACCTGGTTGGAATGCTAGAAAATTAAAGAGATCAAAGCTCAGGTTTTCTGTATTCCACCTAATTAAGTCTAATGACTTGATCAATTGATCACGGTCTTGACGACTCGCGGCAGCGGTACTTGCCTCCGCTTCTTCTTGTTTATTGCGTTCAATCTCTTCTAATTCTTTTTTAGTCTTCTGAAGTGCTTGCGCTACTTCGTGTGACATATTATTAAGTTCATCCAACAATCGCTTGAGGAAGATAGCTAAAGTCACAACATGTTTCTCTAAATTATCTTTAGTGACATTTTCTTGAATATATTTGATATAGGAAGTTGTCACGCCATCAAGAGCCTGGTACATAGATTGATCTAAATCAATTTCTCTAATTTTACTTAAGTGCATCTGACCA
Source organism: Chlamydiales bacterium (assembly GCA_024233575.1). Lineage (GTDB taxonomy): Bacteria > Chlamydiota > Chlamydiia > Chlamydiales > Criblamydiaceae > JACKPN01. The sequence goes on from JACKPN010000001.1 coordinate 28,071, forward strand.
GCATCTAATTTATCTACATCAATTTGTATCCCCTCTTCACCACGGATTACAATGTCGTTTAACTCTTCAAATGCTGCTTTAATTGCTCCGCGCCATTTCCTTAACTGGATTCGATTTTCTTTTGAGAATTTCATAATTTCATCAAATTTATTAAAAAGAGCATTCTCCTTATCTGGTGGTAGACTTCCCGACAGGTGCGACCTCAAAATATCAATCACTTCATTGAGGCTTGCCTCTTTTAATTCTTGATGGACAGTCCTGTAATGATCTGACACCTGCAATTTGCTATCCAATTCTGTACTAGCGGAGCTTTCTACTTCTTCAAATTCATCAATCACTGATCGGGATAATGATTCATTCATCCCCGGACCCCGCTCACCAACCTCTGCCTTTGAGTCTTGTCTTTGCAACTCTTCGATCATATTTTGAAGGGCATTGATACGATTAGCCATTCCCCGAAGAACTTCTGCCGCATCACAGTATTCTTGATCTCTACATTCGAGATTATTTGTCAAATTCGTTAGTTCATCGTGTAGCTTGACTTTATCTTCTTCTAATTGTTGAATTTTGCTTTGCAGCTCTTCTACGTTCTTTGTCAAAGCCTCTACTTGCTTATCAGATTCAGTGCCGTTTTCTTGCAAATCCTGTCGGATCTGATCGCGTTCTTGAGTAAGCGCATCTATTTGCTCTTTTTTTGCGTTAATCTCTGCTACTAGCTCTCTGATCGTTTGATCAGCCTGCTCCTTCTCCATTGCTGTTAGTGTATGGGCAGCATTAGCGTTATTACGCTCTTGTTCTAGGCTTTCCTTGTCCGCTTCCAGTTCAATAATTCGATTTTGAGCATTCTGAAGAGCTTCTTGATTTCCCTGTAGCTGACTCTGTGCTGTTTGTGTATGGATGGGATCAGCATCATTACGTTCTTGCTCTAACCTAGCCTTCTCCGCTTCAAGTGCGGCAATTCGAGTTTGAGCCTTCTGCAGGTCTTCTACGTTCTTTGTCAAAGCCTCTACTTGCTTATCAGATTCAGTGCGGTTTTCTTGCAACTCCTGTCGGATCTGATCGCGTTCTTGAGTAAGCGCATCTATTTGCTCTTTTTTTGCGTTAATCTCTGCTTCTAGCTCCCTGATCTTTTGATCAGCCCGCTCCTTCTCCATTGCTGTTTGTGTATGGGCAGCATTAGCGTCATTACGCTCTTGTTCTAGCCTTTCCTTGTCCGCTTCCAGTTCAATAATTCGATTTTGAGCATTCTGAAGAGCTTCTTGATTTCCCTGTAGCTGACTCTGTAGATTTGCACGACGGTCATTAACGAGATGGTGCGCTATTTTAGGACTGCCAAATAGAACAACAGGCAAGATGAAGATATACCCGAAATGCTCCAAAGCCACAGATAAATGGATGCACGCAGAACCCCAAGTAAGATCACGCCATGCATTGCCGGGCTTGATCTCTTTTCCACAAGCTTCCATGATCGCTACTGTCGGAGATGCGACGAATCCGGTGATTAATTTGCCAACAGCAAGAATAAGGTGAGATAGTGCATCAACCGCAGCAACGCAAGGCATCGTCGGGGTACCAAAAATACGGACAATCGCTTTTGCTCCTTTGCCGGTCTCATTATATTCGTGAAGCGCCTTCACTGTAATTCCGGTTAATGAATATCTTTCAAGAACTGTAAAATTTGATGCAGGATTAGTCATAACACCCTTAAATTGTATTTTTTGAAAGTAATTATGACTAATTAATTATTATTAAACAATACTTATTATCACAGGTGTTAATGTTGTTTTTTATTTCTACCGATTTCTACCTGTTTGTGAAGAAAGGCGGGAAGGTAAACAATCCCATCCTCCCAAAAAGAACTTGTCGTCATCGCTTTCCACTCTCTCCGTCCCTGCTTATTACGCACCCAATGCCCGCGCCAGGCGCCAAACGGATAATGGAGTCGCGCTAACACCTTCCCGCGGGTTTCACGCGGTAAAAACCGCAACCACCCGAAGATTGTGCCGACGATGCCAACAGGCTCGGCAAGAATGAGCGGAAAACGAAAAAGATTAGGGACGCTGCCCTCTTCGAAAATATCCATAAGAAGATTTTGAATCCAACGCCCGCAGTTTTCAGTTTCGATTTGAAACACGATATGACCATACCGCGACATACGCATATCGTTATTGATGATCGCCATTGCCTGCATCCCTTGCCTTGGCGTCAACAAAAAACTATAACCAACATGCTGTCTCTTTGTTAAAAAAATATTTTCATCAGGATAAGCGATCGTCGCATGCATGCTTACACTAAACATAGTCACACACTCCCAAAAGTTTGTTGGAAAGCGAAAGGCATATTTCCCAAAAGCATAAACGCGATAATCCCCTTTGCTGTCAGGAACGATCATCTGTAAATAGGCGTGCGACTTATCATAATCAAGCGTTGGCGACTCGCGTGAAGCGCATGCAATAGCAGCCCACTGCCGGCCATCAAGAGCAACGCCATACTTGTTGCTTGCCTCCTCTGCTGACAATATGCACGTGGGGGGCAGCTGCTCCCACCATTGGTCTCGGGTAAGGTCGATCTTATCGCAAACAGCTCTCAAAGCACACCAATGTCCCAAGTAATGAACGTCCCAATTTCTAATGCCGTCATGAAAACATTCAAGGGTGCCGACGCGTTTCCACTTATTAGCAAACACAGCAAAGACCTCGCCAATGGTCATGGTAAGCCCGCCTGTCAGTTCAACTTTTTCGTCTGTGTCAAGGATCGATATCGCCCGCCCCTCAAAAGGCAAGGTCAGCGTTTTCATGCCATTAAGATGGCAAATATGCAGCATCTCGCCGCCATAAAAACCAATACGCCCGCAAAGATTGCTGCGTATAAGGGTGTCGCAACTACCGGGATATTCGATAAAAGGTTCGGGAGCGATTCCATCGCGCAGAGTCCAGCAAAAAAATCGCTCGCGCAAACCGGCATCTGCAAGCAGCAACTCTACAAAATACGGATAACGCGCCGCTCGCTGCATGAGAAAAAGTTCCCTTTCGGTAAGCAACTTGTCCCAAATGAGATCCTGCTCCTGCTTCCAGGTTATGGCATGCCGTTCAAGGGCTTCACTGCGGCACTCCGAGCACTTGTCCCATCCGCCATGCTTAATGCCTACTCGGTAACGCAATGCATAACAGCGATACTCCAGATCGATCTTTAATTGCTTTGCATGCTTGCTCGACAAATGGCGAAGCCGCGAGGCAACCATCTCCGCCGCGACAGCATAATGTCCGTAAGCGATCGCAGTGGCATCAGCAACCGGAGTACGCTCCAAACGGTCCAGCACAGCGGCCATCCCTTGCGCCAAGCGGACATCCTGCCACCGACGCAACAAAGCGAGGGAGACTTTCCAGTTTCCATCGCTGTCAAGGCTTAGGGCATGTCCTTGCTTTAATGCATGTACAAAGGCTTCTATTTTCTTCATTAGAGACACCGTTGCTATTCTTCCGATGTCTCTTATGCATGATCAATGCCAGCTCATGAATCTTCTCTTTCGTGTTGCTGCTATTCCAGCGAGACGATCACTTCCAGATGTGCTCGTCTATCATTCCTCCTTTCCCTTTGTTCACTAGTGTCGTTCAACAGATGCACAGTTTTTCGCACCCACATTTTCAAGTGGCGCGCAACTGCGGACACAACTGTGTGGGCATAGTTCTTGGCAGCAGCACAGAGACGTGTGCTTTCAAGCAGCAGCGGCTTCAGAATACCGCTTTTTCTCAGCATCACTAATCGTGATGGTAAATAGACAATGCCTGTCTTCCAAAATTCATGGCGTGTCAGCGATTTGTAGACGCGCTGGCCGTGTTCGACGATCCAACGTCCGCGGTGTGCGCCGAAAAGACGGTGCAGGTTCGCCATGATTGGGGTTGCCAGCCAACGCGGCAGAAGGTTCAGCGCACGGAAAATCGGTGCCGCAGCACCTTCCGGGGTGGTATCAAGCAGGTGCTGACGGAACATATCCGGCAGACGATGCTGCCCGACAACAGACTCAAGGACATCGTGTACCCAACGGGCACAGTTGTCGGATTCGATCTGATAAACAAAGTTATGTTCCATGCCCTTGATCATGTCATTTTTGATTTTTTCCATGATGGCAACGCCATCTTCAGGACTCATTTCGAACGCTTGGTGCGCCCACTGGCGGTGGGTAGAGTAAGAACAGTCGTCGGGATAAGACACCGTGGCGTGCATGTTGTCGGCAAGCATGGTAAGGCCGTCAAGAGTCGAGGCAGGGTACAGCTTCGCATATTTTCCCATATCAAAAATCGCATAACGTCCTTCGCCGAAAGGTATTGCAACCTCGAAAAATGCGTGTGTTCTCTCGAAGTCAAGGTGCGGACGCTCACGCACAGCAGTGGCGGAAACGCTCCACTTGACGCCGTCGAGGGGCACCTCATATCGCCTGCTAGCTTGTTCTGTCGTCAGCACTTCAAAGAGAGGGAGCTGCTCCCACCAACGTTCGCGAGTGAGGTCAATGCAGCGATATTCTTGAGCATCGGCATCCCACCAAGCCCATTTGTGAACGTTCCAGTTCATTACGCCATGAGCAAAGTATTCAAAATTGCCGACTTCGCTGTTTTTCTTCGCAAAAGAATTGAAAATCTCTTCCACTGTCGCAGCGTAATTGCCACGAAGAGTGACTGTTTTCTCTTCATCAAGAATGTTGACGTCGCGGCCTTCAAAAGGAAGTGTGACAACTTTTTCGCCGGCGATCTTTTGCACTTTGAGCTGATGACCGCCCATGCGGCCGATGCGGCAGGCTAGAAGACTATCGGTAAGACGTTCCTGAACAGCGGGAAATTGGATGAAGACAACCGGGTCGACAGCATCGCGGCCGATCCATACCATGAACGCTTCACGAACATGTTCGTCTTCAAGGAGGAGGTTAACGAAAGAGTGGTAGCGGCTAGTCTCCTGCAGGCGGAGGAGGTCCTGTGGAGAAAGGGCAACTTCATCGATAACGGGATTGTTGGAACGCCATTCAATGACCATGCTCTTCAGCTTGTTCAGCAGAGTCATGTCGACAGCTTGGGGATCGAAGCCGCCGTTGACTTCTTCGAGGCGGTAAAGCAGGCCGATCTGCCGGCGCGCGAGCGAAGACGCCACACGCGATGCATGTTTGTTGTCAAGCGCGCGCAGCATGCTGATCACATGGTCGGCAGCTTGAAGATACATGTCGAAATCGACAGACTGCTCGCAAGCGATGCCATCCTCATCTGAAAAACGTACCGGGATATGCTCAACCCTGTTCATGGCAGCGACAAGCGCATTACCGATGCCGATAATACGCTTTTCATCAGCGATGAAAAGACGGTTAAAAAGATTTCTTACAAAACTTTCAATATGCCAGCTGCCATCCTCTTGGCAAACAACCCTTTTACCTTCACGAAGCGCTGACAGAAATTCTTTGAAATGATGACTTAGGACTCTCATAACTACCTCCAGAATATGGGGACCACTCTCCCTCTCCCCAACCTCATTATACCGCTCAAAACGGTTTCTTACCGATTTTTACCCAGAAAAAAAATGGCTATTTTTTACTTTTTTTCCTGTGGTTGGCACAGGTATTTTCCAGGTATTCCCTCGATCGGTACAATATATATATGCAGGTGCGATGCCATCGGAAGAGAGCTTTTTTTAACGCACTGACAGTCAAAGGATTAAATCCGTTCATTTCATCTTTGCAGTATTCTCAAACTTTTGTTATGCTATCCGTTGAATTCTAGAACCTTATAACTCACAAGCGCACTCATGGCTAAAACAGACGACGTACAAGAGCTCCCTAAGGCTTACGACCCTAAGACCGTTGATAACAAGTGGTATACGTTTTGGGAGGAGCATCATTTCTTCCAGGCCGATGCCGCCTCGGAAAAACCTGCCTACAGCATCAGCATTCCTCCCCCAAACGTCACCGGCGTCCTCCATATGGGTCATGCACTTGTGAACACCCTCCAAGATATTCTGGTGCGCTGGAAACGGATGCAGGGGTACGAGGCTTTGTGGGTTCCCGGTACCGACCACGCGGGGATCGCCACGCAGACGGTCGTCGAACGTCATCTGATCAAACAGACCGGAAAAACGCGCAAAGAACACCCTAGAGAAGAATTTCTTGAAAAAATCTGGGAATGGAAAGAGGACAGCCAAGACCGGATCATTGGCCAGCTTAAGTGTATCGGCGCGTCATGCGACTGGTCGCGCCTGCGCTTCACTATGGACGAAGGCTGCAACCGCGCTGTCAAAACGATTTTCAAAAAGCTGTACGACGAAGGACTTATCTACCGCGGCGACTACCTCGTCAACTGGGATCCTGTCACGCAAACCGCGCTTGCCGATGATGAGGTGGAATATGAAGACCGTGAATCGTTCCTGTGGCATTTTAAGTATCCGTTGAAAGATGGAAGCGGTTTCGTCCATATTGCGACGACACGTCCGGAAACGATGCTCGGCGATACAGCTGTTGCTGTTTCCCCAAGCGACCCGCGCTACACGGCACTGATTGGCAAAACTGTTGTCCTTCCGCTGATGGATCGGGAAATTCCAATCATCGCCGACCACCATGTCGATCCTGAGTTCGGCACGGGAATGGTCAAAATCACCCCTGCACACGACCCCAACGACTACACTATCGGCATCAGCCATGATCTGCCGTTCATCAACATCATGACCCCCGATGGCAAGATCAATGAAAACGGCGGAACATTCGCAGGATTGACCATGGGAGAAGCGCGCGATGCTGTCGTCGCTGCCATGAAAGAGCAAGGCTATCTTGAAAAGATCGAGCCGCATACAAACCGTGTCGGCGTCTCCTACCGTTCAAAGGCAACGATCGAACCATACATGTCCAAGCAATGGTTCGTCAAAATGTCGGTCTTCGCTGCAAAACTCCGGGAAGCCGTTGAAACCGACAAAGTGAAAATCGTCCCAAAAACATGGAAGAACACTTATTACCACTGGATCGACAACCTCCGCGACTGGTGCATCAGCCGTCAGCTGTGGTGGGGACACCGCATTCCTGTCTGGTATCGTAAAGATGACCGCGATACGGTGATCTGCTACGATGGCGATGGCATGCCTCCCGAAGTCGCGACAGATCCCGACGCCTGGGAACAAGACGAAGATGTTCTCGACACTTGGTTCTCATCAGCGCTATGGCCTTTCTCTATTCTTGGCTGGCCCGACAAGACGCCTGACCTGGAAAAGTTCTACCCTAACAACGTTCTTATCACCGGTCACGACATTCTCTTCTTCTGGGTTGCGCGGATGATCATGATGGGTGAATACGCAATGGGCGAACTCCCCTTCCCTGAAACATTCCTGCATGGACTAATCTATGGCAAGTCGTACTGGAAAGAACGACCCGACGGCGGAATCAGCTACATCAGCGACGAAGAAAGAACGGAATACGATCTCGGCAAACCGGTGCCCAAAGATGTGCACTGCAAATGGGAGAAGATGTCCAAAACAAAAGGAAATATCATCGACCCGCTGGAGATCATCAACGAATACGGCACCGATGCGATGAGAATGGCTCTATGCGCCAGCGCAACACAGGCAAGAGAGATCGACCTGGACCGCCGCCGTTTTGAAGAGTTCAAAAACTTCGCCAACAAAGTATGGAACGGCGCACGCTTCGTCTTCATGAACCTCGACGGCGACGACCCTCTCACTGCCGAGCAACTGAGCAAAGGATTGGACGAATCGCTCTTCAACCTCGAAGACCATTGGATCCTCTCTGTCCTGAATCACACCATCAAAGATGTCAACTGCTGCCTGGAAAATTACCAGTTCGACCAAGCGGCGATGGAAGCATACGACTTTTTCTGGAAGGAATTTTGCTCCTATTACGTTGAAATTGCTAAACCAATTCTCTTTGGCCGAGCAGGAACGCCGGAAGAGCGCAAGAATAAGCAAAAACTGCTAGTGATCATCCTCGACAATGCCATGCGGATGATCCATCCGATGGCGCCATTCATCACTGAAGAATTGTTCCAACGCCTAAAAACGCGCTTCGCGGGCATTGCCGAAACGCATGCTGCCGACCCCTACACTGCGCAAACTGTGCGCGCTCTGTTGTGTGAGGCGTGCATCATCGCTCCTTATCCTGAGGTGATCCGCGAAAGCGATCTCAATCCCGAAGTGGAACAAACATTCGCTACCGTAGGCGATGTGATCTACACGATCCGCAACGTCCGCGGGGAAATGCAGCTGCCTCCAAGCCAGGCAACCGATGTCCACATCATCGGCAACCCCACGAAGAAAGAGTTCCGCACCGTGGAAGAAAACAAAAACATCATTGCTGCTCTAGTCAAAACCAATGCGATCGCCTTCCATGAAGAGGCACCGACGATTGGTTTTGCTTCCACAGGGCTTGCTGCCGGACTCAAAGTAATGATTCCCCTGCCGGCGCAGTTGCTGGAGCAGGAAAAATCGCGCTTGGAGAAGGAGCAGACACGCTTGGAAAGCAACGTCGACCGCGTGAAGAAACAGCTCTCCAACGAAAGTTTTGTGAGCCGTGCACCGGAACATCTGGTTGCTCAGCAGCGCGAGTTGCTGACAAAGTCGGAAAAAGAACTGGAAGAGGTACGCACAAAACTGGCGAATATTCGCTAACTTTGTTTTTTTTGACATTTAAAAAAACTTTGAGACATTTCTCGTAGTCTGCATAATCATTAGTGGGGGTAGGGCAATGGTTGTCATAGAAGAAAAAAAATCAAAAGTCCGTTTCCAAAAGGCGGCAACAAGCGATTTTCTCTCTACAGTGCGTGAACGCGTTGCCGACTATTTTGAAAAGAACAAGATCTCGCCTTATGGCAATCGGACGACCTACCTGAAAACCGTTTTTCTTCTCTGCATTTACGTGGGCTGCTATGCGGCGATCATGTCTGACAACTTTGCGCTTGCAGGACTGGTCTTCTTCTACGGCATGCTAGGCATCACTAAAGGTCTTCTTGGCTTCAACCTGATTCACGATGCCCTACATGGTTCCTATACTTCCAACCAGAAGATCAACAACATCATCGGCTACTTCTTTGATCTGAATGGCACCAGTTCTCTCATCTGGAAATTCGCCCACAATCAGGCGCACCACACCTATACCAATATTCCAGGACACGACTGCGATATCGACAAAGCGGTATCGCTGCGTCTAAACCCTAAGGATGAACTCCTCTGGTTTCACCGATATCAATATCTGTATGCTCCGATCCTCTATAGTTTGATCGGCATCAACTGGCTCTTCTACGCAGACTACGCATGGCTTTACAGGGAAAGAAAAAAAAGAAATGTTCCTGCAAAAGAAGTCATTCTCTTCTTCTTGCTGAAAGGGATCAACTACTTGCTATTCCTCATCCTTCCCTTGACGATGCTCAGCGCGCCTTGGTGGCAGATTCTTCTTGGATACCTCAGCATGCACGTGTGCGGCGGACTGATGATCTCGATTGTGTTCCAGCTTGCCCATGTCGTTGAGAATGTTCATTACTTCGAGCCGGACGACAAAGGAGAAATGGAATTGTCATGGGCTGAACATGAGATGATGACGACAGCGAATTTCGCTACCGGCAGTCGTTTTGTTACGGAATTTGTCGGAGGGCTGAACTTTCAAATCGAACACCACCTATTCCCGAAAATCTGCCACGTTCATTATCCGCAAATCCAACAGATCGTTAAAAACACGGCCAAGGAATTCGGCTTTCCTTACAATGAACAACCGGATGTGTGGAGTGCCGTCTGTTCACACTTCCGCACGCTTAAGCGGTTCGGCCGCGGTGACAAGCCGCCTTTCATTCATGTTAAATAGATCGCGCGGCTCATCGATTCCCAGCGCGCAACGCGCGCCTGGCATGATCATGAATGTCCCGCAAACGACGACAACGGCATCCGACTCCAATGCAGCGTAAACCGCCTCCTCGGGGGTGGCATAACCTATTGCGTCAGGGACATAAGAGCGCATCGCTTCGACAGTCATGCCAAAATGATTCTGCGCATCGACAAGATGGACACGTTCTGCAACAGCAGAAATCACCTGAAAACAGGCGGCGTGGTCTTTCTCTTTGCCAAAACCACAGACCACTTGCACAGGAGCATCCGGATACCGTTCGCGCACCTGCTGAAAAAGTTTTTTTATCCCGGCAGGATTATGCGCAACGTCAAGGATCACGGGATGGCGCCGATTCGGAAGATGCCGTTCTTCAAAACGACAAGCAGGGCGCACCTTGAGCGCTTCGGCAATACAGTTTTCATCAACAGACAACAAACGCAGCACCGCAGCGGCAATCGCGCTGTTCTCAGCGTCGTAATCGGAAAAATCCCCCTCGATCCTTAGTAGCGGAGCGCTCTTAGCAACGGCAACTTCACGTACCAGATCCTCTGGAACTGTCGGTCCGATCACAACAGGAACCCCTTCTTTGATGATGCCGGCCTTTTCCCTAGTAATCTCTTCAATGGTGTCGCCCAGATGGCGGGTATGCTCCAACGAGATCGAAGTAATTGCGCAAACCAAAGGTTTTTCCAGGATGTTTGTCGTATCTTTAGCGCCGCCAAGTCCTGTTTCGATAACGGCACAGTCGACTTTCTTCTTCGCGAAATAGTAAAAGGCCAGCAATGTCGTAGTCTCAAAGAATGTCGCATCAGCAGCCTCGTCCAGCACTTGCGGAAGATATGCTTCGACTTCTTCTTCACTGATCATGACATCATTGATCTTAATCCGTTCACGGAAGCAAGAGATATGCGGCGAAGTAAATAGCCCCACACGTTTTCCCGACAACTGAAGCGCCTTGGCGACCTTTAACGAAACTGAACCTTTTCCATTGGTTCCGGCAACATGGACAGCAGGAAAGGCGCGGGTAGGATAGCCTAAAGCGCCATCAAGACGCTGCCCGGCTGCGAGTCCCGGATCAAAGCGTCCGCTTTTTACAAGCTCAAAAAGTTTACTGACAAGATCAGAATAGTTCGCCATTATTCTCTACACTTTTTTGATGCAATAGCTTAAATGTTTCTTCCCCTACCCAGGAACTGCCGAGAGGGATATCCGGTTTGACGCTGCCATGAAAATCGGAACCGCCGGTGATCAGCCACTGTCGATTCTTGGCGATCTTCACCCAGCGTTCTTCCTGTCGCGGATAAAATTTAGCGTAATATCCTTCCAGACCATCAAAAGGCTTTTTTAACAACCTCAGAATCAGCTGTTCATTCTTAATCAGATGAGGATGCGCAATGACCGCATAGCCGCCGGCGTCATGGATCGCCTGTATAGTTTCATCAGCAGTGATCGCCTCGCCGCGAGCATAGCAACATTTTTTGTCTCCAAGATAGCGGTCGAACGCTTCCTTGACAGTCGACACATAGCCGCGGCGCACCATTGCCATCGCAATATGCGGACGGCCAATGGTATGGGACTGCTCTCCGGCAAGCTCCCCTTCATCGACAGGCATCCCTTCTTTCGCCAACAGCTCAAGCATCTTGCGGTTGCGATTCTCGCGACGCGCAGCATGGCGTCGGCAAAGCTCTTGGATTGCTGGATGACGCAGACGGAAACCGTAACCGAGGAGATGAACGCTGCTTCCTTCGTCGGACGCGGAAAACTCAGCGCCGACAACGAGCGGAAAATCTACAGCTTTGGCTGCTGCCAGAACGGTATCATAAGCATCAACGGTATCGTGGTCGGTGATCGCCAGTCCTGAAAGACCGATCTCTCTTGCCAAAGCAACAAGCTCTTCAGGAGTAAATGTGCCATCGGAACAGGTCGAATGGCAATGCAGGTCTGCACGGAATTCGTTACTCATAAGGGATAACCCGAACCTCGCTTTCTAGATCAACACCGGTTTTTTCCTTAACCTCGCGGCGCACAGCATCGATCAGCTGCTTGACATCTTCCGCTGTTGCCCCTTGCGTATTTACGATGAAGTTGGCATGCATATCGGAAACCTCGGCACCGCCGATGCGCAACCCTTTTAATCCGCTTTTCTCGATCAATGCTCCGGCATGACCACAGTCAGGATTGCGGAAGATGCACCCCGCAGACTTTTCGCCATAAGGCTGCGTTTTTTTTCTATATGTGATGATCTCGATCTGCCGACTACGCGCCTCTTGGGCGTGCTGCAGTGTAAACGTCGCGCCAACGATGGCGCCGCTGCGCTCATGAAAGGGGGAATAGCGATAAGCAAAGCGAAGCTGCTCCCGGGGGATTGTCTCAAGGCGACCCAGCTCATCAAGGAAATCAACAGACTCAAGCGCATCGCATGTCTCCGACCCATTTGCGCCGGCATTCATAAACACCGCTCCGCCGACAGATCCGGGAATTCCCGAAGCAAATTCTAAACCTGCCCATCCTTTTCTCGCTGTGCGCGCACCCAGAAGAGAGAAATTAAATCCGGCGCCAACATGAAACCGCCCGTCGTCTAGTTCTTCAATAAAATCGATCTTATTGAGAATGACTGCTCCTTGATAACCTCGGTCATCAAATAGGCAGTTGGATCCTTTGCCGATGATCAGATATTTCCATTCATTCTCGCGACACAACAGAAGTGCCTGCCGCATCTCTTCGATGGTATGTACCTCAACGAAGTAACGCGCAACGCCGCCAACACCTATTGTCGACAGCTCGCATAGCGGTTTATTCTTCTGAAAAGAGATCGCCTTCGCTTTCAATTGTTGGTGGGGTAGCTTTTGCTGCGTCATGGGCAGCCTCCTCGCTTTTCGTTAGCGCTTCAATCGATTTCGTTATATCATCACTTTCGGGCTGAACGCCCTGCGTGCTTTTGTAAATATTGTCGAGAACGGCATTAATAAAGTTGGCGGATTCTGGAGTGGCAAACTTGCGCGCCAAGCGAATCGCCTCGGAAATAGAGACTTTTTCCGGCGTTGACGGGTCGTGCAGCATCTCGAAAACCGCCAGCCTCATGATATTGCGTTCAATCACCTGAATCCGGGAAAAAGAGTAAGAAGCGGAATGTTCGCCGATCTTTTCATCGATAGCACCGCGGTTCACCATGATCTGCTTGACATATTCCTGCGCTTCGCGCACTGCGCTCTTAGCGACCTTCAACTGGTTCATCATCAATGGAACCATCTCCTTATCCGTCACATCTCCAATGTCTTTACTGTATAGAAGTTGAAAAACAAGCTCACGAAATTTTTGCTTTGGTAACGCCACGTTTTGCCGCCTTTTTCGGTAAATTGAGCATCTATCATACTACATGAGGCCTATTAATAAAACCCACATCGTTCTATGATGCGGACAAAAAGAAATTTTGAGGTTCCGAGATGCTCTTTGATATGGAAATGATGGAAAGATTTTACAGCGCTCTTCCGGAAAAACTGCACGAGGCGCGCCATCTCGTCAACCGCCCACTGACCCTGACTGAAAAAATTCTTTACACACATCTTGCTCATCCCCTGAAGGAACCTGCCATCCGCGGCGAATCCTATACTGACTTTCTTCCCGATCGTGTCGCCATGCAGGATGCCACGGCACAAATGGCGCTTCTCCAGTTCATGAGCTCCGGACGTCCGCAAACCGCTGTGCCTTCAACAGTGCACTGTGATCATTTGATCCAAGCCGAAGTAGGCGCCGTCAAAGACCTGGAGCGTGCCAACACAGAAAGCAAAGAGGTATTCGACTTCCTGCAAAGCGTCTCGAAAAAGTACGGCATCGGATTCTGGAAGCCTGGAGCGGGCATCATCCACCAAGTGGTCCTAGAAAACTACGCCTTCCCCGGAGGGATGATGATCGGCACCGACTCCCACACTCCTAATGCTGGAGGCTTAGGCATGATCGCCATCGGCGTCGGTGGCGCCGATGCTGTTGATGTGATGGCCGGCATGCCCTGGGAACTGAAGTTTCCGCGCATCATCGGCGTCCATCTGACAGGAGAGATGAGCGGTTGGACCTCCCCAAAAGATGTCATCCTTAAGCTGGCCGGCATCCTCACCGTCAAAGGTGGAACAGGCTTCATCGTCGAATATTTCGGCGAAGGAACAAAAACCATCTCCTGCACGGGGAAAGGGACAATCTGCAATATGGGGGCAGAGATCGGAGCGACAACGTCGCTATTCCCCTTTGACCAAAGGATGGCTGACTATCTGATCGCTACAGGGCGGGAAGAGGTGGCTGCACGTGCCATGCAGGTTCAAGAATGTCTAGTTCCCGATCCCGAAGTCCTTGCCGCCCCCGACAGCCATTATGATAAGATCATCGAAATCAATCTGTCTGAGCTGGAGCCGCACATCAACGGTCCTTACAGCCCCGACCGCGCCTGGCCCCTGTCGCAGTTCGCCACTGCTGTCAAAGAAAATGCCTTTCCGGAAAAACTGTCGGTAGCGCTGATCGGCTCCTGCACTAACTCAAGCTATGAAGATATCGAACGTGCAGCAAGCGTTGCGCGACAAGCAACGCAGCATAGTCTAAAAGCGAAGTCGCCATTGACAATCACTCCCGGCTCCGAGCAGATACGCGCAACGATTGAGCGCGATGGGCAGCTGCATGAGCTTGAAGAGATCGGCGGCATGGTCCTTGCCAATGCCTGCGGCCCCTGCATCGGACAGTGGAAACGCCACGATGTCAGCTTCGGTGAGAAGAACTCAATTCTCACTTCATACAACCGCAATTTCTCCGGCCGCAACGATGCCAATCCAGGCACCCACTCTTTCGTTGCCAGTCCCGAGATGGTCGTGGCATTCTCTCTTGCCGGCAAGCTTACTTTCAACCCGATGACCGACAGTCTCATCAATGAGCAGGGTATTCCCGTCAAGCTAGAGCCTCCAACAGGCCGCGAGCTGCCGGAAAAAGGTTTCGACCAAGGCGAGTCAGGATACATTCCTCCTGCAGAGGATGGGCGCAGCATCGCCATCGCCGTCGATGACAGCAGCAACCGCCTGCAGCTTCTTGATCCGTTCCCCGCCTGGGAGGGCAAAGACTTACACGGGCTGCACCTGCTAGCAAAAATCGCCGGCAAATGCACAACCGACCACATCTCCCCCGCCGGCAAATGGCTGCGCTTCCGCGGCCACCTCGACAACATCTCCGACAACCTACTGACCGGGGGCGTCAACGCCTACCGTGAAGAGGTTGGCAAAGGCATCAACCCCCTTAACGGCAACATTGAACCATTTTCTCAGGTGGCGCGACAGTTGAAGCAAGCAGGTAAGGAATGGATTATTATCGGCGACGAAAATTACGGTGAAGGATCATCGCGTGAACATGCGGCGATGGAGCCAAGGCATCTTGGCGGTATTGCCGTGATAGTGAAAAGCTTCGCCCGCATCCACGAGACCAACCTGAAAAAACAGGGAATGTTAGCCTTAACGTTCGCCACCCCCGATGATTACGACAAAATCAAGGAAGATGACACCTTCGCTATCACCGGGCTGGAAAGCTTTGCTCCCGGCAAACCGCTCACGCTTGTTATCCATCATGCTGATGGCAGTGAGGAGGCGGTCTTGTTAAATCATACCTATAACAAAAATCAGATCGAATGGTTCAAAGCCGGCAGCGCGCTAAACCTGATTGCAAAGCAACATAGCTAGGCAATGAAAGGAGAACCGTATAACCACGTATCGTCAACAACACTATCTGGAAAATTGCTAAGGTAATACAAATTGCAATTCATGGTCAGCGTCTTCTATTATTCTAATATATTCACTTGCTTGTCGACTTTGAATACCATACGCCTGCGACAAAAAAGGCAAGAAACCAGAAAGAGAATGTTTGATAGAATCTCCCAGCATGCCTACCCCAAGCGTTCCAAAAAGCAAACCAACGGCGAATAATACAATTCCAGCGACAGGTATAAAGGGAGCCACAATTAAAGTACACATACCTGCAAGAAACACTCCAGAAGATAAAGAAATAACAAAAACAGGCTTTGTCAAAAAAGAAATTACATCTGATTTCCATTTGATCTGTTTAAGGATTTTTAGAGCGGTAGCATTTGTTAGCTGTTCACCAGCTTTAAGCTTCTCTTTTATAGATCTATTTAAATCTATACTATATGTAACTAGAGAAGGAAACGTTCTAAACGCTACACTTGGGTTACTTTCAATACGAACATCCATTTATCCACCTTATTAATTTATTAACAAGCCATTATATGACAGGAAGAGATTATTATTAATAAATTAAAAGTTTAGATATATTCCTCTTTTTTTGAAGGAAATATGAGAGGTAAATTTGAAGAGCTTTCTGACATGCAATGGGACATCATCAAACCTCTATTACCATTGCCTAAGAAGAGGGTAGGAAGGCCAAATCCGAACTTGAGAAAAGTCCTTAACACCATACTTTACGTTGAAATCACAGGATGTAGATGGTGCGACGTTCCTGTAGGACAGCAGTGGGCAAAACGGTCAACTGCAAACGAATGGCTTGGTCACTTACAACGAACCGGAACGTTGGAACGAGTTAAAAATGGGATATTGTTTGTGGCTGATTTAGCCGAATTGATTGATTGGTTAAAAGGAGCCGTAGACGGCTCATTTTCCCCCAGGTAAGGGAGGTGGTCAGAGCTTCGATTACGGTTATAAGGGCAAAGGGATAACAAATCACTTGCTTGTTGATGGAAATGGAATGCCCTTATCGGCCATTACAACCCCGGCATCTAGCAGTGAAAGAGCACAAGTAAAGTGTTTACCGGAACGTGTTAGAATTTATCACGGCTATGGAAGACCAAAACGTTGTCCTAACGAGATTCATGCGAACAAGGGGTATGATTCTAAAGCTTTACGAGTTTTTCTAAGAAGTAAAGGAATCAGACCTCTTATACCCAAAAGAACTTGGAGAACGCGAAAGCAGCCTCGAGGATGAAAGACGCCTACTTCGAATAGTCGTTGGCAAGTTGAACGCTGTTTTGCTTTGATGCAAAGAAAATATCGCAGATTAGTTGATCGCTAGAAGAGACGAGATCAGTACTGGAATGGATTTTTACAGGTGTCTATCATAATGATCTGGGTGGACAAATTAATTTGCGGATAGGTTCATTGAATTCAATTCATTACAACTGCTTTATAGATTTTTGCGGAGCACTGAAAGACTGTATGGGTGGTCTAGGCAATCGATTTAAGAATGAGGTTAAAAGCCTGCTCTCTTGGAAATTCCAGGTATTTCAGCCAAATTAAATTTCAAAGTTTGATGCAGGCTTGGGTATAACCTAGGATTTTAGCCTCTGATTCCGTGAACACTTACAGCAGCGTTCACTGCATTATTAAACAAATTGAAAAGATGATCATGTGCTGGTTTTAACACATTAACTGCCATTGCATTAAGAAAGTTTCTTGATTTTTCCATTTCATCTGTGATTTTATTTTCTTCACACTTTTCAAGGTTATCTATCACTCTAGAATATTCAGAACTAAAACTTGACAATCCTTGATTGACTTTTAGCAACAAATCCTCATCGTAAGAAAAATCTGGTTTTATAAATTCAGCAAGAGAAGATATTTCAAATTCTTTTAATTCTAAAAGTACATCTTTAGGCTCCATCCCTTCAAACATATCCTGAGACCTTTGTGGAAAATTAAAAGTCTCGGCAACATATTTTAATGATTCAACAGCATTAGCGTAGTTAGCACACTTTCCTGAGAAATCGCTACAAATACTGTGGAATTGAGCTTTTTGCTTAACTGGGTCATTTAAGGCCAAATTGCCAACAAGTTCATTAATGCTGTCATAGATAACATCATCTTTTTTTCTTCCGGTATAGCCTATAAGCTCTTGCAACTTTACGAAGGTTGAGTAGGTCCCTACGCCTTCTTGAGGAGAAAAGCAAGGTTGATTCATCATAGTGTTTCTCCAAGGTCAATTCATTTTTTCGCAACTTCTTATAAAGCTGAGGTAAGTTGCGTATTTTGTTAGTTGAAGTCTGTCTTTTGACAAAGCTCAAGATTATCAATGAGTTTATCTTTTCTTTAATCTATGTCTAACATTTTAACATACAGCAGTGAAAGAGCACAAGTAAAGTGTTTACCGGAACGTGTTAGAATTTATCACGGCTATGGAAGACCAAAACGTTGTCCTAACGAGATTCATGCGAACAAGGGGTATGATTCTAAAGCTTTACGAGTTTTTCTAAGAAGTAAAGGAATCAGACCTCTTATACCCAAAAGAACTTGGAGAACGCGAAAGCAGCCTCGAGGATGAAAGACGCCTACTTCGAATAGTCGTTGGCAAGTTGAACGCTGTTTTGCTTTGATGCAAAGAAAATATCGCAGATTAGTTGATCGCTAGAAGAGACGAGATCAGTACTGGAATGGATTTTTACAGGTGTCTATCATAATGATCTGGGTGGACAAATTAATTTGCGGATAGGTTCAACATTTGAGATCTTGGATACCTACCACCCCAACTAAGGGCTGTCAATTGATTATCAATAGAGTCCACGCCCTCATCAAGACCCATTCCGGTAGAGCTCGAGTCTCTATCGGCAACTCCCAAACCAGACAAATCTTCCGTTGCCGAAGTAAAATAAGGTGAATCTAATCCTACCCCAGGCATAAGAGGGGAACCGTAAGGCATGTTCCAGAAACGCGTTACCATTGACGGCATCTCAGCTTCCATTCCAAAGCGAGAATCTCCATCATCCTCAATTGGCGCATCTCGTTCCATGTACATGTCGATCGCGATATTTTTTCTTGCTTTTTCAACAATTTCGTTCAATTTTCTGGTATATTCTTGTTTTATCCCTTGATTAGATACCTTAGCGATAAATTCCTGCTGTATCGAATAGTGATACTGAAGGTATTCTTCTCGATCGAAATGTCTAATTTTTCCACATAGACATCTGAAGATCGAATCCAAGGCTTCGCGCGCATTCTCGCCTTTTTGAATATAGTCTAAGACCCGATCGCTTGCAATAGATGTCCATAGAACGATCTCTTCCACATATCGATGCGCCCTCCCGTAATCCTTCGTTGCCGCTTCCTTAAAAAAACTAATTAACAACTTTAGCTGATCTTCATTTATTTTTTTCCCAATCAATTCATCTAGGAAACGATTGCTTTTCTTGTGCAGAAAAACGGAAGAATGAATCTCTCCACGAGCAAGTATTCTAAGGAAATAATGAAAACCCTCCTTCTCATTCACATCGCCATTTCGGTAAATGCAATCTGAAAAGGATTCGATGATCGATTCATTTTTGGTTTTAAATAAATTCCTTAAAAAATTAGAAACCTTCCCGGCTCCGCCCATGCAATACGCCGTTGCATCGTGAGTATGATAAGCCCAAATAGCATTCTTGGTTTCTAAACGACAAAGTTCCAAAATCCTTTCGAAATCTTCAAGTTGGCATGAATCGCACGAAAGCTTCTCACTTAGGCTATCCGCGGTTGATTTTTCAATGAAGTGTCTTCGCTCTTCAATTGTATAGGCATTAAATAGCCGAAATCGTACTAAAGGATTCTGAATCTCATCTTTTTTCCCACTATCTATACTTTGATAAATCTCCTTAATCATCGCTACAGACATATCTTTATAGGAAAATAACTCTTCAAGATCTGTAGCAGTCAGACAGGACAAAATTTTTCCACGCTCTTTTTCGTTAGCATTTTGATATTTTTGATATAAACAGTACGACTTGGAAGCCAGCGTAGCAAGCCATTGGTCATAGGAAGCAATATTGGAAAACTTGCCGTGCATCCAACATACCATTTCATCCTTGATATCACCAGAAGATAGCTTTGGTACAGATTTGACTAATCTTAGTAGAGATAAAAATACATCGCTTCTATAGTACTTTTTTAGTTTGTCTACAAAGCTGCTACTTTCCAAAAGCCCTTTACTCAAGATAGTGTTGATAGCTTTTATAAACCCGTCCATACCCAAGCTGACAATATTAGGATATTTGCTGTTATCAATATTCTCTAAGGCAAGCATTTCACGAATCTCATTGAGCATGACTAAAAGTTCGAACGTACGATGAAAATTAACGCCTCCTATAGGGGTCTCAGAAGGATAAGTTGAGTCGTTAAGCTGCTTCCGAATTTCTTTATTCATCTTCTCCGACTGCAAAAGCCACGCCAAGCGATCCAATTTCTGTTCTTTCAGCTTCCGGCGTTCTTGATCCGATCCAATGATCTTATCAAACCGTAGATTGTAAAGCGTTTTTATCAAAGACGATCCTAATGTATCGTCATCTTTTTCATATCTCTCACGAAATGCTGTTCTTAGCTTTTCTTCCTTGTAATCATAGAGCGTCAAAAATTTGAGCAACTGAACGTAGTAATCGCCATAATGCATCTCATCTAAACCGTATTCTTTATTAACTCTTCTCGACTTAGCTGTTAATGAATTAATGGTAAAAACAGCTAATTTGAGACGACTTTTGGGATCTTCATTTAGGTAATCAAATAACAAGGAATAGTATCTGCAATGTTTTTTAGGGCTCCTTGGTAAAGTATGAAAGACTTCCATATCTCTCTGTTCCATTAATCGGAAGACTGCAGCAGCATTTTTTGACGTTAAGTCCTTTTCATCTCCTTCCTCTAACGCCTTAAGTACCTCATTAGGAGTTTTGTTGCTTTCAACTTCTACGTCATCGTCTTCATCTGGCAAAACAATATGACATACCTTATCACTTTCTATTCGTCCTAAACTCATAGAGCTCCTCCTTAATGAGAAATGAGAGTAGTTTGGAGTTTTCATTGTTGTCAACGGGTGAAAAAAATTGTTTCGAAAGATAACAAAACAACCTGGAGAGTCGATTTTTTTATAACCGAAGAAAGGAAATCTACAAAAAGCAAGCAACATCTTCGTAGAAAAACGAAGACTAACAGTAAATCAAGCAATCAGATGCATCTATAAGCACATCAGGATTCAATCATTATCGGTAAAGAAGGCCCGCTGCTCAAGTCCGCAGCAAGCGCGCGCTCCTCTGCTGCATCACCAAGCGGCTCCCCACATGCGAGCAGCACAAGGGAATCTCTACCCCCTCCTCTTGAGTGATCTTGCGATGATTTAAATAGACGCGCCGTAATTTGCCGTCCTTGAAAATCAGCGAAAGCTCCAACCAACCATCATGATCAAAATAATAGGAGATCGCCGTCCGGTCGCCGAAACGGTTGATCTCTGTCGAACCGGAGAACAGTTCTTCTGCTTCCTCGCGCGGCATAAACTTTGCCAAACGCACAGGACGACAGTCAGTGCTCGTTAAACAAGCCAAAAACTGTTCAAATGTAAGGAAGTTCGATACAGTGATTCCTAGAGCCTTTGCAACATCCTCCGGCAAAGACACTGGATAGCGGAAACGCGCAAAAAAGCGCGAGAACGGGTCAAGCCAATTCATATCATTCCTAGTTACGTGTTATCCCAACGCTGGGGTCTTAGGCCGCTCCGCGGCCCGTATCAGATGTCAAGGGGATACCGAAGCATCCACTCCCCCATACTAGCAAACCAAATAAATTTGGCAAGCATGATTTGAAAAAAAATCCATATCGTAGGCTTTATCTGTCATCCATTTTATGGGATCGGACTCTTTCTCATCAATTGAAAAATTTTATTTTACAAAAAATTCCACTTGTCTCATCTTGTGAGTTTTGATAAATTGGCACGTTTTCTAAACCACGGACTTGCATCACGATGATAGGGGTATTTCTCGACATCGAAACAACAGGATTAGATCCAAAAAAACATTATGCTATTGATGTAGCTTTCAAGGTAGTCGATTTTGAAACTGACACTTTGCTGGACGAATATCAGAGCCTTATTAAGATCACACCGGAAGAGTGGGCGACACATGATGCTTTCAGCCTCTCGATCAACGGGTACACCTGGGAAGAGGTCATCAAAGGGAAAGACCGCAAAACAATCGCCAAGGAAATTATTGAAATTTTCGACAAGCATAATCTGACCCGCGGGCGCGCAGTCTTCATCTGCCAAAATCCTGCATTCGACCGTTCATTTCTTTCGCAAATCGTTACCATTTATGAGCAGGAACAGAGGCAATGGCCCTACCACTGGCTAGACTTGGCCTCGATGCACTGGGCACTTCTGGTAGAAAAAGCGCATCATAATGGCACCAAGTTTCCTAAAGAGATGACGCTTTCCAAGAACGAGATCGCCGAGCTATTCGGCATACCTCCTGAATCCCATCCGCACAAAGGGATTAATGGCGTGAATCACTTGATCGAGTGCTACCAAGCAGTCCTTGGTGTAAGCTTTAGTTATTAACACTTCGTTGTATGAGCAATAGACTGGGCGACGCTTTCCGATTACACCAGCGATGATGACAGCAGCTCCAACATCTAGGATTCAGTGACGATGCAAAGTTGAGAATCCCCTCCTCTTCACGTTTTCCTTCAGGATGCCCAGGATAACAAGTGATGCTTATCAACCCGCCCGGCTTAAGCAAAGTCATTGCTTGATTTAGGCTGATCAGCGTGCTGTCCTGTTTAGTCGTTTTTGACTTGTCCCCTCCGGGTAGATACCCTAGATTATACACGATCAACTGTACGCTCTCGTTATCTATCTCTTTAGAGAACACGCTATGGCACCCATGAATCAGCTTAACGCGATGAAACACTTCGCTGCCAAGCTGTTCCTGCAAATGGCTGCGGGTAGCTTCGATCGCCGTCAGCTGGATATCCAACCCGTAAAGCGTCCCTTCTTTAAGTAGCTTGGCAAGAAATAGCGTATCATAACCGTTGCCGCATGTCGCGTCGATGGCAATGTCATTTTCGCATAACGCTTTTTCCCAATAGGTATGGGCAAGATCTATATGCGACTGGAATAATAAGAAATCACTTCTCATAAATTCTTAAAATAGAGAAACTATGATTCTATTTAACCACATCCAGCAATATTATGAATACTTCAATTTCTCCAACAACCAATTGGGAAGATCATAAGAGAAATTTCAATAGAGGCCTCAGTTTAATTCTTGAAGCACAGGAAAAACATACTTTAGCAGATTTGTTCGATTCCGAAGAAGATATGCAATTTTGGGAAAATCTCGCTAGAGAGATACCTGAAATGGATGCGCAACGAGAAGCACAAATCACAAGATACAAGCTAGTTGCACATCGCTGGGCGATCGCACGCAATTTGGGAGCAGTATTTTCTCTAGCCATGTTGTTTTTTGATCTTACGGGCGAAGCATTAGAGCTAGGAACCTTACAGGTTCAGGGGGGGCAAATCGCTGCCGGTGTCGTTAAAGTTTCCGCAGTCTCCATAGCAGTATTTGCATTGGCAGCTTCCTTTTTTTTCCATTGGAAGGAATCTCAAACCCTTGGCCAATTGGAAAAATCGATCATCCTTTCTTACGATGATGTCCACGCCTTAAAGAAAGTAATCCACGTGATCGTCAGCCTGGGGAAGCTAAAAGCAGCTCCTGATCTTCTCCTCGAAACTTGCTGCGAAGATATTAAGCAACAGCCGGAACGCAGCCCCAACATCCCCTTGCCTAAAAAAGAGGAATGGCTGCCTATTCTTCTTGATAATCTCGACGATACCAATGAATTTACGCAAACAGCGATAACGGCATCTTCAGATCAAGAAGATAGCGAGTTTAAGATAGGCGGTCAGCAAAGCCCGGGTCCACAGCAAGGAGCACGGAAACCTTTTAAGACGAAATATGAAGCTTACCGGAAGCTATCTTCAAAATTAGGATTTCAACCTGAACGGTTTGCTTTTAAGCGTAACAATATTAACTATGTCGTTACCCCGCCTGCCGATGAAGTGATTATTGGAATTCAAGAAAGAACTGATCCAGAATCGCGAGAGCTGTAATAGATGCAGTATCAGTACGCAAAATATTGCGGTGCAGTTTAACGCCAATTGCTGAGATCTTATGGCGTAGTAAGTCATGTTCCTCATCAGTGAAGCCACTTTCAGGCCCGACAAAAAAAACGATATTCTCCATAAGAGAAAGTTTCTCTGCGACCTTGATCAACGGCAATGCAGCGGGATCGATATCCCCGAAAAGCCGTTGCGGTGCAGCAACAGCTTCGAGCAAAGAACCAACACACTGAAGTTCAGGAAGGTACAGCCTCCCGCACTGTTTCATTGCCGCTACCATCACACCTTTCGCGCGTTGCAGCTGTTTTTCATTAAGATGCTTTCTTTCACTGCGTTTTCCAGGGAATAGAATTAACTTTCCCATCCCCAGCTCAGTTCCCTTTTCCAAGATCATATCCAAACGATTTGGACGAGGAATAGCCTGAGCAATAATCACATGACATTGAGAAGGTGGTTGTAGTCGGCTTTCGATCACTGTCAACTCAGCATCGCGCCGACCGATAGCTTCAACTTGCGCGATAGCCAACACACCCCTGCCATTAACAACCTCCACATGATCGCCTGCTTTCGCACGCATCACATGCGCAAGATGATGATGTTCACTGCCGTCAAGGTGCAAACGGTCATTCACTTTCAAGGGGGTATCGCTATAGTATCTTTCTGCTGGCATGACTATTTCACTACGATATGTCCATCTTCGAGAACTGTCTCAAGGCTTAGCTTTTGGTTTGGCGTAATGAACAGTGTCGTCCTTAACAGAAACTCACGGAAACGGTTGCGTAGAAGTTCTTCGCGCTCCTTGGCTAATGGGGTCTGGCCATTGATCTCCGTTGGAAGATGCGTCATCATACGCGCAACATAAGCATCTTCCAACTCATTGGGATCAACCACTTCAGGACTCCACTCCAACACCTCACGCACGCTCTTTGGCGCAGCGACCAAGGCGATTTCGATATTATCGCGCACAACATCAACAAATAGGCGGCTGACATCGCGAAGGTATAGAGGGAAAGTAAAGAGAGTAATACCATTCCTTTTGACAATCTTTTCACTGACCGACAAGGAATAGGTATTGGGATTGATCTTGTCGCTATATTGCAATGGGTAGAAGACTCTGATAGGCACCTCGCGATCGATGGGTATAAAATCACGCTTGAGGAAGTCTATATGCAGATTGTCCGCTTCCGGGTCGTTGATCTCTTCAAAGGCATTATTACGGTAGGCTACTTTTACTTTCTTCCATTTGTTCGGAACAGGAAAGCTGATCTCATCTTTATAGATCCCGGGCTGTTCAGCGCGGATCGCTTCGAGTTCTGCCAATGTCACCTTGCTCAAATCAAGCCAAAGCTTTAACCCTTTTGTCTTCAAGGCCTGAATCTCTTCGGCAGGACCGCTCATCGTCTGCGTTAGATGACGAGGCCACACATCGAGATATTCGTATCCTTTCGGCGGATCACCCAGAGGCTTCATTACGGTGATCGGTATCTTCGCCGTTACAACCTGACTAAGCTTGATCACAAATTCGGTATGGGAGATCGACGCAATGTGATGTCCCAAATCAATGGCGGGGTTTAAGCTAACCAGGTTTTTCTTGCCGATGTTGACAATCCAATCGTCATTGTCGATCATCGACGCATCGATCACAACTTCGATATCTCCCGGTTCAAGCTCCTGAATGATATCTCGGCTGCCGGTTAATGTGAGCGCTACCCTTCGTTTCAAGATGCCGTTGGGGAGCAGGCCTATCACCGTCTTTTCTGGTGGAAGATTGACAATACGAATCGGCACATTGGGAATTGTCTTGGTCTCGATAATTGAATGATTGACAAACAGCCACATGACTATCGCAGTGACGAAAGCAAGCACCTTGCGCTGCCAGTTGTTGAATATTAACGCTTTCATCATTGTTTCCACTCCTTAAACCAACCGATCGCATCCATACCGGACTCGATCGTCGTCTTCGGTGGGGTGAAGATACTGCGAATGATACCTTTAAATCTATCGACCTTGACTCCGCGGGTCATAATGCCATCGCGAGCTATCGACACTTTTCCCGTTTCTTCGGAAACGACGATGATCAGTGCATCAGTGAGCTGGCTGATTCCCAAGCCTGCACGGTGGCGTGTACCCATCGACTTAGAAATCTGCGAGGTGTCATCGGCAAGCGGAAGAATGGTCGCTGCCGAGAGGATCTCGGTGCCACGGATGATGACGGCGCCGTCATGCAACGGCGTCGTAGAAATAAAAATGGTCTCAAGCAGCTCTGGAGAAAACTCGGCGTTGATCCTAACCGCTTTGTTGGCATACTCTTCCAAAGAATCCTGGTTTTCCAAGACAACTAAAGCGCCAAGCCTCCGCTCCGACAACCGGTACACAGACTGAGCAATGCCATCGAGGAAATGGTCGAATTCGGTGATCTCCTGATACTTTTTTCCCTTAACGCTCAGACGAGAGAGCGCAAGGCGCAACTCCGGCTGGAAGAGAATAAGCACAGCGATCACAGCGACATTGACGAAATAGAGCATCAACTTCTGAATGACAGGCAGTTGAAGCCAGTTGGCAGTGGCGTAAAAAGCAAGAAACGCCATCAGCCCGAAGACAAGGTCCATGGCACGCGTATTCCAAAAAAAAGACAGGAGATAATAGATCAAAATCGTCATGATGACAATCTCAATCGCCGGCACTAAAAAGTGAAATGCCTCTATCATCCCTCTATCCCGCTGTCAAATCAGCTTTGCATAATACGCGTCACTACCTCTACCGCATCGCGATGAGCTTGTACGTTGTGCACTCTAATGTATTCCACACCAGAACTGACGATCGCAGCGGTATGCGCGGCGACCGTAGCAAAATCAAGCTCTTGCGGCTTCTTGTTTAATACTTTCCCCAAGAAAGACTTTCTAGAAGCCCCCAAAAGTAAGGGAAATCCTAGACTTTTAAACTTGTGCAGATTGTGTATAATTTCATAATTATGAGCAACTGTTTTCCCAAAGCCAATACCCGGGTCAAGAATAATGTTTTCTCTCTTGACACCCGCTGCCATCAGCTCTTCGGCTTTCTTATGTCCCCAGTCGAGCAGTTCATTGACCACACCTTTAGGGTATTGGGGGTCCAACTGCATCGTTTTAGGAGTCCCCTGCATGTGCATCACACAAATCGGCACTTGTTTATCAACAGCAACAGCGATCATCGCAGGATCGCGAAAGCCTGAAACATCATTGATCAGGTTTGCCCCGGCATCAATAGCGGCAGCAGCGACGCCCGCTTTCATGGTATCGACAGAAATTGGTATCGTTATCCCCACGCGGCGTATCGCTTCAATAACAGGAATGACACGACGCAACTCTTCCGCTTCAGGCGTCGGCTCTACCCAAGGATTGGTCGCCTCGCCTCCGACATCAATGATGTCGGCTCCTTCGTCGATCAAACGCTTTGCATGGGCAACTGCTTCTGTATAAGAAAAATGCTCACCCTGGTTGGAAAAAGAATCCGGCGTTACGTTGAGAACCCCCATGATCTGTGTTCTTTGTTTCATCATAACCTCCAAAAAATAATCGGCGTCAGAATACATTATGCGACTTTTTCCTTCATGTAAAATGTTTGTTTTAATACTCTCTGATTTCCTACCACTATAAGAGGAAAAAGACGATGGACGTTGAAATCCTAGCGCGCGTGCAATTTGCATTAACTATCATGTTTCACTATATCTATCCCCCGCTCAGCATCGGGTTAGGTCTTGTCTTGGTGATCACCGAAGGTCTCTATATGAAGACAGGCGACACCAAGTACCACTTAATGGCTCGTTTCTGGACGCGCATCTTCGCTCTTACCTTCGCCATCGGTGTTGCTACGGGCATTGTGATGGAGTTCGAGTTCGGCACCAATTGGGCGACCTATTCCAAGTATGTCGGCGATGTTTTCGGCAGCGCGCTTGCCGCCGAAGGTGTTTTCGCTTTTTTTCTTGAATCGGGATTTCTAGCGATCCTGCTATTTGGCTGGGACCGCGTCAAACCGATCACTCACTTTATTTCGACCATCATGGTCTGCCTGGGCGCCCACTTCAGCGCCATTTGGATCATCGTTGCTAACTCCTGGATGCAGACGCCGGCAGGATATCACATCGTCGGCGAAGGGTTGAACGCACGGGCGGAGATCACCGACTTCTGGGCAATGGTATTTAACCCTTCATCGATGACACGCCTCGGACATGTAGTGATCGGATGCTGGCTGGCCGGCGCTTTTTTGGTGATCTCAATCGCCGCTTACTACATGATCAAAGAGCGCCATCGCGACTTTGCCCGCACATCGATGAAGATAGGTCTTTCCATTGCCGGCTTTGCATTGATCCTTCAGCTCTTTTCCGGGGACCGCAGCGGCAAAGAAGTCGCCGAACATCAGCCTGCCAAGCTCGCCGCTCTTGAAGGCGTCTTCAATACCACTCGCGGCGCGCCGTTAATCCTGTTCGGCATTCCTAATCCTGCCGAAGAAAAAGTCGACTTTCGGGTTGCTATCCCCAAACTCCTTAGCTTTCTTGCTTTTGAAAATTTCAATGCCGAAGTGATGGGTCTCGACCAGGTGCCTGCGAAGGATCGCCCTAATGTTTCTGTCATTTTCCAGACCTACCGCCTCATGTTGGCAATGTGGGGAATCATGGTCATCCTGACAATCGTCGCCATTTGGAAATACCGTCGCGGTACGCTTGAAAAAAGCAAAGGATTCCTTTGGCTGCTTGTCCTAGGTGTTCTCGCGCCACAGATCGCTAACCAGACGGGATGGATCTCCGCCGAAATGGGACGCTATCCATGGATCGTCTACAATCTATTGCGAATCTCTGACGGTCTATCAAAAACAGTCCTGGCGGAACATATTATTGGCTCGCTCATCATGTTCACCCTCCTCTACATGATGTTGTTCATTCTATTCATTTATTTACTCAATCATAAAATCAAGCACGGCCCCGAGGACGGCAAAGGTGAAGGCCCTTATCACAGCCTGCAACAACTTGTTAAGGAGAAGTCCCATGACTGAGATCTTTCTGCAATTAAGCTGGTTTACGATCTTTGTGATCCTTCTTACCGGATATGCGGTCCTCGACGGTTTCGACTTGGGTGTCGGCATGCTTCATCTTTTCTCTAAGGAAGATGACGACCGCCGCATCATGCTCAACACAATTGGGCCTGTATGGGACGGCAATGAAGTATGGCTCGTGACTGCCGGCGGCGCGCTCTTCGCGGGATTTCCTATAGCCTATGCCACTTTATGCACCGCTTTCTATATTCCGGTAATGATTTTACTGGCAGGGCTGATCTTCCGCGCGGTAGCCATCGAGTTCCGGAGCAAACAGCCTATGCAATGGTGGCGCTGGACATGGGATGTACTTTTTGCGCTAGCCAGTTTTATCATTGCTGTTGGCTTAGGCTCTGTTATCGGTAACCTCATCCAAGGCATCCCCCTCGATTCCGAAGGTGAATATGCCGGCACATTCATGCAGCTGATCAATCCTTACGCCATCCTGGTAGGTCTAATGACAGCATCATTATTCTGCATGCACGGCGCGATTTACCTAATGATGAAAACAGACGGCGTCTTCCACGAACATATGCGCCGTTTCGTTAACCCGACGATCATTGCCTTCATCATGCTCTATGCAGTGACGACAGCAGCAACGTTGATTTATAACCCCCACATGGTCGAAGCATTCAAACATCGATCAAGCTATTTTCTAATCGCCATCATAAACATGATCGCCGTTGCTAATATCCCTCGCGAGATCTATTATGGAAGAGACGGACGCGCTTTCCTATCCTCTTGCCTCAATATCATCTGCTTGCTTGCCTTGTATGGAGTCGGCACGTTTCCTAATATCATCTACGCAAGCAATGATCCGGCAAACCTAAGCCTGACGGTCTACAATTCTTCTTCATCGGTAAAGACCTTGATCATCCTGCATATCATTGCCGGCATCGGCGTTCCGATGGTGCTGGCATATACGACTGCGATCTACTGGATATTCAAGGGCAAGACACGCCTGGACTCGTCAAGTTATTGAGGTTTTCATATAAAACATTGCATGGTATATTCTCGAAAAAAAATGAGGAAATATGGCTAGTGAAGCAACCATAAATTATCTTGCCAATGCAGTTAACGACGGTCCGATTATTCGATTCGACAAATATAAAAAAGTCTTCAATGAGAACGAATACCTACGAGGATACTGCTATTTCAAGATGATGGAGATCGTCATCAATGAAAACCTGCCGGTAAAGATGGAACAATATAAAAATATTATTCCAAGATGGTACGAGCAGCTTGAGGGTAAAGACAAGGAACTCTACCGCGAAGAGATCGATATCCATATTGCTAAGATCTTTGAGCAAAAGTTATTAGCGAAACTATAGAATCATCCGATCTGTTATTTCTGCTCCGCCTTTTCATGCTCGAGCACTTTCAAAAAAGTACGCGTCTCGTCAACGACCACGCCAGTTAATGCGCACAGTCCAATCAGGTTAGGAATCGTCATCAAAGCGTTGAACACGTCAGAAAATTTCCAAACAAAGTCAAGTTCAAGAACGGCACCGGGTATGATAATCAATACAAAGAGGATACGGTAAAAATAGACCATCTTCTCGCCAAAAAGATACTCAACGCACTTTTCCCCGTAGTATGCCCAGCCGATCAACGTTGTAAAGGCAAAGAGCATCAAGCCTATGGTTACAATGTAG
The DNA here is from genome assembly GCA_024233575.1 of Chlamydiales bacterium. Taxonomy (GTDB): domain Bacteria; phylum Chlamydiota; class Chlamydiia; order Chlamydiales; family Criblamydiaceae; genus JACKPN01. Next base: position 58,545 of record JACKPN010000001.1, read on the forward strand.
GCACCCCACCAATACTGAGTCTCAAAAGCATAAACAGTCATCGCCGCGCCGGTAAGCATTGTTCCATCAGGTTTTACAGTACCTAAAACGCCGGTCACCCCAAGGACAAGTCCTGTCACCGTACACATGACCACCGTCGCCAAAAAGCAGCCAGTCATCGATACTAGCGCCTGCCTTCCGGGAACATCGGTCTTCGCTGCAGCGGCGGCAATCGATGCTGTGCCCATTCCTGCCTCACTGGTCATCAGCCCTCTGCTGACACCCATCTGCACTGCAAGGATAATGGTAGATCCTGCAAATCCTCCAACTGCCGCTTGTCCTGTGAACGCCGTTTTAAAGATTGCCATGACAACGCCGGGGATCTGATCATGAAGAGTAACCAGGATGATGCCGGCGCCGCCGATATAAAAAAGCGCCATCATCGGCACTAGAAAACCGGCAACGCGGCCAATGCTTTTAATACCGCCAATAAGTGTAAGCCCAGTCAGAATGGCAACAACAATACCTACCCATAGTGGATTAACAGCAAACATGCTGCTTATCACGTCAGCAACAGAATTGGCCTGCAGCATGTTACCGCCGCCCAAAGCGGATAATGCGCCGAATGCGGCAAAAGAAATAGAAAGCCATTTCCAACCAAGACCATATTCAATGTAATACATTGGACCGCCGCACATCTCGCCTTTGCAATCTGTAGTACGGTATTTGACGGCCAGAGCTGACTCAGCATAGCGTGTAGCCATACCGATAAGCGCCGTCACCCACATCCAAAACAAAGCGCCCAAACCTCCTGTAACGATCGCTGTAGAAACACCTGCGATGTTGCCGATGCCGATCGTCGCTGCCAAAGCCGTCATCAAGGACTGAAAGTGAGAAATATCACCGCGGTCATCCTGGTCATGCTGCGGTCCTAAAGCCACCTTCAAGGCATACCCAAGAAAACGGAACTGAATGCCACGCAAGCGAATCGTCAAATAGACGCCGACGCCGACGATAAAGAGAATCAATGGCGCACTCCAGATCCAGCCATATGCCATCCGCAGCCACTCTGTGGGAAGTTCATTGAAATTGATCATAACGCCGCTCCTTCAGCTTTTTCACCACGTTCACGTTTAACTATCGCTAAGAAATGGCGCGTTTCCGTTACGATGACACCGGAGAGGCCAATAAGCGCTATCAGATTAGGAATGACCATTAATCCATTAGAAATGTCAGCAATGTGCCAAATGGTACCCATATTCATCAGCGCTCCCGGTATGATCGCAAGGGTAAAGAGGCAACGGAAGGGCAACACGGCGCGCTCGCCAAAGAGGTATTCGAAACATTTCTCGCCATAGTAAGCCCATGCAATGATTGTCGAAAGGGCAAATAACACCAGGCCTACCGTTACTACATAACCGCCGCCGCGGATCGTCGACTCGAATGCCCGTATTGCCAAAGCCGCACCATCAAGAAGCTCTCCAGAGGGGCCCTGGGTGCCGACAAGGCCGGTGACGGCGATTACCAGTCCAGTGATTGTGCAAACGACAAGAGTCGATAGTAGCGCTCCAGTCATAACGATCATTGCCTGTCGTCCGGGAGCATCTGTCTTAGCAGCAGCAGCGGCGATGGAGGAGATACCCAAACCTGCCTCGTTAGAAAAAATGCTACGCGCCACACCCATCTGTATCGCCATCATGACAGTGGCTCCGGAAAAACCACCGATGGCGGCATCGCCGCGAAAGGCGCTAATAAAAATATGAGCAATAGCTGTCGGCAGCTGTTCGTAATGATACCCGATAATAACAAGACCGCCGCCGACATAAAATAGCGCCATAAAAGGGACAAGGAAACCGGCAACGTGCCCAATGCTTCGAACCCCGCCCATGATAACAAGACCTACCAAGACTGCAACTACAGCACCGATCCATAACGGGTCGATGGACCAATGAACCGTCAAAGAATCGACGATGGAATTGACCTGCACCAAATTCCCAGTGCTTATTGCTGCCAGGCACCCAAAAGCGGCAAACAGCAAAGCAAGCCAACGCCAGCCTAGGCCGCGGTCGATATACTCCATCGGCCCGCCGATCATTTCACCATTCTTATCGGCAACGCGGTATTTCACGGCAAGAAGGGATTCCGCATACTTGGTTGCCATCCCCACAATCGCGGTTACCCACATCCAAAATAACGCACCAACGCCGCCAACGGTGATCGCCGTCGACACACCGACAATCGCTCCTGTACCTATCGCCCCGCCTAATGTCGTCATCAATGCTTCGAAATGCGAAATATCACCCTCTGCCGACTCTTGGCTTTTTGCGAAAGCCTGCTTGATGGCATAGCCGATGTAGCGGAACTGCATCCCCCGCAAGATAATCGTCAAAAATACACCGGTACCAATTAGGAAAGCCAAAAGCGGCGTTCCCCAAATGAATCCCTTCAGGTTGGCAAGGAGATCTTCCATATTCTTCCTAATAATATGATCAACATACGTCCGTTTGCGGGAGTATTTTCCTAAAGAAGGAGCCTATTATAGCGATAATGCACAGGAAAGAGGCGTCGCCTTTGATAAAATACTCTACGAATAGCCCATCAACAGGTGCTAATTATATATAAGAAAGAGATTTCTTTAAAGCTGAAAATAGTGTTAATAAATATTTTTAATCAGAATGAAGGCATTTCATGAGCATCGGAGGTTTCACAACAGTCGCCTACGAGCACTATTTTTGGGATCCTCCAAAAATCGATAATGTCATGCATCAGATCAAAGTCTGGGGACCGAACGACTCTCCCCTTTACCTATTCCCTAATGAGGAGATGAAAGAGAAAATCCGCCTCCATCATGCCATGGACTTTGCATTTTCCCGCGCTCTCTTCAAACCCTTCAGTGAAAAGATACGTAAAATCAAGGCTATGGAAAATTATATCTCGGAGCACCTCGACCTCCTAATTTTCCTACAGCAAAAAGTAGGCATCTACGGCGATGATACAGCAAGTGATCGCATTCGTTCCCTTATGGAAAAGGTTCTCAGAGATGAAAAGAATAAAAACAAAACAATGCAAGTTTCCTCAACAGCGCTTTCGGTGCTGGAAACTTTAAAGGTTCTATCGAAAGAGGGTCTCGAGAAGGTTCTTGCCGTTGAGTGGGTACAGCCCCTTTCGTGCAACTGCGGAGGAATGTGGCGAGATCCTACTGCCGCCGGCGGCAAGGAAGAGGAGCTAATGCGAACGACTCCACTGGAAGTGATTGTCAATCCAAAAAACAACAACACGCTTCCCGCACGCTTTCCTCCCGCGAACAACCACTTCATCCCCTACTTTGGCACGTTAATCATCAAGGAACTTCCAATCGTTGATGATGCTGTTTTGGAAAAGGCCAATTTTTCTTTACTTCCCGCTATCGATCTCTCCGGTGGCACTAACGAGACATCATGGTATTTCAATGAAGGAACCTTTAACGAAGAGAAATACGTCAACGTGCTGCGGTTAAGACACCTGATCCATTTTTGTGCAGCGTTCCTTGCAGGTTTCAAGACCCTCGTCTTCAGCAAAGGGAACATGGAATCTAAGCGATTAAATAAACTGAACGGCAGGGCATTTGCCCGTGCGCTGGCAAATCCCATCGTTGAAAAATGTTTTGAGCGAGTCATCATCACCGGAGTTACGGAAAAGAAAGACTCCTTTATGAAAGAACTGCACGGCAGGCTTAGGCTAACAAATGACGAAATTCTTCTTTCAGAATCGGGCTACCGCAGCCTTCAATCCATTGGCTTGCAAGGGCTTTATTAACCTTAATGCTTTCCCCATACATGCGCTGGCTTTCAAGAGAGTCGCAGCGATCACGCATCCTTTGGTCGTGGTCGATCAACATGAGCCGCTGCAGCAGCCACTCGCTTCCGGGAAATCGTTCCTCAAGAGCATCAAAAAACAAGCGTCGCAGATGATGATTTCCGGAAAACAACTCACGGTAGCAACGCAAGTGCATATCTAAAAGCCCCCCTTCTTTCGGCAAGGCAGCGACCTTAGCAACCACCCCCAAATGTTCGGCATGCTCGGCAAACAGCTCCTCACCAATGCTTACGCCCGCCTCCAATCGAACCACCGCAGCAAGCGGTGCGGCCTCCTCTGCTAACAACCCCCAAAATGGCTGCTTCGTAGCGCCTTCCTGCGAAAACAGCAGCGTTGTTGTCGATCCAATGTCGTTGCACAACGAATGAAACCAGGCAACCTGATCGGCGCTGTCCCCCGCAAGTTGATAGCATAGCCGCCGGCCGCCGGCAGCCTCCTCTAGAAGCTGTACTTCAGCGCGCGCCAGATCTTCATCAGTCGCGTCACGCGCTGCGGGATGAAGAAAGTATTGAGGACATGCTTGCTTGCCTTCCCAAAAAAGCGCCGTACAGCTATCAGGAAGCGCCGCTAATGTTTCGAGTAATTGGTTGCGATATTTCTGATCGTAAGGACAATAGGAATATTCTCCTGTCAGGGTCGGCGCCCAGACAACAAAGACCCCTCTCTCTTGCAATTCATCGATAAACGATAGGGACCCCATGCTTCCCGTGTTTTTCAACACCCCGCCAACGATGAGCTGTCGAAAACCATAGACTTCCATCCATTCGCAGATCGCATCTACCGCGAACCGTTGTGGTAACGATATCGTAAGACACTCGCTTATCGTGACTTCCGAATCGGAATCGATCCACAGCGACCGAAATGGCGCTAGGGTCTGGCTATGTTTAGGACTTTCAATTACCGACATATACTAGATGATGAAAATTACAAAATTTGCTAATGTTTTTTATTGAGCAGTATCTGTTCACGAGGGTCCCTTCATTGAGAAGGCGCCTATTGCGTCTTGGATCGATTGTTTGCCAACAGGTGAATCTATTGACCGGGAAGCGCTCAATACGATCGCTACAAGAGGCTTATTCATTGGATAAACACTACGCGAGCAGATACATAAAGCATACTAGCAATTTTTGCTCTGAAGAGTCACTCGCAAAATGTGTCAAAAGTGATTTTTCTAGTATTTTTGTGACTTGTAGTGCGGGAATCGAAACAAACGAATGACAGTTTGCGGCAAAAAGCACAAAGCGAGGCTGGAAACTGCAAGAAAGATGCGCCGAATCATTTTGCAGCGGTTCCAAAATAACAGCTTTTTTTTAGGGATGGCATGGTAAAAAACAACATACGATCAGAACCTCTTCCCACTCCCTTTGAATTGATTGAGGAGCTTCCCACCACGTCATCACAACGCGCTTTTATCGAAAAGTCGCGTCAAACGATCTGTAACATCCTCAACGGCTGCGACCCGCGCCTGCTGTTGATCATCGGCCCCTGCTCAGTCCATGATACCACTGCGGCAAAAGAGTACGCTGTCCGTCTTCGCGACCTGTCACAACAGGTTGGCGATACTTTTTTTCTTGTCATGCGCACTTTTTTTGAAAAATCGCGTACCTCGCTAGGCTGGAAGGGCATGCTTTACGATCCGCACCTAAACGGCAGCCATGCGATCGATACCGGTATGCGCTGGACGCGCCAACTTCTCCTTGATCTTGCCGACGCGCATGTGCCTACCGCAGCAGAGTTTCTAGAGCCCAATGCCGCTCCCTATTTCTCGGACTTAATTTCATGGGGATGCATTGGCGCACGCGCTGCCGAATCGCAGGTGCACCGCCAGTTAGCTTCCGGGCTGCCAATGCCTGTTGGATTCAAGAACAATACAGGTGGTAATATGCAGATCGCCATTAACGGTTGTATCACTGCTTCCATACCCCATACCTACATCGGAGTCGACGAAATGGGCAGTGTTGCAAGCATGCATACGGAAGGAAATTGCTTCCCTCACCTCGTTCTCCGTGGATCACACACTGCGCCAAATCATGATCCGGAGTCCCTGGAAAATGCAGCAGCCCTTTTAGAAAAAAATGCTCTGACATCAGGATTTCTTGTCGACTGTTCCCATGGCAATTGCCAAGGCGACCACAATACCCAGGTATCTGTCTTCGAATCCGTCATCCACCAGGCAATCGAAGGCAATAACAATATCCGCGGCCTCCTTCTTGAAAGCCACCTCTTTTCCGGTCGTCAACCGATCAAAAGCGATGGAACAAAATTAAGATACGCAGTATCTTTAACGGATTCTTGTCTGGACTGGAACACAACCAAGCGGCTCATCCAATGGGGGTATGTAAAACTCAATGACCACACAACAGCGCGTTCACACCAGATCCACCGCCTCCATGAGACCAGTCCTCTTTCTCGCTAGCCTTGTTCTTCTGCTGCTGTCTACAGGCTGCTGTTGCCACCATGTCCGTGGAAATCTTGAGTACCTAAGCATTGAAACTCTTGCAAGTTATCATGTATGCACCCCTGATCCCTTGCGGCATTGTCCGCCGATCGGTCAGCGCCTGGTCGTCACATGGGGCATCCCCAAACCCTACTTTTCTAGATACTGCGACTTACACATCAATCTAAGCATTATCTACCGGAACCACCAAACTGCCGAAGTGCAAATCCCCGTCGACAAGCGGACTTCCTACTATGTCTATGACATCGTCAACGAAGCGTTCTGTGAAACCGGCGGAATCCTCACCTTCAAGCTGGAGCTGGTCGGCGATGGCTGTCTTCTTGATGAATGGAAGCATCAACTTTGGATAAAATTAATTACAATTGACGAATGGAACATCGAAGAACCAATAAGGAATGAATCCATGATACAATTTCCAGTCAACACACCTGAATACATCAACACGGGAAACCGTAACAAACGGCATGATTTCGAGGCGATCTTCAGTACTTATGATATCGATCCAACATATAAAAAAATGGACATCAATGAGATCGACACTTCTGAATTGGAAAAGATCGCCGCCCATAAGGCTACCACCATCTTCAACGAAACCAATGAAGCTTATTGGACCGAAGACTCTAGCTTGAATGTCGACGGTGTCGAGGGCCATCTAATCCGCACCTATATGGAACAGGAAAACGGCGCTGAAGATTTCGCTAACACGCATCACGGAAAAAAAGTTACCTGGACCTCATGCATCGCTTTTTATGACGAGACAAGCGAAAAAGTCTTCGTTTATTGCGGAACTCTCCTGGGAACAATCGCTGATGAACCGCAGGGTGAGGCCGGATATGGATTCGATAGCATCATCATTCCTGAAGGAAAGAACAAGACCTTATCGCAGCTCAAAGATGAAGTTCAGGACAATCCCGAAGAAGAGGCAAAATTGCTAAGTAATACAACGGCAAGAGGAATCGCTCTACAAATGGCGATAACCGATATGGACAGAAAAGAACTCGATCCGATTACCACCGAAGAATGGAAGGCTGATGGCGGAAAAATGCAAGGTAATTGACAATTTACCCTCCTCCTCGAGCATTACCTATTGCAGAGTTGCGGTCGTTATTATATTAACAAAATAGGCAGATGTGAGAGGAGGCGCCGATGATCCCCGGTTTTGTCGATCAACTTGATGGATATCGAGAAAACCCGTTAATGCACGAACACATTAACGGGCTTTATGATTCAGCAGCAAGAAATCACCTAAACCTCAATGAAGCGCGCGGCAAGCCATTTTGTAAAGCTTACCTCATTTCGCATATCTACCTACTAACCCTTCAGTACATGAAAGATGAGATTCAAGCTGTTGAACTAAAGCTCAGTCTCGAGAAAGCTGTCAACGGCAACCTAACTACTGATACCGAAGAGCTGTTAATGGAGTTTCCTGTGAATGAAAGGAAAGAGTTTGTCAATGAACAGATCAGATTGATCAGCGAAAATCTTAGACAAGAAAGCTTTTTTGAAAGTGTAAGAACCATCAAAGAGATGGCGCAGTCCTGCGCCTGCTGCTGCCAATAAGCAATAAACGCCAAGGCTATTTCCTTGGCGTTTACTTTGACTTACAGAAGCATCATCGCAAAGACGAAGGCGAAAAGCGCGAAAGATTCAACGATACCGACAGCGGCAAAGCATTTACCGAAAACACTCGGCTGCTTCGCAGTCGCCTGAATTGCCGTTGCGCACACTTTGCCCTGAAAGTATGCTGACATCATAATCGCAACACCAGCGGCAAGACCGATGCCTAATGCCGACAGTTCGGTAACGGAGCCATCCTGCACGGCGCGCTGCATCATAAACATGAGCGCAAAACCATAAATTACCTGTGATGAAGGCATCGCAGAAAGCAGGATATACTTTCCATGCCCTTCTTCCACACGGCTCATGACGGCATGGGACGCCATTCCAGCGATGCCGCACCCGATCGCACTGCCGATAGCACCGAAGGCCATCGCGAGCGCCGGTCCAATCATTCCAAAGTCCATTTTTTTCTCCTAGTTTCAGTCTACTTCTAATTTACGTAATGGGTTGAACAGGATTCCTCCACCATCAAAGGAGTAATGATACCACTCAATGAAGTTAAGACGCAGTCCGTGGATGACTCCACCCATGATCGCCAGAACCATATTGATTCCGTGACCGATGAGAATGAGGAGGATGCTGAACACAAAAATCGATGAGGCGGCGAATTCGTTGACGATGCCGCTGATGATACTGCCTGCCAGCGCCAGGGCATAAAGACGCAAGTATGAAAGGATATCACTGAATATCTGAATAACGCTGGTAATCTCTAGCAGTCCTGAAAACTTATGTTGAATGATACTCGCCACAAGAGCAAAGATCAGTCCGCCTTCAAGAAGATAGATTCCCTGAACGGCCAAACTCTCAACGCTGAAGCCAAAAACAAAACTCATCAACGATGTTGCTTTCAGGTATGACGGCAGATAGAGATAGCCTCCGATGATGAAAGTAATCCAACCAACCGCCGCCCAATTTCTTCCGGCATAACGCCCTAACGAAAGCGCCACATGGATCACGCCGGTGAGCAAGGCAAGCTCCATCATGATGTTGTCGGCAAACTTGCTGTACATCACATAGTCTTTACCGGTATCCTTCTCCACGGCGGCCGTTTCAAGAATCTGATCAGGATCCGTCATCCCTTTGATCGTTGGAAACTCTTTCTCCCATGCCTGCCAGGTCGCATCTTGATGCTGCAGATGGAATTCGGTTTTTTTCTGTGCCAACCAACGCACCAATGATACCGACTGCACAGGGTTATCGGGAGCGATCTGCAATCCAAAGAATGAACCGGTAAGAAAGCCCCAGCCGATGCAGGATACGCACAGGATCGTAAACAAGTTGAGCGCCCGGCGTCCGCCTTTTTTAATATTGCCCATTTTAAAACGCAGATACAGGGCAGCCGCAAGAAAGATAAAGCCATAACCACCATCACCAACGATAAAAGCAAAGAACAACGAGAAAAAGACCAGCACCCATAAGGAAGGGTCTTTATCTTCGACAGATGGGGTGTCATATACTTGAACAAGATCTTGGCCGATCCGCGCAGGGCCATGATTTTCCAGGTATGTAGGAATCGTGTCCCCTTCTTCAATGGCGATCTCTTCATAGTGAACATGATTTTTCTGGACTAGAGCATCCAATTGTTCGATCTTATTCAGCGGCACCCAACCCTCGACAGCGAACAGTGTATCGTCAAGCTCGTTCTGCGCGTATTCTTCGGCAATATGCAGGTTGCAGGTATTCATCTTATAGATAAGAGCGTGGTGCAAGAACGTATTGTATTTTTCATACTCTTTGAGGCGTTCCTCGGTATCGAGGATTTCCTTGACCACTACTTCTTGCCTTTTTTGCAATAGCCCGAGAGGTTGATCGATGCGCATCTCGATCATATCGTCATACTGACGCATTTCTTTGCTTACCGACATGAAGTAATCGAGTCCATGATCGCTCCCGACAAAAAGAGCCTCTTCCGGCAGTTCAGGATCTTCGGAATATCCTTTCTTTGCACACCAAAACTGGATTTTACGATTGCCTTTTTCTTCAATGAATGAGATATCTTTTTTTGAAAAGTCTCCGAAAACCTCGACACGGGAGATCTCCAGCTTAAGAACACGCTGCTCTTCGATAAGCTTTTCAAGCTTATGCTTGTTTTCAAGGATCTTGTTCGCCAGTCCATCAGCGAGGGAGAACTCTTCAATCTCTTCTTGCTCTGTCGGAGGCAGTCCACGCAGAACCTTGATCGCCGACATCAGATGTTGGATATCGAGCGGCAACTCTTTAGGGCGCGAAGGGTTGCTGTCGATAAAATGAACGACTCCAAACTCTTGTGCATTATTGAAAAACGCGTTGCGGACGCCATGCATGCCGACGAAGAGGAACTTTTTCACATCAATTCGCATAAGCTTTTTCCTCCTGCTCTTCCTGTCGCATGCGGGCAGCCTGCTTGTTAGCTTCGATCTTGCTCTTGGCGACTTTCGCTTGCGAAACGGCAGCGAGTTCCTGATCGCCAAGGAACACCTTAATTTTTTTAATGTTAGCCAGCGAGCGAGGGATTAGAACTTTCTCGAAGAGGTTGACACGTATCGATACCTCGCGCAGCTCTTTTTCCAATGCCGCTTTTTTTTCTTCGGCGACTTCAACTTCCGCTTTGGCCTCGGCTACGCGGCGCAAGCCGGCGATTGCCGCATCCACCCAAGGGGCGGCGTCGAAGAGGAAATACCAAAACTCATGAAACTCCACCGAATCAAAATAGGGAACGTCGACACCGGCAATATTTTCGTAGCGTTTGTGGACTGTCTTGATTTCAGCAGCATCTTGCAGGTCGATCATCTCGCCCTCAGTTAACAGAGAAGCATATTCATCCACGCGCTTGCGCGCTTGCGCGTAGGCGTCGCGCAGACCTTGAATCTCAATGCGCGCTTCGTTAACTTCTGCTTGTAGCATCGCTTTTTTCAGCTGCAACGTAGGCAGATATTTGTTCAGCTGCCCTAGCCGCTTCTGCTGCGCGCGCAGTTCATTTTTTGTGAGCTTGATCTCTGCCACTATTGCCTCATGCTAAAGTTGCCAGCGCCTCTTTGGGCCAGTATTTCTCAATCAATGACTCTTTGATTCCCACTTGGTTCGACTGGAAACATTCAGCGAGAGTTTTCCATCCCAAGTCGAGAGCTTCGTCGATCGTAAGGTTAACTTCCAGGTTCATCATCCGCTTCTCAAAAAGGAATGAATACTCAAGAAGCTGTTCGTCCCAGCGCGACAGCTTGAATCCCATCCCTTGACGCTCGCGCGCTTTTTTAGATTCGGCATAGAGGCGGATCATCGCATTAGCAAGGTCGCCATGATCTTCACGCGTCACCTTGCCGATGACCAGCTGCTTCAGTCGCGAAAGCGAACCGAACGGATCGATCTGCCTGTTGTGAAGATAGAACTGTCCCTCTGTGATATATCCGGTATTGTCCGGTATCGGGTGGGTCACGTCATCGCCTGGCATCGTCGTGACAGCAATTACCGTGATTGATCCGCTGCCGTCGATCGATACCGCTTTCTCATAGCGCGATGCCAGATCGGAGTAGAGCGAACCCGGATACCCACGGTTTGATGGTACCTGATCCATAGTGATGGCGATTTCTTTAAGGGCATCGGAAAAGGCGGTCATATCTGTGAGAAGGACAAGGACGTTTTTACCATTAATGGCAAATTTTTCTGCTGCTGCCAACGCCATATCAGGAACGAGGATGCACTCGACGGCAGGGTCTGTCGCACGGTGGACAAACATCACTGTCTTGTTTAACGATCCCGCCTGTTCCGCGTTATCGATAAACGCCTGGTAGTCGGCGAAGGTCAGCCCCATGCCTGCAATGACAACAACATCGGCATCGGTCTGGTTAGCGATACGCATCAACAGCTCGTTATAAGGCTCGCCCGCGATGGAGAAAATCGGGATTTTCTGCGACTTAACGAGGCAGTTGAACATATCGATCATCGGGATGTTCGTTTTCACCATTTCTTTAGGGACGATCCTGCGGACAGGATTGAACGATGGCTGGCCAATGTCAACCATGTCGCCGACAACCTGCGGACCACCGTCGATCGGCTCGCCGGTACCGCTCAGGCGTCTGCCAAGGAGCGCATCGCCGTATGCCGTCTGCATCTGTTTGCTGAGAAAAGTGACCTTGTCGCCGGTAGAGATGCCGCGCGTGTTTTGGAAAACCTGCAGCGTTACCTCGTCGCCTTCGATGCGGAGGACCGATGCGTAGACAGTACGCCCGTCTTTGAGGTCGACGCGTGCCAGTTCGCCGAGGCTGACCCCTTGGGCCCTGACAGTGATCAGGTTGCCCCGCATGTCTTGAATTCTGTCATAAACTGTCTTCATATTGACTCTCTCTTTGCTCTATTCCGCCTGACGAATGGTCTCTTCGATTTCCGCATAGGTGCTGCGATACTCATCCGAGTCAAAAGGCAGGAAGTTCATGTTTTTAATCTGGTTCTGCAAGGCTAAGAAGAACTCGCGCGCTGCATCGTGCGCTTCGAAGTGGAACTCTTTGTTGAAGATCATTTTGATGATCTTAAAGAGCGGCACCTGGCGCTTCAGCGGGCAATAAGCATCTTCTTTATCAAAAGCATTCTGCTGCAGGTAGGAGAAATCGTAAAGCTCCGCTTTAAGGTAAAGCACCAGATCTTCAATCGCAGTACCCTCCTCGCCGACAACCTCCATTCTCTTGCCGATCTCACTTCCTTCCTTAAGGATGCGGTCGGCCTGTCTGACCGTCTCGCCCCATCCTTCCAGGAGGTCGTCAAGCAGCTTGCCCACATCGGCAACATACTTGGACCAGGAGATCAACGGGTCGATAGCAGGATAGCGGCGTGAATCGGAACGTTCGCGCGACAACCCTAGGAAAGCGCCGACAACGGCAAGCGTCGCTTGCGTTACCGGTTCTTCAAAGTTACCTCCAGCCGGGCTGACAGCGCCGCATAGAGTGATCGACCCTTGCTTGCCGGTAGCCAAGCTGACGACGCCCGCGCGCTCGTAGAAAGAGGCGATGCGCGAAGCGAGGTATGCAGGAAACGCTTCTTCGCCGGGAATTTCTTCAAGACGTCCCGACATCTCACGGAGCGCTTGCGCCCAGCGCGATGTGGAGTCGGCAAGAAGGAGCACGTCGAGGCCCATCTGCCGGTAGTATTCAGCAATGGTCATTCCCATGTAGATCGACGACTCACGTGCGGCGACCGGCATTGATGAGGTGTTGCAAATGATGACCGTACGCGTCATCAGAGTATCGCCTGTATGCGGATCGGTCAGGTGCGGGAACTCGCGCAGGATTTCGACCACCTCGCCGGCGCGCTCGCCGCAGGCACAGACGACGACGATGTCGACCGATGAGTATTTAGCCAGATGGTGCTGCAGGACAGTCTTGCCCGCACCAAAAGGACCGGGAGTGCAGAATGTTCCCCCTTTCATGATCGGCAGCTGCGTGTCGATAATTCTTTCGCCGGTGTCCATCATCTGCGTTGGCTTCACCTTTTCGCCATGCTGAAGGGAGTTTTTGATCGGCCAGCGCTGAATCATCGTCAGTTCGCGCTCGTTGCCCTCTTCATCTTCCACTTTTGCGATGACCGTGTCCGGCGTATAGCTTCCCGGCGTGATCACCCACTTGACGGTATATTTGCCATACATGGAGAACGGCACCATAATGTGGTGGTGGAAACGCCCTTCCATAGTCGTGCCGAGGGTGTCGCCACGCTCGACGGTTTCGCCAATTTTAGCGACAGGCTCATAGTCCCAATGCTTTGAGCGGTCGATCGCATTGATGTAGATTCCGCGTGGAAGAAATAGGCCCGCTTCATCGGCGACTTTCTCCAACGGGTTCTGCAATCCGTCATAAATCGATGTCAGCAGTCCCGGCCCAAGTTCTGCCTCAAGTAGATTCTCAGTAAATGAGACCGGTGTGCGCAACTTGACGCCGCGCGTATCTTCAAATACCTGGATCTTCGCGGTATCGCCAATGATTTCGATCACTTCCGCTTTCAAACCGACGTCGCCGATCTGTACCATGGCAACCTCGCCCTGACGGATATCGCCGTCGAATTTCACTTGGAGCAGGTTGCCAAAGGCGTTGATCACCTCGCCTTTCACTAGGTTTTTACCAGCTCCCTGCTGTTTTGATGTTGCTGAAACTTGGGTCATGATGCTTCCTTAACAATTGATTCTACGATTTGTTCCCCTTTCTTACGGTCGAGCTCCAGCCATTTCTCTACGATAATCAACTGTGCCATATAACCGACGATGCGGTTAATGGTGAAGATATCGACGCCAAGAAGGGAGTCGATCTTCTGAAAACGATAATCACAGAGGGCTTGATGCAACTCCATAGGAGCATCGCCGTGCTCTTCGAAGAGGACTTTGAGATCGGCATAGCGATCCGGGGGTTCATAATTTTTTGCGTCTTTCTGCGCGATAATCTGTGCGACTAGGTCGTCATTGGGGTCTTCAAACTGCAGCTCTTTCATCAGGTCGCGTCCTAGCTTCTTCGCGCGGAAGCCAGTGAACACCAGCCGCCATTCACGCTCGAAGGTCAGATAGTCATGAAGGAATCCCGATGTCCGCGGCAGGTAATATTGGAAATATCCCGCGACGAGCGCAGGAAAATTGTAAAGCCGCTCTTCGACATCATCATAACGATCGAGAAAGTCATACACGAAGGGCGGAAAGCCTTCCTGCGTCAGCAGCGCTTCTTCCAAGGCATTTTCATCATAATTGCCGCGATCGCTGATCTCTTCCTCGCGCCAAAAGGAGCGGATATTCTGGATATCATAGTATTCACGTAAGATGCGTATCTCTTCGTAGTCGACATCCCATAGATTATTTTTTGCGAGCACAATAAAGCTGCGGAAATCCAGGTCCGGAGGGACGCCGATCTGCAGTTCAGGCAGCGCATTAGCGAGGAAGTAGTAGTTTCGTGTCATACAGTTAACAAGCAAAAATCATTTTTCTAAAATCCTTACGGACAAAGCCGGCGACCATCTCTTTCAATGTATCTTCCGTGATATCGATCGTCATTCTCTTATCGAGCAGCTTCACCTGTGCGCCGCCGGTGAAGGCGCCGACAGAGACGGATTGTTCTTTCAATTTACTCAGCACTTTGTCGCCGATAAGGGCGTTGATCTCTTTCGCCGTAGCGGTCTTAGGGATCACCGCAGCAATTTCGGTAGCAAGCCCCTCTTTCTCAATCGCAGAAACGATCGCTTTGATCAGATCGGCAATGACTTCCGGTTTGCTCATAGCATGTTTTAATACGGCATCAAGTTCGCTATTGAACAGCTTATGCTCAACATCCTGTCGCAATGTTTCCATCACCTGCGCTGCTGCCTGTTCAAGCGACGCATGGAAAACATTGCGTTCCTGCTCAATCTCTTTACGTGCGGAATGATGGATCTGCTCCGCTTCTTTCCGTGCGTCTTTCACGATCTCTGCAGCCTTACGGTTCGCTTCGGCAATGATCAGCTCAGCCTCTTCCATGGCGGGCTTCAGCACTTCATTCTTAAGAGAACGGCTGATCTCTTCGATTTTATCTTTACCTTTTTCCAAACTTTTCATAAACAGCACTCAAGTTGTTAATTGTCATGTAAATACACAAATGTATCAAGACTGTTTGTTATCGCTTATTACGATTAATTATTCAAGAGAAAACCGGTTTCTATTACGATCGAACCTGACCATTTACAAAAAAATCAAGACCATGATAGCAATGATGTACAAAAACTTTTCAGTGGAAACAAAAATGAAAAAAGTCGTCTTAGCACTTGCCCTGTTCGCCGCATCCTCTCTTTCGGCCGACACAGCCAACTTTGAGCAAGAGTATTTCTCACAGGCAGATCAACCTGGTACCGTTATGTTCAATCCACCGGAAGGATGGTTTCTGGCCGACCCTAAAGCGTTGCCTCCAAGTGTTAAGATCATGGTCGTCGGCACTAGCAAGAACAGTTTTCCCCCATCCATCAACTTAGGCATGGAGCCCTATGAAGGTTCATTAAAAGATTATTTGCGCATGATCAAAGCGATCAACGACTCGCAAGGCGCCGAGTGGAAAGACCTGGGCACGATCCGCACCCAGGCAGGCAATGCCAGCTTGTCACAAGTTGACAGCAGCACGGAGTGGGGCGATGTGCGGATGATGCATGTGATCCTTCTTAGAGACAGCACCACTTACATCCTGACCGCCGCAGCCCTAAAGGAAGAGTTTCCCAACTACTATAACGATTTTTTTAAAGCGATGCGCTCGTTACGATTCAACAAATCCCTTGTTGAAATGATCCCCGACCAGTCTTTGCGATCAGGCTATCTTCAAGCCGTTGACAACATCAAAGAAAATTGGAACACATGGATATCACAAACAGACCACCAAGAGGTTAGCAATACCGTTCTTTTCACCAACAATACATTCCAAGAAAAGTATTGGCAGCCTTTCTGTAAATTGATCGCAGAACGTTTTCAAGAGATGAACCCTGAATGGCACCAGAAGGTGTTGGAAAACGTCAAAGAGCAACTAATCGGGGCAAAATAACAAACGGCTACAGCTCAAACCCTTATAACCTAGCTCCAAATTATGGATAGCTCACCTTAAAAAAAATTGCTTTAAATTTTACCTTCCCTTATACGTTTTTACTTTGAATCGACGACGACGTGACAAATGAAAAGGAGTTTCCCATGAAAATATTTAATAAAATTGTTGCCGTCACAACAGCAATGACCATGTTATGTTCTCCCATCGGATTGAAAGCAGAAGAGTGCTATAGCGATTGCGGCGGTTGCGGATATACCGAATGCCGACGCGCGCCCTGCATAGCGCCCTGCGTTGCATTAGGAGTGATCGCTCTCGCTGCTATCATAGCCATCGCCGTCCAAACATCCCATAGCGACCACAATCACGCACACTGCCATAGCACCACCACGACAACAGGCTAACCGCAGGTGCATGCATGTTTTTCTTACGGGAAAGTAAGCTTTCTGCTTCTTTCCCTTTTTCTTTGTTCATGTGTACCTCAGCCCTCGCGTTGCTGGCAGCATTATTGCGATGACGCATGCGAACCGCAATACCGCACTGTTAAAACATGGCTGCCTGCTGTCGATCGCTTTCAAAGCCTAGAGCTGGAGGTGCTCACGAATAATGAGGGAACGTACGTATTTATCAACACCTTTTCTCTCCCCATTCCTTCTGCTCCTGGGCATCCAAGTAAAGCATTCGTCACGATCACTATTGACGACAGCGAACAGCAATTCCTTGCCGACCGTTTGGAGGGGGGACAACGGCTACGCCTTCCGGAGGATGCCGCACAACTTCTCATCGGTGCATTAAAATCGCAACAATGCATCCAAGTACGTACAGGACGGTATTCTGCCGACGTCACAACGACGAACTTCACCTCCTATTGAAAATTATTCTCCCCCTGTATAATGTTTGCCGTTTCTTTTCAGGTATCCCATGATTCAATTTCATACTTCATACACGACAACAGATCGTCTGCCCAGCGCACAATCTTCTGCGCGTCAGCTTTTTGAAGGAAGTCTCAACCTCGAACCGCTGCCCTTTGCCCATACGATCACATATATCGAAGCGGCAAAACTGGAGCAGCAACGAAAAGCCGAAGACATTCATAAATATCAGATTTGGCGTCTCCTTCGGAATGTAGATGACAAAGGCAGTCTAGCCATTACTACTCTAATGCCCTCTAAATCGCAGGATGTTAACACCCTGGCGAGGGCGCTGCGCACAGGAAACTGGAAACATTCCATCTTTTCTACCGAAAGATTTGGACAATGTACCTTCCAGGCTTTCAAAAAAAAACTCATCACCCTCGAGCAGTTTACAACAGTATTTCTGCGATGGGCAGCAAGCGTGCAGTTCGAAAAGAAAGACCGCCCTCTTATTGCACATCCTGTTTTCAATGGTGAAGAACTTACCCCAAACGCTGAAAAATTGCTGCTGCCCGCATTATGGAAGATCTCTAATGACGAGAAGGAGCGATTTCTTTCTCTTCTTAAGCAAGCTCCTGAATCGGAAAAGTATTTTTGGACCACCAATATTCCACTTAATACTTTAATCAGAGGTAAAAAACGTGAAAAACACGGACAGATATTGCTTGCCTTGGATAAGATCTTCGTCCTATTCAAAATGGCGAAGAGCAGTAACTTCCGTGAATGGACGCTGATCATCCCTTCCTTCACCATCTTCCAAGCTTATCTCAATGCAGTATTCCAGGAAAATGCTGTCACCATCGTCCCTGAGTTTGGCATCGGTACTCCTGAACAGATAGCTTTCGACATCCCCCAAAACCAGAGACTTTTTGCTTTGCACTTTCCTGGTGTGAAAGGACTGGAGACTGGCGATGGCTACTATTTTGGAAAATACCTTTCCTCATTCCATGATTTCTACCACAGCCACCGCGTTTCTTTGATCCCTCCAACGCACCGTCTTGCTTATTTACGCCTCTACCATGTATTTACGCACTGCTTGGAATTATCAAAAAAATCCCCTGAAAGACCTCTTTTATCCGTACAATGGCCGCATCCCACCGATAACTGCCTTTCGAATCGATTCATCCATCACTACCAGGCAATCCCTGGCAACAAAATAGAAGAATTCAAAGAGCAAACCTGTCATAAAATTATTGACTTAGAGGTTCCTGCACTAGACAAGTATTTACAAATATTCAGGAGCAGAGGAAGAGGAAGCTACATCATTCACGATACGAAATGGAACAAGACCCCCTTTCCCGAAAAAGTGCAAGGACTGACTTTCACCCCCTTTAACTTCAAAACCATAAATCGACTGCATCCGGAAAAATATTTCAACATTGCAGTATCGTTGCATGATATGGTCACGCATCGCGATCAGTGGAAAAATTCATTTTTCATCGACACCTTGAGCGTTGATCGTTGGACAGAAACCAACAGCATCGCCATACAAGCCTGCCTCATCAACGGCTTCGTCAATATGCCGCGCTCACGGTTATAAGCCATGAAATGAAGGAACAAACAACGTATACACTGTTTCCAAAAAATTAGGTGTTTACATAAGCTACCAATTCAACAAATAAGGAGACGTCATGTCAGCAATCGCATCAAGATTAACGGTCGAAAACATCCTTGCAATGGATGTCCCAGAACTACGGAAAGAGCTCAGCGATGCTGACGAAAAATCACGCTACCAATTCCTCCTGAACATTTCCAAAGAAAGCGAACCCATCGACCTTTGCAAAAAAGTCCTGCTTGCCTATCCCGTCGTTGAAGGAGAGCCTGTTTCGTTCGCTCTTTTCCCCATTATCTCCAGCATTCAACACCTTGCCGCAAACTTCTTTGAAACCCTTAAAAACAAAAATCCTAATCTTTTAAATGCACTGTATCAACAAGGAGGGCAGATCGATCAAAAACGTATTGAAGAATTATTCTCTTGCCAGGAGAGCCTGGTAATTGCGCGTTCATGCATAACTCCATATTTGGTCGCGCCTCTTGCGACAGAAAAATTCCGAGAATTCCTCGACCGGTTAGAAAGCCTGCATCAGCATCTTTGTGATGACGTCAAGAACGATCTTCTGAAATTTCTCGATAATAACTTTCATCAGCCATGTCCTAGCTATTATTACCCACGCTTTGCCGCATTTCTCAAAAAACTCTCCATGTCCGATGATCAAATCGATAAATATGCTGAAGGGCTTTTCAAGGAGACGCTTCCTCACGTTCCGACCTTCAACGGTCTGCACTGCGATCAAATCATCGATAAGCCTAACGAAGAGTTACGAGAAATGTTCCGCTCATCCGATGGAAAAACGCTCAAAACCTATTTCAGAGAGATCTATCGTTTGTCTGAAAAATGCCCAACTGAGCTCTGCAGAGCAATTATTCACACATTTCATGATGACTTCTCCGAAGAGCAGAAAATAGCTTTTGTCCCTTTGTTATTCCTTGTAGAAACGACTAAAAGACATGACATTAGATTCGAAATACTGCAGAATTACAGCGAATTAGATAAATGTATTCAAAACTTTGTCTATTCGATAGATATCGAAACAATAGAACAGCTCCTCAGCGACGAAAAAAACGATTTTCTCGTTGAAATCTGTGCGGACATTCCCCTAAGAGTATGTTGGATAAAAGAAGAATATGATCGTTTTCTTCCTACCTTAAAACAGCTAACGACAGTCATACCAGAAAAATACAAAAAGAAATTCGTTCAAAATTTAAAAGATCTGCACATAAATGAAACGCTGCCTATCGAATATGCCAACACTTATATGCAAACTCTCCAGGAATGGGAAGTGTCCGAAGATGACATTTTCGAATGCGGTAAACCCTTTCAATCGGCAATGACAAAAAACGTGGTCACCGATGACTATAAGAGTCTGCAATCGTTTTTTAACAACAATCCATTAGCTAGCAAGTTTGCGAATGCAATTATTTCTTCATTGGGATCCACCGAAAGTGGTAGAGGTTACACTTATTCCCCCTGCACTAAACGCTGCTTAGACCTATTGCTGAGCCATCTATCGCAAGAGCAAAAAGACGAGTTATTAAAAGAAAAAGCTCCTTACGTAATCATGGCGTTAATTTCAGCGCATGAGGATCCTGACAACATAGAAGCATTCTTCGATCAACTGGAAAAAGAAGGACATTCCACAAAAGAGATCATAGAAAAAAGAAATCCAGACAGAAATCTTACTCTTTTGGATATGACGTGCCTTGAAGGCAACGACACCTATTTACCCTACCTCTTAAAGAAATACGACGATCAAAAGCTTCATGAAATTTTTCAATCGACATACGGTTTTAGAAATATTCTCGGACACTGTACTTATTATTCGCACGACACAGTAAAAGCTACTGTGGAGAATCATGAGAATTGTCAAAAAATTATCGCTGAAAAGATGAAAGAACTCGGCTACTAACTGCTATTAAAAACGGTTACGAATCTCGTGGAGCTTGTTCTCCACGGATTCAAAATACTGGTCGACGAAAAGCAGCTGATTGCGAATGCGCTTCCCTTCAGGACCAAAACGTCCGAGATCATGAAAGAAGCGTCCGAAGAGGTCGCGGTACTCGAGAAGCTGTTGGCCGACGAGCTCGGCAAGCTGATCGCGCTGCTCTACCTGAAGGCTTTCATCTTTAGCTAGACGCTGGACGTGCCCTAGAAAATCCTGCAAGTATACTTTGAGGTCGTTCATATCAAGTTCGATCTCATGCTCATGACGGCGAGTCTCACGCTTACGTATCCAATTGTCCAGCTCTTTGGCAATCTCTTTAAACTTGTTCAATCGATTCAGGTGTCCACGATCATCGACACGCCCGACGATACCCATGTGAACAGTAAACAGCTCACGATACAGAGGAATCTCATGAAGAACGTGGTATTTCCAATCTGCGCGGAGCACTTTAGAAAAAATCTGACCGGCATATTCGACTACTGCTTGATTGAACGATCCTAGCTCATTCAAACTCTCCAAATGTTCAAGCACATACTCGGAGCGCGTCTTGGTCATGCTGTACGATGTCAGCGGCTGCCCCATCTCATGAAGAACACGCTGTACCTCAAGGTTGATCGGCATGCGGCGAGGACTCATCTTTGGCGGCCCCTCTTCGATAGGCTTCTCTAACCCCTCGAAAAGGTTTTCAAGGGTCTCCACCTCATATTCAAGGTTGAGCAACTTTTTGGTCTGTGCAGGCTCCGGCCCGACCACACCTTCGGTAAATCCCCAGCGTGTACGGATGTAAGGATTCGGATCTGTGCGCAACAAAAACTCGCGATATCTTGCAATATTGGACCCCAACGTCATCAGCTCGGAGCGGTATCCTTGAATTTGCTTCAGGATCTCCAGCTTGCCCTTAGGTTCGGTATACTTTTTATGCGCAGCTTCGCTCTTCAACTCACGGCTAAGGCAATATAATTCCTTGCTAAGCGCTTGATAGTAGTCGGAAAAAAGAGTGATCGCGGTATCGACACTGACAGCTTGGCATAAGGCGCGAATCAATTCGTAGCTTGGGAGGATCTTGGTCTTCTGATTATGCTTCCATAACTTCAGGAAATAATAGATCTTACGGAATTTCTCCTGGACATCGCTGTCCAAAGATGTGAGCACTTGATAGTTATCAAGCTTTTTCATGATCTGCCTGACCTTCTCATCCAGGCTGATATACTCGGCAAAACGCTGCGCATACTTACGATGATGAATACGCAGGAACTTCTCGCTCTTCTTTAGATTGGACATGAGCGAACGATCAAGTACCGGGCGCCATCGGGCAAGGAGGCGCTGGAAGAATCCGGAGGCTGCTCCCGCATTCCCGCAACGTGCGCGAAAATCGGCAAGAGTATGCTCCATCCTGCGGATTGCCCAGATCAGGTCTTCGATCTGATGCAGCAACAGGTCTTTGATCGCATCTAATACCAGAGAAAGCTCTGTATTCCAATGTTCCAGGCCGAGCTGCTCGAGCTGCTGGAACAGTTCCTTAACGCACCCTTCCAAGATCTCTTCATACTCCCAAAAAGCCTGATTGATGCGCTCAGCCACCGGCTTCCATGCTTCCTGCGACAGCGGTTCAGCTGTGCCATGAAGGGTTTGACGAATCTTCTTCGATGCTCCTTCGACGGCATCGGAAAGCTTCAAAACAACACTCCTGGAAGGTGGCAAGACAGGAGGAGAAAGTGAATCCGGATTAAGATTAATCACGGTCAGCAGTGTGCTGCCCAGCTCAGCTTCTTTCTGTTGTAAAAACCTGTGAAGCTGATCGACCAACGTCTTGTCTAACGAGACAATCCGTTGAAAGTCAATGGGCTGCCAAGACATGCATGTGCTCCTAGAGTTCCCCGAGTGAATGGCAATTTCATTCTAACAAACATTATTTTTATGGTTAACTCTTTTATGAGTTAAATGATTTATTTTCAGAAACGCGCGGCATAGAAACAACTACAGTTGCCAAGAGACGCCTTCTCGTGGTAGGATTTCGGTCAATATACGAGGAACGCAAATGCAAAAAGGCCATTCACTGGAATTCTCTTGTCAGCAATGTAAGCATCCAATCACTTTTTCCCTCTTCACCCTAGAGCAGCATGTCCCCCTAGTCTGCACAAAATGCCAAAAGCAGTACATCTTTGACGATGAGGCCCTGCATAGGCAGCTTGCAAAATTTGAGGCGCTATGCCGTCAAATCCACGCGTCAGAAGAGATCCTGTGTGACACCTCTGTCGGCGTCCATATTGGCGGTCAAGAGGTGAAAATTCCTTTCAAGCTGTTGCTGACGCGCCTCAGCACTTCGCTGGATCTAATGATCGGCGATCAGCCGCTATCCATTGCTTTTAGAATCGAACCCGCACACGACCTTTCAACGACAATAAATTAAGGAGCGTCCCATGAGCCAACTGGACCAAATGCGAGAAATGACCACCATCGTGATCGATACAGGCGATATCGACGAGATCGCGCAATACAAGCCGCAAGATGCCACAACGAACCCCTCACTGATCATGCAAGCGACAGAAAAGCCGCAATACAAGCGATTGATCGACGAAGCTGTCGCTTTTGCCAAAAGCAGCGGCACCTCAGGCAAGGAGCGGATCGCTGTCATGATGGATAAGCTGTTCGTTAATTTCGGCACCGAGATTCTCAAGCTCGTCCCCGGGCGTGTCTCTACAGAGGTCGATGCCCGCCTTTCTTTCAACACACAAGGAAGCATTGAAAAAGCGCATACCTTGATCGGCCTATATGAAAAAGCCGGAGTATCAAGAGAGCGTATCCTTATTAAGCTGGCATCGACGTGGGAAGGTGCGCAAGCGGCTAAAGTTCTGGAAAACGAAGGAATCCACTGCAACATGACCCTGATGTTCTCTCTAGCTCAGGCGATCGCCTGCGCTGACGCCAAAGCTACCTTGATCTCTCCTTTCGTTGGCCGCATCCATGACTGGTATAAGAGGGAGCTTGGTGTTGACAGCATCCCTCCTGCTGAGGATCCAGGAGTTCATTCCGTTACCACTATCTATAACTATTACAAAAAGTTCGGAATCACCACACAGGTGATGGGTGCCAGCTTCCGCAACAAAGGAGAGATCCTTGAGCTTGCCGGTTGCGATCTACTCACCATCGCACCGAAGCTGCTTAAAGAGCTTTCCGATGATAAGACCCCTATTACCCGCAAGCTCGATCCTGCTAATGTCGGTTCGTTAAACATTGAACCGATCACGATCAATGAAAATACTTTCCGCTGGATGGTCAATGACGAAGCGATGGCGCACGAGAAATTAGGCGAAGGTATCCGCCGTTTTGCTGCTGACGCTAAGAAGCTGGAAGACCATATCTGCAAAGAGTATGGCCTCTAACAAATCGGGATCGTTGTCTGAGCGACAACGATCCATCACTTAAACAGTAGTTACCGTTCGATCGTCTACTATTTCATTAAGTTCTTTAAAACTTACCTGCTGAGACAGTTTCACCGCCTGAGGAGAAAGCATATCAACTGGAATATGCTGCGTACCAATCGTTAAAAAGGGTTTATCTTCTATTTCATGTCTTGGGTTTCCGATAATGACATCTGTGTTCATCATCATATCAACAACCCAGAGGCCCCAACTTTGGTTAGCTATCGCATCCAGACTTGGATAGAGGTCATATTTAATTTTATCAACGATCTCACAACACATTTTGCATTGCTTTGGAGTCAAATGAAAATCTTCTAGTTGCTTTTTTCCAAGATACAAGATTTTTCGGGCGACGAAATCAATGCGAACTGTATCATCATTGAATCCTTCAATTTTAATAGCCCGTAATCCCAACGATGTAAAAACTGGCGTACTTTTATTGATGATCAGATCATGGAATTCTTCCAAA
Source organism: Chlamydiales bacterium (assembly GCA_024233575.1). Lineage (GTDB taxonomy): Bacteria > Chlamydiota > Chlamydiia > Chlamydiales > Criblamydiaceae > JACKPN01. The sequence goes on from JACKPN010000001.1 coordinate 83,260, forward strand.
TGAGACGATTGATCTAAATCTAAACTTCTAAGATAAACTTCTGCAGACATGATTTCCTCCGTGAAATCCTTAAAGAAAACGAGGGGCGATAAGCCCCTCGTATAAAAAAAATATTATGCAGCAGGTGCAGGTCCTGGCAGGTCTACAAATTCGAAGACAAGCTCTGCTTCACGCTCTTGGTCAACGAACTTCTTAACACGCTTATGGTATTCAAAACCGGTGCCGCCAGGGATGATGTGTCCCATGATGACGTTTTCCTTGAAGCCCATAAGAAGGTCTGTTTTTCCTGAGCATGCCGCCTCGGTAAGGACACGTGTCGTATCCTGGAACGATGCCGCCGAGATGAACGAGTCGGTACCCAAGGACGCTTTGGTAATACCGAGAAGGACCGGCGCGCCTTGCGCGGCCTTTCCACCTTCAGCAGCGACCTTTTGATTTTCCCTCTCGAACTCTTTCTTGTCGACCTCTTCGCCGAAGAGCAGGCTAGTATCGCCTGGATCGACGACTCTGACCTTTTTAAGCATCTGACGAACGATGATCTCAATGTGCTTGTCATTGATGTCGACGCCCTGTAGACGGTAAACTTCCTGTACCTGGTTGACCAAGTATTTCTGGAGCTCTCTAACGCCGCAGATATCAAGAATCTCGTGAGGGATCACGACACCGTCAGTCAGCTGCTGACCTTTGATCACGTGGTCGCCTTTCTGAACGATCAAGTGCTTGGTGTGAGGAATCAAGTGTTCCTCTTCCATGCCGGAGATCTCGTCACGGACGACAACGATACGCTTGTTCTTCTGAACACCGCGGAAGTCAACAACACCATCGATCTTAGCGATTTCGGCAGATTCCTTCGGTTTGCGCGCTTCAAAAAGCTCCGCAACACGCGGCAGACCACCGGTGATGTCCTTTGTCTTCATCGCTCCGCGTGGCAACCTTGCCAGCAGTGTACCTGCTTTAGCGTATCCGCCCTCTTCTACCGAGATGATCGCACCGGACGGAATAGGATAGGTACCGACCAGTTCCGTACATTCTTTCTCTGCGTAGATCATGATCTGCGGGTGAAGCTCGCCACGGTGCTGCTTAACAACAAGCTCGGTTTGTCCCGTTTGCTTGTTGAGGTCACGCTCTGTGGAGATACCTTCGACTAAGTCTTCATATTTGACATAACCCGGGCGGTCGCAAATAATTGGAATGTTGTGCTGTTCCCATTCAGCGATTTTCTGCTTATTGGTGACTTTAGCGCCATCTTCAACAAGGATGCGCGTGCCCAGCTCAACAGGGAACGTTTGCATCGGTTCCAGCGACTTCGTTTCCAGAAGCTTTTTGTACTCTTCAAGCGGACGGCCTTCATCGCGAACGATATTAAGGGTGCCTTTCTTGTTGAGGGCAATCCAGTATCCATCGTCATGCTTCACCGTTCTCAGGGCGGTGTAAACAATGATACCGTCAACTTCGGAGACAATTTCCGGAGATACCGATGCCGATGCGATACCACCCAAGTGGAATGTACGCATGGTCAGCTGTGTTCCCGGTTCACCGATCGACTGCGCAGCGATAATACCGACAGCTTCACCGTGACCAACCTTGCGGCCGTTTGCCAAGTTGAGGCCGTAGCATTTCGAGCAGACGCCGCGCTTGGTCTCGCAAGTAAGAACCGAACGGATCTTGACACTTTCGATGCCGGAGTCGTCAATTGCTTCCGCTTGCTGAACAGTAAGGACATCCCCTGCTTTGGCAAGCAGCTTAGTACTGTCGCCAGGCTGGTAAATGTCGTCGCAGACAGCTCTGCCATAGATACGATCTTTCAGCGGAAGCAGCTCTTCCTGCCCTTGCTTGATCGCTGATACTTCGATACCGTTCAGTGTACCGCAATCTTCTTCCGTGATGATCACATCCTGAGAGACGTCAACAAGACGGCGTGTGAGGTACCCGGAGTCAGCTGTTTTAAGAGCGGTATCCGCAAGACCTTTACGCGCACCGTGCGAGGAGATCGAGTATTCAAGAACTGTCAAGCCTTCACGGAAGTTAGAGGTAATTGGTGATTCGATGATCTCGCCTGACGGCTTAGCCATCAGACCACGCAAGGCGCCAAGCTGTTTAACCTGCGACTTGTTAGCACGTGCGCCGGAGTCCAGCATCATGTAAACAGGATTCTGCGCGGCATTCTTCACTTCGGTGATCATTGAGAACAGGTCGTTGGAAAGCACTTCCGAGACATCTGTCCAAATGCTAATTGTCTTAGACTTGCGCTCACCATCGGTGATGATACCGTCTTCGTACTGTTTCTTCACCTGTGCTACACGCTTATGCGCTTCATCGATGATCTTCTGCTTGTCAGTAGGAACATGGATATCTTTAACACCCATGGACACTGCTGCTCGCGTTGCTTCACGGAAGCCCAAGTTCTTCAGGTCATCAAGCAGACGTACTGTACGCTCAAGACCGACTTTTTTGTAGCACATCATGATCAGCTCGCCCATGCGCTTCTTCGGCAAGCTATAGTTCTGGAAGCCTAGCTCCTTAGGGACGATCGTGTTAAACATCACACGACCAGGCGTTGTTTCGATAATTCCGTTATCGGTACGCAGCTTGATCAATTCGTGAATATGCAGACCGCGAACCATATCGGTGTTGCGATGCGCAAATTCCCCTACCTCATCAGGAATGCCTGTTGTTTCATACCAGAAGAAGCTGCCGCTGCTGCTTAGAGCCATCAGCACTTCTTGGGTGTCTTTGAAGATCTTTATTCTCTTGCCATAATCTTCAGGATTGTACATCGGGTCGCACATGAGATAATAGAGACCTAGCGTCATATCCTTAGATGGCGTCGCTACCGGCTTACCTGAAGATGGCAGGAAGATGTTATCAGGTGCCATCATCAGCAGTTTCGCTTCCAACTGCGCTTCTACGGAAAGCGGTACATAGACCGCCATCTGGTCACCGTCGAAGTCGGCGTTGAACGCTGCGCAGACTAGCGGGTGGATGCGGATCGCTTTGCCCTCGATCAGCACTGGCTCAAAAGCTTGAATACCCAAGCGGTGCAACGTCGGCGCACGGTTAAGGAGGACCGGATGCCCTTTGATGATCTCTTCAAGAACGTCCCATACCTCTGTAGCGTGCCTTTGAATCATTTTCTTTGCCGAGCGGATCGTGTAGACGTATCCCAGCTCTTTAAGGCGTTTGACAATGAACGGCTCGAACAGTTCAAGGGCCATCAACTTCGGCAGACCGCACTGGTTCAGCTTTAACTCGGGGCCGACGATAATAACGGAACGGCCGGAGTAGTCAACACGTTTACCAAGCAGGTTCTGACGGAAACGTCCCTGTTTGCCTTTAAGCATCTCGGAGAGCGATTTCAGCGGTCGGTTGCCGGCGCCCATAACAGGGTGTCCGTGGCGGCCGTTGTCGAAGAGAGCATCGACAGCTTCCTGAAGCATACGCTTCTCATTACGGACGATCACTTCCGGCGTCTTTAGCTTGAGGATTGCTTTAAGACGATTGTTACGGTTGATAACACGGCGATACAAGTCGTTGAGGTCTGATGTTGCAAAGCGCCCGCCATCAAGAGGAACCAATGGACGCAGCTCCGGAGGTATGACCGGAACAACTGACATGACCATATTCGTCGGATTATTTGTCGAGGAGAGGAACGTTTCGACGATCTTCAGACGTTTTGCCAGCTTCATGCGTGCCTGCTGCGATTTTGTTTTGCGCAGTTTTTCCTTAAGTTCAAGGAGAACAGCCTGCAAGTCTTCAGTTTGCAGCAGGTCGCCTATTGCTTCGGCACCCATTTTAGCAACAAAGGCGTCACGACCCCATTTCTCTTGGGATTCACGGTATTCGACATCGTTGAGAAGCTGCTTTTTCTTAAGATCAGTCAGGCCTGGGTCAATGACGACATACTCTTCGTAGTAGATGATCCTTTCGAGATCTGTCGAAGACATACCCAAAAGGTTGCCGATACGTGAAGGCATTGTCTTAAAGAACCAGATATGAACAACAGGGACAGCCAACTCGATGTGGGCCATACGCTCACGACGCACCTTGGACAGGGTAACCTCGACACCGCAACGGTCGCAGACAATACCCTTGTGCTTGATCTTTTTATACTTTCCGCACGCACACTCCCAGTCATGAGTGGGTCCGAAGATTTTTTCGCAGAAAAGGCCACCTTTTTCCGGCTTGAATGTCCGGTAATTGATGGTCTCCGGTTTCTTTGTTTCGCCGCATGACCACTTATCACGGATCACATCTGCTGATGCGATGTGAATCGTAAGCTTGTCAAATTGCAGCTGTTCCTGGTCTCTATCTCTACTTCCTGACATTTTGTCTCCTCAAAGAAAATGACTTGCACACTTGTGTTGGGCAGCTTCGGCTGCCCGCTGTCGATACTTTATTGTGCCTAATCTTATAAATTATTGAACTTCCTCCAGTCTCTCGGCACGCACGTCGAGTCCTAAGCCTTGCATCTCTTTGATCAAGACGTTGAAGGACTCCGGCGTTCCGGGACGCAGGAGGTTTTCTCCTTTGACAATCGACTCGTAAATACGCGTACGTCCAGAGACGTCATCGGATTTGACAGTCAGCAACTCCTGCAGCAGGTGCGCGGCGCCATATGCTTCCGCTGCCCATACCTCCATCTCACCGAAACGCTGTCCGCCCATCTGCGCTTTACCGCCGAGAGGCTGCTGCGTAACAAGAGAGTATGGTCCTACTGCGCGAGCGTGGATCTTGTCGGTCACAAGGTGTCCTAGCTTCATCATGTAGATGTAGCCGACGACGACCTTGCTGTCGAAACGCTCGCCCGAGGCACCATCATAGAGGTAGAACTTACCATCATCAGGCATTCCCTGTTCTTTCATCATCTTCCAGATTTCCTCTTCAGGGAACCCTTCGAATACGGGGCTCTTGATGAAGATGCCGGCGCGTTTTGCTGCGAAGCCGAGGTGTGTTTCGAATACCTGACCGACGTTCATACGTGAAGGTACGCCCAATGGGTTCAGGATGATTTCGATTGTCTGGCCGTTAGCGAGGTAAGGCATGTCTTGTTCAGGAACGATCCTGGAAACAACGCCTTTGTTACCGTGGCGTCCTGCCATCTTATCGCCAACCTGCAGCTTACGCTTAGAAGCAACATAAACCTTGACTTGGCGAATAACACCCGGATCCAGCTCTGTATCACCTTTACGCATCTGCTCGACTTCAGTTTTATACTGTGTTTCTACAGTTTGCAGTTTCACGTCGAAATCGCGCAGGATCTCTTTGAGAGTGTTAAAAATCTCGTTTTCAGAAACGAGTAGATCTTCCACATTTTGTGCTTCTAGGTCTTCAAGCATTTCCTGTGTGATTGTCTCACCTTCGTCGACAAGGACTTCAGCGGTCTTCCTGTGAACGATCGTTCCTGGTGAAGGATCGTTCAGGAGCAGGGCTGCGATACGCTCACGGCGTTCACGTAGAAACTCAACACGTTTATCTTTGAATTCTTGCTGTAATTCTTTCAAGCGGCTTGCTTCTTCGACAAGTTCATCGTCGCTTTTGGATAAACGGTCTCTGCGGCTAAAGACTTTAACATCCATGACGACACCTTCGGTTCCGGGAGGAACAGTCAGCGATGCGTCTTTGACGTCAGCGGCTTTTTCGCCGAAGATTGCACGAAGCAAACGCTCCTCAGGCGCCAATTCCGTTTCCGACTTAGGTGTGATCTTACCGACGAGGATGTCTCCTGGTCCGACCTCTGCACCTATACGGATAATGCCATCGTCGCCAAGGTTAACCAAGGCGTCTTCGGACACATTAGGAATGTCGCGTGTGATCTCTTCTTTGCCGAGCTTTGTGTCGCGTGCTGTCAGCTCGAATTCTTCGATATGGATCGAAGTGTAAGCATCTTCACGGAGCAGCTTCTCGGAGATAATGATCGCATCTTCATAGTTGTAACCATTCCATGGCATAAACGCGACGAGCACGTTTCTGCCTAATGCGATCTCACCGTTTTCTGTTGCTGGTCCATCAGCGATGATGTCACCGGCAACGATCTCGTCACCTACAGAGCATAGCGGTTGCTGATTGATGCAGGTGCCTGCATTAGAGCGCATAAACTTTTTAAGATAGTAAGTACGCTTTTCCAGACGGTTGTTTTTGGGTGTGATGACGATCTTGCTGCCGTCAACATAATCAACGATACCATCTTCTAAAGCCACAACAACAGCGCCGGAGTCGCGGGCTGCACGTTGCTCAAGACCGGTACCGACGAGTGGCGCTTCTGGCTTAAGCAGAGGTACGCCTTGGCGCTGCATGTTTGAACCCATCAACGCGCGGTTAGCGTCATCATGTTCTAGGAACGGAATCAAACCTGTCACGATCGATACGAGCTGCTTCGGCGATACATCCATGTGCGTGACACGGTTGCTTTCGATTTCAAGGGGTTCGCCACGGTAGCGTGCCCAAACGATATCGCCGGAGAACATTTTGTACTCGTCGAGAGGCGCAGAGGCCTGTGCGATAACGCAACGCTCTTCTTGGTCAGCGGTCATGTACTCGATTTCTTCGGTGACTACACCATCGCGGACGATACGGTATGGCGTCTCGATGAAACCGAATTCGTTGATCTTTGCAAACGATGACAACGATGTGATCAGACCGATGTTCGGACCTTCGGGAGTCTCGATCGGGCAGATACGACCGTAGTGGCTTGGATGAACGTCACGCACTTCGAAGCCGGCGCGATCACGATTTAAACCGCCGGGTCCAAGTGATGACAGACGACGTTTGTGTGTCAGTTCTGCAACAGGGTTTCCTTGGTCCATGAACTGCGACAGCTGCGAGCGTCCGAAGAAATCTTTCAGAACGCCGGCAAGACCTTTCGCGGAAACGATTTTTCCGGGTGTGAGCGTGTCTGAAGTGAAATCAAACAAGTTCATACGCTCGCGGATGATCTTCTCCATGCGCGCCAGGCCGATACGGCACTGGTTCTGGATCAGCTCACCGACGGAACGGACGCGTCTGTTTCCTAGGTGGTCGATATCATCGATCTGCGTGTCTTCATCGCCGCGTTTAAGACGGATCAGATATTTCAGAGCGCCGATTACGTCTTCTTTTGTCAGTGTGACGACCTGCAATGTTTCATCGGTGACGTCGAGTTCCAACTTGGAGTTAAGTTTGTAACGTCCCACGCGACCTAGATTATAACGCTTAGGATCAAAGAAGAGGCGCATGATCGCCGAACGTGCGTTCGACAATGTCGCTGGTTCACCGGGGCGCACTTTACGATAGAAGTCTTTCAGTGCCGACTCATACGAATCTGTCGGATCTTTTGCCAACATCTTGATGATCGGACTTGACTCGTCTGCATCTTCAGCGATGCGCAGAGCTTTAATGCCGGCATCGACCATGCGCTTAAGCATCGCCGTTGTCAGTTTCTCTCCGGCTTTACCGAAGACAAGGCCGCTATCTTCATCGACAACATCTTCAGCTAGGATCTTACCTACTAGCTTCGCAAAGTCTTTGTCAGATGCGATTTTTAGCTTGCGTGTGCTGAAGAATTCTTCGATGATGTCCGCGTTTGTTGAGAATCCAAGGGCGCGGATGAAAGTTGTTGCCAAAATTTTGCGTCGGCGTTTCTTTCTATCGATGTAGATATAAATCAAGTCATTGATATCGAGCATGCCTTCAAGCCAGCTTCCGCGATATGGGATGATGCGGAACGAGTACAGCATGGTGCCGCGCGGATGGCGTTCTTGTTCAAAGCAGATGCCCGGAGAACGGTGCAGCTGCGAGACGACGACACGTTCGGCTCCGTTGATGATAAAGGTACCTTTCTCGGTCATCACGGGGATAGTACCCATGTAGACTTCTTCTTCTTTGATCCCTGTCTCATCAGTTAGGCGGAACTTTACCTTGAGAGTAACGTTGTAGCTGATGCCGCGACGTATGCATTCGTCGGGTCCATACTTGGGGACACCGAGGTTATAGGAGAGGTACTCCAACACAGTTTTCTCATCGTAGGACTTAATAGGAAAGATCTCATTAAAGATCTCCTGCAGTCCGACATCTTCCCTTTCTTCAGGAAATTTGTTTGCTTGGAGAAATTGATTGTATGATTTAATTTGGATTTCAATCAGGTTTGGAAGATCAATGATCTCTTCTTTCTCTTGAAAGCTTAAACGCTTTGGTGGCCTTTTGAGCATAGTTTGAAAGACTCCCGGGTAAGGCTTATCATGATAGCTGCTTGCATCTTTTTTCTCTGTGATGCAAAACCGTTGGAGCAGGTATAACCTGATACATGCACTAACGGTCGCACATCAGCGATTATAAATAGGGGCAATCCAGAGCAAGAGGCATTTCTCTTGCTCTGGAAATTTGAAGCGGAATATTGAGGCTATTAAAGTCCTTTAAGGGAAACTTTAGCGCCAGCTTCTTCAACTTTCTTCTTGATCTCTTCAGCTTCAGCTTTAGGAGCAGACTCTTTAAGAGCCTTAGGTGCGCCTTCGACAAGCTCTTTTGCTTCTTTAAGACCAAGACCAGTAACTTCGCGGACTGCTTTAATAACAGCGATCTTCTTGTCAGCAGGAGCGCTTTCAAGAGTTACTGCGAAGTCAGTTGCTTCTTCTTCAGCAGCGGCTTCACCGGCGGCAGCAGGTGCTGCGACGACTGCAGCAGCGGCTGCAGCTTTAACGCCCCACTTTTCTTCTAGGGCAGTTTTAAGCTCAGCCATCTCAAGAACGGTAAGCTTGCTTAGCTCTTCAACTAATTGCTCTGTGGTTTTTTTCTCACTCACGGTACATACCTCACAATATGTTTTTTTAATTAATTTTTTTTAGTTATCGGCTTCCTGCTTGGATTTATTTTCCAGGCAGTGCATTACGCTGGTAAGGATCGCTTCCATTGTTGAAAGCGTATGGCTCATTGGCGCCTCAAATACTGAGAGGAGCTGTGAGCGCATTTCATCTTTACCTGGCAGTGTTGACAGAGTCTCTACTTGCTGACCGCTGTAGAGCTGTCCGTCGAAACGGCCGCCGATGACTTCAAACACGCCTTTGTTGTCTTTTTTGTACTGAAACACAGCCTTTGTTGTTTCGATCGCATCTTCACCTGCGAAGACGAGGCCGATATGGCCGGGAAGCTGGGACAGTTCTAGGGAAATTCCCGCAGCTTCAGCAGCTTTGACTAGGACACGTTTGCGAATAACTTTTACGCTTCCTCCCATTTTCGCAATATCGGTGCGAAAAGTGGATGCCAGATTGGCTGTCATGCCTTGATAGTGCATGATCACGAAGGAACCGAAGTTTTCAATCTCGTCTTTGACTTCATCTAAGAGGAGTTGTTTTTCTGGTCTCATGGTGATGCCGCTCCTTAATTACGCTGCAGCCTGTCGCAGATCAATCTTCAATCCCGGACCCATCGTTGATGAGAGCGTCAGTGACACAAGATATTGACCTTTGGCAGCCGGTGGTTTTGCTTTTTGGATCGCGTCAAGTAGCGTTTCCACGTTTTCGACAATTTTATCTTCGTCGAAAGACAGCTTGCCCACACAGTTGTTAATGACAGCATGACGGTCGAGTTTAAACTCGATCTTACCGCCTTTTAGCTCGGCAACAGCTTTAGCGACATCGGTCGTTACTGTTCCTGCTTTAGGAGTTGGCATCAGTCCTCGGGGTCCGAGTACTTTACCAAGGCGTCCAACGTGGCGCATCATGTCAGGAGTTGCGACGACGACATCAAAGTCGGTCCATCCCCCGTTTACTTTTTCTACAAGTTCTTCGTTTCCTGCGTAATCTGCTCCAGCATCTAGCGCTTCCTGTATTTTTTCACCTTGGGTGAATACGAGAATACGCAGAGTTTTACCTGTACCATTCGGTAATGATACGGTACCTCTAACGAGCTGGTCGGATTTACGAGGATCAACGCCGATTTTCAAAGACATGTCCACAGACTGGTCGAACTTGACCGGAGGACATTTCTTTAAAATTGCGACGGCTTCCTTGACGGTGTAGCTTTTAGCTGCATCGTACAAGTTTGCCATCTCCCGAAATCGTTTACTTTGACCCATATATAATTACTCTTCTACGAGTTCAATGCCCATTGAACGGGCTGTTCCTAATACGATATTAATTGCGGCTTCTTCATCGCGAGCATTGAGATCGTCCATTTTTTCTTTAGCGATCTCGCGTGCTTGTTCACGAGTGATTTTTCCGACTTTGTCACGGTTAGGCACCGCTGAGCCTTTTGCAAGCTTGAGGTACTTTTTGAGCAGCTCAGGCATAGGTGGTTTTTTACAGATGAATGTAAACGACTTATCTGCGTAGACGCTGATCACAACAGGGAGGATATCTCCGCTCATGCTTTGTGTTTTAGCGTTGAATTCTTTACAGAACGCCATGATGTTTACGCCGGCAGCACCGAGGGCCGGACCGATTGGCGGTGCCGGATTCGCTTTACCTGCCGGGATCTGCAGTTTAATTGTTTTTTCTAATTTTTTCTTTGCCATTAGTTACCTCTATTTCATTTAATGCTCTTTGGTTACGCTACAGGTAGAGGCTGGTCCTGCTTGTTTCACCGATGAGAGCGATTATGCTTCTGCTGAATTAGCTTCTTCTTCTGAAACCTCTTCAACCTGGACGAAGTCCAAATCATCTACGCGCGTTTCACGTCCGAAAATCGAGACGTTTACGCTGAGTTGCCCTTTGTCAGGGAAAACTTCAGTGACGGTGCCCATGAAGTTGACAAAGACGCCGTCGATAATCTTGACTACATCGCCAACTTTGAAGTGGTGTTTCTGTGTGACAGATTCTTTTTTCGATTCGAGGTCTCGGAGTATTTCATCAACTTCTCTTTCCGTCAAAGCTGTTGGTATATCACCACCCAGAAAGCCGATGATGCCCGGTGTCTTTTTGACATAGGACCATGATTCGTCGGTGAGAAGCATTTTGACGAGGATATATCCGGGCCAAAGACGCTTTTCGACAATCTTTTGTTCACCTTGTTTAACTTCCTGTACGTTCTCCGTGGGAACAATGACTTCGTCTATGAAGTCAAGCATTCCATGCTGTTCCCGTTGTTCTAGCAGCGCTTTTTTCGCTTTCTTTTCTTGTGCTGACAGTACTTGTACGACGTACCACTTATGCATTCAGCTACCTTACTGTTCGGGCCCGTTCACCGCAATTTATCCGATGATGAGACGAGCGAAAGTTTCAATACCTTGTAATACGCTTCGGATCAGAAGATCTGTGAAGAAGACCCCAAAACCGAAGGCTATCGTCGCACCTACGACGATCTTTGTATATGTTTGCAGCTCCTCACGGCTTGTCCAGCTAATTTTGCCGAACTCAGCCTTAATACCGGTAAGGAAAGATTCGGCATTTTTTGCTGTTGCCGAACTGCTTGTCTGCGTTTTTATCGTTTGTTCTGTCTTTTTCGCGTTCATCGTTTTCACGTTTACCGCCACCTTTCCACCTCATGATATCGAGTCACATCAAACGAGTGCGGAGGGACTCGAACCCCCGACCGGCGGCTTTGGAGGCCGCTGCTCTACCAGCTGAGCTACACACCCTGGAACGTATGCACCTGTATGCCGAAGCGGCGATACAGGCACGTTACATGGCTCCGCTTTCGCGGAGCCACTAGCTATAACCGCTGTGTAGATTACTCGATAATCTCAGACACAGTACCGGCACCGATAGTACGGCCGCCTTCACGGATTGCGAAGCGCATACCGACTTCCATAGCAACTGGGCAGATCAGCTCAGCGATGATCTCGACGTTATCGCCAGGCATCACCATCTCAGTACCTTCCGGCAGTCTGATCGATCCGGTTACGTCTGTAGTTCTGAAGTAGAACTGTGGGCGATATCCGGTGAAGAACGGCTTATGGCGTCCGCCTTCGTCTTTTGTCAAGATGTAGACAGGCCCTTTGAACTTGGTGTGCGGTGTGCAAGTACCAGGAGCGGCGAGAACCATACCACGCTGAACACGGCCTTTATCAACGCCACGCATCAGGATACCAACGTTTTCGCCGGCATCAGCATGATCCAGGGTTTTATTAAACATTTCTAGGCCGGTAGCAACAGTCTCTAGAGTATCTTCGATACCGACGAGTTGAAGCTTATCGTTAAGCTTAACGACGCCGCGCTCGACACGACCGGTAGCTACAGTACCACGACCGGAGATTGAGAAGACGTCCTCGATAGGCATAAGGAATGGCTTATCGACATCACGCTCAGGAGTAGGGATCTTCTCGTCGACAGCTTTCATCAGTTCTTTAATCGCTTCGACGTACTTAGGATCGCCTTCAAGAGCTTTAAGAGCAGAACCGCGAACGATAGTCACGTCTTTGTACTCTTTAGACTCGAGAAGTTCTTGAAGTTCCATCTCAACGAGGTCTAGAAGTTCTGCATCTTCTTCGCCCAGCATGTCGCACTTGTTTAAGAAGACGACGATTGCAGGCACCTGCATCTGGCGGCAAAGAAGGATGTGTTCACGCGTTTGAGGCATCGCACCGTCAGTAGCGGAAACGACGAGGATCGCGCCGTCCATCTGAGCAGCACCGGTGATCATGTTTTTAACGTAGTCGGCGTGGCCGGGGCAGTCAACGTGTGAATAGTGGCGGTTTTCTGTCTCGTACTCAACGTGCGAAGTGTTAATGGTAATACCACGCGCCTTTTCTTCTGGAGCGTTGTCGATAGCGTCGTAGCTTTTGAAACTTGCACCACCTGATTCAGCAAGAACCTTGGTGATCGCAGCTGTCAGTGTCGTTTTACCATGGTCAACGTGGCCGACGGTACCAATGTTGACGTGCGTTTTATTGCGCTGATACGCTTCTTTTGCCATTTTGTCCTCCGTTAGACTTCAGCAATTTTGTTTTTAAAATTTCTTTTTACCGCTTTACCCGTATTCATGATAATGAAGAGTCATACGAATAAGCGGCTTTTCTGCCCAGAATAGGAATCGAACCTACGACCGCTTGCTTACCATGCAAGTGCTCTACCCCTGAGCTATCTGGGCGTATTGCTGCTAGTTTCGAGCTGATTCAGCTCGAAAGGATGTCAGTTTAGGGCTTATCGCAAAAAAAAGCAAGATTAATAGCTTGATTTTTTAACGTTTTACCACATTAACCGTTCCCGGCTAGCAGTTAGGTTCCTTCCTATTTCTGACGATAGACGATTCTCGCCTTTGTCAAATCGTAGGGCGACATCTCTACAGTCACTACATCGCCTACGAGGATACGAATCTTCCTGACTCGCATCTTCCCACAAAGGTGGGCTAACACTTTTGATCCGTTTTCCAGTCTCACGCGAAAGTTCGAATTCGGCAGCATCTCTTCAACGGTTCCATCCAAACGAATCACATCTTCTTTGGGCATATCTGTCCTAAATTATTGCAAAGGAGTCATTTCCATATAAACGTACTACAAATTTAACATTTTTTTAATAAATGTCAAGGAAAAACCCTTAGAATCAACGAAATATCTCCGGAACAGTCGTGTATACCGAAGTTGATTCAAGAATAGGTTTTTGACAAAGAGAAATCCACCGCTATTGGGAGATCGTAATCGCCCTTATATTCTTGAATTACGATCTCCCAATAGCGGCGTTTACTCAAAGACAAAATCGCGATTCTTGATTCAATTTGTGTATAAATAATTATTTTATGCAGGATTCATTTGCGTTATCATCGATCCGATTCCTGACACATACGGCACCGCTGCGAGGTAGCACTTCTTCCATAACGGCACACTCTCCCGCGGGGTGGTTTTGTCGGAATGTTGCCAAATCATCTCTGTCATCTCATGCCACTCCGGAAGGATGTAGAACTGGTCTAGCGACTCGGCAGCGATCACCTCTTTCATCAAGGATAGACGTTCCATGAGATGTTCCGGCGAAAATTCATAGGGTGCTTCTTTCTTCGCAAGCGGCGATCCCCGAGAAACACCTGCACCATTAATGTAAAAACTTTCAGATGTTCGCATTTCGATCAATTTGAGCAAGATCAATTTCTTGTCTGTCAGGCCCAACATATTCTGAGGGTGTTGTCCATTAAAATACTTTTCGATTTTTTTCAATCGCGGGCGCAGTGACATATCAAGAATATGCAACGCATTGCGAATCGTGCGTTCTTCAGTGTTCAGCGAAACATTTTTTTCCGGATCGCGGCTGCCGGAAACCACCGCAGCGGCCCCTACTCCATTAAATATCAATCTTTCAAAATCATGCCAAAAGAGGACATGTGTATCATAGAAAGGAATGCTCGGACCTTTTGCCATATGGAAGAATTCGCGAAGCGGCAGATCGTTACATGATTCTGGCGCGCATGCATGGATCAAACACAGGACGACATCTTCAATCATATCCATAACATCCGGATTACAGGCTATTAGCTCTCTCTTAGAGACAAAATTCTGTGGGCCATGGGTCCTTGAGAAGTGGGATTTTGCATTGGTTCCGATATCTGCATCTCCATGGTAAGGAATAAAGTCGGGCAAAGTGATCCCTAAACTGTATTGATAGTAGATCTGTGGAGTCTTTAAGCACATCCGAATGTTCTCTGAATACTTTAAGCCTGGATACATCTCCAGATGGCAGCAAACGTCCCGTGATTCTTTCCCTGTTGTAGTGTCGAAAACAGGGATATTCGATTCATACGTAAAGATCTTCGGTGGATAGCCAAGTTTTTGCATCCCTTCCATCGCCTCTAGTAGCCCACATGTGGTAGACTGCTGAAACATCCAGTCCATCTTCGTTTTGATAACCTTCAACAGCAGCCGATCATGGGAATCGTCCATGTCGATATGCGTGCGCCACACAAAGACACGATGGTCAAAAGAGCCTTTGGCGGGCTTACTTTTTCCATAAAATTCGTTTCCTGACATAAGAACTTCGCACACTGATAATTGGCTAATTGCTGACATGGATACCTCCAGGTTGAGCAGAAGCTCATATCAGACCTGAAAACCAATTGTCCACTTTTTTTTTAACATTAATAGCGAGGTATGTTAAACTTACTCCCAACAAAAAGGATCGATTAATGAACACAAGCACTTGTCTTGAAAAGCAGCAACGCATCAAAGAGCTCTTTTCAACGTGTAAGTCGAAAGAGGAAACTTACGAAAAAATCATCGCGCTAGGCAAGAAAAATCCGAAGCTTGCTGATGAATACAAAAACGCTGAAAACCTCGTCTCCGGATGCCAAAGTACGATGTATTTGAGGTCATGGGAAGAGGATGGCAGGATCTACTTTGCCGGCGAGTCGGATGCGCTGATCTCCTCTGGGCTGGCTGTCCTTCTAATTGAAGTCTACAGCGGTGAACCGCCAGAAACCATTATCAAGTGCCCTCCAGATTATCTAGATGAGCTGAATATCAGCGGAAGTTTGACGCCGAACCGCGCCAGCGGGTTATATAGCATCCATCTTCGAATGAAGCAAGAAGCGCTAAAACATCTCATCAAACAGTAGGAAAGCATATGTCACCTCTTTCAGACTTCTCCGACTCATGGAAACTTATTAATGCAATCCGCGAGGTTGACCCACATGGAAGCACGAATGAGCAATTTCTTAGTGGGTATGCGATCAAGTTCTATGGTGACGAACTAACATCGCCTGGGATCTTTGAAGCGCAGTTTCTTGTTCTAGAATGCCTGTTTCAGTTGATTGAAAATGCCTATCGATACAGAGCAGAAACTAAACATTTTTTTAATCAAAGCCAATATTTCTGTTATCATTTTAATGCCTGTCGCCTCGACAACGAAATCGTTAACGCCAGCCGTATACAGCTAGACCACTACAGATACATTGCAACTGGAGCGCCCTCCCAACTCAAATTTGGCGCGCAGTCCAGCGGTGAGCAGTATCTCAAGCTTTTAAAACAACACAATGTCAAGCTCGTTGTCGCCCTTGACCAGAGAGAAAAATACTGGGAAGAGGATAATCAAGAAGGTCCTGTGGTTGAACGAGAACTTTACTTCGAAAATCACAGAATCACGCAATTAGTTTGTGATTGGCCGGATGGAGGTCCTCCTAAAAAAAAGGCCTTGGATCTGTTGCTAAGCAAAATGGAACAATACGCCAAAACAGAGAGTCCTATAGCCGTACATTGCTTCGCGGGACTCGGACGAACAGGGACTTTAATTGCCACTTTTGAAGCTTACAATACAATTAAAAGCGGGTGCGAAGTGGTCAACCCATTCCGATCCGTTGTTTTGATGAGGCTGCAACGTATGTCTATGGTACAGACGCCAGAGCAGTATGCGTCCATTGTCAAAGCTGCAAAGCGCCATTTTAAAGCGCTAAAAGAACAGGCTCCTCCCGAACATTAAACTCGAGCTTCCACTGCCTGCCGTCGTCGGCAACGCACCATAGCTCCAACATTCCCAGCTCGGTGATCCGTGATTTGAGCTTCACACGGATAGTTTTATCGTCGCCATTGGCGCCTTCCAAGCAACTTTCTATCGGGTGCAGCTCGCTAAGCTCCTGCTTCCAACGTCTGATGACGGCACCAACCTTAGGTTCATTGCCATCGTTAAGCGTTGGCGCAGCATGGCTAAAGAAACGAAATGTCGCCGATTCTCCAACCACAAGAGAGAACTCCTGACCTTCAAGCTCCTGCTCCGTCCCCTCTTCCATCCCATAAGGAACAATACAGACCGCTTTGAGTGGTGCTTCACGACCTGGAACTGCAGGAAGCGCTTCTTCAATACCGATATAATAGCTGCGGCTTGTTCCGCTTTTGATACGGATCGACTGACCGGCGCGGGCAAAACCATATGCGACGGCACCACGGCTGACAGCGTAGTCAAGATCCTCACCCGGCAGCACCTTGACAGGATCTTTCCCAAGTTTTTCGGCCCAGCTGTTAAGTAAATCGACAACGGCGCTCCTTAATGCATCGGCCTTCATAGTACCGCCATTGAATAATACAGCTGTCGGCATGACAAAATTATCCATGGACATGCTGTCATCTTCACCTGTCATCGACAAAAACTTCGCTAGCTGACAAGAGATGCGCGCATCATGAACATATGGGAGTCCGACCTGACGCATTCCGGAACGTTTTTCAAAAGTAGAGCGCTCTTCGGGACCAACTTTGGGGATAAACGCCTCCAGCACCATGCCAACAACAGCATCGCGCGTCAATGTTGTCGTCAGCGTTCCGCCAATCAAGCTGCTGCCGCGTCCCATAATTGTGATATCTACAGATTCGACAGCATCGGCGCACATCAGCGTTTCCTTCGCCTGCCGGCAACCGTGAAGCAAGGCCTGTAGCTGCCACTCGTCGATCTCATGCCCCTGCTCTTCCAGCTGATCTTTTGCCAGATAGGCCAAGCTTAAGTCGATGTTGTCACCGCCCAGCAGCAAGTGAGCGCCGACAGCGATACGGTTAAGCTGCAAGTCGCCATCATTATCTTCCACTGAAATCAAGCTGAAGTCGGTGGTGCCGCCGCCGATATCGATGACGAGAACCTGATCGCCAACCGACAGATGGTCGCGCCAGCTATCGCCTTGGCTCTGCAGCCAGGCATAGAACGCCGCTTGCGGTTCTTCCAAAAGAGTCACTCCCAGGTACCCTGCCTGCTCTGCGGCATCCTGCACGAGCTGACGCGCTTCCGGGTCGAACGATGCCGGAACGGTGATCAATACCTGCTGTTCCGCAAACGGGGTGTCGCCATTCTCATTGTCCCAAGCCTCGCGCAGGTGCTTCAGCAGATCTGCACAAGCCTGCACAGGGCTGACTTTCTGCAAATCATCAGAAGCATGCAACGGCAGGAACGGTTCACGCTTATCGAGGTCGCCATGACATAGCCACGACTTTGCTGAAGAAACCATACGGTCCGGAAGTTCCGCACCGCGGTCGCGGGCGTACTTACCCACGCAAAAAAGGCGTTCAAGATCCCAGTCGATCGCAGCGACTTTCTTCTGCAGCTCTTCCTGGAGAGGAAAATAGAGGAATGACGGCAGCGAAAATTGATTGTCTTGCATGCCGCCGGAAACGATTTGTGCGATCGAAAACTGCTGAATTTTTCCTTCGTTGCCATATGCTAGCGTGCAGTTTGTCGTACCCAAGTCAATACCGATAATGCCGCTCATCAGGAAACCTCCACCTCTGCGGGACAGACTACTTCATTTGTCTGCTCGCCAACCTGTTTCGGCAGGGAACGTTTCATTGCGCGCCATCCTTTATGAACAAGACGGCCGGTATAGGGAGGCGTTCCTGAAACCTTGCCAACGACCTTAATTGCCGCGCTGTCATATCCGGAAGGGATAGTTACCTGCTTTCCTTCTTGTTCTTCCAATACAGGACGGAGAGTGACGAGTTCTTCCAGGCGAGAGCCGCACTCATCGTGTATTTTCCGCACTGCAGCGCCTACCTGAGCATCGCTATATGCGCTAATATCTTCTTTTAGAAAATCGACAAGTCGCCCCGAGCTTTGAAGCAGAGAAAGCAAACGCAGATGCGAGGTATCGCTGCTCTTCTGTACAGGAAGTTCAACTTTTTGCTCCGTATTTTTCCATGCAGCAACAAATGCTTTAAAAGCCGCCAGTAACCGGTTCATCACTGTCTCCAAGTTATGATGTTATTAAATTCTGCGCTTCAAGGATATCGTAAAACTCGTAGCTGGGGCAGAGATAGCCTAGCTGTCCCAGTATCTCGATCATCAGGGCGCAGAAGAAGAAAAGGAAAATAACGACAAGCACAGGCTTACCACCCGGCACTTTAAGGTCGCTCTGTAGTCCCATTTTATATCGCCCAATCCAAACCATCATCACAGGAATCATCCCGTTGAGGATTGTGTCGCCAAAGCCGCCTGTCGTTTCCAAGGCAACCATAAAAGCGCGTTCAAATTTCGTGGCGATTACTATGGTAGGGAAAACAACGATCACACCAAGGATAGCCTGACCGATGCCGTTTTCGGGAATCTTCAATCCGTCGGAGAGGAAGTCAAACAAACCTAGCGTCATCGCTAGAAAAGAAGTGACTATAGCAAAAAATGCGAAATATTCGGCGAACAAGACCACCCATGTACCGGAAATATGTTTACTAAGGAACTGCGTTGCCATTTCGTTCTTCGACAATGCCGCCATCAGGCCATCGTCTCCGTTGACAGGAACGATCCCTAGAATCAAACATTGCCACAAGGCATACACAATAAAAGCGATGAACGTCCCCCCCATAACTGACCAGCGCAGCGCACGCGTGTTTCTTTTCAGGATAGGAACAAGGCTAGGCACCATCGTTTGGAAGCTGAAAACCGTTAGAAGCAAAGGGATCGCAATCAACGACTGCGACCAGCGGTGGTAGAGCAGCAGTTCAGGCTTCACCTGGTCAATGCCCATACTGATCAGCACAATGTATGAGAGGATCATTGCCGAAAAAAGGATGCTATTGACTCTGCCGACAACATTGCTGCCCATATACACAACGGCAGTAAAGAGGAACGTAAACAGGATGCATCCCCACGTCGGCGACAGGTCAATGCCGAAATACTGAACGACAGCCCAGCTAACCTGTTTGCCGCCGCCGGCAGAATAAGCGACCACCGAGGCATAACAGACAAAGAGGTAGAGAACCCAGCTAACGATCTTTCCGGGCAGCCCTAGAAAGCGCTCCGACATACTAATGAAATGGGCACCCTCCCCCATCCACAACGTTACTTCAAGAAGCAGCAACGCCGACAGTGTCATAGCAATCCAACAAATTGTCATCATCAAGAGGGACGGGACAAATCCGCTGACCCCCGAAGCCATGGGAAGCGCGAGCATTCCTCCGCCGATGCAACAGCCGGCTACAAGGAACATCGTCGTAATTACTGTCCCTATGTTTGGGGCTTTCTGGTCGTTCACAATACCTCCGATAATTTATCTCGAGGAGAGTTTACAGGAGCCATCCATAGAAAGCAATAAGATAAAAATTATTTAAATTTACATACTAATTGAGAAGCTAGTCGAGCATTATTTTTCACAAGGGCGATATTGGCTGTTAACGATGTGCCGTCCGTAGCTTGATAAAGATAAGAAAGTAGGAACGGCGTCACCTCTTTTCCTTTGACTCCCCTCTTTTCTGCCTCACTGATTCCTTGCACTATCGCTGCATTGATGAAATCGCGGTCCAAGCTCTCATCTTCAGGAATAGGGTTGGCAATCAAGATGCCGCCTTTTAATTGAAGGTCTTGCTTGGTTTGGATCACTGCTGCCAAATCAGATAGATTGTCGATGCGGCAGTCCACTTTGTTTTCTCCTGTAGAGGTATAGAACTCGGGAAAGGTGTCGGTGCGGTAGCCAATGACCGGAACACCGAGGGTTTCAAGCACCTCCAATGTGCGCGGGATATCCAAAATGGCTTTCGCTCCTGCTGAAACAACAGCAACGGACGTTTCGGCAAGTTCATATAGATCGGCAGATACATCCATGGAAATATGCCCGCCGCGGTGGACACCGCCAATACCGCCTGTCGCAAAAACCTGAATTCCTGCTATCGAGGCTGCGATCATCGTCGCGGCAACCGTCGTCCCCGCCGTTCGTTTCATCGCTATTAGCGCAGGGAGATCGCGCCTGCTGGCTTTCATACTGTCCTTGTTATTTCCCAGTTGCTGCAACTGTTCTTTTGTCAGGCCCACATGGATCTTTCCTTCAAGGAGGGCGATAGTTGCAGGAACAGCACCGGCATCTCTAACAATCTGTTCCACCTCAAGCGCTGTCTCTACATTTTGTGGGTATGGCATCCCATGTGTGATGATCGTCGATTCAAGAGCGACCACTCGCTTGCCCGCTGCCCGCACTTCATCGGAAACATGTAAATAATCAGTTAGCATAAAATCGGCGATCTCCTGTTACTGCACACCAGCCATGCTGCAGTTTCCTCTACCGCTTGGCCAATAGCTGTTTCGATATCTTCTTGTTGAAAAAGGGCGTTCAGCACCGCTGCTGTGAACGTATCCCCTGCTCCGGTGACATCGTCAACATCAACGGTTGGCACCAGAAAGAAACGGCTCTTCTTTCTGCTATACAACCGAACATCATCGCTTCCGTTTGTGACGCATAAGGTAAGATCCGCTCTTTCTAAACAATAGTTGGCAGCTTCATCCAGCGTTGCTTTTCCTGTTAATGCCAACAGTTCGCTGCCATTGAGGGAGAGTCCGTCAAACGATTCCAATGTTGATGCAAACGCCGGCAATTTAGGAATCGAAACAGCGATCCCCCACAGGGATGTTCTATCAGAACGTTGCTCAGAGAGATAATGGACCACCTCTTCGGTAAGATTATTATCAACAAGCCAAATTGGAGCATCTGCATAATGCCTAGCGGCACTCCCGATGATGGCAGGCGTAAAATTATCAATGACCGTCATATCAGCCGTCGCGATAAAAAGTTCACCATTAGGATCTATTAGAGCTGTGTAGCTGCCAGTGGGATACGTATTTGACCGCAGAACATATTCGGTGTCGACTCCGACATCGCTCATTGCGTTAACGATCAAATTACCGTAAACGTCATCGCCAACCATAGATATCAATGCGCTCGGCGTATTCGATCGCGCCAGCCTTTCTGCAATATTGCGCGCCACCCCGCCAAAATGGTAAGTCGTTACCGTCGGATTGGAAGTATGCAACACCGGATGTCTGCAGCAACGTTGGATGATGTCAATGTTAGCACCGCCGAAACAAGCAATTGTTTTCATGATAAGCAAATGATCTCTTTTTGATTACCGCCGGTGACCTCGACTTTGCGCTTTGGATGGATCAAAACATCGTACTCTTGGCGTATACCGAACTCCCCAGGAAGATAGATCCCCGGTTCTATCGTGAAGCAGGTCGAAGGCAATAGCTCTCGTGTATCATGAGACTCGTAGTTATCCAAGTTGACTCCATCACCGTGGACGGATTTTCCAAGATTATGTCCTGTACGATGAACGAAATAGTCGCCATACCCTGCATCGGCGATCACCTTACGCGTGACATGGTCCACCTCCCAACCATAAACAGGGATGTCGTTGGTTATTCTTTCTTTCACGAATTTGGTAGCTGTTTCTTGGGCATCTTTGACGATAGAAAACACCTCGACCTGTTTCGCTGTAGGCTCAGCAGCAAGAACTGCAACGCGCGTGATATCGGCAAAGACCGCATCAGGTATGTCACATTTGCAGTATAGATCGATAAGGACAAAGTCCCCTTTCTCTATTGGCACGTGCCTTTCAGCAGAAGGACAGTAGTGAGGATTTGCTGAGTTGGCATTTACAGCGCAATGTGGAGCGCTTTCAGTAATGCAATCGTGGGCATGGATTTGCTGCAAAATAAACTGTTGCACATCATACTCGTTCAGTCCTTTTCCTTTAGCGACATACTCCCAGGTGAGATCAGCGATTTTGTTCAGCACTTTAGCGGCAGTGATGTGGCTGTGGATCTGATCGGGAGTCAGAACGGCTGTGTATGCTTGCAAAAGGTTTGCCGATGAAACAACTTCTACACCGCAAGCGCGAATAAGGTCGACAGTACCGGCATCAACCTTGGAAATGTATGGAATATTATTCAATGGCGAGTATTCCATTGCTACGACAGCTTCATTGGGGAGCGTTTTCTTAAGGCATACCTGCAGGTCTTTCCACGTTTGATAGGAGAGGATATCCCCGGGGAGATGGTCAAGAACATGCTCTTCAAGGCGGTTGACGATCTTTACCGGATCACCAGCAGCAGGAACCCAATAGAAAAAACGACGTGTCAGGTGCGCCTCATTGGAGATGTTAAGAACCTGGCATGCTAAAGTATTGGTGCGCCGGAAGTCATAGAAAAGCCATCCTGTCAGGTGATGCTTTTCAAGAAGTTCCTGGATGCTGGATATTACGGATTCGCTCATATTATCAAAGGATAGAATGACACATAAAAATTATCAATGATTTAAGGTTTGCAGCAAAGCGGCAGCCGCGATGACGCGGAGCGACTGTTGCGGTGATCCTAGCTTATCGATCAAAAACGGCAATGAGCGCTCGTGGCCGATACGCCCCAGCCCTTCTAAGATGCGGATCTGCGTATCACGATCGCTATGATCATAAGCATCTTCTAAAATGGTGATTGCTTTTTCACTGCGGCCCCACAGCGCAAGAATCAAAGCCGCCTGGATGCTAATCTTTGGATCAGGATCGTTGAGGAGACCTTCAATCAGATCGACAGCGGTATCGTCGCCTTCAGTAAGAAGCAGCGCTGCCGCAGACCCAGAAATGCCCCAGGTACGTTTCTCTAAAAAAGCCTTGGCTGCATCTTGTGCTTTTGGATGATTTAGCATCGCCAAGACGCTGAGAATTTCCAAGCGAGTCAATTCGCTTTGCGCTTCTGCCATGCCTGGAACGGCCTGCTCTCTCAATGTTTTGGCAGGTAATACAGCGCGATATCCTGGCTGTTCGTTCCACACCCAACGTTCTTCATTGCTATTCAGAACTGTATAGAGCGCTTCGCAAGCGTCGTCAGTACAATGCCTCTGTCCAATGAGCCCTAAAGCCAAATTCATTTTTATGTAAGGGTCATCAGCTTTCCGAAATATTTTTTCCATCAGAGGCATGCTGTTAGCACCTCCCCCGCTAAGAAGCGCTGCAGCAAGGCGGCGCCGTTCAAGGATCGGATCGTTAAACCATTTCTTAAGATGCTGCTGCCCCTCCTCACGGTCATAAAACATCAGCGTTCTTGCTGCATAGATAGCAACGTCACCGTTAGGGTCTTCAGTCAGCCTTCTCAGAACATCAGCGGCGGGCTTTCCGTCAACTTCCTCCGGATGGACGATGCCCATAGCATGGATTGCTGCGATGCGCACTTGAGCGTGTCCATCATCTAATAGCGGTTCGATTACCGAGAAAAGATCATCAAGTTGAAAGGCTGCAACAACTCGCGCGGCAAGTTGACGCAATCCGGCGCGATTACTTTTGGCAAATGCAGTCAACTCCCCGGCATTAACACGGCCTTTCATTTGCAACAGGGATGCAATCGCTGCTGCGCGAGTCTCAGCATCGACATGACGATCACCAATCAATTGCAAGAGTTCTTGTTCAGCTTTTTTCACACCCATTTTTCCTAGCGCTGTGGCCGCTTCCAATTTCACGATGCCGGCGCGTTCTTCACGAAACAACCGATACACCTCATCGCGCAGGCATTTGTCCTGCAGTTCTGCAGAAACGCGCACAGCCATCGCACGGAGAAGTCGATTATTATCACGCAGCTGCCTTTGAATGATGTCGATGCCTTTGCTATCGTGCGAATAAAGAGCGGCAACTAGAGAGATATACCGTGGAATCGGACTTTGCGCTTTGGCAGCACGATCTATCGGCGCCCAAGCCATGCTTTCGATGATATCACGATGCTTATACGGCGTGT
This sequence comes from Chlamydiales bacterium, assembly GCA_024233575.1. GTDB lineage: Bacteria > Chlamydiota > Chlamydiia > Chlamydiales > Criblamydiaceae > JACKPN01. Next base: position 107,598 of record JACKPN010000001.1, read on the forward strand.
CGACTAGCCGGGTATACTTTTGCCAACACTCGAGCATCTCTTTTTCCTCGCCGGCAGCGGCAAAGGCGCGAATTGCGGAAGCAGCAAGATCGCTGTCGTAAGGATCACCGGAAATTGCATGACGTGCTTCCCGGCAAGCATTGCGTGCGTCGCCGATCAGCAAATGAGCGCGGATACGCCGGCAAGACTCTTCGCCTGCATTGGCAACTCCGGCAACAATACAAAGTAAGACTACAATAATTTTTTTCATTTAATTAAGGCGGAGAGCTCTTTAAATTCGGGAGCCTTGGAGTCACGCATCAGTTCAAAAAGAACAGTCTCTACACTGCTAATACGAATTCCACAGTCACGCATTTCGGCAATAGCCGTTGAATAATCATAAATCGACCGTGATGTGATTGCATCGTTCAAGACCACTACATCCTTTCCCGCATCTTTCAATTCACGAGCCGTTTGCAGGACGCAGACATGCGCTTCAATCCCGATAAGCACCCACTGTGTGATTGGCATATCTAGAAGCTTTTTCCTGATCGCCGCATCGGCAAGGCAAGAAAATGTCGTTTTGGACAGCGGTTCGGAGGCATTTTCCAAAAACGGCTGCAGTCCTTTCACTGTAGATCCCATCTTTTCCGGATACTGCTCAGTGACAACAATCGGAAGATGCATCAGGTTGAAACCTTGAACAGCTTTCTGCATGGCAATCAGCGTTTCACAGTTGCGCTCAACATGAGCGAAGAGTCTGTCCTGCACGTCGATGACGAGCAGCCCCGTCGATTCTCTTTTCAGAAATGGGTATGCCATTGCCCCCCCCTAACCTAGTACGCCAAGGCGACGTCCGCCAAGGAGGTGAAAGTGTAGATGAAAAATTGTCTGGCCAGCATCAGGACCATTATTGGTGAGGAGACGGTAGCCCTCCTCAATGTTGTACTCTTTAGCCAGCTTTTGTGCCACCTGCACAACGTGTCCCAACAAGTATAGGTCGTGTTCTCCCATCTCTTGAATACGGGGAATTTCCTTTTTGGGGATAATCAGCAGATGCACGGGCGCGGCTGGGTTGATATCTTTGATAGCGATTACATGTTCATCTTCATAGACAATATCCGCTTCCAGTTCGCGATTGATGATCTTACCAAATATCGTTGTCATGAGGAACACTCCTTTAATGTATATTCTAGCGCTTTGACCGCATCATCTCGCGTTTCCCAGACTGAAATAAATCGTCCTTTGTGGCAGAAGATTGCTCCGGGAATCCCCGATACCTTCTTGAGGTCGTCATCGAGAAGTCCTGCCCACTCTACGGGAAGAGGACAGCGCACATCCATCCTATTCTTTAGGGAAGGAGGAATACCGCGCAGCTTCCAGTGTTCTCCTGTCGGCATGATCACAAAGCGCGCGGGATGCTGCTCGCCGCCAAGTTCGAAAAACGGTTCCAGCCATGATAGTGCTCTATCGAAAAAGAGGCACTCACCTTTTGCTTCCATGGCACGCGCGACTTCATCGCGACAGGAGCAGATGTACTGGTAACGTTTCCATACCCGCTTCAGATGCCCTAAGCCAAAAGCCAGCGCTTCATAGAAGGCGGCATCCTGCTCTTCGGCGGTTACATCGGGATGGATCGGAGTAAAATTCGCCATGACATGGGAGTAAGTACATACACCCGGCAGCTGTGGATCGCGACCATTATCATGGTCGTCGACACCACGAATGACCGCATTATTCAATACGTGAAAAGCATGGTCATCAATGATCTTCTGTTCTTTCAGATAAAGAAGAATCATCCCTGCACTGCTGAGATCCCCTTGATATTCAACTTGATGATGGTCGAACAGTTGATGCTCTGGATCATAAACAGCGCCGACATCACAGACGTAGGCGCAGTGGGACAAACGCTCTTCATCGCGGGTGCGGACGATCTTGTCAGGATCGATCAAATCGAACAACAGCAGCAAGGCGCATGCGGTTACTTCATCTGCATGAAAAGTTCCATCATGGGTGCCAAAGCTGCGCGGTACTATCTTTCTATTTTTTTCGATCATGATTAGACAGTAAGGTGGTAATGGTGAATTATGTCAGAAGCATTTTTTTACGAAAAGAGCTAAAAGGAATCTGTTCAATCAGTATTTTCAAAACACCGACAAGCGTAAAAAACACGTAAAAAGTCAGGAAATCAGGTGTTTACATTCCATGTCATGAAGAAGTTATCAACATAGATTTGTTCAACTCCTTCCAGACCCTGCTGAGAGGTGAATTCACCCTATTTTTCTCTTTCAACAAAAAACTTATCATACTCCTTATCAACCGCTTAAATATCAACCATTGCACTTGCACTTGTTAACCGATTGCGCGTCTGTTTGGTAAAAAATTCCCACAATTTCTTTTTTTTACACACAATATATGAACAGCCATCCCACAAATTCCACCCATTCAAGAGAAATTTCCCTTGCTAAAATAGCGTACATTTAGCGTACATCATCCCTCTTTCGCAGATTAAGCTATATGTGGTATGAAGGATTTTCATAGCGGAGGCACCTCTATTTATCATGCCCACAATTGAAGATTACCTTGAATCCTCTCATTATGACCTAGTTACGCCCGATGGCAAAGTCACTAATTTAACGCAGATTAGTGACACCGAAGCGGAGGCGATTGTTTTTATCGATCAAATTTCCCCGGTTTTTGTCGGTTTTGAGATCGATTCCTCTCTTGTTTTCTTCAACATGAAGAGTACTTTAGCGCAGGTAGGCATCGACGGCATCGGATCCGAGTATCAAATCGATGCCAAAAGCCGTTGCGCTCAGGTAAAGGTGTTGCTCAAAGCAATTGGTCCGATAGGGAAAGCGATGCTCCCTTATATCAGTGTCGGCTCCACAATAGGAAAGCTCTTCGCTGCAGACGACCGCCGCCGCGTGCGGGATCCTGAATACCTTTCACGCATGTTCGGCAGATCTGACAGGTGGGGCAAACCGCTGCTGTCGCTAGGCGGATACCAAGGCAGCACCGACTTAATTCTCGATAAAGTCGACGGACGCACTGTCGCCTACCTTTCACTACAAAAGGGACAAGTCATCTACAGCGACAGAATGAACGGCTTCCTTCCAACGTTGGGGACCGCGTTGAAAAAAGACTTCCCCTGTCGAGAGATGTTGAAACTCGTGCAGGAGTGGGATCCTCACCAGCCGCGCAATGTTGAGGAAGAACAGCTCCTTCTTGTTCGAACGATGCCTTTGCACATCCGCACTGTGTTTGGCCGTGTTGTCGACGAGCTGTTATCTGAAGGTTACCACCACACCACAGCTTCCATCCTTCAGCCCGACACCACTGCCTCCGGAGATATCTACGAATTATATGGCAGCAGCGTCCGCGAGCTGACGGACATCCCTCTTGAGTTCTATACTCTCGAGCCTTACCGCGAGTATGTTTTCTTCTCCGACCGTGATCAGCTTCAGGAAAAGCTTGAAGACAGCGCATGCCTTTTCAAAGCATTCGATACTGCTCCTGATAAAGAAAAATACCGATCATCCACCTTCATCGTGAAAAGCTCGCAACTCGAGCGTCTGACAACAAACGACTGGATACAGCGTCAGCCCCGTCCCTTTGATTTTCCCGGCACCTGGCACAGTGAGAGACAGGGGCTGATGGTTGAACGTTACATCGAGCAGCAAGCGGAGTTCCCCTTTCTCAAAGCGATCAACGACGAGTTGATCACTAGCCAGGGAATTTTGTTGTCACGCTATCTGCCTTCTCCCCTAATGAAAAGAATGTTGATCGGAAACGAAGTACAGCGGTTTCTGAAAGCCGTCTACTTTCAGTATCCTTCAAAATCGCACGAGGATTTTTTCTCTGCCGAAGACCGTGCTATGCTGCACGACCTTGAAAAGTTTGCAATCCCAATTTATTGGGTAGACATCCACACCCGGCGCATCTTGCGATACGTGGAGAAGCCTGATCGCGATTCAGGGATGTTTGTTCCAGTCGACAAGTTGGAAACATTCATTAAATCCACCATGTTCGGGATATATGGATCCAACCTCCTTGAAGGTCATTTTGAACATGAGCTGCAAAGACTCATACAAGGTGTATTGGAAATTCGCGGCAATGTCGATCATCCCCTACTTTCAAAGAACACCCCTATTGCGCTCGTCACCGGAGGAGGCCCCGGGGCCATGGAAGTCGGCAACCGTGTAGCAAAAGAACTCGGCATCCTTTCCTGTGCGAACATCGTCGACTTCCGTCGCAAAGATGCCATTGTCAATGAACAGCGTCAAAACCCCTATGTTGAAGCAAAGATGACCTATCGTCTAGACAAACTTGTCGAGAGGCAAGCGGAATTTAATCTTGACTTTCCCATTTTCGTTACCGGCGGCATTGGAACCGATTTTGAGTATACGCTGGAGGAGGTTCGACGCAAGGTTGGATCGGTCCGCGCTACTCCTATTCTTCTTTTTGGCGAGAAAAAGTATTGGCAAGAAAAGATCACCTCTCGGTTCCGTAGTAATCTTGAGCATGGAACTATCCAAGGTTCAGAATGGATCAGCAACTGCTTCTATTGCGTTCAAACCGCCGAACAAGGAATACAAGTGTACAAAAACTATTTCAGCGGAACCCTACCTATCGGCAAAGACCACCCCTATAGTAAAGACGGTTTTGTAACCATTGATATTTAACATTTTAAATTATACTATCATGGGTAAAAAAGGTATTTTATGATTACTTATGATTTGAACACTCATCGATTTGCAGACTGGATCAGGGAAGAAGGTCCTAAACAAGCCATCGCCAAGCAGGAAAAGGAAATTGCTGGCGTTTTGAAGTCACATAAAAGCATTAAAATTACTCTTAACAATGACCCGGATATTCATCAGATAGTCAAAGCTGACAAGATCAGAGATTTTGTGAATAGCCTCTTCGCCAACGGCGTTCTTGCGAATGAAGATATTGGATCAATACAAGACGGTATCTTTACCCAGCTTCCCACTACATCTCAGCAGCTCTACAGATACGAAGACAGCAGCGGTGAAATACGCCCCTCAGCAATTCCCGCTGGAGTTATTTCTCCTGAGGAATTTGCTTCGGGCAGTCGTGAACTTTCAGCTGATTCTGATGGATTAGTTTCCGAGGGGTCTTCTTTGAAACTTCCCCTGGGAGCTGCAGCGGAAATTGCTGCACGCCCCTTGTATCTTTACACCAAGCTGAATCCATCTGCAGACAAAACACATCACTACTGTATTTTTTGCGGTAACCTGATGTTATCGCGGTCAAAAGGCAACTTTTCCATTTGCGAAGAAGCCCCCTGTCGGAAGGCATTTAGCGATCACCAGAACTTTTTCACTTACCCGCCGCTTGCATTTTCTCGTTATAGAGAGAAACTTTAAGAAATGGCGCAATTTCATCCGAAGGCATGACAGCTTTTGGATCGTTACCACCGGCGGTGAATGACATCAAATATTTCGGATAGGTTTCGTTCAAGATATTCTGCCAATAGTTCCTGGCATAGTGCGAGTATCTACGAATGAATTTTTCCATCTCTCCATAAGTAGGCATCACCAAGTTAATTTTATCGCCCTCTTTGAAGTAATTTTTCCATCCCTGGAATGCGAGATGTACCTCTTTTGGAAATGTTGAAGCGGGCAGCTTGCTTAGATCAATATAGCTGCTATCCTTCAGCCCTTTGACAAGAGCCGCATATCCTTCCGGCGCTGCCGGCCATTGATCAGGAAGCCATTCAGGGTTCTGTTCGAGAAAGTCCATGAACTCTTTTGGAGGGACGACGCGCATGGGAACCTGTGAACGAAGCAGGCGATCCCAAGTATGGTAAAGGAAAAGCACTTTAGGCGGCGCTACAGCATATACGTCAGCAAGCCCCTCAGCAATACCGATCTTATCGACATACTCAAACCCTGGCAGGTAGCCTGTTTTTGCTTTCACATGCTGACGCATATGTTGCGGAAACTGCCACAGAAAGAGGGAGAGTTCCCTATTCGTTACCTGAAGAAATGGGCTGCTTTCGACTTTTTCGTCGATCTGTTTCGTGTACCATGATCCAACGCCCCAGAAGACCGCTACAACAGCGAAGAACACTGCCGTCCACACCCAAAAAAGACCGGGGTCTTTGGGATACTCTTCATGGATAAAATCTTTTTCCTTTAACTCGTCATCAGGCTGCATGGTCAATACCCGTAGCTAAAGCGGATGCTGACATAGCTTGCTTCCGTATCGCAAAACTGTCCGTCCGGGTTATATCCATCATGATATTCGAGGAACACACGCATCACCTGCCGTGTACCGCATGTTTTACCTACTTCATAGCCTAAAATGTATGTCTGTCCTAGCTTGCGTTTGCATCGATCGTTAAATTCAATATGCATGGCAAACAACGGGGTACCATAAAGGTTTTGGCAATAGTTATAGAACCCTAACTTGTACAACCTGACCTCTGCCCCGCCGGCAGCATAAACATTGCCTGAATTAAACGACTCATCATCATGGACGACCCACCCCGCTCCTGCGTATAAGCGCAGGCATTCGCCCAGATAGTATGAGCCGAAAAGATCCAGGTATTCTGCGCTTGGGTTAAGGCGCTCCACTTCAGGATTCTGGAGTAAGAACTCATCACCTAGATGTGACGAGATGTGGAAAAGCCGCAAACGGAACGACCATCGGCCGCAGCAGTATTCCAGCGGTATGCCTACATAATAGTCGGCATTCATCAGAGGTGCGGACTCGCCCAAGACATCGAAAACGCCCCATAAGGCACCTTCCAAATTAAGCTGTAGAGCCCCTCCGCATGGCCATACCGAAAACCATCGATAGATTGGGAAATTGTTGCCGTAAGAAACAGGAACCACGTTTTTTACTAACGCTTCATCGTTCCAGCGCCATCCTACGGAATAGGTGATCGCTCTGGGGTCGGCGGCGAACTGGCGAAACAGCCGTCCATCTTGCGGCATCCACACTCCTCGGCATCCACAGCGCTTAGCTAAGCTGCAATCGTTGTCCATGATTGCATATGGACCCTGGTAACAGCAATCGCATGCCCCGCAAGACGATTGGCAGCAGTCAGCAACAATGTTACTGCTGACAGCAAGAAAAAGAGCAAGGAAGACTCCACAAAACGCTTTCATAAACCCCTCTAGGATACATGTTAAAGACTTCCTTTATAGAGCCTGTACCCATTAACGATAAAGGAAAAAGTTGTCGTGCAGCTAAGAACTTGTTTTGTTAGTGGAGAACATGCCAAAAAATTGAATTCGCCCTCCTGTACAAACTAAAGACCTGATTGCAATAATATTTTGGGCGTTTCTAGAGAGCTGATGCCTGTTATTTACAGATTATTAGACTATGCTGTTGAGATCTTTGTTTGAACGGTTACCTGGTCTTTGAAGCCCCCAAGAGCCTGATTTTTCAAGTTTTTTCTGTATTAACGCTCTAAAGTGAAAACACAACTAGAAAGGAATCATCTATAAAAACCGACGTCAATTATATTTTCAAAAGCTCGCAATTCACCTTTCGCTTGATTTTTCATACCTCTACTGGTAAAATCGCCGTCATTGGGGCAATAGCTCAGCGGTTAGAGCAGCGGACTCATAACCCGTCGGTCCCTGGTTCAAATCCAGGTTGCCCCATTCTTTTCACACACCTGTGAGTGCAATTGAGCTTGATCCAAAACCAAGAATCAAGTTTAATTTAACCCTCGCGGTACACTGGCGGTACATTAAAAAACAATTTGTACCAGCACCATCCAGCCGCTCAAACCTTAACCACAAAGGAATTGAGCTATGGCAACGATTACACAAAGAAAAAACAAGAACGGCACCAAAGTCTGGCGTGCAATTATCCGCCTCAAAGGTTACCCCACTGTCTGTGACCACTTTGACCGCAAGCAAGAAGCTCAAGACTGGGCAAATGAAACCGAGTGGCAAATCAAGCTTGGCCGGTACAAATTCGGCAAAGAGGATCAAAAGAAAACTTTGTCGGACCTGATCGACCGCTATTTCAGCGATGGCGTACTTGATCACCACAAATCCCCCAAGGACGCTAAACGTCATCTTGAATACTTTCGCTCAAGCCTAGGCTCATACGCACTCACTTATCTAACCCCTGAACTACTCCTCTCGGAACGCAAAAAACTACAAGAAACTCCAACTTATCGAGGAGAAAAAAGAAATCCTGCAACAGTTAACCGCTATATGTCGTCTCTTAGCGGTGCACTATGCTACGCTTGTCGTAACTTACGCTGGATCGATGAGAACCCTTGCTCTAATCATAAAACTAAGCCTTGTTCGTTCCATGGACGGAAGACTGAACCATAAAATCAAACGAACCTGGCGGCGCCTTTAATTGCTGCTCAATCAACTTTGGAAAAGCGCGAGCCCGGCGTATTAACTCCTTCTCCGTCCACGGATAAATACCAACGTCGGTAAGAAACTGCACAGCTGCCAGAACAAATTCTGCGCTCTCTAGCGGGCAGTCCGTGTGGAAAAGCCCCTCATCACATCCTTGTTGAATGAGTTGGGCGTATAATGGCGCTTGCTTAGCTAGCGTTGCTGCTAATAGCCTGACATGCATGGCCTCGTTTCCCGGCTGGTGTAAATGGTCAAGAATCGCAGGCTCTTCCGCAGCAATATTCCCTCGTTCGGTTAGGCTCTGAATTTTCTGCAAAGCATTGCCTTCAGCCCCATCTACTACTCTCTGCATTGCATCCAAGCTTTCAGTCACCATATCGTCAATAACCGCCTCGAGCAACTCCTTCTTTGATTTGAAATAGTGATAAATAGTCCCTTTAGCGATTCCGACGCTCTCCATTACATCTTTCATCGTCGCCTGGTCATACTCTTTAGTCTGAAAAAGGTGACGAGCAGCCTTCACTATCTCCTGCCTGCGCTCTTCGGGTTTTTTTACAATACGTGCCATGATTTGGTCTCCTATTACCCACTAATCATATGCCATCTCCCCAATAATGGACACTTTTTTATTGACCGACCGACGGTCGGTGTGTTACAATAGACATCCAAAGTTAAGTTTTAAACTCATAATTTAGGATAATCGTTATGAAACTCGCTTTTGACTACTATCCGGTACAGTTCTACCTAATCACAATTTTGACTTCATTAGCTCTCGGACCTATTGCAGCTTACTTGAGCTATCGTGGCCAAGCAGAAAAGATTCTCCCGTTGCTACTGATCAATTTATTCGTTCCCTGCATCACAGCTCTCGCCATGATTCATCTATCAGGAAGCAAAGAGATGATTCAGGATTTCTGGGCACGACTACTGCTCTTTAAAATCCAGCCAGGCTATCTCACAGTCATACTCATGCTAATGCCGTGTGCCATTCTCCTTGCTACAGCCATATCTCTGGTATTTGGTTACTCCACCGATCAGTTTTTCCTAGCCAAAGAACTCAGTGTAATGAAAGGCTGGAGCCTTCTCGGTATATTCATTCCATTGCTGCTCGCTCCTCTCATTGAAGAACTTGGCTGGCGAGGATATGGGGTAGATAGTCTTAGAGCTCATAACAGCTTGTTTACTACCTCGGTAATATTCGGCATCCTCTGGGCGCTATGGCACCTTCCGCTCTTCTTCGTCAAAGGCTACTATCAAAATCAACTTTGGGATTTGGGTATCATTTACGTTCTGAATTTCTTTGTTAGCGTTTTCGTCGTGGCATTCTTGATGAACTGGGTCTATTACCACACCGGCCGAAGCATTCCCGCTATAGTTCTGTTCCACTCCATGCTAAACCTCTCTTCCATTCTGTTTAGAACAGAGCCTGTCACAAAGTGTATTGCAACCGTGCTATTGTGTGGGGTATTGATGGTGCTCCTAGTTCAAGATAGAGCCTTTTTCTTTGATAGCAGCATCAAGCCGATTAGCCAGATAGCCGGGATCTCCGGGTATCCTCATCCAAAAACTCAACAGCTTCATAGAAGCGCTCCGACAATACAACATCCACATGACCCAACCATTGAGCTGAACCAACGCTTTCGAGCAGAACTAAATCTGCTTCGAAATCAGTATGACTTCCCCGGTGCAACAGCATCTTATATCCTGTCAGATGGAAGAACGGGCACTGTCGCTATCGGATTTGCAGACATTGAAAATGAACAGCCCATGACAATCGACTCTCGCATGTTGGCTGCCAGCATAGGAAAAACCTTCGTTGCTGCAACCACTGTCGCACTTGCTAAAGAGGGGCGTTTAACGCTAGATGATCCTCTGTCGAAATGGTTGGGAGAGCGCAACTGGTATTCACGTTTACCAAATTGCGAGACCATCACGCTTAGACACTTGCTGACGCACAGTGCTGGTTTACCCGACCACGCAACAATAACCAATTTTGTGGATCTATTTTCTAACAAGGGCCTTCAAGTCGATCATGCTGACATTCCTGAGTTACTTGTGGAATTCATTCTGGATCAGCCCCCTTTATTTGAAGCAGGCAAGGGATGGCACTACACGGATACAGGATATATTTTACTCGGTCTTGTCATTGAAGCCGCATCCGGCAATAACTACTACGACGAAGTAGATAGGCGATTCCTAAAACCTCTGGGTTTAGATCAAACATCCCCTTCAAATCAGACAGCGCTTCCTTCTTTAGTCGCTGGCTATACTCCTGAAGACAACTTCTTCCGTTTGCCACCAAAAACAGTCGATAACGCGGGAGCTATGGTTTGGAATCCTGCTATCGAATGGACTGGTGGAGGCTTGATTAGCAGTTCCAGCGATTTAGCTCGTTGGTCAAAGCTACTCTATGAAGGGAAGGCTATGTCGCAAGACTATTTGGATGATTTGCTACGATCCGTTTCTACTGGAGATCAAGAGTCAAGAGTCACCTACGGTCTTGGGGTGGCAATAGAAGATAAGGGCCTTCTTGGCGTGCGGTACGGGCATGGTGGTGTCATTCCTGGCTATACGTCCAGTATGCGCTACTACCCCCAGCATGGTGTTGCTATCGCTTTCCAAATCAACACCGATAGAGGCGTATCAGATCACAGCACCCAGCTTATCGATGACATGGAGCAACGGCTAGCGGGGATTATCATTAATCGAAGCTAGAACGTAGAGGACCGCTGCAAGAACGATGCAGTAAGATCAACGATGTCGGTATCAGTGACCACACAAATCCATGAACAGTGCTATACGGTTCATTCATTTACTAGGCTTGCTCTATCTAATATGCCAATAATGCGTCAACACTTGAGTCAAAACCTCCGTCTATTCCGCACTTAATTCTCCTCTAGCTGACGAACTGAATAGACTTCTTGCCAATGAACAATTTTTCCCGATTCGTTGAACCTGACAAGCATTATTGCATTGAAAATATCTTCTTTCCCGTGCGTCCGTTTAACGGTCGCTGTCAATGGCATGACTACTGTTGATTCGGTATTGAGATACTCCTGGACCTGATAATCAATCATCTCTATGTCGGAACGAAACTTATTCAAGAACTCAAAGTAATTTTGATGGTTTGCATCATATTCCCGCTCATTCGCTCTCACTACGAATTCGGGAGCAAACAACTCCTCCAAATCTTCTATTTTCAGATCTGCACGAATAGTTAGCTTTTCTCTATTCCACTCCAAAAGACGCTTTGCTCTACCCACAAAAAAGTTGGAGCTAGGAGCTCTCCTCGAAGAAGCTCCTAGTCTTTCGAGAATGAAGTTAGCCCTTTCTTTAACAGGCACTTTTGGCACAAGGACTGTTTCATAGCCGAAATTCTTATACTTGATGAGAAGCTCATCGAATTCCTTCTTTGCAGATTCAAAATCATGCTTCCGTTCTGCATCATTTTCGAAAATTTCTTTCCATGGAGGGACCAGAAATACGAGGCGATTATACCGAAATTTCTTGGCCGCATGTTGGAAGTATATTGGCTGTGATTGATCAAGCTGCAAAGCGTCAATAATGCCGCGATCAAAAAAGATAAGCTGTTGATGCTCTTTTTGTGAATTGAACTGAAATAGGTAACGCGACATTGCAAGATCCAGAAATTTTCTAAGGTTGCACCAAGGCAAAGCATCCCCTTCGATCGCGGTCTGCTCCTTTACTATTTGACGTCCCGGTTCAAGAACGACAGAGTAGCCTCTGGCTGCAAGTTCGGACAATAGGGTCGATTTCCCTCCCCCAGAACATCCAGAAATGACAACTAAATTTTCCTTGAAGATTGGAAAATCGGTTTCAATCAGATAGCTATCCTCGAGGGCATCGCCAAAAGTAGTTGAAGTCATAGACAAGCATCCTAACAGAGTTAATATAAATATTTTCACACCATCCAAAATCAATTCCCTCTTTGATGCAAACCGCTCCAATAAGCTGATACAGACGCAAGAGCCACATCGAAATCAGCATCTAGACCGCAGTCCGCCGCCATCTGGCTGAATGGTTGCCGCCAACTATCCGGTGGATTCGGTGGATGATGAGGTACAGGAATCTCACCACGGCGGCGGAAGGTATTCTCTAGCGATGCAGAAACTCGTTCTTTGTCGAGACCTGTTTCAATCAGCAGTAGTACATCAACAAGATCCTTAACTCTCGAGTTCTCTCGGTCGCCTCGATCCACGCTCATCGCGTGGATCTTCTCAGCAAATTGCTGTTCCAATGAAATTGCTTCGAACCTGGCAGGTGGAATCCCGCAAAAGTCCAACCAATTCGATCCCTCAATCTCCTCTATCGGCGGTGTGATGGCATCACCAAATCCGACGTCGAGTGAAAACGCTACAAACAGCCTTCCTGCAATCATGCTGCGAATCGGAAAGCGGAATCCACCGTACGGGGCAGACTCGATTAGTTTAGCCGTAGGTTCCACCCGAAACTGAAAGTGATCCTCGGCTTCCAGCATTACACGCTCCTGGAGCTTCTCCGAAAGAATCGTCCGTTGTTCATCAACAGTGCCGGCTATCTTCAGCCGTGTTCCCAAATCCAAGTCCTTCGTGGCGCGAGCCACCTCAAACCGAACCTCTAGAGCATATCCACCTTTGAGTACCCAAAGATACGGCTGCACAGAGAACAGACGCGCCAAAAACCGCTCAAATGCTACCTTTCTACGAACTCTCTGGAGGTCGATACCTGTTTCCTTGGAAATGGTCTTTAGTCGACTCTCCAGACTTTGCCGAAAGCTCGCTGGAGAAGAAAATGTCTTATTCATTGTTACGCTACCGCACTCACTATTCGTTTTACCCGTTCCGATTCTAGTTCACCAGCAAGCCGTGAAAGCAAATTAGAGGAAATTACCCCATTCTGAAGTCCATCCGATATCGCCTGAATGACTACCTCATCAGAGATGCTCTCATCCAGCAAAACATCACGGATCGTTCTTTCAGGGGTTGTTACTCTGTACCCTTCAAACTCCCATACCTCCTCTGCTCCAATATCAGCGAAATGAATAACGAGATTTTCTGGAGGCTTATGGTACCTTCGAAAACCCTTGGGAACCGTCAGGTGATAGGAAGCAGGCATGACATCGCTCAGGTCGTGAATAGCCAGAGCGGTTTGATGCGAGAAAACCCCTTGCACCTCACCCGAACGATTACACGACCAAAGACTCCAGTAGACCAGATCAGGCCGATCTCCCGTTGGGTAGTTAGCCAGTCGATAGATCCCGCGCCCTTCACGAATCCACCGTCCCTTCCTTACGTGATAAGGAAAACGACTATCCGCATACCCAGCCTCTTTGGCCTGCCGAGCAGTAAAGTAGCCTTGCTGAAGACTAGCTATCTGGTAGAGTTGCTGTTCCATTTCATTTGCTTTCATACATAAATCCTAACCACTCGTCAGGTTTTATGTCAAATTTAAGAGAAAATATGTAATAAAGGTACCCACTCGACCTCTCTGGGTACTTCTATTACATAAATCATCAAAGAAATACATAAAACCTAACCAATTGTTAGGTTTTATGCACATCTAGACAAAAACGACCACGAAGCTCTCAGCCGTGCCGTGGCACACTGGTGGCACAGTCCGGTCCCTCACGCATCCTTCTTTCCCATCAATTCTCAATTGATCACAACACATAAGTCATTGTATGCTTGTGATGTGAGCAGATGACACGTGTTGTCAAATAAGGGAAAACACCGGACTCATAACCCGTCGGTCCCTGGTTCAAATCCAGGTTGCCCCATCCTTTTGGACTCTTCTTATAGTCCACTAGGGTAGTAAATGGTTCACATGTGTCTATAGACAGGTTTTTGCCATCTAATTTTAAGTTCTGAAACACGAAATTCATAAGTTGGCGTTTTTCATCGACTTCAGAACTCTCAAAGATTTCTCTAGCTCTGGCGGCTAAGTTCATGACCATATTGGCTGTTACATAGAAGTTATGATCAGCTTTTTCATGTCGGGTCATCTGCTCTGTGATTTCAACTTGGCGAGCTTTGTAGTCTTTAACCTTATCAAGGTACATCTTCTCGTCAATAAGCCCATCCAGCTTATCATCGTACATCTGGTTAATCCGCTTTTGGATGCGATCTTGCTCTTTGCGCAAAACCGCTAAACTTTCAGTATGGAAGAGGCTTTCAGATTCATGAATTTTTTTGAGATAGGTAGTTACCTCAGCAATTTGCTCTTCACTTAAGGCAATGTGGTCAAAATACTGAGATAAGGACTCAACCAGTGGCTCTTCGCGTATATAGACTTTTTTGCAGATTCCCTTGGCATTGGTGCAGCTGTAGTAAATATAACGCTTTTTATGGATTTCAGGGGTCAGGTCAGATCCATTCTATAAATCGTGTGAAAATACCCACCTGAAAGAATCCTCGTCGAAAAACTCCAGCGATGATTATGTGCTTCTGATATATCAGCTAAATTGTGGACTTTTCCACTGCAAAGCTGATTTGCGTATACATGCAAACGAATCTGCATTGCTTTATCAGCGCTGTTCCATAAAACGAGCTTGTCTACTCTCTCATAATGAGTAGAATCAGAAAAAAGCTCCTTATGATTTGGAACATCTAATACGAGTTTACGCAGCTGGCCAAGAGCTTTCGAAGACAGATCTTGGGCTATTTTGCTAAACTCGGCAAATTTACATTGAGATTCCAGAATACAATTCATAAATTACCTAACTTTTCGATCAAGGTTACAGAAGCAATGTTGTGTATGACGAGAGAGAGGGCATTCAAAGGCCATCCTCGATACAGTTTAAAGATTCCCTGTCGGCTAAATAAATGAGATGCGGTCAAATTTTGTGCTTGTTTCAAGGTATTTGCAATATCGAACGGAGCTGATACTAGGCTCACAATCAATGCGACTTCGACCCCAATTTTAGTCAGCTGAGGAAAAGATAAAGACTGTTGAGATGATATGGAAGATTGATCTCTAAGATATTTTTGAGCCGTCAAAAACGCCACCCAATTGACAGAAAGTTTAGACCAATGTGTTGCAAACCCTCGCCATCCATCTCTATATGCATCTCTAAAACAAAAATTATTTGTTCCTCTAAAAGCGGATACTATCTTTGCTCTTTCTAAAGGAGTAGAAATAGCAGCATCAATTGTAGCAATGGATAGCCCAGTAAGCGCCTGCTGACCTAGATTTCCTATTTGACATCTCTGTAAAGCAGGGGGCATCCCAGTGATCAAGGGCCAACACCAAACTTGTTTTATGCTGGTTTTCAGCAATTGTGGAGCCAGCCCTTTATAAAAAGCACCTATCCCTTCGTGTCGCAACAGGGCCATAGCTATTCGGATGCTCTTTGATTCACCTTGAGAACATTGCTGGCGAATTTTAATCACTTCGAGAGGATAAATGAGGGAATGCACAGATATGCCTCTTCCAATTCCCCATAGGCTACTCCATGCCAAATTTTCTTTCGTAAAATCTACTCTACTGCTCATTAGATCTGCTCCAAGATTTGAACTTGTTTTTTCCGTAGAGCAAGAGCAATAACCCCACTACTTAGTAATCCTAAGAACATCCAGTACCATACAACACTCGATACCATCCCTGTTTTTTGAAAACACCAAAGAGCTAATGCGGTGGTAGGGCTTCCTAAAGCCTGAGTACCCAAAGCATAACCCAAAGAGATTACTGCATATCGGCAAGTAGAGGGAATAAGCTGTTGTGCCCATGCATGAAAAGGTGCAAAGAAAGCAACCCCGAAAATTACAAAAGCAATTCTCACTCCAATGATACCCATTAAAGAAGCACCCTTTAGGGATAAAACCAAAGGCATGGCGCATAATACTACCCCTAATGAAGCTGAGATCATCAGCCTTTCTCTAGGTACTTTAGAAGCTGCCCAACCAAAAAAGGGTAAAGCACAAAAATCCAAAATCAGCAAATAGGTATTGATCTTCATCACTTCAGTTTTTGAAAACGTTGATACCAGGGGAATAAACCCATTCATCAAGACAAGTGCTATGGAATAGGTTGCAGATGCAAAACCTGATGTGATCATAATGCATACAAGAGGCTTACGGTATGTCCAAAAACCTTTTAAATTCATAACAGTTTGGGAGAACTTTAAAGCTGGTTGAACTGTGTAAGGAGAGCGGCGAATCAAACAACCAAATAGCGCTGTTATGCAACCACACAGATAAAGAAATCTCCAACCTGGATCAGTAAGATTGTAGGAACTAAGTAAAAAGACTCCAAGTGATGCTAAAAGATGTCCTCCCATTGTAGAAGCACTGTAAAGACTACTGAAGAGATCGTGACGCTTTTCTGATGAGTTTTCCAAAAGAAAAATGGCACCACCCATAGTTTCTCCTGCTGCTAAGAAATTTTGTAGCGCTCTTCCTATGCAAAATATAATCGGGGCTAATATGCCAGCTTGACTGTAAGTAGGAGTGAAGGCAATACATCCTGAGACGAAAGACATGCCTGCTAATGTTAAAAATAGAGCCTGCTTTCGCCCATAAACGTCCCCAATATAGCCAAAAACCAGCGATCCAATAGGACGAGCTAGCATCCCCAAAGGAATGATGGCGTAGGTCAAAATAAGAGCTACAATTGGTTCTTTATCTGGAAAAATTAGAGGAGCCAAAAAGGGGGATAAAAAGCCAAATAATGCTGTGTCATAATGTTCAAAGAGATTGCCAAGACAGGCATTCCACAATTGTCTACGAGAGGTTGTCATTTTTCCTCCCTTATTTTTTGTCGAATGGACTGTATTTTTTGAGCAGTTATATTGGGAGCCTCTTCATCCATCAAACCACCTGCCATGGCTATTCCATCATCTGATCGAAGCTCCTGATAGACATGTTCAACGCAGGATAAATTCAGACCTCCTATAGCTACAATTCGATGAGGAATGATAGCTCGCACACTACGCAGCCCCTCCATTCCCCATAATTGATCATTTCTAGGGCAGGTTTTCTTGGATGGCGATACTTTGACACTAACGTAATCAACTTCGCTTTCCTGTCCTAATGCTAGAACTTCCTCCATTGTCTTTACAGAAGTGCCAATCACTACTTTTCTACCCAGTAATTTGCGCGCTTCCAAATACGGAAAGTTGTCTTCAAGGTAAATTCCTTCTGCATCAACAGCATGAACGACATCAAAAGATTGAAGGGTATTAATAAAGAGTGGTACACCCTGAAGCACATTCTTAAGGCGTAATGCCGTTCTTATTGTCTCAGACAAGTTATTTTTATGATCTCTGAATTGAACACACGATACTCCCCCCTTCACAGCAGACATGATTTTCGAGAAAAATAGAGTTTCATCTTGAAAAGATGGTCTATTTGCTACGAGGTATAGTGAGAGATCAAAAGAGAGTCTACCTCTTGAAATAGGCAGTCGACTCCAAGACGACATTGAACGACAAATTGGCAACATATCGAATCTCCTGGTTTAAGAAAATGACACCACCAGGGAAAAACGATAAAAAGAAAATAAGGAAGACAGTTCTTCGTATACATCCACACTTCCTACGCTGGCTCTACCCAGATCAGGTGTAAGGGACTCTCTCAGCTAAACTATTTTTAATAGCTTAGCACCCCTGGTGTTAAAAAAAGATGAGTGTATACGTCGGAATTGTTTTTGACAAGCAGTTAAATGCGCATAGAAAGTTCAAAAGTAAAGGTTTATCTATAGAGGGGTAAAGGAAATTGAGTATTCAACATTTAGCGAATAGAATAGACTTCTTGCCAGTGAATAATTTTTCCCGCATCGTTAAATTTGATTAGCATGATTGCATCAAAAAGATCTTCCTTTCCCTCTGTACGCCTAACTTTAGCTGTCAATGGCATGACAACTGTTGATTCCATAGTGACATATTCTTGTACGTTGTAGTCAATGTTAGCTATATTTGAACGAAACTTGTTGAGGAACTGGTAATAGCTTTCATAATTTGCATCATATTTTCTTCCATTTGCCATCACAACGAACTTTGGAGCAAACAACTCTTCTATATCTTTTATGCTCAGAGTTGATTGGCTTGTTAATTTTTCTTTATTCCATTCCAATAACCTCTTTGCTCTTGCAATAAAAAAGCTGGGAGCAACGGCATGCTTGGTTTGAGCGCCTAATTTCTCGAGGATAAAGTCAGCTCTCTCTCTAACTGAGACTTTAGGGATAAGGACAGTCTCATAACCGAAATTTTTGTACTTGATAAGAAGCTCATCAAACTCCTTCTTTGCCGACTTAAAATCATGCTTCCTCTCTGCATCACTTGCAAAAATTTCTTCCCAAGGGGGCACCAGAAACACAAGATGATGATACTTGAACTTATTAGCAGCATTTTGGAAATAATCAGGTTGCTGTTGGTTCAGCTGGAGTGCATCAACAATTCCTCGATCAAAAAAGATAAATTGCTGAGATTCCTGCTGTGAATTGAATTGGTAGAGATACCGAGATAATGCAAGATTGAGAAATTTTTGCAGATTGATCCAAGGTAACGCATCTCCTTGAATCACCGTCTGCTCTTTTACGATTTGTCTTCCTGGCTCAAGAACGATTTGGTATCCTCTATTCGCAAGTTCAGACAGTAAGGCGGATTTACCTCCACCCGAACATCCAGAAATTATCACATAGTTATTTTTGATAATTGGAAAGCTCGTCTCATTTAGATAAGCATTCTCCATAGTTTCTCCCTGGATGTTTTGATTTATAGATATACAACATATTAAAGCTAATAAAAACGTCTTCATGTAAATAATTTCTTATTTTTATTTAATATCCTCATTTTCTTGCTCCAGCACTGCAGTAAAAAATTTCCTCAAATCTCCAATGACCTTTGCTAAGGATACCGATTCATGCGAAATGTCTTTGAGAAAAGCACTCCATTTCTCTTTTTTAACTGGATTGTCATAGAAGGATTCCAAAAATGCTATTGGAAGAGTCTCAGCAACAGTGCCACGATTTTTGAGAACTTGATGAATAATCTTGCGAAGCTCTTGTCGATCAAAATCAAATTGCTGGATCAATAGCCATATGTCATAAAAATCTTTCATTCGTGTGTTAGCGAAACCTAGCTTTACGATAGATTCAAATTTTTCCGCTATTGAAGTTTGAGGTGTATATCCTTTTAGCTTTGGAGCTGGAAGATCCAAAAGAGTTGGATAAATAATCTCAGCAGGATGAGGAAGAATGGTATCACTAAAGCCAAAATCTACTCTCATCGGAAGTTTTGCAGTGAATAGTTTCGCTGAAAATGAGGCACTGATCCCACGATAGTCAGCCTCTAACTGTGCTTCTGATAGTCTTAATGTTTCTGAGCCAAAGTTCATGCCATCAAAAATGACATCAACAGAACAGATCTCATTAATGATCTTCTGCAAATTTGCTATGGAATTCGAGATCTTTCCAAGAAGGTCAATATCAACCGTTGCTCGATGTCCCCTAGGATTCCAGACCATTAACATTAAGCCGCCTTTCAGATAAAAGGCATTTTGATAAGAGGAGACGCTTAAACGGTACAAAAAGCGTTCCATGGCGTAGTACTTCAACACTTCCTGAACGGGTCTTTGTCTCTGTCGTGCAATATTTTTCAAACGACTATAGATCGACTCATCGAGATTCTTTTTAACTTTCTCCATTTCATTGACTCACAATTGTTTCTATTATCGGCTGAAGGATTTTTTCAACTCTATTAAGCTTTGCGTATTCATATAATTTATCAATTTGAGTTCCTTTGCGTTGCCAATACATCTTCAACGCTTCAATAACAACATCCATTCCGATTTTGTTACGAAACTTAAGACAATCAGCTAGAGTCTTTTCTATGTTGTAAATTTTGACGGGATATCCCCCAATTAATTTAGTTTCAATCCCTGCGTTATAAACTTTTTCTGAGTATCTAAAATATCTAAGGGGTGGGTATTCTAACTTCGATGGCCTCGACTTTGTTGGAATGGCAATGTAAACAAAGTGAGGAATCTGTGTAGTGATTTCATGGTAAGCCAATGCTGAAATCAAGCATATAACCCCATGAGGAATCTTTTTTGAAACAAGAACAAGATCGGGCTCCGCAAAATCAGGCAGCTCTATCAGTCTATATACCCCTTTAGCTAACTGTTCTAATGATCCTTCATCTCGGAGTTGGTATAATGTCCGTGGATGAATGCCTAAACGGATTGCTTCGGCCGTCCGAAGAAGTCCCTGGTTTTCCTTGAAGATCTTTATAGCTTTCTGTTTTGCATTCACGGATAGCAATGTCGGTAAATATTGACTTTTTACTACATTTTTATCCATTAAGGATTTTTGGTCAATCCAAATTTCATGTGCCTACATATCACGCAATTACGCAAATTTTACGCATTAGACTTGAAAACACGGACAAAAAATAACCCAATCAGCAGCTGTCTTGTAATTACTACGAGAATTCATTATCACGGTGCACTAGCGGTGCAACGATTGACCTATTGCACCATCAAAATCCAATAAAATCCAGTAGCTTTTTGAGCAAAAATCCTTTACCCTCTTGCTCATAGCGGTTGGATGGTATCGGGTTTTAGGGTAGACCACCGCCTTCATAACCCGTCGGTCCCTGGTTCAAATCCAGGTTGTCCCATTCCCTTCTAAACTGTTGTGTGAGAGTGATTATAGGCCATATTGACAGGATCTTAAAATTAAAATTCTACGCCACGAAACAGCTCGTGGCACAAAAATGGCACACATCGACACTATACTCATTAACAACCCTCAGCAGTTCCAAACAAGACAAAACTGTCTCTGCTCACATAAACCTCAACATAGGAGCATGAAGACATGGCTACAATTCAAAAACGTAAATGAAAAAATGGAACCTATAGCTACAGGGTAATGATCCGTCAAAGCGATGGGTATCCACCAAAGTCTCGAACATTTCCAACTAAGCAGGAAATCGCTTTAGGACACGCTCAAAGAGCGAAGTCCTATCACGCAAACAAGAATTCCCTTCCAAGTCCAAAACTGACCAGAAAAAGGGAATACTGATTCCCTTGTAACCGATAGAAAGCATCAGAATGTTGATGGGTGTTTTCCCCCACTTCCAATTCGTTCGATCGAGAATGAGGATGCATTTGTCTCCAAGAGGAAACAGTTTCAGGACGAACGGAGCTATCGCGCTAAAGTCAAAAGTAAAGTCGGTGAAAAATCGGCAGACCCTCCGGCACGTCGATTCCTCTTTGCAATCGGTTTGGAATGCCGCGGCAACTTGGGTGAGGTTAATGGTTCTAACGCAAATGAGTGCTTGAACCATTTGTGCTAGGCAACTAAGTCGAGACTTGTTCCAATTGAAAAAAAAAGCTAAAGTAGTGCGGAGTTCGCTGATGTGATCCATAAAAGCACCTCGCTTTATTTTGAATTTCAACGAGATACAATCGCCTCATCGGACTTTTTCTATCAACTCAAAATTTGTCCAGTACATAGAAGAATACCACCAATATTCATCATCACAAAAAGATGCTGCCTCGGACCTAATGAAATATATCCCGTTAACTGGCTCGGAGAGTGTTTTTGATGTTGATTGCGGTGGTGGGAAAATAACTGCCACCATATCTAAGAAATTGCCTGATGGGATGATAATAGGTACCGATATTTCGCCATCAATGATTGAGTTTGCACTCTCATTTACAGCGATTCAGTGGGGTTAAAGACCATCATTTAATAATCAGAAATACGAGGGGTCCGACTGGACATTCTAACATTTCGGACTCAGGAGCTTTTACCGCCTTACTTCTGGCTTCGTAATGTCAGAGTGTTCCGTCTGACCGCTAGCATAAATAGTACTTAGACGCGACAACATTTTTTATGAATAGCTCAAAATTGATGTTGTCGATTGATACCGTTGAAACTTTGTACTAAATAATAGCTCCTCGGGGAATTCTCATTAAATTACCACTAGAAGCTATTTGACGTGCACTTGGCTCATCTGCTACCAATTTAATCACAAAAGGATTGAGTAGAAAATCTGTAGCAGACCATACAATAGAAAAAGAGCTACTGCTTAACCAATTTACAGAGTTATCAAGGGGTGCAGAAGATAATGGATATAGGGCCAAAGATGCTGCTGAAAAAGTTAATGCAGCGGCACTTTCTGCTGCAGCCACTGTGGTTGTTAATGCATACCCTACTTGCGCTACGCATTTATTTCCAATTCCTGGTTGATTACGATACAGTGTAACACCAAGCATTAAACCGCTTGTAAGGCTATTCATTTGAGGAGTGATAGAACTCATTATAAATCCTTTTTTTAAAGTTTAAAAACAAAACAATTACTTTCCTTCTATATAGTTGTAGTAAAAAAACCATTGTAATGAAACTGACCATAAAAATCAAGGTCCATTCGATAAGCTATAGTAGAAAATGGTGCACAGGCGGTGCAGCAATTCCATAATCAATCAACAGTAACCAGTCAAAATCAGTAGCTTTTCTCGCCTTCACCCTCTATAATGTTACTCATAGCGGTTGGTTGCTATTGGGTAATACTGGGGACCACCTCCCTCATAACCCGTCGGTCCCTGGTTCAAATCCAGGTTGTCCCATTCCCTTCTAAACTGTTGTGTGAGAGTGATTATAGGCCATATTGACAGGATCTTAAAATTAAAATTCTACGCCACGAAACAGCTCGTGGCACAAAAATGGCACACATCGACATTATACTCATTAACAACCCTCAGCAGTTCCAAACAAGACAAAACTGTCTCTGCTCACATAAACCTCAACATAGGAGCATGAAGACATGGCTACAATTCAAAAACGTAAAAGAAAAAATGGAACCTATAGCTACAGGGTAATGATCCGTCAAAGCGATGGGTATCCACCAAAGTCTCGAACATTTCCAACTAAGCAGGAAATCGCTTTAGGACACGCTCAAAGAGCGAAGTCCTATCACGCAAACAAGAATTCCCTTCCAAGTCCAAAACTGACCAGAAAAAGGGAATACTGATTCCCTTGTAACCGATAGAAAGCATCAGAATGTTGATGGGTGTTTTCCCCCACTTCCAATTCGTTCGATCGAGAATGAGGATGCATTTGTCTCCAAGAGGAAACAGTTTCAGGACGAACGGAGCTATCGCGCTAAAGTCAAAAGTAAAGTCGGTGAAAAATCGGCAGACCCTCCGGCACGTCGATTCCTCTTTGCAATCGGTTTGGAATGCCGCGGCAACTTGGGTGAGGTTAATGGTTCTAACGCAAATGAGTGCTTGAACCATTTGTGCTAGGCAACTAAGTCGAGACTTGTTCCAATTGAAAAAAAAAGCTAAAGTAGTGCGGAGTTCGCTGATGTGATCCATAAAAGCACCTCGCTTTATTTTGAATTTCAACGAGATACAATCGCCTCATCGGACTTTTTCTATCAACTCAAAATTTGTCCAGTACATAGGCAGATGCCTTTCGGACATTGACTATTAGTTTGAATAGACTTGTAAATAAAGGACTTACCGCCTTAGAGATGGGTGTCTTTGTGCGAAAAAGATAGATGACTTTAACAATATAATGCAAAGGATACGTATG
The DNA here is from genome assembly GCA_024233575.1 of Chlamydiales bacterium. GTDB lineage: Bacteria > Chlamydiota > Chlamydiia > Chlamydiales > Criblamydiaceae > JACKPN01. The sequence continues at coordinate 131,477 of JACKPN010000001.1, forward strand.
TATGAATACTACTTATGATTTAATTTGTTCCATATGCCAAGAACCTCCTAGCATACCTGTAAAAATTGGAGAATGTGGACATGTTTTTGATTTGAGTTGTTTAGGTAAATGGGTACTGCTTAATAATCGTGAATTTAACTGCCCTTTAGATAGAAAAAAAATAAATATTGCAAAAATAAGCTATGAAAGAACGAAAGATCCCAATAGAGACTATACTGAAATTTTAATTAATCATATTTTTCAACCATATGGTTTTACCATTTCTGTCCCTGTAGATGTAACGTTTTCTCACCTAGATGGTTTATTATATTGTTCAACAAACTTTCATTTATTGGAAGGTGAAGATGAGAAACCCGATTTATTAGATCATCAAATCAGAAATATTTTTGTTGAAAAAGCATTTAGACGTTCTATTAATTCTCCTTCTAGCTTAAGCGATGTAAAATTAGTTTTACATCATCCTGGGTACTGCGAAGGTCATGCACATGTTATTTTAAAAGGTTCTGAAATAGCAGATAAGACTGTTGGAGAGCTTGGATTTGTTAAGGATGAAAAACACGCTCTTTATTGGAGTCGCAAGTAAGGCTATTCCATATGATAGTGGACCAATTGTAGACCAAATAGGGACATCAAATCACTTGATACCACATAAAATTAGAATAGACGCAAATGCCTTGAGACTGCTATCTTGATTGATGTCAGCTGTTGTAGTATGCGGTAGTTTGAGGATCTCTGACAGACTCATAACCCGTCGGTCCCTGGTTCAAATCCAGGTTGTCCCATTTTTATAACTGCTTGAAAAACAGTCTTTTTCGTTCTGACATACTCGCCATATACATACAACCACATGGCATCATGTCAGAACTTTTGTCAGGATTCCACCCTTTTCGCGGTATCCCGCTTCTAAAAACGTCTCAGATATCCCAAACAAGGTCAACAGGACCTGATTTTGAATGGTTTGTAAGGGTCTTTTGTGTTTCAATTTCCCCTTGAATACTGAAAAAAATATTATGAAGAAGAATACCTCAAAACGTATTGCGATCATTGGCAACCCTGGAAGCGGTAAGTCGACCCTTGCCACCAGGCTAGGGGTGTTGCTGGATATTCCTGTGCACCACTTGGATACACACGTCTTTGTGAATGGGAAGAAAACAGATCAACAGAAGGTTATTCAGATCCAGCAAAAATTGGTAAGTAAAGATGTCTGGATTATCGAAGGGTGCTCGTTTTCGGCATTAGAAATGCGATTTGAAAAGCCTGATATGGTGATTTACCTGGATATTCCAAGACTTCAATGTATTTGGCGGGTGTTGAAAAGATGTTTTGCTTTTGATGAAAGCTTGGCGAATTCTGGCTGTGTCAGACTCCCTAATTGGACACTTAACAAATATATTTGGAACTTCGAAAAGGATAAGAAGCCAAGAAAGAACTATTTTCATCAAGATGATTAGTCGGATTTTTAGGCCCGAAAGGATACCAAGTAAATGCCTCTTTTTTAACGCTTGTGCTGGTTGTAGAAGAACGGCCTGATTTATAACCACCAAAAGTTGTATCATAATGATAGCTTGAACTGACGTAGGCAAATTTTCTTTGGCCATCCTCTTCTCTTATCGTAAGAGCAGAGAACAAGAACTCCACGTTTGATTCTTTTATTTTTGATGACTTCAACTCATTTGAAACTTCAATTTTACAGTTTTCCAGAGCTGCATCCATTGCTGTTCGGTCCAAGGTTTTCCCATCTTCAGTTTTTACTATTTTTTCTTTTACAATTGTTTCCCCATCAACGACAGCCTTGATAATCACTTTCATTTCTCTGATATTATAGAATATTTTAGAAGACATATCAATTTGGAAAGTGGGAAAATCGGTTGGTAGCTGTTGTTTCACATTCGTATTTATTTCGGGAGCAGAAACTTTATTTTCATCGATTTTTTTCGGATCTTCAACCCGTAAGTTAGAATTAAAGGATGATGGTACATCAACAAACGATGTGTTAAATGCCTTATTGTACTCCATGACTGGTGCAGAAATGGTTCCATCATTGTTATATGTAAAACAATTCTGAGATTCAGCAGTCCATTTCAGTTTAAGTTGAAGTTCATCTGCATCAAGAACTTTTTCATCAACGCCACTGGATTTTAAGAATTTATATAAATCGTGACTTTCTTTTTTGTTTGATAAAGCAGCTCGAAATGGGGCGGTAACTAGTCGAATGGGTAGAGTTAATACATCCAGTATGATTGCTCCAAGAACGGCGAATATTTTAGCAGCTATATTGTCTACTTTCATAGCGTGGTTAACCACTGTTGGAAGAAAAAAGTCCTTCGAAAAGTTTTTCCAACTGTTGGTCCGAACAGGGATTAATGTGGCTAAAAACGGGTTGATTGTCTTTGTATTGCTTAATTTTCCAACATTTTCAATTTTTTTACTGGATAATGAAATAGATTGAGTTTTGCTTGTTATAGGATTTGTTATGTCTAATTGATTCATAAGCCTCTTTTGCCTTCACTGCGCTCAAATTTAATTTTGAATTGCCGTGTTAGCATGTTAATGTTAAGAGCTTAAAAAGAAAATATCAAGAGATCAATTCAAAATATTACTGAGTTTAATGAGTGCGACGGTGCAAAAATGGTGCACCAACTTTCCTGAATAACCATCATTTTTCAGCACAAACAGCAGACAAATCAACCTATCTCCTTTAAAACGTTACTCAAATAGGCTGGGTGGTGCTGGTTAGTGTGCCCCCCCTCATAACCCGTCGGTCCCTGGTTCAAATCCAGGTTGCCCCATTTTTATAACTGCTTGAAAAAACAGTCTTTCTCGTTCTGACATACTCGCCATATACATACAACCACATGGCATCATGTCAGAACTTTTGTCAGGATTCCACCCCTTTTGCATATTTCCCCCTTTGATCTCGCATAAGCCACCCTGAAACTGCTTACCTCAGGTTGGTTTAAAGTGAATTTTAACTGATATTTTGATATACTTGCTCTCTATGCATAGAAGAATTGAAACATGATAGAATCCATCATTTATTGCTTAAACATCAATTACGGCATCTCAGCAGTAGCGCTTACGCTTCTTCCAATAGGTGCGGATATGAATGCGTCAGTCTATAAAGCTGATACGCAGAACAGCCAATCCTATTTCATAAAGCTGAAGCGCGGCCATCGCGATGATGTTAGCGTTGCAATATTAGCACTATTGCAGGCATCAGGGGTTCAACATATTATTCCTCCCCTCAAAACAACCGATGGTGAATTAACCCATCGCAGCAATGATTTCACTCTTACTGTATACCCATTTGTTGATGGGCAAAATGGATTTCACCACCGCCTAACGGATGATCAATGGGTTACTTTAGGCAAAGCGTTGAGGCAAGTTCATGAACTCGATGTGCCGCCATCAATCAAAGATCAGATTAGGAAAGAAACCTATTCAGATAAATGGAGGAACGCGGTTCGATCGCTCTATGCTCATGTTGATGGCAATCTAAAAGGCGATGAAGCTACTTTGAACCTGCAGTCGTTTATGAAGGAGTATAGCGGAGTAATCCATCATTTGGTAAATCGAGCTGATGCTTTAAGCCAAAAGATCCAAGAACAATCACCAGAATTCGTGCTGTGTCATTCAGATATTCACGGCGGCAACGTGCTGATCGATGAAAGCGATTCCATCTTCATAGTGGATTGGGACGATCCTATTATGGCTCCTAAAGAGCGCGATCTTATGTTTATTGGTGGAGGGGTGGCTAATGTCTGGAATAATCCCCGGGAAGAAGATTTTTTTTATAAAGGATATGGAGAGACTGAAATCAACCGAGTAATCCTAGCTTATTACCGGCATGAGCGAATCGTAGAAGATATTGCAGAATTCGGACAAGCTCTGCTTTTGACGACGGATGGAGGCAAAGAGAGGCTGAAAATGTTCGAACAGTTTAAGGATATGTTTGAACCCAATGGCGTGGTAGACATAGCATTAAAAACAGATTTCGAGCAGCAGGCACGTCTCATATCCTCTGAAAAAGAGAAAAAAGCAGCCCTTGATTTTAGGCAGAAGCACTTTTTTGACCGTCTGAACATTCAAGATCCTTACGCTTGGGCATTAGACCAAAAAAATCATCTCCATTGGATTTTATACGATGGAGTTGAAGTTATCGGGTACGCCCATGTGCAAATGTGGCCGGACCATAGGGCAGCTCTACGCATTATAGTCATCGATGAGCAAAGGCGCGGGCAGGGAATGGGAAAATGTTTGATGGATCATTGCGAGCAAGTACTGAAGCACCGAGGTGTAACACTACTCCAAACAGAAGCTTCTCCGAATGCTTGTCTCTTTTAATAGAAACTTGGATACATTGAAATGCCGTTCAATAATCCGGATGGAGAGGCAACCCACCCGAATGATCGGGCAATGGGGAAGTATTTATGAAACCCAAAATAGTCTCATATAAAGAATTAATTGCCTTTTTTGGAAATCCATCTGAAAACAAAAATGGACATTTTCTTCTATTTTCGTCCAGGACTGTATAAATACATTAGATTCTCTTCTATGGCCATTTATCTTACGGTGAGTGATCGATATTCTCTCAAAATGAAGTTAACCATGCATTTTCGAAGTTCTAAAAAATTTCCAGATTTTTATTGAAATAGATATAAAAAACAAACAACAGCGATTTTAATTCTAAATAATTGTAATTTAATAATATTAAACAAGAATCGACTAATTTATTATCTTTACGTAAAAATTGTATTTCTGCTATCCTTATAGCCAAAATAAGGAGTCTTTATGCTTTCACTCGATGCTCGCTTGAGTTCATTAAATCTTCCAAATCAAATGGAAGAATTCAAAAAATTATTAGATACAGCTCAGGTAAAGACCACTTTTTGGGGTAGCCGAGTTGTGGAGGTAAACGGATTCAGCGGATCTGTATATTTAGATGATGTAGCGAGAAAAATTATAAACCAACGATCCGATGCAAACGATTTATTACCAACAAAACAAATGGCTAGATTTGCAATCACAGAAAAGTTAAGGGGTTTCTATAATGATAGCGACACGAAAATCCAAAATTCCAATTTCTTTACCAAATTCTTAAACTGGATTCGGGAATTCTCCTTATTACCATATACTCCCAGATTTTATATTGAAACATAGGAATGAAACTTCCGCGCTTACAGTGAAGGCAAATTTTTGCTACAATTTGGTGGTGCGTTTAATGAGATGCGTGATCACCACGCATCGGATGGTTTTTCTAGCCCGCCTCTGAGAATCTTAGCAAGAGAAGACCAAATTCGAGCACAACTTGTTTAAGATTCAAAAATTTAAGGCGATCTAAAAAAAAGCATTGCTTTCCTTCAGAATTGTCATTGTCATAGAAAGATTCCAAAAATACTATCGGAAGAGTCTCAGCAACAGTGCCACGATTTTTGAGAACTTGATGAATAATCTTGCGAAGCTCTTGTCGATCAAAATCAAATTGCTGGATCAATATGTCATAACAATCTTTCATTCGTGTGTTAGCGAAACCTAGCTTTACGATAGATTCAAATTTTTCCGCTATTGAAGTTTGAGGTGTATATCCTTTTAACTATGGGGCTGGAAGATCCAAAAGAGTTGGGTGACTACTCCCTCACCTAAAGGCGAGGGAGTAGTCACCCATTAAGGATTTTTGCTTAATCCAAATTCCATGTACCTGCATATCGTGTAGTTACACACAAATTTTACGCATTAGACTAGAAAAAACGGACAAAAAATAACCCAATCAGCAGCTGTCTTGTAATTACTACGAGAATTCCTTATCACGGTGCACTAGCGGTGCAACGATTGACCTATTGCACCATCACAATCCAAGAAATTCCAGTAGCTTTGTGATCAAAAATCCTTTGCTCTCTTTCTCATAGCGGTTGGATGGAATTGGGTTTCAGGGTAGACCACCGCCCTGATAACCCATCGGTACCTGGTTCAATTCCAAGTTGCTCCATATTTTACGGCTAGCCAGCTCAGTGATAACTTGCTTTCGACTGTGAAAGCGCTAGAACTAACCGGAACCTCTAATTAAAGATGGACCTAACAAGGGGACAAGGTCAGGTTAAAGACAGCTTGAGAACTCTTACGTATGTGCTATAGGCTGGTTCCCAACCGTAAATATCACAATGCTCGGTGTCGGTCAGAAAAGAACTTCTGTAACACAGCTGAAAAAAAAGTCGCAAAACACGTGGGTTCCGTGTCCATATACATAAGGAAGAGAAAATCAATTCTTGAATCTTATTCGCCATCATTCTATTAATCATCCAAAGATCTTTCAAAACTAGGAATTTGGCGCTTGCCAAAACGACCTTCTTGAAACATGATTAATTTACTTAAGCAGTTGAAAAAACTAAGTTAGGCAACGTTAATGAGTGAAGAAAAACATCAATTAAAAGGGAATTCTCTAGGGCTTTGGGAATCGATTGTCATGGGCATTGCAGGAACAGCTCCTGCCTATAGCATTGCTGCAACCACAGGTGTTTTGATTGCAACTGTAGGCCCTCTCTCTGCTCTATGCCTATTTTATAGCGGCTTGATTATGTTCGGAGTGGCGCTTGCTTTTATGCACTTAAACCGCATACATACCCACGCCGGCGCCTCATATTCCTGGGTCGGTCAAGTCTTTCATCCGATCCTCGGATTTTTTTCCGGATGGTCATTGCTTGTTGCCTCCACAGTATTTATGGTTTCAGGAACTGTTCCTGCATCTATAGCAACACTTGCTTTAATCCGTCCTGAATATGTAAACAACCCAGTGATCGTCTCACTGGTTGCAGCCTGCTGGCTTCTATTGGTGAGCGCTGTTGTTATCAAAGGGATCAAACTATCGAGCTATTTCCAAGTAACCACAACACTCGTTGAGATCACCATCTTAGCTATCATTATGGGAGGGGCCCTCTATACATTTTCTCCTAACATCATGCAATCTTTCAGTCTTGAGAAGTTGTCTATGGGAAAATTCACCCTCCATAGCTTCTCAGAAGGAGCTTTAGTGGCTCTGTTCTTCTTTTGGGGTTGGGATGTGACTGTCAATCTAAGCGAAGAGACCAAAAATGGAGCAGACAACTCAGGCAGAGGAGCTGTTGTGTCGATGGTTATTGTTCTCTTGCTCTTCGTCAGCTTCATCATCGTGGTCCAAGCGGGACTGACTGATTTAGAAATTGAAGCGGCGGGAACAAACATTTTACTCGTGCTTTCACAAAAAATCTTTTCAGGCCCTTATAACCAAATCGCATTGATTGCTGTGCTTGCTGTGATTTTAAGTACTATCGGAACGTTGGAGACCACAATATTGCAATTTAGCCGCACCATGTTCGCTAAGGGACGCGACGGAATATTAAATCCTCGTTATGCAACATTGCACAGTGAATGGAAAACCCCTTGGCTTGCTACATTAACGATCATGAGTATCGGACTGATTCTCCTCCTTGTTGCCGCCTTTTCCTCGACGGTCAATGACATTCTCTTAGTCTCTGTCAAAGCTATTGGTTTTCAGGTCGCCTTTTATTATGGCCTAACAAGCTTTGCCTGCGCTTGGCGATTTCGGCATCTTGCACGTCAAGACATGAAAAACTTCTTCCTTCTTATCTGCTGGCCGATCCTCAGCGGCACTGTCATGTCCTTTGTTTTTCTCTATTCCATGTTTACATTTAATCTGAAGACTACAGTTATCGGCATCGGAGGAATTGCGCTTGGCGTGATCCCACTTGTCATTAACCGGCGGTTAAGAAAATAGATTGGATGTTTTGCTCCATAAACATCGCTCCACGGTGCAAATTTGGTACAGCGGCGCACACATTTATCCCACCGTAACCAATAATAACCAGTAGCAATGAATACGTAAGTTGCTTACCATCTCGCTGATACTAGCTGGATGATAACGATTAGCTTGATATTCCCCCGCTTTCGTAACCAGTCGGCACCTGGTTCAAATCCTGGTTACCCTATTCTATTCTAAGCTATTGTGTGAGAGTGACTATACAGAAATTGATTCAAGAATCGGGATTTTGACTTTGAGAAAACGCCGCTATTGGGAGGTTTCTCTTTGCCAAAAACCGATTCTTGAATCAACTCCGGCATACATGCATAATTTAATTCAAATAAAGCATATTAACCGTTTATCATTAATCTACAACACGATATCATTTCACATAAAAAAACCAAATTACAATTATGTCATACGATATTAATCTTTCACGTGCGCAACCTCCCGTTCATTACTTTCACAACTCTTCTGAAGCAAATCAATGTGACATCTCGCATGATGAAAACTTTTCTTTTGAAAAACATTTATTAGAAGTTAACGAAATCACAGTTACTTTGGTTGACGTGGTGAGTAAAGGCTTCTCGGCGCTAATGAAAAATTCATGCCGCAACAGCTCTGAATTAGGACAACAGATTATCAAAAAATGGTTTAGCAATGCGAAAGAAGCCGACGGAGGATTGCTCGAGGCGATCATGAATGCACATGATGCCCACGCAGAACGTTACCTTCCGGGAGAGAAGGCTTCACTTGGAAGGTTTGGAGAAGGATGCAACGTCTTTTTTTCATTAGCATGTTATCCACAAGGAGTCGGTTCAGAAATTATTTATAGAACAACATATCAACAGAAATCGGGACACTTATTTAGTTATCAAGCGACTGTGTTTATCGATGGGTTTGGAGAATTGATGACTAGAATACAAACATGCTCTCCAGCAGATGAATGTGGTACGTACATAACAGTACGCCCTAAACTAACAGGTGTAGAATTTCCCCCGGAACTGTTAGCAGGATCTTATAAAGATACTCTACGGTTAGCATGCTATCGTCATGGGAAAACAGAAATCACGTATGCAGGAAAAAAAACATCGATTGGTGGTAAGAATTCATTGATTCCTTCAGTTAAAGTGCTTTTGGATCGCGACACTATACGTATCCATGATAGCGGAAATGGTATCCCCCTTGATACATTTTGGAACTATGTTCTGGTTCCTAACAAATCAACAAAAAATGCCGCTGCTCAAAGAGTTATTCTTGAAAAAACAATTGAACGCGGGGAATACCATTATCAGTTCCCCACATTTATCGATCATAGTGAAGACTCTTCTGATCATGCTTCAAAACTAGTGATTACCGTTGGCGGCGTGATCAATATGGAAGTTTTCTTTAAGCAGGATAGTACATCTACCGCGCGGAGCTTGGAACTTCCTATGTTTCCTGGATCAAGACAGACGGCTAATAGAAAATCAGTGTTCATCGCCGACAAAAATTGTTTGGAAAGCCGTTATTTATCCGGTTTGCTCAAATTCACCGTTGACAATGCTATCGTTAATCAGACAGATGAAGGTTTTGATATTCTTAACCTATTGTATGATGGACTGGTGGCATGGGAAGCATTGGAATATATGCAGCATCTTGGAAATTATTTTTCAGAATCACTGAAAGAGTACCTGCACGAAAAACTGAATCAAACGACTCATTTGGTTCCCACTCCCCCTGATCGTATCAATGATTGGAAAGCTGTGATTAATGATCAATTGCGATGTGTCCCTATCTGTCAAAATCTAGCTCCCAACAGATATCTGTATTTACAAGAAAAATTGAAACAACTACACGCTGCCTCGTTAACTAGTGACGATCATATCAGACAATTGGGGTTAGAAGAAAAGTTGGTTATTGGAAAAACTGTCGTTTTCCTTCCTGACCATTTCTTCCCGGAGGGCGAATTTAACCCCATTTCCCAAGAACTGGGAGATACTCTTGCTGTACCTGAAAGCCTACTAACTAACCAATCCGTTGATTTTATTAAACGTTCGATTTGTGATCACGTTTCGCCTCTCGAGGGAATGCTCGAACCTTATGGAGCACAAGACAATGACGACTCTTTCCTTGATAGATTTAACATTGTTAGCGTGGAGTTAGGAAAAAGAGAAAAAGTCGATACAGGCTTCTCAAACTATTTTCTTCAAACTGACATTCCGAATCACTGGGAAGCTGCACAATCTTTTGTTGAACATTATGCCGAAACAATGCTGCCGGCTGGTGATCTTGAACGGTCATATAGTGAAATTGAACAAATGGTTCGCAATATACACCGTAGCTTACAAGAGGAAAGTGAAGTAAACAACACTCGTTTGATAGAAATGGTACATAGTAATCTCAAAGAACATAAGGATAAAGTTTACAAATCTACATTTTTTTATGATAACCGTTTAAAGCAGTGTGTAAAAATTAATTCCACTTACAATCTAATTTCAAGAAAGAATTCTGAATTATTCAAAGGTATCAGTAATGCATCTGACTCTATAGTCAGATATATAAAGAATATCCTTTTCCAGCCACTTAATGCTATTGAATTTGTCAATGCTCTCGTATACAAACGCATGTCTTCACATATTAGTCGTCCTCCAAAACCTTTATTACTCAAGATAAGGGGATATGACAATGTCTATTCTGCAGAAGGGGTAGAGAAATTATTGTTTACCTTTCTGACAAAAACATACGAACATAAGCGATACTTAAAGAAATTGAGGAGAACGTGTCCTTCTAAGCTTAAAGATATCTTACCTGAAAACTCAATACTTTTACCCTGTACAAATATTAATCATCCTATAAGTTATCATGGTGATACTTTTAAAAATGTTTATCACATTGTTCAAGGATTAAGTTTTTGGTCAAGCAGTATACAGAATCTTCTCTTTAAAATAGTACTCAATATCGGACTTGTATTGGAACATCCTGAAACAATTGGAGATTTAAATACCACCTTATTAAAACAGTATCTAAATCATTGGATGCAATCATGCAGAGAACAACTCTCAGCAAAAAAAGTTATTGAATTTATCAAGAAGAATAAAGTCAAAACAAGTAAAATAACGTATTCCTGGAACCCCTTTTTCCCTGTATCAAAATGGAAAACTATTGTTGAGGCGCTTAGCCAACTTAAGGCATCTCCAGAATTATGCAGAAAGCTGTTTAAATTCCAAAATGATAGTATCCCTTTAATTCTTGAATCTGAAAGTCTCTGGAAAATTGATGAAGAATTTCTTTCCGATAATGGAGAAGTGTGTCTTGAATTAAAGCTTCCTTGGAGATATTTGAATACCCCTTTTGAGCTCCTCGCAACCTACAACATATACCCCACTGTGTATGTAGAAGTTTTACAGCTATCTACCTCAGTTGAAGAGTTTCTCTTTGTTCTGAATTATTTTATAACTATAAATATAGAAAATCTCGATTCGAAAGAAACTATCCAATACGTCATACGCTCATGCTTCAATTGCTTATTTGGAAAACGAATCTCAAATGAAACGATGAAAAGCGTCACAAAGTTATCAATGCAAAATGACAATTATTACAAGCTTTTCCGTACGAATCCTCCATGGAAGATGATGTTAGACGATTTTGTTCATGAACTTGTCTCAAATCAAAATCGCAAGTACGTCACTAGTTTCCCGATAACTACTACATCAATAAAAATTCGTTGCAGCGCTGCAGTTCCCTTTAGTTTTTCACAGCTATCACAAACGCTCATGTCACAAAAAGCGGTAGATTTGCTAGAGTCAAACTTGATTTCGGCATTTATTTTTGAAATGCAGCACACACCTAAGGGACCTTCAATTTCAACTAAAGTAAAAAAGCTTGTCGAAAATAGAACCTCGAGTGTTCTTCTTGCTATAGTTAAAGAGATCCACCAAAATTTTGATGATGCTGTACTATTAATGAAACAAAAAGGTTGCGAACGTTCTATCGGCACTATCCGCTATGGAATAAAGATTCTTAGTCAAGAAGTGAATCACCATCTTATCTTTAAAGCACATGATCAAGTGGGAATGACTCGTAAAGCATTATTTAAATATTTCTTGATGCCTGATGCTTCATCAAAGTGTGAATCCTCTGATACCGGTGGACAGTTTGGAAATGGATCGTGGGTATTTCAAAATGCCGATTATGTACAGATCACCTCTCGTGATCCCGATGATCCTTTAACCGTCTATACCGTTACAATCATTCCTAACAAAGACCGGTCTGATGCTCAGGTAAGATACGCCGACATTTCTGCTTTACCTGAAATAGAAAATTTCATAGGCACAGAATTTACACTTAAGTTCCCGGGAAAAGCATCATTTGAAGAGGTTGCTGCTGATGCTGTTCACCTTAATGAAATTGTTAGAAAGCTACGCTTTACAAAACAGTCATGGGAAGGCGAACCAATGTGCGTCGAGCTGTCATGTGGTGACAATGAACCAGAAAAAATCAATCGCCTGCTAGGGATAGATATTCCCGTATCATGCAAAACAAATATTGTCAATGATGTGCATTTAGAAGTATACGATGTCTCTTCTGAGCAAAATACAACCGTCATTAGCTCTGTGATGTTTCAACGTCAGCACCTTAGCTCATTATCTGAATTTATAAAAAATCATGACATAGCTATCCCTACTGAACTATTGAAGCTTGTAGCTAATGACTGGATTTTTTCTATTCAATATCTATCTCGTCATCATGATTTCAAGCCGGATCAAGATAGGGTTAGGCTACTGTTATCACCCAATACTAAAGAGAGAGTGCAAACAGCACTGCTAGATAGCATCTATATTGCCGTTCTAAAAAAAGCGATGACTGATAACTCATTGATGAGAACATGTATTAGTACATTCTATGAACATTTAGTGCCGGAGCAACATATTTGTAGGATTCAGTCTCGGCCAATAGCTCCAAATGACCCAAACTTTAACGCCCTGACACTGAATGAGTTTTTTATGGGATACTCTCATTCTAAGCTAGTTACATCACTGCACAACATGATTAGCGATCTATATTACAATTCGTTAGAACCAAGAATAAACCGGGTTCGCGTCATTCTTTCTGAAAGAATGCAAGCACTTCGAGTCAAACATGAGAATGAAACTTCTCTAATCAAGGTGTCTCAAGATGTTGACCAGTGTCAAGAAATGACCATTGAAGATATGTCTAAAGCCACTTCTATTGTGGACGCTGCTGGTAATCAACTTCCCAACGAAGAATTACATAAGTTTGCACATCAACTTACCGTTAAATGGTTTCAAAGTAAATATCCTCTAATATTACTTAATACAATCAACTCTCAGACTAAACCATATCTCGATGAGAAACAAAAAAAATTGAAGTCTCCAGAAAATAACCAATCCATCATTAATAACGATACAGTTGATGATCTTTTAACTAATTTGTCAGCAATTCTCGAAAGAAACGCTTCTTTGAATCAAATTCAAACAATTTTAAAAAGCATGGTCAAATCATTATCGGGAAATACAGCCAACTTTCAGTTTACATACTCTTATGAAGCTTTAAACGGCTTTTTAATAACTGCTGATCAGACTATCTATTTCAACTTAAGAACTATCAACCTTAGCCATTTTCTTGATCTACTCAAAGCCTTCGCTACTAACCAACCTATCTTCAATCGAGAATCAGCAAAATTAATCATTTCCATTGTCCCCGGAAACGAAGGAGTCTTAGTTCATGAATTGCAACATTTAATAGATAATCAATCTGCTGATTTAAAATTATTGAACTGGCATTTTGATGGTCCAGATAGGATGGGAAAGCGTGTTTCATTTTCAGAAAGAGCGTGCAGCTGGTATGAGAAAAGAATCTTCCAAGGGGTGATCTATTCGACGCGTTTAGCAGTTCAAGATAACCTTGAGCGCTTAGGATTGTCACCATATTTTCTTGAGGGAACACCTGAAGCAGACATTTTTGATAGCTTTGTAAAACAAATAGAAAAAATAGAGTCTTGTGAAAATGGAAGTCTTAGAATTGCTGAACTTTTTAAGTTTGAGAAAAAACTATGAATATCCCTTCTTTTAAATTAGAAGAATTTTGGAAAAAATATGAATTTATTACGCCCTATTTGCTTTGCTGTTCCGATGCAGAAACTTGGGGATTACAAGAACTTATTTCATTAGCTGACTGTGAGTCTAAAAAGCTTTGGGAATCTTTATCCCTTGGATATACAGAGCCGCCAGGGCATCCTATATTGCGGAGCGAAATAGCCAGTCTGTATTCTTCATTAAATTCTGATGATATTTTCACGTTTGCCGGTGCTGAAGAAGGAATTTACTGTGCCATGAGGGTATTAATAGAACCCGGTGATCATGTAATTATCATTGACCCATGTTATCAATCACTTGCAACCTTACCAAAGGTTTTTGGCGCAGAAGTAACGGCTATTCAACTTAAGTTTGAAAATCAATGGCAATTAGATCTAATAGAAGTGCAGAAAGCATTTAGACAAAGTACTAAATTAATTATTCTTAATTACCCTCATAACCCTACTGGAACAATATTGAAAAAAGATATTCAAGATGGACTTATTGAATTAGCCAGAAAGAATGGAGCATATATTTTTTGTGACGAAGTGTATCGATATTTGGAAGTAGATGAAGCACATCGGCTCCTATCGATGGCGGATGCCTATGAAAAGGGAATTTCCCTCAACGTAATGACTAAAGCGTTTGGTCTTGCGGGTCTTCGCATTGGCTGGATTGCAACCCAAGATAAAAGATTTTTACGTGAAATAGGCTCCTATAAACTGTATACATCTATATGCAATAGCGCTCCTAGCGAAATTTTGGCAATTATAGCATTGCGATTGAAAAAACAAATCCTGCAACGTAATCGGAACATATTGCTGGCAAATCTAAATATCCTAGATGACTTTATGGAACGAAATCAAAAGAACTTGTCTTGGATACGTCCACAAGGGGGTACCATGGCGGTTTTGAAACTTTTACTTCCCATATCTGTAGAAACGTTCGCTGAGGATTTGATACAAAATCAAGGGGTATTGATCATGCCTGGATCTGTATTCGATCTTCCGGGAAATTTCTTCCGAATTGGATTTGGGAGAAGGAACATGTCCGAAATTCTAGCAAGGTTTGAATCTCACTTGCAACAACAGAGATAGCATTATCAGCCTTTGTCTTGAGGAATATACCGAAATTGAATCAAGAATCAATTTCGGTATAAGATGTTTTTAATACTATTAGACAATAATCGAGTTACTTCGTCCCAGGAAACGGTTATCCGTCAAATTAGAGTTGATTATTGAAGAAATTTCTTCAAAATCACCACTAGTCTGTACTACCTCCAAAAGATATTGGTAGTTTTATTCCCTATATGGATTGATTTAATGTAAACTGTTTCAGAATCTTTTGTTGGCGTACTGTTCCGAGATTCATGAGCACGAGTTTTTCTACCATCATCTTTGCTGGTAGTTCTGAAGTTCGTTGGTTGGAACTCAGAGGGACTTGTCGTTTTAGGTTCAATGGTGGATGAGGTTGTATCTTTTTCTCTTAGGTCCACGGCGCCCTTTTCGTATTCTTCGGGTATCGCTACTTCATCCATTTCAGTGCGGTCACATAATTTGCTTGGACAAAGAACACCAAAAGATAACGTCTGCGTTTCGGGTACGAGTTTTTGAAACAGTCTATTGTACGCCTCGCTTCCGGGATTTACTAATACCGAGTATGTGCGACCGTTAGAACTCCCAGAGATCATAGTGCAATCACTAAAATCAGTTATTTCTACTTCATCTAAGGGTTGAGGAGTTTTCTCTAAAAAATGGCGAAGAAGCTAGTATGATTGTATAGAGGCATAACTCCACCATCATGTCACAGCGATGTGATGGTGGAGCTATTTTTTCTAGTTGAAAATAGCAGAGACAGAATCGCCTTTAGAGATTCTGTCAATCACATCGGCAAGCATTGGAGCGACAGAGACTTGCCTGATGTTATCGGGAAGCTCTCGCTCAATCGGGATCGAGTCGGTAACAATCATCTGCGTAAACGACGACTTCGCAATCTTATCAAGAGCATCTTTGGAGAAGACAGGGTGCGTGATGCAGGCATAGATCTTGCGGGCGCCATGCTTCCTAAGCTCCGCAGCAGCAGCGACAATAGTGCCTCCTGTATCACATAGGTCATCGACGATGATCACATCTCTGTCCTTGACCTCGCCAACGATGTTAGTAGACTCGATAACTCCGGGCATCGCCCGCTGTTTAATAATCATTGCAAATCCGGACTCCACGCCTTTCTGTCTAAGCTGTTCTTTGAACTGTTTAGCCCGTGATACGCCGCCGGCATCGGGCGAGACAACCACGGGATTATTCATCTTCAGCTGTGCAGCATAATCGGCAAAAATTGGAGAAGAGTAGAGGTTGTCAACGGGAGCATCCCTGAAGAACCCCTGGATCTGACCACAATGAAGATCGATAGAAACAACGCGGTCGACGCCGGCATTTTCCAGCATCATTGCAACGTCGGATCCGGAAATCGGTACGCGGGGTGTGGTCTTGCGGTCTTGCCTAGCATATCCGTAGTAAGGGATGACAGCGGTGACTGAATTCGCCGATGAACGCTTCAACGCCCTGATCATTAAAATTAGCTCCATGATGTTGTCGTTCACCGATGCCTGATCGGTCCTGCATGTCGACTGGATGACAAACACATCCTGATTGCGTACGTTCTCATTGATCTGTATCTGCACTTCGCCGTCGTTGAACCGTCCAACGATCGCCCTGCCGAGCGGCACGTTCAACTTATCAGCAATCTCTTCAGCAAGAGCGTGATTGGCATTGCCGCTGAACAACAGGTAGCCCTCGGCCTCCACGCATATTGTCATAGCGCACAGCGTAATCACTAGAATCCTCATTAGGTAACTCATGATAATCTCCTTAGTCAATCAAGTTAAAGGTCGGAATGCCGAGCGATTTAGCCCCTTCCAACGCGGGAATTTCAAGCAGTGAATTAAATTCGACAGGTATTCCTCCTGCACGCATGATCAGATCGACGGCCGCCCTTGCGGAGCCTCCTGTGGCGATTAAGTCATCAACAATCAGCACGCGCTGCCCTTGAAGGATTGCTCCTTCAGCCAAAGCAAAACTGTCAGTGCCATACTCCTTTTCATATGTGACTTCGATGACTTTTCCGGGTGTCTTTCCGGCTTTTCTGATGGGAACGAATGCGACGCCCAGCTCGTACGCCAATGCACCACCGACGATGAAGCCGCGCGACTCCAAACCGACAACAACATCAATCTCTTTGTTCTTTGCACGCTCGGCAAGAAGATGAATAGCGCTTTTGAAAGTGCTGGGGTTGCGCATGACAGGCATAAAATCCTGAAACAGGATCCCCTCTTTCGGATAGTCGGGATACATCACGATCTGCTCTTTGATCTCACGGATCTCATCGCGATGCAGATTTTTGAATATAGCATCTTTAATGAGCTCTTTGCGTGAGTGCCCGCCAAATTGGGGATCGCGATGCCAATCATTCTTGTCGATGGCCCGTTCAGCATACAGGCGGCTGACGGTCTCGCCAACTGTTGTTTGTGCAGCTAGCGCCTTCGTAACGATATGTGATGGGATCTCCGTTGATGCGGTAGTGCTGAAATGAACCTCGTCCATAGACAAACACTGCACAAGAACGACTGCGCAATCCTTCCATTCATGATCTTGGTAAATGTAGTTCTCAATGGCTACAACATAATCGGCGGGGGCTGCATCTTCTTGAGGAATATTCGATAACCGCGTAGCCGCCCCCTTTAAGCCTTCGTCATGGCCTACCGGCTGTTCCGGCACTCCGGAGGAAACAGCACAAGGCGTAACGATGATTTCTTCTGTAGGAAATGCTTCGCAGAAAGCTTCTTTCACAGCAGCGCATTTGATCGCGCTTTCTGAGGCGACTAAGACGTTAAGACCTAGTAATGGCGGCGTGCTGGCCAAGGCACAGAACATGGTAAGGCAAATCAAACTGGTTTTCATACACTCCCCTTTTGTTAGTGTTGCTTTTACACTATCATTGATAAATCAGACTGGAATTTAAGGTCAACATGTAATATTGTGAAATTTACACTTACTAAGGATTCTGATCATGAAAAGCTTAAGCAACCGCACCCACTATGCCTTGTCTGTTGACTGCGTGGTCTTCGGATTCAAGGAGCAAACCCTCAACGTCGCGCTGATCGAACGTAAAAATCCCCCCTTTCAAGGCCATTGGGCGATCCCCGGCGGTTTTATAGAAGAAGAGGAAACGGTGGAAGAAGCGGCAATTCGAGAGCTTCAAGAAGAGACAGGGATCGCCGACCTTTACTTAGAGCAATTTCATGTGTTCAGCGAGCCGGGACGCGACCCGCGCGGACGCGTCATCACCGTCGCATTTTTCGCTTTGGTAAATGCGGGAGAATATACGCTGACAGCGTCTCAAGACGCCGCAAAAGCGCAATGGTGGCCAATGGATGCTCTTCCCGAGGTGGCTTTCGACCATAGAGAGATCATCGACATGGCGCTAGAAGCTTTGCGTGACGCAGTCAATAAAAAACCGATCGTCTTCGCGCTTCTTCCTAAAGAATTCACGCTCTCGGCATTGCAGAAGCTCTATGAGGAAATTTTTGGGATTGAAATGGATAAGCGAAATTTCCGAAAAAAAATGGTCGATCAGGGATATATCTGCCCCTTAGGAAAGAAAACAAAGGGGGAACAGCACCGTCCGGCGGAGTTATATGGGTTTATTGAACCTAAATATTAGGGTTGTTCTTAATGTAAAATTATTTTTTTTGTTAACTAAAGATATGTTATAATAAAAATAAAAGGACATTTCTATGCCTAGGTTTTTTCTAACCTTCCTTGTCGCTATTTTGCTTACTACATCTTCATACGTAAGCGCCACAGTTAATGGCGCCTTCGATGTGGAAGGTCGCGCAGGCGGAAGCTCCTGGAGTCAATGGGAGCTTGGCATCTTAGATCCTAATGTTGGAACACCTCAGAATACTGCTAACTACTCCTGGCAGTCAGGTGTCTTTGTTCCCTGGCAGCTCAACTACAACAGCAGCGGCAACACACTCTCGTTTGTATGGAATGTAGGCAGCCCGCAACAAACGATTATCTACGGTTCTGCTTTGAACTATCCTTTTAATAGCATTAAGGTTTTTACGGAAACAAACAACGCCTGGTATCTCAGCTCGGGAGACTCCGTCAGTGTTATCGATCTTGTTCTGCAATCGGGCAGTACAACACAGTATGGCAACGATCTTATCGCTCAAGGCCAGAATGATTATCAAGAATTTGTCTTTGGCACACCGATATCCGGAAGCTTCACCCTAACAGGGAAAAGCGCGCTTGCTTGGGACGGCTATAAACCAAAAAATAACGACATGTTCTTCCATATCACCGAAGCGACAACGGTTCCTGCTCCGGAGCCTTCGACATACATCATCCTGGCAAGTTTTTTACTATTAGCTATTTACTTTAGGAAGCGACGATTATCCACAGTAAAGGTCTGCAAATAATACACTAGCGTTTTCTTCAACTTGTATGTTATCCCTGAAATTGTCTGACAATTTCAGGGATTTTTCTTTATGAAAAAGTATATCTATATCTTTCTCCTTTTGGGAATTAGCATTCTAATCATTATCGGGGTTGCTTACGGTCCGACATTGCTAAGAGGAAAGAAAAATAAAACTCCTGAAGAGACTCTGAACGAATACATCAATGCACATCAATCAGAAGCCAAAGACAAAAAAAATATGATGGATTTGTTTATCGACGCTAGCGTGTCTAGTAATGACAAAACCCAACTCATCCTCTTCTACCAGTCCCATCCCGAAGCTTTCGATAACAAAGAAGAAGCCACTATCATGCTCCTTGAAGCGCTTCTTGACTCTGGAAACACTGAAACCTTCGATAGATTGAGAAAAAAATGGAAAGGAAAAGAAACGCTGGAACAAAGCTGGCTTGTCCTTGACGCTGAAAACCTCATAAAAAGAAACAGAAGAGAGGGTGCTATCAATTTGTTGGAGTCGAAAGAATATGATGGCCCGGAGGATACCGTCCGACTACTGCGGCTAGCCTTCTATACTGTGAACAGCAACCCGAAAAAAGCTTTGGAGTACCTTACAACAGCGATAGCTAAAGATCCCCAGAATCCCGATATCAATCTCTACCGTGCCAAGCTGCTGGAAAGCATTAATATGCCAGAGCTCGCCCTTAGCGATTACATGACAGCGATCCAAAAGGCTCCGAAAAATCTCTACTTCCAAGACCAACTAGCAGAATTTTTTAAGAGAAGAGGTTCTTTTCTTCAGTCTCTAGAAGTATGGAAAGAAGCTTTAGAAAACAACTCTGATGAGTTCTTGTGGCTGAAAACGTTCTTCTGGAACCGTGTCATTGCTCCTATCGACTACGATTGGAAAGCTTCTATCCCATCACAAGGCTTTTTAACGCCGCTACTTGACTACCTCTCAAATTTAAAAGACGATGAGTTCTGGGACGACGAAACATTCAATGACGTTCCCGATGGCCAGAAGTACCTGCGTGCCGAACAGGCAACCTTTTGGCTTCGGCTGCTGCAAATGCTTAAAGACGGTGAAAAGCAACAGGCGCTTGGAATGTTGCAAACCAACCCGTTCAAAGATAAGTCCTGGAGTCCTCAGCTGGAGCGCATGCTCATGCAGATCCTAAACTACCAGGTGAATAAATCCTTCGACTTTTCCTTACTACTTCAAAAGAGCAATCCGCTGGCACGGCAATCGCGTTTTTCCAAGCAGCTGACCAGCATCATTGAACGAAGGCATAACAACCCTTCCTATCAGCTTCCTGCAGATGTATATGCTCTGCTAAATAGTGATTATGCATACACCGCTGCTCTGTTGTCGGAAGGATGGTTTGAAGCAGCACTTGATATGAGGACCACGATAGGCATCCCAAAAGACCTCCCAGATTGGATCTACTATGGTCTAACGGAAGCAATTAGACAAAACCGCGGAGGAATGGAAGCGCTGAAGTTTGCCACGGCGCAGAACCCTACACCGCCTCTTGAGCTGCTGAACGCCGAAATCATGATCTCCGAGAACAGCCAAGATGCAGCATTAGAAATCTTATCCAAGCTCAAAGATAAAGAAGATGAGGTAGGTATCAGGGCCGGCTGGCTAATGGGCCTGGTGTATTTAAGCAAAAACCAACCTCAGCAAGCTGAAGAGATCATATCAAACAATGCGCAATTGGCAAACAATATCCTTGGTAAAGAGTTGTTAGCAAAGATCGCATTAAGCAAGGGCGATGCCTCGAAAGCCTCCGAAATCT
Organism: Chlamydiales bacterium; assembly: GCA_024233575.1. Classification (GTDB taxonomy): domain Bacteria; phylum Chlamydiota; class Chlamydiia; order Chlamydiales; family Criblamydiaceae; genus JACKPN01. The sequence goes on from JACKPN010000001.1 coordinate 152,617, forward strand.
ACGAGTCTATCCAAGATGACTCTGTCGAGGCAAAGTCCTTCCTAGCAGAAAAAGCGTTCAATGAAAAGAACTGGAAAAGGGCAAAAGAACTGACAGTAGATCTTCTTAAGAAATACCCGAACAACCCGACATTTAAAGAAAACTATAGTAAGATTGAAGAGGAAATAAAAAAATCTCATGAAGAAGATTGATTATATCATCGCCACAATTCTTTTCTTCTTACTGCTGTTTATTTGGCTGGGAGACCTAGCTTGGATATCGACAAGCGATGACACAATACCGATATTAGTGTCGTTACCGATCTTCATCTGGCTTGGTTCGCCATGGCATTTCATCGATGAAAACCGCCCTCTTTCAAAGATTGGATTATGCTTGGGCGCCTTGTTGTCGCTTATCGGTGTCCTGTTTGGTTCAACCTTGTTAATGGCTATCGGCTGGACGACGCTTTTGTGGACGTGGCTGAAAGCGCGCTTGGAAGGTGAACCTCTTCAAAAAATAAAAAAGCTATTGATCTTTCCGCTGATGACATTTCCTTGGATTACTCTCGATTTTAACCAGATCGGCTGGTGGTTTCGTCTCTCCGGCGCTTGGGTAACCAGCATGATCTTACAGTTCTTCGGCTATGAAGTGCAGCAGATGGGAACCAACCTGGTCGTCAATGGCATCCTTATATCCATCGATGTTGCTTGTGCAGGAATCAATACTTTGCAATCTATGCTGATTGCCGGAAGCGTGATCAACTTCGTCTATTTGGGGAATAGTATCCGCTACTGGTGGAATATTCCGGTTCTGGTAGCCATTTCATGGATAGCCAATACCTTGCGCATCATCGCCATCTGTTTCGCAGCGCTCGCGATGGGACCTGAATTCGCTGTCGATCTTTTCCACAATTGGGGCGGTTGGGCCGTCCTGGTACTCATGTTCGGGCTTTGCTGGGCGGTTATCTCTATTCAAGAGCCTAACTCAAAGAATAACAATAATTATTGAAATACATCTGTAGAGCTTTATTTCAATACGGACTCCAAAGGGGTATTCTCTGAGCTAAGTACTAAAACGATATTAGGGTTGTCACTTGTAAATTTCGATACCTTTTTCAAATAGTCCGCATAAGCTTGCTCGGAATTTTCATCATTTTCAGGTTTTTTTAGCGGCATGAATATGATGTCTGCATCTTTTGAAAATGTCCGGATGAACTGGAATTTGACTTTTTCCATTTCTGGAGAAACATACACCTCTATTTTTAACGGCAATCGTAATCGTAAGCTAAGATCCTTGAATTGTTCTATTCTGCGTTGCCTTACGCGTTCATCTTTGACGATGGCATTAAGTAAAATTTGACATTTCTTTCTGTTTGGGTTCCTTTGGATCATGTAGGCAAATACGAGCATTAATTCAGAACTATCCCTATCTTCATCGCTCCACCAAATATGAATATCATTATTATGAACGCTTAAACCTGTGTCAGCAATAGAATCAATTTCGTCATTCACAATGACGATGTTATAAGAACGCTCTAATGCAGAATTGATCGTTTTAGAAAACTCTTCTGAATCCACACCGGTTTTGATACCGCCAAAAATGATGGTGTTGGGTTTCAATGGTCCCAAACCATAATATTTAAGCATTTGTCTAACTTCCCCGAAGACTTTGTCTCCGCTGTAAATATTGACAAAAGCTTGGATGTTTTTATTTTTAAAACGCTTTTGGATGATCTGGCTAAGACGGGCTCCTTTTTCCCTTTGTATATTCACATCGGAAATGAATGATGCCATTGTTAAAAAACTCTTGCTCTGGCTAATTGCTTCTGTGAAGGCGAGCAAATTGTGAGAGTATTCTTCCGATGACTTAGTGAATACAAGAAAATGAGGACGCCATGATTTTGACAAACTGGGCCCTTGAGCTATTTCATAAATAGCATACCTCGAAAAGAACATTAGAATGCCCTGACGTATATCAGCCCAAGATCCCTGAAATTTATTCTTTTTAGCTGTTATATAAATGCCAAAAACAATGAGAAGCGAAAGAATGGCGACACCTGCGTCTATCAAAAGCATAGTCAACAGACATAAGATAGCTCCTATAATTGATATCATCCAGTGTACGCGGAAGCGAGGGCGCCAGCTTGGGTTGAGCATCAATGTTTCGAAACCGGAAGAGAAATTCAACACTCCGTAGGCTACTAAGCAAATCATGGTCATGACCGGCGCTATTACGTTAATGCTGCCAAAGTAAATGCCAAGAAATGCAATTAAAAATGTAACGATTGTAGCTATGCGAGGTTCTGCTGTAGAACCGTATGTTTTTCCTAAAAATTTTGGCAGTATCCCATCATCGGAAATTGCTTGCAATGTTCTTGGTGCGCTTAACAACCCTCCTAGCGCACTCGACAACGTTGCTCCCCAAATACCTAAAATAATCAAAGATGGCACCGAAGCGACATCTTGTAAGATCAACGGGTCATTCGCTAATCGGGATAGAGGAACATGTTGATAGAGGAATATCGCAATTGAGACATAGATGAGGTAAGAAACGATTGTTGCACCGATTGTGCCAATTGGAATTGACTTGCTTGGGTTCTTCAGATCACCAGACAACGAAACAATCGACTCGACACCTGTCATCGCTGGAAAGAAAATCGCAAATACCGCCCAAAAACCTATAGCTGAATTTGGCGGCGTGTATGTGTCAGGATGCATAGGAATTAAATTGCCGCCAGTAAACAGGGAAATAAAGGAACAAATGATAATTAAGAAAATAGCTACTTGAACCTTAAGCGCTCCTTTTACAGAGGTATAGGCAAGAAAGGTTAAGACTCCGAGAGTCGCTAAACCGATATTTTGTATGGACCAAGCAGGAACCAAGTCATGGAGCGACTCGGCAAAACCTACACAACAGAAGGCTATCGATAACGTTTGTTTTAAATAAAGAGGAAGACCTACTGCCGACCCGATCTCAAGCCCTAGTGAGCGGGAAATAATGTAATATACTCCCCCTTTACCAACCTTAATATTCGTGGATATCGAGGCCATGGACAGTGTTGAGATAAAGGTGATGATAGCAGACATCGTGATGATGAATAACGAGGTAAAGAGACCTACCTGACCCACGATCCAACCCAAACGCAGAAAAATGATCACTCCGAACAACATCAATAAGCAAGGAACAAATACTCCAATAAATATTCCAAACTTTTGACTGTTATCCTCGTCAATCCCTAACGCTTCCTCGTGGCTAAAATATTTATTATATGTTTCGCTTAATATCGTCATGTTAACCTTGTATTCAAGCAATGAATTGCTCATAAAATCATATTTGATTTCAACATTCTTTCCTATCAACTTTACTTTTCCCTATTTCCCCTCAGAATGCATAGCCTTACAGGGTTTACGTACCTAGAATTACAGTGCCGTCAATAGGTTCTAATTGATATTTGAGACGTATCAAGTAAAATATTTTATCAAACAAACAAACAAACAAACAGTAATGTCAGTTGAAATAATACACAATAAAGAATATAATCGTTTTAATTAAATTTAAAACGGTTAATAAAATGAAAAAGCAGATAGCTTCATTTATCCTCATCATTCTTACACTAACAACTTCTATCAGCGCCTACACATACAAGACACTCAGCATCACCTATGACTGCCTTGAATTAAAAGAAAAGATTACTGCTGAATGCATCGAATTCATCAAGAATAGCGAGATGGTTGATGTCAGGTACGTCGATCATAGAGAAGCTTCATTATCAAAACACGACAGCGACCGAATCAAATCAATCCTCCTCCATGATCATACTTACCTATTCAACGTACAGAAGTTTTCGAAATTTATTCCATCATCAGCATTGGTTTTCAAATCTGGTGATAGCTCCTGCATTTTGGTCATTAGCCAACATGCTAAAAAGATAAAATTTTACGATTGTCACGATGAACAAATCGCTTTGATCGATGTCCGTGGCGATCACTTCGATGAACTTGATACAATCATTAATAAGTACTAATTAATATGAAAAAACTTATCAATACAGTCCTGCTGTTTTTATTATTTTTACCGTGTTTATCATATGCAGCAACATTGCGCGGGGTCATCATTGGCAACACTAATGACGAGCTAGGCGACTATATCACCAAAGGTGTCACGCATATGGAACAAGAGATGCGGACGATCGCGGCTTATAACGATCTCGATCTCGATCTGACGGTCGTTACCGGCAACGATTTCAAAAGCAAAAAGATAATCAAAGTGCTTGAGAAGCTAGCTGTAGAACCCGATGATATCGTGTATCTTTTCTCTTTTAGCCATGGATATCATGAGTTCGAGACTTCTACTCCTTGGCCAAGTATCCACATTGATTCCGTTAAGCATTTGAACGGCGAAGGAATCGACCAGTTGGAGCTAACGCAAATATTGGAACAAAAACATCCGAGACTTCTGATTTCAATGTTTTCATGCTGTAATAACTACATACCACCGAATGCTGTCCCACCGCAAAGGGTGACTGCAGCCAGGCATTTCAGTGTGATTAACGCAGAGCTTGTCAAAAACAACTACCGTCATCTTTTTGGCGAATGCAGCGGAACGATCATGATCTCCAGCTCATGCAGAGGGCAATTTTCCATGGCCGAAGAAGAGTATGGCGAGATCTTTTTGAGCGCATTTTTGTATACCTTAAGAAGTCAGACACAGCAAGAAGTTGTCACATGGAAAGAATTATTTGAAATGGCGCGTCAAATAACTCTATACAAGTCTTACCAGTTTGGATATATCTACGAACCGCAAATCGAGTTTATCAACTTCGCTTCTTCTTAGGAGGTAAACAAGCCGGGTAAAAACAGCCCTGCATCGACGCCAAAAGTTGAAGCACATGCGCGCGCATCGCTCAAGCTGACGTAACGCCTTCTTTGATTCAACGGTGTGCGATACTCCTCTTCCGGACGCCTTGCAAGGTGGGAGCCATGCTCCATCCGCGACACCCAAGATTGGCTGACAGACTTACCGGATTTCTGCTCATGCTGCTTGCAAAATTCTTTTTGCGTCCACCCGCACACCTCTTTACGAAGGGTCCAGAAAACGCCGCTACGGTATATGAGCTCATCTTGTGCTAGTCGACGGAATTCACGGCGCAGGTCGCGCTTCAAGCTATCAATTTCATGATGATATTTCTGCACTAGATTTTGTATTCGGGTCTGCCGCTGTTGATACGCCCTTTTGTCTTTCGCGTCTAAAGTTTGCTTATAGCTAGCATCATTGTAGGCCGCGCTCTTACTAAGCAACTTTTCTAAAATCGTCCGTGTGTTATCTTCAGAAAACTCTTTCAGCAGCATTTCCTCGAGGAAACTCTTCTCTCGAGCGGTCATCACCTTTTGCGTCTCTTCAATACGTCGTGCAATGCGGCATTCAGCAACTTCTTGATGACGGATAATATCAAAGCGCCGTTTATAAACGACTTTTCGAAGCTTTCGTTCTTTTTCACCTTCGCCATTGCCGATTTGCAAGCCTATCAGTCTATCAAAGAGCTCGCTTGATTGAGTTGCCCCCTTTATGTGATGGATATTTCTGAAATATTCGCGTAGGACGTGCCTTCGCGGATCGCTAATATCTAGGCGTTTTCCTTCCGTTCGCACCTGCTCTTTAAAGGCATCCAAAAATTGACGTGTCGCCTTGACGGGATCCAGGCCATCAGCTACTAAATTCAATATCGCTACAGCTTTCTGACGTAATTTGTTGTCGCTCCCCTTACCGTCGATCAGCTCATCAGCACCGTTGACACATTCATGCATCCCGATGGTGCTGTTATGCTGAGAGTAGCTGGAGCCTCCTGCAAGATAAACGAAGCCTTGCGGCATGCTGCCATCTTTGGGGTACGCGATCAACGTCGGCAACGTACTGGAATGTGCAGCTTCGCGCTTATGGACGACTTTTACACCGCTTTCCGACTTCAACGTCATTTTCGGAGAAACGCCGATCTGGTCAACAGCAGCAGATGCTCCGAATCGAAACATGCTCATCTTGTAGCATAGGATAGCTTGCTGAAAGAAAAGCGCGACTCTCCTGTCCACTGCGATCTCTATCCCTTCTTTGTTGAGCTTTACAATCTTTTCCGGCTTTTCATAAGAGCGGATCTCTGCATCGGGCAGTCTGTTCACATTGTACAAAACATTTTCATCTTCACCATAGTTGATAACAGGAGCGCGGCTGCCTGTTTGCGTCCATGGCTTCGTATTGATGCATTTTTTTGCCTTGCGGCTGCCAGCGAGGGGGATCCCGCTATTCTTTATCTCTTCGCTATGGCTATTTTCAGAAAACAACTTAGGATAACTGGTCGAAATCATTGGCTTACTCTCTCCGCGACACGTGCTTCTCTTCTTCTAATTCGGTGAAGTTCGCGAGGATCCATGTCGAGCTCATCCTTGCGCTTCGCTGCTAATTGTCCACATCCGCCACTGATATCCTGTCCACGGCTGTAACGGATCGGAGCGGGGATCGATCTGTCTGAAAGATATTTCTGGAAGCGTTTTAGGCTATCCTCTGCCGAAGCCTGCATTTGCAAGCCTGGGAAATGGTTGATTGGGATCAGATTGACTTTTGCCTTAAGGCCATTCAAGAAGCTGACAAGCCTTTTCGCATCGGCAATGCTGTCGTTGACCCCTTCGATCATCACATACTCGAAGGTGATGCCATAGCGCTTAGGAGCGGGATAGCGTAAAAGGGTCTGTTTTAATGTATCCAAATTATTCGTGCGGTTGACCGGCATGATCTCGCTGCGCTTGGCATCATCGGCGTTATGCAGTGAGATAGCAAGGCGAACGGGAAGGTCTTTCCCTAGCTTGTCGATCGCCTCCACAAGTCCTGACGTTGAGACCGTAACGCGGTGCATTGATAGGCCGAAAGCTTTAGGATCGACCATCATCCGGCAAGCCGCAAGAACAGCGCCGTAGTTATCAAGAGGCTCGCCCATGCCCATAAAGACGATGTTTGTCACTTTCTTCGTAGAAGAAGAGCGGTTGGCAAGCAGGATCTGTGCCAGGATCTCCCCTGCCGACAGATTACGCTTAAGGCCCATTTTTCCCGTCTGGCAGAAGGTGCAGCCCATACGGCAGCCGATCTGGCTGCTGATGCATAGCGTTACGCGATTTTCGTAGGGCATGAGGACCATCTCGTACAGTTCGCCATCACCCGCTTTTAGAAGGAATTTCTCGCTTTTGTCGACAGATACCAGGTGCGCATCGACTTCCGGCAATACCCAAGTAAATTCATCTATCAAACGGCTTCTAAGATCTTTTGAAATGTTGGAAAAACACTCGGGATTGATCTCCCCTTTCTGATAGACCCAGCCGATGATCTGTGCCGCGGCATAGGCTGGATATCCGTTCTCTTTCAGCCAAGCCTTCCAATCATCCGGAGATAAATCAAAAGCATACTTCTTATTCGATACAATTTTTAAAGGCATCTTATTCCATACATTATTTGAATAAAAATTATACTACTTTGTTCATTTTTTTGTCTCTAAAACATATTAAAAAAATACTTTTGCAAAAATGACATTCTGTTATAAAAATTATCTATTAAGCATAAGGAGGCTCTCATGTCAGCTAATATCAAAATGGAACGCGCAGTCCATAATCCCGGCATTTGGGACAACATCTGTGACTTTGGAAAAAAACTCGGTGGTACACCAAAAACAGCCCAGCTTCTTCTAGGCGATCCCGACCTTCTAGCAATCGTCCCAAAAACCTGCAGTGTAGAACCTATTACTGAGGTAGCGATGCCCGGAAGGACATTCCATATCATCAATGATCCGGTGCTGCAGAAAGAGATCATGCGTTGCCCTCGCAATGACAAAGAAGGAATGTTTTTTTCTCCTGATGAAGAGCTACGGATCATTCAATTATTCAAAACCGTCTTCAATGACATGGAGCTCGATAGAAATGATCTCATCTTCACGTGTGAAAAGGAACAGGCCGAACTATTTCATACCTTTTTTCGTAAAGTGCTATCCAACAAAATTATTGATCAGTTGCGCGACTCAATCAGCGCCATTGTTAACAAAACATTGAACAATGGACTCAAGGGAGATCTCTATCAAACATGCAAGGTGTACGCTTCTAGCGTTATCTCCGAGATTTTTCTTGATTATCGAGGCGATAGCGAAGAGATCACACACGCGGTTTCTAAGCTTCTAAGTGAATCAATCAAAGGAATTACCCTTACCGGGAGATTGAAAATGCTAGCGGTTGAGACGGGACTGGCTACCTCAGAGCCTACGCTTGATGCCCTCAAAGTATTGAAAACAGCGGCTTCCGAGGCATGCGAAAAAGCGCAAAATAGTGAAGGCAGTCCATCGATCATCAAAGAAATGCTCGATTTCGAATATGCAGGAAAAAAAGCTTTCTCTGAAAAACAGGTGCAAATCATGGCTTTGACACTCCTCATCGCAGGACAAGACACGGCAGCCACATCTCTCTATTACCTGCTGATCAAGCTTGCTCAACATCCGGAATATGCAGAGGGAATCCGTCAAGATAGCGATCAATTCATGCGATGTTTCGTTGAAGCTCTGCGCATGTGCCCTCCCGCCTATTTTGTCTATCGTCAGCCTGCTGATGCTGTCTCTATCACTATTGACGATCGCAACTATCATATTGGCAAGACGGATTTCATTGAAACATGCCCCTACCTTACAGCGCGCCATCCTTCAATCGCCGGTGATAATCCCGATGAGTTCGATCCTGCAAGGCACGACAAAATCCCTAGTCGTCTAACAGGACTGCCTTGGCTACCGTTCGGAACGGGACTGAACAAATGCGTAGGATGGTATTTGGCGAAGACTGAAGTGGAGCTATTTGTAAGAGAACTGCTTCAACGCTTTGAGCTTTCAACAGAGTTCGAAGGGGAACCTAGAAAAAAAGGTAAGTTCACCACAGTTATTGCCGACGAGATTGACATTGAATTGAAAGCTAGGAGACCTTCTCCGGAAGAGGTACATCAAAGCAAAAAATGATCCCTGCAATCATGCGGTAAAAGTTAACTAGGGTGACGACCTCAAGAAGTCCTTCGACACCTACAATATCAATCGCTCTATCTTGCAGCGGCTTGGGAATATTTTCCAATTTCAGTGCGCAATTGGCAACGGCGACGAGCGATTCGTATGGCTCTTCAAAATGCTCTGCGCCTTGATGTATCGTATCGATCAGCGCTTGGCCTACCCCTTCTTCAATGGCGTGAGGGAGATGCTTAATCCACTCATACTCGGCATCAAATTTTCGTGCGCAATAGAGGATAATGAACTCACGATACTTCCCCTTCAGCGTTGACCCAAAACGCAGAAATCCTCCTAAATCGGAGACTTTTTCTGTCAGGTCGGGATGGTTGAGCAGCGTGAGGTACATCCCATCGATATGCCCGCGTTTCTTCTCCATCTTTTCAAGCAGCATCTTCTGCTGCTCTGTTGGGTGGTTCATCGGATTAGGCAAGCGGCTCATCAGCGTATCCTTTGGTTATCATCAATCATGAAAGCTCCACACTTTCTGCGATTCGGCAAACGGCTCGACAGGAGTCGGCGATGCTTTGGAGCATTTAACGTCTAAAACAACCGTTCCTTTTTGTTTGAGTGCCCAAGTGTATGCTTCTCTTAAGCGTTCCGGATCGTGCACAGCAGCAGCTTGGCATCCTAACGCTTCGGCGAACCTGACCCAATCGTGATCAGGCAGCGAGGTCAGCTTTGCAGGAGTCTCCCCCTCTTTTGCTGCACGGAGGTAGACATTGCCATAGGCGGCATTGTTGAGGATCACGTAGACGATGGGCAGATGGTATCTGGCAGCAGTCTGAATTTCCATGCCATGCATCAGCATACAGCCATCTCCTGTAATGCAGACGACAGGCTTGTCCGGCTGTGCGCATTGAGCGCCGACAGCCGCCGGTATCGCCCAGCCCATGGGTCCTAAGTTCGTTGCCGACAGGTATTGTCCGGGTGCTAATGACTCCCAGTAATGACCGCAAAAGGCGCGATGCGCACCGCTGTCAACAAGAAGGATCGTATCATCGGGGGCAGCGTGCCTCAGTTCTCTTATCGCCCGTGCCGGATGGATCGGGACGGCAGAGCTTGAACAATTCTCCTCATCATAGAGGCGCGGACCTGAGGCGCGGACATTCTCCATCCATCTCTGCCTCTGTTCCTTTCCCGTGTGAGGATAGTTGTCCAAGAAAAAACGGAGGAAAGCTATGCAGTCGCCTTCTACAGGTGTGATGTGTGAATAGGTATAGTCAAAACCTGTCAGGTTGATGTTGACCGATAGAAAGACATTTTTTGGCATCAGCTTAGCGTTCCAAAACATCGTATCGCGCTGATTTAATCCGGATCCTAGCACGATCAGGTTATCGCATTTGCCGCCCAGAAGAAGCTCTGTTGCATGACGTGTTCCGGCATAACCGAAAACACCCATCGAGCAAGGATGCCGTTCCGAAAGAATGCCTTTTGCTCTCAGCGTCGTCACAATAGGAATGGAAAACGTTTCGGCAACTTCGCGAAGCAGCTCGGCAGCTCCTGAAGTTTCTACTCCTTCTCCTGCAAGAATCGCTGTTAAGGGTCCTTTCATCGAATCTATACCCTGTTTTGCTTGATCTTCGTCAAGGATATGCTGGCGGAGAAACTCGCGGGCAAGGCTGGGGAACCCTTCATCTTGCTGTGACTCCTGAATATCTTTAGGGATGCAAAGATGGACAGGGCCCTGAGGGTATGTTTTCATTGCTTCCATGCATTTTTTAAGATCGTGTTTGAAAAGATTGGCATTTTCAACGTAAAGAGACAGCTTTGTTGCGCTTTTGAGAATGTCGAAATCATCAAGAGCGCCAATACTAGCGTCTTGGAAAGACTCGAGTCCTTCCAATGCTGTCGGTACCTCGCCAGTAACAACTAGCAAAGGAGAATAATCGCTTTTTGCTGTCAAGATCGGCGTTGTCATGTTTGTGGCTCCTGGGCCGCCTATCCCCAGGCACGCTCCGAAAATCCGCGATGCGCGCGCATAGCCGTCAGCCATGTAGGCTGCGCCTCCTTCTTGTGCTGCAATGATCGGCTTGATTTGAGGTACTTCGTCGAAAGCGGTTAGAAACGGGTCAACAAGCCCTCCAGGAACCATAAAAAGATAGCGAACGCCTTCGTCCGCTATCGCCTTTAACAAAAGTACCTTTGCTTTCATCGATCAATACTCCATTAGTATTTTTGTCGCTCGCTCCACATCGGTATTCCATCCTTATCTCGTAATATGATGGCTTTGCCATCTTTTTCTACTTTTGTGGCAATAATAAAATCAGTGCCATTCAATACCGCCTTGGAGCCGGTGACCGTCAGCTGATCCCCCTCTTTAATCACCAGATCATGCTGAGAAAGAAATTGGCTCGGCCCTAGATGGACAGAGAGTACTTCGCCGTTTGTATCGAGGACAACATGAACGCCATAACCTAATCTTCCCTCGGGATAGATCTGATCGATACGAGAGACCTTTCCGGAGACTGTTTCAATAGCATCAGGATTAAATAATCTGCCTGCGGGCTGTGCATAGGATGCACTTGAGAAGCACAAACATGCGAAAAGAACAAATATTGACCGTTTCACGGCTGAAATACCCATAGTCGCCTCCTTGCTTAGGGATATTTTCATCATATCGAATTATCCAATGAGTTCAATAGTGTTTTATCAGGTTTTTCGATACTGGTTTTCAGAGACTTAAGGATTTTTCTGTTAAACGGTTTGAAAATTACGTCAGAATTGTAGAAAATCTCTTTTCTCGACCACCCCTATCAAAAAAGGTCATCATGAAGATCACGAAGTGTTTGTGTCTTGTTATAGCCACATTATCGATAACATTTGCTTATGGTGATAGCGATGATGCTGCGTCACGCATCTGCCTCTTAAGGGCTCCTCGCTCCGGCTCTCATTGGTTCTTTTATTGCTGCAACACCCTGTTCGGAAAAAACATCTGCAAAGAAACAGGAACAATTCTAGATAAGTACCCCATCAAAGACGGAGGCAATCTATTCATCGCCCATAATCCTTACGACCTGCACCTTGATGAAAACAATGATAGGCTTATTCTTCTGATCCGAAATTATCGTGAGTGCATGCTACGAGAGTTCGACACACCGGAGTCGGTCAAAAAAGAGATCTTATGCCAGGCTGAATGTAACGCGCTTGCCGATGATCGCTCATGGGTTTTGAATTTAAGGAAGAACCACTATTTTCATAATCTTCGGGTGTATGAACATTGGCATCCTGAAAAGCGTATGATCGTCTATTACGAAGACCTGCTGCTGAATCCTGAGTCCGTTCTTAGGCAAGTTGCTGAATTTATTGGGGAAAAAGAAAAAGAACAGACGATTCAAGCATTTATTGACAATCTTGATGAGCATATCGAAAACTCGCTCGGAATCTATGAGCAGACCTACCACAGCCACACCAGAGGAAAGTCGCTTCTTTATCATACTCATCGAGTAGGTCTCGAAGCTTCCTACGAGATCGATCAGCTTGTCATCGAGTATTTTCCCGACCTCGTTGATAAATATCTCACCAGGTATCTTCTGTACCCATAATCGGCCTTCAATTTCCATCATTGCCTTTCATTAGGGGGAAATATGAATCGCAATCATATCCTTAGACCCATTTACGCGGCTCTTTTTAGCCATTTTTTGGCTCACAAAAGACGTCCAACTGATGACAGGTTGCAAGAACGAGCACGAAGTGAGACTGAAACCGCCCCAAATCATTTTGCAAGCGGCTCGTAGCTTGGTTCTCATTGTTTTATTTAACTTTCAAGCTCTGGTTGCCGAAGAGGATTTTCTGCTGATCGAAAGAATGCTTAACGGCATGCTACCCGTTTCTGAGCATGCGATCGAAATGACTAAAGAGGTGTTGCTCTTTGAAGAGCTTCCGGGAGGATGGCGCTTATTTGGAAAAGCAGGATGCAGCAGTCAGTGCCTAACCCCAACTTACAGATTGGATGGTTTGTGGGCTGGGTGGAAAAGAACAATCAACGCTAGCTTTTCGCCTATCGGAACATGGATAGAAAAATCAACCTGAGCGAACGGATCCCTAGGAACAAACAGATTCTTATGTCAGAAAATTTCTTGGAAAAGAATTAACAGGATTCCTATCCTGCATCATATGAGCGAAACGACATTAATTATCCTCTTTGCGCTTCTTCCTGCCGCCGGAAACTTCATGGGCGCCCTCATCGCAGAATCCATCACGGTCACAAAAAAGACGGTCAACCGTGCTTTGCACGCTGCAGCAGGAATTATGCTAGCTATCGTCTCCATTGAGGTGATGCCCACAGCTTTACAGCAGATTCCTCCATGGCTGACTGCGTTCATGTTTATGGTAGGCGGCTGCCTATACCTTCTTGTTAATACATGGATCAAGAGCTGGCAGAACACACAGGTGAGCACGGGTGCTTGGATGACTTACGTTGCTGTTGCCGCAGACTTGATCGGCGACGGTCTCCTCATCGGCACAGGTGGAGCCGTTTCAAGCAGCCTTGCCTTCATCCTTGCCCTGGGTCAAATCCTCGCCGATATTCCTGAAGGCTTTGCTGTGATAGGCGTCTTCCGCGATCAAGGAATGAAACGCGCGCAGCGGCTGCTCCTGTCAGCATCGTTCACGATCATGGTTGTCGGCTCGGCGATTTTGTCCTATTTGCTGCTACGCGATCTTGACAATGAAATCAAAACAGCAAGCCTTGTCTGTGTTGCAGGACTGTTCTGTCTTGCCGCTGTCGAAGATATGCTTGGCGAAGCGCACGACACCATAGAAGATACTCACTGGTCGTCAATCAGTTTTCTCGGCGGATTTTCTTTATTCGTTATCGTTGCCGGATACTTGGGATGATATGAACGATAGAGCTAATATCCCCTGCAAGATAGACGACATGCGGTAGCAATACCCATATCAAGAGCATCGGCAACAATAACCTATGCCGTCTGGCTTATTTCGATAATACCATCGATATTAGACCATTTCAACAGCACCATTTTTTCAGTATATCGCAGGTTTTTCCTGCAAAAACATCACAACAATAACATTTATTTAGCTAAACTTCCTAATTCACTAGCTTTTTTCGCTAAATACAGCGGAGGGATGATGACTAGTGATCTTGCAGCGATAGTGGTGATCGCCACAGGCAGTCTTAACCATTTGCTTGCTTCAAGTGTAACACCGAGCATGTCATGACCCTGTAGAGCAAGAAAGAGTCGTTCACAACCTTTTTTTGTTAATGAAAAATGGGATGTGTGATAATCAAAGTGCAATTTATAATCCATTGCCCCAAATAGCATAAGATTACTCCCGATCAATTTTTTTCCTTTCTCCTCTTCCTTCGCGCTTACCGCTAAATAAATACCAAGAGGTAGGCATGCGCTGATGCGCATTGCATCTAGAGCTGGTGCAGAAAATGAAACCCAAGCTCTGCAACCTTCATTACCAAGGAGTTTTCCTAGCTTAGTAGGGTTTACAAAATCAAAAGAAATACCTCCAAAGCCGCTTCTAGGAAACAATGGATAACTTAGAAGACGCGTAATCCTTCTATTTGCTAAATCACCTTTGAATGTGTCGTGATGACTTGAATACCATTTAGCTGAGCGATAGTCAATGTCCAGTGGTTTGTATCCAAAATATTGATGTCCTAAAACTTCGTGCATCTTTGTATGGAGGCCTGTGTTCAGAAAGATATTGAATGCGAAATATCCCGGTAATGTGTGCGATAGCCAACTCGTTTTTACTTTTGCATCTTTAAAAGCAGAGCTGCCTGCATTCTCTGCTGAATTAATTTTCAGACTTTTTCTTGAAGAAAGAGGATAGCCATTTGCTATTTTCTTAACATTTCCTTCATGAAAACTGCGAAAATCAGTACTTGCTGACTTGCTTCCTGTTCCTAGTCTTTTTGCTGCCTGTACAGTACTTTTATTGTTTGTGGAAAAGCGACTAGAAAGGGAAGAAGCATTTGGTTGATGATGCATATAAACTTTGTGAAGTGTATTATATAAATTTAACATATCTTAACCTTTGTCTGTTTTCAATTAAACCTAATTATAAAGTTAAATTTTTAATATTATATAAAGATATGATAGATTTATTTTAAAAAAGCATGATCATATAAAAGGTTTAGAGACATTCTCTGATTTAAAGAATTGTCAGATTGGGAACAAATTTTACCTGGGAAAGAGAATCTTGAGGAGTGACATAGTTGATAAACTAGACCGACGAAAGATGGTTTTTCCCAGGTAAAATTTGTCGTATGATGGCTGTTCAGTAATTCAGAGACTGTCTCTTAGCTGGGGCGGTAGGGAAGCAACCTTTACTAATCAATCCGAAATATACAGAAGACGATTCCGTCAAACACCTCAGAAGGTCACATTGGTATCCACAAAGAAGTTGCTGTTGTTCGCCAAAGGCATGTATGGCTGCTTTCCGCAACAACCACTTCCAAATGCATATTTCAATTCAATACAGATATTAGCAGCATAATAACGCTGCTGAATGGCGCCAGCTGCAGAGTGGGGTTCCATATATGCCGCATGACCTTCGAGCATGAACCTGTCTGTCAGTGGAGCGCGTACGGAGCCGCCCAAAATAAACTTGCCCGCACGGCCGGTAGTGAACATAAGGCTGCTCTTATAGGGAATACCAATCCACACCATTGTTTCGGCGCAGTTGGCAAAAAGATGACGCCAGAAAGCATTGATCTGGCTGATAGCGCGAAAGGTCAAAGGGATCTGCTGCGAGGTGCGGTGGGCGCGATGAAGATCGAGGGTACCGAAAAAACCAAACTCATTGTTGCAGCAATAAGTATATCCCCCCTGAAACCGCAACTGATCAATAGAAGCTTCCGCGCCAAAAACACCGATGCGCGTATCCCACATCCAATCATAAACAATGCCATAGTTGATACCGCAATCGCAGTCTGCTGTCCGGAAAATACCAGCGGTCAAAAATACCTGCTGCTGTGCCGGCTGCTGGCGGTCTGTCGGCGCCGACTCCCGTCCATGCCAATCATAAACGCCGTAGCTGCTGCCGAACTGCACGCCATAATCAGAGTTGCAAAAGCAGGGCGCATCGGCTGCAACATTAAAGCTGATCAGCCCTCCGGTATTCCCTTCCCAAGTACCTTCCGGCAAGCTTCTGAAAAAGTCATAACCCAACCCCACCTCGCCGGAGAAAAACGATGCGCGGAGGTCCCCGGCAGTAACAAGAATTAAAGTGAGCAATAATGCGCGAATGGTTGTCATGGGTGTCTCTCGGTATAATTTACTTAGCACTTGGTTTATAATAAATAGTTGAAAAAATATCGAGAAAAAAAGATGATTCCCACTTACCGGATGAATACGATGATAAAATTTCTGATCAGATGTGCGTTGTTTTTGGCCGCGGTGCAGCTATGTGCCGAGGAAGAAAAGCATCTGTCGAATATTCGGCAAGTCACATTCTCTTCAATGGGCTTTGAAAAAGCCGGGGAAGGATACTTTTCTCCTGATGAACAGTTGATCATTTTCCAAGCTGTTCCGCATGGTGAGAAGCATTATCAAATGTATCTCATGGCTCTTGACGAAAGCATTCCACGTCTTGTTAGCACGGGGAAAGGATCGTGCACATGCGGGTTCTTCCATCCTAACGATGAGAAGATTCTCTTCGCGTCGAGCCACGAAGCAAAAGCCGCGGCGCGCGGATATAAGTGGGACCTCACCCCTTACATGAATATTTATGAAGCGAACCGCGATGGCAGCGGCCTACAGAGGTTGACATCGGGACCTGCCTACCATGCGGAATGCTCTTACTCCCCTGACGGCACGGAGATCCTTTACGCCAGTAATGAAGACGGAAGCATGAACCTCTACATCATGGACCGCGACGGCTCCCATGTCCGGCAGCTGACGGCAACCAGCGGATTTTATAATGGTGGCCCTTTCTTTTCTCCCGATGGACAACATGTACTTTTCCGCTCGGACAGGCAGCAGCCGGACATGCTGCAACTCTATCTCATCGATCGCGACGGCAACAACGAACGGCAGTTAACCGATAACAACGCCGTCAACTGGGCACCATACTGGCATCCCAAAGGCAGCGTGATCGCTTACACGACATCCGTTCATGGCCACCACCGCTATGAGATCTATCTCCTGAATATCCACACAGGAAAAGAGTGCCGTCTGACGCATAACGACTCCTTTGACGGCTTGCCTGTCTTCAACCATGACGGAACAAAAATTATGTGGACATCGCAACGCGGCGAAGGAAGAAGGTGCCACCTCTTCATTGCCGATTTTACAATGCCTGAAAGCCTCGAGTGAGAAATATGATGATGAATAATATCAAGACACTATGGATAGCTGCGCTCATGCTTACCGCCGGAGCCGCCAATGCAAACCAAACGGCAACGATAAGCCCTCTCCACAGTGCGGCGGACTTGCCGTTCACGATTACGGTATCGCGGGCGGCGATCACGCTGCCTGCAGGCATTCACTCCGGCGCTTACGCCGTCCACAACGGCAGATGGCTGTTCATCGCCGGCAGGACAAACGGCATGCACGGCTTTGGCTCGGACCCTTTTCCTCCGGAAAAGCAAAACACGACCGTGTATGTTGTTGACCCTGTCAGGGAAGTGATCTATTCTCGCGATCTCGATGACGCCACATCGGGGCTTACCCAGCAACAGATCGATACCCTTTCAGTCACTAGCCCGGAATACTATCAAAACCAAAACACCCTCTATATCATGGGCGGCTATGGTATTGACACCACAACGGGACTGTTCGGCACCAAACCGGTACTGACGGCGGTCGACGTTCCCAAAATGATCGCCTGGGTTCTGGATCCCGGGCACGCCGAGCCTGCTGCCGCTGCCATCCGGCAGACGACGAGCCCATGGGTTCAAGTTACCGGCGGCTACCTGTTTTTCCCTAACAACCATCTCAGCGGGCTATTGGTCTTCGGTCAAAATTTTACAGGAGTATACACCCCCTCATCAAACGGCGACTATACGCGCCAGGTACGCCGATTGCAGGTCATCGATAATGGCAGAGATCTCTTTGTCCAGTCGCGCGCATCCGAAGGAATCAATGCCGCCTACAGAAGGCGCGACCTGAATGTCATGCCTTGGATGAATGGAAACCAGCAAGCGCTGGTTGCCCTTTCGGGAGTTTTTACCCTCGATACCGGAATTTGGACCGTCCCTGTCGAGATCGCCGAGGATGGCAGTACGTACATGGCCGATCCCGATGCCGCCGACACTTTCAAACAAGGGATGAACAACTACGTGTCTGCATCGGTAACGCTGCACTCACCCTCACTTCAGGACAACTATTTTCTGCTTATCGGCGGTATCACCTTTGAATACTACGACGATAACACCATGTCATTTAAAACAAGCCCGCAATTTCCTTTCACGAACCAGATCACCACCGTCAAACGTGATGCTGCAGGAAGCTATACGCAATACTTCATGGACGAACGTTATCCGGTGATTCTCTCGACCGGTACGAATCCGGGAAATGAGCTGCTTTTCGGCGCCGGAGCGTATTTCATCAATTCGCCCACAGCGCCGCAGTATAGCAATCAGGTGATCAACATCGACCAGCTGTCGGAACCCACCGTTCTCGGCTATATCGTGGGAGGCATCATGAGCACCGTGCCTAACACCAGTTCCCAAGCGGATTCGACAGCATCACCGTACGTGTTTGCCGTTACGCTCATTCCGAGGTAGGCACAAGCAATCGCTCTATTGCCTTACGGATCATCGGAAAAAGGCGCTCTTTGCCGTCGGCGAGGATCTCCTCTACCAATGCTTTACCTTCATCCGTCTCAACTAACGATTCACATACATCACCCGCCATCGTTACGCTGTTCCTCTCAATAAGATGCTCCTTGATAAGCGCCTTTGTTTCGGCCGTCAAGTAGTTTGACTTT
The DNA here is from genome assembly GCA_024233575.1 of Chlamydiales bacterium. Taxonomy (GTDB): domain Bacteria; phylum Chlamydiota; class Chlamydiia; order Chlamydiales; family Criblamydiaceae; genus JACKPN01. Next base: position 171,569 of record JACKPN010000001.1, read on the forward strand.
GCGCAGCACAAGATCCAGAGGCCCTTCAGAACGTTGCTTTCGGTTTGGGTAAAGCCCAGGCTACTGTCCAACATCCTTAGCTGCTCAGCTGTTGTCTTACCGGTAATGGTCGTTAAAAACGTCGCCTTCAGCAATAGGTCATAACCTCTTATCGATTCGGAAATATCCTCGCCCGACAGCAATCGCTCGGAAACCTCTTTGATCTGGTCAAGAATCCTCGACTCGATCTTCGGCGTATTCGGAGGATAGCCCGTACCATGAAGCCATTCATCGATATGGTGCTCTTTTTTAAAACCATCAAAATCGAAAATCTCCATCTCTTCAGCAAGCCAACGCTGCAGAAAGGCGATCATGCGATCCACACCCATTGACTCTCTAGCAAAGACCTCCATGTATTTTTTTAAAAAATTATTAAGATTTTCAGTTCCGATTGCGTTTTCTAACATATAGAAAAAGAGGGCACCTTTAGCGTACGGTATCGAGGACAGCTTGAGCGTTTTTTCCTCGAAAGGAACAACTAAGCTTGCCGAATCCAAACGGCCTTTAGCTTTCAACGTCTGGATCGCACATAAAGATTGGTCATACCTCCGCTTCAAGAGCAACTTCGCCCGCTCTTCACCAAGACATACAGCCATGATCTTATTCTCAATGTAAGACGTTAGCCCTTCATTAAGGAATAACTCCATCCAGGTGGCATTGGTAATCCAGTTGCCAGCCCAAGAGTGCGAGAGCTCATGAGCAAGGACCTCAGGCCGCTCAATGACTGTTCCTCCCATGAAACTTGCGCAGGCATGCTCCATGGCTCCATAGGGATAGGAAAGAGGCAAGAAAAGAGGACGATAAACTTCCCAGCCGTATGGTCCGCATATCTCTTCAGCTTTTGACATGAAATCGGGAAGCATCTTGAATTTGTCGGCAATTTCGGGTAGCTTGCAAGTTTCTGCATAGACACCACAACGCTCATCATAAGGGTGGTAACTGAACTCTCCAACGGCAATTCCCAGCAGGTAGAGAGGGATTGGAATATCCATCTGTAAATCGGAATAGATACCATCGGAATGAGGTCTTTCCGGATTATTTTTCGCGCTAGCTACCAGCATCATCTCCGGAGAGCCGACATTAACAGACAGTTTATAGGTCATGCGCACCTGCGGTGAATGAGGACCGGGAAGCCACGAAGCGCCGTCGGTCGGTTCCGCCTGTGTAAAGAATATAGGATGCTTTTTTCCATCGGTAAAGCAAGCGTCAATCCAAAAAAGACCGGAAGCATCGGGAGAGGTCTTATAGGCAATGGATACCGTTCCCTTATTGATTTCTTCGCCGACATGAATGCTCAGTGCATTCGGCTTGTACTCGGCAGTTTTTCTTTCTTCAAAGTCAACACGTAATCCATCTACTGTGATTTCCTCTATTTCGAGACCATCGACATCGAAAATAATTTCCTCGCCTTCCGTTTTACTGAAATCATAACTGACACGAGCATGCATGACCTGATTTTCAAAATCTAATTTTTCAACATCCAGACTCATCCCAGAGATCGTGATCTGATCGGCATTGAAATTACTATAATGATCTACAGGCAGCGTTGGCATCGTCTCGCGAAACTCCGCAGCCCAGGAATTGGAAACAGCCGTTTCTGTTTGCGGCACATGGACGACATGTTGCACTCCTGATAGCTCTGAAATCGAATTAACCATCATCTCCTCCTTAGTTATAGATGAAGAGGAAAATTAAACTTTTTCTTGTTTGCCGTCAACAAATCGTAACTTTCTTGACAGACACTCGAAAACATGTATAACTTACTGAATATCGATGTTTTAAAAATGGAGATGAAGAGAACTGGTTCTGCAATATCCCCTACCAATTCAAATCCATCGACAATCGGAGGCAATCCTACTGAAGTTCATCGAAAACAAGCATTCATAAAGAATACTCCCTACCCGTCAAGCATGATGCTGCAGGAAGCTATACGCAATACTTCATGGACGAACGTTATCCGGTGATTCTCTCGACCGGTACGAATCCGGGAAATGAGCTGCTTATTGGCGCCGGAGCATATTTTATCAATTCGCCCACAGCGCCGCAGTATAGCAATCAGGTGATCAACATCGACCAGCTGTCGGAACCCACCATTCTCGGCTATATCGTGGGAGGCATCATGAGCACCGTGCTTAACACCAGTTCCCAAGCGGATTCGACAGCATCACCGTACGTGTTTGCCGTTACGCTCAATCCGAGGTAAGGAAGAGAGCTTTCTCGCTATTGCTTCCGTGCCAGCGCCAAGTTGTTGCAAATATTATCCTACGGTTGTTGAACCTTTTCCGGTACTAACCAAGTAATAAAAAGTATTTACAAGCCTATCTATCTTCGCTTTTTTATTAAAATAAATTTCATATATAATCGACATTGTTTTTATAGAATAAATCCAACACTATTCTATTATGTTTAACAAAAACAAAATAACATATAAACTATTCGTAAAAAAGGATCTTTTATGAATATAAACGCAAGCAATCCATGTCAACCTATAAAAGAACTCTGTGAACAACTCAAAATGGTATCTAAAGTTTGTGATCAAATGACCGGTTACGATAGAGCAAATGAAAATGCCATGCCCGGAGAAAGGTTGAAGAGAGCCTACGAAGAATACGCCGAAGGGTCAAGTATCGAAGACACAGAGAAAGCCAAAAAATTCATTGATGGGCTTTCTGAACGTATCTTTAGTCTAGCTAACGAAGAAGTAGAAAATTGTCTTATTCCTGACGAGGCAAAGCGTCGACTGCAAAGACAATTAAAAGCAACGGAGCGCAGATATAATAGAGAAAACGAACAATCTTGCGAAATGGCTCTTGAAACTCTTCGACAAGTTAAAAACCGACTTTTATTTGCAGAACTAACCAAAAGACCTCCCAATACAATCACTTTAACAGATAAGGAGGTAGAAAAGAAGCTGATCGAGCTTCAAAACGAACAGGCTGAAAAACAAATGGAACTGCTCTTAAGAGAGCTTCCAAAACAGTCGACAAAAAGAAAAAAACGAAAAAACAATAATAGCAGACCTTTAGCAAAAAGAGAAATCAAAAAAACTGAACTTGTTCCTGCTTCAGAGAAACAAGTAAAGTGCATCACGGAGTGTTGGAAAAAACATGTGCCTTCCATATTGCAAACATCCCGTTCTCAAATGAAAGAGCATTCTAGAGTGACACGTCGGTGGGAAAAGCTTGATACCGATGCGATCAAAGCCTTCGATAACGGAAGATACCATGGAATGACAGAGTCAGAGATTTCACGCCAAAGAGAACGTCACTATCTCCCCGGGTTAGAGCGTATTCTTGCATGCGACGAAACAAAAAAACTCTATAGTTTCGAAACCTCCAATAAAAATATCGGCATTTTGTCAGAGCTCACATACAGCGATAAAACTGTAGAAACGGGTATTATATACTTGGGATTCGGCAAATCAGATAAGGATTTGCTCATACATCGCTATTTCGAACCATTTACGCAATTTGCATCGGCAAATAAGGTTTTTGAAGGCCCACGCGTTGAAGACAGCAAAGATCAAACCGAAGAAAACTGGGAATGCAGCGTTCGCTACCAATTCCAGGACCTCGACGAGAAGGGAGCCATTCTATTGAAATTTACCAATAACGGTCACTCTCTAAAAATATTCCCTACCCGCCAAGAAGAGGTTAATCGACTATTAAATACCTGATTCTTAATCAAATGAACCCTTAATCCTCTAATCTAAAACCGCAAAAGCCATGCTGTTTCTGATGCCAAAGCAGCATGGAGGATTAAGAACAAACCTCTTAAATAGAACCTGCTTCACAGGTTGAAAAATACATGGGTTTCTGCCATTCAGGAAGAAAGCACAGAATGGGAGAAATGGCGTGGGAAAAAACGTAACACAAAAACTGATCGAATCTCATCTCGTTGAAGGCAAGATGGTTCCGGGAGAGGAGATTGGGATACGCATCGATCAGACCCTCACGCAAGATGCGACAGGGACAATGGTGATGCTTGAGCTGGAGGCTATGAATCTGGACAGGGTGAAGACAGAGCTGTCAGCGCAATATGTCGACCACAACATTCTCCAGACGGACTTCAAAAATGCCGACGATCATCTCTTTCTGCAAAGCGCATGCGAACGATTCGGACTCTGGTTTTCCCGCGCAGGCAACGGCGTCAGCCATCCCGTGCACATGGAACGGTTTGGCATCCCTGGAAAAACACTGCTTGGTTCCGATAGCCATACACCTGCTGCAGGATCGCTGGGAATGCTTGCCATGGGCGCGGGAGGCGTCGAAGTGGCAATGGCAATGGCGGGGCGCCCTTACCACTTGACCATGCCGAAAGTATTCGGCATCAAACTGACAGGCTCGTTGCCCGACTGGGTAAGCGCCAAAGATGTCATCCTTGAAATGTTGCGGCGCCATAGCGTCAAAGGCGGCGTGGGATGGATCTTTGAATACTACGGACCCGGCCTCGACCACTTGTCTGCAATGGACAGGCATGTGATCGCTAACATGGGAACGGAGTTAGGCGCGACAACAACAGTATTTCCTTCCGACGACAAGGTGCGCGCCTTCCTGCGTTATCATGGGAGAGAGAAAGACTGGGTCGAACTGATCGCCGATGCAGACGCTCAGTACGATGACCAAGAAGAGATCAATCTCAGCGAATTGGAACCGCTGATCGCCTGCCCCAGCAGCCCTGACAATGTCGTCCCCGTCCGTGAAGTGGCAGGAAGAGAGGTCTACCAGTCGATGGTCGGCTCCTCGGCAAATCCGGGATATCGCGACTTTGCCATCAGCGCTCTGATGGTCGGAGGCCGCCAAGTCAACGAAGATGTCTCTTTCGACATCAACCCAACATCACGGCAAATCCTTGAAGATATCGTCAGAACAGGAATGCTGGAGAAACTGATCACTGCAGGGGGACGCATTCACCAGGCAGGATGCAACGGCTGCATCGGCATGGGCCAGGCGCCGGCAACTGGAAGGATCAGCCTGCGGACCGTTCCGAGGAACTTCCCCGGCCGCTCAGGAACAAAAGAAGACGCCGTCTACCTATGCAGCCCAGAAGTGGCAACGGCAGCGGCGCTGACAGGAAAAATTACCGACCCCCGCGATCTTGGCTTTCCCTATCCTAAAGTTGAAGAACCCGACATCCCCACGCAATACCACTCCGACCTTGCAGCGCCGCCAAAAGACGGCAAGAATGTCAAATTGGTCAAAGGCCCTAACATCAAGCCGCTTCCCGATTTTCCGGAGCTGGGAGATACCATCGCCGGACCTGTCATCCTCAAAGTAGGAAACAATGTATCGACCGATGAAATCCTCCCCGCAGGGACGCGTGTGCTGCCTTTCCGCAGCAACATACCGGAGATCAGTAAATTCACATTCGCGCAAATCGACGAAACATTTTACGAGCGCGCGCTCCCCCAGCAAAAGAGCGGACAGATCGTTATCGGCGGTATCAACTACGGCCAAGGGTCAAGCCGCGAGCATGCGGCAATTGCCCCGCGCTACCTCGGTGTCCGCGCCGTTCTTGTCAAAAGCTTCGCCCGCATTCATCAGCAGAACCTCGTCAACTTTGGCATCCTCCCTCTAACGTTTGTCAACCCCAATGACTACGATACGATCGATCAAGGAGACGAACTGGAGATCAGCAACGTCAGAGAAGCGATCCGATCCGGCGACGAGCTTGACGTTCTCAACAAAACAAAAAACAAACACTATAAAGCCAAACATGCCATGAGCAAGAGGCAAATAGCGATCCTCCTCGACGGCGGCATCATCAACCACTTAAAAAATGACTTCTAACGTAGTAACTATCCATATACCGAAATTGATACGTGAAAAAACGTGGGAACGTGAAATACGAGAAAACGGCGATGTCGATCTAGTGTGGGATGGTCGTATTTTGTCGATATGCCTAAAATACCTTGGAAGCAGTCGTCACAGATTTTCAACATCTCTTCTAAAACAGGAGGACAGCGAGCCGCGTAGAAAATTAATTGAAAGCGGAATTTCTACAATTTTGTTACCTCGTGAAGTGTGGGGTTCGAAAATAGCATGAACAAGAAAGCCTCGGAAAAACAGTGGAACAAGATCGGCAAGCGCAACCATCATGGTATTTGCGTGCCGCTCTTCAGCCTGCACAGCAAAGAGAGCTGCGGCATCGGCGAATACCTTGACCTGATCCCATTGATACACTGGTGCCGAGATATCGGTTTAGATGTGGTGCAGCTGCTGCCGCTCAACGATACGGCGGGACGCCCCAGTCCTTACAGCGCCGTCAGCGCCTTTGCGTTGAACCCGATCCACCTCAGCCTGACAGCGCTTCCCGATGCGATCGGCTCTTCGACACTTGCCGAACTGCGCAAGCTGACAGCGCGCAAACTGATCGACTATGAAAGGGTCTGGACACTCAAACAGCGTTACCTCCGCCGCTATTACAAAGAGCGGTATCCTGCCGTGGCACTCTCCGGAGAGTACCGCGACTTCATCAAAAGCGCATATTGGCTAAAGGACTATGCCGACGGCGATCACTTCTCCGCTTTCGTTCAGTACCTCTGCCATTGCCAGATGAAAGCGGTATCGCATGCGGCCAAAACATCAGGCATTCTCCTTAAAGGCGACATCCCCATTCTGCTCTCTCGGCAAAGTGTCGACTGCAAAAAACACCCTGACCTGTTCGACTTTTCCTTGGATGCAGGAGCGCCTCCTGATGATTACGCCGCCAAAGGACAGAACTGGAGCTTCCCCCTCTTTGATTGGGACAACAACAGCAGCGGTATCATCGACTGGTGGGAAAAGCGCCTGCGGCATGCCGCCCGCTATTTCCAGTTATACCGCCTCGACCACGTTATCGGCCTCTTCCGCATCTGGGGCATCCCCCGCGGCAGACCTGCAACGGAAGGCGCGTTCGTCCCTCCCGGACCGCCGGAGCGATGGGATCGCGACGGCTGTAAGCGGCTGAAAGCATTCCTGCGAGGCTGTGCGATGCTGCCGATTGCCGAAGACCTGGGGACGGTGCCGCCAGGCCTCCACGCAACGCTGCGCCATCTGGGGATACCCGGGACTAAAGTGATGCGCTGGGAACATATCCCTGTCAGCAAGTACCCCAAGGAAAGCATGACGACAGTGTCGACTCACGATACGCCAACGCTATGGCAATGGTTCCATGACGAAGGGTATAGCGGCATCAAGCGCTACCGCAAGCTGTTGCATCTATCACATCACAGCAACAGCTACTTTCATATCAACTTGCTTCAAGAGTACTTCCCTTTGACGCAAGGGATGCTGTGGGGTGTTCCAAAAGAGGAACGCATCAACGACGCCTCGAAGCCGCTGAAGCGAAATTGGCGCTACCGCCACCGCCCCTCTGTAGAAATGATCACCGCCGACCGTCAGCTTGCCGATGCGATCGCTTCGCTGCTAAGGTAGAGCGACCCCGACCATGGTGCGCCAAGGTCACTGCCGACAGCAATCGCTTGTGTCCATTGCCGATCTGCCGGCGGCTGCGGCAACCGTTGTTTTTTTTCTGAAAGGTTTACGACACAATAAGCGTACTTGCGGTCGATAGCTACCCATCCGCTCTCATTATACTGCACGCGGGTTTCCGCCTTGCTGCACATTTCCAACGTAAAGTGGCGCCGCCGGAGGGCGATCATCTGCTGATAGAAGCTGTAGATATCCTTATCGAATCGCCAGTCAAGTTTGGAGTGAAGAAAGGTCTTCTCATCTTGAGGGTCGAAAAACTCATCGCCAAGGTTATGCGAACTGTATTCTTTTTTTCTCCCTTCCGTGACAGCTTTGGCGAGCTTCTTATCAGGGAAATCGGTGAAAAAGTCGAAACGCGTGCGCGCTCCCCACTCCTCGCCCATGAACAACATCGGCAGCGCCGGAGCTGCCAACAGCAGCATCGCCGCCAGCTTTACCTGATCTTTCGTGACTAACGCAGCAAGGCGGTTACCTCGCGAGGCGTTCGCTATCTGATCATGGTTTTGAATAAAAAATACAAGCCTCTCCCCTGAAAAATCTTTCGAAGGGCCGCCGTAACATTTTTTTCTGAATGTCGAGTACTGCCCATCGAAAACGAAACCATCCGAAAGCGCCTTCGCCACATCGGCAATGCTGCCGAAATCGGCAAAGTAACTGCTCCTATCCCCGGTTAACAAAGGGCGAAGAGCATGGTGAAAGTCATCGTTCCATTGTGCAGCAAGGTGATAGTCCTTGATCAGGCGCGGGTCGTTCTGATCGCTTTCAGCAACAATAAACGCGTGAGGGACCGCGGCCTGGATCTCTTTAAGGATATGGTGAACTCCAAGGTCAAAGATAGCGTGGACAGCGTCCAAGCGCAAACCGTCAAGATGGAACTCTTCGATCCAATAGCGGACATTCGCCAAAATGTAATCGCGGACAGGATCGCAATACGCACCGTCGTAGTTGATCGCTTTGCCCCAAGGCGTCCGATAATGATCGGTGAAATAGGGTCCATACTCCTGGAAGTAACATCCCTCGGGACCAAAGTGATTATAGACAACGTCAAGGATGACAGCGATACCTGCTCGGTGGCAGGCGTCGATAAATGTTTCGAAAGCGTCAGGGCCGCCATAGCTCTCCTGAACAGCAAAAGGAAAAACACCGTCATAACCCCAGTTGCGGTTACCCGGAAAGGCGGCAACGGGCATCACCTCAACGGCATTGACGCCAAGATCCTTGAGGTGCGGGATTTTTTCAATCGCGCTAAAGAAGGTCCCCTCTTTCGTGAAGGTACCGATATGCAGTTCGTAAAGGATCCACTCGGCATGCGGCGGCGGCACCCATGAATCGTCGTATTTTCTGCCTGGGGCATAGATGCGCGATGCTCCGTGAACGCCATGAGGCTGCCATCGCGATGCCGGATCGGGGAGCTTCCTGCCATCTTCGAGGACATAGAAATAGTCCATGCCTGTCTTTGCCTCCGGAACATGAACATGATGGTAGCCGTCAGCGTCTTTGGTCATCGGAATGGTCTGACCCATGACTTCAACAGCCACCCGATCATGGAGCGGCGCCCACACGCGGAACCCGGTGCCTTGCATTTTGTCATTTACAGCGCCGACTATTGGCATATCTTCTCCAACAGGTGTAGATCCTCAAAAGATTCGTCTTCAAAAATGTCTCTGTAGTTTCCCTCAGGCAGCGTCAGTTGTTCGGGAGGTCCCAATGAGATCACTGCTATCGCGTCGTCGAGCCGCCGCATGAACGCAATGGCACCATCGCTGCGATCGAGAGGGATATACTCACCGCGAGTAAACAGATCGCGATAGCGATGTCGAAATCGGAGAGTCTTTTGCACTAGCCGCTGCTTGATGTCGGAACCTTCTTTCAAGCTGTTTTCCAAAAGGGTGTAATTGACGATGCCGCGGTTGTCGGGATCCACCAAGGTGAGGAGCGTAGTTTCCGATCCTTGATAGAAATCGGGAATGCCGGGAAGCGTCATCTTAAGAAGAGTCTGTGCTAAGGTGTTCCTGCGTGCAGTGGGAAGGACCTTTTCTTGCACGAACTTTTCAACAGCGAGGGCAAAGGGACTGTTGGCATGCAGGAGGCTTTTGACAAACGTTGCAAGGTGGGTCTCATACGCTTCATTGGGGTCGATCCAGCTCGTATGCCGTTTTGCCTCTTTAGCGGCCTTGATCATGTAGTTGACGATTCGTTCGATATAACTGTTGGTGATCCCCGTTTCCGGCCAAGTACCGACGACTGTTTGATAGAAGAGATACTCATCATAGGCATCAGGATCTCCGCCAATATTCCGATGCATCTCCCTGCACTCTCCGATGAAAACCTTCCACGCCGTGGGGTCATTGGAAATGGCATTGATCCGCGCACGGACATCTTCGCTGCGCTTGGTGTCATGCGTGGTCAGCGGTGAGAGGGACAAAGGAGACAGGCGGCGGCACGCTTCATGGAAAGGAACGGCGGGAGGCTTCATGCTGCTGCCAACCTCGTTGAGCGAAGCCAGGGGAAAGTAGCGGTAGAAGGCGGTATCCTCAATGCCTTTGGCGGCGAGCGGCGCTGTTGTCATCTGCAGGCGCGCGAGAAAGGCTCTATCGGAAAACATCTGCTCTGAAAAGGCTTCCCAGCGGGCATCGGGGGTGATTTTCTTTGCTGCCTCCACTGTTTGTTGCAGAATGGCACGGTCTTCATTGTCGATCATGCCATCGCAAACATAGGTGCGGTAGATGGGAAAGCACTGCAGGAAAGCAAACAAGGCTGAATGAAGATCCTCCGAAAGATGCGCAGCCAAACGCCGCCACTCCGACCGCATCGTATTTTTCAGAAAATAACTTTTGCTCTCCCTGATAATCTCACCAATACTTTTCACCTCCCCCGTAAACGCATGGAATGCTTCCGTCAAATCATCTTTGACAAAAGCACCGTTGATGACGTTGAGAGTGTCGTAACCGGTCGTCCCTTGAATCGGCCAGTCGTCATTAAGCGTCTCCCCCTCTTCCAGGATCTTTTCAACAACGATATACAGGTCGGAACAACGCGCTCGCAAGCGCTGCAAGTACCCTTTTGGGTCGTGTAGTCCGTCGATATGATCGATACGCAAGCCGGTGACCCATCCCCGATCGATCCAACGAAAAAGGGTGCGATGCACTGCTTCAAACACCTCGTTCTCTTCTTCACGAAGCGCAGCAAGCTCGGAGATCTCAAAAAAACGCCTGTAGTTAAGATCAGTAAATGCGCGCTTCCAAAAGTCCAAACGATAGTTCTGCGCTTCCATAGTCTTAAGAGGAGCGTCCCCTGCTTTTCCCAACGGATAGTGGCGTCCAAAAAAAACAGCTTCCTTGTCACCAACCTGCAATACCGCAGCATCGATCGCTTCCTTCAAAGGGCGGTCGAGGAAAGGCTGAAGCACCTTATCCTTAAGGTCCGGAATACCGGAATGCCAGTCGATGTCAAAAAAGCGAGCGTATGATGATCTTTCGCCATGCTTTAAGACATCGTTCCACCATGTGTTCAGGTCGCTGGCGATACACATATGATTAGGAACGATATCAAGGACAAGCCCCATATCAAGGGAATGCAGCTTCTCCGCTAAAGCCGCGAGGTCCTCTTCCGTTCCCAGGTCGGGGTTGAGACGTGTAAAGTCCACAACATCATACCCATGCGTACTTCCCGGAGATGCGGCAAAAATCGGAGAGAGATATAGATCACTGATACCTAAAGTCTTAAGGTAATCAACACGACGCAGCGCTTCCGATAATGGAAATTGGCTGTTCATCTGTAAACGATAGGTAGAAACGGGTATTCTTCTCATTCTTTCATAAAATCAAATTCTTCCTTATAGATAAAGATATGGATCACATAGAAACAACAAGTGAAATGCGCACATCAAAAGGTGTGCCCGAACCTTACGGCACGTCCGTCCTTGGCGATGGCATCAACTTTGCCGTTTATACCAAGCTGGCAACGCATGTCACGCTCAGCCTGTACGATTACGACAGCGGCAATCTGCTTGCGGATTTCCCCCTAGACCCTAACGTCAACAAAACCAGCAACGTATGGCATATCTGCATTCACGGTCTTCCGGAACGTGTCTGCTACGGCTACCATATCGGTAAAGAAAAAGGAAAACTCTATAGCGCCTACTTCAAAAAAGAGCGTCTGCTCTTAGATCCCTATGCTCGCGGCGTCGACACCCCGCATCAGTGGGGGGTATCACGGGAAAAGTATGCGCCGAAAGGATTGGTAACGACAGCGGCAGAGTTCGACTGGGGTGAAGACCGCTCTCCCAATATCCCTCTTAAAGACCTTGTCTTTTACGAGATGCATGTGCGCGGCTTCACCTGCGACAAATCCAGCGGCGTCGCCCATCCCGGCACTTTCCTTGGCGTTATTGAGAAAATCCCGTTTCTGAAAGAGATGGGGGTAAATGCCGTCAAGCTAATGCCAATTCATGAGTTTAACGAATGTGAATACAACCGCTTCAACCCGCTGACCGGCAAACACCTCTTTAACTATTGGGGATATTCTACCGTCCAGTTTTTCACTCCGACGAACCGCTATGCCAGTTGCGATGCATTCAACGCCTCCAGCAACGAATTCCGGCAGATGGTCAAAGCTTTCCACGAAGCGGGCATTGAAGTGATCCTCGATGTCGTTTTCAACCATACCGCCGAAGGCAATGAGCAAGGGCCGATCTACTCCTTCAAAGGCCTCGACTGCAAAACCTATTACATGATGGATAGAAACAATCACATGAACTTCACCGGCTGCGGCAATACAGTCAACTGCAACCATCCCATCGTCCGCGACTTCATCAGAACGTGCTTGCGCTATTGGGTTACTGAGATGCATGTCGACGGTTTTCGCTTTGATCTCGCAGGTATCTTCATGCGCGGTGAGAACGGCGAAGTCCTTGATAACCCTCCCCTCATCGAGGAGCTCTCCGTCGACCCTATCCTCGCCGATACCAAGCTCATCGCCGAGCCGTGGGACGCAGGGGGGATCTACAGCTTAGGCAGATTCTATCCCAAGAAAGATCGCTGGAGCGAGTGGAACGACCAATACCGCGACTGCATGCGCCGTTTTATCAAAGGCGACCGCGGCGGCAAGCGCGAGTTCGCGATCAGGATCTGCGGTTCCGACGTCCTATTCGGCAGCCGTTCGCCGACAGCAGGCATCAACTTCATCACTGCCCACGACGGCTTCACCCAGTATGACCTTGTCAGCTACAACAGCAAGCACAACTCCGCCAACGCAGAAGACAACAACGATGGCAACCCGAAAACATTGAGCTGGAACTGTGGCGCTGAAGGGTGGACCGACGATCCTGACGTCATCAAGCTGCGGGAAAAACAGGTACGCAATTTTCATGTCGCCCTGATGATCTCACAAGGGGTACCCATGCTGCTGATGGGCAATGAATATTGCCATACGCGCGGCGGCAACAACAACTCATGGTGCCAGGACAATGAGATGAACTGGTACTTATGGGATCAACTCGAAACAAACAAAGACTACTTTCGTTTTTATAAAGAGATGATTCATTTCCGCCATCGCCATGAAGCGTTGCGGCTCGGGCGATTCCTCACGGAAGAGGATATCGACTGGCATAGTGATGAGCCTTTCAATCCCGACTGGGAAGGCGATACTCAGATGATCGCGTTCACGCTCAAAGATCCTAACGGGCAGTACTTCCTCTACGTCGCCTTCAATGCTCACCAAGATGAGCTGGAAGTGCAGCTGCCGCCGGCACGCGAAGGCAGCAACTGGAGGATGTTCGTCGATACCGCCAATGAACCGCCGCATGATATTTTCAGCGAAGAAGAAGCGCCGCCAATCTATCATAACAGGATTCAGCTGAGGCCACACAGCTGCATCATTCTAAAAAGTTAGCGCACAGGTTTCAAAAATAAAATTCCCAACGGCGGCAACGTCATATTCAACGTATACTCTCTGCCATGACAATGGAAAGGCGTCGTCTTGATCTCACCGAAATTGCCGACATCGGAACCGCCGTAATAGGTGGAGTCGCTGTTGAGGACCTCCTTCCAGCTCCCCTGCCGGTTCACGCCGATCTTATAGTTCTCGCGAATAATAGGGGTCAGGTTGCAGACGACAAGCAACTCGTCGCCGGCCTTTTTCCCTTTTCTTAGAAGTGCGATGATCGAGCTTTCCCAGTCGGAAACGTCAACCCACTCAAACCCTTCGGGGGACAGATCAAGCTCATGAAGGGGCTTCTCCCGACGGTATAGCTCATTAAGATCCCTTACCCAACGTTGTATCCCCTGATGGCTGTTCTCATCCAAAAGATGCCAGTCGATGCTTGTCTCATGCTCCCACTCCTCCCACTGGCCGAACTCGCCGCCCATAAACAGCAATTTTTTGCCTGGATGGGCAAATAGGTAGCCAAGAAGCGTGCGAAAGTTAGCGCGCTTCTGCCATTCGTCCCCGGGCATTTTACTAAGCAGCGAACGCTTCCCATAGACAACTTCGTCATGAGACAACGGAAGGACATAGTTTTCCGAAAAGGCGTAATGCAAACTGAATAGCAGTTCATTATGATGAAACTTGCGGAAGACGGGATCTTTCTTAAAATACTCCAAAGTGTCATGCATCCATCCCATATTCCACTTATACCCAAATCCCAATCCTCCAAGATATGTAGGCCGCGACACCATCGGCCATGCTGTCGACTCCTCGGCGATGGTCTGAATGTGCGGAAAGCATCCATACAGCATCTCATTGAGCCAGCGCAGGAACTCCAAAGCTTCGAGGTTTTCGTTTCCGCCATAATCATTAGGAATCCATTCGCCGTCCTTTCTCGAATAGTCCAGGTATAGCATGGAAGCGACGGCGTCGACACGGATGCCATCGACATGATAACGCGCACACCAATAATGGGCGCTGCTAAGCAGAAACGCGCGCACTTCCGGCCGTCCATAGTTGAAGATGCGGCTCTTCCAGTCGGGGTGGTATCCTTTCTTCGGATCGGCGTGGTCATAGAGGCAGGTGCCGTCGAAGTTTCCCAGGCCATGAGGGTCATCGGGAAAATGAGATGGCACCCAGTCGAGAATGACGCCGATACCCTCGCGATGGAGGGCATCGATGAGATGCATGAAATCCTGGGGTGTTCCGTAGCGGCTTGTAGGGGCAAAATATCCGAGAGTCTGATATCCCCACGATCCATAAAAGGGATGCTCCATGACCGGCAAAAATTCAACGTGGGTGAAACCCATCTCTTTCACATAGCCGGGGAGCTCATCGGCAAGTTGACGGTATGACAGCGAAGAGCCGTTGTTTTCAACAGAGCGCTTCCACGAGCCGATATGCAGCTCATAGATGCTCATCGGGGCATCCATGTCATTAATACCGGGCAAAGGACTTTTTTCTTCCCAGGTATAATCTAGATCCCAAACGACAGATGCCGTTTTCGGGGGCGTCTCGCAGTGGAAGGCATAGGGGTCGGCTTTATCCAGCACGCTGCCGTCAACGTTGCTGACGAGATGGTACTTGTAAATGTCCCCTTGTTTAACGCCGGGGATAAAGGCCTCCCAGATTCCAGAGCTGTCCCAGCGCGGATAAAGATGATGTTCATCAGTATTCCATCCATTGAACGAACCGATGACCGACACCTCGCGGGCGTTAGGCGCCCACACTGAGAATAAGGCGCCGGCAACGTCATTATGGACCATGAGGTGCGAGCCTAGCTTCTCATAGAGAGTATGATGCCTGCCCTCTTTAAACAGGCGGATATCTTCGTCGGTAAGTAAGCTTGCAGGGACTGTGCCGGATATTTTCATCACTCTCCTATGACGAGGTTAAGAATGCCTTTCAGTGGTATTTTTACCCAGCTCGGGCGATTTTGCAGCTCATAGCCAATCTCATACACTGCTTTGTGCATCAAGAACGCCTTGAGGAGTTTTCTTGTCATATCCATTGACTCGGGAACAAGCGGATGATCCGACATTTGTATGGCGCGTAGATATGTTTTCAAATATTTGCTGGCAACCGCGCTGTACCACATCGCAGCGTAATGTTCATAATGATCGCGCTTATCTTGAGATATATGATCGTCAAGCACAAGCTTTGACTGCACAGCGTAATCGAAAGAGCGGATCATCGATGCGACATCCTGAAGAACAAGCCGCTTCAGGCGCCGTTCACTTAAAGGCACAGCCGGTTCTCCTTCAAAGTCGATAATCATAGGACCGCGCGTGGTGTAAAGAACCTGCCCGAGATGAAGGTCTCCATGGATTCGTGTCTTCATCATCTTCAGATTCCCATCGATAAAGATTTTGAAAGTATCGATGATCTTTCCCTCAAAAGAAAGGAACTGCTCGGCGAGTTGTCTGGTCTCGGTGTCAAACTCCTTATAGCCATCATGAATCATCGCTACAACGCGCTTCAAACGTGTGCGCATCCATTGATATTTCGCCTTTTGCGAAAATGGTGTAAACGTCTCGGCGCCGATATTGCTGTCGGAAGAATTGGCAAGGGCGGTATGCACCTCTGCTGTCGCATAAGCAAGATCTGCGATGGTTTCAAGGTAGTCGATGCCGATAAGGCCTTTGATCTCTTCCGGGAGATCAGTCAAATCAAAAATATCGTCGCTACGCAAGGCAAAAAGGTCATCAGAAGAGAGATTCTTCGATATCAGGTTGTCATGGTAGATCCTGATGACATTCAGGGTATGTTGCCACATGTCGCCGCTGTTGGCGATGAATTGCTGCATGATCCCAATGCCGATACGTTCACGTCTGTCGCCTTGCCACTCCACAGATGCCGCCAGCGGAGGCACCGATGGTGTCTTCACCTCCGACAGGTACTTCACTAGCTCGATGTCAGGGTTGACACCCTCTTCCAGATGACGGAATAGTTTGAGAAAGAGCTTATCGCCGTAAATCACTGAGCTATTGCTCTGTTCTACTTTCAAGAGATAGGAGTCAGCATTCGTTTCACCGTCAAGTAAAGTCTGTATGATGCGGTTGGAAGTGAAGATCAATTTACCATGTCTACCTTGAATTTTTTTGCGTTTTAAGAAGGCTTCAAGAAGATTTCTCTGGAAATGCTGACAGTAAGTCGCGTCAAGAAGGTATCCTTCGCTTTCGCCGGTCTTGACTGTCATAACAGCAGCGTTAGGCTGTCTGCTGACGATGTCCGCTGCTTCCTGATATGGTAAATAGGTGAGCGGCAGCAGATAGATCTCGCTATCATCATCGACATAAGTAACCTGAAGAAAGAGAAGAGTCTCACCGTTGAGATGGACTCTTTCAAAAATGACGATATCTTTAACTTTGTTGTCTTTTGAACGAAACCAACGTGCCTTCATCAAGTACTTGGATAGGTAGCGAACGAATCGTCCATGTTTTGCATGATCTTTGCTTAAGAGATTCTCCCACGAGTCCTCGGTGCCTATATCAATAGAGCTTGTGTCGTCGCGCTGTACATAATCTTCGTTTTTTTCCAAGAGCAGCCAATAGTAGTGATAGCCGCCGATTGTTAATCCGTAGCTATGCTCATGAGAGACGGGAGCGAACGTGTTCATACTGAAAAGATCACGGGGAACACAGCCAACGTAGTCCTTAAGATTGAGCTCGAAGTATTGTGAAAACCGTGACAAATTAACAACGACAAGGATTGCCTGATCTTCATATTTTCGGATAAATGCCAGGATTTTCTGGTTGGGAGTATACAGAAAGGTAATATCTCCCCTGCCAAATGCTTGATAATTTTGACGCACGCGCAGAATGCGGCGCATCCACCACAGCTGGGAGTTGATCGCATTTTCCTGGTTCTCGACATTGAGATGAGCATGATGATACTGCGGTTCGATAATCAGCGGCAGGTACAGTTGCTGCGGATTTGCCGACGAGAACCCGGCATTGCGATCGTTGTTCCACTGCATCGGCGTGCGAACGCCGTTGCGGTCGCCAAGATAGTAGTTATCGCCCATGCCGATCTCATCGCCGTAATAGATGATCGGTGAACCGGGAAGGGACTGCAGCAAGGCGTTCATCAACTCGATTTTCGCGCGGTCGTTGTCGAGCAAAGGAGCCAACCGACGGCGTATACCCAGGTTGATGCGCGCTTTGGGATCTTTGGCATAGCTGCGGTACATAAAATCACGCTCTTCGTCGGTGACCATCTCCAGTGTCAGCTCGTCATGGTTCCTTAGGAAGATCGCCCACTGCGACTCTTTAGGGATCGGCGGTGTCTGCTCCAAGATATCGATAATGGGAAAGCGATCTTCAAGGCGCAGCGCCATAAAAAGGCGCGGCATCACAGGAAAATGAAATGCCATGTGGCACTCCTTGCCTTCACCGAAGTACTTGGCAGCCTGCTCCGGCCATTGGTTGGCTTCGGCGAGAAGCATGCGGTTGGGGAAATTCTTGTCGACATGGCTGCGCAGCTGCGCCAGAAACGCATGGGTCTCCGGCAGGTTCTCACAGTCGGTGCCTTCGCGGGCATAGAGGTAAGGGATTGCATCAAGGCGCATCCCGTCAACGCCCATCTGCATCCAGAAGTCGAGAATCTTGAAGATCTCCTTCTGCAGATGAGGGCTGTCGTAATTCAAATCAGGCTGATGAGAATAGAACCGATGCCAGTAATATGCTTTGGCAACGGGATCCCACGCCCAGTTAGAGTGTTCAAAATCTTTGAAGATGATGCGCGCTTCGCTATATTTTTGGGGATCATCGCTCCACATGTAATAGTCGCGCCATTTGGTACCCGGCGCTGCCCGCCGTGATTTCTGAAACCATTTATGCTGGTCGGAGGTGTGGTTGATGACGAGCTCGGTCACCACTTTGATCCCTCTGGAATGTGCCGCTTTCAAAAATGATTTGAAGTCCGCAAGCGTGCCATAATCGGGATGGACGTCGAAATAATCGGCAATGTCGTAGCCGTCATCCAATAGTGGCGAAGGGTAGAATGGCTGCAGCCAGATCGCCGTAGCTCCCAAGTCCTGGATATAGCCTAGCTTCTCCTTCAGTCCTTTGAAGTCGCCGATGCCATCGCTGTTGCCGTCCTTGAAGCACTTGACGTGCAGCTGATAGAAAACGGCGTCTTTATACCAAAGTTGATCCGACATGATGCTCACATGAAATAGTCAAAGTCCTCCTCATGTTTCACACGAGGATGTATTTTAAAAATATGCGCCGGACAGCGGCGAGGGTTAAGCTCGACGTAATTTTCTTCCCCTTCCCAAACGTATTTGTCGCCGGTCAGCAGATCGTGAACAAGGTAGGGGCTGTCCGCTTCGATGCCTAAAGTTGAAATGGGCAAACGCACCATTCCCGATTGCGTGTAGTGATAGTCGAGGTTGACGACGATAAGAAATCCGGGACCCTTGAGGTAACTGATCAGATGCTCATTGCTGTTAGAGACGAACTCCAGATTCCACGTTGTCTGAAACTCGTCATTTTCATTTCTGATCTTATTGACAAGGGCGACAACCTCAGCGATTCCCTCCTTGTCTTTCCGCTGCCAGCAATATCGTTGATACTTTTCCGAATCGTGATATTCTTCTTTGCCTTCGATCCCCTTGCTAATGCAATTTTCATAGGCAGGTCCATAAATGCCATAGTTTGACGAGAGAGTTGCCGCGAGAACCAATCGTGCGATAAAAGCAGGACGGCCACCATACTGCAGATGCTGAGGCAGGATGTCGGGAGTGTTCGGCCAGAAGTTAGGACGATAATAATCGCGTACCGGGCTTTCGATAAGCGTACGAAGATATTCTTCAAGCTCGCTCTTCGTCTGCCTCCAGGTGAAATAGGTGTAGGACTGATCAAAACCGATCTTCGCCAGATATTCCATCACGCGCGGGCGCGTGAATGCTTCAGAAAGGAAGAGAACATCGGAGTCGCGTTTTTTGACTTCAGCAATCAACCACTTCCAAAAGGCAAAGGGCTTAGTGTGCGGATTATCGACACGGAAAATTTTGATGCCTAGATCTACCCAATAGAGGACAACGCGCAGAAGCTCTTTCCATAAATTTTCCCAGTCATCAGTCTCGAAGTCGAAAGGAACGATGTCTTCATATTTCTTGGGTGGATTTTCAGCATACTGGATCGTACCGTCTGGCCTCCATGCAAACCACTGCGGATGCTTTTTGACATAAGGATGATCCGGCGCGCATTGAAACGCCAAGTCGAGCGCTATTTCAATTCCTTCGTTTTTCGCCGTTTTGATCAGGCGTTGCAGATCGTCGGTCGTTCCCAGATCGGGATGGATCGCATCATGACCACCCAGCTTTGAGCCGATCGCCCACGGACTGCCGACGTCCTCTTTTTCAGCTTTGACGCTGTTGTTTTTCCCTTTTCGGTTTTTTTCACCAATCGGATGGATCGGCGGCAGGTACAGCACATCAAAACCCATCGCTGCGATATCAGGCAAAAGAGCGATGCAATCAGCGAATGTTCCCGATCGTGACGTATCAGGACCGGCAGACCGGGGAAAGAGCTCATACCAGGTGCTGAATCCCGCCTTCCGCCGAGAATACACAACAGCGCACTCTTCCTGGAAACGCTTGACAGATTCGGGATCAGGACATGCACGCGCAAGTTGTAAGATTTCCTCTCCGCACATGATGGCGGCTTGTTTTTTCACATCTTTTTCTTTTTTGGCCAGTTCGATTGCTTTGTTAATCTTGTCTCGAGCACTTTTCATACTGCGCGAGGCCAGCTGGTTCAGAATCTCGATACCGAAAGATATATCCACCTTAGTAGCAACATCTTCAGCTGTTTTTTTCTTAATCTCGCTTGCCCATGAGCCGTAATGATCGATCCATGCTTCTATTGTAAAGAGCGTTCTGCCTGGCTGATTGAGGATGAAGGTTCCTGTCCAGCGGTCGTTCCCCAAAGCACGCATAGGAATCCGCCGCCATTTTTTCTCCTCTTCGCACTTCCATAGTAAATCCGCATCGATGATTTGATGGCCGTCAGAAAAAATATCGGCGGTGACAACGGTCTCCTCACTCTCTACTCTCTTTGTAGGGAAAAGACCGTTATCCACTTGAGGATTAACATTTTCAATAATAACACGACTTTCTCTTGGCAATGCAGGCTCCCTCCTCCTTCAGTATCCCCAATCTACAGAAACCAACCAAATATTTTAAAGTTTATTACTGAGCAGGCCCGAAGCGGAACATCTCAAACCAAATAGATGCTGCTGCAAAGCAGCTAAAAGCGATCGGACCGTAGGGAGAATAATGCCCCACATAAAGAACGTAACCTGAAACGGCAAGCAACACCAGCGGCGGCAGCCGCTTCCATAATGGTATCTCTTTAGAATGTAAAAAGATGGCGACAATCGCGGTAGCGACCGCAACAAGCCACGCCCATGAACCTGTCATGCTAAAAAATGAACCGCTCCCCCCTACGATCGGATTTAAGTATGCTGCTTGCAGCATCTTCTGCATTGTGGGCAGGTCCATGGAAGGGTCTTGCTGAATGGTGACGATCATCAGTCCGACAGAGATGCCGGCGGTGGAATCGAAGACCAGATAGCAGACAGCAAAGAGCCAAGCGGCGAGTTTGCTTGCAATCCCCCAGAAGTCGTTGATATTCAATGTTAAAAGAACAGCAGCAACGGCCATTCCTCCAAAGAGGAACGATTGGAAGATATGCAGCCACATCCACCAGTCGTCCAAAGGTGAAAGTCCCTCATAGACATTTTTTGAGAATCCTGACGGATGATCCCACTCGAGCCATACGAGGATCAAGGGAATGCCAATCATCACTAAGCGTCGAAACCACGTCCATAACATAACTTTCGGGTATAACGCCGGAATAATATTATTGCAAGCTCCGCCAGCAATCCTTTAGGTGGTCATCGACCATGCCGACCGCTTGCATGAAAGCGTATATAATCGTTGGTCCGACGAATGTCATGCCGCGCTTCTTCAGATCGCGCGACAATGCTTCGCTCTCTTTTGATGAGCAAGGTACATCTTGAAACCGCTGATGCCGGTTGCAAATGGGACTATCGTTGACAAAACGCCAAAGGTAACGGGAAAAAGAGCCGAATTCCTTTTGAATGTCCAAGAACACACGTGCGTTTTGCCTAGCGGCGTAAACCTTGAGCCTGTTACGGATGATCTCTTTGTTATTAAGCAGCGCGTCTAGGCGACTGTCGCTCATTGCAGCGACCTTTTTTGGATCGAATCCATGAAACGCTTTGCGGTACCCTTCGCGTCGCTTAAGGATAGTCTCCCAACTGAGCCCGGCCTGAGCGCCTTCGAGGATCAGCATCTCAAAAAGATGACGATCGTCATGAGACGGCACTCCCCACTCTTCATCATGGTATTTACCGTAAAACTCTTTGCCTTCTTGTCCGCCGAAACAGCGTTTCTTGCCATCAATGCCTATTACTGTCATATATCTTTATTGGTAAATGTGAAATACTTATACTATTATTCATGTTTTCTATCGAGCCAATTGCCACATTCATTACAAAAGAAAAAGAACGTTATGAAGCACCGCGGCAACCTTTAAGCACCTGTAATAGCCAAGGGACCATCCGCCTTTTACCACATCGTAACTATGAGCAGGCGATCGAAGATCTCAATGGCTTCGACAGGATCTGGGTGATATTCTGGCTCCATCTCAACCAGAATTGGAAGCCAAAGGTGCGCCCTCCCCGTGGTGATCGCAAGCGCGGCACTTTTGCTACGCGCAGCCCTCACCGCCCCAATCCAATTGGCCTCTCCTGTGTAGAGCTTCTAGATGTCAATGGCCTCGACCTCATCATCGGCAGCCACGACCTCCTTGACGGTACACCAATCCTCGATATCAAACCCTATCTACCTTACTGCGACGCCTTTCCCAACGCCAAGGCGGGGTGGACCAACGCCCTCCAGGAGCAACATCCTCTTGCTGTTTCATGGTCCGAGGCAGCAGAATCGCAGCTAAATTTTCTGGCGACACAAGACGGCCCCGATATCCGCTCTTCCGTCGCTTGCCGCCTGTCGTATCCACGCGATCACCAATCATGCAATCGCATCCGCACCCTAGAGGGTAACTTACATGAGCTGTCATACAAAAGCTGGCGGATTATTTTCACCATGACCGCTGCCGAAACAACCGTTCTGAGTATCTCAACAGGGTATTCCTCAGAAGAATTACTATCTCCTGAAGACCGCTGGGGGGACAAAGAGTTACACAGACGGTTTGTGAAGGAAAACTTTTATTAAGATTGCCCTTATCTGTGCTAACGGTTACTTTATAGGTATGAAATCGGCTGAGGCAACCATGCAGACGACCATTATTGGCCAATATGATGTGACAACGACAGAGTGTTGTTATCATATCATCTTTTCGCAATTCAATAGCACGAAGAAGATCACCGCCGAAATCGCAAACCAAAAAATCAGCGAAAAGCAGATCCTCTTCATGGAAAATCTCGCTTGGGAGTGTTTCATCGCTTTCGGCAAGTTCAGTACACCTTACGGAAAGCCGTTATCAACCATTGACAATAACCGCAAACTGAAAATCGTCCAAGAAGCCTGCCAGGGAAAACGCAATATCACTATCAACTTTGATGATAACGATAAACCTACGCTGATCATCAGCATACCTCAAAAACAATGATGAGTATAAACCGCGATCAGCGCGAATTTTACGAGTATCTTTGGTGTTGCTACGAAACAACCATAGGAAAGGCTGAAGTCACCTATCAGGGAAAAACGTACAACATTGAGTTTTATTCCCGCTCACACAACCGGTTTGGGATATATGTTATAAGCCAGCCCGAACAGGACCTCCGCACCGACAATACCATTCTCAGATACTTGGAAAATAACTTCTGGACGAGGCACTTTTCCTCGTGGGATATGGTCAGAAGAAAATATACTAAAAGGTTTAGAGAAATAGACTACGTAAACAACGTGAGAATGTGCCGCATCATCGAAGAAGGCTGTAACCAACAGCGAAATATCATCTTAAAGAAAGTTGGAAAGGTGTATTATATCACTTTCGGTTTAAAAAAATCATGAACTTAACTGACACCCCGTACCCTCTGGAGAAAATCACCAAAAGTGTGGTTTTCTTAAAAAACTTTATCACTAATCCCAACATCACTGTTGGCGACTACACCTACTACGATGGCAGGGATCATCCGGAAAGGTTTGAAGCGGAGAACGTGATCTTCGGTCTGACAAGCAAGCTGACAATCGGCAAGTTCTGCCAAATCGCCTACGGCGCAAAGTTCATCCTTAACGATGCCAACCACCAGATGAACGGTTTTTCAACATTCCCCTTTTTCATCTTCGGCAAATGGAACGAAAACTGCCGGCAATGGAATAACTACTCGCCAGTATTTCCCGAAAAAGGTGATACTTTCGTCGGCAATGACGTATGGGTCGGGCACGAGTCGGTTATCATGCCGGGTGTCGCCATCGGTGATGGCGCCATCATCGGCGCTCGTGCCGTCGTTACCAAAGACGTCCCGCCGTATACGATCGTCGGTGGCAATCCCGCACGCGCCGTCAAGCGTCGCTTTTCCGACGATATCATTGATAAGCTCCTCGAAATTCAATGGTGGAACTGGGATTTCGACACTATCTCGCAAAACATCCCCGCAATCGTCGGGGCTGATATTCAGCGTCTTCTCACTATTGACAATTAGTCGCTATTCGACACAATGGCTAAAGAGACTTCACCAAAAGGAAGGGTAATGACATCGATAGCGCGTTTTCTCATCATCTTCATTCTTGCAGCCTCGACGGTCTGCGCAGAAGATACAGAACCTGAAGCCCCCTCATTGGCAACATTGGTAGCCAAAGAGGTGGAGCTCAGTCAAAACTTCGTCTATCTAAAGAACAGTATCAAAAGCCTTCCCGACCTAAAGCAGATCAACGATGCCATCGCCCAGCAAGAAATGGAAAATAGAGTTTTGGAAGGCGATTACAAAGCGCTGAAGTTTGACGAAAGCCAAAGCTACCACAACATGTTGATGATGCGAAAAAAAATACAGGACGAAGAGGAGTCTCTCGATGCTCTGATGGATAAGCTAGAGGGCAAAATCGACCATCTGTACCGATTAGCGCAAAAATGGTCGCACACCGAAACCCTGTGGTCGTCGTGGAGAAAATCTTATAATGCCCACATGAACATCAGCGAAGTGCAAAATATCTTCCGCACTGCAGAATCTACGATCTCTGAGGCAAAAAACCTGATCGATAATGCGCTATCCCCTCTGCTGAGCAGCTACACCCGCGGTGCTAATGCCATGAAAGGGCTGTATGCGCTTTCTACAGATCTCTCTGATAAGATCAATACCGCCTACAAGACGATCGAACAAGACCATTCTCAGCCGATGTACACGTTATTCTTCTGGGAAAGCCTCAGCGACTTGAGTAAGCAGCAACTTGTCACAAATACCAATGTGCTGCCATTGGTCGACGAGATGTGGAACTTAGAAACAGGCTGGGCTTTGGCAATAATCGCACTAGCGATCATCATGATAGGACTGCTCATATACAAAAAACGCTCGGCGCTGGAATTGTCAACACGTTTTGTTAAGCATCCATTTTCACTAGCTGCTCTGATCTGTTTTTCAGTCACCTGGGTCGTATGTCTGTTCACCTTGCCCTCATGTAATTCGCTGGTGTCGTTCTTGATCTGGTTAGTATTCGCAAGGCTGATCTCCTGCTATCCGATCAGCACTCTGGAACGATGGACTATTTATGGCGCAACGCTGTTCCTATTGACACTGAAGATATTTCCCTTTTTCCTACCGACGTCCTATTTCCGACTATACATGCTTATCGTCTCCGGAGTTGGTTTTTTCTTGATGCAAAGGCTGTTGAAAACGCGTTCCGCTGAAAGACAGTCGCTCTGGTATGCTACCTTATTGCGGATCGTGCAACTATTGGCAATCTGCGCGATCATCGCCTTGATCATCGGCAAAACAGCTTTTACTCTCTCCCTTTACAAATCCGTGTACAGCATCTTTGCCTTGGCGATCATCTTTCGATTCGCTTTTACGCTGCTTTCGGCAATCATCACTTATCTGTTCACAAAGTCGACTCTTGCGCGCTTAAGCCTCTTCCGCAAGCATGGCAGCGACCTTGCCGACACAATTGACTACATTCTTTTCGCCGGTGCCTTCTTCTGCTTTGCCGTACTCTCTTTAACTATCTGGGACAGCAGTAACAGGCCTTTCACGTTGATAAACCGCTTTTTTGAATACAACTTCACCATCGGACAGCAAACATTCACAGTCAGCGTCATCGTCACAGCCATCCTCGGCCTATACTTATCTTTCTTTTTCTCGCATATCTTGCAAACGATACTATCTGATCAGGTATACCCAAAGTCGCGAATTCCCGCTGCTGCAGGGCTTTCCATCAACCGCCTCGTCCATTATGGCATTCTCATCCTAGGAGCAATCTTCGCATTGACAGTACTTGGATTTTCGATGACCAACGTCACCATCCTCGGTGGTGCCGTCGGTGTCGGTATAGGCTTTGGACTACAGGAGTTCGTTAAAAACTTTGTCTCGGGAATTATTCTTCTCTTCGAGCGACCAATCAAAGTTGGCGATCAGATCAATGTCAAGGGGTTATTCTGCACTGTGAAGAGGATCGGTCTGCGCGCAACGCAGGTGTTGGACCGCGACAATGCCGAAATTATCATCCCCAACTGGGACCTTATCACTTCGCATGTCACCAACTGGTCGCACAGCTGGGGCCTTGTGAAAGCGCGGATCGCTATGGGGGTGTCGTATGACTCAGACCTGAAAAAAGTGACGGAAGTTGTGTTGGACTGTGCAAAGCAAAATCCTAACGTCGTCGACGATCCTGAGCCAACCGTCTACTTCAAAGGCTTTGGGGACAGTTCCATTGATTTCGATCTGATCGCCTTTTCGCGCAATTTCGCCGAAAAGGTCGCGGCGCAGAATACGCTTATTCCACAGATCACTGAGAGATTTCGTGTGGAAGGGATCGAGATACCCTTCCCTCAGAGCGATCTTCATGTTCGCAGTGTTGATGAGAAGGTATCACGTCTTTGGGAAGTAAAATCTTAATGCTTTTTACTTCTGCGGCGACGTTCCTCTTCTTCCCTTAGCTCCCGCTGGCGCCGCAGTTCCTTATGCCACTCTTCGCGCTCGCGGCGTTCCTGCTCTTCCTTTCGCTGCTGCTGATCCAGCTCATATTCCCACCGTCGCTGCTCTTCTTCTTTCTCATACTCTTCCCACTCTTTGCGGGCACGCTCGTCTTCATCATACCATTCACGGTTCCACTGCATCTCGCGCAAAACACGCTGTTCATCAAACCAGCCATCGCCCTGCTCTTCAATAGGCGGTTGCTCTTCAGCCTTTTCAACAGCCTGCGGGGCGGCAGCCATCAAATATGACAAAAGAAGGTGTTTGTACATCGGCATCTTATCCTCTGCAGGCGCCAAGGCCGCAGTCGATCAATGAAGAGACGATATTTCCACAGACTACCAACGCAAACCACCCGATAGCGATCTGTTCGAAAAGGTTCAGCTCTATCTTTTGCCGTTGATCCTCGCGGTAAAGAGCAAGAAAAATCGCCGTAGCAGTCAGCGACCCTACAAACGTTAAGAACGACCAAGTATAAAGGCTAAGGCCCCAAAAAGGGATGCCGAACTGGGTAAATCCCGGACAAATATGTAAAAGGATCTGTCTGATCGCCGTCCCGCCGCCAAAAAGCGAGGCTACGATCACCAATGCATAGTGGTAGGTGCGGATACCAAACACAAGGTTCATCGCTGCCGCCAAACACACAAGCAGCATCGCTATACGCTGCAGGTAGCAAAGCGGGCATGGCTCCTCGTGTTCAAAAATCTGCAAACCAAATGCTACGGTAATGATCACGCAATATACAATGATCCATAACGCATGAAGATTTCTTATCGTTGAAGTCATAGCACCCATCATACTCAATAGTTCAAAGGAATATGGTCAGACATGTGATGCCAAAGCATCATCACACCCAATACAGCATCGAAAAGGAATATTGTTATCGCCCATTGATGTTCCTCTTTCCAAACGAGAATCAAAGCGATCAGGATTAATACGAACAGCGCACTCATCATAAACAAACTCCTATAGGCCACTTGCAAAATTAGTTAGGGCGTTTTTTTTGCAATTTTTCGTCACTCTTCGTCCTCATTCTGGCAAACTGTCATCAGTTTGCTTCGAATTTCGTACATTGTGAACCACAAAACCGCTGAAAAAACCAGACCCAAATAATTTTGCAAGCGACTCTTATCAATAACATTTCTCATACCTGTAGATGAGTTCTTTTTCAAGCAACCGTATTGAAAATGGTTGATACCAAAACGGCAGTTGTTCATTATCCCCTCTTAATCAACACTTTCCTGGAGTTAAAATGAAAATTTTACACTGTATCGTCACTCTTTTGCTTTTTCTGCCTATGATGCCAGGCGAAGGCTCTCCCTATCCGGAAAAGTCGACCGGTGAATATAAAAAGCACAAAAATAGAAGGTTAGACCTGATAGCTACTTTTTTACCGGAAAATCCGGTTATTTTTGAGGCCGGAGGCCACTATGGCCATGACACTGTAAAAATGTCGGCACATTGGCCAAAAGGCAGGCTGATAGCTTTCGAGCCTAACCCCCACGCATTCCAAATGTTTGAAAAAAATACAATCGGTTGCCAAAACGTTGAAGGCTACAACCTCGCCGTTAACAACTATAATGGTACAGCCACACTTTATGTATGTTATGGTACTGAGGGAAATAATCCCGAATATGAAGGCGCGAGCTCACTTTTGGAGCCGTCCGAGATGATGGAGATCCACTACCGTGGTCCGCGCATTGAGGTGCCTTGCGTTATTTTGGATGATTGGTGCAAAGCCAATGCAGTCGACCATATTGACTTCATGTGGCTGGATCTCGAAGGTTTGGAGCTTCAGGTGCTGACAAGTTCTCCTCACATCCTTGACACGGTACAAGTCATCTACACAGAAACGAATTTTATGGAATTTAGAAAAGGGATGACTCAATACAAAGAGCTAGAGACATTCCTGGAATCGCAAGGTTTTAAAATGGTTGCCCATTGGTACCTTGAAGGGCTACAGGGAGATGCTATTTTTATAAGAGAGTAAAAAAAAAGCTGCTTATAGTGATATAAGCAGCTTTTCTGACATGCAGAAAAAAAGCGACTAGTAACGGTTAGAGTTACCTTTGAAAGGACGCTTGCCACCACGTGGCTCTCTGCCACCGCGATCTTCGCGTGGTCTAGCTTCGTTAACTGTCAAGGGACGGCCACCGACTTCTTTACCATTCATCTCTTTGATTGCAGCTTCTGCATCATCATCTGATTCCAGTTCAACGAATCCAAAACCTTTAGAACGTCCGGTGTCGCGATCTGTGATTACTTTTGCATAAACAACAGTTCCGAATGATTCGAAAAGTTCTTGTAATGCGTTACTTTCTATCTCGTGGGGTAAATTCCCAACAAATAATTTCTTAGCCACGTGGCCCTCCAAAAAAATACACTACATTCTAAATGTAGTCCTTCAAATTCTATCTAATAGTGAAGGAACAAACAGCTCGCTCCTTCAACTGCATCTAATGTAAAGTAAAAGGTCTATTTAATCCAGAAAAATCATTAAAAGAGGTCAAAATAGATTATTTTACACCTTCATACACAAAGATTTAAAAGATTAAATAGATAGAAAACACTCAATATAAACTTATCGCATAGTAAAAAAAACTAATTAAATAATTGGCAATTTATCAATTTAAAAACTGCCTATCCTTAAATATGTCATGTTAGACAAGTACGAAATATGAAAGCGATCAGAGAATGTCTCTAAGAACTTATCCTGTTAAAGATATTTACCGTTTTTACACCCTTCTTCCATATGAAAATACCACTCCTTGTCAATAACCCTTACATTTACTGCTTCCTAGGAAAAAATCATTGTAAATTCTGTTAGCTGGAAAGGTTCAGGTAGGATTTTCAAAAAGATAACAAAGCTGCTCATAGGATCCGTAGCCTGAAAAGCGCCTTGTTCGAAAATGTAACGAAAGCTACATTATGTAGCTTTCGTTACATTTAACCAAGGAACCATGATGACTGCATCGATAGGAGCAAACACCGACCTCGCAATCCTCGACAAACGAATTGAAGAGAGAACAAGCAAAGCGTACTGGCTAGGCAGGGTATTCGATGGAATCGACTCTATCGGCAACCGCCGTGGCCGCTGCAATGAAGTCGCCTACGCCATCGTCGCTGTCGTCGCTACAATCATCACCGCTGCACTATGCGGAGCCTCTATTACAGGGGTAACTCTTATCTGTATCAATGCCGTGAAGCAAATGTCCCACGGCCATCCTCCCCCATCTGATGTCGGCCATATCAGCGACTGGAGTTCGCAAGTGCTGGTCTATATGGTGCTCTACTTCCTCGAAATGGCACGTCTAGCTCGTGACGGCGACTACCAGCGAACGCAACACATCTGCGATGAGACAATCCGCGAATATCCAAACATTGAGCAACCGCTCATCGAACGCAAAGAACAATTCTTAATGAGGCTCAGTCACCAGAATGTTCTGCACAAAAATGCCTTTGAAGTGCTTTCCGACTGTTATGATGTCAAAAATTACCAAGAAATAGGAAACAGTCTGGCAAACGCCTACAGTGGAAAAAACTATTTTCGAAGACTGTGGCGTGGCGTTCGCAAGATCGAAGGCTGCCCCAATCATACGATCGCTCTCGTCAGCGGCGTCGCACTGCCGGCGCTTTTAGGAATCTGCGCCTTGCTTGCCCTGTTGGGAGTAAGCTTAATACCTTATGAGATCGCCGAAGATATTAACGAGCTTTATCTCATCGGCCACATGAGCGAATGGCTGGTCAGCCCTGTTGTCCTGACCTACTTCGCCTATAAGCTGCATGACTGGACCTATCTCAGCCGTGGCGATCTTGATTTTGCAAAAGAAATTCTCCATAATGCTTGTAATGACAACCCCGAAGATGCTCGAATGATCAAATACGCTAACATGGAATTGAATGTCCAAGCCAATCGCACGTTCTTCAAGCCCGCCGTTTCCTCCTACATCATCATCAAAAAGGAGGATGCCAGTGAGCAAGTCTAGAGCAGAACCTTTTATCGCCACAAGAAAGCATCATCATAAAGAGAATGCCGAAGATTATACTGAGTTGATCGCCGACCTCATTGCTAGCGAAGGCGAGGCGCGCACCTGCGAGATCGCCAAGCAAATGGGAGTGTCGCATGTGACGGTGGTGAAGATCTTAAAACGTCTGCAGGAGGAGGAGCTGATCACAACCGCCCCTCATAAGCCGATCCGGCTGACTGAACATGGTAAAAAACTCGCAGCGAATTGTAAGAGGCGCCATGAGATCCTTCTGCGATGGCTCTTAGCAATCGGCGTTCCTGAAGAGATCGCGGTGATCGACGTCGAAGGAATGGAACATCATATCAGCCCGGAAACGTTGGAAGCGATCCAGAGACAGCTGTGCGATCGATAACCACTTGCCTTTGATATAATCTGATATTATACTGCCGTTCTTTTTGTATCCGGAGTTGAATGATGGTATCTTCCGTAACAAGATCGGTAAATTACACACCTATAAACCCTGTCACCTTTCAAAATCCCCTGGAAAAAACCACCGCAGACAAAATTATCGATTACCTCCACCAGCCAGGTAATGAAGAGCTGCTATCGCGTTTTACCGGCATCCCACACGTCAACAACGTTGCATGCATGCAGCGTCTTCACCAAAAATACAACATACAAGAAGCACGAAAGAAGTACCCCCTCGACGATCTCCTTAGCATGCCGCGCCCTAACAGCAACCGTCCGACATTAGAACCTATGAGGCAATACTGGCGTGAACATGGTCTCGATAAAGATGAATACTGGATAAACTCACCTCTATTTGCGTTGCTTTTTCCAACGGCACCCTTTCCTAACAAAGAAGAAAACTGGGACATGCTCTATAAGCGTTACTGTTTCGCCCTCCTTCTCGAGGTTGCACGCCGCAAGATCGTTACCGCAGAACAGCTGGCGAAAGGTTTGGACAATGCAGAAATCAAAGAATTTTTACGCGAGTTGGCGATCCTGGACGGCTCCGTCGGGACGCTGTGGGGCGTCCACATGATGCTGGGGATTCTTACCGTTCTGCGCGCCGGAACTGACAAACACCGTGAGATGTTCCTGCAAGATGCCGAAGCGTGGAAAATCCTCTTCTGCATGTGCCTAACGGAGATGGGCCACGGCTCTAACCCCCTTGGCATTGAAACAACGGCGACACTGGATCAAGTGAAAAAATGTTGGGTGATCAACAGTCCGATCAATCCAAACGAAAACATGAGGACATCGGCAAAATGGTGGCCGGGCGGCCTTGCGATGCACGCAACCCACGCGCATGTATTGGCACAAATGCATATCGGGGACAAATGGCATGGACCACAATTTTTCACCTTCCGCATACGTGATGACCAAGGCAATCTCCTTCCCGGTATTACAACGATGCATATCGGTAAAAAAATCGAACTCAACGGCATTGACAATGGCGTCTGTTGGTTTGAGCAAATGGAAGTACCTCTTGACGCTCATCTCGACCGCTTCTCTAAAGTTGTTTACGAGGATGGAGCATGGAAATATGTGCCGATCCATGAGCTTGCCGACGATATCAGTAAGTTCTACCTTGTCCTATTAGGTTCTTTCAACGACTCCCGCCTTTTCATTAAGATTATGGCAGAATTTATTCCTGCGTTCTGTGCAGCGCTGTGTGCGACATTTCCCAATCCTAACCTCCCCGAAGAGATCAATCATCGCTTTCTCTGTGATTTTCTTGCCGAAACTCATATTAACATCCTTAGCGAGAGCGTGACCGAAGGAGAGGAGAAACAGCACGAAATATTGTCTCGCGATTCAAAGCGTCATGACCACTACCTTGCCGCGGTATATAAAGCGCACGCCACCGACCGTACCGAAGCGCAGTTAACGAAACTGCTGCAGCTATATGCATCAGAAAAAACCGCACAATTAGCGCTCAACATCATCCGTAGCCTCGGTCAAAATACCGGTCCGCAAATCTATGAAGGCAGCAACCCCCTGATGTACACTTTAGGATCCTCACACCTTCTGATGGAAGTCGGTTGCGACCTGCAAGAGTGGAAGGCAATAGCTAAGAAACTGATGAGCAACGAACTCGACTTCTTTGATCGTCCCATCGCGTTCCTCAAGGGGAAAATCCTTTTAGAGGCAAAAGAAGTGAGCAAACACTTCTCATCGAACGAAAACGCCATGGACACCTTTGGCACCTCTGATGCCCAGCAACACGCCGTTAATGCAGCAACATTTTGGGCAGCAATGCTTAGGCTCGAAGAAGCAAAAAAGAAAATCATCGAGATGCCCCCGGAAGAACAGGAGACCCATCGTACACTTTACACCATCTACGTCAATTCACTCTTCGGCTTTCAGCCCGGTCTCTACACCAAGCAGGAAGTGGAAGCCGCCTATGATAAGCTAAAAGGGGCATCCACATTCGATCAGTACCTCTCGGTAGACCTCGCCGCGAAGTTGCTGATTCCTCTCGAATGGATACTGAACATGCTGGAAAACGTGCCGGAAAAGTCGATTCCCTATGCACCGAGAGCAAGACTGTAATTGTATTTTTTTAGTAATTTGATAATTTGTAGCGCCCTTAAAATAAAAATATCCCTATATACCGAAAATGATTCAAGAATCGTTTTCGGTATAACCTGAAAAACAGATCTATATAGTTAAAAAAAGGATTCTAATATGTCAAATATGATGCCAGTTAATTTTATGACAAAAGAATTGAAAGACGATTTCACAAGACTCATGGCAGAAGAGACGCCAAAACACCTTAAGCCAATATATAAATCATTCCTTCCTAACGTCTTCCGAACGGTTGAAAAGTTCTCTTTGAAATTACTTTCTGTACTCAAAGAGGAAGCTAGAAAAGGACTGCACCAAATTGATTTATCATCCCAACAAATCACAGAACCTGGAGTGAATCTAAAAAAACTGCCTTTCGAAAAAATCGTTCATAATGCATGCAAAGTACTAGATTTGTGTGGAGACTTTAATTTTAAATCGCATAACAGTCACAAAGAAGAAAAGTCACGCAAACTCGCCTACCCTTATGAAATATTTCTTTCATCTACCGCAGCCAAGTGCAACTATTGCACCACAGTGTATTGGGCTCCGCGTAACCCCTATCTTTATCCTATAATACGCTTAAAGGAAATCGAACCTATCAATTTCGCAGAAATCCATTATCAAAATGCGCGAGATAAAATTCAGACCGATTTCACGTTAGTAGACTGCGAAGGTAATGAGACATACTTTCATATTTTTTACTTAAACGGACACAGTAAGTATTTTGAAACATCCCTCAAAGACGAATTTAAAGATGCCGGACGGCTTGAAACTCAACTTTCAAAACAAGCAATGGAATGCCTACAACAATTTGTCTACCTTCAAAAGATCTCGCATATCGAGATCCATTCAATTGTCGTCGTCTGTGAATTGCTCGATTTCACACGTATGACATTAATGGAAAATCTGCACAAAACAATGGTCAATCAAATGAGTATTCTTACCGGCAACTATTATCTATCACCGAACGATGTTTTGTATCTTATCAATGAAGGTTTCACATCCAAAAAAGAGGAATGGATAATCCATGGATTAAAAGTAGCTGAAATTCTAGAAAAAAATCTTGATAAGCAAATGGTAGACTGGAATTTACTTTCTCAACAAACCCTTCATCAACTACTCATCGAATCCACAAAACAAAATCTGGAATGTACAAAGCAAAAAATAATTCAAACACTAGATACCCTGTGCAAGAAAACCACCGGCAACATCTCTGATACAGTAGAATAAAGTGATTACTGAAGCGCTATCCGATTTTTTCGGCAATGACACATCGCACATAATAGATCGCAAACAGCGCCGACAGCCAAGTAATCGTGAAAACACTTAACCAAATGCTCAATAACCCGAACCCTAGAACGTGCGTCATCGTGTAGAAAACAATGGCAGGCAACACAATCTGACGCCCTAAACCCAATAATAGAGAAAACATCGGATATTTCATCCCTTGCATTGTCGTGCTGTGCATCGTGAGAATCGTATAAGACCATGATGTCAATGCAGCGACGGTCAGGTAGGTAGTACCGATAGCAATCACCTCGGTGTTATCGGTAAATAAAGAAATCAGCGGCCCCGAAAAGAAAAACATCACCACAGCACCAACAGTCATCACTATCAGCCCATAAAACAATGCCATATTCAGCGCCTCGCGTATACGTTCGATCCTTCCTGCACCATTATTTTGTCCAACAATACTGAGATTCGCAACGGAAAGGCCGATCGTCGGCAGCAGAAAAATCTGCTCGACGCGCATACATGCGCCATAAGCTGCGACAGCATCGCTGCCGAAAGGACGGACAAAGTAAGTAATCACAAAAATACCGATGGCAACTGTCATCAGATTAAGTCCCGCAGGAACGCTCTGGTAAGTGATCTGCCAGTAACGGCGTAGATCGGGAATGAAATCGCTAACGCGCATCCCTGTAAAAAAACCACTACGATACACCTGAAGCAACATATAGACAGACCCGCCAGCCATTACCAATACCGTTGCCAGCGCGATCCCTCGCAGCCCCATCGCTGGCAGACCAAAACCTCCATAAAGAAACCACGGATCAAGGAGACAGTTGGCAAAGAAGCCAACAATCAAGAAGTTGCGTATACAGCGCGAGTTGCCATGAGCGATCAAGATAGCGTTTGCCGAATAGGTCAGTAAAAAGAAAACAGCCCCCTGAAAAATGACGTCGATATAAAGAAGCGCCAAACGCAGATACTCCCCCTCTGCACCAAGCAGACGAAAGAGCGGCGTCGCAGCGATCGACCCAAGAAAATAGACAACAACGGAAAGGAATAAACAGAAGGACAGCACCTGCCCTGCGAATAAACGCGCCTCCCTTGGACTGCCTCCACCCAAAGCATTGGAAATCAATGCTGCGCCCCCCGTCGAAAGACCATGCATGAAAGCAATAATAATGAAGAAGATAGGAAAGCTGATCGTCAGCGCCGCCAAAGCATCGGTTGAGATTTTTCCGGCAAAAAACGTGTCCACAACATTGAACATGGTATTGAAGAAAAAACCGACGCTTACCGGAATCGAAAGACGGCGGATATGCTCCTTGATGGAACCTGTCGTCAGATCCATGACTACTCCTATCACCCTTTTTCCATACCTAACACTTTTCTGTTAAAGATGATAGTATGAACCCTTGCCGATCAATTTTTTTTTGCTATGATGACAAATATGGCAAAGCCTAAGAACGAGCAAAAACCTAACCTGATCATCCGCAACGCAAAAATCAAAGATATCCCTGATATCCAGGCGTTGTGTCGCAAAGTATACCCCAAAAAAGACCGATATACCCAG
Organism: Chlamydiales bacterium; assembly: GCA_024233575.1. Lineage (GTDB taxonomy): Bacteria > Chlamydiota > Chlamydiia > Chlamydiales > Criblamydiaceae > JACKPN01. The sequence continues at coordinate 207,535 of JACKPN010000001.1, forward strand.
GCAGAGCTGCGCGGACAGATCAGCCGTTTTCGCGAAGGGCAATTCGTCGCCGTCCTTAATGACGAGATCGTTGGATACTGCGCCTCGCTCGTCACCACAGAGAAAAAGGCGATGAGAAGGCATACATGGCAGGATATCACAGGCAATGCCTACTGCTCGACCCACAATCCTAAAGGAGATTTCCTCTATGGCGTCGAGGTGTTCGTCGATCCCGACTACCGAGGAATACGTATCGGCGAACGATTCTACAGGGAACGGACACGACTATGCAAAGATCTCGGCCTGAAAGGGATCGCCTTCGGCGGACGCATGCCCCTGCTGCGAAAAAAATACAAGCAGGTAGGATCGCCGGAGGTCTACCTCCAGCAGGTCTTGGACAAAAAAATCCGCGATCCGGTCATCAACTTCCAAATGCGGCAAGGGTTTGAAATCCTCGGGATCATTAAAGATTATCTTCCCGAAGATCAGGCGTCGATGGGATGTGCCATCCACATGGTTTGGCGCAATCCCAACTTTGCCGCCCAAGAAGCGATGTCATCGGAAAAGCGAGTCAATAAAACTGAAACCATCCGCGTCGCCGCTGTACAATATATGCAGCGGGAGATTAGCTCCTTTTCCGAATTTAAAAAAATTATCACCTACTTCGTCGATGTCGTCCACGACTACCGCTGCGATTTTGTCTTATTTCCCGAACTTTTTACCCTGCAGCTTCTATCGATCGAGGCAACCAAGCTGCCGCCCGAGGAAGCAATCTTAAAGCTGACAAGCTACACAGACAAACTGAAAGACTTTTTCCAAGACCTCGCCGTTAAGTACAACACCAACATCATCGCGGGGTCTCATCCGGTAAAGACCAGTAAAGACATCGTTCAAAATATTACCTTTATTTTTCTCAGGGACGGAACCATCCATGAGCAAGCGAAAATCCATCCCACTCCCGATGAGAAGTACTGGTGGAATACCACAGGAGGGAATCGCCTGGAACCGATAGAGACTGACTGCGGCACCATCGGCGTCCTCATTTGCTATGACTCCGAATTTCCTGAACTTGCCCGCCACCTTGTCGACCAAGGCGCCGACCTGCTGTTTGTCCCCTTCTGCACCGACCAACGAGAAGGCTACCTTAGAGTCCGCTACTGCTGCCATGCCCGCGCCGTGGAAAACCAGTGCTACGTTATCCTTGCCGGCAACGTCGGCAACCTTCCCAAGGTCCGCAGTATGGACATCCAATATGGTCAAAGCTGCATCCTTACGCCCTGCGATTTTGCCTTCGCACGCGATGGCATCGCAGCAGACAGCACTCCCAACGTCGAGACGGTAATCTTCGCCGACCTCAACCTCAACAGCCTCTATGAATCACGCATGTCAGGCAGCGTCATCAACCTCAGTGACAGGCGCCATGACCTCTTCCGCGTTGTCTGGCATGAGTAACTAAGTATTGTGCTAGAATGTTAATTTCTTATAATATTCTCTTATTAATCTAGAACAAATACAGAATATCTCATGACAACATTACCATCACTCACACTACCTGACCAAGAAGGTAAAAGCCTCCACCTCGCCAACCTCACCGGATGCTGGACAATCCTCTATTTCTACCCGCAAGACGACACCCCCGGATGCACTGTTGAAGCAGGCGACTTCACAGCTATGATACCTGAATTTGAAACATTAGACGCCCGAGTGATCGGTATCAGCCCCGACAGCTGCGCATCACACAGAAAATTCATCGATAAACACGCACTGAAGCTTACCCTTCTAGCGGACGAAAACAAAGAGGCGATCAACCACTTCGGTGTCTGGGGAATCAAGAAAAACTATGGCAAAGAGTATGAAGGGCTGATCAGGAGTACTTTTCTCATCGACCCTAACGGCGCCGTCGTTCATGAATGGCGGAATGTCCGCGCAAAAGGACATGCCCAGCGTGTTCTGGAAAAGCTCAGGGAGATCATCGCAGCAGAATGCTAAAACTTGCCTTTGCTATCGTCATCGCCATCATCGCCTATAGTGTTTACCTCAATTTCGTTCCGCGCATGATCGGCGTCCACAACGGCCGCCTCTCGCCATGCCCATGGACCCCTAACTGTGTCAGCAGCGAAGTAAAAGAAGGCCCGGCACACATCGAACCGCTGAAATACAAAGGCGATCGCCATACTATCGACAAAATCGCTGCGGTGATTCGCACATTCCCAAGAACAACCATCATTACTCAAACCGATAACTACCTGCATGCGGAATTTAGGTCCAAATTGTTCCGCTTTGTCGATGATGTCGAATTTCTATACCTCCCAGATCAAGGGATCGTACAGGTGCGCTCAGCATCACGTGTCGGCTATAGCGACCTTGGAGTCAACAGAAAACGCATCGAGGAGATCCGCAATCGCATCAACTCATAAAGGATAACCAAAATGTCAAGGAAGATACTGTTAACTGTTTTGCTATTTGCTGCGCAAAATATTTGGGCAAATGAATACCCTGCAACCGAGCAGATCCCCCACACCGACCACTACCATGGCTACACTGTTGAAGACCCTTATCATTGGCTTGAAAATGGCGATAATGGAAAAGTACAGCAATGGGATCTAGAACAGTCGCGTTTCTTTTCCAACTACAACAACAGCAATCCCTATTACAGCAGCTTGCTGTCGCAAATGAAAAGCTGCTTCAGCGAAACCTGTTCCGCAACAATCTCTTTAGGGAACAGCGACCGCCTGCTAACGATATACCAAGACATCAACCAACATGCCCCTGTTCTTTTCATTCAAGAAAATAAGAACGCACAATTCCAACTGCTCCTCAACATCAACACATGGAATGACCACCCTACCTACACCTTCATCGAACCGTCGCCAAACGGACGCTACCTTGCCTTGGGCATCCAGCACGGCGGCAACGAGAAACCCCAACTTCTGATTGTTGATATTCCGACACGCGCTCTTGTCAGCGATACCGTCATCGGCAGCAACCATTTTCACTTTTTATGGACTCCCGATTCTACAGCTTTCTACTACAGCACCGTCGACACCCCCGGGAACTTTCTCTGGACCTCTATCTACTACCATACTATGGGTACCAACGCTTCCTCCGACGTAAAAATCCTTGGCGATGCGACGCACAATGACTGGATGTACAATTTGTTCGACGATAATGATCTCCTCTACATTTACCGAAGCCGCTGGGATGATCAAGCTCGCACCATTCTCGAATGTTATGCAATGTATCTTGCGGATCCCTATACCCCACCGACGAAGTTCTTCGAACTGTTAGGAGATGAGATCAGCAGTCAGTTGATTGTTATCAACGACACCGAATACCTGTTGACCGACCATGAAGCTCCTGCCTTCCAACTGCTAAAAAAAGTAGACGATGACGCCTGGACAGCTGTGATCAACGAAAGCAGCGATATACTCCAATATGTACAGGGGATAGACGGCTGTCTTGCCGCCACCTACAGCAGCCACGGCCATGACCGGATCAAAATCTTCGATATGAATGGCAAGTTCATAAAAGAGATCCCCCTGCCCTGCCATGGCACGGCAATGTTAGATAGTAGCTGGGATTCCAGTGAAGCTTATATTCTCTTCTCATCGATGATCCATCCCGACAGCCTTTACTGCTATGATATCAAAAAAAATACGCTAAAGTTAGAGAAAAGAACCGCCATCCAGGGTTACGATCCTGACGACTATATCACACACCTCGCTTTTGTCCGATCTGCTGATGGCACCAACGTTCCTATCCATATCGCCCATCACAAAGATTACCAAGAAGGATATGCCTTGCTCAAAGGTTATGGCGGCTTCGGCCTGCCAATCCAGCCCAGCTTCGAACACAGCAACATCTGTTGGCTGCAGGCTGGAGGGCTCATCTGCGAAACACACCTCCGTGGTGGCGGCGAGTATGGCGAGACTTGGCACCAAGGAGGGACAAGGAACAATAAAGAGCGTTGTTTCGACGACTTTATCGCTGCTGCGGAACACCTGGTACAAAAATATACCGTTCCCAACAGGTTGGCGATCTGGGGAGGCAGCAACGGCGGCCTGCTCACAGGCGCAGCAGTCACGCGTCGTCCCGATCTCTTCGGCGCCGTTGTCAGCGCCGTTCCCTTGCTTGACATGCTTCGCTACCACCACTTTCGTCTAGGATACCTATGGGTTGGCGAATATGGCTGTTCGGACCACCCCGACCAGTTTCCATCGTTATTCGCTTATTCTCCCTACCATAATGTCGTCAACGGCGCCGCCTATCCGGCAACATTGATCACAACAGGCTTGAATGACCTGCGTTGCGATCCCATGCACGCAAGAAAGATGACGGCACGCCTGCAATATGCCGACCCCTTCGGCCGTCCACACTTGCTTAATATCAACTACAATGGGGGGCACGGGGCGCACACCATGCTTGCCCAATGCGAATATGTCGCCCAGGAACATGGTTTTCTCATGCAGGAGATCGCCATCCCTCTTCCTTCAAATCTTCAGAAGCGAGCAGGAATACTCGCCAGACAAAAGCAGTTTCTCGCACAAGTTAAAGAGCAGCAACGTGCTGATGACTACGACAAACAATTAAAAAAACAAACACGATTGCATCGCATGCAGGAGCAGAGAGCTAAACGACATCAGCTTTCAATAAAAAAAACATCACCACTGCATGCACTCAAGAAAAGCGGCGATAATAAAGGTAGCCATAGTCCCATTAGTAAGCCAAGTTTACGATTGAGAAACTCATGACAACTTGATGGCGAAATCAACAATCCCGTTCTTCAGGTTCCTTTTTTTTCGAGGACTCTATCTGTTTCCAGACCTTATCATCAAGATATTCTGTAATTCTCCGAAATATCTCTATACTCTCGTAGAAATGAGGCTGGCCAACTGGTGTCACTTGATTAGAATATTTTGCTTCTCTTACAAAAAACTGACTCGGCTTCTTATTTGAATATCGCCGTATCTCTTCACGATTGTTATGAACACAAGGTTTGTAATGGAGATAGGCAGGAGGTCGTTCTTGATCTTCTTTAGATGATTCAAAAAACTCTTTATTATCTTTTTCCCATTGCTTTCCAAAATAAACAGTAATTTCTCCACTAAAGTCTTTTTCAGCAGAGTATTTTAGCATTGGAATTACAATGGAACACACGCCTCCTGCTGTATCGTTCCACCTCCCCTCCAGCGCCCCTTGTATTCCTTGTATACGGGAAAAGGAAAGCCGAAACTCCTCGCTTTCTATACTAGCTAAGTGGCGATAAATAGCATTTTGAGTAAATTGATAAGCATAGATTAATTTCCAACCCAAGGCATCAGCAATTCTTGTGTCTATTGCTCTTTCTATTTTTGCAATCAGTTCATCAAACGGATAAATGAATTCTTTAGCATGAAGATGCACCATTTTGATCTGCTGATAAATTTGCTGTTCAGAGTTGAGTTTCTCCAAGTCTACATACATCACATCGATTAATGGTTTCCAGAGAGAGACATTTGATGCTATGCGACGAAGCCGTGTGCAAGTTGTCGTGCAGTTTTTTAGATCTGCATATCTCTCTGCTAAATCTGCTAGAATTTTTTTCCTGTTAGTGTATTCGGTTCCCCTTAGCTTTTCTTTAAAAGATTCGCTATTCCTCTCGTTCCAACAAGTTAAAAATCGAAAGATATTAAGAATGATTTCATCTGGCAAACGGTCAAACAGATCTTCTGTTGTGCTTTTTTCCATATTGACGATGGCGACCCGCTCACTATCAGAAGAAGAACTTGCAGAGTATTGCAAGCCAGTGGTTGGTGACAACGAATTAGTACTCAAAAAAAACTCCAAATATTATAGGTGAGTTATACTGAAAAGGTTCAAGAATTGGGATTTTGGCTTTGAGAAAACACCTTATTTGGCAGATCGTAAGTGACCTAATATTCAGTAACGTGAGATCACTTACGATTGCCAAATGAGAAAGATTTCTCTTTGCCAAAAAACGATTCTTGAATCATTTCCGGTATAGATAAAGTATATATATATAAATTTTAAAAGCACCGAGAGGCTTTATCTTCTTTTCTTCGCTTCAAGATTAAATCTTAAAAAAACTCCTGGCAAGGATATTACCTTGTAGTATAAAGGAATAAAAATCAATAATTAATCACAACTCTTAACAAGAAATATCCATCGATCAATAAACTTATTTGTTGAAAATAACATACACACCCATTACAATAAATATCAACTATTCTTGGTAAGGCACACAGGTTCTCAACAATTAATTATTCCTTCTCTAAAAGGAATATTTTTTGAAAATCATTAAGGATTTCAGTTAAAAATCAGTTCCGGTATCCGCCACAATACCAGGCCTCAGGAAAAGACTAGGAACAAAAACCATTACAACGGAAAGCTATGAAAGGACTAATTATTTACAAAACCCGTCTCGATGAGATCACACCCGTTGATTATGGCGTCAAACGCATGCTCGATGCAGGAAAAAACATGGGAATCGACCTGGATGTCGTCTGTCCGGAGCAGTTCGAACTCGTCGTCACCCGCCATGACAGAAATAGCATTCTGATCGATGAGAAAAGCCGCCCTCTTCCTAATTTCGTCATCCCTCGTATGGGGAGCGAGACAACCTACTTCGGTCTAGCTGTTGTCAGACAACTGGAACGCCTGGGTATCTATGTATGTAATTCATCCGAGTCGATCGAATTAGCGAAAGACAAGCTCCATGTCCACCAGATTCTTGCGCAAAGCGACCTGCCCACACCGAAGACCATGATGGTCAAATTCCCTATCGACATCAACGTGGTGAAAAAAGAGATTGGCTTCCCCCTAGTCATAAAAAATATCATCGGCACGCGCGGCGAAGGCATCTATCTATGTGAATCTGAAGAACGCTTCATGGACCTGATGGAGCTGATCTACAGCTACAACCACCAGGCGAACATCATCCTGCAAGAGTTTATCTCCACGAGTAAAGGCAGAGACCTGCGCGTGTTCGTTCTTGGAGGTAAAGTAATTGGCAGCATGCAAAGAAAATCAAAAGGCCACTTCAAAGCCAACTACTCACAAGGCGGCACCGTCGAACCTATCGACCTTCCCGATGAAGCAGCATGGCTGGCGGTCGAGACCGCCCGCTTGATGAATCTCGAGGTTTCCGGCGTCGACCTCCTCTTTACGGAGGAAGGTTTCATGATCTGCGAAGCCAACTCATCACCGGACTTCGAAGGATTGGAACAGGTCGTCGGCAAGCACATCGCTGAAGACATCCTCACACACGTCGTCAATCAAGTGGCTCCGTAGAGCCACTTGATTTTTCCCGGTGATGCTAATCCCAGATCGCATCGACAAAGGCTTTACGGACATCTTTGTCGCTTTTTAGATCATCAAGGATCCCTGTATCAATATTATCGACTTTTGAAGGGGGATGATCGTCTAGTTCCTGCAGAAAAGCCTTTGCGTCCTTATCGTTTCCAACCTGGAAAAAACGCATGCCAAGTTCCAATGTTTTCTTAACTTTTGTTCCATCAGGATTAAGATAGTCAAAAATATCATCGGACCTCAACTCCTCTTCATTGAATTTTCTGATCACTTCGAGCAATCTCGCTTTATTATCAGGTTCGCCATCAGTGAAGATAAGGATGATAGTTTTCTGTTTCAGACCTTTCGCCTCTTTCTTCTTACGATGTTCCAAGTGCCTGTTAAATGCTTGTTGTAATGCATCAGAAAGATTGGTTCCACCACGCGGCTTTTTATTAAATGCACGTTTAACATCATCATTAGTTTCAACCTTTTTAGGCAGCCACTCAACAGTGCTGCCAAAGAACGCTAACTCTACACCATTGTGATCATAACACATGGCCACTTTTACAACTTTTGCCATGACTTCGCGAAGCTGATCCCATCCAGTATAGTCACCAGACTCATCAATAGCCCAGCCCATGCTTGTGCTTTCATCGCCGAGGGCGATAACATCATAATTTCGTAAAAAAGCTTTGATCTCTTCATCTGTTTTCGGCCTCTGAGGAGGGACTTGCAATGGTTGCCCATTTAAGTCAGGAATGAGCGGCTTTAGTTCGTACGGTGTGGTTCCTTGTGTATACATCATCTTTCTCCTTGTTAGCCGAAAATGGCATTGATGAATGCTTCAATAATGCTTTCAGTATTTTTCAATTCATCGACATTGCCAACATGGACAATATCGACTTTCGCAGGAAGTTTCTCGTCAAGAGTCTTAAGATATTTTGTCGCTTCAGGATCTGCGCCTACTTGAAAAAAACGAATACCTAACTCTGTGGTTTTCAAACTCGGTTCTCTTCCATCAGAAAAGTTCTGCTTGAAGCGTTTTTTTCTATCGGTTTTTTTTGCCTGGTCGATGATCAACTGTCCAACTTCAGATGCACATCGACTAAGATCCTTTTTTTCATAATCTGGAATCCCATCGGTAAAAATCAGAAAAATGCTTCGCTGATCGTTATTTTTTTTCTTCCTGGAAAAATGTTCATAGAACGCCTCCTTAAGGGCCTTCTTAAGATGGGTTTTTCCTTGAGGATCTTGCTGTAGGAATTCATCGATCTCTTGATAATTCTTAACATTGTTTTTCCAAACCGTCGTATCGTTGAACCGACAGACATCCACCCCATCCTTATCAAGGCTCAATGCTGTCTTTATGATACGCTTAGCATGCTCACGAACAAGATCGCAACGTTTAACCCCGTCTTTTTCGTCATCAATCAACATTGACTTACTTCCATCGATCAAGACTGTGATGTCAACACCTTGCAGGAATGCCTTTTTTTCTTCTAATGTTTGCGGCTTCGATAATTCAGAATAAGTTGTGTGAGAGAAACGAGATATGAAGGACATCGCCAACACTCCTTGCTGAGTCAATATAAAAAAGGAATAGCAGCTGCAAAAATAATCAACAAGCATATTTATCGAAGTAAATCCTATCCAAAAAACAGCTTGTCATGTATGCCACAATGTACACGGAGCAATATGATGAGCAGCGCATACATTCAACCGATCTCTCACAACCTCTTTCGCGTGCATGACTATGGTAGCGAAGGTGAGCCGATCTTTGAAAAAATGGATTTTCAACAATATGTTCCTAATTGCCTCTGCCGTACCATGACTGCGATTATCTCAATTATCAAAGACCTCTGGTTTGGCATGCTGGCATTCTTTTCCCATTTTTCCCATTCCCATCGGTACAAGAACACAATTATCGATATTGATCCCAATCCCGACGCTCTCTGCATACTCATCCACGGTCTGCGCGGATACCCCTTTATGATGAACCCTCTGTATGAAGCGTTGCAGCAAACGACACAGAATAAAAAGGTGACTGTCTTCCAACCAAACATCATAAAACAGGGAAACTGCCCTCTCAAAGAAGCCTCTGCCACTTTATTAACCGAAACACTATCCTGGGCTTGCAGACATCCAGACAAACCAATTCTAATCACCGGCGCCTCCAACGGCGGCCGCCAAGCTGCATACCTCGCCGTCAAACTCAAAAGAAAACACGCCATCAAAAATCCGGTCATGGTTTCCTGTATCGGCGCTCCTCTCTATGGTTCCACAATGACAGACCAGCCATCTTGGAGAGAGTCGGCGCGCAAGCTATGGCGATGGTTGATCAGATCGCCTATAGGAGGCAACCACCATGAGGAGCTCGTCAAAGAGCTGTCATGGGCAAGCACAAGCGCGCAGAATTTAACAGAAAACATTCGTAACACAGAGTTAGAACAAGTCGATCTCTATGCCACCCCCGCGGATCAGATTGTGACGCCATTCTATACGGGGTTGCCTCGCGGCGTTAAAAACAGCTCTCTCTTCCTGATCACAGATGAAGGCCACAGCAGCCAAATCAGCGTCATGAAAAATTTTTGGGCAGAAAGATGCAGCGACTTTATTGACAAAAAGACTGCTCACGCATAGCATTTTCTGATGCTTCCCAACAAAATCATGATCATCGGCACTTCAGGATCGGGTAAAACAACACTCGGACGGCGCATTAGCGCTTCTCTTGGACACCCTCATACAGACCTTGACGACCTCTTTTGGCTGCCAGGATGGGTACGGCATCCTGATGATCACGTCATCAAAAACATCAATAAAATTGTTGACGCCGACCGTTGGGTTATCACCGGCAATTACACAAGTATCGGCAGTAAACATATCTGGCCAGAGGCCGAGCTGATCATCTGGCTCGACTATTCCATTTGGCGTTGCCTATGGCAAGGGATAAAGCGCAGTGTCCACCACATCATCAGGAAAGAACCAATGTGCAACGGCAACTACGAAAAGTGGTCGCGTCTCCTGGGTTCCGAGTCAATCCTGCTCTGGATCATTACCACTCATAGAAAGCGGAAGAAGCGTTATACACAGTTGCTGCAGCCCCACATAGGCAAACTACATCAGATCAAATCGCCTGCGCACCTTGAAAGATCTTTACATTTTCGAAATACGTTATCTAGGATAGAGACATGATAAAAAACACGCTGCTGATCAAGGGGAATACAAGAGAGGACGGTAATACTGACCATGCGATCCGCCATGTCCTTGGAAAGCTAGAAATCGAAACGGTCGAGCTATCAGAAAAAAACATCAGCTACTACGACTATGAACATCGCAATGCCGATGACGACTTCCTAAAGATCGCAGAGATGATGACACGCAACGACAAGATCATCCTTGCCACACCTGTATATTGGTTTAGCATGAGCGCATTGATGAAAACCTTTATCGACCGTTGGAGCGACCTGATTACCATCCGCAAAGATATCGGCCGCGCTTTGGCAGGCCGTGAGCTTTTTGTTATCACTTCCTACGGCAATGCTTTCCCGATGGGCTACGAAGACCCCTTTCGCCTAACATGCGACTACATGGACATGCGCTTCGGAGGATGCTACTACCACTATTCGGGCAAGGACACCTATACACTCGAACAAAACGCGCGACAGGCTGACAGCTTTAAAATCCTACTGGGTATAGAAATCTAATTCTTGCCTTAAATACACTATGCTTTAATGATACCTCAAAAACAGTCATCATTAACACGCACCCGAGGTTGTCTATGGAAAGCAGTTCACAAATCTTTTCTTCCTTCTCTTCGACATGGAGACTCTTCAAAGCTGAAACCTATAAAAATATTCAGGAAACAGCCTGCGTCACAGTATTCCGTGGTGCTGTCTACGCTAGAGAATGGCAACAGAACGGGAGGAAACTCACTGGCGAACAGGTAGAATTGGGCGTTCTAATATCTATCACCGAGAACGAAAAGTGGAAACGTTGCATCGATGTTCAAAAACTGTTCAACGAGATTGTCAATTGGTTTTGTAATGATGATGTCGATATGTTTGCTGAATATCAAGGCAAACAGCTTGTTGACTTCCTCCATTGGGAAGGGAATAACAACGTCACAGCTTTAAGCAATGCCATAAAAGCATTCTCCCGCAAATACCCCGAACAGCAGGACTTGGCTCGAGGGTGTTATGACGCAGCACGTCCGGAATGGAAAGAATGGCTGTCAAAGTCCTGTCCTTCTATCAAAAACGAGGAGGCTATCACCCAAGGCAGGTTTGAAGTTGTTGCTCTCGGTAACTGGGGTCAGCCCGCCCTTTTGGTCGATGAAAAATAAAGGAACAGCTGCCATTTCATCGTTGCCGAACATATAATCGAGATCCTCTTGGGTCTCGATCATCACGACTTTTGCTTTGGCGCCTTCAGCGAGCATCTGTGACAACTCGACATATGTTTTACCAAAAAGTTCCCTGCCTTTTAGCGATTCGTCAATCGACGATCCCGCAAGTTGAAACAGCTGCGATTCATCAAAATGATGGCGGAAATGGATAATCGCAAGACTGTTGATATCCGAACTTTCCGTCATTGCAAGGAGCATGTCCGCCTCTTCAACAAAGTCGGGATACTGTTTTTCAAAATCAAGAAAAGTCCCGGGAAAAATCGGCAGTGTCTCCGCAGCCATATCCATCGCTTTGACGCTATTAGGATCAATAACATGAAGCTGATACCCTGCATCTACCAAGGCTTCGGCAATAGGGCCCGATACATCGTTGGCACCGATGATCAATATCGATTGCTTCGCGCCGCGCGAAACACCTAATAGATGGGCAGCAATTCTTGCAACAATGCTATAAAACAGCACTGTCATGCAAATGATCGTAATCGTCATCGGCGCTAGGCTGGCAGCATTAATATAATCGATACGGGCAAGCTGCATGGTAAAAAGGGAAGCGACAACGGCGGTAACGATGCCACGCGGCGCAAGACAGCAAAGAAAAAGACTTTCCCTCCAAGGAAGGTAAAAAAAAGCTCCGGAGCAGAGAACGACAAAAGGCCGCGCAACAAACACTAAAAACAGGAATAGAACGGTCGAGGGAAACAGAGTACTCTCTAAGCTTTTCAGATCAATAATCCCTGCAAGCACGATGAATAAGAACGAAATTAAGATAACGGACAAATTCTCTTTGAAATCAATGACATGATTAATCCGCACCGTACTCTGGTTAGCCAAAATCATGCCCATAATGGTGACGGTCAACAAACCGGACTCTTCTTGTACAAAGTTGGACAAGCAATACCCCAGCAGAACGAACATCAGCGTAACAGGACCATGAAGCTTGTCGGAAACCCAGAAGTGCTTGAAAGAAAAGTAAATGATGGCAGTGGCAGCCCCACCGACAGCTGCCCCTAATGCCAATGTTTTAACCGCGCCAAAGAAAGCAGCCTCTACAGCTTGCGTGCCTGTCTGTGTCAGCAAAGCCTCAAAGATGATGACTGCCAAAGCTGCGCCAAACGGATCGGTGATAATTCCTTCCCATTTAATGATAGCACTCAACCGCGGCTTGAGACGCATGGAAATTAAGATTGGTTTGATCACCGTCGGCCCTGAAATCACCAGAATAGCGCTTTGCAGCATCGAAAACGCATGGCTAAAACCCAAAGCATAATGCAGAAAAAGTTCAGTAGCTACGAAACCGGAAATCATGCCGAACGTAACAAGATTTCTAATCACATGGCCGATATCCTTAATCTCCCTGAATCTAAGACTCAGCCCGCCTTCGAACAAGATGATCGCTACCGATAACGATGTGATTGGAGTTAAGAGATTGCCAAGAACATAAGAGGGATCAATAAACCCAGTCAATGGTCCTATGACAATACCTACAAGAAGTAACAATAGAATCGATGGGACACGCGACAAGTCGCTCAACCACTGCGAAGCGACGCCGAATACGATCATTAGCATCAAGGGAATTGTCAGCGATAGCGGGTCCATTTTACAATCCTTTTACATCCTTATATTGCGATGAATAAAGTTTATCAATCAAAAAACTAACATTACTTGACCGCAATACTCTGACAAAAGTACAATGCCCTCCTCATTCCACAAAAACCTTAACTCTAGGTGGTTATTATGAATATTAGAAAAAAATTAACTATATTAATTTTTAGTACGATCTGCGCATCCACACCCCTAATTGCTGCTCAGTCATACAACAACAATGAAGAGGTTTGCTGCTATGAAAAAGAATATTTTAACTACGTCAAACTCGGCGGAGCAGAACTGACCGTTGGACAAGAAGATGATCTAACACCAGCAGTGGGAATCGGCCGTCGTTATGAGTGCGGAGAAACGGCTATCGACATCTCAATCAACTTCTCTACCGAAGAGCATCAACACTCCTATATCGTCACTGTCCCAAGAATCATGTACCTGGTTTACACTGATCCTGCAGCAAACGCTTCCTGCTACTATGGCGCAGGCCTCAGTTACCTCATCCAACAGTCCCGTGATGATGAAGATGAAATCACCCGTAAATTCGAAGGTATCGGCGGTGAATTGGCGATTGGTCTGGAGATGCAACGGAATAGTCCTTTCCGTTCATTTATAGAACTTAACCTGTCTCAGCCTATTGTTCCTACAAACAAAAAAGGAAGCTACCCTTCCCCTTCACTGATGGCAACATTCGGCGTCGGCTTCTAACAGCTGCCGCTTGTGGCAGCGCTCCCGGCGCTGCCGTTGCCTCAAACGATCCTGACAATATTACGTTCTACCAGGCGCGACCCTTCAAAACAGCCTTTTACAAGGTCTTCAAAGCACGCAACGGCATAGATTGCGACACACAACAATGTCGTTGTTGCAGAAGCGGTAAACATGAAGTCAGACAACTCTCCGATCGCCACACTGAAAAACAGCGTCGTCAGCCATGAATATGCTGCATATTTGCCTACTTTATGCGCACCATTATACAGCTCGGTATGCAGCGAGATGTTGCGGTGGATTTCATGTACACTCATCATAATTGCTAAATATTTTAACGAATCACTCTACTATTGATCAATATTATTCCCCCTGATAGGATTCTTGCCATCACCAGGGGTGCTTAAGGATTTTTCCCAAGCTGAAAGAACGATTCCGTTTAACCCTCATTACCTGATCCGGATAATGCCGGCGTAGGAAGTGTGGATTTCGATGTTTTTCTATCGATCCTTGGTGATGCTTTAAAACAAGGAGATTGAAGATGAAGCATCACCGACAGAAACTCTTGCATTTGTTAAGCCCGCTCATCGGCAACTTATTCGAAAATTATGACAACGCCCTTTTTGCTCTTTTGTCGCCATATTTAGCACACCTTTTTTTCCCCGAACAGGATCAGACTGTCGCGCTCATCCTTACCTATGCAATCATTCCTATCTCTGCGCTGGCATACCCTATCGGCGCTCTATTCTTCGGATATATCGGCGACATGCACGGAAAACAACACGCTCTCTTCCTAACCATGAGCGGCATGGCCGCCGTCACCATGGCGATGGCATTCCTACCCACCTATGCTTCCATTGGCATGGCTGCACCGCTGCTTCTATCTCTAGGTAGAATGCTACAGAATTTCTTTGCCTCGGGAGAGACGGTCGGCGGCGCTCTTTATCTTCTTGAGCACACCCCGGAAAAACAACGCAACTTCCTCAGCAGTATCTTTGCCTGCTCCACAGTTGCCGGCATTCTGGTCGGTTCCGCTGCTGTAGGCATTTTAGCCAATGCCAATATGGTGGAGACTTGCTGGCGATATCTATTCATGTTCGGCGGCATCACGGCGCTTGTCGGCCTGTATATTCGCTCGCAGCAGGAAAAAGAGCATGATAATACTCCTAAGAAGATCACGATCATTGATAACATCAAAGTACTGTGGCAAGAGCGGCGCCCTCTGATGCAGGTAATTATCGTATCGGGTTTCAGTTGGGCGTGCTATTTCATCGCCCTCGTGGTCATTAACGGCCTCATCCCCCTCGTTACTGACATCACAGAAGCTGAAGCTGTCAGCATGAACACCTCTCTTGTCGTTCTCGATTTTGTCTTACTGCCGGTCTTTGGCTATTGTGCGACAATATGGACAAGAGAAAAGGTGATGCTGGCGGCAACGCTCGTTACCGTTGTAGCAGGAATGCCATTATTCCTGTGGCTGCAAGACGCCAACCTGGTCACCGTGATGGTGATCCGATCGATTTTCGTAATGATCGGTGTTGGTTACTGCGCCTCCTATCACGCATGGGCGCGCGCGCAGGTACCTGAGCATTGCCGCTATTCCCTCTTATCTTTCGGCTATGCCATGGGAGGACAACTATTCGGCGGCCCCACAGCAGTGATCACCCTTTGGCTGTACCACGCCACCGGAAAGATCTGGCTCGCCAGTATTTGGTGGATCGGTGTTGCTATTCTCGCCGCCTTTGCTCTTGCTTTCAACAAAAGCGTTGCTGCTATAGAGGGCAAGATGATAAAAAGTCCTTCTTTATTATCGAACTAATGAGAAATCATATCGAGTATACCGAAATTGATTCAAGAATCGGTATAACTGCTGTCGAGCGGATTTAAGACTTTTTCTGAATACAGTTGGTTTAAATGGCTCAATCCAGGTATACATTACTCCAAAAAAATTTAGGTTATGACAATGACTACGATAAACGTTTGCTTAGACATTGATGGTGTATTATGCTGCAGCGATGCAAAAACAGTAGAAAATGCATCATTCTATCACCAAAAAGGTGCAATCATCGATGCCGTTCATACTTATTATGTCTTTCCTGGCGTAATGGAATTCATTAGGCTGCTTTATCGACAGAAGAATATTACGGTATCTTTTTATAGCAATGCCAACGCGTTTAGAAATTACTATTTTGTGCGACATCTACTGAAGCGTTCGCTTGGTGAGGAAGAATACCGTAAAGTTAAGAACAATGTGGTCGTTTTATCCAAACAAGATCGTGCCAAAATCTCAAATGAAACAGCTAAAAAGCAGTTTGAGCAGTATGGGATCACGTCTAATCAGAGGTTCACGAAAAAGGATTTAACTAAAATCGATTCAACACCACTGAACAATATGGTGCTCATTGATGATAAGGACTCCAATGTGTTTCCTGGCCAAGAAGCTAATTTCTTAAAAGCTCCTTCCAGCTGCACAAAAGATTATTTGGACTGTATAGATGGAGAGCAACACACAAAAATCCCTTGTTTACTTTTGGTTTTGGGCAAACACGAATCGGAACCTGAAGATTCGGAAAAGCAAGAAGTTATTGCCGGGAACCAGATTCTCGTAATAAAGAACGGCTCGAATTATGAACTAGGTTTCCTCGAGTTGTCCGATGATCGGTATGAGCAACTGCCGATCCCTGCCGAAGGAAACAAAGAGCTTATCGAGCAGTTAGATACCATCTGTCATCAGGGAAATGGTGGCGAATATGGGGCAATTGATTTGAAGGACTCCCGAGTTAATGAGGTCATTTATCAATTAGTTCGTTCAAATGCCGGCGAGACGAAAGCCATCTACACCGAAATCAATAGAATCTGCTACGTAGCTGGAATGCTCTTTAAGGCTATCGAATTGGCAGAAAAAAATAGCGTTACTTTAAGTGAACAGCTATTCAAACGGCAGTTCCTCAAGTTGAGCGAAAATCGGTTTAAACCTTGCTTTGACCGAACAGCGACACAGAAGAAAGTGTATCTATATGGCTTGCAAAAGCTTAAAGAGGTCAACTCCAGTTACTCACTAATTACGCCAGTCATCTTTCGCAAATGTATCAATCTACCCCTCACAAGAAGTCAGGAAGTATTTTTGAAAGATGCAATTGGTAATGAGTGCGGATAAGTTCGTACCATTAGAGCATTGCCTCTGCATTTTCTCTGTCTATCGTTGGCATTAGCGATCAGTATTTCATCACCCTCAGGGAATCTCTATCACCAGAATTCAGGGGATCAGCAATGCTAACCTCGCCGCCTTCGCTCTTGTTTTCAACAAAAGCGTTGCTGCTATAGTCGGCAAGATGGTAAAATGTCTTTCCCTATCAATAATCCAATTAGGATATATCATGAACATTAAGCTTCACTTAATCGCCTTCCTACTCCTGGTCATGTCAACAGTTAGTGCCGATGACAAGGTGATCTTGATTACAGGGGCATCACGGGGCATAGGCTTAGAAACAGTGCGTCTACTTTCACAGAATGAAAACGATACAATCATTGCTACAGCGAGAACTCCTGAAAAAGCAATACTCCTCCAAAAGCTCGCTGACGAACGCGATAATATCGTTATCAAAACTCTTGATGTGGCAAGCACCACATCAGTAAATTCCGCGATCAACGATACCCTTCGTTTATATGGAAAGATTGATGTCGTGGTCAACAATGCCGGTTATGGCGTCTTCGGCCCTGTGGAAACGATTACCGAAGAGGAGATGCTGCATCAATATAATGTCGATGTTCTTGGTCCGAAACGCATCACAGATGCCGTTCTTCCCTCCATGCGGGCCCGCAACAGTGGAAGAATCGTCAACATAAGCAGCATCGTCGGACGCTACCCATCCAATGTACTGCCGACCTACAGCGCATGTAAACACGATCTCGAAGTGATCACCTGCGGGTACGCCTTTGATAATGCAGCATGGGAAGGAATAGTCTTTTGCATCATCCAACCGGGAAGCGTTGCTACAGATTTTGCTCAATCGCTGACAACCGGCACTCGTCCTGTTGTAGACGCCCCTTATGACATCTACAAAAAGAACTGCCGTACAGCGATCGATAACGCTGTCAGCCATGGGCAACCTGCCGATGAGGTGGCAGCAGTGATCAAGAAGGCTATCGAGGACCCAAACCCTGATTTCTGGTATCAAAGCAGCAGCGCTGTACAGCAGCTTTTCGATAAGCATTACAAAGATACCACAGGATG
This sequence comes from Chlamydiales bacterium, assembly GCA_024233575.1. Classification (GTDB taxonomy): domain Bacteria; phylum Chlamydiota; class Chlamydiia; order Chlamydiales; family Criblamydiaceae; genus JACKPN01. Next base: position 225,744 of record JACKPN010000001.1, read on the forward strand.
CGGGTTTATCCGCGACAAAGTGCAGCTCAGCCGCTCTTGGTACAATGAGTAATTCAATGATGGATGTTAGTTACCTCGCTAGCTAGAATCAGGATGACATGGTTATGACTACCCCAAAACAAGCCACTTCGTGATAGCCAATAAATAAATAATTAATTACGATGATCATTTTTCTTGAGAACAAGAACAATGAATCACCTTGACTATCTAAAGACTTGGTACCGGAGTTACAACACCCACTGGGTATATTATCAAGCAGACTGTCCTGAACATGTATTGGAAGCTGGACTCCTTCATCCTAATGAAGCAGTGAAGCAGCCTTCGGAAAAACTTACCCAAAAAGACATCGACGCAATCAAACCACATGCCAATACATTCAAAGAAAAATACCGACATTGGGCCGGAGGACTCCCCTTTCCCGAAGCAAATGCGGAAGCGGAACGATTACATCGAACGGTCAATAAACTAGATGCAATAAAAAAAACACGCGAATTCTTTGATATTGCCTATCCAGAACGCAGGTTAAAACGGTCTTCAACAAGCTTCGCTATTCCAGAAATAGAAGGTTTAGTACCAGTAACTCAAATCACAAGATGTGTGAATGAGATGTCGAATGAGATCTCATCATCTATGGTCACATATGAACGGCAGCAGCCAAAAGAACAGCGACTCTATACTCTCCTCGCCGAAATATGGGAGAAAGAAAAAACTCCTGAAGTACATCAAGAATGTATTCGCTTAAGCTCCCTCTATTTCGGTACCGAAGAAGCCAATGATGAAGCTGCAATCCCAATCAAGAGCGGTCTAATAAATTCTAAAGACTTCACTACCTTCAAAGGACTGACGATTCTTATCGGCATTGAAGAAGACAATGCTATAACCTCTCTTGCCGGCAACCTTCTTTATCCTTGGCAAAATGGTGGGGAATATTACTCGCTTAACCTCAAGTCGCGCAACATCTTGCTACTTGGACCGCAGTCACTTCTTAGTAACTTTGCAGAATACGGCTATCAAATAGTCTATAATGAGAAGATCCGCACGCAGAAATACCCTGCTCTTTTTTCTACCATGCCTACACATAGGAGAATCTCTAGTCTCTGCAAAAAAAAGCTAGGATTGCTGCTTCATGTAATGCCACATCCACAGAATCAGGAAAATGTCTCTGCCAATGAAAAACAGGAAGTAGAGTAGGACAAATATATTACTTGGACTCTGTTCTGTGTCGAAGATGTGTATGAACGTACCTTGCAGGAAGCAAGTAAAAAAGAGAACTGGCTCCCAAAGTCGTCCACAAACTGATCATCATGAGAGCGCCACCGGAAAGATAGCTCTTATTCGCGCCCGGTCCATACCAAGAAACAAACAGAGCATAAATTACAAAAATACCACCGATTGCCACCAACGGACGCACAATGCGCTGTTGCCATGTACGGGAATCCTCGATCACCTCGCAATAGGAAGCCGCTAAGGCACCGATACCTCCGCCTGCCATCGACATGGCAAGCAAATAGGTAGAGAGGGATTGGTAAACAATCAGCATCACTACAGGCACAGCTGCAACAAAAATAGCTTTCTGCAGAAACGACCAACGTTTCAGCAAACGTTCAATTTCAGGAAACACATAGTAGTAAATCCCAACCATTCCCAAGCCTATTGCCCAGCCGCCAACTAGATCTGTGGGATAATGCATCCCCAAATACACACGGGAAACGCTGATAAAAAAAATGTAGACAGCAGCAAAACACCACGCCCACCAGCTCCTCCACGAGCAAACCAAGATGCCTGACAGAAGAATCACTGTCTGCGCCGCACCGGAAGGAAACCCTCCTGTTGTTGCCTTCATCACACCAACACTTGGATCAACCATCAGCGGCCGAGGTTGATGAAAAAACACTTTAAACAAAAAATTTACATAACTATTGAGAGCGAGAATGCTAAAAACGCGCATGCCGCTCTTCCAGTGGTAGCCGTACCAAAGAATCGGCACTAAAAGGAATACAAAAAAGACGGTATCGAAGTAATTAAGAAAAATAAAAAAGGAGTCCCACCCGGGCCGCCCCCACTGTTGAAGGGCATAGACGAGAGACATCTCCCAATGATGCAGAGCTTCCACCTGTGCCTCGCATTGGACAGTAATCAAGCAATGAATTATCCTTTATACACTCTTTTGGTTCAATAGGAATGATAGTCCATGAGCAATACAGCAGACTCCCCTTTAGGAAAAAGCGCCGCCTATGAAAAAAAATATAATCCTGGCTTGCTATATGCTATCCCAAGGAAGTTGAATAGAGATGAAATCGGTGTGCCCGTACCCGTTCCCTTCAACGGATGCGATATTTGGAATGCTTACGAGATCTCCTGGCTGACGCCTAAAGGAAAGCCGCAAGTTGCCATTGGCACATGCATCTTTCCCTGTACCACGTCAAATATCATCGAGTCTAAATCTTTCAAATTATATCTTAACTCATTCAATGGCACAGTTTTTTCCTCCAAAGACGAGGTAGTGCACGCGCTTACAAACGACCTTTCTTCAGCAGCAAATGGTTCGGTTGCTGTTACGCTCTTCACTCCAGAAGAATTTATTAATCTCCAGATCAGCAATTGGGAAGGCGTTAACATCGATGAACTCGATATTGAAACGGATTGCTACAACGTTAACCGTGGTTATCTGCAAAGCGCGGGCGCTATAGTTCATGAAACACTGGTTAGCGATCTCCTGAAAAGCAACTGCCTTGTGACGGGGCAGCCCGACTGGGCCTCGATTCATATTGAATATGAAGGACCTAAGATTGACCATGCCGGCCTTTTGAAATATCTGATCTCCTTTCGCGACCATAATGAATTTCACGAACAGTGCGTCGAACGCATCTTCATGGACATTAAGGAACAGTGTGCTCCCTTAAAGCTCACCGTGTATGCCCGCTATACCCGTCGCGGAGGTCTCGATATCAATCCCTTCCGCAGCACCGAAGCATCGAAACCACAAAATTGTCGCCTACCACGCCAATAATTGCTATAGTCCAGTCTTTTAGTAACCAACCAAAAACTAATGACAATCGCTGCCGTACGTGTCTGCTCTTTTTCTTTGCTCTGCGATCGAGATCCGAGAGATATCGACAGTCTTTTGGATCCAGAAAAGAAAACGCTATGGAGCCATTTCTATGATAATAACTTGAGGTACCTCGGTGAATCTTACACCTCGTTTTACATGGTACCAAAAGTTCATGTTTCTTTTAAATATATTGAAATCATCAATATCATCGCCGGAAGGGTCATTTTCGAGAACGAAAAATTCCGCCTGATCCCCAGATTGTGCCCCAACTGCACTGAAGAAAGCGACCTGCTTACTGTTCAAATCGGAAAACATCCAAAGACCACCTTAAACCAGCTCCCTTTCGTTGAAAGCGATGTTGCTGCAATTGTAACAGCCCTAACCAATCTCAATATCATGGTTCCGCGCAGGTTTGCTACAACTCTTTACGGGTTATTATACCAAGGGCAAATCATTAAAATAGATAGCACAGTAGAATTTAACAGCAAGCTTGAAGACGTCGAGCACTCGTTATGGGCAGGTGCACGTCTCCTCGGAGACTATGCTAAAGAAAAATTTGAGACGCTGTCAAATTATCTAGCCAGTAGCAAAGATAGGGACCAATTGCCGCATCAATAACGTCCCGTTATACAACCGATCATCACCCTTGAATAGCATAACCATCTCACGCACAATATTTGCGCTCGGACTATCAAGAATATTAATATAATTGTTCCCGGCGACCACAGTGTCATACGCCAACACAGTGCACAAAATATCGAGAGGGAGCAACACCGCCCCGAAAACCGGGACGGTAAAGAAGGCGGCCAGCATGATGGAATTCATTACCAGGGCAGCAACGATAGCGGCAACCTGCGCCATACGACAAACCTTCTTTCGTTCATGTATATCGTGCTGTTCATTGAGCTCTCTGCGAGGAATAACTCTTGGCATGTTATCCTTCGTTCAAGGTTTTTCTGTAATATTCAGTAAGATCTGATTTCATTTTCTTAAGCGCAGGGAGATGGATATACATCATATGGCCCGCATCGTAGTACGATTTATCGATACGGCTATGCAGTTCTTCAGGGACACCAAGATGGTTCAGACTATACTCCATCGCATAATAGGGCGTCGCCAAATCGTAGATGCCGCTAGCGACAAAGACACGCATCGCAGGATTGCTCACCATCACATCGCGCAGCTTATTGGTCACATTAAGATAGCGATGTTTTGCGTCGCCATAGTCGAAATTCCATGGAAACACATTTGCTAAAATCTCATACTTTTCATCCTGCTGCCAATCCAGATTTTCTTTCAAATACTCATTAAACGTTGCTGTGAATGGACCAAAAATCACGTCGGCGCTAACATCACGTCCGATCTGATCGCTGACAGGATCGGTATCGATTCCGGTGAAACGGCTGTCGAAGCGGCCGACTAGCAAATCGCGATCACGAAGCAGCTCTTTTTCAAAGCGCAGAGGCGGTACCCGCAAACGCGAACGGGCAATGTAGTCAGGGCTCAATCCTGTCAGGCGCGCCAGTTTTTTAACGGTGCGTGCCTTTGTCTCGGAATCGATCCTGTCGCCCATCATCAATGCCAAGGCGTACTCGCCGTTCGCATACTCTTCGGCTTCCTTCAATGCCGCTGCACGGTCTTTCTGCAGATCCTCAGGCAACATCTTATGGTACCATGCCGTTGCCGTATAGGAAGGCAGATAGGTCAGGTATGGCAAATCGTTTCCACCGTCGTAGTCGATTTGCGACTGAAAGTTCAAGATCGAAGAGACGAGGATGATGCCGTTCAAATACATATAATTGTCACGATGCAGTTCGCTTGCCAGGCCAGCAGCGCGTGTTGTCCCATAGCTTTCCCCTGCTAAAAACTTCGGCGACTCCCATCTTCCGTTCCGGGTAACAAAGAGGCGGATAAACTCCGATAGCGACTTAATATCCTCTTCAACACCATGGAATTGCTTCGGATCTTCCCCCGGAGCCGCACGGCTGTACCCCGTGGATACAGGATCGATAAAGACTAAATCAGTCAAATCGAGGATAGAGTATTCGTTATCAGTGAGGTGATAGGGAGGATCGATATAGCCAATACCCTGAGTCACGACACGTTTTGGTCCTAATACCCCCATATGCAGCCATACCGACGACGATCCCGGACCACCGTTGAAGCAAAAGGTGACCGGCCGCTTCGTCTGATCCTTGACATCGCTTTTCGTGTAAGCCACATAAAAGAAACTAGCCTTTTTCTCATCATCCTTATTCTTCAAAATGTATGTTCCTGCAGTCGCTTGATAGGCAATTGTTTTCCCATCAATTTGCGCCTTATGCTCAGTCGTTTTGCTCTCCTCTTTCAGCGCTTCCTTACGTTTTTCCACTTTTTCATCAGCATGAACAGTAGCAACGATGAGCAGACAGATCATGAGCAGTTTTTTCATATCATTTTTCCTTAAACAAAGGGTGACTAATAATCGAATGGTCTTTGATTAAGACCTGTTTTAAACGGGAAGTCTGACCGGAAACAAGTACGACCGCCGACTTTGACAACCCCAGCTCCTTGGCAAGAAAAGCGATCAGCGCAGCATTAGCCTTACCCTTTTCCGGTACGGCAGCGATGCGAACACGCAACTGTCCCTCCGACCATCCGACTATCGCAGGGAACTGCGCTTTCGGGATGATTTTCACAGTGATAAGAATCCCATCTTTTGTTTCTTTCCAGACCATCAGTAGGTAGGATAGTGGTTAACAGCGTTTACTTTCCAGATTTTTTGTTTAAATTAATTTATTTACATGTTGTAGCAAGGAGAATCTCTAAAGGAGGAAGCAAATGGAGTACTATTCAATCCTATTGGCGGCAATTGTATTTGCAATCGTTGGCGCAGTTCATATTATCCGCCTGTTCAGTCATTTCAACGTCATCATTGGGGAGTTTCATGTGCCTGCCTGGCTTAGTGGAGTCATCGGCGTTATCTTGCTGTTTGCCAGCTACTTCCTGTTCATGTCGATTCTGTAATCGCCAGCGAAGATGCCCTCCTCTGAAAGAGGGCATCTCAAACAATTCGGATACAATATTACTGGTGCATCTCTGAAGAACTCACCAAAACAATCGCTCCGGCCTGCTTCATTTCTTCGAATGCACGAGCACAATCACCCGCCTTCATCTCGACGCCGCGGCAACCATCCGCCACGACATAAGTACGAAACCCCTCAAGACAAGCATCCAGCACCGTGAATTTAACACAATAATCGGTAGCTAGGCCGACGACATAGACATCAGTAATGCCGTGACTTTTCAACACATGAGTCAATCCCGTATCTTTACGGTGTCCGTTATCGAAAAATGCGCTATAGCTGTCGATCTCAGGATCCGTTCCCTTGTAAACCAGATGGTCGATTTTCTCTTTTTTGAGGTCAGGAGCCAGCTGAGCCCCCAAAGTATCGATCACGCAATGTGCAGGCCAAAGAATCTGTTCTGTCCCATTGAGATCGATCACATCGCCGACCTGCATATCGGGATGGTTCTCGGCAAAGCTGCCATGCTCCGCCGGATGCCAATCGAGGCTGGCGACGACAAGATCGAACTTTCTAGACATCAACAAGTTGACGACAGGGATAATCTGATCGCCATCAGCAACAGGAAGCGCCCCTCGGGGAAGAAAGTCGTTTTGCAAGTCGACAATTAGCAATGCTGTCATAGGGATTCCGGAATGATGTAGTCATGTTTGCACTTAGAGCGGATGTTCTGCACCAGCTCGATTTTTAAGTCATAAAGCGCTTTCTCCAACCCTACAGGATAGAGGTGCGGATTGACAAAACGGCGCATTCCTTTTGGTAGGCCGGAAATCTCTTTCTGTGTGTTAGCCCTAATTTCATCGAGGGTCGGCAGAGCATACACGCACCTTCCTTCGCGGAAGATCGGCTTAAGGAGGTCTTCGCACTCGAGATCAGGGGTCAGCGTTTTTCTTCGTGTGTTATCAAAAGGATCAATAATGGTACATCCCCCGCTGATGTCGCTATTGATGTCATAAACCGCATCGGCGACATTTTGCCCTTGATGACGGTAGCGGCGCACTTGAAGAATTCCCGGATTAGAGACTTTGCGCATCTGCTCCGAAAGCTTTAACTTATACTTCCAAGGCTGTCCCGGATCGCGTATCGCCGACAGCTTATAAACACCATCCAAGGCCGGCTGGCTCTTCGCCGTTACCAGGTTGGTGCCGACACCCCATACAGTGATCTTTGCCCCTTGTTGCTTTAAATCTTGGATGATCGTCTCATCCAGTTCGTTGGAAGCGACAATCTGCGCATCGGTGAAGCCTGCCCGATCAAGAAGCTCGCGACTTTTGATGCTCAGCCAGGCGAGATCGCCGGAGTCCAGTCGTATCCCTAGCATTTTCCTGCCGCGCTCTTTCAGCCAATGCCCCACCTCAATCGCTTTCTGCACCCCTTCAAGAGTATTGTAGGTATCAACCAAAAATACGCAATTGTTAGGGAGGCTCTCGGCATAGGTCTGGAACGACTCTTTCTCGTCATCGAAAACCATCACCCAGCTGTGTGAATGGGTTCCCCTGACAGGGATGCCGAATAATTTTCCTGCCAATACATTGGAAGTCGAATCGCACCCGCCGATATAGGCTGCGCGGCTGGCGGTCAACGCACCGTCGATACCCTGTGCGCGGCGCAAGCCGAACTCAAGCACAGGCTCGCCACTCGCTGCAATACAGGTGCGTGCAGCCTTTGTTGCGATCAACGTAGGGAAATTAAACAGATTCAAAAGAGGACTCTCAATCAGCTGACACTGGATCAACGGTCCCTGTACGCGGACAAGCGGCTCATAAGGATAGACCACCGTCCCTTCAGGTACGGCGTCGACATCGCAGGAAAACTGCATGTTAAGCAAATAATCGTAAAACGCCTCTTCAAAAAGAGGTTTACCATCCGCTCCTTGCAGCGTGCGCAAATAGGCTATGTCGCTCTCATCGAAAGCAAACGTATTCAGGTAGTCGGCGATGCTCTCCAGACCAGCAAGCAATGGTGAATCCGCCACCGAAAGGGGGGCTTACGAAAGAAAAGATGAAAGACAGCCTCGCGCTGGTCAAGACCCGCTTTCCAGTATGCATAGGACATCGTAATCTGGTAAAAATCTGTCATCAACGTCAACGACTGCGCATAGATCTGTTGCAGCTTTACTCTTTCCATCCTCAAATCCTTATTTTTCGAGAGAAAAATACCCAACATCGAAAAAAAAGAACAGAAATCATTTTGAAAGTAGCTCTTTTTTTCAAGGACCGTTACACTGTCGTAAATTACTTCGTTGGGTATTCCTATGTCTGACTATACCAGAAAATTGGGAGCCATCGCAATTCTCCTGCCAATGGTTCTTTTCGGCGAGTATAATCCCTTGACCGAAGAGGATTTGAATGTCGATCAACGGATCGAACAATTGGAGAAAGACTCTAATACACTTAAAGTCAAAGCAATGCAAATCGAACTTGAAAGCCAACCGCTCATGTTTCATGACTGGATCGAATATACGGAAAGGATGGAGAAAGCCAAACGCCACCGTAGCATGGCTGAGAGAATCGACGCCAAAATCAAAGAGTTGAAAAAAGAAAAAGCAAAACCTCATGGATGAAGTTCACGACTCACTCAACGTCAGAGAAGAAAGCGACCAGTCGTTATGGTCTGCAATTCTTCTTATCTCCGGCACCTGCATTGGCGCAGGGATGCTGGCGCTCCCGGTTGTGACTGGCCTTTCCGGCTTCTATCCCTCGCTGATCACCGGCGCGCTTACCTGGTTCTTCATGGTTGCAACCGGCCTTTTGCTTCTCGAGGTTGTCTTATGGATGCCGGACGGAGCTAACGTGCTGTCAATTACCGGACATTTTCTCGGACGCAGCGGCGAGGTGATCGCCGGTATTTTATATATTTTCCTCTATTACTGCCTGATGGTCTCCTACATCGCCGGTGGCGCTCCCTTATTTGAAAAGATGCTGTCCGGAATGTTCGGCATCACAGTCCCCTCCCTATGGAGCCTTTCCCTGTTCACCGCTCTCTTCGGACTAATGGTGCTCTGGGGAACCAAATTTGTCGGCAGGATTAACTGGCTGTTGATGGCCGGGCTAATCATCTCGTTCATCGCTCTTGTCGCTGTCGGCAGTACCGAGGTAACGGAAGAGCTGCTGGTTTTTAAGAACTGGGGATTCACCCTTGTTGCTGCCCCGACTCTTGTCAGTGCCTATGGTTATCACAACATCATTCCGACGCTTTCGACATATATGAAGCGCGATGCCATGAAGCTGCGCACCGCTATCTTTGTTGGAACAGCGTTGCCTTTTGTTGTTTATACCCTATGGCAGTGGGTCATCCTCGGCTCCATCGCCCCGGAAGCGCTGCAAGAAGCTGCGACGCGCGGCATCACCATCAGCCACCTCTTGCAGGATGTGACTGCCAACCCTTGGATCAGCCGCTGCGGCATGTATTTCGGCTTCTTCGCCCTTGTCACCTCATTCCTCGGCGTCGGCCTTGCCATGGTCGACTTCCTCGGCGACGGCTTCGGCAGCAAAAGAAGCGGCTTTTCACGTGTGTGGCTCTGCCTTTTAGTCTTTATCCCCCCTGCCTTGCTCGCCGCAAGTTATCCCGGCATCTTCATAAAGGCGATCGGCGTTGCCGGCGGCTTCGGCGAGGCGATCCTTAATGGGCTGATTCCCGTGATCATGGTATGGATCGGGCGCTACCGCCTTGGGTTGACCTCGGAAAGCTCTCTTTTCGGCGGACGGATAATGTTAGGGTTGCTGGCCTTCTGCACAATCTTTGTTATTGCACTAGAGACGATGCACCTGCTCGCTCCATGATTCCAAAGTGTAGACAGCATCAAAAGGATCGCCCAACAGCGCCTCATAGCCTTTACCCAGCCTGCCCGCAACAGCATAGACACACTTGCCAGCACGCTTTGCACGCTTCCCTACAACATAGGGTGTTTTGCCGTATGCCGTTTGCGCATCCAGAGATCCCTCTCCTGTCACAACAAGGTCAGCATCCTTGATGCAGCTATCGAATTCTGTTTGATCAAGAACGAAATCGACCCCTGACATCACGCGGCCGTTGAGAAAAAGCGCCGCTCCCGCACCTAATCCTCCCGCAGCGCCGCCGTAGGGAATATCACCTCCGGCAACCTCAACAAAACGTGTCATTGCCTTTTCCAGGCGCTCGACATCTTCCTCTGTCGCTCCTTTTTGCCGAGCATACACATGCGTTGCCCCTTCCTCACCGATCAACCGGTTGTTCACATCGCAAGCCACTAAAAACTCTGTTTCCGCGATACGAGGATCTCGTTGCGACATATTGACTTCCGCCAAATTTGCAAGAGCCAATCCCCCTCGATCAATCTCCCTGCCTCGACTATCGAGCAAGGCAACGCCCACGGCCTGCGCCATGCCCGCTCCGGCATCATTCGTGGCGCTGCCCCCGAGCGCTAGGATCACCGTCGCAGCGCCGAAATCCAATGCTGTTAAGATCATCTGCCCCACGCCATAGCTTGTCGCATGACAAGGATCATACTCGCCGTACTTAAGTTCAGCGATTCCACATATGCGTGCAATTTCAATGATCGCTGTCCGCGTCTCATCCACATAACCCCACGCTGCTTCTTTTTCTCTTCCTAATGCATCAACGGCAATAGCAGTGTGCTTATCCCCTCTCAGCACATTGAGAAGCACCTCCAGAGTTCCGTCACCACCGTCGGCAAGAGGGAGCAATACCACCTCGCCAGCGATACCCACAGCAATCCGCTCCGCCGCCTGCTCTGCGGTCATTGTTCCTTTGAAAGATTGCGGCGCTACAACTACCTTCATCGCTATCCCTTTGCAATTAAATACTTTCTTCTCATCGTTGTCGACCATACTATAAGTATGTTATAGATGAACTACACATTTGAGGACACAGATGACATCACACCATCAAATCGAAGATATCGCTATCGATGCACCCGTCACCAAAGAGTATTCTACCATATTGACTCCTAACGCTTTAGGATTCCTCAAAAAGCTACATCGCCACTTCAACAATGAACGCGAGCGTCTTCTCGCCTTAAGAACTGAAAGACAGCAAGCGATCGACAGCGGCATCATGCCCGACTTTCTCCCTGACACCAAGGACATACGTTCCAATAATGCATGGTCCGTCGCCCCCCTTCCCGACGATCTGCACCGTCGCTGGATCGAAATCACCGGGCCTACAGAACGAAAAATGGTAATCAACGCTTTGAACTCAGGCGCCAACGTCTTCATGGCCGACTTCGAGGATGCCAATGTTCCAACATGGAGCAATATGGTCGAAGGACAGATCAATTTGCGCGATGCCGTCAACGAAACTATCTCGCTTACAACTCCCGAGGGCAAAGAATACCGCCTCAACAAAGAACATGCGATCCTTTTCGTCCGTCCACGTGGGTGGCATCTTGATGAACGGCATCTGACCATCGATCGCCAGCCCATATCCGGCTCGCTCTTTGATTTTGGCCTATATCTATTTCACAATGCCCAGGCTTTACTCAACAAAGGTTCGCGCCCCTATTTCTACCTCCCAAAGTTGGAAAGCCATCACGAAGCACGCCTATGGAATAGCGTTTTCACATTCTCTGAAGAAGAGCTAGGCCTCCCTCATGGGACGATACGCGCTACCGTTCTCATCGAAACGATCCTTGCAGCTTTCGAGATGGAGGAGATCCTCTACGAGCTGCGCGACCATTCCGTTGGCCTCAATGCCGGCCGCTGGGATTATATCTTCAGCGTCATCAAAAAGTTCCGTGAAATGGAGACGCTGCATCTCCCCGACCGCGCGGATATCACCATGACCGTTCCATTTATGCGCGCCTATACCGAACTCCTCGTCAGCACATGCCATAAACGCGGCGCTTTCGCCATCGGTGGTATGGCCGCATTTATCCCTAACCGCAAAGACCCCGAAGTCACCGAACGCGCCTTACGCAAAGTCCATGAAGATAAAATGCGCGAAGTTACCGACGGTTGCGACGGTACATGGGTGGCACACCCCGACCTCGTAGCCCCTGTCAAAGAGGTCTTCACTACTCTCTTAGGCAATAAAGATAATCAGATCGACAAAAAGCGCAACGACGTCCACGTCACCGCTGAAGACCTTCTCAACTTCACTATTGTAGACGGGAAAATCACCGAAGAGGGCGTCCGCCTCAATATCAACGTTGCCATTCAATACCTCGCATCTTGGCTCAACGGCAATGGTGCCGTGGCTATCAACAACCTGATGGAAGATGCCGCCACTGCTGAGATCTCTCGCGCCCAGCTATGGCAATGGCTGCATCAAGGAGCGGCACTTGACGATGGCAGAACCATCGACAGCAAGCTGCTCCACACTTTTGCCGATGAAGAGATGGAAAAAATCAAAGCCCTCTACGGCGACTATTACGATGAAAAACGGTTCGCAAAAGCGCGGCAGCTATTGGAAGAGCTTGTTTTCAACAAACATTTTACTGAATTTTTAACCATCCCTGCATACACGATGGTCAATTAACGGATAGGTATACCATGTATTCGCAAGAAGATATCGCCAAGTTAGAAAATGAATGGCAGACACTGCCCCGCTGGAAAGGGATCACCCGCCCTTATCATGCTGAAGAAGTCGTCAAACTGCGCGGTTCAATCACCATTGACTATCCCCTAGCGAGGATGGGTGCAGAGAAGCTATGGCACCTTCTCTCTCACGAGCCCTTCGTTCGTGCTCTCGGCGCCATCACCGGCAACCAGGCTGTCCAACAGGTACAGGCAGGGTTGAAAGCGATCTACGCCAGTGGATGGCAGGTCGCCGCCGACAATAATGATGCATTAGAGACCTATCCCGACCAGAGCCTCTACCCCTACCTCAGCATGCCGCACCTGATCCGCCGCCTTAACAACGCCCTGCGCCGCGCCGATCAGATCCAGCACTTGGAAAACAACAGCCACACCGACTGGTTTGTGCCGATCATTGCCGATGCCGAAGCCGGCTTTGGCGGTCCTCTTAATGCCTTTGAGCTTGTCAAAGCGATGGTCGAAGCAGGATGCGCAGCACTTCATCTTGAAGACCAGTTATCGTCTCTAAAAAAGTGCGGCCACATGGGTGGAAAAGTCCTTGTTCCTGCGAATATCTTTATTGAAAAGCTCATCACTGCACGTCTAGCTTGCGATGTCCTAAACATCCCCACGCTCATCATCGCCCGCACCGATGCCCATTCTGCTTCTTTGATCCGTTCCGATTCCGATCCTGTCGACGTTCCCTACATCACCGGTAAACGGTCGCATGAAGGATACTTCCATGTCACCGGCGGCGTGCCGTATGCCATCGATCGCGCCTGCGCTTTTGCGCCTTACGCTGACCTTCTTTGGTGCGAAACCTCAACCCCCGACCTCGGTGAAGCGCGCGAGTTTGCCGAAGGCGTCCATGAGAAGTTTCCTGGAAAGTGGCTGGCATATAACTGCTCCCCCTCCTTCAACTGGAAGGCCAAGCTCAACGACAGCGAGATCCGCCATTTCCAAGAGAAACTTTCAGAAATGGGATATAAGTTTCAGTTCGTCACTCTTGCCGGATTTCACACTCTCAATGCCAGCATGTTCGAGCTAGCGCACAACTACAGCAAGAGCGGCATGGCCGCCTATGCCGATTTCCAAGAACATGAGTTTGACTTGCAGAAAGAGTGCGGGTTCAGCGCCATCAAGCATCAGCGTTTCGTCGGCGCCGGCTACTACGACCAGCTGAGCATGACCATCACAGGTGGCGAGTCCGCAACAACGGCACTCACTGGCTCGACTGAAGAACAGCAGTTTTGAAACAAACAGAAACTGCTGATATACCGAAAACGTATCGTTAACGTATCGGCAAAAATTCAGAATAAAAAGATAGAATCAAATGCGGATCGCCTGATATACCTTTCTTTCTTATAAACAAAATTTCAGGAAGCAAACATGAGCATAGAGACAACCTCCAATCCAAACTTCATCACAATTGTATGTGATATTGACGGAGTTCTTGTAGATAATGGTTGTCGAAACCCAAAAACCGCAACATTTTTTCTCAGAAACGGCCATATCATTCAAGCTTTAGCCACAAACTACATTTTCCCTGGAGTGGCCGAATTTTTCCAGAGACTTATTCAAGAGCCCAATATTCGCTTAGCGTTTTTTAGCAGTGGCGCCGATAAACGTAATTCCTTGTTATGTCCACAGCTTCTTGAACGAGCGCTGGGCCCCGAAAAAGCGCAACAGCTTTTACCGAGTATAAAAGTATGTTCTGCAAGCCATCTAGTGCCACATCAAGGCGCTGACAAATCTTATGGATTGGAAAGCGGCAAAACACAAAAAGATCTAACAAAACTAGGTTTAACCGAACAAGATCTTGACAACGCAGTTCTTATCGAAGATAACGCTAGTTACGTAAGCTTCGGCCAAGCGCGGAACTTTCTTGAAGTTCCAGCTACGACCTCAAAAGATTTCATGTTTTTAGACCGTAATATTGATCAATTCGATAAGGCTGGTTATTTTTCAGTTCCCGTGTCCGTACTTCGAAAACCATATGAGAATCAAGAAGACTTTCCATATATAACAAACCGCCGTTCAATCGCAGAGGGCGGGCACATCGAGGTGTGTCGTCTATCTTCAGGCGGATATCAGATAGCTTATAAGAGAAGAGGCCTGCAAGAATACGTGGTAGACCATTTGAAGGAAAAGGAAAACCATGAGCTTTGCGAGTCCCTTGCCAACCTAAACTACAGCTATGACAGAGCATATCTAAAGAATGGCGAGGTCTTAAAGCAGATACACGCTTGGATAGAAGAACGTGGAGGTGAAACTAAGATAAAAAAATTATACCATGAAGCTAATCGTATTTATTACGTGGCAGGCATTCTATTTACCGCTCTAGAACAAGCTCGGAACGAGCAACGCTCCTTAAGTTCTGTTCTATGTGAAATGCAGTATACTGCCACAGGAGAAGGCTCCTACAAACCGAAGTTCTCTGAAAGACAAAAGGAAGACCGCTGGTACCATCGAGGTCTGTCCGAGCTCCGTAAGGTAAATTCCGCTTTGCAGTTCACTCACCCTATCAATTATTGCGAAACAATCAAACCCTCTCTTACCGAAGAAGAAAAGCAGATTATCAATACAAGCCTTAAAAATGAAGATGATAATGGGTGCGTAATCATGTAGGTCATTCGCCAAAGTGGTCGTAGGTTCTTCATCAATTATGCGAAATCGATGCTGATGTTGGGTATGCCAAAAATTCAGTATCGCATAATAAGCTAAAAAATCATCACCCGGAGCACCC
Organism: Chlamydiales bacterium; assembly: GCA_024233575.1. Classification (GTDB taxonomy): domain Bacteria; phylum Chlamydiota; class Chlamydiia; order Chlamydiales; family Criblamydiaceae; genus JACKPN01. The sequence goes on from JACKPN010000001.1 coordinate 241,122, forward strand.
TCGCCGGATTTCACGCTCTCTTCCCAAACATGTTTGGGCTGACTCAGAACTTCATTTGAACCAACATAGCCGCCTACATTGATTTCTAAGGGCATGAGTTTGACTTGCAAAAAAAGTGAGGGTTCAGCGCCATCAAGCATCAGTGCTTCGTCGGCGCCAACCACTACGACCAACTTCGCCTGACCATCACAGGCGGCGAGTCGATAAAAATTACAGAAAGTAAAGTTAGAATCCAATACTGACCCTATGATAACATTCTAAGATCTTATCTACTAAAATTCAGAGGACTAGTATGAGTATCGAGTCGAACACCGTTGTAAACCCTACCTGTACAGTTGTATTCGATATTGATGAAGTCCTCGTAGCTTCAGATGGTTCTAGAAATGACAACCTCAAATCATATTTTCGGAGAAAAGGTCATCTCATTGAAGCTCACAACAGGCACTTTGTTTTTCCTGGAGTAGCAGAACTTTTCCAAAGGCTAAATCAAGAGCCAAATGTTCGCTTAGCTTATTTTCGCCTTGGCTATCATTATCGCGATGCAGAGGAATTTCACCAGCTTTTTCATAAAGCACTTGTACTCGATCAACAGCTCTCCGCAAATGTAAAAGTATGTGATAGAAGGGAGATACAATCTGGCATAGCCAATGGCTTGAAAAGCGAGAAAAATCTACATGATCTCACACAGTTGGTTGACAATAAGGAAGACCTTGACAACACTGCCCTTATTGTAACCGACACTACTTACATCGAACGTGGCCAAACGCCTAACTTGCTCCTTGTTTCACCTTCGACCACTGAAAACTTCTGTAAGCTACCCAAACAAGTTGACCAATGGGATAGCGAAGGATATTTTTTGATTCCAGTACATGCGAGAATAGGGCATATCAGGAAATTTCTTTGGCCAGGAGTCCGTAGTAAAATAGCAGAAGGAAAATGTATTAGGGCGTGTCCTTTACTTACGGGCGGATATAAGATAGCTTTTAAAAAACGAGGGAAGAAGGAATGCATAGTTGCCTACATGAATGAAAAGGAATACCCCGATCTTTGCAATATGTTGGCAAACCATGACTATTTCGTAGGCAACGCAAGAATAACAAATGGTGTAGTCCTAGAAAAGATCCACGAATGGATAGAAGAACATGGCGGTGAATGCAAAATTAAAAAAGTATATTATAATGCCAATCGCATATATTACATCGCAGGCGTTCTTTTTACAGCTCTAAAACGAGCTCAGGACGAGCACCGCTCCTTAAGTTCTGTACTTCGCGATATGCAGTTTGTTGCCATAGGCGAAAATACCTACGAACCGAAGCTTGACGAGATGGAAAAGGAAGAACACTGGTACCATCTAGGTCTATCCTATCTTCAAGAAATGAATCCCAAATTACGCTTCAACTGCCCTTACAGCTTTGTTAATACAATCATGTGCCCTATTACCGAAAAAGAAGACGAGATTATCAATCAAGAGCAAGAGCAAGAATGCGTGATCATGTAAATCATTCACCTGCCAAAGCTTGAATACAGGTGAATTTCGCGAAACTTCTCTACTACAAAAAAACAGTAGGATAAACATATTTTACAAATAGCCGATATTCAGAAAATATATTACTTCCAAGTCATCATAATTCTACGAAAGAAAGATAACCTTATGATAGCATTCTCGCATGTTAACCGCCAAAATTAAAAGCACGTTATGAGTATAGAGCCAACCTCCAATCCGAACCCCATCTACACTGTTGTATTTCGTACTGAACAAGTTCTTACCGATACAAATGTTAGAAACGAAAATCTCGAATTATTTTTTCATAGAAAAGGCGATCTCATACGGGCTGATGCCCAATACTTTGTTTTTCCTGGGGTAACGGAATTATTTCAGAGGCTAAGTCAAGAGCCACATGTTCGCTTAGCATTGTTTAGCGATAGAAGTGAGCCTTATGTTACCGAGTTATGTCAGCAGCTTATTAAGCGGACACTTAGCTCCGAGAAAGAGAAGCAAATTTCTACAAGTGTAGAAGTATGTTCAGAAAAAAACCTAAAGCCGCATCAAGGCGACAGCCGATCCTATGGCTTGAAAAGCAGAGAACATCAAATAGATCTCAGAGACTTGGTTGACAATCAGAAAGACCTTGATAACGCTGTCCTCATTGAAACCTGCACTCCCTGCTTTTCCTACACTGCATACACTACATACACTACCTACATCGCTGGGGATCAAGCACCCAACTTACTTGTTGTTTCACCTTCGACCACGGAAATCTTCGATCAGCTATCCAAACGAGTTGATCGATGGGATAGCGAAGGTTATTTTTTGGTTCCAATACGCGTAAACCAAAAATATACTAAGAAATTTCTGAATACATCAATCCGTGGCAGCATATCAGCAGGAAAATATATTAAAGCATCTCCTTTACTTACGGGCGGATATAAGATAGCTTTTAAAAAGCGAGGCGTACAAGAACACGGAATCGCTTATATGAGCGAAGAAGAACACCCCGATCTTTGCAAGTCGCTTGCCGACTTAGACTATTCCAGAGAAACTGTTAAATTAGAGAAAGGTTTGGTCCTAAAACAGATTCACGAATGGATAGAAAAACATGGCGGTGAATGCAGAATTCAAAAAGTGTGTCATAAAGTCAATCGTATTTATTACGTCGCAGGCGTTCTTTTTACTGCTCTGAAACGAGCTCGGGACGAGCACCGCTCCTTAAGTTCAGTTCTTCGCGATATACAGTATACTGCTTTAGGAAAAGATACCTTCGAACCGAAATTTGACGAGTTGGAAAAGGAAGACCACTGGTACCGTCATGGTCTATCCGTGCTTCAAGAAGTAAATTCCGAATTACGGTTAACTCACCCAGCCAGCTATTTGAACACAGTCGCCCCCCCTCGTACCGATCAGGAATTTCAGATCATAGAAACAATTTTTGATGACGATGATTATTGAGCTATCATAAAAATCTTTCACCAAAAAGATGTTCTAGGAGTCATCATTCAAGAGAAATCATCACTACTGTCACATATGCCGAGAATGGTTCTAAAATCTTCTTTTCGGAATATGAAATCTTCCTAGATAATCAGATCGACAAAGTGCGAAAGTTAAAAAAATTCGCTTACGAGCTCTGTTATGCTAGCTTGTCATACTCTTCCTATTGTATTGTTGAATGCCATTCTAACCTGCTGAGAGGAAATATTGAATGACTGTTGAAGTAACCAGAGCTGAATCTATTGCATGTATCATGGCAACAATTGCAAACGAAAAAAAATCCACCGCAAAACGTATTTTAGCTTTTCGTAAAGTAGCCATTCTTGGCGATGATTACACACCGAACTTTCTTCGTAGACTTTTAAGATTTTGTAACAATACATTGCTTACATCTATACCAAGAGCTATTAATGAATGTCTAAATGTTTCCATTGACCAAACTGATACAGATTTAAAAATATTGATCTTCGAGGTGTGCAACAAAATTTTAACTGGAACAAACGAACACGAGAACTATAGCGAAACGCCGCAGAAAAGAATCCTGGAACAATATGTCAACTTCACCAAACTTTTCCATGAATGGATACTTGAAGAGATCAAAACAAATAACCTTCATAACATAGAACAAGATCTTACCGTGACAAATAAGCTTTGGAGGTCATGTTCAGCTATAGACATTTCTACTCGTCAAATTGCGGAAAATGCAAAAATACTTCTGGAAAATCAGAAAAACGAAGATTCTGATCATTCAGATTGTGAATTACCACAATTTACATTAGATGAATTATTAACCTAATCTCATTGTCTGCAGTAATAATTTGGAAATTAAAAGTGAGGGGCTTTCAACCCCTCAAACGATTATTCTTGAGGTGTATGCACTTTGTCGTTGCTATCCTCAGAATGCGATTCCACAGTAGGTTCTACCACAGATTCTTCCTCGACAGGTGTAGTCTCTAACGCAGGGTCTTCCTGTACGGGTGCAATCTCTACCGACTTCTCTTCTTCAACAATTGGCTCCTGAGCAACCTCTTGTTGTTGCTGCTCCTCTTCTTGAAAGAAAGCCTTTTTAAAGAGCTCATTGTCTTTGTAACGCTCGATCGTATCGGAAATTAACGTTGGTGGCGGCGGAAGCAGCGAAGTAAGAACTGATGTGGTGGTCTCAAGAGCTTCACGACCTACCGACTGTCCTTTCTTCGAGGGCTTAGGCAGAGCAATCTTCTCTTCACCTTCCTCTGTGGAAGAATCGGAACCGTTCTCTTGATTGCCTTCTTCACCGGAATTGCCTGATCCACGCCCGCGACGACGACGGATAGTACGGCGACGCTCACGCTTTTTCTCTGAACCTTTGGGTTCCTGTTCAGCAGGTTCCTCGGAAGCGGTCTTCTCCGGGCTAGCTTTAGTTTTGGGTGACTCTTTACCGCCAGCGATTTTTATCGAGCGGTCAAGACCAACATTTTTCAAGACCATGCGAGGCTCGCGAACCTCAAGGATCTCGTAATCAGTAACAGGAACAAGAAAAGCCTTCGGCTTTTCCAATGAGCGAAAAAAGAAAGAGTGTCCAAATGAGACGACTTCTACGGCATCAACAAAATACTCTTCTTGCCCTGTTCCTTTACTGCTGCGTACTACAAGTTTGCATCCCTCTTTGGAGGTGATGACTGATTCTATGATTGGTTGGCGTGTAAAATCCACGGTTATTCCATTCCATCGTTAGTGGGAGCGCCATCGTCATCAATTCAGGAGTAGGCGCCCGCCAGGGTTTTTAATTGGCTGCCATCGCATGCGACTTGGAGGCCATATAGACCAACAGATCCACAACGCGGCATGAATATCCCATCTCATTGTCATACCATGAGATGATCTTATAAAATTTGCTGTTTAAGGCGATCCCGGCATCTTTATCGAAGATGGACGAATGGGTATCGCCAATAAAATCTGTCGAAACGACCTGCTCATCACAATAGCTAAGGATACCGCTCATTTCGCCCTCGGCAGCGGTTTTCATTGCTTTGCAGATCTCTTCATAAGAGGTTTCGCGACTAAGACGTACAGTGAGGTCAACAACGGAGACGTCGGCTGTGGGAACGCGGAATGCCATACCGGTCAGCTTGCCTTTTACCTCAGGGATGCAAAGCGCTACAGCTTTTGCCGCTCCAGTTGAGGCGGGAATAATATTCTGCCCTGCGCTGCGTCCTCCCCTGAAGTCTTTCTTGGATGGTCCATCGACAGTGGGCTGAGTTGCCGTCATCGCATGTACCGTCGTCATCAAACCTTCTTCAATACCGAAATTGTCCAGCAACACCTTTGTGATCGGCGCTAGGCAATTGGTCGTGCATGAGGCGTTGGAAACAATCGTGTCTGTTTCAGGGTTATATTTCTCATGGTTGACTCCCATGACAAAAGTAGGGATATCCCCTTTTGCAGGTGCGGAGATAATCACACGCTTTGCACCGGCATCTAAATGCTTCTTCGCTTCTTCCGGCGTATTGAAAAGACCTGTTGATTCAATTACGAAGTCGACGCCTAACTCTTTCCAAGGAAGCTTGGAAGGGTCGCGTTCAGAACATACCTTTATCTTTTGACCGTCGGCGATAATGAAGTCGCCTTTCGCTTCGATAGCTTTATCGTAGCGGCCATGTGTCGAATCATACTTGAGGAGATAAGCAAGATTGTCGGCAGGAACAAGGTCGTTAACTGCAACGACCTCAATATCACTGCGTTGCATTGCTATACGAAATACTAGTCTGCCAATTCTACCAAAGCCGTTAATCGCTACTTTAATGCTCATCATTTCCCCCGAGATTCAGTTTCGTAACGGCAGTATAATCCACTGGTTGCAGCATGTAAAGAAAAACTATTCATAAAGAGGACTATGCGGTAAAGGGGTTCCTTTACCGCAAGTCGTTGAAATTTACTCAGGAAGGTACTCAATAATGCAGGTTTCAGCATTGTCGCCAACACGGTTAGCGCTGCGGACGATGCGTGTGTAGCCTCCATCTCGATTAGCAAAACGCGGACCCAAGTCATTGAACAACTTATCGAGTATGCGACGATCAGCATTGTATGCGCTTGTATCGCCATCGCGTGCTGCGCGCTTCTCTTTATCGGTCAATGAATTATATTGAATCATCATTGTTGCTATCGCCTTTCTGCGAGAAGCAAGAGACGATTTTTTCGCTAGCGTAATCATCTGATCGGCATAACGGCGCAACTGCTTAGCTTTAGGAACAGTTGTCTCGATACGCCCGTGTGTGATCAGATTTTTAAGCATGTTAGCGAACATGCAACGTCTATGCGACGTTGTGCGTCCTAACTTGTTAGTATCTTTTTTATGTCTCATTGGTAATACCTACAATCTTATATATCTGCGCCGGGGAACTGCTGCTTTTGTTCTTGTACCTGGGCAGCATATTCTTTAATTTTTTCTTTTACATTATCGGTATTGATACCGAATTTCGACAGGTCCATACCTAGTCCGAGTCCCATCTCATGAAGCTTGGCTTTGATCTCGTTAAGCGACTTCTTTCCAAAGTTACGGAACTCAAGCATTCTACGCTCAGGAATCGAAACAAGCTCGGCAATGGTTTCGATGTTTGCACCGCTTAGGCAGTTTGTTGAACGTACAGATAATTCAATCTCGTCGATACGAAGGCAAAGTTTCTCGAGAATTTCATTGTTGTCTCCATCAGATTCGCTATCACCTTCATCGAAAGTGATTAGCATCTCTTGAAGATTTTGAAAAATCACGTAATGCTTATTTGCAATCTGTGATGCAAAGCTTACTGCTTCAGTAGGTGCAATCCTTCCGTCTGTCGTTACTTCAATGATGAGACGATCGTAGTCAGTGTCTTGACCGACACGAGTATTCTCAACGTAGTAATTTACCAAACGAACCGGAGAGTAACATGCATCAAGTAGAATATCATCCGAAGCTTTGTCAAATAATGCGTGACGCTCAGAAGGAACATATCCGCGACCGATAGCAACACGTACATCGATCTGTCTTTTGCATGGCTTCGTTACTGTGAAGATATGCAGATCTGGGTTGACTACCTCAAATACGCTGTCCTTGATAATGTCGCCTAATTTGATGGCTACTTTACCTTGGTTTTCATCAAGTTGGTCTTGTGTAACTTCGATGACTGTTGTGATGATGCGCGGTTCACGGGCAATTGGATCGTCGTCAACGGGGATCTTGCGTAGAAGTGCGCTTTTAAGGTTGAGAACAATATTTGTCATGTCCTCAATTACACCTTCTACCGCCATGTACTCATGCGGAACGCCTTCGATGCGTATAGAGATGATTGCCGGTGCCTCGATGGAGGACAACAGCATGCGGCGCATGGAATTGCCGATAGTGTGGCCATAACCGCGCTCGAATGGCTCGGCGATGAAACGCGCAAAAGTCTTCGTTGCGCTCTTCTCATCGATTGTAATTTTCTCTGGCAATTCAAACTTGCCGTACTTTACTGCCATGTTTATCTCCTAATCAATTGCTTATCGTACATTTACAGGTTAAACGCGTCTGCGCTTACGTGGGCGGCAGCCGTTATGTGGGACTGGTGTCTTGTCAACGATCTCTGTGATAGAAAGTCCCGATGACTGAACGCCACGAACCGCTGATTCACGTCCTGCTCCCGGTCCGTTCAGACGGATAGACACTTCCTTCATACCTAAGCTTGCTGCAGTTTTTGCTGCATCTTGCGCTGCTAGCGTTGCTGCGAAAGCCGAGGACTTACGGGAACCTGAGAAGTTTACTTTTCCAGCTGAAGACCAAGAAACGACTCTGCCGGCAGGGTCGGTGATAACGATGATCGTGTTGTTGAAAGTCGCTTTTACATGGACGACTCCGACCGGTACGCTTTGGTGTGTACGCTTTCTTGTTTTAACAACTTTTTTTTGTGAAGATTGTTTAGCCACTCTTGTTTACTCCAATTACTTATTTTTTCTTATTAGCGACCGTTTTCTTACGTCCTTTACGCGTACGGGCGTTGGTGCTGGTACGCTGTCCGCGAACCGGCAACCCACTGCGGTGACGCAGTCCACGATAGGAGTGGATGCTGATCAAGCGCTTAATATCATTTTGTACTTTACGGCGTAGGTCACCCTCTACAACATACTGTGATTGGAGCAGGGTGTTGAGCTTCGCGATGTCGTCTTGCGTCAAGTCCGCTGCACGTGTGCCGGGGTCAAGATTTATCTTTTCGCAAATTTCCTGCGCTTTAGCTCTTCCGATACCATAGATGTATGTTAAAGAGATCTCTAATCTTTTCTTGTCCGGTATGTCGATACCGATAACTCTAGGCATGTATTTCTCCTACCTTTTCCTAAAATAACCTTAGTAGTTTACCATAGTTTTTTTTAAAGAGCAACAAGTCATTTTAGAACTATTGTAATATTTTCTTAACGACCTCTAACTCTACCACGCTTCATGAAGCCATCGTAACGCTTCATGATTAAATGGGATTCGATCTGTTTCATCGTATCCAGGACAACACCGACAAGGATCAACAGCGCAGTGCCTCCGAAGAAGTAACTGATCTGTTGCGAGACACCTAAAAACCTTTGCACCATTGTTGGAAGAATCGCTATCATTGCCAGGAAAAGCGCTCCCAAAAGGGTGATTTTGTTCATGGTAGACTCTAGGTAGTCCTGTGTCGGTTTCCCTTGTCTAACTCCCGGAATGAAAGCTCCGTTCTTCTTCATATCAGAAGCGATCTGATCCGGATGGAACTGTGTTGCAGTCCAGAAGTAAGTGAAGAAGACGATCAGCATAATGAACATGACCATATACACATTACTTCCAGGTGACATCCAACTGCTGACTGTACCTAACCAGTTGCCGGAGCCGACGAATGTTCCCAGAGTTGCAGGAAACATCAACAGCGATGAGGCAAAGATGACCGGTATCACACCAGCGTAATTTACTTTGAGCGGAATATATGAGTTCCCGCCTTGCATTTCCCGTCTTCCGACGACACGGCGCGCATGCTGCAGAGGAATGCGTCTATGCCCTTGGATAATCAGGATCGTGCCGATTGTAACAAGTATGAATACAGCTGCAAGCACAAAGACTGATGCAAATGACATCTGTCCTTGGGTCTGTGAATCGAGGTTCAGTTGTTGTATGATCATACCAAAAGCTGTCGGTATCTGTGAAACGATACCTAGGCATATGATCAAACTCATTCCGTTGCCGATACCACGTTCGGTAATCTGTTCGCCGATCCACATCAAGAATACAGTTCCCGTCGTCATCGTGGCGATCGTGATCAAGAAAAAGAGCCAGGGAGCTCCGAACATTTGAAATTGCAGCAGTTCGCCGGTGATAATACCTGGGCGTGCCATATTCATTTGGATCGCATACTTCGCAAAGAGCGTAGATTGCAATACTGCCAAGCCTACGGTGAGTAGTCTAGTCAGCTTATTGATCTTCCTTTTACCCTGTGCCGGATTTTCCCGTACTTCACGCTGCAGCGATGGCCATAGTGCCATCACTAACTGCATGATGATCGACGCCGAGATGTAAGGAACGACGCCCAAGGCAATCACTGTCATCTGCGAAAAGGCGCCTCCGGAGAAGATATCCACCATTTGAAAGAGGTTTTGTCCTCCACCGGTTGCCTGCCTAAAATAGCTGACAGCGATTTCACCATTGATGCCAGGTACGGGGACAAAGCCACCGATTCTGCATACGACCAACATCAAGAGGGTGAATACAATTTTAGCTTTTAGTTCTGGGATCTGTACGATTCGTTGTATACCTTGTAGCATTGTTGTCCCTGCGTTACCGTTCGTTTGCCGTTATTGTCCCGATGACAAGACGGTAAAGTCGATCTTCGCTTGCTGCAGCTTTTCGCGTGCGCCTTCGGAGATCGCATATGCCTCGATTTTAACCTTTTTCGTCAGCTCGCCGTTGCCAAGAATTTTCAATCCATGGCTTTTGCCGCTGATGATACCATGCTTGCGCAGTGATTCAAGATTTACCGTGTCGCCATCATTAAAGATCTTATCGATCTGGCTTAGGTTAATGGAATCAAGCGTTTTTCTAAAGCGTGCATTGCTAAATCCGCGGATTGGCAATTTCATGTGCAAAGGAAACTGACCGCCCTCACGTCCGTAGCGTCGTTTATAACCTGACCTTGCGCCTTGACCTTTTGTGCCGCGACCGCAAGTCTTACCACGTTTACAGCCAAGACCGCGACCGACGCGGCGAGTTGACTGTTTTGGGCGGCTGGTATTTTTTAATGATGCTAATTTGCTCATGCTATCCCTCTCTTCTTTTTAATCGCTTCGCGGCTGTCAAGCTGCTGAAGGGCAGAGAATGTTGCTTTAGCGAGGTTGATACGGTTGTTTGATCCCAAACTTTTTGCCATGACATCTTTGATCCCTGCTAATTCCAGAACGTCACGGATAACAGAGCCGGCCAGGAGACCAGCGCCTTTCGGAGCCGGACGTAGCAGCACGGCAGCACCGTCCCATTCTACACGGATTTCGTGTGGAATAGTGGTTCCTTCCATAGGAACCTTCATCATATTTTTTCTAGCGTTTTCGCCGCCTTTGCGGATAGCATCTGTGAGCTCATTAGCTTTTGCGAAGCCGAATCCGACTTTGCCATTGTTATCTCCGCAGAGGATCAGCGCCGAGAAGCTAAATTTCCGTCCACCTTTCACAACTTTGGAGCAGCGATTGATGTGTAGAACTTTCTCGGTGATGTCGCTTTTGACCTTATCTTTCTGATTGTTATCTTCTCTAGCCATCGACTAACCTTTGATCACTTCGTTAAAATTTGAGGCCTGCAGCACGAGCGGCATCGGCAAGCTCAGCCAGGATGCCGTGGTACTTATGATGACCACGATCGAAGACCACCTCTTTGATGTTCTTCTCTTTAGCAATTTCGCCAATCATTGTGCCAATTCGCGCAGCGGAAGTTTTGTTCTTTTTAGCGAACTCTGTTCCTTTCATATCCTTAGAATACGTGGTAACGGCACCTAGTGTGACACCGTTTTCGTCGTCGATCAGCTGAGCTTGGATATGCTTATTGCTTTTGACAACGCAGAGACGCGGGCGGACACTACTGCCACGCAGGCGTTTTCTGTTTCTCATCGCGCGTTTTTTTTGCTTTTGATGTGTTTTAATTAGATGCCTATTCATAGCTATCCTTAACTTCTATTAACCTTTAGCTGCAGACTTGCCCGCCTTGCGACGTACATATTCATCAGTGTAGCGGATACCTTTGCCTTTGTAAGGCTCTGGAGGACGCACGCTGCGAATATCGGCAGCAAACTGACCGACTTTTTGTTTGTCAGCGCCAGTTATGATAATTTTTGTATTTTTTTCTACTTTGACTTCAATGCCTTCCGGAATTGGCAGCAGCATCGGGTGCGAAAGTCCGACATTCAAGTCTACGTTGTTTCCTTTGACTGATGCACGATAACCGACGCCGATCATGTCTAGTGTTTTAGTAAAACCTTCGGACACACCATGAACCATGTTGCTGATCAACGAACGGTATAAACCGTGGAACGCTTTGGTATCTTTTTTATTGCTGGTCATTGCGACTGTAAGAATGCCATTTTCGATTGTGATATCGACATCTTTGCGCACGCTCACTGATAGGCTTCCTTTAGGTCCTTTTGCGGACACTTCAGTACCTTTTACGCTCACTTCAACACCTTTCGGCATTGGAATTGGAAGTTTCCCTTTACGTGACATTTGGTTATCTCCTTATTCTTACCATACCATGCAGAGCAGTTCGCCGCCGATCTTCTTCTGGCTTGCTTCTGTTCCGGCCATCACACCGTTTGATGTCGACAGGATTGACAATCCCAGCCCACCATAGAAACGTGGGATATCCTGGTGTTTGACATACTTGCGCAGTCCTGGTTTTGATACACGCTTTAGACCGTTGATGACCGGTTTGCGGTTCATCGTATACTTAAGGAATACTCTGATCGTTCCGCGATGGTTTTCATCTTTTTTAACCAGATAGCTTTCGACATATCCTTTTTCCTTAAGGATCTCAGCCAATTGCTCTTTCATTTTACTCCAGCCGATATCGACAAAACGCTTTTGAGCAGATTGTCCATTACGGATTCTCGTTAGAAAGTCGGCTACTGGATCATTAAATGCCATGGTTCCTTCTCCTCTCTTATGCTGCTACCGATACCGGTAAGTTTTTAAATGGCAGACCTAGTAGTCTTAATAGTTCTACGCACTCATCATCTTTTTCCGCGCTGGTAACGAAGGTGATGTGCATTCCCTGGACACGCTTAACGTTGTCGAGATTGAGTTCAGGGAAAACCTGTTGGTCGTCCAGTCCCAGGGTGTAGTTCCCTTTTCCATCGCACTTAGTTGCAAATCCACGAAAGTCGCGGATACGCGGGCAGACGATGTTGAAGAAGCGGTCCATAAAATCGTACATTCTTTTGCCGCGGAGGGTCACTTTGATACCAATAGGTGATCCTTCACGCAGTTTGAAGTTCGAAACTGACTTACGCGCTTTGGTGATAATAGGCTTTTGGCCTGAGATCAGCGTCAATTCATTGAAGCAGTCTTGCAGCGCGTTTTTGTCTTTGGCCGCTTCGGCGACTCCCATATTAATGACGATTTTCTTTACAGAAGGGATCATCATTGTGTTTGGGTAGTTGAACTTAGTGTTAAGTTCAGCCTTAATTTTTTCATTAAATCTTTTCTTTAAACGAGACATTGTCAACTCATTTATTTTTTAGTTTGCTTAAGTGTACGGTAGACCACTTCTTTACCGCCGTCATTGTAGGCCAAATGGCGTTCGCCATTTTTGTCGCATTTAACATGGAGCCTTACAGGCACATCGTTATTGACGCATACCATTACGTTCGATCTATGGATCGGGTATTCGCGCTCAACGATACCGCCCTGCGGGTTGAGTTGTGATCTTTTCACATGTTTCTTACGCACATTGATTCCACGTACGGTGATTTTGTCGCCTTCGACGCTCATCACTTCGCCTGTTTGTCCGCGAAAGTTTCCGGCGATAGCCATGACGGTGTCGCCGGTGCGGATTTTTTTACTTGTGCGGGTGTTTGTTTCTTTTTTCTTCATTTGTTTGCCTCTGCCTTAAATCACTTCCGGCGCTAGTGACGCGATTTTTAGGAATCCGCGGTCACGCACTTCACGGGCTACTGGCCCAAAGATACGTGTCCCTTTTGGGTTTAGCTTGTCATCAATGATGACGCAGCTGTTGGTATCAAAACGCAGTTTCGAACCGTCGCGGCGTTTGATGTAGTGTCGCGTTCTTACGATGACGCACTTAACGACATCGCCTTTCTTAACGGATCCATCTGGTGCGGCTGCTTTAACTGAGCAGATCACAACATCACCTACATGCGCGTAGCGTCTTTTGGATCCTTTTAGGACTTTGATGCATCTTACGCGCTTAGCACCTGTGTTATCAGCTACTTGTAGTTCTGACTCTTGTTGAATCATAACGTTTAACTCCGAACTTATTGTCAAACCGGACTGGATCCGGCGATCATGATTTATTTTTAGGCGTTAGCCACAACACGCCAGCGTTTTGTTTTTGAAAGTGGGCGTGTTTCTACGATAGTCACCTCGTCGCCGATCTCTTTTTTCTCGTCGGTATGCGCATAGTATTTCTTTTGTCTAGTAATGACCTTTCCGTAATTGGGGTCACGTTCGATATTTTTTACAGCGACAACGACGGTCTTTTCCATCTTGTTAGAGATGACTTTACCTGTTTTTTGCTTTCTATTACTTTCGGGCTTCATTGTTACCTCAACCATTTTATGAAGCCGCTAGCTGCTTTTCCCTAAGGATGGTCAGCATTCTAGCGATATTCTTTTTAGCTTTAAAAATTTGATCGGGCTTTTCCGATTTTTTGGTCATTTTGACCTCATTGACCAGGACAAAGAGCTCTTTACGGGTATCGTGAAGAAGCGCTTGGATTTCCTCGGTCGACTTATCTCTTAGATCTTTTGCTTTCATATTTTATGTCCCCTTACACTTGTTCCACGCGTTCAACAAAGCGGGTTTTCAGTCCTAGTTTTGCTGCTGCGCGGCGCAGAGCGTCTTGGGCTCTATCACGTGGAACGTTAGCCACTTCAAAAAGGATCTTGCCAGGTCTGACGACAGCAACCCAGTGGTCTACAGCGCCTTTACCTTTACCCATACGTGTTTCAGCAGGTCTTTGCGTGATCGGTTTGTCTGGGAATACACGGATCCAGACCTTACCGCTACGTTTAAAGAATCTGTTGATTGTCACACGGCAAGCTTCTAGCTGCTGGCTTGTAATCCATCCTCTTTCGAGAACTTGGATTCCGAAATCGCCGAACTCGACGAAGTTGCCGCCTTTGCTTAGGCCGCGGAATTGTCCTTTCTGTTTCTTACGGAATTTAGTCCGTTTAGGCATCATGACCATGGTTAGTTGCCCTCCTTATTCTGAAGTTCTTCTTCGCCAAGGTTGATCCAAACTTTGACTCCGATACTTCCGTATGTCGTTTCGGCTCTGCCTTCAGCATAGTCAATATTAGCGCGCAGAGTATGCAACGGTGTGCTGCCCTCTTTGTACCATTCGGTACGAGCGATTTCTGCGCCGCCCAGACGACCGGAACACATTACTTTGATTCCGAGCGCGCCTGCATCCATTGTGGACTGAAGTGCTTTCTTCATAGCTCTGCGGAAAGGGATACGTCGCTCTAATTGCTTTGCGATGCCATCGGCAACAATTTTTGCGTCGAGGTCAGGACGTTTGATCTCTTGAACTTCGATCCATACCTCTTTACCGGTGTATTTACTCAGTTCAGCTTTAAGAGCATCGATCTCAGCGCCTTTTTTACCGATGACCAAACCTGGTCTTGCGGTATGGATAGTGACTTCGATTTTTCCGCTCATACGGCGGATAACAATTTTTGATGCCCCTTGGCACGCAGATTTCTTTACAAGAAACTCACGAATTTTATGGTCTTCGATCAGCAGGTCGCCAAATTCTTGTTTATTAGCGAACCAACGCGAACGCCAGTTACGATTACGGATCAGTCGTAGACCAATTGGGTTTACCTTTTGTCCCATTCTATAATTCTCCTTATTCCGTCCCTACAACAACTGTGAAGTGGCTGGTTCTCTTAATGATCATATGACGGCCGCCACGGTTTTTCGGTTTGACGCGTTTGAAGCTAGGACCTTCGTCTACGCGTACTTCGACGACCTTGAGGTCTTCACGTCGCAGGTCGAGCTCAGTTTCAGCATTTGCAACAGCGCTATCGAGCGTCTTTTTTAGTAGACGGCCGCTTTTCAAGTTGCAGAACTGCAGTTGTACGGATGCCTCTTCGACGCTTTTGTTGCGGATAAGATCGGCAGCAAGGCGTGCTTTACGAGGGCTAACTCTCACATATTTGGTTTTTGCTTGTGCATTTTTCATGTTAGCGACCTTTATTTCTTAACGGGGTGTGTCTTGAACGTACGCGTCGGCGAAAATTCGCCCAAGCGATGTCCAACCATGTTATCGGTAACGAACACGGTAATAAACTTGTGGCCGTTGTGTACTTCAAAGGTATGGTCGATCATATCAGGGATGATCATGGAGCGGCGCGACCATGTTTTGATTGGCTTGCGCGTTCCTTCTTCATTCTGCTTTTGAACCTTCGTGAGAAGGTGATGATCAACAAAAGGACCTTTCTTTAATGATCTAGCCATATCTTATTTCTTCCTTCGATCTTTAACCTTAAATTTGTTCGACTTCTTCAGTGATCGTGTACGCATACCGCGAGTAAATTTTGCCCATGGCGTCTGCGGGATATTACCTTTGCTGCGCCCTTCACCACCACCGTGCGGGTGGTCGACAGGGTTCATGACAACACCGCGAACTGTTGGACGGATACCTTTCCAGCGGTTACGACCGGCTTTGCCTTCAACGCGGAGGTTATGTTCCGGATTGGAGACAGCGCCAAAGGTTGCTCTGCAGTTCTCATTGACCATGCGTACTTCGCCGGAAGGCATACGGAGCGTTGCATATCCACCGCTGCGCGCCATCAGCTGAGCTGACAGACCTGCGGAACGGACAAGCTTTGCACCTTTGCCGGGCTGCATTTCGATATTGTGGACTGTTGATCCCAAAGGCATTTTTTTCAGGGTCATGCAGCAACCGACGTTGAATGGAGGGTTGTCGCTAGTCTGCACTGTCGCGCCCTCAACTAGCCCTTGCGGAGCGATAATATAACGCTTTTCGCCATCGGCATAATTAAGCAAAGCTATATATGCTGAGCGGTTAGGATCATATTCGATTGAGGCTACCTTAGCAGGGATATCGATCTTATCGCGTTTGAAGTCGATAATACGGTAGCGACGCTTATGTCCTCCGCCTTTATGGCGGCAGGTGATGTGTCCGTTATTGTTACGTCCGCTTGTGCGCTTCTTAGGAAGTAGCAAGGACTTCGTCGGCTTAACGGTCTGTCGTGTCCCTTTCTTGCGTGTCAGCTTTTCGTTCTTTGGAAGAATCAGCTGACGAGTACCTGGTGTTACTGGACGATATTTTTTCAACATGGGTATTCAGTCCTTAATTTCTATCCTTATTAAACGTCATCTAAGCTATCGTTAGTTTCGAGAGTGACGATCGCTTTTTTGAAGTCGCGCGCTTTTCCTGCGCGGCCACGTACGCGGCGACGTTTACCTTTGACATTGATCGTATTGACCTTTGCCACTTTGATATTCTTTTCGCTGTAGATCTCTTCTACTGCTTGAGCGATCTCTTTCTTGTTAGCACGCACGTCGACGAGAAAGACGTACTTAGGAGCTTCGCAACGGCTGACGCATGGGTTGCTTGTTGCATTTTTCAGCTCTTGCAGTACACGCGACTTCTCGGTCACATGCATGTTTTTTATCACTTGATAAGGGCTTTGTTCATTCATGGTCTATCCTTCCTTAGCACAACCAGTCTTCGAGTTCTTTGAGCGCCGACTCGGTAGCAATAATCGTACCGGCGTTCATCACATCGTAGCCGCTGATGTTCGACGCTAGGGCGAATTCAGCTTTTGGCAGGTTGTTGATACTTTTAGCAAAGTTATCGTGCCCTGTTGCCTTAACGCTGACACGTTCTTTTTTGCCGTCTGTTTCCACTTCGCTGTATGTTGTTTCACCAAGGAACAGCGTACGACCGCTGATCTCACAGTTCTTGATGAACGTGGCGACAGATTTTGTTTTTGGCGCTTCGAGCTCAACTGATTCGATAATTATAAATTTTCCTTCGCGGATTTTATCAGCAAGAAGAGCGCGAATTGCTGCACGGCGTTCTTTCTTATTGATGCGCACGTGCTGATCAAATTTCGGCTTAGGCCCGAAAACGATTCCACCGCCACGAAATTGCGGACCTACCAAGTTGCCATGACGAGCACGACCTGTACCCTTTTGCGGGTGTGGTTTTGCTGTTGTATGCGCTACTTCCGAGCGGGTCTTCGTGTTAGCTGACCACTGACGGCGGTTTTCGCGAATTGCCACGATATAGTCTTTGATCATCTGGCCGTTAGCTTCAGCGTTAGCTAGCATATCTTTAACATCGACAGTGCCGAGCTCTTTGCCTTCCAGATTGTATTTTTTTAGTGTAACCACTGTTTATCTCCAAAAACTCTAATTATTTCTTACTCTTAACCGCTTTTTTGATGGCGGGAGTCAAGTATACCAAGCCGTCAATAGGACCGGGAACGGCACCTTTTACGACGATGATATTTTTCTCTTTATCAACTAGAAACACTTCCAAATTTTGCACAGTCACACGCTCGGCACCCATGTGATGCGGGCGTTTACCGCCGGGCAAGCAGCGACCTGGTGTTGAGCGCATACCTGTAGAACCAGGACCGCGGTGGAATTTCGAGCCATGCGAAGCACGTCCGCCAGAGAAGTTGAACAGCTTAATAACGCCTTGGAAACCTTTACCTTTTGAGGTGCCGACCACATCAAGATGTGTCACCTCATCAAAAATATCCAACCCGATCTCTTGACCAACTTCATACCCTTCCACATCATTGATGCGAGACTCGGCAAGGTGACGACGCGGCTGAACTTCAGCTTTTTTAAAGTGCCCTTGCTTCGGCTTTGTGACACGACTATTCATTGCGCGCTCGCTATTAGCTTTAACTTTTTCAAAAGCCAGCTGCAGAGCGGAGTAACCGTCGTTTTCTTGAGTTTTAACCTGAGTAACGACGTTTGGTTCAATTTCGATTACGGTACAGGGAACCATGTGTCCTTCTTCATTGAACAACTTGGTCATCCCTCGTTTTCTACCCATTAATTTCAGCAATTTCAGCGCCATAAGCACATTCCTTAAGTCAATTTGTTCGTAAACTGCAAAGAGTATACGGCTTCAGTTAATTGTTGTAAATCACACTTTCATCCGGTGAATCCCCTAAACCGGTGGTAAGGTACGCACGAAATGCGTTCTTGCCAGGATCTTCGGGGGAAACCGCTAAATGCGGCAATCCGAAAGCATCAAAGTAAGGAATATAAAGGATTAAGCTCTTTTTCTCAAGGACTTTTTTAGCTAAGAAGCCCTTTTTTGAGGAATACGGATCACTTCACCCGCTTTAACACGCCGTTTTTTCTGAATCACTGTAAGATCGGCATCGTCAGAATACCAATTCTTATCAACTAATTCATTGAGTTTAAGATCGGCATACACTTGATAAGGACCGGGCGTTTTAACTGCCCCCTCGAGATAGATAGTAGTTTGTGGGCGTGCTTTTACTTGATAGCTGCGACCGTGCTTCAATTTCCTATTTTTTTTTATCTTTCGTAGGTCAGCATGATCCGTAGTCCCTGCCAACGCTAATAAATCTTCATATTTCGCCCCCGTCTGCATTTTGAACAGACCGGGATGTTCGACAGCTCCTCCAACCCTGACCTCAATCAGCCCTGCTTCTCGACTTTCTTTCGTCAAGGAAACAAGATCACCTGTCGCTTGCCCGCTCAAAGAAAGAGCGGTTAGAAACGCGATAAACGCCAACATCAAGGCTACAGCAGTCAGTTCATGAGGTAAAAGATGATCGTCCATAAGGCGGGGACGATAGAAAAAGATGGAAAATGAATCAAGAAAAAAGCCCTCGCATTAGCGAGGGCTTTTTTGATTACTATGCAGCATTAGGTGTTATTCGTGGCAGCAAAGCTAATTCCTGCACAACTGAAAGCGAAGGTTTTTCCATGCTCGCTTCAGTATAGAAGGTCTTCACCAAGAATTTCGATAGCGCCACAGAGTGGTCGATCAACCAGCCGGTTGCAAGCGCGATGCCGATCGCCGGGAAGACCATGCCTGTGCACATGCCAATGATGAACATCGTAATACCGATGACTCCCAAGGCAACTTTCATCACGTAATCGACAATACCAAGAGCAGATACCACTTTCTCTTTCGTCGCATTATGTTTTGCAGCGGCAGTGTACTCACTCCAACCAATGACTTTTTTCGCAGCCCTGTCGCGGAACACTTGGACTTTAGCATTGCCATCGATTCCTGCATCATCGAGTAGTTTTTTATAATTGTTCCATTTGTCAATCTTCTTATCGCTCAAAGTGCCTGGTACATGAGAATTTATTTTACTCTGGTAATGATTTTTCAGCTCATCAAGAGTGATATTAATTCTAGCTCCCCACTTACCTTGTTTCTTCACTGCCTCTTTGGTCAGCTTGTCGACTTTCGCAAGCTTAAGAGATTCGCCAACAATACCGAAAACAGATGCCGGGATCAAAATTGCGTTTGCCGCTTGTTCAACGAATGGAAGAACTTTCACCACGTTGCCGACTTGAGCGGATACCTTGGCAGCTTTTAGCAAGAAATTCAGGCCGTTAACAACGACATCACCCAAATGAAGATCTCTCCACACAAACACTCCTGTTTTCAAAGCATCGGCAACAACAACTCCTGACAAGGAGGTCTTCTCCGCCCAGTTCATCGTATTGCGCCCTTTGATCAACGTGTGAATATTCAGGAAGAAATTCAGACCGGTAACAACTTTACAGAAACCGCCAGCTGTGGCACCGAAACCTTTAGCAATGGTATGGCCTGCAGTTCCAGCAGCACCGGCAACTTCAAAGCTCTGAACACTGATGTTACCGATATCTTTACCAAGTTTGACGATCTTATCGGCGCCTTTTGTAGGAGTGAACACCTCTGCAACCGTCGCAATCGGCTTAGTCACGATATCAGAAGCTTTAAAGCGATCTGTCTGAATCTTGTAGTGACGGCCGGCAGCGCCTGATTGATAGGTACGATTACCATTTTCGTCGATATTCAGCCCTGTCGTCGTACCTGAGGGTGCCTTGATAGGACCTGTCCCATTACTGATGAGTAAATTTGAAAATTGATCCCCGGAAATGCGTCCGTGAACGTATGCGGTCTTGCCCATAGTGTTATTGAACCTTTGTTTTATTTTTTATCTCTGCATCGTAAGCTTTACTAAAGATAAAGCTGCCGATGGCAAAACCTTTCGCTACTATGCCCAAAGGAATGATGATCCCGCAGGCGATAGCTCCGGGGATGTTAACTCCCGGAATAAACATGATTAGGACCACAACATGCAGTCCGGCATCGGCGGTGTAACTGACCAGTTTCAGGATCGCTTGCGTCCTCTGCGCCGAATTCTTCGCTACAACAATCCCGACAATTGCGTCCGCAGCGAGGAAAGCATACCCCGCCGTCACGCCGGCAGTGACCATCACTCCCAAGCCGATTTCTGCTGCAATCTCTGCCACAGCAGGGATGCCAATCTCTCCCAACCAAAGCGCTGCTCCGCCGACAGTGGCGAAGGTCATCATCGCCATTCCTGTGATCGCGCACGGGCGGTCATCTTTAAACTTCCCTGTCATCCAGTAATCGGCAAAGCCGAAAAGGTCAAACAGTTCAATCGTCGTTGTCATGCGCCCTAAAAGCAACTGCGGCTCAGTAAACATCGGCAACGCGCCCAACAGCTTCTCGCATCCCTTATAAAGATACCCAACTAGCTGAGCCAAGTGGTAAAGGCCACTAGTCTCCTCAATGAGAGTTATCGACGCTTTTCCAAGTCGACCAACAGTTTCCCTGAAGTTGGGACTGTAAACAGTTGTCTGAGTTAGTTCCAGTGCAGCTGCGCTTGTCATGTGTCGTTTGCGTTTGTTTTCTAGATTTACGAAGTAACATTATACCGAAAACACTGTGTTTTGTAAAGAAAAATCGTTAAAAATCAAGAGGAAACAGCATCAGGAAGAGTAGGTTTTACGATAAAATCAAAAATAATCTTTACGCTTCCGGCCAGCAATCCTAAACAAAATATCGTTATGACAGCAGCAACAGGGCCGCCTAGTAGCGCAAAAGCCGTTCCGCATATATAGGAAATATTTGAAACAATTGCACAGATGACAGAAATCTTAACGTGTACTAAAGAACGTTTTTCTATAGACGTTGCGGTCTCAGGAGCTCTATGTGCATGAAACAAGAGCTTGATATGATAACAAAGGGAAAGAAAGTTTCCCAAAACAAACAAGCCACTGCTGAACGCATAGGCAATAGGATAGCCGACACCCAGAGTTACCCACTCAAGGTTGTCTAAAGAGCAGAGACCTGCGGCAATGCCCGCGCCGAAATACAGCAAACCATGAATTACGGGATAACTCATTGTCCTGTCGGTTGCCTGTTTGATATGAATATAAAACCAATGGCAGGCGGTTTTCACCTTTTCCGAAATTTTCTTCGATGGAATCGAATTTTTATCAAAAAGGACTTCTTTTAAGCCAAAAGCGCAAAGAAAGAGTCCTTGGCCAAGACCAAAAAAACGCTGAGCAAACATTGCTACAGCGGTAACGACAGTGGATAGGCATTCCATCATGCCGGTAGTGATATTACCTTGGCATGCCGCTGACCAAAATCCGGGAGAGATCATTCATATACCCTGAATTTAATCTGATCAAAAGCGACACCACAAAGCAGTGCCTGGATTGTCATCGGCTTCTTTCCCTCCGGCTGAAGCTCGACTAGATCGACGCCGCCATCACCGCAGACGACAGACAACGAGTTTTTTTGTTGTTGGATGACATCACCAGGGGCGCCATGGACTGAGGGATTCAACGCAGTCTTTAAAATTTTAATCCTTTTTTTCTCTCCTTTGAGATCGGCAATACACCAAGCCCCGGGGTATGGATTGACGCCTCTAACAAGATTATGAATCTGCAGAGCAGGAAGACTCCAATCGATCTCACAGTCTTCCAGTTCGATTTTAGGAGCAAAAGTCACCTGCGATTCATCTTGAGGAATTGCAATATCTCTACCTTCGCTGATTTCGTGAATCGCTTCCAGCAACGTTTCTGCACCGACAGTGCGAAGTTTTTGCTCTATTTCCCCAAAGGTCTCGTCCGGTCCAATAGGCACTTTGGCTGTTTTGATCATCCCGCCGGCATCCATTTTCCTCACCATATGGATAATCGTCACTCCTGTCTCGGTCTCTCCATCGATAATCGCCCGCTGGATAGGTCCCGCTCCCCGGTATTTAGGCAGCAAGCTGGCGTGCAGATTAATACACCCTTTTTTGGGGATGTCAAGAACATGCTGCCTGATAATCTCGCCATAGGCGACGACGACGAAGAGATCGGCATCGTACGGAGGAAGAACATCGGCAAATTCCGGAGCCGAAACTTTTTCCGGTTGATAGACAGGGATATTGTACTGCAAAGCAATTTCTTTTACCGGAGTAGGAACAAGCTTGCCTGAACGTCCTTTAGGCTTGTCTGGCCTGGAGACGACTGCCACTACGTCAATTTGTTGTTGGAGCAAAAAAGATAAGACGTCAGCAGCGAAATGGGGTGTTCCAAAATAGATTACTTTCATAACAATAAAAACTCTTATACCAAACAGTGAATTACAAGAGCATAAGTGAAACTATTGAATGATTCAAGAAATCGTTGCGGGTTCCTTTTCTTCGACAGGGGTTTTCAAGATCCCCTGCAACCCAATAAGGCCGCGTTCCGATTCACGGCAGAAGCGGATGAAGTGCTCCACTTCGGGAAAACGTTCCAACTCCGTCTCACAGCGGTCAAGCGCTTCCTCAAAAGAAAGATTGGAGCGATATATTAATTTATAGGCACGTGTCAACTCACGGCGAGTTTCAAAGGAGAAATGATGACGCTTTAAACCGACGATATTAAGGCCTCCCATCTTATAAGGGATGCCGCCGCCTATGGTGAAGGGCGGCACATCGTTAGTAACCCTGCTTAAGCCGCCAACCATCGCGTTACGCCCAATTCGGGAAAACTGGTGCACCGGGGTCATTCCACCGATAATGGCATGGTCTTCAACAATCACATGCCCTGCTAATGTTGCCGCGTTGCTCATGATGACGTTGTTGCCTAACTGGCAATTATGCGCAACATGGCAATAGGCCATAATCAAGCAGTTGTCACCGACTGAAACTGTAGTTCCCTCGCCACATGAAGAATTGATGGTGACAAACTCACGGATCTCGCAGTTTTTTCCGATGAGAACTTCGGTTCGTTCTCCTTGATACTTACGATCTTGCGTCTTTGTTCCGATACTCGTTGAGGGATAAATCGTGGTTCCCTCGCCGATCGTCGTATATCCATCAATATATACGAAGGACTTAACGGTAACATGATCATGCAAAGTAACGGTACTTTTAATGACCGCATAAGCTTCAACGATAACATGATCGCCAAGTACTGCGCCTTCTTCAATGATCGCGGTGGGATGTATCTGTCGTGACATTGGACCTTCTGCGTGTTTCGATTTCGGTGATGTCGTCTGCAAATTCAGTTATCTTAAATTTGTGTTTTGTCGACAAGAGCAAAACCCATTTCCGCTTGAACAGCCACTTTATCATCGACATACGCCGTCGCTTTCACCTTGCCGCCGCGACTGCTGAAATGCATCCCTTCGCATTTAAGATGCAAAACATCACCCGGCTTGGCAGGATTGCGGAATTTTGCTTCTTTTATGTTCATCAGAAGGGCTATCTTCGCATTATCCTCGCCGCCGACAAGATGAACAAGAACACCGGCTGCTTGTGCCAACGCTTCGATAATCAACACTCCCGGCATAATAGGAGCGCCAGGAAAGTGTCCTTGGAAAAATTGCTCGTTGTATGTCAAATTCTTTATTGCATGTATTGTCCATTTTTCCAAATCAACGTCTAAAACGCGATCGACAAGCAGAAAAGGAAAACGATGAGGAAGCATGTTAACGATCTGTTTCACATCATAAGTAGTTGTGGTATTTGCCATTAAGGTATCTCCGTAGTAATATAGGTAAGCATCTTCTGTGCAAAAGCACAGTTGGAAGCGTGTCCGGCACGAATTGCAATGACATGAGCGATAAAATCGAAACCAATCAATGAAAGGTCGCCGACCATGTCGAGGATTTTGTGCCTGACCATTTCATCCGGATAGAAAAGCCCTCCCTTGCTCAGAATCGCCTCTCCTTTGATGATAACAGCATTATCGAGGCTGCCGCCCTTGATGAGGCCGCGGTCCATGAGAAAAGACACCTCCTCATAAAGAGCGAATGTCCTGCATGGTGCAAGTTCTAACTTGAATGTCTCCGGAGTGATTGTAAACGACTGGTACTGACAGCGCAAAGCTGGGCAGTTAGGATAGCTCAGCGTGTAGCTGATCTGGTAGGTGTCGCTTGGAATTGCCACGATGTGGATATCCCCTTCCGACCAGAACACAGGATCTTTCAGCTTAACGATCGGCACCTCGGCATCCTGTTCCATGATGCCTGCCTCTTCGATCATTTCGACAAAAACATCCGAACTGCCATGACCAACAGGTGGTTCATGGCTGGAAAGCTCGATATAGAGGTTATCAATTCGGTACGCACGTATCGCCGCCAGCACATGTTCAATGGTATGGATCTGCACATCACCGATTCCGATCGTCGTGCTGCGCGATGTATCGCGGACATACTCAATTGCAGCGGGTATTGCAGGCTGGCCCGGCAAGTCTACACGACGAAACAGAATCCCTGTTCCGGGCTCCGCAGGAACAAACCGCATCTCAACAGTAGAGCCCGTATGAATGCCTATTCCGGAAAAGCGCGCTGTTGTTTTAAGCGTACGCTGCTTGCGCGTCGTCTTGGGAATATTAGGGTGAATTTCGTGTGTCTGCGTCGCTTGTACTGTCATGTAAATGTTCCGATGATTCCAGTTGCCTAGTGTACATTCAGCAGCCATTTACAGCAAGATACAGGACGATCGGAAAATCCCTTTTGTAAAAATAGTCAGGACAGTTAGCATTTGCGCAACAATAATCTCCGGAGTTCACCATGACCTCTTTTATAGAAAACTGCCCATGCATATGGCATCGTGCGTTTTTCTCCCAAAACACAGCTGTAGGCGCCGTCAATATTCCTACTGTCAATCAAGTCATCTGCCCTGAAAATTCTCTTAAAAAGATGGCTGATGCTTATGACCACTCTTTCGATGCAAGCAACCTTGAACGCAAAGAGTTTGAACAAGCGGAGAAAATTGCTGCCGATACACCTGAAGCATACGCTGATGCTGTCAAAGATTCCATACTTAAAGGCTCAGCCTCTCAGAGCCAAGACTTTCTATTCTCCTTCGTTAACAGACATTTTCTGCAAAAGGCATACTCACAAAAAAAAGGCACGCGCCAATGCGAATTCACGACCAAATCCGGAGAAGATATCCACACTCAAAACCTCGCTGTCGTCCACCTCAAGGGACAGGGAGAGGTAGATCCGCCCTTCGCCAAAGAAAAGGTTGATTTATCGCAGCAACAACTACCGATACCTCAACAGATTGCCGTATCTTCAATACAAGACGGAAGAGCGGTGTTTAACATCTTCAAGATCCCAACCACCCTTATTGAAATAGACCGAACACAAAGTGTATCTCGCAACCTATTCAATATGGAAGCTCATGGATCCGACAGGTCGCGAGATGACCTGTACTTTCACTTCGCCGTCACAGCGCTTACATCTTTCAAGGTAGTCTTTACTGACTCATATGGCATGGAGAGAGCTTTCGAGCTTTCAAGAAAGGTCCAACATCTAAGGACATTGAAAGACTTACAGGCGATTGACACTTTGATCTCCTGAAAGCGGCAAAAAAGCGCTAGAGTTTTCCCCTGAACCTGCCAAACCAGAGGGCCGGAAGGCAAAGGAAAGCGACGGTCAGTATCAAGCTGTCGCCGGTACGTGAGTATAACGTATCGTACGTGTAGGTAGGCAGCTCGACATGAAGGACATCGGACAGCCATTCATAATGTTCATCATCGCCTAGCGTACACAACTGTCGCCCTAAACTGTCTACAGCGCCTGTCAGTCCGGTGTTGCAGGCACGAACAAGAGGCACGCCGGACTCAACTGTACGTAAACGCGCATGATCGAAATGTTGCTGAGGAA
Organism: Chlamydiales bacterium; assembly: GCA_024233575.1. GTDB lineage: Bacteria > Chlamydiota > Chlamydiia > Chlamydiales > Criblamydiaceae > JACKPN01. The sequence continues at coordinate 267,497 of JACKPN010000001.1, forward strand.
GGCGAGAATTAGGAAACCAGGCATCGTTAGTCAAGTTGACAATCAACTCAGCGCCAAGAGCACGACTTTCACGCATAAGGTTGCCAAAAGTCTCTTCATAGCAGATCGAAAGCGTTAGCGGTAGACCGGCGCAATTGAAGACCTTGGGTTCTGTACCGAAAGCATAAGTGCCGTTCACGCCATACTGTGCAGCAAGCTCGCGGCAGAATTCAAAAGGAATATACTCACCCATCGGTACCAAAACTCGCTTATCGTAGCGCTCAGTCTTGAACACGTGATAAAACGATTCTTCATCATAGCTGCCGGTATCCCACTGTTTCTGCGGCTGAAAATGAAATGCAGAGCTAAAGTAACTGCGATGGCCAGCCTCGTCCTCTTCTACATCTTCTAAACCTATGATCACAGAGGCGTCGAAATAGTTTGCAAGCAACTGCGTCCAATAAGCGTTGTTGACTAGTGTGATCTTACCTTGCGGGGTGTCGAATGTCTGCGCTAACGGAGAATGTAACGGAGGAAGAGACGCCAACACTTCCTCGCCTAACAATGATAGTGCCTTCGCTCTAACGTATTCGATCGGAAAGACGAATGAGTACGTTCCGCAAGGGACAGTCCCCTCGGGAAGGACGATGAGATCGAAATCTTTTCCTTTATGCTGCCTCATGATCGCAAGGATCTGTCCCCACTCTTCAATAGTATGGGCAATCATAGCATGACGGTCGCTGATGCCGGAAGCTTCTTCAACTTCAAAGCCTGTCTGTACAAGAGCGACAGAGTAGGGTTTGTTCTGCTTTTCATGGAGAACGAACGCCTGTTCATGCTGGCCAAGCTTGTAATAGCCATAGAGGAAAGGTAAAGCTGCGGCGATAGCCCAAATGGCGACAGGAACCTTTGCAAGATTGGCCTTCCATGCGCGAAGAGCGAATAAATTGACCAAGATCACCCAAAATGAAAGGCCATACACCCCCCAAATTGAAGCCATCTGGATCGAAAAGACGTTGCCGCTGAGAGCAAGACCTGCCGGGTTCCATGTGAAACCGCTAAGAAAAAATAAACGCGACCATTCAAGAAGCGTCCAAACAGCGGCGATACCAAAGAGGGCGGGTAACTTTTTGATCGTATTTTCCGTAATGAACAAGCAAAGAATTCCAAATTGTATACCAAAGCCAATGCAATAAAGAGAGTAGACAGCATAGATGTAAACATAGGGATGGCTGAGAGACCATGACAGTTGGATTGCCTGAATGAGAGAGAACCACGCCAGGCCGGCAAAAAAACGCAGTCTAGCGTTGTCAATATCAATGATGACAGCCCAAAAAAGGGCATAGCCGATAATGGCTGCTACAATACTTAGCCACGAGGCAAATGCCGGCTGTCCGAATCCTACTATTACCAAGGAAAGGAGCGCTAAACCGCTTTTTTGAAATAAGTTCATCTTCTCAGTCATGCGTAGAATTGTAACAAAAAAATATTTATATCCACAACGATAAAACTCGGGCGCAGCGCCCGAGTTTTATCTAAAAATTATTTACAGCAAGAAGAGTCCGAACAACCTTTCGAATCGAAAGAGCAATGACCCGCCCCGCAGCTAAACACGTAAAGAAGTCCGCCGATCAATCCTAAGTTCATGATGAACGAGACTTTCTCAAGGTGCATCTCCGCTCCTTCCTGCGCCCAAAAATCGTTGAATAGATAGGTGTATGCTATCATATAAAGAACAAGCATCAATGCACCCCAACGCGCCCATATCCCTAAAAGCAGGGAAAAGCCGCCGACAAGCTCAATAACGCATGCGCCAACTACCAGAGCGTTCGCACTGGCAAGACCATGAGACTGCATGAACTGTACCGATTCATCGAAATGAAGGACCTTGCTGACCCCTCCCCAAATGAAGAATGCGCTCAAAAGCACTCTTCCCAATAACATGACAAACGATTTAAAACCTGACATTGTTTTTCTCCTCAATGTTTGTTTTTTGATGTAACTTACTTATGCTCCCCGCCAGCCGCGATTGAACCAGTTGTCATCCTGGCGCCAGCCGCTCCAATGCGGCGTTCCGTCATCATCCCGCAGCTCGATCTCCTTGCCGTCAACCTCGATTTTGGAAGCAAGGATCGCCGTTAAGTCTTTATATGTAACACGGGAGCCGGTAACTTTGATATGTTCGCCTTCTTTGATAGTGACATCCTGGTTCTCGATAAACCACTCTGGCGCTAAAGCCGCAGCAATTTCCTCGCCGCCGGTGTCGACAATAACAAACGTTCCATTTCCGATTCCCTTATCCCGCTGGTATACTCCCACTCTTTTGACAGTACCTTCTATCGTTTCCACAGTGCTGACATCGTACATCCCTTTCGATGTACCTGTCCCCCAGTTCCATCCGCTCGCCCAGTTAATCGGTTCATAGCAAAATCCCAAAACGGGAGAGCACAAAAAAAGAATTGTCAGCAGACGTCTCATTCTTACCTCACCAATTAAAAGGGGAACCGTGTGTTTGCCTGAACGACGAGCCATTCATTTGAAAGAAAGTATCATCATCGCTCCAGGCGCTCCAAATCGGGGTGCCGTCATCTTCACGGATGCGTACTTCGTGATCCTTTAGCAGAATCCGTGTAGTCAAAAATCCCTCATCACGTTCAGTTCCATGAAGACGAACTAGATCATTCTGATTGAAGGCAACTCCTTGATTCTGAAGAAACCAGGAAGGTCCAATATCAGCAAGCATCGGTCCCCGCGCTGTTTTGACCTTCAAGGCCATGTGGTTGCCTACTCCTGATAGTTGCTGTATCTGCTCGACACCAACTACAATACCAAAAACAGTGTCAAGCTCTTCTGGAGCAATCAACATTAATCCTGCATTATCATCGCCGCCCGCTCCTGCGTAGCCGGAATGGCAGATCATCGTTAATCCAATACCTAACAATAAGCATAGTCGGCGCATAACTCGTCTCCTTACTTGTCAATTCGCAGTCTATCCACAGAAATACCCATTATCAAGTTAATTTTTAATATGCAATTCTCCTTGATGAAACTTCCCTTCTAGGTTACAATACGTAAATCATTAATTTATTGCCGGTTATGGATAAAACACCCTTTCGTGAACATCATTTATTAATCCTGCTGGAAGAGTATGATAATCAATCGCTTCCGCTAGACTATTTAATAAATCGCTACTTCCGCGCACACCATGCATTAGGTTCTAAGGATCGTGCCTATATCGCCGAGACTGCTTATACCCTCGTACGCTGGCGGGGCTTGTTAGACTACCTGAGCTGCAAGGACGCAAAATGGGAGCAAAGGCTACGTGCGTATGAAACTCTCGATATTTCGAAATATCTTGAAGATGAGACGATTCCTTTGCATATTCGCTACAGTTTTCCGAAAGAGCTGTTCGATTCCATTTTAGACAGCATGGGCGTTGAAGATGCCAAGGCCTTCTGTTATGCGAGCAATTTCCCAGCTCCCACGACGATCCGAGCTAATACGCTGAAAATCAGTAGAGAAGAGCTGTTGCAACAGCTATCCGACCGCTACCCCTTAGAGTTGTGCTCATATGCAGAGGCGGGGCTGCGATTTCTGAAAAAAGAGAATTTTTTTCTCTTGCCTGAGTTTAAAAGCGGATTTTTCGAGGTTCAGGACGAAGGCAGCCAGCTCCTTGCCGCGCTCGTTGCCGCGAAGCCGGGACAGTTAGTTATGGACTACTGTTCAGGATCCGGAGGCAAAGCTTTGGCTATCGCTCCCTTGATGCAGAACCGTGGGCAGCTCTATCTTCACGATGTCCGCAAGCATGCTCTATTCGAAGCGCGCAAGCGGCTGCGCCGCGCAGGTATTCAAAACGCACAAATCATCGAAGCGGAATCATCCAAATTAAAAAGACTTAAGCAATCAATGGACTGGGTTTTAGTGGATGCCCCCTGTTCCGGAACAGGAACGCTTCGTCGCAACCCTGATATGAAGTGGAAAATCGACAAGGCGACGATTGCGCGTCTGCGCGGGTTGCAAAGAACGATTTTTGAGAAGGCGTTGAGCTTTTTAAAGCGTGACGGCAAGATCGTATATGGTACTTGCAGTGTGTTGAAAGAAGAAAATCAAGACCAGCTCAGCCACTTTATGGAAACCTATGGGCTGGAGCTTGTCACCAAACCTCTAAGCACCCGCCCCGCTATCGGCGGCATGGACGGTTTCTTCGGTGCTGTCATGAGAAGAAGGTGTTCAACAAAGGCAAAATAGTTTATTATTGAGCCGCTTGCAAAATTAGACGGATATGGTTTTTCTAGCAATTTTGTGACAAACAGTAAGTGTTCATAGGGCGTTACCCTAGAGGAAATGCTCAGCTTAATGCAGATCGGTTGATTTTTAACGAGCAAATGGCCTTGTGCTATGGGCTAGGGAGAAGTAACCGAGATGCGCAAAATGTGAGTATTTTCTGGAGAAACACCCTTTGAATACTTACAGCAAATATAGGGCTGAATTCGAAGTAAACTGATGACAGTTTGCGATAACGAGCACAAAGCGAGACTAAAAATTGCAGGAAATATGCCCAAATCATTTTGCAAGCGGCTCTATTGTTGTGGAATTTATTAGGTAGAAGAGAACGATGAAAAAAATAGTTTTATCCTTTTCATTGCTGTCAGTGTTGACACTATCCCCTTTGGATGCAGTAAAAAACGATATGTTCCTCATGCAGAATGTGCCAACGCACATCGAGGTGAACAACCGCATCCTTGCTGTTGTCAATGGCAAGCCGATCTCCGTCTACGACCTGATGAAGAAAATGGACATTATCTTCTACAAGCAGTTCCCTCAGTACACTTCCAATGCCGAGGCCCGCTTTCAATTCTACCAGATGGGATGGCGCCAGGTTCTCAATGAAATGATCGATAAAGAGCTCATCCTTGCCGATGCCGAAGAGAACAAGGTAGAAGTCAGTCATGGCGATGTTCGTCAAGAAATGGAGAAAATGTTCGGACCGGACATCCTCACCAACTTAGACTCAATAGGCATGACGTACGAAGAAGCGATAAAAATCCTTGAAGGCGACATTATCATTCGCCGTGTCGTCCTTGGAAGAGTCAACAGCAAAGCATTCCGGCAGGTTACTCCGCAGATGATCCGTAAAGCTTACGATGAATATGCTAAAGAAAATGCCCGTCCACCCAAGTGGAGCTACTATGTCGTCTCCATCCGCGATGAAAAACCGAAAGATGGTGCAATGACTGCTAGCATCGTCCACCGTCTCCTTGCTGAAGAGAATGTCGATATCGAACAACTCAAAGAAAAAGTTCCTCAAACAACAAGCCGTGTCAATGTATCGGAACCTTTCACTCACAACGAGAAAGAGGTTTCTGAATCGTACTTGGAAGTTCTAAAGCAGCTAAAACCAAATACATTCAGCATGCCCATTGCACAGAAAAGTCGTGCAAGCAATGGGACGGTCTACCGCATCTTTTATTTGAAAGAGAGCATTCCCGGAGGAGTCCCTCCTTTGCAAGAGGTAGAAAACATGCTTAAAGGCAAGCTCCTCGATAATGCCGTGGCAAAAGAAAGCGATGCCTACCTCAAGCATCTTCGCGAACACTTTGATGTCAGTGACGAGCAGATCTCTATCCCTGACGACTTTCAGCCTTTTATCCTTAGGTAGCGCCGATGCCTTTATATAAGCCGAGCGAACTGCGACAATTCCTGCAAGAAATCGGCATCCACCCAAAAAAAGCTTTCTCACAAAACTTTTTGATAGACGGCAATATCATTAAAAAAATTGTGCGCTGCGCCGAGGTAAAGCCGGGCGATATCGTTCTGGAGATTGGGCCAGGCCCCGGAGCCTTGACCGAAGAACTCTTAGCCGCAGGCGCACAAGTTCTAGCTGTGGAGAAAGATAGGAATTTGGCTCAAGCTCTTCATCGGTTAGATCCTGAAGGCGGCGCTCTCGATATTCTAGAAGAAGATATTCTAGATGTCGATATCGAGAAAGTTCTGGGCAACAAACTAGGCAAAGGGAAACGTGCAAAGCTCATCGCTAACCTGCCCTACAATATTACCACACCGATTTTGGCGCGCTTTGTACCCATGCAACATCTTTTTGAGTCAATCGTCGTCATGGTTCAGGATGAAGTGGGCAGAAGGTTCACCGCCGTTCCCGGCGGTTCAGAATATGGATCGTTCACTGTTTTTCTAAATTTCTACTGCATCCCGGAATATGCTTTTACTGTCAGCAACAATAGTTTCTATCCTGTTCCTAAAGTACAGTCAGCAGTAGTTAAATTGTTACCGCAGCCGCAACCGCATGTAAAAAATATCGACCGTTTTTTCATGCTCACAAGAACAGCTTTTGAACAGCGTCGCAAAATGCTAAGAGGTTCTTTACGAAAACTCTATCCTTCAGAAGACGTTGTCGAAGCGCTGGTACAGCTAGGAAAAAACCCCGAAGCGCGTCCTCAGGAGCTTTCGGTCGAAGATTTTATCAACCTGTATCACCTGCTATCGGCGAATCAGGAAAAGAAATCCGGCCAATAGCGTAAACGCCATCATGATGACAGCGCTCTTCCATATCGGCGCAAATCCCGCATTGTCACTCATCCCTTCAACCTTCGGATCGCTCCGGAAAAGCTGTTTGAAGGCGTAGCCCCATGATCTTCCCACGTCATCTTTAGCATAAATCGGCACCGTTTGCACGATACGCCCCTCCTCAGTAGATAGCTGTAAATTTCCGACATGCTGCCCCTTAACGATCGGCAACTGCACCTCTTTCCAAAATAACTTACACTTAAAATTAGGTTCCTCTGCAGGAAAAAAATCCGCGCACACATCAGTATCGATATATGTTTGCACAACACGCGCTGCGCCATCGATTTTTAGCTGATATTTTTGCGGTCCTGCCTTCAATAGAACACGTCGCATCGGCGACTGGGCAAAAGCGGCCTCGAAAAGTTTTTTAGCATCGTGATAACAGTCATCACGGTCTTTTACTTTAATCAGAACGGCGATCAAAGTGCGTCCGTCGCTTTCAGCAGCGGCAACATAAGTATTTTGTGCTGCGGCATGGTAGCCTGTCTTAACACCGATTGCTTTAGGGTAATATACTTTTCTTCCGCTACGAATCATCTTATTTGTCTGAACAAGAGTCGTCGGATTTTGTTTATTGGTTTTCGGACGCGTGTATTTAACTGTTTTCACCATCATCCGAAATTCTTTGTCTTTCAAAGCCTCTCGTGTCATCAGCGCCATATCGTACGCTGTCGTCAAATGCTTCGGATGATGCAGGCCATGAGGGTTGCAGAAATGAGTATTATGGCAGCCAATGCTCTTCAAATAGCTGTTCACCTCTTCCATGAAACCGGGGATTGTTCCTCCGACATATTGGGCTATGACGTTCGCGGCATCGTTTCCGGAGGCTATCATCATTCCGAAAAGCAAATCCCTCAAAGTCAGCACCTCTCCCGCCTTGATCCCGATATGCATACCATCATGAACAAGCCAATAGGCTGGCAATGTATAGCTGGAGCGTTTTTTTGCCTCTTCCGATACCGAGGCGACCGATTCACGCTCGGCCGTCACGGGAACGTCAAGGTCATGCCTTTGCACTCTTAAGGCATATAAAGCCGTCGCTATCTTCGTGATGCTAGCGGGATACTGAAGAGTGTGAGCATTTTTTTCGTAAAGAATTGCCCCCGTATCAGCATTCATGACAATTGCGGATTCAGCGTGGACCGCGACCTGAAGAGGAGAAGCCATAACATACTGACTACAAACGACTAGAAATAAAAAAACTGCCTGCTTCATCAAAATATTCCCTTAACAGAACAACTTTACCTGAAATGCCCCCTATTTTCAACTGATCGTTGGCACGGGACTTGCATATTTTTTAGCAAAGACAGCTGCATGGAGTTAATCATGGATAATATTAACATCTTAGAGAAATGTTTTCAGGCATACATTAAAGATTTACCGCGTTGGCTACCCGAGGGAATTGTTGATGTGGATCTTAAGCTTTTAAATGATTTCAACCTTCTCAACTATCATGATGACAAGCGTCATGACCCTTCGCTCACCCGCTATTTCCATGTGATCGAGACTCAAGAGAAAATTACCCTTGTTAATGACGACTTTGTCGTTTGGATTGTTCCGGAACAGATCGGCGGGGTCTCCGTTACTTACACACTGGTTGCGATCAATCAGGAAAAATTTCCCCGATTAGAAATGGCCTTTGCTACATCAGGCGTTTACAATACATCTCGTCTGGTACTGCGAGTGCTGGAGAAGTATCTTAAAGAAATTCAAGAAAATGAGGAGATGCTCAATAGTTACCAAGCTGAATAAGTTCCCTAGATCGTTTTCATGATACGCCTACAGAAATTGAGTGACAGGAGTAACAAAGACATTATTCTTTATGAAGCAGGGGTACTGGCACTCTCGTCAGTTGTTACGTACTTAATCAGTGTTAAGATATTGGCTTCCTCTTCTCTTTTGTAGTCTACCTCATCCATCAACTTAGTGATGAAATAAATACCATAACCACCTAGATTACGATCGACGCTGACTTTTTTAGGATCGAAAGTATCGACACCAAGAAGTGGATTGTAGGGGATCCCCTTGTCTTTCAGAACAATTTTCATGCCGTTGTTCGGCAAAGAAAAGCAGTGAATTTCAACCGTTCCTTCAGTAGAGGGATAGCCGTGACTGATAATATTTACAAGCGCTTCTTCAGCGGCAAGTTCGATCTTGGAAATATGACCATCTCCGAAGCCTGTACTTTGTGCCTCAGAAACGATAAATTCCAGCATCTCGTACAATTTATCCAGGGAAGCAGGAAATTCTTTGTACATGACACCCCTTGAAAAATACTTTATCCCCCTACTATTGTATTACCAAGTTTCGGTGATGTAGTCGACGATTTTTTTTGCTAGCTTTTCATTAAGAGGTCTTCTAACCGCATCTACAGCGGCCTCAATATCGGTGAGCTGACCTAAAGAGAAGACATTCACAGCGTTACGACTAGAATAATAATCGTGATCGAAATCGACGCTAGCTTTAAGAACAATAGGACCTATCAGCTGGCAACAGGTATTGTTTTCAACTACAGAGACTTGAGCTACAAGCGTTAGACGCGTCTCGGTAGGAATGACAGAGTTCGTGAGTTGACCACAGTCTTTACGATCGTAGCGAAAACCGACATCATTATCATATCTTCTTAATATACATACGTTTAATGTAAGATCTCCACCATACCTGCAGTAGGTTAGTTGTCCTGTGGCGCTTAATTGACGCACCAAAGCTGCTGTGAGTTCGCCATCTTCATCACCCTGGACATAAGGGACGGAAATGGTGCGATAGCTGTCGACCAAGGCACCACTACCGAATCGATAGCCGCATCCTGTGAGAAGCAACGAAAGCAGGAGAAGCAGTCGTACTGTCACTAATCTTCAAAATCGATGTTTGCTGTTTCGGACAGGTCTATCTCTAAGCCTTCCAGTTCGTCCATGGCAAAACGATAGCATTCCAAATCGAGTGCGCTTGGGCATATGCATCGAAGTCGCGCCTCCGCCATAGATGCGGTACAGGTTTCAGGAAATTGCAGGATAGCATTCTGATAGTAGAGCACTGCTGCATGCGGTTTCTTTTTTCTTTCGTAGAAGCAACCGATGTCGTAGAGCCCTCGTGCATAGACCTCTTTGATGTTCAACAGATCTTTTTCCGCTTCTTGGATACGCTCTTCCAAGGGAAAATCTTTTCTGAAGCGACGGACGTTGATCTCTCCCAAAGCAATCAGATCGGGATTTTGAAATTCATAAAAACTTTGGCAGAGGTAAACCTTGTTGATATGGAGATAGCTTTCGACAGCCAATTCATGTTTAGGAAAGCGTTTGATCAATGTTTGGTATGCTTCAACAGAACCGCGAAAGTCTTTAGTACGCCAGAGGACATTTCCTTTTAGGTATAGGGCTTGCGTAGCGATCTCCTGATTGGGCAACGCCGCGATCACCTCATCGTAGATCTCTAGAGCAATCCCGAGACCTTCCGACCATTTGGGCAGGCTGCGTGTCCCTAAAACGCGGACTTTATATCCGCTGGCAAGCAGTTGTCCGATCCTGAACTTATACTCGATCGCTTCATTGAAATACTCAGGATTATTCTGACATGTCAGGTATTGATTGAAGGCATTGTTAGCGCATTCAAGTTCTTCAAGATAAAAGAAGGATATTCCGAGAAAGTAGAAAGCATCCTGTCCGTAGTCGAGTTCAGGGCAGTTACGTGTCACTGTACCGAAATGGTAAGCGGCGGCTTTCCAGTTGCATGCGTTCATCGCTTGCACGCCGAGGCAGTAATGCTCTTTGGTGTATGTTTCAGTTTCTCTTTTGCTTCTCAGCTGTGCTGCAGCGCTGAGTGGCAAGGCGGCAAGCATTGCCAGGGCCAAGGTCACCCCAACGACTTTTTTGATCATGATTACCTCTGTCGGATGCATTATGGATGTAGAGACAGTTTACGCCTATTCAAGATTAAACGCAAAGAGGTCTATTATGCTTTAAGTCTAGATGTTTCTCTCGTTACGATCTAACCTTTAACCTGCATGACGGAAGGCACTTTTTTCAATGCTGCCTGCAGGTCGCTGTTAGAGGCGGTAACGCCATAGCGTTCATCGACATGAAGCGCTGCAATCGTCGTCTCCCCTACCTGAAAACAGATTTCTACAGGGACGGCGCCTTTATGTTCATTGAACAGGTTACGGATCGTCAAAATATGACTAAGGCGCGCCGTATTCGCATCCATGAGCACCCTTAAATTCTTTTTCGTTTCTTCTTTCGTCATTACTGCCGCCTCGTTTTTCCTCTGTTTCGTTTTTGCCGGCGCATTTTTTCCGGCGGCTTTGGCTTTTTGTGTGCGCTCAAGCTGATATTTTGCTTTATCGAACGCTTGGTCGCATGCTTCAACCATCGCTTCGTTTGCGACGGTGAGGTCGTCAAGCCAACGGCAGCTCAAGCGGACGCCGCCATCTTGTTTTTCCAATTGAAGCACAGCATACAGCAGTTGGTTTTCACGCAAAAGATGTTGTTTTTCTTCGAACATCTCCGGCCAGATCGGCAGTTCGTGATGTGCGACACCATCGTTGATTTTAAGAATAGCAAATTTTTTCTGTGTACGGGAAGAAAAGCGGATCGCTACATCTTCAAGGATGAAGGCCGTACGGAAGACTGACTCATTGTCCATCTCTTCGATTCTCCTGAGCGCAACGCAGGAAAGACGTTGCAGGATATCGCGATAGGCATCCATCGGATGTCCTGTCAGGAAGAATCCAAGCAGTTCTTTCTCCTTGAGGAGCAGATCCAGTTTGCTGCGAAGGTGCTTGACGGCAGGAGGGTTTGCGAAACGCCCTTCTTCCTCATCATCCATCAACGCAAAGAGGGACATCATCCCTGACGCAGCTTCTTTTTTCTCACGCGCTGCGGAATCGTACATCGGTTCAATGCTGGTGCGCAGCTCATCGCGCGTCCAGCCCGTGAAGTCGAACGATCCGGCATCAACAAGATTTTCAACTACTTTTTTAGTGACTTTTCCGGTGTCGATTCGTTCGAAGAAATTGTAAAAAGAGGTAAACGGTCCGCCTTTTTCCCTTTCAGCCACGATTGTTTCAACAACTCCTGTACCGACCCCTTTGATCCCTGACATGGCAAAACGGATACCTTCCTTTGTAGGAATGAAGGTCAGACCCGCCTCATTAACGTCGGGAGGCAGCATCGGGATATTCATCGTTTGACATTCTGAGATAAACTTGGCAACTTTTGTGATGTCTGCACTGTCGCAAGTGAGCAGTGCCGCCATCCATTCAATGGGGTAATTGGCTTTAAAGAACGAAGTCACGTAGGAAAGGTAACCGTAGGCGGCGGCGTGGGATTTGTTAAAGCCATACTGGGCGAACTTCTCCATTTTATCGAAAATACTCATCGACGTTGATTCGGGGATATCGTTCTCAAGAGCGCCTTGGCGAAACTTCTCTCGTTCCTTAGCCATCTGCTCCATATCTTTTTTTCCCATAGCACGACGTAGGACGTCACCTTCACCTAACGAGTAGTTTGCGAGTTTGCTGGCGATCTGCATCACCTGTTCCTGATAGACCATGATGCCGTAGGTTTCGGCAAGGATATCTTTCATCCATTCGTGGTCGTATTCGATCGGCTCACGTCCATGCTTTCTGTTGATGAATGAGGGGATCATATCCATTGGACCTGGACGATAGAGAGCGCCGACGGCGATGATTTCTTCAAAGCGGTCGAGGTGCAGCTGACGTGCCAGATCTTGCATGCCTCCGGATTCAAGCTGGAAGACACCTAGGGTTTTGCCCTGGTTAAGCAAGTTGAAGGCTGGTTGATCATCGAGAGGAAGGTTTACCCAGTCGATCTTTCTGCCGAAGTTATCTTCAACGAATCTTACACAGGTGGTGATCGCCGTCAAGGTTTTGAGTCCGAGGAAGTCGACTTTGAGCATGCCCACCTGTTCGACAGGTTTCATCGAATACTGTGTGACCGGCATGTCGGTATCTTTGGAGTTGCAAAGAGGGATATGTTCAGTCAAGGGCTCACCGCTGATGATGATCCCCGCAGCGTGGATGCCGGTGTTGCGTATCGACCCTTCCAGGATACGGCCCATATCGATTACGCGATGGGCATCTTCATCGGATTCGTACATATTACGGAGATCTTGGTCTATCTCAAGCGCCTTATCTAAGGTGATGTTGAGGTCGTCAGGGACAAGCTTAGCGATTTCGTTGACTTTAGCAAGAGGCACGCTCAGCACGCGTCCGACGTCTTTGATTGCCATCTTCGCTTTCATTGTGCCGAAGGTGATGATCTGTGCGACGTTATCTTTTCCGTATTTGTTAAGGGTGTAGTTGATCACTTCACTACGGCGGTCCATGCAGATGTCGACGTCGATATCGGGGTAAGATAGACGCTCGGGGTTGATGAAGCGCTCGAAGAAAAGGTTGAAGCGCAGCGGTTCGATGTCAGTGATCCCTATGAGGTAGAGGACGATCGATCCTGCGCCGGATCCTCGGCCGGGGCCTACAGGGATACCGTTTTTCTTTGCCCAGTTGATGAAATCCCAAACGATCAGCAGGTAATCGCACATGCCCTTAGGAGCGATGATGCTCATCTCACGCTCCAGGCGGTCGCGTACAACCTGCATCGGTTCCTTACCGGGATATATTTCAGCGACTTTTGCCAACCGTTCCGGCGTATACCTTTTAGGAATCCCCTCTTCGCAAAGCTGACGCAGATATTTTTCCACCTCTTCTTGCTGCTGTTCCTTGTTGCACTTCTGGCCTTCAAGGTTCGGAGGAATGTAAACCGGATAGTGCTTTGTTTCGAAATCGAGGGCAACGTCGCACTTGTCGGCAACCGCCAGCGTATTCTCCAATGCTTCGGGGATATCATGGAACAACGCAGCCATCTGTTCCGGCGACTTAAAGTAAAACTCATGTGTCGGATAAGTACGGCGCTTCGCGTTCGGCACACGAAATTTTGGGTTGCCTTGAGCATCTTTCTCCCACATCTCGCACGGCTCGCCCGACTGCACATTGAGCAAGATCTCATGGGCACGCCAATCTTCTCTCTTCATGTAGTGGCTGTCATTAGCGGCGATAACGGGGATATTGCGCGCTTGCGATAGTTCTATGAGCGCGTTATTCACTTTTTTCTGTCGTGAAATGTAGTCTTCATATTTCTGAATCAGCCATGCTTCTTGGTGCATGCCGTCTTCATGCATCGCCTCTTCGTCCATCTGATGACGCTGCAGTTCAAAATAAAAATCGCTGCCGAATAACTCATGATACCAGGACACTTCTTCCGCGACCGATTCGGCAGTGCCGTTAACGATCTCATGAGCAATGCTGCTGCCTATGGCGCCGGTGATGCAGACGAGGCCTTCGGCATGATTTTCAAGAGCTTCACGGTCGATCCGCGGGTAATAATAAAATCCTTCCAGATAGCCGATTGACGTTAGTCTGCAGAGGTTATGATATCCCGTATCGTTCTTTGCAAGAAGGACGAGCGAGGAGAATGAGGAGCGTGCACGTCCTTCTTTGCTGCGCTCATGGCGGCTGGCGGGAGCAAGGTAGAAGTCGCAGCCTATGATTGCTTTTACTCCTTCTGCTTTGCACGCTTTAAAAAATTCGACAGCGCCGAACAGGTTACCGTGGTCTGTAAGCGCAACAGCGGGCAGCTGCCATGCAGCAGCCTGCTTGGCGATTACTTTGATCGGCGCCGATGCATCTAGAATAGAGTATTGCGAATGGACATGCAGTGGAATCCAGCGCGGTTCAGTCATGGTTATCTCTCATATTTAAGCAAATTCTGCTTTAGCAGTTTCAGGTATTTTTCGTTCTCTAACACTCCATAGCGGCAACAGAAGAAGAAGAGCGAAAACAGCGCAGGCTGCCAGCGTCATAAAAAATCCGTTCCAGCCATAATCTTGGGCGATCTTTCCTAAAGGGTATCCAGCAACAGCCGCGCCCATATAGGCCATCCATCCGACAAATCCGGTGGCCGTCGCCGCCGCTTTTTTATGGGACACCTCGGCAGCGTGGACGCCTATCAGCATCTGAGGTCCGAAGATGGAAAAGCCTAGGAGAAACAAACCGGCAGAATCGAGTATGCCATACCCCTCGGGAGAGTAGTAAAAAAGCGAGAAAGCGATAAGGATACAAGAAGCGTACATTACGTTGACCGGGCCGCGGCGAGCACCGAAAAAGTAATCGGACGACCACCCTGCAGACAATGTCCCGCAGAATCCTCCCACTTCAAAGAGGGATACCGTCCCGTTCGCTCCCAACCGCGTATATCCCTTTGCTTCGATCAGGTAGAGCGCAGTCCAGTCGTTGATACCGATCCGCAGGATGTAGACAAAAAAGTATGCGGCGGCAAGCAGCCAAATAAATTTATTTCGCAGGACATGCTCCCATAGGATCTCGCGCGTCGACAGCTCACGCTCGTCAGCGCCGCCCTGTTGCTTGTCCGGATAATCGTTACGAAACTTTTCGATCGGCGGCAAACCCAGAGACTGCGGCGTATCGCGCAAACGATTGATTAAGAACAGACTGCCCATAATACAAATGATTCCGGGAATATACATCGCCCAGCGCCAGCCAAGATATTGGAGAGCGGCGCCGACAATCCATGGGATCAGAAATGCTCCGGTATTATGAGAGACGCTCCAGCTTGACCACCACGATCCGCGTTCCGATTGCGAATACCAATGAGTCAGAAAACGCGCGCATGGCGGCCACCCGAATCCTTGGAACCAGCCGTTGAGTCCCCAAAAAAGAGCGAACATCGTCAGCGACGAAGACATGCCGAAACAGATGTTGATCACACCGGTCATCATCAAACCAAACGCCATGAAATAGCGCGGATTCGATCGGTCAGACAGGATGCCGCTGGCAAACTTGCTCATTCCGTATGATATGGAAAGAACGCTCGCCAAGAATCCTAGCTCCGACTTTGAAAAATGAAGGTCGGCGATCAAACCGGGTACGGCGTAGGTAAAGCTCTTTCGCGTGAAATAATAAAGAGAGTAACCAACGAACATCGAATAGATAATGCGGAAGCGCCAATACCGGTACTTTTCGGCGACTTCCTTTTCATCTTCGATCTCAGGAAGATGCGGGGCAGGGCGAAATAACGCGAGCAAGGTACTCACTTCTTGACTCCTCGGTTTAGGCGCAATGATCAATTATCTGTTTTTACCCCTTTTTCATCAAGGAAGAGTCAATAACTTTTTAAATTGACGCTTGATAGCAAATATGGTAGAAGAACAACGATAACCTGTATTGTATTTAAGGACCTAAAGTTCTACACATGATCAAACTGACCATCAATCCCGGTACACAACCTTCTCCGAGCGAGTTCAACAAAAAGATCGTGATCATCGGCAATGAGAGCGCGCCGGACACTGATCTATCTCTTCCGGGTGAAAAACTTCAGCCTAGCCACATCAAAATTGTCGAACAGGAAAACAAATTCTTCGTTATCAATAACGCCAACGATCCGTTCGTCACTTTGAACGATCTGCCCTTCGGTAAGAAGCCCATCCGCAATCGCGACATTCTTCAGATTGGAAAGACGCTGGTGATGTTCGAAGGCAGCGCGACTCCCGTCATATCGGAAAAAACCCTGGACACCGGCACATCCCTTGAAAGCATCATTGAGCAGAACATCAAAACAAAGAAACCGCCAAAGACTATCAGCACCCCTCTCAAAGAATATGGTGACTTTTCCGACGATGAAGAAGATATTTGGGAAGGAAGCGAAGAGTTCAATCCGCTTAGCGAAATCGAAAAGTTAGAGGAAAAAACCGGCTTTTTCAACGAAGAAGAGTCCGAGGAAGAAGATATCGATGTCGACTCACTTCTCCGTGAAGTGGAACAGCTCGACATCATCAAAGAAAAACCGGAACCGGAACCGGAACCGCAACCAACCTTTGTCGCAGAAAAGCCGGCAACGCCGCCAATGGCGCAAAAACCCGAACCCAAACCGCACAAGCCAGAACCCAGAGCTGAAAGAAGCGAGCCAAAAGTCACGGTAAAAGCATCACCTGAGCCACAATCCCGCCAACACTCTACCGTGCCAACACCTAATCATCCTCTACGCAGCAAACGTCTGTGGATTGCGATCGCGATTGCCATCTTATCGCTGTTGGCGATCATTGCCGGCGGCGCTTATAACCGCCTTGTGAAAAAAGGCGAGCAGATGGAAGTCACCGCTATGCAAGGCGTATCGGATATCGCCATGGCGCTTACCTATGCTCAGATCAACCAACTAAAGCCGGAACAGAGCAACTGGTCGGATCCTGAGTTTTTGAAAAAAGGCATTCAAGGCGCGCTCGCACCGCACTACTTCCCTCTCGCCGCTGTCGACAAACAAGGACAATTCGCCGAATCCCCCTACTTACTCCGCATTTATACCAGCAGGGACCTTAGCCGCTTCCTTGTCATCGCGCAACCGGAAGCTAGCTTGATCCAGTGGCTAGCGCCGAAAGATGCGATCGTCGTCGACTCCACCATGATGGAAGTCAGAAAAATTTCCGACTTACGTCCGCTCAACCGCGTTCTTGTCAATCCTAACGGGTTAAGCGGCACCAATGGACGTGAAATTACCAAGCTGATCCTTGAAGGTAAACTCGTACCGTTAGACCTCCTTGAAGGCAAAGATAACCGCTACGGCTTTGAGCCGCCAACCGCCTTAGGCTTGATGCGTCCCGGCGCGGAACACCTTATCTATAATGCTCCGCGCTATGCTCGCGTCGGCGAAAAGCTGATGCGTGCCGCCATCGACATCACCAGCCGTCCTGCTAGCAGCACCGAAGTACGAAAACTATTAGAGCAAACCAAAGTAGTGACAACGCTTCCCGATGCTGTGCTCTACACCACACAAGGGATGAATGCCGCTATTCAAGGACAGCAAGCGCTATCGGTGATCGCTCCCGGCGACCGTTTCCTCATCGGTTATGTCCGTATTGATGACGACGGCAAGATCGTCGGTACCCATATGCTTACCGACACCATGGCATCTGCGCACCAGGCGATGCTGCCGAAAATCCCGCATACGCCTGAGCCGCTCGCAGCGTTAACGCAGCCGTTGCCAACGCAGACCTCTAGCCCCGAGGTTAACACCGCAAGTCCTCTCTACACGCAAGCAGCACAGCTTCGCGAGCAGCGAACCGGAGCGCTTACGCCAATCAGCCAAGAGATTGTCATGCTGATGCAAGAGCAAAACCGCGATGAAGTTCCTCATTTCACTGAGCGCTTCAACGAGCTGACAAAAAAATATCTCTTGGCCAATGCCGAACAACATACTAAAGTCGGCAACGCCCTACAGGAGCTTTACGAAGACGATGCTTCGCTGACGCCGGCGGCATTCCGCGAGATCCTTTCAGCGGTCGGCCTTAGCCGATTTGGAAACATACCTTTTGCAATGAGAGAAAAAACGCAAGAGCCGGTAAAGTCCGCCTTCGATCAGAAGAAAGTCATTAACAGGCTGAACCTCATCAACGAGGCTTCGACCCTTGAAGACCTCCTTGCCACTACGAAAGCAGCAACGATCCTTCTAACGATCGATAACATCCCCAACAACGACCAGCTTGACCGCTACCAGCAGGAGCTTCAAGACAACGTCCTTGACCGCTTAACCGCTCTGCTTCTGACGCCGGAAGAGGGTCTTGCCGATAACCAATACACTATAAGTGGTCGTCGGGCTTTGTACGAGATTTTCGACGCTGCGAACATCAACGATCCTGAAGAGCGCGAATTTTTCATCACTGAGTTCAACTGGCATCTGAACAAATAAGGCTCAGCTCCGGAAAGGTTCTGATATTTGAATCATTATGTTACCCATCACAATTCGCCTTGTCATTAGCAAGATAATGCTTCCAGTTGTTGTAGACCGCCCTCAATTTCTTCAAACACCTGTTTCATATCTTTGTCGAAAGAAATAACCTCATCTATTTTTTCTTCAAGGATTGGAACCGAGGGTAATCGTGTTGATAACCTTTTCACGGATATGTTCAGGCAGAATTGATATTTTATTTTCACTAAATAGGATACTGTTTTTTCCAAAGTTGTTGAGACTTTATTCTTAAACACCCTGTAACTCGTCACAAAAAATCTTCCATGATGAATCGTTGAACACCTTCTGAAAATTGGGCAAATATTCGTGTGCTGTAACATCGTATTTTGTTTTCGATTGTTCAATATTCAATTTCGCAACTTTCAACCATTGGATTTCCTTCCAGAATCTAGATTAATTTTTTGACTGCTCGCGGCAGCTTTTTTCTTGAGAGACGCATCCATTATTAATCTCACGCTCAATTCTTTTTGTCTGTCAAGGAACAAAAACTATGAACACTTTCTAAGTCGCAAAATAACATCATTTATTAAATCAGTAACTTTATAAAAGCCTGATCGATCACTCTCGATAAAGAGATGTTAATATCCTTAGTCCTATGAAGTAGCATTTTAGTATTACTTTCATTTGTTGAACTAGAGGATTGCCCGGATGCAACGGTTGGGGCGGAAAGGATGTTTTCGTATCTGGAAAACGCTCATTATGTTTTAGGGGATCAGGTAATTCATCTCTTTTACCCTCATTCGTTCAATCGCTGCGTCTTCTCTAGTCAATCGCTGCTCTTCTACTTTGGGGGTATTTTCCTCTTCCTCATTTGCAGGTTTTTCATCAGACAAAACTGGTTTTTGATAGTTCACATTCATTAGCATCCTCACTCACTTCTTCCTCGCTCTTCACGAATGATTCTAATGGAATAGTGCCTGATGAACCTCCTTTGGAGCTCTCCTGCTGGTAGCTTCTTCGAGAATTACTGAACATTTCTCAAGTAATGTCTCGATTTCAGTTTTAAATTATATAATTCAGTTTGTTTGTTCTTATACTCTGCACTATTTGGATCGCCATCAATATTCACACCAGGACCACAAAGAATATTTTGAATTTTATCCAAGGATTTTCCCGTTGCAATAAAGGTTCATAAGATGCTTTGATCATTTGATAGGAACTAACGCGTTGTTTCTGACCTAATCTATAATATTTTCTCATTAAAAGCTTCTCTGATACCTCGTTATTTGATAACAATTCTTTATTATATTCTTTATCCTCAGTTGCTTTAATAAGTTCCTTTAGACGATCTCTAATAAAGGTGAACTGTTCAATCTGTGCATCTATTTTTGAACTACCCTTTTTATTACTAGGAACACTACCAAATCCAGCTGTAGTTTCACATCCAGAGCAATTTTCATCAGACAGTCGTGAACTTTCAGCTGATTCTGATGGAATGGTTCCTGATGCCCCCTCTTCAGAGCTCTTCTCGTGAGCGTTTACGTTGCTCATTTTCAGAACTTTCAGAATGCCGTATTCCGTTATTATTCGGAAATTTTCCATGCACCGATGGCAAGATACCGGGCGTGCTCAGGTCTTGTGACTGCTCATCAGCTTGTGCCAGGGTAGAAAGTAGACTGATTTATTTTTTCCCTAATTTTCATCGTCTCTCTCATTCGTTCAAATGCTCTTTCTTCTCTAGACAATCCCTGCCCATCTTCTTTGGAGATATTTTCCTCTTCCACCTTTGCAAGTTTTTCATCAGAGTAAACTGGTAGTTCACATTTAGTAGCGTACCACTTTTCTTCCTTGCTCTTCACGAAAAGTTCTCGCACTGTTCTTGACAGCAGAGCTAATCCAATTGATGAAATCACGGCTGTGAGCCCAACCAATGTTCTCTTTATTCTTTCACTAGCTGACAGATGTCTAACAGCTTTTGAAATGATGCGATATTCGTGTCCTTGAGAGACTTCCGATGCAGGATTTTCATCCTCTCCGATGATGCGGTCTTTTTCTTCAAAGTTATTTTCAAAACCCAGCCTGGTGGCAAATTAATTTCATTTTGTTCAATGAAGTGAATATCCACAGAAATCTCCCATATAAAAATATAAATTCTAGCGGATCAATTCAAAATTGTTGATGTCAATATTGTGATAACACCAATAAAATCTGTATTTTCAAATTATGTAAATTATATATTTAATTATTAAAACCACGCTATCGATCACATCTTAATTGTCATTTTTCCTGATAATAGGTAAAATTCTTCCTAAAACCCCAGTCAATCCATGAAAGTAAAGATCCTCCCGGCGTATTCGATATTATCCCGGAAAACGACAAAGAACTGTGGCGCAGCTCCTATATCTGGAACTACGTCGAACTGATCATCAGGAAGACAGCAACAGAATTCGGATACCAAGAGATCAGAACGCCTGTCTTTGAGCGAACGGAACTGTTCGCTCGCGGAGTCGGCGAGACCTCGGACATCGTTTCAAAAGAAATGTATACATTCACCGATAAAGGCGACCGCTCGTTATCTCTACGTCCCGAAGGGACAGCTCCTGCCATGCGTGCCTTCATCGACAATAGCCTGCAAAATCAGGGCTCTGTTCATAAACTTTTCTACATCGGTCCTATGTTCCGCTACGAAAGGTCGCAAGCAGGACGCTACCGCCAGCACCACCAGTTCGGCGTGGAAGCGATCGGCAACAGCTCTCCGGAGCAGGATGCCGAAATCATCGATCTGATCTACACTGTTTATCAGCGCCTGGGCCTGAAAGGCCTCAAAGTATATATTAACTCCCTCGGCGATACGGAAAGCCGCATCCGCTTCCGCACCGCCCTCAAAGAATATTTAGAAAAACATTTCGACAAACTGTCTCCTGACAGCAAACGCCGCTACGAGACCAACCCCCTACGCATCTTGGACTCTAAAGCTGAAGAAGATCGCGAGATCGTTGCGAACGCCCCGTCACTGCTCGACTACCTCAGCGACGAGTGCCGCGCACATTTCAACGCTGTGCGAGAACGGTTGGATGCCATCGGTATCGACACTGAAGTGAACCCGCATCTGGTCCGCGGCCTTGACTACTATAATAACACCGTCTTTGAGATCGTCTCGGGAGAGCTAGGCGCTCAAAACAGCATCGTCGGCGGCGGCCGCTACGATGGGCTGTTGAAAATGATCGGCGGTCCCGATCTGCCTGCAATCGGTTTCGGCTGCGGCATCGAACGGGCGATCCAAACAATGATCAACCAAATGGCTCCGCTGCCAACGCGCGATGCCCCGACACTTTTCATCATTTCCCTTGGCGATGAAGCAAAAGAGCCGTGCTTCAAGTTGCTGCACCAACTGCGGCAGATGGAAATCAACGCCGAGATGGACTTCTCAGGAAAAAAACTCAATAAAATCATGCAATATGCCGACCAGCAACGCGCCGAATACGTCATCGTCGTCGGCGACAAAGAGTTGGAAGAGGGCGTCGTCGAAATTAAGGAAATGGCAACGGGCAGAAAAGAGAGCATACCGCTCAAGCTACTTCCGCGCTTCCTCCAGATTGAGAAACAGCAAGGTGAATTTATCCGTGCGTGGAGCACGCTGTCAGCGCCGTTTGAAACCTCCGAAGAGCAGAATTTTTTCCTGAACAGGCTGAACAAACGGATTTCCGATACTCAAGATATTACAAAAAACCTAGAAACCGCCCTGCGTCACATGCAGGAAATGGTCAATGAAAATGAATAAGGTAATCACAATGAAAATGGACTACCGCCGCACACACACCTGCGGCGAAATAAGAAAAGAAGATATTGGTAAACAGGTGACGCTCTCAGGATGGGTGCATCGCCGCCGCGACCACGGAGGGCTGATCTTCGTCGACCTGCGCGACCGCTATGGCCTGACGCAACTTGTATTCGACCCGGAAAAACTTCCTGACGCACAACGCCTGCGTTCGGAATGGGTGATCACTGTTCAAGGTGAGGTGATCGCACGTGCCGAAGGAATGGCAAATCCCAAGCTGGCAACAGGAGATATTGAGATCAAAGTCGCTCTTTTCGAAATCCTCTCAAAAGCAAAAACTCCGCCATTCTCCATCTGTGACGAGTTTATCGAAACGAATGAAGAGTTACGCCTAAAGTACCGCTACCTGGATATTCGCCGCGGCGATGTGAAGGATAAGCTTGTCCAACGCCATAAAGCGATGCTGGCAACACGCAATTTCCTTAACGATCATGGGTTCCTGGAAATCTCAACGCCTATCCTTAGCAAATCCACTCCCGAAGGCGCCCGCGACTACCTGGTCCCTTCACGTATCTACTCGGGAAACTTCTACGCGCTGCCGCAATCCCCCCAGCTATACAAGCAGCTGCTGATGATGTCCGGCATGGACCGCTATTTCCAAATTGCGCCATGCTTCCGCGACGAAGACCTCCGCGCTGACAGGCAGCCGGAATTTACTCAGATCGATATGGAGATGAGTTTCGGCAACCCTGAAGATATCATCCAGATCATCGAAGGCCTCTTAAAATCGGTCTTCAAAGAATGTCGCGGCATCGACGTCACTCCCCCATTCCGCCGCATGGACTATGCAACATGCATCGATAAGTACGGAACCGACCGTCCTGACCTGCGTTTCGGTATGGAACTGATCGACATCAGCAATATCGCTAAACGCTCGGAATTCAGCGTTTTCAAAGATCAAATAGCAAATGGCGGTATTGTCAAAGGCTTCTGCGTTAAGGGCGGAACAGATATTTCCCGCAAAGGCATCGACCAATATACAACTTTTGTCAGCCGACTTGGGATCAAAGGGTTGGCATGGATGAAGATGCAAGAAGGCAAGCTTACTTCTAATATTGTGAAATTTTTCTCCGAAGAGCTGCAGCATGAACTAATCGAGGCTATGCAGATCAAAGACGGCGACTTGATCTTCATGGTGGCTGACGAGATCGACCGCACTCATCAAGCGCTGGACCACTTGCGTCGTTGCGTTGCTAACGACCGCAATCTGATTGATCCTAATGCCTTGGAGTTCTTATGGGTCACTGATTTCCCGATGTTCCTGTGGGATGAGGACAATCAAAGGCTCGACAGCGTCCACCACCCGTTCACATGTCCTAATCCTGAAGATGTTGGTCTGCTCGATAGCGATCCCTTAAAGGCGCGGTCATCAGGATACGATATCGTCCTTAACGGATACGAGATCGGCGGCGGATCGCAGAGGATCCACGACATCGAGATGCAAGAAAAGGTATTCTCTCTACTTAAGCTCTCTCCAGAGGAAACACGGCAAAAATTCGGGTTCTTTCTCGATGCGCTAAGCTTCGGCACGCCGCCACACCTAGGGATCGCTTTGGGGCTGGATCGCCTTATGATGATTCTCACCGATACCGATAACATTCGTGACGTCATAGCTTTCCCTAAGACACAAAAAGCGAGTGATTTGATGATGGAATCTCCCGCGCCTGTCATGCCGAACCAGCTCAATGAGCTTGGCATTACTGCAAAGGAATCCGATTTTTCATGGACATAATTTCATCCTTTTTCTACAGTGTAAAATCAATATTGTTACCTTAGGAGGCAAAAGATGTTAAAACTGTCCCGCCTGATGATGGTTGGCGGAACGCTAGCGGCAATGTACTGTGCGCCATGTCTGGCGAGTACAAGCAATACGCAAGAAAATACACACACGTCACAAACAAGCAATCTAGATGAAGTAGACATTAAACTGCTTTCCGAAGCTTTCGGCCACTTCATCGGCCGCAATCTGAATACACCCGGTGTGCAGTTTGATGTCGAAAGCATCATCAAGGGGATGCGTGAAGGCGTTGCCGGCAAGGAACCGCCTATGAGCGACCAAGAGTACGAAACGCTGATGACTAAAGTTCAAGAAGAAGCGTATAAAAAGCTATCGGAAGACAACCTCGTTGCTGCCAACGAGTTCATGGATCAGAATAAAAACACTCAAGGCGTCGTCGAGTTGGAGCCCGGTAAGCTTCAATATATCCTACTTACTGAAGGCAACGGGCCGACAGTTGAGGCCGACTCGACGCCAATGATCCACTATACCGGAAAATATCTTGATGGTACCACCTTTGGCAGCTCTGAAGAAGTTGGCGGACCGATCACGATTCCTCTGAACCAAACCATACCTGGCTTTAGCAAAGGTCTTGTTGGCATGAAAGAGGGCGAAAAGCGTCGTCTTTTCGTGCATCCCGACCTCGGTTATGGAACGCTAGGTAACCTACCTCCCAATGCTCTGCTCGTCTTTGACATTGATATTGTCAAAGCCGACACCCGCCATGGGAGTGCAATGGATGACAGCGATGATGAAGATATCATCTCCCCGGAAACCGACGAGACTCCTGACGAAGAGGAGTATTAGGATTACATCCTGCATCCGGTTGTTCAACAAGCATTGTATAGCAAACGCTGTACAATGCTTTTTTGTTTTGGTATCATACTTCGAATTATGAAAATTATTCTCTTTGAACCGGAAATTCCGCAAAACACAGGCAACGTCGTCAGAACCTGTTCCGTTACCGGTAGCGACCTTATCCTAGTTGAACCGTTAGGATTCAGTATTAACGACCGCTGGCTAAAACGTGCAGGATTGGATTATTGGGAAGGCGTCGCAATGGAAACTATCGACGACCTGGATCAATATCTTGAAAGATGTAAGCTGCCATTCACCTTCTTTTCTAGTCACGCAACAACATCTTACACCGATATTAAGTATAGCACTGACCACCTACTAATATTCGGATCGGAGACTTCAGGTCTTCCTGATCGTTTTCTGAAAAAGTGGAGTCACCATTTCGCGACTGTCCCTATGCGTCCAGGTGCACGCTGCCTTAACCTTGCGACAACTGTAGGGATCGTTACCTACGAAGCATGGCGTCAAAATAATTTTAATACAAAATAAATCAACAACGAAATCAGCAAGGAAGTTGTTATCGGAAAATATATAGTGTAATTGTCACCCTGGATGAAGATGTCTCCAGGAAGGCGACCTAAATATGGTATAGATATTCTGAAGTAGAAAAAAACGCCTATCGTGATCAAAACGACGCCTAAAGCAATCAGAATTTTTCCCACAATAGGCATTGCTGCCATTAGACCGCTTCGTTGATCATGCTGACAAAGTCTTCCTTAGCATGAACACCGACAAGGCGCTTGAATTCCTGACCATCTTTGAAAATGATGATAGTCGGAATCGAGTGCACCTCATACTTTGCCGGAGTTGCCTGGGAGCTTTCAATATCAAGCTTGCCAACAGTCGCTTTGCCTTGCATTTCAACCGCAATCTCCTCAATGAGGGGAGCGATCATACGGCAAGGACCGCACCAGTCAGCATAAAAATCAACTAAGGTGACACCTTGAGAAATGGTGTCTTGAAAATTTTCATCATCAAGTGTCTTGATGTGGTTGCTGTCTGCCATAGCCGGTTACTCCTTACTTTAATCATTTTCTGAATCAATTATCGCACAGTATTTGCTTTTTGAAAAGGGCAAAAATCCAGGAAAACCTTGTAGGAAATGCGATAAAACATCTATAATTTTGATTCTAAAACAACAAAATTATTTATAGACTCTTATGACAGAAAAACAACTCCCCTACCTTGTATTAGCTTATTACTACTTCACAGCTATTAACGATCCTCACGAAGAAGTGCGTAAACATAAGGAATTCTTCGCCGATCGCGACGTCACTTCGCGTATTTATATCTCTTCTGAAGGGATTAATGGTCAGATGAGCGCTTCGCGCGCCGCCGCCAAAGAATATCAAGAGTGGATGTCCGCACGCCCTGAATTTGCCGGAATCGTCTTTAAAGAGCATGAGTGGCATGAGCATGCCTTTCCCCGCGTATGCGTCAAATACCGTAAGCAGCTCGTTGCTATAGATAAAGAATACGACCTCGCCAATGGCGGGGAACATATCTCTCCTGAACAGTGGAAAGCCATGCTCGAAAGCGAAGACCGCCCCTTAATGATCGACGTTCGTAATGACTACGAGTCTGAAGTCGGCCACTTTGAAGGAGCAGAGCTTCCCAAATGCAATACATTTCGTGAATTCGATCATTATACTGACGAGCTATGCCAGCGAACCGATCCGAAGAACACACCTGTGATGATGTATTGCACCGGAGGAATCCGCTGTGAGCTGTATTCGGCAGTGCTAAAAGACAAAGGTTTCGACAAGGTTTATCAGCTTGACGGCGGAGTCATCAATTATGGCCTTAAGGCCGGTTCGAAACATTGGCTTGGAAAGCTGTTTGTCTTCGATGACCGTATGACAGTGCCCATTAGCGAGGAAAACACGCCGACGATAGGAAAGTGCCATCTTTGCGGAGATGAGTCGGAAGATTATTACAACTGTGCCAATATGGACTGCAACCACCTGTTTCTTTGTTGTTCTGCATGCCTGGAAAAAAATAAAGGCTGTTGTTGCGACGAGTGCACGGAAGCGCCGCGTATACGTCCCTATAGTCAGCAAAATCCGCATAAACCCTTCAGAAAATATTACAACTATTTCGAGAGAAAATGAACTGTCCATGCCATAGCGGAAACGCATACGAAGACTGTTGCAAGCCCTATCATGATGGAGCGCCCGCGCCAACAGCGGAGACGCTGATGCGCTCCCGTTATGCTGCTTATGCATTAGGTTTGCCGCAGTACATCATCGATACGACGCATCCTGACAATCCTCTCTTCATTAACGATCACCGGTTATGGAGCAAACAGATCAAAGAATTCAGTGAAATGACTAGTTTCGATGGACTCAACATTCATGAACGCCATGAAGAAGATAACAATGCTACTGTGACTTTTACGGCAACTATGAAGCAAAATAAACAAGACGCTACTTTTACCGAGCGCAGCCATTTCAAGAAGATGGCCGGTCGGTGGCTTTATGTTGAAGGCGAGATTCGCGACGCACGCGGATAAGGTCGATCATTCTTTTTTGTGTGTCGTTCAGCACCACCGTCAGCCCTGGTTTGATCCCCTCTTCCGACAAGGCGAACGCCTTCATCGTATTGCAGATCCTCCCGTCAAGGCGGACGCCAATCCCTTTAATACCGACCATATTCCCCCAGTCTCCGAACATCTTTAACGTCATCTCGCATGCAGTGATCAAAAAAATGACTTCCTTTTCGGGGTTTAGATGTACAGCATCGAAGATTTTTTCGCCGATATAATGCACGGTAGGGATGATCAGCGGAAGCGTATCCTTTGCAGGGACAGCATGCAGCGCTTTGCCGATAAAGCACTGCCGACAGACAGGATTTTCCGGATCATGAATACATTGATCATTAAAACGTCCTGAAGGACATTCAAAAGGTTTATGGCAGTAAGAAAAACCCAAAACGAAAAGCGTATCTTTACGTTGGAGCAGTTTTTCAAATGCACCAACGCCGTCGATACCATAATAGAAAAAATCACCTTCACGATGGTAAGGAGCGCTCTTCAGCGCAGACCGCAATAGCGCCCATCCATATTTCATCGGATGGCGTAAAAATCCCTTCATGACAGCGCGGCGATGATCCCGCGTCACCATCCAGTAGAGGCTCTTCCATTTTAAAAATCTTGCTGTCTCAGGAGTAATCCCCTGCATATTTGGGAGACACTTTAGAGATTTCAGTTTCTTTTCTTTCGCTGCTGCTTCTGCACCACGCTGCCACTCTTCTTCCGCTGTTTCCCATGATCCCTGCCGATCCCAGATTTTTAACTTACTCATCAATCCTCCACTTAGGTAAAATGTTAACACCATGAAAAGAAAAATGATATATTCTATCGACGCAGCAGCTTCGGATACTCAAGGAGTTTTGGTGCTCACCATCTCAGAGACAGAAGGTGTACCGACAGCTCATGATGAAGCGGCGTTCGCCTTTGTCCGCTCTGTCGCCGAGGAGCGCAAACCGCACTACCATATCCCCTATAGCGAAACATTACAAACGCTAAAGCTGATCGCTGCCACAGGACAGCTTTATTTCAAAACCAAGCCGATCGTTATTGATCTTTTTACCCCGGTCGAGTTCTTCTTTGAAGTCGAAAAAGACACGATCACAGGGCATCTTTCCTGGCGTGGGAATCATATCCCTCTTGCTGACTGTGATTTTATCTGCAAGGGAACCTCCTGTTGGTTTATCAACGGTATCTCCTTAAAAGTCATCGCTACAGATGTGAAGTGGCGCGAGCTGCAGCTGCTGCACCAGAAAGGTAAGCTACCTATGGATCCGTTATGGCAGCGGTCACTGCAGCAGCAAAACGACGAGGCTGATGAATTCTCGACACCGCGCACAGTTTTTCATTCGGCAGCCAAGCATGAACCCTATCCCTTGCTGATACTTACCGACCGCCATGGCGCTTTCGCTGATCTCTGGATGGACTACGGCAACGAACGGCAAGTCCCGTACCATCAAACAATCCCGCCAACGCCATGGCCCCGCGACTTACAGGCAGAACAAGCGTGGGAATGCGACCTGCTCGAAACGGATTTCATCAAAAAAGATGTCGGTACAGCGCATTATTACTGTCCTCTGGACAAAGTATCAAAAAGCTTATCGTTCCTACTCGAACTCGGCTGGGTCATACAAGACAGCAAAGGAAATAAGCTGCTTATGCATTCCGACATCGTTCTAGACGTGCAGCAACAGCAGGACCGCATCCATATCAGGGGCAAAGTTTCCTACGGCGACCACCAAGCACGCGTCGCTGATGTCGTCGGCGCTTTCAACCGCCGTGAACGCTTCGTCGAGCTTACCTCAGGTCATATCGGCCTTTTACCCGATACGGAACAGATTGCTGAGTTGTCCGAAGGTGCGGAACTTGCCGGGGATGCTTTATCTTTACCTCGTCATCAGCTTGCTTCCCTAGCGCCGCTCCTCAATCAAGCCACGACACATTACGAGCCAACGTTGCAGCAGCTATGCAGGCAACTGGAAACGCTCACAGAAATTCCCAACACAGCTCCTGCCCCCTATTTCACCGGCACGCTACGTCCCTATCAGCAAGCTGGCGTCAACTGGCTTAGTTTTCTCTACAATCACGGCTTCCACGGCATCCTTGCAGATGATATGGGTCTTGGCAAGACCGTGCAACTGCTTGCCTTTCTCTCAACGTTAACAACGACAGATCCTATCCTTATCGTCGTACCTACATCGCTGCTTTTCAACTGGCAGCGGGAGATCGCACGTTTTCTCCCCGGTACAGCTTTAACTCTTCATCATGGTAGCGAACGCGACGACGACTTGAGCGGATCGACCTTGATATTGACTTCTTATGCGATCTTACGCAGAGACATTGCCCTCTTCTCTCAGCAACGCTATCATTGCATCGTCCTTGATGAGGCGCAAGCAATCAAGAACGCCTCAACACAGGCGGCGCAAGCAGCCTGCGCCCTATCGGCACAGTTCCGCCTGTCAATAACGGGTACGCCAATCGAAAATCATCTTGGAGAGCTTTGGTCGCAATTTCGCTTTCTGATCCCGGAGCTACTTGGCGACGAACAAACGTTTCTCGCAGACATCCAAGCTGCCGCTGCCGACAGCCGCTACCTCACACGCATACGCAAAAAGATCCAACCATTCATTCTGCGCCGAAATAAAGAAGAGGTAGCCCCTGATCTACCGGAAAAAATCGAACAGACCGTATGGCTGACGATGCCTCCTGAACAGCAGCAACTTTACGACAGCTATCTGTCCGGCTTTCGCAGCAACCTCCTAACGAAGATAGAAAACGATGGTGTTGGCAAGCACAGGATGGAGGTGCTTGAAGCGATCCTTAGGTTACGGCAGATCTGCTGCCACCCCCTTCTTGTCACGGCTCAAGATGAAATTCCATGCACAACAAGTGGCAAGCTCGACCAGCTTCTCAGCGACATCGAGACAATCGTTGAAGAGAATAAAAAAGTGCTTATCTACAGTCAATTTACCAGCATGCTTAAGCTGATCGCCAACAACCTTAACCAGCCTTACTGCTACCTTGACGGGACGACAAAGGACCGCTCCACTCCTGTCGAGCGCTTCCAAAGCGACCCAGATATCTCCCTATTCCTCATCAGCCTTAAAGCGGGCGGCGTCGGTCTCAACCTGACAGCTGCAGACTACGTCATCCTCTTTGATCCGTGGTGGAACACGGCAGCAGAAAACCAAGCTATCGACCGTGCACACCGCATTGGCAGACACGATACTGTCATTGCCAAACGCTACGTCATCGCCGATTCTATCGAAGAGAAAATGATGAAGCTCAAAGAAGCCAAAGCTTCCCTTACCGACTCGATCCTCAGCGTCGACAGCTTCTCTCTTGACGACTTTAAATTTCTTCTTTCCTAATGATCAAAGACTCCGTTCGCGAGCTTCTGCCAAGAGAGCAAGACCCTTCTTAATTGATTTGTTGCGCCTTGGATGCGTTGAGATACAACAAAGTACTTTCCTTGAAACATGCTGAGGATTGCAGCATCTTGATTCCCTTTTGGGAGGAGCCTTTACTGCTTGGCGCAGCCAGGCAGTAAAGGCTCCCTCGAAACGGGGATCCAAGGGGGCTTGCTCCCTTGGCAGGAGCTCGAGGACAGAGTCCTCGAAAAAAAAGCCTTGGATCGAGGGTGATCCAAGGCTTTTGGCATTATGAGATATTATTATGACGTATGATGCGTCTTAGTTATGGAGACCCTGTTTGACTATTTCTTCGGCAGCGGCTTTGACGGTTGCCAATCCTTCGCTGAATCCGACGACACGCATGAGGTTATCGATATAATCTAGCTCTGTGCTAAGAATATCGTTCATTGACTCCAACCGTGCTATTTGACTATTTAATACTTGTTCTGACATCGCTGCCTCCTTATTGAGAAAGGGATATTAAAATCCGAACGTATTAACGTTCGATTAAGATAAGATAAATTTATTGTTGCTCGTTGAGCATCTCCTTAGCAGTCTCTTTTACAGACTCTAGGCCTTGCGGAAAACCGACAGAGCGCAGGAGCTGATCAACGTAAGAAAGCTCGGTAATCAGCTGATCTTGTTCAAATTCTAGCTGAGCTATCTTCTTCTCTAATGGTTGATTCTTGTTATCCATGGCTGGCCTCCTAGCTAAAGTGTTTGCCTTAGCTATGCGAACGCTATGCCAATTGGATACCTTCGTGGGCAAGGAGGGCTTTTTTGATAGGCAGGCCGCATGAGAAGCCTCCTAACTTGCCATTGGCGGCGAGGACACGGTGGCAAGGGATGATAAGGGGGCAGGGGTTGGCTCCGCAGGAGTTGCCCACAGCACGGGCTGCTTGAGGGTTGTCGAGAGATCTTGCAAGCTGCTGATATGTAACGGCTTGAGCAAAAGGCACTATCGATAGTTGAGATAGTGTTTTTTTAGTGAATGGAGGCAGGTGGTCAATTTTGATTGGAAGAGCAACAGTAGGTTGCTGTTTTTGGGAATATTGCGTCATCCAAAGGGAAATTTTTTCTCTCAACTCAGGCGATGCGGGTCCATGAATTTCCCATGCCATTTCACGGCTCAAAGAAAGAGAGGTAGCAATAATGCAATTTTCTTCACAGGTGATTTTGATAAAAAGCATACAATTTTCTCCTGAGGATAATTGAGGTAGTATTATATAGTGTGTGCATTGGAAAAACAAGGATCCTATTGTGCATCACTATTTCTCTGACTATTACTGGAAAAATGGAAAGCCCTATGGTCGTAAGCGCGTTGAACAGACTGACGAGTCACTCGCAAAATTGGTTGAGTATGGTTTTTCTAGCAATTTTTTAACTCAAAAAGGGCGGAGTTCGAAGCAGGCTGATGGCAGTTTGCGAGGACAAACACGAGTTGAGACGGAAAATTTGAGAAAAAACGCCCCCAACCATTTTGCTAGCGGCTCAAAAGAGGAAGCATTCCGCATCGTGATTGATCCCTATTTTAAGCGCATTACGGTCGAAGTCTATGAGAAAGGATGCTTTAAGCGGCTAGCATATGATTCTGCCCTTTTTGATTTTCGCAGGCTCACGCCTGTCGCGCAGAATGCTTGGCGCAAAGAGATGCTGGATGAATCCGTCTATTTAATCCGTGATGAGGACGATCGAGTGATCATCAAAGAAGTCTATACCTTTGACGGCGATCGCTGTCGTGAATGCCGCGCGTATTATCCTTACGATATCCTGGTATCTGTTCAAAAGATGTATTATCAAGATCTGGGCGACCCTTTCAATGGCGTGGTATTGTATGATCGGGAGGGGCGCCCTGTGACGATGAAAGAGTATAGCGTCGATACAGATAGCGGCGAATTTCGGGAGCTAATTCAAGAACATAGGGAGAATGTCGATGAGCAAGTTGACCGTTTGCTCTGCCGGGTATGAGGTAGACGTCAGGGAAGGCAGTGAATTTCTTGAGATTCGAAAACAGCATGAAGATCTTCCAATCAAGTTTGGCTGCACACGCGGCAACTGTGGGGTCTGTGCAATGCGTGTTGTTTCCGGTGCGGAAAATCTGACGCGTAAGAGCGAGCATGAGAAGGCAACACTGCAAAAAAAAGGGCTAGACGATAACTACCGCCTAGCCTGTCAATGTGCATTGAACGGCAATGTTACCGTGAGTTTGGATTACTAAGAAGGTCGTAATTACCTTTCTTCACGGGCTTATCATGAAAATACCACTGCGTCTTTGTTGTGTTGCCCACATGTGTACGGGAAACGCCATGACGCATATCGTTGAGCCAGGAGATCTCTTCAACGAGGATACCATCATCACTAAAGCGTCTTTCTAAGCCGGTTTTTTTTCCGTTGACGTAAGGTACTTCAGCGGCTTTTCTACCGTTCTCGTAGACGGTTGTGATTCCATGCTGCAGGCCATTTTGCCATTGTTCCACTGTGGCAGGCTCGCCACCGGGATTAAATGTTTTAAGCTCTCCTTCGATGCGGCCATTGTAATAAGGAATGATTGACTTAGGCGTTCCATCCGGATGATAGGACAAGGCTGCAACAACTTTACCATTCTCTACTTCTTCCGTTGTTTCCGGTTCACCATAGACATTGCGGAGGATACGCGAGCCATAGCCATCGTCGACACGTGACTCTAACTCATTGCCTTCATTGTAGTACTCTCCCTCTATCAGGTTGTCGGCGATATACGTTTCGTTGTTTTCGGGCACTCCCGACTGAAACCATGTTGCCACTTTTCTTGTGTGTTCATCAGGAAAAGAAGTCTGTTGTTGTGGAACACCGCATTTGTAGAAGTCGACCACTTTAACGAGGGTGCCATGGTCGTACGTCTCTACCCTGGCGATGGTTGTACTATGGGGAAAGGTGTAGGAAGTTTCACCATTGAGGACCCCACCGTCGTAGGTGCGGGTAACAACGACGCCGTCGGTTTGCGTCGAGATCACTTGTCCGTGTTTACCGCGGGACGCCCAGTCTTTTTGCTGGACTTCGATACCGTACTTATGGACGTAGGTTTCTTCGACGATATTGTGGTGGCGCGGCTGCCGCTGCTGGCATGCTGTTAACGCCAGCAGAGCTACCAATAAAAGATATCTGTTCATTTTTCGCATATGCACTCCGTTACTCTGGTCAATTTGTTGTTGTCATTAAGCTGCGTACTTTGTCGGTAAGCTGTGTGTGTTCTCTGTCGACGACCTCTTGCGCTACAGTTTTTTCAAGGTCGCGGTAGACAAAGCGAAATGTGACGTTCTTGACGTCTCGTCCGATCTTATCGCTGCGGTAGATGTCTAAGAGATCTACGCTTTCGAGAAGCGGAGGCTTGATCTGATTAATGATATTCAGCACATCGCTGATTGGCGCTTTGTCTTTCATTGTCATCGTCCAATCACGCGAAGAACTAGGATATTTCGCCAATGCCGTCATCTGGCGCTCATTGCTACGCGACTTGAAAAGGTCGTGCAGGTTGAACTCAGCAAAGTAGATGCGCTGCGGCACATCAAGACGTCGCTGGATAGAAGGATGGACCTCGCCGATGGTACCGATCTCAAGTTCATCAACATATACCGATGCCTGCCTGCCGGTGTGGAAAGTCTCGATCTTTTTGTTCTGGTATGAAACACGGTCGATTCCTAGCTCTCGCAGCATATTTTCGACGATCCCTTTCAGATCGTAGAAATCCACCTCTTCATGTCGGCCATCCCAATGATGCGGGTGGCGTTTACCGGAGAGGACCAGCGCAGCTACGGTCTCTTCATGATAGCGGTCGCCGTTCTTATAGTGAATTCGACCGATCTCAAAGCCATATATATTTTGATTTTGGTGGTCATAGTTGTACTTAACAACCTGGAGAAGACCGGGAAGCAGCGAAGTGCGCAGGAACGACTGTTCGATCGACGTGGGATTAACAACCTTGACCATTGCCTCCTCATCTTGGAAGCTGCTTCCTTGAACGATGCTGAGCAATGTCGGGCCGATCAGGTCGCAGGTCAAAAACTCTTGCAAGCCTTCCGAGAGGAGGCGGCGGCGCATATTCCGCTCAAAGATGAAGACCGGTGAATGCTCCGTTTTCGACGAATGAAAGCGCGTTACTGCTTTGGTCAGCTTATCGTAGCCATAGAGGCGGGCGACCTCTTCGACAAGGTCGATCTCCTCTGAAATATCGACACGATATGTCGGTATCACTACGGTGAACAGATTATCACCATCAAAATCGTATGGAAACCCTAGACGCTGGAAGATATTTTCCACTTCGCTGACGCTGAACTGCGTTCCAAGCACATGGTTCACACGTGAGACACGGCATTCAATTTTCTTCTCGGGAAATTCTGTCATTTTGATATCGACAACACCTTGCGCAACGGCACCACCGGCAATCTGATGCATGAGCATGGCAGCGCGGTCGAGAGCACAAAGAACCATATTGGGGTCGGCGCCGCGTTCGAAACGGTGGGAAGCATCAGTCATCAGCCCCAGATGCTTGCTCGTGCGGCGAATCCGTTTGGGATTGAAATAAGCTGCTTCAAGAAGGATGTTGACAGTTTTGTCGCTGACTTCCGAGTTCTGTCCTCCCATAACCCCGCCGATAGCCACGAGCTTGTTCTTGTCGCAGATCATCACATCGCCGCTTTTCAATGTGCGTTCCAAATCGTCAAGAGTGGTGAATTTCTCTCCCTCGTTAGCCTGTCGTACGATGATCTCATGACCATCGATCAAATCATAGTCAAAAGCGTGGAGAGGATGTCCCATCTCCAAAAGAACGTAGTTAGTGATATCAACGATATTGTTAATCGGTCGCACGCCGGAAGCGAGCAGCCGCGATTGCATCCATTGCGGAGAGGGTCCTACTTTCACATCCTTAATTAAGCGGCAGGCGTAGCGTGGGCACCCTTCTCCATCTTGAATCGTCACCTTAACCTGCCCATCAATAGGCGCGCCTGTTTCATTTGCGATGATATCCGGAATGGACAGAGGCGCTTCGGTAGAAGCATGGAGCTCTCTGGCAACACCTATGACGTTAGCACAATGAGAAAGGTTGGGTGTCAAAGAAATGTCAAAGACGGTATCGGCGTATAGCTGGGCGACATCGGCACCTTCCTGAATGTGATCGTCGAAATTCATGATCGCGGAGTGGTCGTCGCCGATCTGCAGTTCCCTCTCGGTACAGAGCATTCCAAAGGATTCGACGCCTCTAATCTTCGTTTTTTTTATCTTGAAATGCTTTCCTTCCTCCTCTTCAGGAAGAGTGGCGCCAACCTTGGCAAACGCTGTCTTCATCCCTGCACGACAGCTAGGGTCGCCACAGACAACCTGATACTGCTCAGCGCCATCGGTTACCTGAGCAACGCAGAGCTTATCGGCATCAGGGTGTTTCTCTACAGAGAGCACCTTGCCGACGACGACGTTGGAGAAGTCGGGAACGATCGCTTCAATGGCGTCGACTTCCAAGCCTGCCATCGTGAGAATTTTGCCTATCTGGATGGGCGCAATCTGGATATCAACAAATTCTTTTAGCCAATTTAAGGGGACTTTCATGAGCTTATCTATAAGGGTATCAGTTTCACTTCTGTAGAAGAATACATGAAGCCGATGTTTTCGTAAATCGTCGAAATTTCGCCCTACATGAAGCTCAAATAGCAAAATTTACAAGATCCACGAATAATCTTTATTACGACTTAATAATAACAAAATAAAATCGTGTGCAATTAAACAAAATCAGGCGATTGAATGTCTAACAAAATCAAATTACTACTAAACACCAATTCCGAGCATATTCTCAAACTTCATGTTGACGAAAACAAGCCTCCTACAACTGAAAAATACAGAATTTACTACACTAAGGGTACCCCAAAAATTAGAGTCTACAAGGAAAAAAATGCGTTTTTAGAATTTTTTCGTTCTTTCTTCCTGCACATTGGCGGATACCATACCCATCATAACTTCGGTGTCCAGCAAGCAGCGACGAAGCTTTCCGACATGGTCTTGAAGATTTTGAATGAAGATTCTGGCGACATAGAACTTAAAGCAGCGGCAGTAAAAGTAGTCAAGGCTATGAAAGAATCTCTGTTCCCTGCACTAAAGAATGCGCATGCATCGAAAACCAAGCCCTTAGAAGCCATGCACAGAGAGTTAAACCGATTGATCGATAATACCAAAAATCCTGAAGAAACCATCTATGAACCGGCAGAGGCCTTGGAAGACAATCAAGAAGCATCACCGCCACCGCTTTCATCACAAGTAGAAACACCTTCTTTCTTTCCAGTAGAAGCACCCTCCTCATCTCCAGTAGAAGCACCCTCCTCATCTCCAGTAGAAGCACCCTCCTCATCTCCAGTAGAAGCACCCTCCTCATCTCCAGTAGAGGCACCTCCGCCGCCTCCACCGCCTCCTCCTTCTCCCAATGCTAGAAAGAGCAGTGATGAGTTGAAGAAAGAACGCATCGAAAGTCTTGAAAAGAAAAAGAGCGAACTCACACAAACGCTTAATCATCAACAGCAAAGACTTAAATCCATCAAGGAGTGCCTCGCAAAAGATCATGATGACCTCAAGAAGATCAATCAAACGATTCGTATTTTAGAAGAAGAATTGCCGAAACAGTCTGCACCTCTCAAAGAATTCTATCGTAATGACCAACTATTAAAAGAACAGGAGCACGCAAAAGAAACTCTCATCGAAGAACTGAGTAAAACCGAGAAGAGTATCGACTATTTAAACCTTCTTATTACAGAAAATAAAATAAACATCCGCAACAAAAATTATTCTTTAAAAGAGGCTATTGAAATACTGGAATGTGTAGAGCTAACGGATTTTGGCAAGCGCACTCTTGATTTATGCAGAAAAAATGTCACTTTATATCCTAGGGGCTGCGTACAACTGATCGGACGCGATAACCCTGTTGAAATTGAGGATGTCAAAGATAAGATCCTTCCACATTTAAGAGAGAAGCAGACAACATTTAGAAATGAACTAGAAATGGTCGAAAAAAGGATCGAAGAGCTAGTAGAAAAACAAAACAAAACGAAAACACTAACGTTAGATATCTCTTCTTATCGTTCTAATCAAATCAAAAATACGCTTCACAGCTATATGATCACACTTTCTTTCCATGTTCATATTGCCGGCATTCAGTTGAAAAACAGTAACGATCTTATTATTCCTAAAACAGAAGAGATCGAAAAAATCCTTCAAAACAATCAACAACAAGATAAGGAAAT
This sequence comes from Chlamydiales bacterium, assembly GCA_024233575.1. GTDB lineage: Bacteria > Chlamydiota > Chlamydiia > Chlamydiales > Criblamydiaceae > JACKPN01. The sequence continues at coordinate 305,498 of JACKPN010000001.1, forward strand.
GCTAATCAAGGAAGCTCTTAAAAAAGCTTCAGTCACAATACCTGATGACCGTGAAGAGCAGATCAAATTCATGGAGCAGCTAAAGGAAGCTTCTGCCTCTACTATGAATCTTCTAAAACTCCAGATCCGGCAAAAAGGCGAAGTCAAAGCACTTCAGAATGAACTGAGCAAAAAATTGGCCACACTTAGAGTGCTTTCAGAAAACAACACCCTTGGAGACTGCCTTTCAACTCTACTCGATATCAAAAGAAAAACTTCAAAAATAGAGAATACTCTTCGCAGTTTAGAAAATGAACAAAAAGCGTACGCAGAAAACATTTCAAAACTGAAAGTTGATATTGAAAAAACCGACAGATCTCTCTGCAGGTTAACAAACGCAAAAGCTCCTGTTGACGAAAACAAGCCTACCCTCACTGATAATCGTCATAATATGATGGCTGAGTTGAATAAAGTACTTCAAAAGAAGGGACCTTCGAATGAAGAGTGGCTAAACGACATTGAGCGCGGCCTCTTGGAAGCACAAACTGAAAGTCTCTTACGCCTTTAAAAATAATCAACTTCTCCTTATAATGGCGCCGAAATGATGACATCATAAGGAGAAGATCATGACATCAGAACGCACTCTATCCATCATTAAACCCGATGCCGTTGGCAACAACAATATTGGGGAGATCATTGCCCGCTTTGAAAAGAAAGGGCTCAAAATTATCGCTGCAAAAATGACCCACCTTTCGAAAGAGCAAGCTGAAGGTTTTTATGCCGTCCATAAGGCGCGTCCCTTCTTCGGCGAGCTTGTCGACTTCATGACCACAGGCCCTGTCGTCATTATGGTTCTCGAAGGCGACGATGCGATCAACAAAAATCGCGAGATCATGGGAGCCACTAACCCTGCAGAAGCGGCGCCTGGAACAATACGCGCAGATTTTGCGGACTCTATCGGCGAAAATGCCGTTCATGGCTCCGATGGTCCGGAAACTGCTCAAACGGAGATCGCATTCTTCTTTGGCAATGGGGATATCTGCCCGAGAACGCGCTAATGCTCTTGTTGATCGACAACTACGACTCTTTCACCTACAACTTGGTTCACTGTTTCCAGGTTTTGAAAGAAGAAGTTCTTGTCGTTCGCAACAACGCAAAAACCGTTGAGGAGTGCCTAGCGTTATCGCCTGCACATATCGTCATCGGTCCGGGACCGGGAACTCCGGCACGTGCGGGTATCAGCAAATCGTTGATTTGTCGCGCTGCCGGGAAGATTCCCATCCTCGGCGTATGTTTGGGACATCAGGCTATTGCCGAGGTATTTGGAGGGCGCACGATACAAAGCCCGCATCCTACACATGGCAAATGCCACCACGTTTATCATCGCCAAGAAGGAGTCTTCACGGATATACCATCTCCTTTTCTTGCCACGCGATACCACTCTCTTGTTATCGAACGAGAGACGCTACCGCCCTGCCTCAGCATCACGGCGGAAACAGCCGACAGGCAGATCATGGGAGTGTCGCACCATCGCCATCATATTTACGGCGTGCAGTTTCATCCCGAATCGATCACCACGGAGTCTGGACTGCTCTTACTAACGAACTTTCTAAACCAACGCACCTCTACTACCTGCAAGGAGAATAACAATGAAAACCGCCATCAAACTGATCATCTCAGCAATGCTATGCCTCTGTGTCGTCTCATGCGCTGAAATGTCGAAAAAATCGATCAAGCAACGGCTGCCAAACGGCCGCGAACGCACTTTGTCCATTATTAAACCCGATGCGGTTTCTGACAACCATATCGGAGAAATCATCCAGCGTTTTGAACAAAGCGACCTCCACATCGCAGCGATGAAGATCCTTAAACTAGACAGCAAACGTGCTGGAGAATTCTATGCTGTGCATAAAGACCGCCCTTTCTACAATGAGCTCGTTGATTTCATGACATCGGCACCTGTTGTCGTGATCGTTCTCGAAGGTGATGATGCTGTTAAACGCAACCGCAAGCTCATGGGCGCTACCAATCCTGACGAAGCAGCCCCCGGCACCATCCGTGCAGAATTTGCCCAGTCGATCGGTAAAAATGCCGTTCATGGATCGGACACCGCGGACAATGCAGCAAAAGAGATAAATTTCTTCTTTGACGAGAACGATCTGATCAGCAGATTCTGATGATTTACATCGTGAAATCGCTGCCCAGATAATACTGACGAGCGTCGGGGTCGTTGATCAGCTCATCAACAGTGCCGGTAAGCAAAACTTTACCGTCTCTAATGATATAGCTGCGGTCTACGATAGAGAATATTTCCCGCGCGTTGTGGTCTGTAATTAGAATACTGATTCCCTTGTTAGCAAGATGGCGCACCAGCTCTTTGACCTCTTTCACCGAAATCGGATCAATATTGGCGAAAGGCTCATCAAGGAGCAGGATCGTCGGACTGGTGACAAGGGATCGCGTGATCTCGAGGCGCCGTCGTTCGCCTCCTGAGAGCGCAGCCGCGGTTTCTTTAGCCAAAGGACGTAGATGCAGTTCGTCAAGAAGCTCATCAAGACGCTGCTGTCGTTCTTCTTTGGTGATGTCAAGGTTCTCCAGAATGCATAAAATATTCTCTTCTACGGTCAACTGACGGAAGACCGATGGTTCCTGAGCTAAGTATCCCATGCCCATACGGGCGCGTTGATGAATTGGTAACTTTGTCACGTCATTGCCGTTGAAGGAAACTTTGCCGCCATCAGGGTGTATCAGCCCGATCGCCATATAGAAAGCAGTTGTCTTCCCTGCACCGTTGGGACCCAGGAGGCCAACGATCTCGCCGGCGTTAACATGGAACGATAAACCGTTGACCACCTTTCTGCCGTTGTAGAGTTTCATGAGGTCTTTCACTTCGAGATGCGCCATTATTCCTTCCAATCTGCGATGTTTCCAAAATGCTGCTTGATCTGCTCCAGTTCTTGCTCAAGAAAACTAAATCGAACACTGCCGACCCCCTTGACACTAGTGCTGCCGTTGTCATGGCGAAGCGCAAGCGCAGGGGCGCTCATCCGTATTTTATTGAGGTTATCGACGAAGAGCACCCTCCCTCGTGCCGGCGCTGACATAACCACCGTCTGTGTTTTTGGATCAATGACAACTTTGTCAGCCAGACCATATTGAAACACCTCTTCGCCGACCCGATTGAGAAAGGTAATATTATCTTGGATGGTAATTGCTTCGGGGCGCATGTCTTCCGCAGAGTAAGCAACGGTAATAATGTCGGCATAGAGCTCGCCGATATGGTCGCGGTAGTAAACCTGTTCACCTGGAGGAGCTGAGATCGTGAGGGTGTGCGCTGTGTTATCAAGATACACGATACCCTCGTTGACTAGATAACGTTCGCCGGCAGTTCGCGGATCGATATAGTGGTAGGTCGTTCTTTTCTCCAGTGTGATGCCATGCAAGTGCAGCCCACCATCGCCGCTATCAAAAGCGAAGAGAGCCGTACCGTCAGATGTTAAGGTTCCAAACTCTTCATTGCTGAATTCCATATCTCCGGAGAGGTAAAGAGTGTTGCCCTGCCATGTCGCTGTTGCAGCTTTGAAGGCGATAGGATGTTCGGGGTCTTTAGCAATTGTGCCTGTAACCTCCTTTAGCGTTGCAGCGGAGACCGGCATGGTGTTGTATGCGGCGCTCGCGCTATGGAGCTGTAGGACTTCCGGTATCGTAATCGACAATGTAGAAGGGATAGTTAGTAAGGATACTGTGTTGTCTGAGGCAAAAGCAACCGTCGCCGTCTCAGTGCGCGCTGTAATTGTACGACCGTTTAAGGGACGTGTAAAAAATACATCGCCGGTGAAGACCGCTTCTTTTTTTTCATAGTCGACATCTGCCTGTTTTGCCCTTACCTCTCCCCCTTGTTTTAATGCAATGAAGACACCGCCATCCATTAGGATACGCCGCGTTTGATGTTGCAGAGTCATCTTTTCTGCCTGCAAAGTGCCTAGAGGATGCTCCACGTGGACAGAACCGCTTAGGGTCGCTGCATTATCCTGAAAAGCAATATGGTCAGACTGCATGCTAGAAACGTCGCCTACGGCTCCGACGAGAGCTGATGCAAGAAAAAAAGAGATCATTTTTCCTCCAAGCGTTGCATGTTGAAGTTGTCGGCAGAGAAATTAATGATACCCTCGGTAATAGTCACCAAAACATGATCTGCTGTGCCGACCAGAACAGGGATAGCATCGTCGGGGATCTGCAATAAGCGATGGCCGGGAAGCAAAAAGCGCTTTACAGAGGCATGGTCCGCAGCCAATGTGTTATGAGTATAGGAATATGTTGCTTCATCGCCTTCGATCATGCGGATATACTGCATAGGCACAGCGCCGGGACCATCTGCAAGAGCGTCAGTACCATCAGGGAAACGATAGAAACATTGCTCCTGCATCAAGCAACAGACGCCTTTTAATTTTTCGATCATATCATGATGATCATCATCGCGACTGAAAACTAGCTCGGACGTTGCACTCGTGATCTCTAATCCTGCGATCCCTGTTTTTGTTGGAATAAAAAGATCTTTTCTAATGCCTACGCGATGTTGACAAGCTTGATATGAATGTCTTTTTCCACCTCCGGCGGCAGTAGGCTTTGCAATTGCGGCAAGCTCACGGTACCGGCAGTAGTCTTTTGGCGATGGTTGAGACAGAAAAAAAAAAGCGGCTCCGAATAAGAGAAGAAAGAAAACTGTTATCAGCATCCCCTTTCCTTTTCTAATACGATACCGATGCTTGACAGTCATCTGTTGACAGCCTCATACACTCTTAACAGTACCTCAAGTAAAGGAACTAGCTCGTCAATAGGGCAAACCGTCGTCGCATCGCTTTTTGCTTGGCTAGGATTGGGGTGCGCCTCCATAAAAAGACTGTGCGCACCGGCAGCGACGGCCGCTTTTGCCAAGGTGGGAAGAAACTCGCGCTGTCCGCCTGTACTTTCGCCAAGCCCTCCGGGCAGCTGCAACGAGTGGGTAGCGTCAAAGCATACAGGATGCCCAAGGTTTGCCATGATCGGGATCGCGCGCATGTCGCTGACGAGGTTGTTGTAGCCGAAGGTCACGCCTCGTTCCATGAGGATAATTTGATCGTTTCCACTTTCTGTTATTTTCTCTACAACATTTTTCATGTCCCAAGGTGCGAGGAACTGCCCTTTTTTCACCTGGAGGGGTCGTCCCGTCTTTGCTGCTGCAACAATGAGGTCAGTCTGACGACAAAGGAAGGCAGGGATCTGCAGCAGATCGCAAACTTTTCCGGCCTCCACCGCCTCCTCTGGGGAATGAACGTCAGTGACGACAGGGAGGTCTAGCTCATCTTTCACTCTTTTCAGGATGCGCAGCCCCTCTTCTATACCTGGACCACGAAAAGAATGGATAGACGAGCGGTTAGCCTTATCGTAGCTAGCCTTAAAGATCAGGTTGACCGGCAAGGGCGCGATCAGTTCCTTGATCTTACCTGCTAGGTCGAAACAGTGTTCTTCGCTTTCAATCACACACGGACCGGTGATCAACGTTAGTGGTTCATTAGGACCAATAAGAAAGTTTTTAACTTCGACTTTTTTCATGCTTGTTTCCTATCGATTTCAAGAGGGGTCACCGTTTCCTGGTGGACATTTGGGAATTCTTTGAAGTATGCCTGCAGATCAAACCAAGTATAGCCGCCTGCAAGATCGGGTAATGGTATTTGCTCTGTCAGATCCATGAGCGGCTTTACTACGAAAAGACGTTCCCGCCATCGCGGATGAGGGATCTCTAATCTAGAATCTTGGTACTTTTCTGTTCCATAAAAGATGATATCCAAGTCAAGAAAGCGGGGGGCATTACGAGTAGCGCTCCTAGGTCCGAAGGAGATCTCGATCTTCTTCATGGCATCAAACAATTCTTTCGGCGAAAGTGTTGTCTTAATCCTACACATTGCATTGACATAATCTTGTTGCGGGATTCCCCCAACAGGCGTTGTTTGATAAAGCCGAGAGCACACTACAGAGGAAATCTCGGGCAACTCATCGATCATCTTTAAGGCTTTGCCGATAGCGGTGATCACGTCGCCCATATTTCCCCCTAGGCTAATGTATACTTCCCTGCTATCGTCCATCGCTTATACTCCAAGGTTCAGAGGTCGCTTCAACTATACAGGCTAGCTAATTCCATCACAAGCCGGCAGGCCCATCTCCAGCAAACTGTCATAAACCTCCCGAGCTGAAGGGCGATCTTGCGGCTCTTTGCTGAAAATCTTCACCATAAGTTCCTGCAGCCCTGGAATCGTAAATTCGGGAATATTTCTTTCAACATACACCCTTAGATTTTCCGCAAGAAAATGATCGATTAAAAGCTTACGATCCTGTTCATGTTTCATCTCTTTGCAGAACAGCCCCAGAAAAATGCACCCAACGCTCCAAATATCGCTTTTCTGAGTCATTAACATCTCTTCCATCGCATACTCGGGAGGCATATAACTAGGGGTTCCTCCAATTACATGTTCTCCCATTTTCGGCATAAAGGAGTGTTCCAAATCGCTCCAGTAGACGTTGTCGTTTTCATCGATTAATAAGTTCTCAGGTTTAACGTCTCCATGGGCTAAGCCCGCGGCATGGATCTCGGATAGTCCTATCATCATTTGCAGAGCATAGCGGCATCTGACTTCATAATTGGGGTAATAGTCTTCGTCCAGATATTCATCAAGAGAGCCTTTCGTATAAAAAGGCATAACCAGCTTGCCGATGTAAAGCTTGCTGCCGAGGTATCTCTCTCTTTTGATGAATTTGCTATGTGCTAACGCTTGAACAACATGCCGTTTACCTGAAAGCATCTTCATTGCCCGCTTTTGACGCTTCCACGCCACGCGCCAAACATTGCCATCGCGATTGGAAAACACTTTTGACCAGATTACATAAAAGCGCCCCATGGTATCATGGCAGACTTTGACTGATGATCTCTTCGATTGAGAATATGGTGCAAGATACACCTTGGCCGAGATGATACGCTTCCCATTTGGCAGTACGTAGAAGGATCGATCAAATTCTGTGTCCGCCTTACGATAACGCTGAAGCCTACCTTCTGCAGGTATCTCTTTTTCGATGATTTGAAGATAGTTATTGCTGATAGAGCCGCAATGATTCTGTGCTATGATTTCTCTATTAATCCATCCCTTTTGAATCGATACTAAGTTATCGACTATTTCCGATGCATTGGGACGTGAGGAAGGGGTTCTACACATCATCGCGCGCAGCAACTCCTGCATTTTAGGAATTCCGTAAAAGCAAGGCATATCTTCGGAAATATCATTAAAAAATACATTTAACACCTTACCCTTATCAGCACGCTCAAAGTCTATATGAAGATCCGTGTGGTCTATAAACAACTCAACAAGCATACATGCTGCCGCCCATATATCTGCCTTTTCGTTGACCTCAGCGAGATCCGAATCATATTCCGGCCCACGGTAATTAGGTGTGGAGGGGATCGGTTTGCTATCTTTTCCTAATTCACAGAAATCTTCAAAGTCGCAGCAGACGACCTCATCAATATCACCAATCAGAAAATTTTCACACTTGATATCACCATGAAAACAGCCCGCTTTATGAATTTCCTTGATAGCCCTCATCGCTTCGATAGCATAATGTAATCTTTCTTGCGGAAGCAGGTTTGCATTCAGCACATCAAACAAACTTCCCCTGTTGTAGAAGGGCATCAGGATTTTTCCAACTTCCTGTTGATGTTTATTCTTAAAAACGCGCGATGCTAGAACTTTCAGCACACGAGACGACGCATTAAACTTCTCTGAGGCGAGAATTGTCCTTTTCCAAGATTCTTCGCCTTCGCTTTCATTCAGGAAAAATGACTTAATGATATACCGTGCGCCATCGTCACCAATATAGGCTTTGACAGTTGAATACCCGCTATTTTTAAGAATTGTCTTGATGGAGATAATCTTACGCCCTTCCCAAAGATAGCTGATGCGATTTTCTCCCGACATCGCTTTGGGAATGCGAATAAACAGCGAATTCTTACAAATACGATCATATGACTCCGGATCATCCTTGCGTACTTCTAGTTCGTTGCCTAGCTGTTCAAAAAGAACGCTGCGAAAGCTCATAACAGATTGTGCTAGACTTGTCATGATTGCGGCCCCTATTTTACACTAGCTTTTCAAGCTCATTCATTACATAAATGGCCGAAGGACGTTTTTTAGGATTTTTCGAAAACATTTCCTTCACCAAATCGGTAATTTTCGGTTTAATATGATGCCTTGGGATATTTTTAGAGCAGTAAATGAAAATACGATCTCGTTCATTTCTAATCTGCTTATCAATCTCTTTTCGGCAGTAGGCTTTGCTCTTCAATTCCTTCTTTAACTTCTCAATTTTCTTGTTCAGTAACGACAATTGAGATGTAAGCTCTTGTTGGAAAAATAGATAGTATAGTACGCACGCAGCTGCCCAGATGTCAATCATTTTAGGAAGTTTCTCTTTCTCAATCTGCATTGAACTATACATCAGTGTTCCGCTAGTCCCCGAGTTGTACAATTCAACGGTAGAAGAATGCTCAAAATCTGCCAAAATCGGTTTGAAATCGTCGGTAATAAAAATATTCTCTAGCTTAATATCACCATGGACACGACCTTTTTCATGAAATGTTGCTATTCCTCGCATGATTCCTATTGCAATCTCAAGCTGCTTCATAAAATTGAGGGTTGTATCCATTAAGGTTCCGTGTTTTAAATATCGGGAGAGTTGAAACCTGACCATATCGTCATTTTTTCGATACCCCCCGAGTTTTAACGGCTTCATCACATTAGGATGATCGCGAATGGCATGGACTGTCATCTCGATTCTGTTATAAGGCTCCTTATAGCGCTTCATCGACCACTCGACAATGCGTCTTCCGTCAACGCCTATTAACGCCCTGACCTTTTTATGGCACTCTTTAACTTTGGTAAAGTGATGCTTAACTGAGAAAAGATAGGTTTCCTGGTTGAAGCATAATAGAGAGACACAAAGACCCGTTGTTTTTTTATCGATCCAATATGAGGTGTTTTCATTGGGTGGGTTCGTCAAACAATAAGATGCGATATTCTTGATATCATCATCAGAGAGTTTTCCCGATTGTTTTGTCGAATGACCGTTATCGAGATCTTTTTGATAGTTTCGAACCAAGGAGATTAAGTCGAGCGTATGTGTCATCGATAGTAGTCGGGTAAATAACATTTACCTTACCATTAAGGATGTTTATAATGAAGAACGACTATATGAACGATTCATTTTATTGGCTCAAGTCATGACTAAAGAAATTCAACTTGTGAATAACAAAGCCGCCTAGTATAATCAGATACCATTATGGACTGATAGCTCAGAGGATAGAGCATCCGCCTTCTAAGCGGACGGTCGTAGGTTCGAATCCTACTCAGTCCGACCTTTCTATCGGCTAGCTTCATTATTTCCAATAAAATGTCTATGGTCTAGAGTCTGTGTGCAGTGTGATCAGGTCGGTAGACGTTAGGCTTCTTTTACAGGTTCGCCGTCTTCAAGGATTTCCAGGTTAACGCGGATACCGTTGCGGCTTGCAACGGACATCAGAAGTGTGCGGATTGCGTTAATGGTTTTTCCTCTTTTACCGATGATCTTACCGATATCAGACTTTTCTACGGAAAGCTCGATAATGAGCGTTTGAGTGCCACCGATCTCATTGATTTTGACTTTTTCTGGGTAGTCAACAAGGTTTTTGACGATGTATTCTACAAATTCTTTCATCGTTCGTGTCCTCTTTTGATTATCATCTTAGTTTGCGTTAATTACCGACAGTATCGCTGTCGTACACCTAGTTAAAGTGTCATTCCCGTTCAGCAAAAAAGATCTCCATCGGAGATCTTTCAGAAATCACCTTCCTTACCCTTATGATAAAGAAAATTTACATAATTTTCCAGATGAAAACTATGTATTTAATCGCTAATTAATTAGGTGATTTTAATAAACAGAGGTATATAAAACAAGAAAAATGAGTGATTTAGCTCTACCTATCAATTATAAAGGTTACAGGCCCGTCATTAATGAGGGAAACCTCCATATAGGCCCCGAATTTGCCGGTCTGCGGCATCTTAAATTTTTTCTTTACGAAGGCATTAAAACGATTATAGAGGTCCTCGGCCTCGGGGCCTCCGGCAGCATCGGCAAAATCCGGCCTTCTCCCATTAGAACAGTTGCCATACAAGGTAAACTGGCTGACTACTAGCACCTCGCCATCCACGTCTATGAGCGAGCGGTTCATCTTGCCGTCCTCGTCTTCAAAAATACGAAGATTGATGAGTTTGTTCACAAGCCATTCGATCTGCTCCCCTGTGTCTTCTTTGTGTATACCTAAAAGAAGGAGAAGTCCTTTTCCAATTTTTCCTGTAAGAACACCATTGGCGAGTACTGATGCTTCTTTGACCCTTTGGACTACGATGCGCATCTTTTTGCCTTGATTTTATCGATAAAAGCTCTAATTTCATGTGGAATAGGCGCTACGAATTCCATAGGTTTACCGCTAATTGGATGGTTCAAACGAAGCCGATAGGCATGAAGCAACTGGCGTTCAGCATGATATTTTTTGTTCGCATGCAAATTGCCATAAATCTTATCTCCCAATACCGGCGCATTTAGATAGCGCATATGCACGCGAATCTGATGAGTACGCCCAGTTAACAATTCGAGTTCAACGACACTGAGTTGTCCATGAGCATCAAGTGTGCGGTAGCGTGTAATTGCCGGCCTCCCATCATCACGGACGGTCATCTTTTTGCGATCACTCCAGTGACGGCCGATCGGTGCGTTTACTTCACCATTTCCGGGGTTGCCGACACAGATCGCAAGATACTCTTTATCGACCTGACGCGAAGCGAACTGTGAAACCAGCTTTTGTTGCGCCTGCATGGTCTTAGCGGCAATAAGTACTCCTGATGTTTCTTTGTCGAGACGATGAACAATGCCTGGTCGGATAGTCTCGGAACGTGTTGAAACGATATCACTATCTTTACAATGATAGATTAAGGCATTGACGAAGGTGCCGTTCCAGTTACCGGGAGCAGGATGAACGACCATTCCGGCAGCTTTATTGACGACGATAATTGCGTCATCCTCATAAAGGATATCCAAAGGAATTGCTTCCGGAAGAAGATCCAATTCTTCGGTAACTACGAACTGCACTTCGACTTCATCGCCGGCGGACGGCTTAATACGCTTCTTTACCGGCTGTCCATTCAGAAGTACGTGCCGATCGTCGATAAGACGCTGAAAATAGCTGCGCGACTGCTGACCGCGGTAATGATCGGCGAGGAGCTTGTCGAGCCTTTCTCCCGCTTCCTCCTCGGTCACGCAGAAAAGATCGCTCTCCAGCTCTTCATTCATGATTTTCCGCCTCTAAGGAAATCAGCAGAATCTCTTCTCCGGAGACTTTCAGGTTGGGACAGAGCTTGTTTAGTATACTGAGAATATTCGTCTTTAAGAGCTTCAGTTTTGTTAGATCGCTGCTATCGCCGGCAAATTTACCGAGATATTGGACATTCCGGCTTGAAACTACTCTTAAATATGGGCCTTCATCAGAGATGAAATAGGAGCGGATATCGGGAGCTACCTCTTTGACAGCTTCTTCAAGCGGTCCAGAAAAAGGGAATCCCAAAAAAAGATGATGTTTAATTAATGGCATAAAAAAAGCGCGGTTGTTCCGCGCTCAATATAAATGATACGTCGATTAAATTCTACTTATAGCCGGCGTTGCGTCGTGCCTCTCTCATGATTTCTTTCAAGTGGTCTTGACGGCGCTTCATCTGCGTGATCATGTTCATAGCGATACCCTCAAGCATCTTTTGATAGACCTCGGGTGCCTTTTTTTTCAGGTCTTCCATGGAAGAAACCGTAGTCGCCGAGCTCACCTCTGCTGTTGTTGAGGGTGCACTGGTCGTTGTCGTCGTCTCTGGTGGTGGTGCTGTTTCTTGGGTTGGTTGTGTCTCGACTGGATCAACAGGTGCTGACATGATGCTAACCTCGTTTTTACCTTACTCTAATTATAACAAAAACCAACTAATATTTCAATCAAGAGCTGTATTGCAAAATATTGACTTTTAAGACTCTAAGGCCTCTAAAACGGTATGTAGCGGGAATCCTCGGCGGACAAGAGCGGATATTGTTTTTTGCTTCTCTTTAAAATCAGTGAGATCGCGATTTTTATACTTATTGGCGAGGAGGTGTTGTATTTCCTCATCTTGCGCCCCTTGCTGATACTCCCCCTCCACCTTCTGTTGTGCATATTCTTGAGGGACTCCCTTTTCTTGAAGTTTGCAAATGATCGCCTGAGGACCTTTCTTTTTTCGAATTTGGCCGGCAATGAAATTGTCAATCCATTGCTCGTCATTGATATAGCCGTACGCGCTGCATTCTTCGAGAATCTCTCGTTGAATGGAATCGCTGATATTGCATGACGACAATAGCTTCGTTAATTCATACGAGCTATAGTCGCGAGCAGCGAGTCTATTCATGACATAATGGAAAGCATTCTTACGTTCGATACCATGAAACGCTTCTTGGAAGGCCTCAACAGTCGGATAGCTAGCAGGCAATGAGAAATTCTTGCCGAAAATTTTCGTGTGCACATCTCGCCAGGGTTCCTCATCGACAAGGATTGTGATCACTTCTCTATACTGAGGATGCGGCAGACATTTCACTTCAGGCATATTTACTTTTTGATTACTTTCACTTTCTTCACTTGCCTGTTGGCCATCCTGATGCCTTTTGCAGAAACGCCCTTGACGAGGACTGTTTCCATATCAAAGATTCCTTTCGCGATCTTCTGCTTCGCTTTCGGCACAAAAACAAGTTCTAGGCTGATATTGCTATCTGTAGAGATGTATTCGAGGTCGACTCCTTTTTCAAGGTAGTTGTAGATCTTGTCGAGAATAAACTTCTTGACGATGAAACGTTTAGCAAAGCAATAATTAGATTTCGGATCCTTGTAGACAACGTTGATAATTGTTTCTTTGTCGGCAACACCAACATAGACCACCTTGCTATTGTCATGGTGGACATATTCTTTTTCAGGAATATTAGATACCTTGTAGGTGCCATCTTTAAAGATCAGCAGCAACTTATCGAAGTTTGTACACTCGATGAAGATATCACTGACGACCTTCGATCCAACGAATCCCGTTTTGGGGTCGAAGCCCACCTTGATCTGTTTTGTCTCGATCGCTCGTCTGTCCAGTTGCTCAATCTCTTTGATCTCGGTATGGCGAGGATAGGACTTGGCATATTTATCGATCAGATCTTTCAGGTAATTGATCGTGAATTTCTTGATATTTTTGAGGTCTTTCTCTACCTGTGCGAGTTTTTTCTCTATCGCAACGATCTCTTCCTCATTCTTATCGATATCAAAACGTGAAATCCTGCGGATCGGTATGTTGAGAAGACGTTCGCGATCCTCGTAGGTTGGTACGCGCAACAGATGTTTATGGTAAGGTTTCAGGCTCTCTTCGATCGTCTCATGAACTTTTTCGTAAGATTTCACGTTCTCAATTTTTTTATAGAGCCGATTTTCGATAAAGATCTGCTCCAGCGATTTCTGAAAAATTTTGTCATTGAGGCGATCCCGTTCTATTTCGAGCTCACGCTGCAGGTATTCTTTCAATCTAGCGGTATTATGGATCAGGATCTCATCGACGGTGGTCTCAATAGGCAGATCATCCTTGATGACGACCACTTGGGAATTTAGCGATACTTCACACTCTGTGTAGGCATAGAGGGCCTCTTGAAGATCTTGAACGTAAACGCCGCGGGGAAGCTTGATCTCAATCTCTACCTTATCGGCAGTGTAGTCGTTGATCGAGTCTATCTTGATCTTGCCGCGCTTTGCCGCTTCATCGATGGAGCGGATGAGCGATTCTGTCGTGGTACCGTGGCAGATTTCGCGAATGATGATCGTTTTCTGGTCCGGCATCTCCATTCTTGCGCGCAGTTTCACTTTACCGCGCCCTTTGTCGTACTCCGAGGCATCCATGATACCCCCGGTGTAGAAGTCGGGTAAAAGCATAAACTCTTTACCTTCGAGGATAGAGATCTGCGCTTCCAGCAGTTCGATGAAGTTATGAGGCAAGACGCGCGTAGACATGCCGACAGCTATCCCTTCAGCTCCTTGCATCAGGAGGACGGGAATTTTCGAAGGCAAGACAACAGGTTCTTTTGCACGGCCATCGTAGGAGGGGAGGAACTCTGTGAGATCGGGATTAAAGAGCGTTTCTTTTGAAAGCGGCGATAGGCGCGTTTCAATATATCGCGACGCAGCTGCCGGATCACCGGTCAGGATGTTGCCGAAGTTGCCTTGGGTGTCTAACAGATATCCCTTGTTTGCCAGATTGACCAGGGCATCGGTAATCGGCGCATCGCCATGAGGATGCAATGCCATCGTTTGTCCTGCAACGTTAGCAACTTTATGGAGCTTACCGTCATGCATCATCATCAGGATATAAAGAATCCGGCGCTGGACAGGTTTCAGGCCATCGACAATGTTGGGGATAGCTCGATCGAGAATGACATACGATGCGTACTTGAGGAAGTTATCCTTCATCTGATGCTTTAGGTCTTCCATATCTATGCCTTATGCGCCTCTTCTAGTTCGTTAAGTTCCTTTGAAGTGTCCTGATCTTCATTGATCAAATTTTCCATGATGAATCTTTTTCGTTCAGGCGTATTTTTTCCCATGTAGAACTGCAATGTCGGCTTGATGTCGGAGAAAGCTCCCACTGTCACGGGGATCAGGCGGATATCGTCACCGATAAACTGTTTGAACTCGTTCGGAGAGATCTCACCCAACCCCTTGAAACGGGTGACCTCGACACTTCCTTTCAATTTTTTGATCGCACGGTCGCGTTCTTCTTCGCTGTAGCAGTAGAACGTTTTGGCTTTGTCGCGCACCTTAAATAGCGGTGTCTCAAGAACATATAGATGTCCGCCGAGCACAAGACTTTCGAAATAAGTGAGAAAGAAGGTGATCAATAGATTGCGGATATGCATGCCGTCAACATCTGCATCGGTAGCAAGCACGACTTTCTGATAACGTAAGTTTTCAAGATCTTCTTCGATATTCAGCGCGCTCATCACGTTGAACATCTCCTCATTTTTGTAGAGCTGGTCCATCTTCATGCCGTGGACATTGAGCGGCTTGCCGCGCAAAGAGAAGACCGCTTGTGTCAAAGGGCTTCGCGATGCAACGATCGAGGCGCTGGCTGAATCGCCCTCGGTGAGGAAGATCATCGTCTTTTCTGCCAACTCATGTTTGTCTGTCGCATGGTACTTGCAATCACGCAATTTCGGAATTTTGAAGGAGATCTTTTTCTGCTTCTCTTTAGCCTCTTTTTTTACGGCAGCGAGTTCTCGACGCACTTTCTCATTGAAAGCGATCCTTTCAATAATCTTCTTGGCAATCTCAGGATTTTGATACAGCAGAGTGACAACCGCGTCTTTGACTTCCTGTACTAAAGGTCCGCGTAATTCAGTGTTGCCCAGCTTGTTTTTTGTCTGCGATTCGAAGATCGGGTCTTTCACTTTAACGAGAACAGTCCCGACGATGCCTTCGCGGACGTCGACGCCTTGGAACGATTTTTTCGCATATTCGTTAACGCCTTTGAGCACGCCCTCGCGGAATGCTGACAGGTGTGTTCCGCCATCTGCGGTGTGTTGTCCGTTGACAAAGGAAAAATAGGTCTCGCCGTAGCTTTGCGTATGAAGAAAGGCAAACTCCAACTGTTTTCCGCGGTAGTGAAGAGGCTCATACAACCGCTCGTCGGGCGCTACTTCTTCACTCAGCAGATCGAGCAGTCCATTCTTAGACGTGATCTTCTGACCGTTAAAGATCAGTTCCAAACCCATGTTCAGGTAGGCATAATGCCACATCCGCTTTGTAAGATATTCCTGCTGAAAATGGAATTTTTTGAAGATCTCGGGATCGGGAATAAACTCTACAAAGGTGCCGTTGCCCTCATCAGTTTTGCCCTTTTTCTCTCTTTTCTTCTTCCCTTGGGAAAATTCAGCCTCGAAAAATTTACCATCGCGATGGCTGCGAACAAGAAAGTGGCTGGACAAAGCGTTGACAGCTTTAGTGCCGACACCATTCAATCCTACGGAGAACTGGAATACATCATCATTGTATTTCGCGCCGGTATTGATCTGGCTGACGCAGTCGATCACTTTACCAAGAGGGATGCCGCGTCCAAAGTCGCGAACGGAGACCTTGCCGTTCTTCTCATCGACCTCCACTTCGATCTTGCTGCCATTATTCATGATGAATTCGTCGACGCTGTTGTCGATTACCTCTTTCAACATGATATAAATCCCGTCGTCGGGATGGGATCCATCGCCGAGCCTGCCGATGTACATTCCGGAGCGCAACCGGATATGTTCCAGAGCATCAAGGGTTTTTACGCTGCTTTCATCATATTTTTTTGCCATATGCCTAGTGTCGCCAGTGAAAAAATGAGGATACAGAAATACAAGCTATCGAGTATATACTAAAGAGAAGAGCTATATTGATTAAAGGAAAAAATCAAATGACGACGGCAGGAGTCTTTAAAAACAAGACCGTCCTGATCACAGGAGGCACCGGCAGCTTCGGCAAGATGTTCGCCAAGCGTCTTCTGGAAGAAGACGAAGTCCATAAAGTCATCATTTTCAGTCGAGACGAGTGGAAACAGTGGGACATGCAGCGGTCTGATCCGATCTTTTCCGGCTCTAAAGTCCGCTATTTCCTCGGCGACATCCGCGACTTGCAGCGGCTACGCCGCGCTTTTGGGGACGTCAATTACATCGTCCATGCCGCAGCGTTGAAGCAAGTGCCTGCTGCTGAATATAACCCTTCCGAATTCGTCAAGACCAACGTCAATGGAGCCATGAATATCGTCGAAGCCGCTATCAGCTGCGGCGTTGAGAAAGTCATTGCTCTCTCGACAGACAAGGCGTGTAACCCTATCAACCTGTATGGGGCGACAAAGCTCTGTTCCGACAAGCTATTCGTCAACGGCAACGTCTACGTCGGGACACGCGGTTACCCCATTTTCTCAGTAGTCAGATATGGCAACGTGCTGAACAGCCGCGGAAGCATCATTCCTCTTTGGCGAAGTCGCATTCAAGAAGGTGCCAAGTCGCTCACCATCACCGATCCAAAAATGACCCGTTTCTGGATCACCCTGGAACATGCCGTACAAGTCGTTGTCGATTCTTTCGACAGGATGCGCGGAGGAGAGATCTACGTCCCCAAAATTCCTAGCATGCGGATTACCGACCTTGCCGAGGCGATCGCTCCCGGCATCAAACAAGAAGTGATCGGCATCCGCCCAGGAGAAAAACTGCATGAAGTGCTCATCAGCGTCGAAGATGCGCGCCACACCTACGAATTTGACGACCATTATGTGATTGTTCCTGAGACCTACTCGACAAACAAGGAACAGATGGCGCATTTCCTTGCCGGACGCAAGGGAAAGATCCCTACCGAAGGATTCGCTTACACCTCCGACTCAAATACCGATTGGCTTTCTATCGACCAGCTGCGCGAAGTCATCAAACCATACTTTCCTTCGTAAAAATTTCCACTCTTGATCAGATATACCGATTCAGATTATATCCTACTGACTTATTTCGGCATGGGCTAATTATATGCGAAGATTTATCTGTTCCATCCTTCTCGCTTTACCCTTCGTTTTAGAAGCGAGTTTCCAAGTGCTAATCCCTGTTTCCTATTATGGCTGGCTGGATCAGTATAGCATGGATTCCGGCCATAGCTTCGTCGGCAACGAAGCATGCGTCCCCACATCCAGTGTCAATTCGTTTACCTATTTGCAATCGTCCAGCCCTTCGATCTTCGGCACCGGACTCTCAGGGACTAGCTATTCAAATTGGGAAGATACGGACGATGCCATGATCTCCATCATGGGAACAACAACACCTGATGGGACCTACTATTATCAGTTCGTTTGGACTTATAATATGTACATGGCCCTGACCAAGAACCATCCAGAGGTGCAGTTCTCGGGAATGTTCCCCGATTCCATCTGGGATGCCTCTTTGGGCTATCCGAAACCCGACTATATCACTTCAGGAAAACCTACGGCGCAGTTCCTAACTAACCTTCTTGCCTCAGGAAGTGTTGCGCTAACCAGTATCGAATACACGGGAGGCGGAGGGCATGAGCTCCTCGTCAACGGCCTGGAGTGGGACCCTACTACCAATACCGGCACTCTTTACTTCGTCGACCCGCTTGACCCTTCACAAAATTATTCCGGATCCACTGTATTAGGTCCTGTGAAGCAGACAAGTGGGACTCTTCAATTGAATGGCGATGGCAATTTGCTACTCACCTACGATCAATATTCCGGTAGGCTGCCTTATACAGGAACTTATGATTCGGTTTCAGCAGAGCTCGTTGGACTGTTGTCTGTGGGAGGGTTCTTTTACAATACCTCTTACATCGGTAACGCCAATGCGCAGGCTATCGTCGAAGGGGTCAGGCATCTTGATCCCACCACCTCGTCGATAACCCCCATTTTGGCAGTATTGAATACGGTTGCAGATGCCGAATCTGCTTTTCTCGAGCTGGATCCTTCGCTCTATAATGCTCTTCTTTTTACCGACCAAAACGTCTCCAGAGAAATGCAGACAGCAATCAATGGCAGCCTCCGCCGTTACCGTTATTGCTGCACCGCCCCGGGATGCTGCCGCAATCTCTGGATCACTCCCCTGGAATTATGGCTGCATCAAGATAGCATAGACAGAGCAAGCTACAGCAACAGAATTGATGGAGGGATCATAGGCTATGACATGCGCCTGACCAACAATTGCATCGGCGGTGCAGCGTTCTCTTATGCCCACACCAAAATTTCCTGGAAAAATACTCCCGCCTCCGCACATCTCAATAGCTACGGTCTCTCGCTTTATGCAGCGAAATATTGCCACCGCCTTTCTTTTGACACGAGCCTGACAGGCTTTTTCAATCATGCGAGCGGGTCCAGGACTGTGTATATCCCTTCCGCACTGCCCTTCATTGCCCCTATTGATACGACGATTACCCATAAGAATTGCTCCAACACCTTACAAGGACACGTCGGGGCGATTTATGACCTGTGCCATTGGAATGTTTGCCGCTCCACGGTAAATATATGACCTTTTTTAGATAGTGTCGTCAAATTAGATTTCTCTAAAGAGCAAGACACCTAATTTGAACTGCTGCAAGGAAGGTAGCTGTGTTTAGCATATCTTGTAGCAATACCTCTCCAACGTACAAGATGTAAAAAAAGCATTTTCAACAAGATGTCGAAGCTTATAGAGGTGCTTATCAAACTCCCTTGGGTCTTTGCTGTTTGATTTGGGTGCAATCACTGGATTTATACCTTGGTGTTTTGCTAGGGAAATGATTGCATCACCATCATATGCTTTGTCTGCAAGACGGTGCTCAGCTGAAATCCCTTCAATTAAGTAACTTTCCTGAGTGCTATCGTGCGAGGTACCCTTTGTAATAATGATTCTGAGCGGCATACCATGCGCAACCACGGCCAAATGTATTTTTGTGTTGAGCCCCCTTTTGTGCAACTCATGTCTTGATTACCTCCTTTTGCACCAGCTGCGTGAGGGTGTACTTTAATATGACTGTCATCTATCAGAAGCCACTCATAGTCTAGTTCATCAATCATCATCTCTAGTAATTTTTCCCAAACACCACGATCCCTCCACCTGCAAAACCTCCGGTGTATGTTTTTCCAGTCTCCGTAATCCGAAGGCAAATCTCTCCAAGGAGCCCCCGTCCGTAGGATCCAAAAAACACCATTGATAAAACTGCGGTTATCCCTTGCCGGGCAGCCTACAGCCCCCGCTGATCCAGGTAGATTTGGCTCGAGCTTTTCCCATAGCGCATCCGATATGTCATAGCGTCTGTGAGCTGTCATTGGTTCCTCCTAAAAGTTGTCTATCAGGAGACCTTATATCAGAAAACTATAATTTGACGACACTATCTATTAACTTGATTTTTGATCTCATCGATTTTTAAAAAAATTGACTTTTACTAAGTCACATGATTACAATTTTTGCTGTGAAACTTTCTGTATAATTTAAAATGTCTTCAGTAAATCAAATTTTTCATTCGGATAATAGCAATCTAACCCTTCAATATGGATCCGCTGTTCCAGATTCACCCAAAGAAAACCGATCGAATAACATTCCCCTAATCGAAGATCTCTCAGATTTGTGTTTCAAAAAATTGGATGCCATAGATGAAGAAGAACAGATCTTATTTTATTCAAATTGTTTTATTGATTCAAGGTTCTTTTTGAAAGTGCCTAATGAACAGTTTAGCATTTTCGAATATCTGCTAAAAAAGGGACCCGAATTCTTTCGAAAGTGCTTGTTGAAAAATGAAACTTTTGTAGGAGAACGAAATGAATGTACAATAATTTTATTTTTGAGCTACTTTAGTTCCTTTTTAGCAAGATTATCTGATGAATCCCTTCAAAATTATCTGTCACTTTTTGATGAAATTATAGAAAAATTCCAGTTATTAACATTGAAGAATATAAAAGATGTCTATGCAAAATTAGAATGCAACAAACGCTTAGCTTGCCTTACTGTTGCCTTTCGGCATGCCCCGGCCTTTGAATCAGATGATCGCACTGTTGTTTCTCAAGTGATGTTTGGTGCATATTATTCACTGCAACACTCTTTGCAAGGTGCAAATGATCATGAAATATCCACAGTGAAAAGTATTGTTTCTCATACCATCAATGCTAGAATTTATTTTGACCAGGAAAAAAAAGTACCAACTTATTCTTTTTTCCAGCAAGTATTAGCACACGACAAAGAAGCAAAAAAAATTAGAATTAAAGTACCTTCTGAACATTTTCAATCAAAAAAATTATTCATTAATTATAAGCAGGTAGAATACAAAGTTCCTTTCTCATTGATAGAATCCTTGTTAAAACTCGGCGCTGATCCAAACCTGCCAGCTACAGATGGATCAATACCTCAAATGAGTTCTATCCTTTATTATGAAAATAATATAGATCGAAATGGTTCATGTTTCTCTATTAAAGTAAGTGATAAATACGATCCTTCACTGCTGGAACTGCTGGAAAATTATGGCTTAAAAACCGATGAAAAACTCCTTTTAACAGCAATAGAAACTCTGCTTGATACAACTGTAGAAGCCAGCTTCACCCATAAGGTTTATCGAACCGTTTCCTCTGAAAGCTTAAAAGTATTACTACAACGTACATCTCCAGAAACAAAAAAAGAGGCTCTAGATCTTTTAAAAAAAAGATTCCAACACTGGGATACTCGTCTAATCAATGATTGGATAGAAAATGATAGCCTATCTGACGATATAAAAATTATTCTTGGATTACTTACGCAGTTTTCAAGATTTCAAATGCCATGTTTTATTACTGTGATACCCCCTGAGCAACTTATCGAATTATTTTCCATGCTCGATGCAGAAAGTAATTGGACTGCTTGGGAATTGCTTTCAGTCGAATTGTATATCTCTTTCATTTTATTTCATGAAGCTGTGGGTGATAGCGGGCTCATCACACTGCTCAAGGCATTAAGCGAGAAAGCTAAAGATGACATCACTCAAAAAGAATTTAAAACGATTTGTGATTATTTGAGTCATCCTACATTTCCTTTCAAACATTTGCTTAGAAAATTTTTACGATATTTCAAGCCTCAAACATTAACGACCGCTTTTATCGTTGAGAATTGTCTAAATTTGGGATTCCTCTATGATTATGAAGGGTGGAAATCCAGAATTCCAAATTCACCAGAAAAAAATATCGTTGAACAAAATCGAGAAGAAATCGTTCAAGATATCATTATTGGCAGATCACTCAAATTACCACATATCCAACAGTTATTTAAAAATTCCCGCGATTCTCTCCCTTCTGGTCAAGTACTATACCGTAACTTCCCAGACTACTTGAATGAGAAAATTCTCGAATTTTTACAAATGATTGACAAGCTTCCTGATAGTTTAAAGCATCTTTTTATTTCTATACTTATTGAAGAGAAAAAACCAACGATATTGGCAGAGGAGTTGTTCAATAACCCAGAGTTACTGGACTCATTTATCATTGAAATTTTTGGTATAAGAAGCATCGATTATTCAAGTAATGGAAAAGTCGTTCCTGCTATCAACAAGAGACTCATAATCTTATTCTCGATAATTAGAGGGCATCTCTCCATCGACGAATCACTAAAAAATGAAATTGTTCATGCGCTGCGAACACAAAAGCCGATCGAAGACTCGATACCAATGATTGATGCTATTCCTCGTATTACTGATAAGGCCTTGCGTGTTTTAGGACGAACAGCCTTTGTACCAGATGGAAATGGCGGCGCCAGAGCATATAAGTTTTATCGCAATGGAGAAAATTTTTCTCGGTTTACAAGAGAAGGACCTGTGACTGAAGTGATGAAAAAGCACACAACGACTTTTCGAAGTGCTTTTCACAACCCAAAAGGTCTTGTACGAGTGAAGTTCGTACCGCCTCAACTGCTTAAAGCATTACAACTAACTAAAAATAGAGATCACGCCCCTCACTTGGTCTACACCTATACAACTGAAAATATTAAAGCGCTTACAACTTATCTTGATGAGGATTGCGAGGAGTGCGATTTTACTGAAGGGCTAGAGCGGTTCATTCATGATAGCTGCCAACTCATTCGCATGGGACTGTATCCTGAGTTAGCGGAAATGAATCATAATGAAGAGGATGACCGTAGGTATCATCCCATACTAGGCGGTAACTCTGCAGGCCGATTAGCAGATTTTGAAGCAGGCAGCGCGCATTCTAATGGCCGCTGCTCTGGTTGGACCGATTGCGGTGACCTTAATAAGGTTGAGATCGATGATCATCAACAAAGTCTGAGCCATTCAAACGAGCTCTCTAGGCTTCTTTTGCTCGTCATGATGTTTTACCTAAAAAGATTGAAAGCACAAGGCAAGCAACTGGATTGGGAAAGCGCTGATCAGATCAAGTATTTGGTAAGTAAACTCCAGTCAACAGTTGCATCTATTGTGAGCTACTATTCACACAAACCGTTCCACAAATGCTTGACCTTGATCGAAAAATGCAAAAAAACACCCTTCGAATATATTGCCAAACAATTTCTATTTTTTAGCAATTCCGATGCTTATGGCCCTTATATTGCAAAAGGCGAGGTTCCTAATGGCCTATACAGCCCTGATGTTATGGCTAACTTTTCTGGTGCGCGATTAGCGAAAAATTGGCATCAAGATAAGCAGAAACTGAGTTTAAATAGAAGAGGGCTTGATTTTGGCACCTTCAACGGCCCTCTTGGAATGGAAATTGAAGTCCTTTTTGGGGCAATGAGTTTTTTAGCTGTAGTTTTAGCTCAATGTCAACATTCCGATTCTTGAATATTTTTCGGTATATCTAATTTTACAGAATCCTCTAATTTTACGCGGACCCAACTCCGGAGGGCGGGTTAAATGGTGTCGTCAAATTATAGTTTTCCGTTATCAGGTCTCCTGATAGACAACTTTTCGGAGGAACCAATGACAGCCACAGACGCCATGACATATCGGATGCACTATGGGAAAAGCTCGAGCCAAATCTACCTGGATCAGCGGGGTCTGTAGGCTGCCCGGCAAGGGATAACCGCAGTTTTATCAATGGTGTTTTTTTGGATCCTACCGAAGGGTGCTCCTTGGAGAGATTTGCCTTCGGATTACGGAGACTGGAAAATCATACACCGGAGTTTTTGCAGGTGGAGGGATCGTGGTGTTTGGGAAAAATTACTCTAGATGACGATTGATAAACCAGACTATGAGTGGCTTATGATAAATGCCAGTCATATCAAAGTTCACCCTCACGCAGCTGGTGCAAAAGGAGGTAATCAAGACATGAGTCGCACAATGGGGGCTCAACACAAAAATACATTTGGCCGTGGATGCGCATGGTATGCCGCTCAGAATCATTATTACAGAGGGTACCTCGCACGATAGCACTCTGGCAAGTTACTTGATTGAAGGGATTTCAGCTGAGCACCACCTCGCAGACAAAGCGTATGATAGTGATGCAATCATTTCCCTAGCAGAACACCAAGGTATAAATCCAGTGATTCCACCCTAATCAAACCGCAAAGACCCAAGGGAGTTTGATAAGCACCTCTATAAGCTTCGACATCTTGTCCGTTGGAGAGATATTGCTACAAGATATGCTAAAAACACAGCTTCCTTCCTTGCAGCAGTTCAAATAAGGTGTCTCTTGCTCTTTGGAGAAATCTAATTTGACGACACCATCTGAAAATTCTATTTTTTTCTTTTTTTTTACCCCGATCCTCTCTATAAAAATAGTTTTATCCCCCATTGAGACTGATACCGAGGAGAGCGGAAACGATGCGCGTAGGGGTTGTAGGGATCAATCATAAGCTTGCCGACTTAAAAGTCCGTGAGCAATTAGCGAAAATCTGTACTCGAAAGTTTGGCCCCGACTGTTCGATCCACCCAGAACAGACATTTGTGCTGTTGTCGACCTGCAACCGCACAGAGCTATACTTCTCTTCCGGCGATCTCCCCGAGACCCACAACTATATCCTTTCGATCCTTCGTCAAGGTGTTGGAGATGATTTCGATCAAAAACTCTATTCCTATTTTAGAGAAGATGCTTTTCTCCATCTTGCCAAGGTAACGGCAGGCCTCGACAGCGCGATAGTTGGAGAGACTGAGATACAGGGACAGGTGAAGATCGCCTACGAAAAGGCATGCCGCTATGCTGATCTACCCCATGAGCTGCATTTCCTCTTTCAAAAGTCTCTGCGGATCGGTAAAACGGTACGTTCCAAGCTGCTCATGGGGCGCGGCATGCCTGACCTCGAACATGCAATCCTCAACGTCGGCAGCCAGCTCTTTGATACCCCTGAAGCATCGCGGATCCTTTTTATCGGGGCTTCCGACATCAATTTCAAGGTAATCCATTTTCTCAAGAAAAAAGAGGTCGGACAGATCACGCTGTGCAACCGAACGGAAGCCACAGCACGCATTGCGGCAAATAAATATGAGTTGGAACTGCTTCCTTGGGAGCGGCTGCATCATTGGCATCACTATGACTGGATCATCTGCGGCACCAAATCACCGGAATACCTTCTGACTCACGATACCTTTCCCGGTACGCATCCCAAGCGCAAGCTAATCATCGACCTATGTGTTCCCCGTAATGTAGAACCCAAACTTGCTCGTAACCGTCAGATCACTCTGATGAATATCGACCAGATTAACCGCTTATTACGCACCAGACGCAAACAGATGAACACCCTGCTACAGGATGCCGAAGAGATCATCCTGACATCGGCATTGCGCCATGTCGATATCTTTCGCAATAAAGAACAGGTACGATCAACTGTCTTGACTGTTTAAAATTCAGCATTTCCCGGATAACGAGGGAAAGGAATCACATCACGGATGTTTTCCATGCCGGTGACAAATTGAACTAGACGCTCAAACCCTACTCCATACCCCGCGTGTGGCACCGTACCATACTTTCTCAGCTCGAGATACCACCAGTAGTCTTTAGGATCGAGGCCAACCTCTTTGATCCTGCGCTCTAAATGATCGTAGCGCTCTTCACGCTGGCTGCCACCGACAATCTCACCGACCTTAGGGACAAGAACGTCCATCGCCGCCACGGTCTTGTTATCGTCATTTTCACGCATGTAGAAAGACTTCACCTCTTTAGGATAATCGGTGATGATGACAGGCTTGGAAAAATACTCTTCAGCAAGATAGCGCTCATGCTCTGTTTGCAGGTCGATGCCCCACTTCACCGGATACTGAAAGTTTTTTCCTGATTTCTCAAGGACACGAACAGCGTATGTATACGATGCACGTTCAAATGGAGTATCTGTTATCTGTTTGAGTCTGTCCATCAGCCCCGGCGAGATAAATTTATTGAAGAAGAACATATCTTCCTGGCAATGCTCCAGCACATATTTGATGACATACCTCAAATAGGCTTCAGCATTATCCTGGTTATCATTGATATCGGCAAAAGCCATCTCCGGCTCGATCATCCAAAATTCCGCAAGGTGCCTCGATGTGTTCGAGTTTTCCGCACGGAATGTCGGGCCGAATGTATAGACATCATCAAGGGCGCAAGCGTAGATTTCCGCTTCCAGCTGCCCGGACACGGTGAGGTATGTAGGTCTTTCAAAGAAGTCTTCTTTGTAGTCGATCTTCCCTTTTTCCGTTTTCGGCGGATTGCTGATATCCAATGTTGAAACACGGAACATTTCTCCCGCTCCTTCACAGTCGGATGCGGTGATGATAGGCGTCTGAATATAGAGGAAACCGTTTTCTTGAAAGAACTGGTGTGTTGCGAAAGCCAGGGCGTTGCGCACGCGTGTCACGGCGCCGATGGTATTGGTGCGAGGGCGCAAGTGCGCTATCGAACGCAGAAACTCAAAGGAGTGGCGCTTCTTCTGCAAGGGATACTCTTCAGCATCGCACTTGCCGATCACTTCGATTTTGGAAACATGCAGCTCGACGCTTTGCTTTTTCCCGGGGCTTTCCTGTACAGTACCGGTGAAAGCTGCAGAAACGCCCGTTGTGATCTGATCCATAACCTGATGATAGTTGGGGAATTCGGCATCGACAATCACTTGCAAGCTGGCGAGCGTAGAACCGTCATTGACTTCAACGAAACTGAATGTCTTCTGCTTCCTTACAGTCCTCACCCATCCCTTGACGGTCACTTCACTACCGACAAGCGATCCTTTTTTTGGAAATTTGACCTCTTTGATTCTCTTGCGCATATTACCCTTTTGCTAATTCTCTAAGTTTACGAATCTCTTTCACCCAAAGCTCGGGTCCTCCCGGTGTTTCGAGATATTTGGGGATGTCCCGTGTTCTTTTATCGGTCATGAGCGTCTTAAAACACTCGATACCGATCTCTCCCTCGCCAAGCGGCCGATGCCTATCGACGCGGGAACCGAGTCCTTTTAGTGAGTCGTTGAAGTGAAAGGCATACAGATGCTTTAACCCGACGATTTCATCAAACTCTTTAAGTGTTGCGTCAACGGCTTCTTTTGTACGTAGGTCATATCCCGCTGCAAAGCTATGACAGGTATCGATGCAGACGCCAATTGGAAGTTTTGTTTCTACTTTCTTGATGATATAGCCTAGATGATGGAAATCATAGCCAACATTCGACCCCTGACCGGCAGTAGATTCAAGAAGCAAACGCAGATCGCCCCCTTTCAGCTGATCTTCGAATAGCAGCAAGCTCTCGCAAATGCGGTCAAGGCACAGCTGGGGGTCATCCTTCAGCGCTGCTCCCGGATGAAAATTGAGAAACGTCACACCAAGCGCCTGGCAACGGTCGATCTCTTGCTCGAATGCCAGTCGGCTTTTTTTTAGATTTTCAGGGTCCGGAGCGCCGAGGTTGATCAGATAGCTATCGTGCGACATAATCTTTTGCAGACCTGTCTCTTTCAATGTCGACCGAAATAGTTCAACGGCCTCTTTTTCAAGCGGCTTGGAGGTCCAACGCCTTTGGTTGGCGGTGAAGAGCTGAACGGTTGTTGCACCGATCTCTACTCCCTCTAAAAGTGCATTTTGTACACCTCCCGCTGCCGAAGTGTGGGCTCCGATCAGCAGTTTTTCAGGTGCTGTAGCCATTTCTTTTTCTCCCTGGTAATCGGAAAGATGTTATCATGTCATCCCCTTCTTGACAATAGAGTCATCAGTGTTGGAAGATTGTGAGATGATCACCGACAACGCAACCTCAATTTTTTCGTCAGCGCGCCGATTTTTCTCAGGAACGATGCTTAGCCGTGTCGCCGGAATGGGCCGCGATATGATGATGGCTTTCGCTTTTGGCGCTTCACCGCCCGTTGCAGCGTTCATGGTTGCTTTCCGTCTAGCACATTTACTGCGCCGTGTTTTTGGCGAAGGAGCACTCCAAAGTGCTTTCATTCCGCATTTCGAAGAGCTGCGTCATGAAAATCCTCAGCGGGCGAAAGATTTTTTTCGGGACCTCTCCTTTACGATCACCCTTCTACTTGTCGGAGTAATCCTCGCTGCTCTAGCCTTATGTGGCGCTACGCTCATTTTTGTTGATCTCAGCGCCGGAAATCGTGAGATCATCCAGCTAGTAATGCTCATGCTACCTAGCCTTCTATTCATCTGTTTATATGGGCTCAATGCTTCTCTTCTGCAATGTGAAGGAAAATATTTCCTTTCCAGCGCTGCGCCCATAGCTTTCAATATACTATGGATAGGCGGGGCCTATTTTCTGCGAAATATGCCGGTTGCCGAAGCAATGTCATACCTATCGATCGTTATTATTATTTCCTGTCTCGCACAATGGCTGGCGACAGTCCCGACAGCTTTCTCGCTGCTAAAGAGTTGTTCCTTGCAATTTTCTATCTCCGCAGATGTCAAGGCGTTGATCAAACCTATTTCACTAGGCATCATCGGCATCGCTGCTACACAATTGAACACGGCGATGGACGCCATTTTTGCCCGCTATGCGGATCCGGAAGGCCCTGCTCTTTTATGGTATGCGATCAGGCTGCAGCAACTGCCGATCGCTCTCTTTGGCATCGCTCTGTCCGGAGCGCTGCTGCCTCCGCTATCGCGTGCTGCCAAAAGCGGGCAGCACGAGAAATTCTGTCATTTTCTACATTTCGGTATTGAAAAAACTGTTGTGCTGATGATTCCGATCACCATAGCGATTTTTCTTTTGGGGGAAAGAGCTATCAATCTTCTGTACGGACGCGGAGACTTTACAGAGAATGCTGTCGTCAACACCTACTGGTGCTTGGCGGGATACGGCATCGGCATCCTGCCCATGTCCTTGATCCTCTTATTAGCACCGGCATATTACGGACAAGGCAATTACCAAACTCCAATGCGCGCCTCAGTCATCGGCGTCCTAACAAATCTACTATTAAATAGCGTCATGATTATGTTTATGGGATTGGGAGCTGCCAGCGTTGCCTTGGCAACAAGCCTAAGCGCTTTTGTCAACCTTGCCATCCTTTGGCGCGGCCTCCACGACGTAGCGCTGTCCCCTATTATTGCTCCGGTCGCCAAATCATTGGCAGCCAGTATCACCGGGGTTCTGCTGACATTGATAGCTTTTAATTTTCAATCCGCTAACGTTCATTCGTTTACAGAGCAATTAACTGCCTTCCTCTACCCTTCAGTTCTTTTCATGACCCCTATTCTGTACCTATGGTTTAGCGAAGCCAAAGCAATTGCTGCTAGATCATAACAAAAAAGCCATCTCCTGTTTCCAAGAGATGGCTTAAACCATTCATAGTGATCAAGAACTCTTAGGTGTTGTGTGACAAGTAGTCGCAAACTTCCTGAATGTTAATCTCGATCGGCCAAGGCATCTGCTCTAGAGAAGGCATTGACAGCAGCTGTCCTTTGAACTTATCGTGCTCCACTTCAATATATTCGGGAACAGTATGGACAGGGTTGTCAATAGCAGAAGCAATCGACTTCATATTCTGAGATTTTTCCTTGATGGAGATGACCATGCCGGGCTTAACTTGGAAAGAACGGCGGTCAACTTTTTTGCCATCAACGAGGATATGGCCGTGAGCAACAAGCTGATGCGCACCGAAAATCGTGTTAGCAAATTTCATGCGGAAAACAACGACATCCAGACGGCACTCGAGCATTTCTGCGAGATGCTGGGCGGTGTTTGCTGCTTTAGCTTCCGCTTTTTTAAAGTAGTTAACGAGTTGTTTCTCGCTGATCATTCCGTAAACGGCTTTAAGTTTTTGTTTTTCTTCAAGTTGGATACCAAAATCGGACTTTTTGCGGCGACGCGCACCATGAACACCTGGAGGATTGGGTTTGTGCAGGAGCGGGTTGCGGGCACGACCGAAGATGTTGACGCCAAAACGGCGAGCAATCCTGTTTCTGTTGCCTGTGTAGCGAGCCATTATTTCTCCTAATTGACTGATTACAAAGGCGAATTATCACATGACAGGGAATTATTTGCAAGGCGTAAATTATCACTAATACAGATCGTCAAATCTTTATTTAATAGACAGAGTATGTTATGAAAAAAATATTAGACAAAAGCACCCCAAGAGCGGGCATCATGAGCGAATCAAAATTTGAAGACCTGCAGAAAGCGACGGCAAAGGTGTCGGAAAGCGTCTCTGCGGAGGACAAAATCCGCTGTTTGAACCGCGCTTTCGAGCTGTTCAGCGAAGAGACAGCGCGCCTCGAGAGAGCATACGCTTCGCTGAAAGATCAATTTGTCATAGTCAACAGTGAGCTTGAAGAGACGAATGCCCGCCTGCACCGCAAAGTGAATGAACTCGACGTCATCTCTGCATATCTTGACAGCATCCTGACCAACATTGCCCAAGGCCTCCTTTTTATCGATGTCAACGGCAGTGTCACCACTTATAATAAGGCGGCGGAGAAGCTTCTCGGTGTCGCAAGCGACAAGGTTCTATTCCAAAAATTCTCAGACAACTTTACCGACGAGCTGTTCGGCTTCTCCATGTCGAAGGCGTTGCAGGATCTTAGCTGTCCCCGTCACATGGTGATCGTCAATGAAAATGCCGCTGACCAACGTAGATATTTGGAGATCGACACAACGATAGTTGAGCATGAGCAGGAAAAAGTCTCTGAAGACGTCGACTCTCCCATTGACACATTGCGAGGTGTCATCGTCCTGATCCGCGATATTACTACAGTCCGTAGTCTGCAGCAACTCGCCGAACGCAACGACAGGATGAAGGAACTGGGCGAGATGGCTGCGATGGTAGCTCATGAGATCCGCAATCCCCTTGGTGGCATCAAAGGCTTTGCCTCTCTGCTGCGCCGCGACCTTGAAAGCGATCCGGCAAAGACGCAGATGATTGACCATATCATCGAGGGCACAGACATTCTCAATCGACTCGTTACAAACGTTCTCAACTATTCGCGCCCGCTGGAAATCCATACTGAACAGATAGATCTTGTAGCATTGCTAAAAAGCGTTGAAACGCATTTCCTGGCCGATGAAAAATTCACAAACAAATTCAAACTAGTCCTCGACATTCCCATGGACAGCTTCATCGCCGCCATCGACCAGCAATACTACAAAACCTGCTTGTTGAATTTAATACTCAACGGCACACAAGCAATGAGCGATGGAGGAACGATCACTCTCAGGTTAAGAGAAAAAAACGGGAATGCCATTGTCGATGTCGTTGACAACGGCGTAGGTATAGCTCCAGAAAACATGGAAAAAATATTCTCGCCTTTCTTCACCACGAAAGAAGAGGGCAACGGTTTTGGTTTAACCGAAGTTCACAAAGTAATCGCAAGCCATGGCGGCAGGATCGACGTTCAGTCCGTCATAGGTCAAGGCAGCACCTTTACGATTAGAACCCCCATTACCGGTCCGATAACTTAGGAGATAGTATGGCCATCGAAAAGATCCTTGTGATCGACGACGAAGCAATCCTAAGAGATTTTTTAGCAGAGACACTACGCCGTAAAGGATTGGAAGTGTCCACACATGCCACAGGCAGTGAAGCACTCAAAGACTTCAAGAAAAATGCCTATGACATGGTGATCACCGACATGCGTCTACCCGATATTACCGGCATCGATATCTTAAAGCAGGTCAAAGAGGTCTCCCCGCACTGCATCGTCGTTGTGATCACTGGATACGGCACCATAGAAAATGCTGTCGAAGCGATGCGCTCCGGAGCTTATAACTACATCATGAAGCCTTTCAATCCCGAAGCTCTTGAGACGGTCATCGAAAAAGCCAATGAACACCTCAGCCTCCTACAAGAGAACCAATATCTCCGCAAAGAAGCTGGATGCCAGGGCGGCAGCGAGAAAACATCAGTCATCGGCAATAGCGCAGCGATGAAAAAAGTCTTGCAAGATGTCGAACAAGTTGCTAAGAGCAACGCCAACGTCATGATCAGCGGCGAATCCGGCACTGGCAAGGAGGTGATCGCCACTGCTCTTCATAATCTATCGCTCCGGACAAATAAGTCTTTCATCCGCGTAAACTGCGCGGCTGTTCCCGATACGCTGATCGAGTCGGAATTTTTCGGACACGAAAAAGGCGCTTTTACCGGCGCACACAGCAAGCGCCCTGGACGTTTCGAACTGGCAAACCAGGGGACACTGCTGCTTGACGAGATCACCGAAGTGCCGATCCTGTTGCAGGCAAAACTATTACGCGCCATCCAGGAGCAGGAATTCGAGCGTGTCGGCGGCACCAAGCCTGTAAAAGTCGACGTCAGAATTATCTCAACGACTAATAGGAACATCGAAGAAGCTATCAAAAACCAGATACTTCGCGAAGACCTTTACTATCGGCTGAATGTGATCCCGATCCATCTGCCGCCGTTGCGTGACCGCAAGGACGACATTATTCCCCTTGCAGAACATTTCATCGCAAAGTTCTGCATCGAAAACCACAAAGAGCGGATGACCCTCGGCGACGACGCCAAGGAAAAGCTTCTTCACTATTCGTGGCCCGGCAATGTCCGTGAACTTGGTAACATCATCGAACGCGCTGTGGTGATGAATCCTGGAAAAACGATTACTACCGATCATCTTTACATCGGTGAAAACCTATCTTCCGAAGATGGTGGCAGCTCTCTCGTTGTACCAGTGGGAACATCATTGCGTGAATTGGAAAAAAAGATGATCATCGAAACGCTGGAAGCTCAGCATCAGAATAAGACAAAAACCGCAGAGCTGCTGGACATCAGTGTCCGCACTCTTCGCAACAAGCTCAACGAATACAAGAACGAGGTGTAACGCACGCCGGTATGGAGCAAGCAACACGGAAACAACCACTCATCATTGCGATCGGCGGTGGCAAAGGCGGCGTTGGCAAGTCGATGGTCAGCTCCAACTTCGCTGTGCAGTACGCTCAGGCCGGTTTTAAAGTGGCCCTTGTCGACCTTGATGTGGGCGCCGCCAACCTCCATACTATCTTCGGTATCCGGCAGCCCCCCCATGGCCTCGGCGAGTATTTCACTACACCACGCAGCCAGCTTGGAGACTACCTGCTAGAAACAGCGATACCCAACCTATCGCTTGTTGCCGGCAGCGGCTTCGTTCCCGAGCTTGCTAATATCAAGCATATGCAGAAGGTCAAAGTGATCAATCAGGTCCGACGCCTTGATGCCGATCTTGTTCTTCTCGATCTTGGTGCAGGAAGCTCCATCAATGTCGTCGATTTTTTCTCGATGACCAATGCCGGCATCATCGTGACCTCACCCGAGCCTACGGCAATCGTCAACGCCTATGAGTTCCTGAAGAACGTCTCTTATCGCTTTCTCTTCCGCATGTTCCGCAACCAACCTCAATTGCTGGATATCATCAAAGGCTGCGCAATTCCGGAAGGGAAGACACCGCAGACAATGGAACAGATCATCGAAACAATCGGAAACGTATCGCCTTGGGCTGCAGAGACCGTTCGCGATGTTATCGACGACCTTGATTTCTACATCCTATTCAATCAGTCGAAAAAACCTTCGGAAGTGTTGCTTGGAGAGAAATTGAATACTATTACCGAGCGTTATCTTGGCATCAGGCTCAACTACGCCGGGATGATCTTCTATAATGAAGAAGTTTCACGCGCTGTACTTAAGATGAATCCGATCAGCATCGCCAACCCGCAGTCCGTCACAACAAAAACGCTTAAGCGCGTGGCTTTGGCGACTCTCGGCCAGATCGCTACCAAGATGAAGCGTGGTGCCGGCGAGACCTTTGAAGCGCAATATGCCCGCGCTGCCGCCCACGCTAAGAAGGACTACACCCAAAACCTGCTGACACAGCGCCGCCTCATGAAAGAAGAGGAAGCAGAAGAGACAGCAGACCTGGGGTTGTGATCTTGGTTAAAGAGAAACAAAAATAGCCATTTCGAGGATTTGAAGATCTACCGTCCTTTTAGGCTCTCGTGGACTTGGG
This sequence comes from Chlamydiales bacterium, assembly GCA_024233575.1. Classification (GTDB taxonomy): domain Bacteria; phylum Chlamydiota; class Chlamydiia; order Chlamydiales; family Criblamydiaceae; genus JACKPN01. Next base: position 339,483 of record JACKPN010000001.1, read on the forward strand.
TAAAAAAGCGTATTTATGCAATTTCCTTAGCTCTGATGCTTTAATTGTGTTGTATAGATTCACCCAGCAACTATTATAATCAATCAACGCGGCTCTTGCAACAGAACCTATCCCTTTAATAATAGTAACTTAATCGTAGCGTAACATTATTGGTTCGGGCGATAAGTGAACTGGATTGTATAAATACTGCATCAGGTATGATAGTACCATCCTGAGTAATAGGTGCTTGTGTAGATGGCAGCTTCGGATGCCCATAATACGTATACGTATATTCAAGAGCCAGACTGATGCATTGTGTGAGTAGATACTCTGAACCTATTCCTACTAACACACCCTCTTTGTAATATTTGTTACTGGAATCTAACTCTGTATTCAGAAAAACCCCAATATTTTGATGAAAACCAGCATCAAATCCAAGAGAAAAATTGCCCCATCGCGGTCCAACTAAGCCGTAAAATAATGTCCTGTTATCCACTAGCTTACCAAGTTTAAGCAGCAAAGCGAATTGATTGGATAACGTAATATTAGCATTCGTTGCTATCATTAAATCTGAATTAATTTCGACTACCCTAGTGCCAAATTTTAAATGATTATGCCCAAAAGTAGCATCTCCTGCTAAACCTATCAGGTAGCAACCATTAAAGATTCGATTATAACCCAATCTTACGTCACCATTAATTTGGTTGGTGGTTGATTTCCGAGAAATACTAAAAGTTATATCCTCTACTCCTGGAACGAAATTTTTTAATTCTCCTTTGGTGGAAATATTGGGCATCTCTACTCCAACGCCTACACTCGCATTAAATCCAGAAAATGAGGGAGATGCCAACGCTAACGAAGGTAGTATAAAACTCAAGAATGCCATGCATATGATAAACTGTTTCCAAAATATTCTCTTGCTTTGATGCTGAACTGCATAGTTGTGTTCTAGGTCTTTTAGACGGATATCTTGTTGCACAGTAGAATTTTTCTGTCTTGTGTTGAAATTGGAATCGTATTCAAAAAAATTTTTAAACATATAGTTCTCCTTGTTCATGCTTCATGAAGGTAAATCAAAAATATATATTTTTCAAATAAAAAAAACATTTAGAGCTTAATGCAAAAAATAATTAAAGGTGTTTTTTTGGAAGTCCTAAGGATGCAATGCTTACATCTAATCGCAAGGAAGCCATCATCCCCACACTCCTCGATCATATCATTTGAGCCGCTTACAATATTATTTGGAGCGTTTTTCCTGCAATTTTTCGTCTTTCTTCGCGATCGTTTTCTCAAACTATCATTAATTTGCAAGAATGTGGTGTAATGCACATTGCTATGGAATCTGCCACATGAAACCAACTTCCCAGTATTTCGATCGATGGCAGCAAAGACGCTATTAGCTGCTTCAAGAATAACTAAACCCAAAATCTGTTACCCCAGCGCCGCCTCATTAAGGAAGAGACAGCAGACCTGGGGTTGTGATCTCAGCTAAAGAGAAGCAAAAATAGGCATCCTCCATGAAATGGTGAACGGATTATTTTTAATCTGCTACACCAGTTTACTAGCAATCTTTGCATGGCGAGCATCCCAATCAGCACTTAATAATGATTCCAATAGTTGATCCTTGCTTAGCAAGAGGACACATTCAGGAATACTGCCTTCTTCGAGGTTTGATTCAAAAATGAAGCTGCGGAGATCATTTCCTAAAGAATCTTCTTCGAACTTAGGATCGATCTCTTCGCCAAGAGCTCTCAAAATAGAGCCGTCCTTCACTTCCGCATTCATCTTCGCATAGATTCCTCGATACAACGCTTGAGGAAAGGACTCGTGATAGCGTTGGATGACTGAAGGCAGCTGATACCCATTTTCAGAAGGAACGACAACATAGCGTCCATCATCATTTTTCAATATGGAGACCAACTCAATATTTCCAGCCTCTCGGATCTTTATTTTGGTGTTGAATATTTTATTAATACTATGTAAACGATCAGAGGAATCCTGCGGGTTTGTCGATAAAACGCCTCCTAACCAAGGCTTTAGCAAGTCCCATAACCTATCGAAGTCATTCCAATCATGCTTCTTTTCATAATCGATCTTCCTTGCTAGCTGTTCCGCAGTGAGATGTGTACCCGATGTCGGCCAGATAATTTGCCTAGACTCTTCGAAGCCTTCTATAGAACGTAATTCGTTTTGAACGAACTGATTGAAGCTTGCAACTATTTTTTCAGCAACTTCACTGACCTTGCCAATCGCTCCATCAACCTCTGCAGCAGGAGTGACTTTGCGCAAATTCTCCACAGATTGTCTAATGTTGCTTTTTTCTGAGACTGTCAAAGGTTCATCCATGTAATGATAACCTTCTTCCTGATCTTGTATAGAAAACACACGCTTAATCATGGAGTGATGAGCAGAAAACCAGTTATCTGCAGAATCACTCTCAATCTCTTTTTGGCTTTTCCAGACAAAATCCCTAGCTTCATGATTGGCAACAGGTTCTCCGGAAATCTCGCCTCGATATATAATGGAAATTCGTGGCGATGGTCCTCCCAATGCATACCCTCTTACAAGGGCAACCTCAGGACTATGCAATTCACAGCCATACCCAGATTCTTCATTACATTCACGGACTGCTGTTTCACCTACAGGTTCCCCTTTGTCAGCAATTCCTCCAAACATGGCCGATTTCGTGCCATTACGCAAAAAGAACAGATATTTGCCCTCTTTTTCCCCTAATACGTCGCATGTAACGAGCGGAGAAATTCCTGCTGTTAATTTTCTGCCAAATGCTTCGTTAACAGGTTTGAGCAATTGATTAACGATCACTTGCAACCGCATCTCTTGCTCTTCTGTCAAGCGTCCGCCCTGCTTTTCATTTAAAGCATTTTGCAGACTTGTATTCTGACGCTCTGAGAGCATTGCAGGAATAGTATCGGCCCATTTGCCGTAACGACTCAAAGCGATGGCCAAGGGTGCTCGGATAGCTTGTTCTAACATATTTAGTACTCCTTCAAAAATATGATATCTTTATTTCTTTTTTTTAGTTCTGCAGCTTCAATGGTGGCTATCTCATTCCCTCCAATAACGATTGCTGCTTCGCTACATGTGACAATCACTTCCGAAACAGGCGATAGCAATTTGCTATCGGGGAGGTATCCTCCCCATTGCTCATCTTCGATAAATGCGATGAAGTCAACGCTTTCGGACAGTTTGGCCCTATTGGAATGCTTTGCATTTGTCGAGACAATGCCTAGCGTTTCAAAACCTTTCTTTTTCGCTATCGGATAGACTGCACCGATTCCTACTTCTGTCGCTCCTGCTGCAATGATCACATCGTTTGGATGCAAGATCTCCAAGGCCTCTTCAATACAATGATTCAACTTATCCCTATCCGGATAAGGGGAAGAGAACCCAATAAAAGACACAATGTCTTTATCACCTTTTTTTACATTGGTATAGGTAATAGCATCATCTTTTGAGAACGTTAATCTGTTGATAACCTGATGATTTCTTGATTTTGACAACATCGTCCCTAAACAGTTATATTTTGAGAAGGCATGATCAGGGTAAATCTCTGCAGCTTGTTGCGAAGAACCATGGATATCCTTAAGAACATAGAAATCTTCGATTCCTAGCATGCGCGCTGTATGTATCATGTTCTTGACCACATCACCCCCACCCATGAAAAATGATATCCCCTGTTTTGCTTGAACCCATTTCATAACGAAGGGACCTATGTCATACCAGGAATAATCGACCACTGTCGCATGTGTTAACGAGTCTGATATAGTATTAGGATTAGCGCGCAGTTGTGTAGCCACCGTACCTATGAGAGTGAAATTCTTGCCTGCCAAACGATAGTCAGAAACCACTTCATGCACAATTTTTTCTAAGCCAAAATCAGTGCCGCCGGTGACAATAACGACTTTTTCAGGGTTGAGGCTATCGAAAAGTCCTATGAGCTGTTTTCTCACAAGGGCACGATCCTCTTCCAGAACTCCTCTCCAACTAACTGAAGATGCCCCAGAAAAATTGACTGGAATTTTATCTCTAAAATAATCAGCTACACGATCGGCTTCAACAAATATTTTGCCTTTGGATTTCAATACCTCTTCCGTAGATCTTCGTTCCTCTTGCTTACGGATTTGCACCTTCTGCCACTCATCTTTTGGGCATTTAGGCTCACAAAATTGAGGGATAGCCAAAGCTTCTTCTGGGTTTTCCATTCTTTGATCAAAATAGCGTTGCATCGAGGCTACGTATGCCTCGTTAAACTCTCTAATTTTCCTGAAGTGTCGCGGCTGCAGTCCCAGCTGGTATGCAATCTGATACTCTGTGCGGGAATCGGTACCATAGCATCCATGCCCATCCGTACCGATAGTTACATTAACACCCTCGTCAATAAACCTCTGAATGGGAATTTCTTTTGCAGGGATCGTTACTGACAGCAGAGATGAGTTCGAGCTAATATTGATTTCAATCACTGTGCCATTTTTCTTAGCAAGGTCGAACACGTCAGAGTTCAAACCATGGATACCATGGCCAATACGTGTTGCGCCATGTTTGATTGCTTCAGTAATATTCTCAGGATGACACGCGCTTTCTCCAGCGTGAACGCGAATAACACAGTCCGGTCTTTTATTTTTTTTATACTCGGCAGCCATATCTAAGAGATCAGTAAAATCACGCGTTGAGTTTGATTCTTGCCCCATGAAATCGATACCCACAATATATGGGTTATGTTCATAGGCAATGACTTTTTCTAAGATATCTAGGTTGAAGAGCTTTGGCGAATGTCTCCATAACCCTACTAGAAAACGCAACTGTACTCCATACTGTTTCTCAAGGACGGGCAAGATCTGGATTGCTTTATTCATCCATTTTGGGTCTACGATATCAGAGACTGAAAGTTCGGCATACCTAATCCCCATGGATCGGTAATTTTTCGCAAGCTCTTCAAGGTAACGCGGAAAGAGGTCTAGGTTCTTTACTATAGGCCCGCGATATTTGTAGACCTTCTCCATATCGGGAAAAGTGGAAACTGTACAAGGATCCATTTCTAAATTCTTCTTAAATTTTTCCCAAAAAAGACTCGTTTTAGGATCACTAAGATCAATTTTGCCTTGTTGATCAACAAAACCGCTAAAAGGAATTCCCATCTCTTTTAGGAGAGCGACAGGATAGAGCACGGGAGTATCTGAAGAACGGGCAATCTTTAATAGACTTTGAACAGTTATCGCCCCTCCGTAATGTGTATGCAGGTCTGTAATTGGCGCTTGTTCTTCAAAAGTACTGAGATACTGCGCCGTCAACCTCCCTTGCAGCTCAGGATAATAATCCTGGCCTCTTTGGCTCAACCGTCTAAAGTCATATACGCTGAGTCGATGGTCCGTCATGATCACCTGCTCATCCGTTGACGGGTCATATGTGAATTGCTGTAGCAAAATATCTTTCAACTGAAGTCTAATGGTAATCGGCGACTGATCGATCAGCAAGGAATCTCCGTAACATTCAGTACCATTTACAAGGATGACAAGATCCCTTTCGATGACAGCTCGCAACTTTTCAGCTGAATTATAAAGCCGACATTGAGAGCTCCGCTCCAATGTAAGATGGTTCGTTTGAGGGTCAAATTTAAAACAAACTTGAAAGTAGTCGCGACAGTCGATAGAACGTAAAAACTCACGCGCTGTAAAACAGATATTTTCATCCGTAGATACAGGAGAAGGCGCACTCGCAGGTTGAAAGCAGCTCACCACTCCTTGACGAACATTAGCAATCATTTAATTTCTCATTGTTTTTGGATGTAAACCCTAATCTGTAATTTCCAAACCCCATCTTGAAAATCTATAGAAAGCTCAAGCGATTCCTTATCTGATTTTTTCACATCTAGTACTTCAAAATTGTATACTCTCGCGTCAGGGCCTAATAACAAAACAAACTCAGCTTGAAGATCTTTCAAACTTTTACCTTCAATTTCTTTGGCGGACTTTATTTTTGGTACGTAACGCTCTCGCTCAAGGGAGTGGAAATCATCACTGGATTCGCATCTTAGGTGAAAAGTCTGTCCCCATGCATCCAGCGTATTAATGACCGGAGCAACAGGCTCGGTGGTGATTTCCGGCCTCCCTTCTTGTTCGTGTACATAAGGCAATCTCACCCCAATGAAGTATTTCCCAATTTCCATCAGCTCCACTCCATATCCTTCGGCTGGAGCAAATTTATCTCCTTGTTTGCCGGCAAAACCTACAGATATTTTCACTTGGATATCACCATACTCTTTATGTATCCGCTCTAAATTTTCACAAGCTGATTTTGTAATATTAAATACTATCGGGAGATGTTCAAGCTTCCGTTGAAGTGCTAATAGAGAAGGATCTTGGCAAATGATCCCATTTTCATAGGGAGTATCTGCCAGATGCTGTTTGATCAATCCTCGAAACTGACTAAATGACAGTACTTCTGTGGTACTTCGAGTATTCAATACATGAGACATATATGATTCTACAACAACTTTGTCTTCATCGGTGATAGAAGGATAGGCTCTGTGAATCCAGCCGGGTTTTGTTGTCCATAAAATTGACATCTTGGTGTCCATTTCATATTTTGAAGTGAATGGATAAACAAACGAATGTCTCTGAATCCATACACGGCCCGGTAGCAGCTCATCAACGATCATCCAATGATAAGCTGTTGGGTTATCTCCTTTAGTAAGGAATTTCCATAGGATCGGGCTAAAGGTATCATCACCCAGTCGATTTACTCTGTAAATATTTTCTTCTCCTAACATCTGTACGAGCGTCTGTCTATATCTTTCTACCAAAGATATTCTATTTACAGAGCTGCCATACTGTTCAGGAAGTTTTATTCCCTCTTCTCTAACAGCATTAACGATTTCGCTAATCCAATCATCCTCTATCGCTACTGCTTCCCGCTGCATTAAATGAATAATTTCTTTATAATTGAAGTGAAAGTCGAACTTGTTTTTTAAGGCTTCGATTTTCTTGCGATCGTTCGTATTAATTATTTGTTCGCATTCTTCTTCACTTAACTGATTAAGTGTTTTCTCGCATATTTTTTGTAAAAAGAACTTCTTAAGTATCTCCGAATATTTTTCAGACACTTTATCCCAGACTATTCTTTTTAGAGAGGAATTCAAATATTCACCGGAAACCACCTCTAATTCTTGGATAATTTCATCAAAGGTACTTCTTAAAGCCTCTTCGATAGGTTCATCAATTTGATATAAACATCCATCAATAAAGCACATCGCCAGCTTCATTTTTGCCGTGTCCTGAGGGTGATCGTTTTCTTCAAGAACAAGAGATCCAATGAGTCCTGCGCATGCGGAAAATGTTACAATATTTGTCAATTGGCTACCTTGGTATTGATGATCTGAAAAACGTTGTTTTTGCAGACCGTTCGATTGGTAGTGAAGCCCGTAAGATGCCGACAAAGACTTCAGGGCAGTATTCTGTATCCTCGAGCTATTTACCCTTGTCGACAAGGATCGACCAAAAGAGTTGAACCTAACTGATGAAGATGTGAAGAACCTGCAGAAAAATCCCGATCTACTTATCATTACTTACCTCAATAAAATTTCGAGTTTTAAAAATTTAGCAAAAACTTAACAAATCAATTGATTAATAACAAACCGAATTCATGTCAAAAATGAATCTAGATATGAATATGAAGCAAGATTTCCGGATCTCACGATACGTAAACAAGCTATCAATGATAGTGGCGATGTTGATGGTTGTACTCAGGTCGATCTCATCAAAGAAGAGACAACAGACCTGGAGCTCTAACCGATTATTTCCATTCTATAATGCGAATAGCCGGATTAAAAATCCCCAACCGATTACAAACGAAAAATCCGATACGGGAAGCTAAGCATCCTAAAATGGTAGCAGCAGCTCCTTCCGCCATATCGGAACGTCCAGACGCAACAGCCCCCACCAATACACCGATGCCTAAAGGTAGAACGAACTTCTTAATTCGGGGTAGCGGTTTTTGGATACGTGATGATAAGGTAGCTGAATCAAACATATCTTCCAACAAATGGTCTACTAATATTCCAACTAGAACAGGAGCCGTCGTCACGGTATAACCATGATATCTTGCAGCTTCGGAAACACCAAAAGATATTAAAGCATTCCCTGAGATTGCTAGAAACGGTTCTGCATCATGGTGATCATGTCCAATTCTTCCCATAGTAAACCTCCTTATACTCTTTAAAGTAATTCAATCTAATCCTGCATGACAAATGCTGTAAAGAGAAAATTTCCAACTATATTAGAGAGAGGTCTATCGTTTCAATCGCTGCCTTAGCAGCATCGGAGAGGAATTTCAGCTTCATCGCATTCAGCGCACATTTATCGCGCACCTGTTCCCATTCTGCCTTGCCGCTTTTACGAAGACCGGAGAGTTGCTTGCTGAGAAGCCTACTGGCGACTTCGTTGAAGATGCTGAGATGCTCAGTGTAGGCGGGCTCTTCGGCAAGCTCGGTTTCGGCGAGGGCCGCCAACCCCGATTGTTTTTTTTCCGGAACGGTATGGGTGCTTTCCACTTCCTTGCAGAGTCGTTCATTGTCGTCAATAAGGACGGTGATCTGTTCGATGCAGCGTTCAAGTCCTTCGCGGAGCTCTTCGATAGCAGCACGGACATCTTCAGAGGTGATGTTGTCGATGGCGGCAGAGCGAATCTCATTCTCGATCTTTTCCAGCAAAGGATAGTTCTTGTCAAGGTAGCGCGTTTGCACCTCGGCGAAGTCGATGTTGGAAATCCCCGGCATGCCGAGGCCGCCTTCGGTCGCATTGATGATCGTTACCTCGGGATGCTCCTTTGCGTATTCTCCGGTCCATTTTGCTTCGGCGACCCACTTCCATAGCGTACGAATCGGCTGTCCGTAGATATCCTTCTTCATTAGTGAAACATCATTGGAGAGATTGACTTGCGCATTCTCTTCACTGTAGCTGACATCATCGACAACACCTTCAGCGTAGATCTGCTCTCCGGTGAATGCCAAATCCACGCCGACTAGGATGATAGGATTGCATCCCATGGCGCGTGCCAGCTCAATGGAAAAATTAACAACATTATGTCCTTCATCCAGCCACTCGTCGCTGTCGAGACCGAACTTTTCGTCGAACCAGTTGGCGATGTCATAGCCGCCGGCACCGGGGACGTAAAGGCGCGGCCCTTTGATTAGGCGGTACGCTTCCTTATGCATCCGGTTTCGGTAGAAAAATGGAACGCCTTCCGCTTTATTGGTTTTCAAGCGGTCGACCTGCGCAGGATTTGGGTCGATGCCGACGCCGAAATGTGGAAGGATGTCGCGAGCATTGAGAGCGTTCATTGCTGAACCGCCGGCAATGATGATCGCCTGCTCCTTGCACTCCGCCACGCGATCGATGTTCTTCTTCAGCGAAGGGCCCGCACCGCAGATGATGGCAGGAATGCCTTTAAACCTGCCGAACAACTGCGTTGCGCGGTAGGAATCGGCAATCGTCAGCAGGTTGGGGAAGAAATTGAGTAAAAAGCGATACCCGAACTTCATATACTCGTCGATCGCCGCGTTTTTCATGGTTAGGTCATAGATCAGCTTATGCTTGAGGTCTTCATAGCGTTCATGCCGCTGATTATTGTAGCTTGCAAGTGCAGAAACCTCGGCATTGCCGCGCAGGTAATCCCAGTAAAGTGGAACGAAGGAGCGGTCGTCATCATCGAGGCTGGCAAAGTAATGAACGCGCGCCTGTGGATCCTTAAGGAGCTCGGCGGCGGTCTCTGTCTGAAAAAAGCGGTTGATCACTGCCAGGTCGTCTTCCATGAAAACAAGCGAACGTTTTTCATCACTATGCAGCCATTCTTTGGCAGCCTGGTAGTAATAGCCTAGGCCGACACCGAAAACGAAGAGGACGTCGACATTGTTGAGGTTAAGACTACGAAACCATTGCTCTGCTTCGTGCAGGGCTCCGGTAGGAGCATGATAGAAGAAATTACCACGGCGCATATCTTGCAGGTTGAGCTCGCTCTTTTCCGTCCGGCAAAAGAAAAGCTTCTCATCATCATGATAAGGCAGGAAAAGCGCCTCTTTGGGATAGTTGCGCGCCCACTCGTCACTGTTAACCTGTAGTTGCTGCTCGTCGATCAATGTTTCAGTCAAAAAGATCACCCATATTTTGCTTTAGTTTCTCCATTTGCTGCGTTTCCAACTCAATCGCTTTGATGATCGCCTCCTTATCTGGATAATTGGCAGAGCGCCCGCATTCCTTAAGGATTTCCCTCCCCTCTTCATCCCATTCCGTTAAATTAAAATTCTCGGAAGAAGAACCAAAAATCACCTGCTTGGCAAGTTGTCCGTTGTCATGCCAGTTACGCGCAATGCCTACGGCATGACCATGCTTATACTCCGCTTCTAGAATTTTCAGGCCATGACTGTTCCATGATTCTTCAAGCCCTTCGAGAATACCATGGTCGAAGGTCAACTGCCTCTTTGGCTTACCGTTAGGGTGGTAGAGAAGGACGGTGCCATTGAGGATATCTGTAGAATAGGGAATGATCGATTTTTTTGTACCATCTTCATAGAAATATTCCTGCCGACCATGTCTCTTTCCATTTTTAAAGCGCTGGATACTATAGAGAGAGCCGGAAGGATAGTACCAGTGCATGCGTCCTTGCCTGACGCCATTGAAAAACCAGGAACGTGCGATCAGCTGCCCTCTGCTGCTAAAATAGCTGACAGGACCATGAAGCAGGCCGTTCTTATAAAACATCTCTGCTTTGATTGTCCCATCGGGAAAGTACTGTATGCATTGTCCATCAAGGATGCCTTCTTTTTGCACACAGCGTTCCCTGACTTTTTTCTCATGTTTTTCCGGTAGTGCTTGCGGGCAATAATCATCTTCGAGATGAATATCTAAATCAGAATCATCGATGACCAGGCGGCCATCCTTAAAAACATAACAGCCGTCCGGTGGCGCCGCTACCGACTTTCCCAAGGTAATGGAATGATACGATTGCCGCGCCTCTTCTGCCATTGCCAAGTGAGATTTAAGTAAATATCGATAGTAGCTATAAAAAGTTTTCTGTATTTCTTTTTTGAGCAACTCTCTATCTTTTTCCGGAAGCTGATCTCCGAAGCGCTGTAAAGTGTTACGATTCTTTGCCGATAGCAAGGCCGGCACCTTAGCAAATTGAGAAAGCAGCGTATTTTCTGCCGGTTCTTCGAGAAGCTCTGCTTCGATCAATGCCGTTTTTGAAGGGGTCAGATCGCCCTGCAGAGCTTGTTCATATAATTCTAAACAACGTCGAAGACTGGCAATCCAACGATCATAAACATCTAAAACTCTCTTTTCCGTAACCTCATCGCGCCGTCCTTCCTGAATGGTACAATGCAGCCAGCTATCTATATCATACTGTCTTGTGAAATCACGGGCGATCACATCGCTGAAAGTTTCAAAAGGGATTTCTTCAATCGCCATTCCTTTTTCGCTCACGTTGATGATCCGACGAGGCGCTATTTCATTTTGCAAGGTTTTAATCAGCCTTGCTTCAAGTAGCCATTCCGTTTTTGTTTTTATCGTACCGCCGCTATTATCCTTTTGGATAATGTGCTGTTTTTCTTTTTCGGCAAGCTGATTCCTTACATTCACTTTGTCTGTAGGATGCGCGGTAACTCCTGAAGCATATCGTTTGGATTGGGTATAACCGAGATCGACACCGACAAGCACAATGGGGTCGCAACCAAGCTCACTCAGAAGGTATAGACAGAAATTCGTTGAGCTGATACCTGGGCGTATTGGCACATTTTCTGTAATGTTCAGCTGCTGTTCAAACCATTCCGGAAATAGGTAATTATTGAAACCATTGATAAAGAGTTTAGGTCCGTGCAGTTGATGGAAAGCGGGATAGTAAAAACGATTTCTATAGAAAAAGGGCGTTTCAAAAGCGGTATTGGTCATCAGACGGCTTCCTTGTGCCGGTGTGGGATCCAACCCCGATCCAAGATGCGGAATAATACCATGCTTGTTAAGTACATTCATTCCTGTTCCGGATGCAATAATCAACGCACGATCGCTTAGCATACGAACTTGATCGATATGCTCAGTCAACGAAGGCCCTGCGCCACAAACGATACCGGGAATGCCTTTGAATTTTTGAAATAGGTCCTGACCATGATAGGAGCGTGCAAGATGAATTTGATTTTGATAAAAGTTTTTGAAGACATCAAACCCTGTCAGCTCCTTAAAAAAGATTGCTGTGTCAATACCGGCGATATGGAGATATCCACGCAGCATATTGCATAATGCGGGTTTCTGCCGGTGATAGATCTTCGAAAAAGTGAAATAGGAATCGCGTCTATATATCTTCTCATACAACGCTTTCAAGTGCGGAACAAAACCACTCTCTAGTTCCTCTCCGTTGCTTTCGAAGTAATGAATAAAGACTTGCGGGTCTTCAAGCAGTCGCGTTCCTCTCTCGGTTTCAAATAACCGCCGCAATACCCTTAGATCGTCTTCAAGAAAAACAAGGATGTTTTTAGGATTGCTTCTCAGCCATATCGATAACGCATCGTAGTAATAGCCTAGGCCAACCCCGTAAACGAATATTAAGGAATGTCGAGCCGCACCTATCTTGCGGAACCACGCCCGTGCTTCTTTGAGCGCTCCCGACTGCTCATGATAAAAAACAGGCACGCCCTCTTTTCGCTCATCGACGAGGTTCAGTTCATCATCTGCTGTCCGGCAAAAGGCGAGGCTATTCGGGTCTAGATCCTCAAGCAGACGAGTCGTTTTCGGATCATACCGAAAATAAAGACGTAGGTTCTTCTCGAGAGCAGTCCCCATATTAGTGTGAGCTTTTTTTGTCCGTTGCTTCGATATATCTTTCTACGGTTTCTTGGAGCGCATCACGGATGTTATTAATGCTGCTGGCTATCTGTGTCGTCATTGTTTTCACTTTTTGCTCCAATCGCATGCGCATCTGCGGCGTCTTCCAGATCGCTTCTTGAGGATTTTCTTCCGTGACTCCTGACTCATAAAGAAGTTCGTCGCCAACTTTCCTTAGGGCCTCTAAATCTTCAAGTAATAAATTGATCTCCTTCGAAATCTCTACTTTTTTGTTTTCATTGAGCATGGGTGCAACATTATTAACCTGGTCGATCACATTCTTAATGATCGCTGTCAAGTTTGCCGTTTCCTTCGTTACGCTATCGAAGAAATCATCTTTGATAACTTCATGGATAGGGATCTCTTTACCTTCCTTATCCCAAAAAAAGGCGCCGGCAACATGTCCTGGAGGGTCGTATATAACTTCTTTCCCCAAAGTGCCATTGTCAAACCATAGGCGGCATGCTCCTTTGGCCTGTCCATTATCATATTCTACCTCGATCTTCAGCTGCCCTTCTTCATTCCACATTCTTTCGAAACCATGCTTAACACCGTTGGTATAGTGCAGTTCTCTCTTCTTCTGTCCATTGCGGTAGTACAGGATAACTTCACCATCGTATCGACCTTTCTTATACGTGATGAGAGTTCGCAATCCACCTTCGCCAAAAAAGTAGCGCTGTGTGCCTTCGAGTACGCCATCGCAATAGGTTTCGATACTGTAAAGAGCACCGCTGCGATAGTAGCGAAGGGCGCGTCCCTGTTTCTCACCTTGAAGATACCAACAACGGGAAAGAACATTTCCTTCATCATCGAAGAAAGTCTGCGGACCATGAAGCTTCTCGTTCAGAAAATGATTTTCACATTTGACCTTGCCATTTTCGTAACAGATCGTTGACTTGCACAGGTCAGGAACATTTTCTTCGATTTGTATCCCGCAATGCGGGTCACGGATAATCAAATGGTTGTTTTCCAGCGAGTAAACGGCATCTTGTTGAAGGTATTTTTGCGGTTCTCCATGAGAACGTGCCGTCATTGCGACTTTTCTCCGGGGCAACATCTCTTCGAGGAAATATTTAATAAGCCCGCGATTACGATAGGCAATTCGTCGCAGGCTTTCATACCTTGAGCTGTTCAGTTTGCTCTTTCTGATTTGAATTTCACTCTCCTCAAGGAAGTCGCGGTCCATCTCAAGGCGCTGCAGCTCTTTCACGCTTTTACTCAAGAAAAAGTCGTTGAAAGTCGAGAGTACGGCGTGATAAGCCTCACAATCGTCCAACTGAACAATGAGCTGTTTCACTGCATCGGAGAGCAAGGCCGGCGGCGCCTCTTTACCCGCCATGATCTCATGAGCTGTCTTTTCAAATTCCTTGATAATGCTTCCGCATAAGTCCTCGCATCTGCCGAGGTCTTCATAAACTTCCCACATCAACCGTTCGATCTCTTCGAGAGTCACACCGGCCGGCATATGGGACAGCTGTGTTTCTCCGTGGATCATCGTTTCTAAATCATAGGCCCCGGTAAGATACTCCTCTTTCACCTCTTCCAAAGTCATATTGGGAATACCGGGAAAGCCGATTCCCCCCTCGGTAGCATTGATCAATTGAACATCTTGGTGTTCCACAACCATTTTTGAGTACCATACCGCCTCAGCAATCCATTTCCATAAGGTAAGAACGGGATTGCCATGGATATCTTCTTTTCCTACCAGTTCCTCTTTTGAGGTTTTTGTCCGCATCTGCCGGCGCCGTTCATTGATCGGGTGGTTGCTGATGCCTGGGGCGTAGGACTGGCCGTCTGTATATGCCAAATCAACGCCGACACAGATGATAGGATTGCACCCCAATTGACGCGCCAAGCTGAAGCTCAAATTGATCACATTGTAGCCGTCAGGCAATTCGGGTCCATCGATATGCAGCTTTTCATCAAACCATGTTCCTATTGGATAGCCGACGCTGCCGTTGATATAAAGATGATCTCCCTGAATCAACGTCAAAGCATTGGCATTTAAGCGATTTCTATAGAAATAAGGAACTTGGTACGCCTCGTTGCTGGAAATACGCATGACCTGATCAGCATTGGGATCAACGCCTACGCCAAAGTGAGGCTGCATTCCCTGTGCATTCAGCGCATTCATCGCCGTTCCTCCGGCGAAGATCACTGCACGGTCTTTGAGCGTCTTTAGCAAGCCGATGTTTTTTTCCAGGGAAGGCCCAGCGCCGCAGATGATAGCGGGAACGCCTGAGAACTTACCGTAGAACTGTTTTGCCTGGTAAGCGTCAGGCAGACGAAACATGTTTACGTAATAGTTGCTATAAAACACATCTCCAAGAGAAAGATATTCACGGTCAGACATGTGCCGGATATTGAGTGTGAAACTCAGGATTGTATTGAAATGCATCAACTCGCGCGCTTTTGTACGCAAGTAATATCCTAAAGAAGTGATCTTGAAGCGATGGCTATTGAACATTTTGGCTATTTCGTCAAAATGATGCGCTTCTTTTTTGAAATCTGTAAAATAATAGATCCATACCTGAGGATCCTTAAGCATCTGCTCGCCTTGTACAGTTTCGAATAAACGTACCAATACCTCCGGATCATTCTCGACAAAAACGACAGCGCGATTAGCATTTTCCTTCAGCCATCCTCTCAGTTCGTTGTAGTAGTAACCTAGGCCTACGCCGAATACGAACAGGGTATCGATAGAGTTAAGCTCTATAGTTTTCGCCCACTGTTCGGCTTCTTGGTGAGGGTTGGCCTGGCTATGGAGGTAATTCTTGCTGCCATTATGTTCTTTGACGAGGTTAAGGTCACCGTTCTCTGCATCGCAAAAGTGGACTGTTTTGCATTCCAAATCCTTCAGTTCTTTCACAGCAGCCGGATTAGCATGCGCCCACTTCTCGAGATTCTGCTTAAGTCTCTCTTGATTATTCATAATGGTTTCCAATGATCCCCGCCGAGGCGTTTGAATTTGCTTTTATGAGATTTATCTTTTTTCTTTTTTGGCTTCTCTTCACTCTTTTCGTCATCACCTTCAGGTCTTTCTTCGACGATTTTCTCTCCAGAGCGCTTGGTTAGTTCAGCCTGAAATTCAAGTTGTGTGTCCTGGATCTCTTCGCGAATTTTTTTGGCACGCAGAAGCGCCTCTTTTTGTTCCTCAGGAAGATTTTCAGGAATTTTCCATAATGCATGACGCATCTCCTTCTCCGATACCCCGGCGCTGGCAAGCATCTCCTCTGTGTCTTTGATAAACTGGTCAACGTCATTTTCCAGCTGCGTCAATTGTTTATCGACCTCTTCAGATGCTTTGTAGCTAAGGAACTGTTCCTTATTGTCGCGCATCTGCTTCATCATTTTATTGATAAAGTCTAGAACATCGTCGAGTGAATGATCATCAGGCATAAAAAAACCGAAATAGCAATTTATAGACTAACCTCACATTACCATTAAATTTTTAACTATGCAATTGAGGAACGCTATGATAAATTAACAGCTAATGCTGATAAAAATTGCCGCTACAGAAGATATCCCTGAGGGTAAATCTCTCGTCGTCAATATCCCTGACGGACGTGAAATAGCCATTTTTCATATCAACGGGCAGTTTTATGCCCTAAACAATTGCTGTCCCCATGAAGGAGGCCCGTTGGGAGAAGGCGATGTAGAAGGCTGTCAAGTCACCTGCCCTTGGCATGCCTGGGAATTTGATATCAAAACGGGGTCATGTTCGACTTTTGGAGGAGAAGATGCCGAAACGATCAATATTCTTGTGCAAGGCGGCGAGATCTTTCTCGCGGAGTAGATAACGCGCGTGAAGCAAGCTCTTGATACTCTGGAAGAAAACTAACAAACTGATACTCTCTTCCAGCTTGATCATACCAGCCGGTGCGGATCTCATGGTCATTGGCAATAGCTATAAATGGTGCATCCAGGTAGCGATTGTACCCAACTGCCTGTCTAAACGCTTTGTCACTTAACTTAACCGACTTACATTCAACAACAAGAAGAGGATGCAATTCATAATCCGGATGAATTCCCGAGGTCACGCATACGATGTCGGTACGCCGCTCAGGAATGGCGATACCACTGTTGGCGAGGTGCGGAAGCTGGTTCAACCCCTTTTCTACAATCAGATATCCCTTGGGATATCCTAGTTTTTGAATCATGTAGGCCAGAAGCCGCTGCCTGACTTTTTCCTCAGGCAGCGCAGAAACCCATTCGCAACGGATCGGGCAAAAAACTTTTGAAACCATTAGCTTTCGACGTGGATAATGCCGTAGTTGCCGTCATTACGCCGATAGATTACCTTAAGCTTTTGATCCTCTTCACAACGGAAAATAAGGAAAACATCACCGGAAAGATCCATCTTCATGACAGCTTCGTCAGAAGTCAACATCTTGAGCGGATGTTTCTCTTCGCTGACGATCTCATGTGGTTTATAAACCTCTTCCAATTCACGGTTATTCTCTTCTTCAATCTGATCGTTGACTTCAATGGTGAGATCACCAGAGCGCAAGACATTGACGGTCATATCAACAACAGACAGCTTTTTAGCATGGTGGTCTTGAATGCGGCTCTTATATCGGCGCAGCTGCTTTTCCAGCTTGTCGACAGCTTGGTCGATAGACACATACATGTCATTTGAGGACGCACTGCTTTTAATCTTAATATGGCCGACACGCATGATAATGTCGACGCGATGTTCGATTTTCTGAATGTCCATCATCACATGAACATCGATGATGCGGTCGGTGAACTTCTCAATCTTTCCCACCTTTTCAATCGCATAATCTTTCATCGCATCAGTTACAAGGACATTTCTTCCGGTCACTTCGATACTGTATACGTCAGTTGCAAATTCAGTTGCTTTCGCTTTCTTATTCATAGGGACACCTCTCAGTAAAAGACGCACCGAAGAGGACTCGAACCTCTAACCACCCGGTTCGAAGCCGGGTACTCTATCCGATTGAGCTATCGGTGCTTATTTGAATCGATCGTGAGGCATATTGTAACGGATAGAGGCAATTTGGAAAAGTGTATTTTTCTCCCTTCAAAATATCTGTAACTTACTGATTAACAAGCGTTAACAAAATTACTTTAGAGTTGGCGGAATAATTATTCTTTCGAGTATCCTCAGATTAGGAGGGCAGGCGATGCTACTTGGCGGTATATTACAGTTTGTCAACGAGAATGCGGCGCGCTATTTTCATCTGTCCCCACGCGACTTTTCCGTTGAACTTCTAAACAATGCAGACGACCTGCACGAAGGCATGTCCGCGCACCCGGTTTTCCTCGTAAAAAAACATGACGGCACCCTGCTTTTTATCGTCAAAGTTTACTCCAAATTCACAGTCAGCAGCGAATTCCTTAAGCAATGGATGATCAACTGCAAACAAATCAACACCTTAGGGCTCACCAACTGCAGCGTTGCTCTTCCATTTACCTATTCCATCTTAAAGGAGTGGTCGCTAACAGCAATATCTGCAGCTACAGGACGTTCACTGAACGGCTGGATGCGATGCTATAGCCAAATCACACCAAACTCTCCTGAACATCAAAGAGCATTCACGCAACTGTTGTCCATTGTACAGAAATGCGCCAAGGCGCTTGCTGAACTCCACCACGCTGCAAACGTAAAGAACGGCAAGGTGTCTCAGGTCATTGAAAAGAAAGAAGCAACTTGGATCAATTATTTCAACTACCTGCTCAAGAACAACCCTAAGTTCCGCCATATGCAAAATAGCGGTTGGCAGAACACACTCATGGCGCTTGCTGACAAAGCGTACAACACTACGTTCCATACCGCTTATGTTCACGGAGACCCTTCTCCCGGAAATATCTTCTTTGATGAAAAGAACGACCAGATCACTTTGATCGATCTCGACCACGCTTTGAGCTCTTCAATGGACGCCAACGAATTCGCAATCGGTCCCATTAGCTATGACTATGTAACTGCTTTTGAATCGCTTGCACTAACCGGACGAGCACACGGTCTTCACGATCAACAAATCCGAGCCCTGCAGAGCGCCTTTGCAGACGCATATCGACAGCAAGCGGGTAAAACTCTCTTTACTGATACACAGCTCCGCTACCATACTTGTCTCTTTTGGATTAAAAAAATCATCCAATTCCATGAACTGCCTGATTACTTTTCCAGCGAGCTAAACCGGCAAGCTCATGCTGTAGTTACAGAAGCGATCGAAAAACTTGAGGAGATCCTACTCGTAAAACAACGCATATGACAAAAAACGCCCCTGTGAAACGCTGCGAAGGCGTTATCTTACAGTCTTTTCCCTATCAAGAGTACGATCGGATTCTGACCGCCTTTTCCTTAGAGGAAGGGATAGTCAAATTTATCGTCAAAGGCGCCAACCGCGAAAAAAAACGAGGGCAGGCGCAAACATCTCCTTTATCATTAGTCGAGTTCGTTTATACGACAGGTCAGGGAGAGCTATGGCAATGCAAAGAGATTACCGTAAAAAATATGCATCTTGAGCTGAGAAACTCTCTTGCCAGTCTCGAAGCCGGTTGCGATATCGCTCACGCTCTTCTTTCCTCGCAAATGATCCACAAACCAGCTCCCAAACTGTACCAATTATGTACCGGATACATTAACCGTTTATCGACAGCGCCAAACCCGCAACTGCTTGCGGCAAGCTTCCGATTAAAAATTCTTCGCCATGACGGCCTCTTCAGCGAAACGCCGAAATGCTCCATATGCGAAACCCCCTTGACTTCGTGGCATTCAGTCGGCCACGACCCCTTTTGCGCTGATCATGCGCCTCTCGGAGCCATTGCTTTCGTTGGGGTAGAGAAAGATCTCTTGCAGACTTTAGCATTCAGCCGCAGCTACGATGAAATGTTCCTCTTCAAGATGGCCGAAGAGACCAGACAGAAGATCCTTCGTCTTTTCGACGAACATCTCCACCATTAGGTTTGCCTGCAAAAATTTATTGAGAGCGGAGCCTTTAGAATTTTTCTTCCGCGATAATCTACGATCTGCTATGATTTTGCTCAATTGTTAGCCCAAGCGAAAGTGGCGGAACTGGTAGACGCGCTATCTTGAGGGGGTAGTGGGGTTTTCCCCGTGGGGGTTCGAGTCCCCCCTTTCGCACATCATATGGCACATTATGGATTGCAGCGCACACTGCACAGCTTACGACTACAAGATTAAATCATTTTTTGAATCGCTACGCAGCAGATTCACAACTACCTTATATCGTGATGTTCTCCACTTAGAAATTCCACATGACGGCAAAGCTAATGGCGATGTTTTCTTCTTCCCTTACGGCGCTTTCGTTGCATGGAACACCGCCTTTGAAGAGATCGAATCTCTTATCAAAGAGATTGAACCTTACCAAGAAAGTCCATTGAAAGAAGTCGAAAGCGACGATTTCACCTATGACTATGGTCATGATGCCAATTTCACATCCGACCACATCACGCTGCAAGACGACAGAGTTCTCACAAAACTCGCCTTTTCACATGCCTTGGCGCAATCCGTCAAGCTAGGAGCTTTCGAAATTGCAATTCAGGAAACTTTTAAAACAACCAAACTCCTGCCTGAAAGCCTGGCAAAGCACGGCAACATCTCTCTTTCCCGCAAAGAACTGCGACAAAAACTGGGCGAGCTGTTTGTCGTTCGCAGCTCCATCAATCTTCACTCAGACGTTCTGGACACTCCTGAATTCTACTGGGAGCATCCGGAATTTGAAGATGTCTATACCATGACAGCCTTCGAACTAGACATTCACTCAAGGACAGAGACGCTTAATCAGCAACTGGACGTCATCCACGAACTTTTCGATATGCTCAGCAATGAGCTCAACCATCAGCACTCCAGCCGCCTTGAATGGGCGATCATCATCCTCATCGTCGTCGAAGTGCTCATTCTCCTTGGGCATGACATTTTCAGCATTATATGAGAAAGCTGGCTGGATTAATAATTAAAGCCTATCAAATATGTATCAGCCCCTTTCTTGGTCAGGCATGCCGATTTTACCCCTCTTGCTCGGAGTACGCCATAGAAGCGATCAACATACACGGCATCATCCGCGGCAGCTGGATGACAGTGAAGCGGCTATGCAAATGCCATCCGTGGCATCCGGGCGGGTGCGATCCGGTCGAAACAAAAAAACAACATAAAAAATAATTACTGTTGCTGTAAAAGCGTATCGCAACCTATAATTTCGACTTGATTTGCGGGTGTAGCTCAGTGGTAGAGCATCACGTTGCCAACGTGAGGGTCGTGAGTTCGAATCTCATCACCCGCTAGTTATTTAATTAATACGTCAACTCATGCGGGTGTAGCTCAGTGGTAGAGCATCACGTTGCCAACGTGAGGGTCGTGAGTTCGAATCTCATCACCCGCTATACTGAGTGAATTCTAAAAATATTTTCTAAACATCATGGAGTCTGTTTTGTCTCAGCAAGAATATAAAAACGACGAAATCGCAGTAAAAGCAACAAAAAATCCCGGCTGCCAAGTGGAGTTTTCAATTACCGTTACACCACAAACTGTTAACAAATTTTACCTTCAAGCTGTTAAAACAGTAAAACGCGATATCTCAATCCCCGGATTTCGAAAAGGACGCGCTCCTGATGAGATGGTAATCAAACGTTTTGCTCCTTCAGTGGAACGCGAGTGGCGCGAGCAGGTGCTCAGCAACTCAGTCCAATCTGCATTTCAATTGACCAACCTTTACCCTTATCGACAAGAAGGCATCAGATCGGCCAAGATTGACTCGCTGTCTAAAGACGAAGGCGGCGTTGTGACTATTACCTTCGAGTCAATGCCGGAAGTTCCCGACATCGACATGACGGTGTTAGCTGTAGACACTATTGAGGCTGAACCTGTCAAACCAGAAGAGATCGACCAAGTCATTGAAGATATCCGTTATCAACATGCCGAATGGAATAATGTCGAAGGCCGAGCAGTCGAAGAGGGTGATTTCGTCGATGTTGATGTTACCGATATCGAATCAGACAAAACATTTCTTTCAGATACACGCATTGAAGTCGTTAAGGGCAAGATCGGCAACTGGTTGCTTAATCTGCTGGTAGGTCTCAACGTCGGAGAAAGCGCCGAAGGCATCAGCGAACAAGATGAAGGCCAAAACAACCCTAACTTCAAACCGACAAAATGCAGGGTAACAATAAAAGCCATCAAGAGTTCTGTTCTTCCGGAAGCGGACGACGAGCTAGCCAAGAAGGCCGGTCTCGCTTCACTGGACGAAATGAAAGAGCGAATTAAGAACGATCTGCAAAAAAACAAAGAAGAAGAAGCGCGACGCCAGACACGCGAACTCCTGACAAACACCCTCCTTCAAAAATATGTATTCGACATCCCGGAAACTCTTCTGAAGCAATCCGCACAAGATACGCTGCAAGCGCGTGCTCAGGAACTGATCGGCGAACAAGATCTGGAAAATAAAATGCAGTCGATCGAAAAAGAGGTAGAGCAAGAAGTCAGCGCTGTATTGCGTTGGCATTTTCTCACACGCAAGATCGCCGAGGAGCAGAAAATCGGCGTTGACCAAAATGAGCTGATCCGTGAAATGATCCGCCGCCATTACATCAATCCATTCAGCGGCAAATCCAATATACCGGAAGGCGTCGATGCAGAAATGATGTATTCGCGTGTTTATGCTGATACATTATCCGACAAAGTCGCTGACTATTTGCTTGACTGCATGAAACCGACAGGCACATAATAGAAGAATCAACAGAAAACGCAAGAAGGACCATAGACATGAACGACGATAAAAGAAAACGCGCATATTCATCACTGACCCCCTATGTCATTGAAGACACAGGCCGTGGCGAACGTTCGATGGACATCTTTTCGCGTCTTCTCAAAGACCGCATAGTTTTCATCGGTTCAGACATCACCGACCATGTGGCAAACGTCGTCGTTGCCCAGCTTCTGTTTTTAAAGATGGAAGACCCCAAAAAAGATGTCCATATCTATATTAATTCGATGGGCGGCTATATCAGTGCAGGGCTGGCGATTCATGACACGCTGAAGTGGATGGGATGCACCGTCAATACCTACTGCATCGGTCAAGCTTCCTCTATGGGCGCTTTTCTCTTGGCAGCAGGAACAAAGGGATGTCGTTTTGCTTTGCCAAACAGCCGTATCATGATCCACCAGCCATCAGGTGGTGTTGGCGGTCGCGCGGAAGATATCAGAATACAGGTCAAAGAAATTCTTAACCTAAAGAAGCTGATGAACCAACTAATGTCAGAGAATACCGGGCAGAGCGTGGAAAAAATCGCGGCAGATATGGAGCGTGATTACTTCATGAGCGCCGAAGAAGCAAAAGCTTACGGAATTATTGATGAAGTTGTTGCCAGCTCACAGCTGCCGGCTAAGTAAAACACCTGTTTTCTTGACGCGATTGCACGAATAACTTATAATAGATTATTGAACTATAATCATAATCCTGAGAGATTTACGTATGTCAAAAAAAACTTCAAACAGCGGCATTATCTGCTCATTCTGCGGTCGACATGAAGATGCTGTAGAAAAACTCATCTCTGGTCCAGATGTATACATCTGCGACAAATGCGTGAATCTCTGCGCCGGCATCCTAGAGCGGGAGACTCCAGCAAAAACATCCACCGGCGAATTCAAGATCAACCTTCTAAAGCCCAAAGAAATCAAGGAACGGCTTGATCAATATGTCATTGGACAAGAATCTGCAAAAAGAACGATATCCGTAGCCGTCTACAACCATTATAAGCGCGTCCTGCACATGGAGCAGAAGCCTGAACTTGAATTTAGCAAGTCCAACGTGTTGCTTCTCGGTCCTACAGGATCAGGAAAAACGCTCATGGCAAAAACATTAGCGCAAATACTTGACGTCCCTTTTGCAATCGCCGATGCGACAACATTAACTGAAGCGGGATATGTAGGTGAAGACGTCGAAAATATTATCTTAAGGCTGCTTCAATCTGCAGACTATGATGTTGCAAAAGCTGAGAAGGGGATCATTTATATCGATGAAATCGATAAAATCAACCGCACCACCTCCAATGTCTCAATCACGCGCGATGTCTCCGGTGAAGGTGTACAGCAAGCGCTGCTAAAAATCGTTGAAGGCACTGTTGCCAACGTTCCACCAAAAGGCGGCCGCAAGCACCCTAACCAAGAGTATATCAAGATCAATACGGACAATATTCTTTTCATCGTCGGTGGCGCTTTCGTCAACCTTGACCAGGTGATTGCCAAGCGTCTAGGAAAAGGGACGATAGGTTTCTCGACTAAAAACAAAGAAGAGCAGATTGATCCTTCTGAAAAAAGCAAATTATTGGAAAAGGTCGAGCCGGAAGATCTGATGAAATTCGGTATGATCCCTGAATTTATTGGCAGATTTAACAGCCTGTGCAGCTGCAGCGAGCTCAAAGTTGAAGATCTCGTCCGCGTACTTACCGAACCTAAGAATGCTGTCATCAAACAATACACGATGATGTTCGAGATGGAAGGAGTGAAATTAGAATTCACCGAAGGCGCGCTACAAGCGATCGCAAAAAAAGCGATGGAAGCAGGAACAGGCGCGCGTGCTCTGCGCATGATTCTCGAAGAACTAATGCGCGATCTAATGTTCGAAGTGCCTTCTGATGATACCGTCGAGCAGATTATGGTTGATGAAGAAGCTGTCAATAAACGCAAGATTCCAGATATCAAAAGGCGGCAGGATAAAAAAATCGCGTAGATAATGCAGCAAATTCAACGGGAACAGCTTCGTCCTGAACAAATAGAACATTATAGGCAGCTGCTCCCGCCGCTTTATCGCTATTTCCTTGAAGAATCTCAAAGCAGCTCTAGTGCGGAAAAGCTTCTTTTTGGAGATGAACATACCATCGCTTGTGTATTGTGCGATCCAAATACGCAGCGTGCAGAGATCCAGTATATTGGCTTCGCTCCAAAGCATCTTAACCATAACGCATTATCTACCTGTTTGGAAACAATCTGCAAATCGATGCGAAGCAAAGGGTATACATTCCTTGCTATTATGTTTGATACAACCTCCAAGGTTGCGGAGCCTCTTCAGCAAATACTCCAACATTCGGGATGGTCAACAGCGCGCCCTTTCATGCTACGCTGCCACTTCGACTGTTTTACTTTCAATCCTCCCTGGTTTAAGAGACCCTATCGTCTTCCTAAAGGCTATACGATTATCCCTTGGTCGGAGATTACTGAGAAAGAAAAATCAAAAATCGACTATTTCAATGAGCAGGGAAGGATACATTATACAGTCTATCCCTATCGTTCTCCCAATAGCATTCAACAGCAAAACAGCGTTGCCCTAAGATACAATAATGATCTGATTGGATGGATGGTCACACACACGCTGCCAGCTCTTCCCGATACAGTCCGCTATTCCAGTTTTTATATTGAAGATGATTACCGCTCTTTTGGCCATTCAGTTGTTTTGCTGATTGAATCGATACGCAGACAACAGCAATCCTCGCTCCGTTGGTCTTATCTGGAGGTCAACTACCTCGCTGCCGATATACAATGGATCAAATTTGTAGAACGCCGGCTTGTGCCCTATACGATTGATATAGAGCGCATCTCTTCTTCTATTTTGAAGCTTTAACCTCTTTAGCCTTATGACTTCACCATTGAAATTTAAATAATTTTTATGTAAAATAAAGGTTATAAGGGGAATTTGGAATCTCAAATATCGTATTTTCATTGCTGAAATCAAAAATAAAGCCTTTTTTCTGGTCTCCTCTTAATACTTTTGACGCAAACGTCTTTGCTACAAAGGGTTTTATAACAAAGACGCTTATGTCGAATACAAATTACGGCACTAAATAGCAATTTATTTTTTAAATTTAACAGTTATAATGTGGATTGATGGGACCGTACAGCCAATTCCCCTATTGCAATGATGACGGCAGCCGATCTCCACTGCCTAGGAGGCATTATGACGATTGATTACAGCATCCACTATCCAAACGATGCGCCTCACCCTGGTGATTCGCTTGAGCCGTTGGCACGATCGACCATTTCTCCCGGCCAAGCGGGATGGATAATTTCGCCAAGCATGGCTTCAGAAGCTAATGCTCATACGATTCAGGCATTTGTGGAAAACGTTTACGTGCGCACCGGTAACGAGGTATTAACTGCGGGTTTGGCAGATCTCGAGTCGGCATTAAGCGTCACGTCTGACGCGCTTGATTCCCTGGGAACGCTTCAGCAATTACACAACCAAGTTGTCGTACAGTCAAAACCTAACCCTAGCGATTACCCGGATGGGTTTAAATTCGGCAGCGACTATGGAGGCGTTCCAACAGACTACGTTTCTGCTTATGAAGAATTTGGCAGCGAATATTATGGAGTTCCTATCTTCCCTGAATTTGGCTGGTCAAGCGATGGTGATGCGACGGTCATCGGTGGATACAATGGCTTTAGCGATTTTCAAAGACAGTTAAATACAACATTTTCGAATTTAAGACAGGTTCTCACTGATCTATCAGATCAAACCACCTTCAATAGTGGTTTCCCCGACCCGAATTCCCTCTATGCTAAGATTCAAGCAGTGCTCAACGATGTACCTTCGACTTGGGGGCTATCCGATGATAACCCGAGCAATGTCACATTCAATGCAGCATCTTTGTGGGCCCTCGACAGCTATACCATTAACGACGGAAAAGATACGGTAGACCTACAAGACCCGTTCTACGGTAGTGACAATTCAAGAAGCGATGCCTCAAAAGCTGGATCCTACCAGCAAAATATCACATTTGCCATCACAGCCGCTCAGTCATTAAACGATACCCAAAAAGAAAAGGTACGGCGGTATATGTTCGTATTTGAGGAATATTATAAATCAGCGTCAGCTATTTTATCTAAGTTAACACAAATTATCGAGAAGATGGGGCAAGGAATACGCCCAGCATAATAAACAAAGCTATTATTAATTTTAATTTTATTAATTAAAAAAATACTGATATAATAAATAAAGAGGTTATTGAGGGAACTCATCGATAACGACAACTCTAAATTGCACACTCGACTAGTCAACACACCCTTCCATTAAGGCATGGAGACCTCACAACGAGGAGGATGTATGACATCACCTATTGTCGACGACAATAATAACTACATTGGACCGCCAAGCGCAGCAGAAAGCACGCGTCCCATGGAGGCTGGGAGAACACTGATTATTGACCGTGTGTTCCTACTGCTTGTCCGCATGATCGAAGTGCTGCAGAAATGTGCTGCCGCGCAATCGGACAGGCTGAATTTCTTGACTCAGTGGCAAAAAGCCTATACCGACCAGATGGACACAATCCATGCATTTGCCGGCGATAACGGCGATGCTATCGACAAGACCGGCGACGCAGAGAACGACAGCAGTGTTAGAGAACAGCGTGACGCAAGGGACGACTTAAACCGCGTTAACTCGACATATACCGAAGAACTGCGTTCACGACGCTCAGTGATCAGCGACGATGCCAAATCACTGCAGACAACAGTAAACCAAACGAGTGACGCCGCCAACCAGCAAACGAATATGGCGACATCGCTACTGCAACAGCTCAGCACCATACTAAGCGCTATTTACAGATAATACCGCTTAGTCATGCACCTGCGACATTGCGATTTACCTATGACAAAGACAAAGCAACTCATCAGGAGCAAGGAGGATATGGGCCATGAAAGGCGATCAACATCAAGTTAAAAAAGCCGCTGAAGATATGGGCGACAAACTTCAGGGCGAAACAAAAGAGCAGTATGAACAGGTAGCCAAAAAAATTGTCAAGCAGGGTGCTTTCCCTAAAGATGCGCTAGGATTAAGCGATTCAATGGTGGAAGGCATCTACGGACAAGCATACCGGCTCTACAATACGGGAAAATACCGCGATGCGGGACAGCTTTTCCGTCTGCTCATCATGATTGAGCCTACGCAGTCGAAATTCACCATGGGCTTAGCCGCCTGCCTGCACATGTGCAAAGACTATCAAGCTGCTGTCGAAGCGTATGCGCTTTGCAGCATCATAGATCCTGATAGTCCCATCCCCCACTACCATGCCTCGGATTGCTACCTTCAGATGAAGGACAAGCTATCTGCACTTGTCGCCTTAGAGATGGCGGTCAAACGTGCAGAAAGCCGGGAAGAGTTCAAGACGCTCAAAGATCGTGCCCTCATGACTATAGAAACACTCAAGAAAGAGATCTCCGAAGGTAAGTAAACCACCTTCGTGAAACGAAAAGCAACTAACTAACTCATAGGAGTCTATTATGGGTATGTCGGGCGACGAGATGCATATCCGCTCAACATCATCATTTCAGACGAACCAAACTATTGAAGAGCAATATATTGAGCCAAAACACCGCTCTTCAACCCCTCCACCATACCGTGATACGCTCGCCTCTGCCCTCAGCGGGCTAACCTATCAAGAAGATTATACCCCCCCCGCAGACTCCCCTATGCTCATCCAAGAAAAACCTCCCGGCGCCGACCGTCCGGATCTGCGTAAAATCAATTATCATAAACCTACCGATCAAGACCTCTTTGAAGGCGTTTTCTTCACTGAATCCATCGCCGTTGCCAGCCAAGATCTATCCCAGTTCCCTGGCCTGCCTCAAGGGATCACTGGCGACGACCTCATCCGCAAGCTTACCTTCACCATGTACCATCCGGAAACTGGCAGCAATGACGCAGTACAAAAACTCTCTGAAGCGCTGGCAGAGATCGCCAAAGCTGAAACCGGCGTTTCCGTCGATCCTGTGAAGAACAGAAAAATGTTCGATCAAGCCATGAAGGGCAGCTTCCACAATTATTTCGAGAAAGCTATTAAAAAAATTGCCAAGCCCGAAGATCTTGAACGTCTCCGTTTTGCCCACACCTTCCCTCAATTTGCCGAGCCGCTAACCGAGCAACAGAAGAACATCCTGGACAAGGCAGAAAATAAAGCTATTGAAAAGCTAGATAAAAAATATGGCGCATCAGAAGGATTCAAACCTCCTGTCAAAAGCGACCGCATGGATGGCGAAATCTTCTGCGCCATTACTGAAAACTACATGGGACAGCTCGGCAGCTTAAAAGAACAAGGTACAATCACACCGAAAGAGGCAAAGCAACTCCGCTACCTCTATTATCATCCGGAAGCGCAATACCCCGACAGCGTCAAACTAAAAAGTCGCTCACAAGAGATGCGAAGAGGAGCGGTCGATACCGTAAAAAGTAAATATGGCTTCACTGACGACTATCCTCTTAAGCACGACCATGAGTTTTTCGACCGCATTCCCGACGGCTACTACCGCGACTTCTTCCGGGAAAATTTGTCATCCAGCGGTCTATCAAAAACAGATCAATCCTTTGTTAGGGATCTGCAATACCACCCCGATGCCAAAGTACCGGAACATATTCCTGATAAGCTGAAATCTCTCGAAAAACTATCGAGGCAACAGACAATAGAAAAGCTTGCGCTGCCTTCGGACTGGCAGCCGAAAACTGCAGTTATGGACACTGTTCGCAATCCTCGCATGCATGCAATCGCCCGCAACGCCATGCAGTTCCTTAAAGAAACTGCCGACACCATTACAGAAACGGTCCAAACAACCGAAGTGTCCAAGCAGCAGCAAATGGAATACGCTCTCTTTGTCGGCGGTCAGGGAATGTCAACAATGACCTTCCTTACTAAGATCATGTCCGCTATCGACAACCTGGAAGAGATGGTCTACGTCATGGAAATCTCCGACAGCACTACGCAAAATACTCTTGTTGCCATGCAAAACGACATGCAGATCAATGCGATCAACAATCAGTGGGACGAGATGCGGGAACAGCAGAAACAGGAGCAAGAGCAAGAGCAACAGGAGCAAGGCAAGGGCGGATTCATGGGATTCGTCCAAAAGATTTTCAAACCGATCACCATGGCCGTTATGACCATTGCCGCCGTTTCCACAGCTCCTGTCGGCGGAGCGATCTTCATGCCTGTCATCGCCGCTGGTGGTGCGATGCTGATAGCAAACGATGCCACCGATGGCAAAGTCATGCAGGATGCTTTCAATGCAATGACTAACGTCATCGACGACATCCTCCCCGATAGCTTCCCTGACGAACTGAAAGAAGCTGTCGATGTGATCGCCAAGGTAGCGACGATCGTCGCAGTCACCTCCGCGATGATGGTCGGCGGAGGCGGTGCCGGCATGATGATGGGCATCAAGTTCGCCATGTCAGCACTCCAATCGTCGCAAGTAGTACAGGAGACCGTCGGCATGCTAGGCGGCGACGAACAGGCACAGCAAATCGCCTCTATGGCCGTCAGTATGGCATTAACGGTAGGGATCGTCGTCGTTCAAATTGGTGTTGCGGTAGCTTTCACAGTAGTGACCGGAGGTGCCGGAGCCGAAACCGTCGGCATGGCAGCAGCCGAAGGCGCAGCAGAAGTCGGTGCTGCCGTCGGCGAAGGTGCCGCCGCAGCGGGAGAAACAGCAGCTACGGCTGCTACTGCCGCTACCGGCACAGCCGCCGCAGCAACAGCTGCTACAGCAGCAGAAGGAGTAGCTGATACGGCTTCAGCGGCAAGTGCAACAGCAAGTTTAACATCGCAAGCCAGCGAAATTCTTGGTAAGACAGCCAACAAAGTACGCAGCGCCGCACGCAGTGCAGCACGGATCATCCGAGGAATCCAACGCGGAGTGATAGAAGCCCCCGACATCGTACAACAAGCTGCTTCAGCCGCAAAAGATACAGGAAAAGCAGCGAAAACAGCAGCCAAATCATCTCAAGAGATCATGGAGATCGTCGACGACCTGGCAAAAAGCGATAAAGCGCTAGAAACATCAAAAAATATCCTCGAAGCCGGCGAAGCTGCTGAAGAAGGCAGCAGAGCCAGCAAAATGGCAAAAACTTTTAAAAAATCTGTCAAATTTCTCTACGAGCACCACAAAGAGATCGAAGCGATCGCTCATGGCGGAAAAGATATCGCCGAGGGAACGAAAAACGCCATCGACGACTACAACCAAATGCGGCAGCAGTACCAAATGGCGCAAATTGCCCTCATGCTTGGCGATACTGAAGCTTATGAGAAAAAGATACGCGCCTACATCAAGATTGTGATGCAAGTGATCCAAGCATTACTAAACGAACTATTCCCCATGTCAGAATGGGTCAGCGACATCGAAAAAACAAAACAAAAGTACCATAAAGAGGCATCACAGGCAATCACGCAAGTAACACAATCGCTCCAGGGGTAAAAACCCAGGAGAAGGAGATAATAATAATGAGTGACACAAATATATCCGGAGGAGGCACAAGCAGCGTCTGGCATTCCGGCACAACAGAGACCACAGAATCCCAGTATGCCGATAAAACGGCGCAAACGATGAGAACGCTGGCAGACACTTCCGATACCATCATGCGCTCCTCCACAGTTAAAGGGATCGGTATTTTCATTTACAATACCGAACCGAACAATCCCTTACTCCCTGAAGCTACCGTCCATGTGATCAACATACAAGAGTTTTTCAGCACAACAGCGCCCGAGGAACAAGAGACACCTCCCGATCCTAATCTGCGGTTTAGCGAAGAGTTCCAAGTAAATATCAACAAGTTCCTGCAGCAAACAGACATGGAACAAATGGCCGGAGAAATGGGAGGACTTACGCAAGAGCAACTCGAAGCAAAGCTGAAATTCGCCTTCAATTTTCCGCAAATGAACAGTAACGAGCAGATTAGCGACCTACTCAAGATGTTCGAGTCTCAATCTCTTGAACAAGTCATCGAAGAGTTCGAACTACCTAAAGATTGGAGCCCCAACGTCAATACCGAGTCGGAAATGAAGTTCCTCGACACTGTCTTTAACGGGAAATTTGACAACATCATCAAGGGACATCCTAACAAAGGGAAAATCCTTTTTGCCCTCTCACATCCCGAATACGCCGAACAGCTGGATCCCGAGGTCAAAGCACAACTGAAAGAGATAGTTCAAGAAGTTCTTTCCCAAATGAAGAATCAATTTGGGATCACCAGCCAATTTCCTACCCCCTCCATCAATAAGGAAAAAGTCGATGCGCAGATGACCGTTTCCTATAACGAGGCTTTCGAAAATGCACTGAAAGATGCCGACGACCTTTCTAAAACAGAAAAACGAACCCTGCGCGCCATGTTCTACATGCCTGAACTAAACGTGTCCCCAGGGGATAAACTGGAAAAAATCTTCAATAAGCTAAAAGAGTCGGCTATGAAAGGACTCCAAGAAGAGTTCGGCGTTCCAAAAGACTGGGAACAACAACCTTCAAACCTTATGTACCGCGCGATCCTGAACGGTAAGTTCAGAAAGTACTTCAACCGCTTCGTCGAAAAAAGAGTCGAAAAAGGAAAAATCTCTCCAGAGATGCTCTCGGAAATCCGCACTCTGCAAAGCAACCCCAATGCCTCCGTTTCCAATGAAGCAAAAGCTCTATTTCAAGAATTGGTTGAAAAAGCGACGGAAAAGACAAAGACAAAAATGGGCATCGAAGGCACCGATTGGAAACCAACGGAACTAGTGCCCGGTAATGAAGACTACAATCCCACATTGCAACACGCAATGGATAATGCCATGGAAACCTACGAAGGTGCAGTCAATGCCGTTAATATGCTGCCCGATGCCGATCCTAATAAAGTCAAACTCCTCGACTTCCTAAAAGCTATTGGTGAAGCGCTTAGCACAGCACAAGAGATGCTTTACCTTATCCAAAGCCATGATTCCAAACTGGCAACTGTCCTTGCCAATGTCATGAAAGAAACGCAGCTGAACAAAATCAAAACTCAGCAAGAACAGATCGACGCGCAACGGAAAGAACGAGAAAAGCAGCAGAAAGAGGCAGAAAAAGCTCAAGGAGGCAAAGGCGGCTTCATGGGATTTCTAGGAAAAGTGATGAAGATCTTTGCGCCTATTATGTGCGTGCTCCTTGTTGTCTCCGCATCCATGCTAGCTCCTATCACGGGAGGATTAAGCTTTGTGCTGATGACCGCCGCCTATGCCCTATTGGTTGCTTCCATTGCCGATTCTGCTATGACTTTCAACGGCGGGGAGGGCCTCTGGGATAAAGCGTACCAAAAGCTGGAAGAAATAACACTACAGATGATGCCGGACTACTTCCCTGACGATCTGAAACAGATGGTTGTTATCATGACAAAATTAACCGCCGTTCTAACAGTAACCGCAGCAGTGGGGTTAATGGGACCGATCGGCGCAATGATGGCTGCCGACTACCTAGTGGACCACTTGCTAGCATCACAAGTTCTGACAGAGACGTTCGATCTGATGGGGCTGCCGCCCGAAGCACAAATGGCGCTGACAGTCATCATTATTGTAACCATCATTTTAGCCACAATCGTCGCTCAAGTAATCGCCACCTCTTTTATCCCTGGTGTCGGCACCGCTGCCGGCGTCAGCAAGGGCGCTGCGCAGGCCACCGCACAGACAACAAAAACGGCGGCAACCGTTACAGTCCAGTCATCAAAAATTGCCAGGGCGGCGGCGCAAGCCTCGCGAGTCGCCTCAAGGGTATCGGAACAAGCAACCAAAGCATTCCAACAAGCAGGAAAACTAGCAGAAAAAGCACAAAAAACAGCCGCAAAAGCCGCTCAATATGTTTCAAAAGGCATGAACAAGATCACCAAAGGCAAACAAATGGTCAGCGAAGGTAAAGACCTCGTGGCTCAAAGTAAAAATTTGACAAAACAAGGAAAACTGCAAGAAGCGGCAAAAGCATACAACAAGGGTAAGGAGCTGATCAAAGCCGGAAAAAAAGAGATCGAAGAAGGCGAAAAACTTGTCGATAGAGGCCAACGTCTCGCCACCAAATCGAAAGACTATGCAAAACGCGCAAGTGAAAAATATGACGAAGGCATGGAAATCATGAACAAGGACGTCACGAACATGTCCAGAGCGGAAAAAGTGGAAAACGCTAAAAACGTCGAAGCTGCTGAAAAATATATTGAAATTCATAAAGCCGACAAAGCTGCCAAAGCACAAAGAATTGATGAGCTGAAAGCTGCGAAAGAAGCGGGGGAAATCGACGAATATCAATACGCTGCGCAATTAGATAAGCTGGAAACCGCTTCCGACTACCACAAAATGACCAAATTTGAAAAAGCAGTATACAACGCAAGACAGAATTTCGACAGATTCATGGATAAAACAAAGTCAGCTCGAAAGTGGGGGGAAAGGATGAAGCGCGGGCTAGAAGGCGGCGCTGAAGTTTCTAAGGGGGTTTACCAGGCATCTGTACAATATCGACAGATGAAATTCCACCTCGATATGGCGGAACTGGCGCTGATGATGGGCAGAATGGAAGCATACCTCAAAGAAGTTGACGCGCTTATCAACCTGCTCAAGCAGATCATCAAGACCCTCATCGAAGGATTAGAGGGCATCGCTAATGACATCCAAGCAATTTCTAAACAGCTAGTAGGGCTACATAAACAGATGAGCCAGGCGATGACGGGAATATCGCTGGCAACAGGCTAATCAACAACAAGGAGAACAACCCATGGACGACTTCAAAAAGTTTGTCGAAGAGAGGATCAACGAGATCGCTCCCGATATGCCGGAAGAGATGCGCAAACAAACTCGAGCGGCATGCTCTGCTTTGCTCGAAGCCGATTACAACGAACTCGCCACCGCAGCTCCTGATGATCTCAACAAAGAAAAAATTCAAGGGATGATCGACTCGGTAATGGACAGCATGCCAAAAACCTTTTCGGACAAAGAGAAAAAACTCCACCGTGAAGTGCTGGAAAAGGTATTCCTTAAGGGAGAACCACTCAATGAAGCGGTAGGGATCTCTGACGAAATGATGGAGCTGATCTACGCGTTCGGCTTCAACATGTACCAGAGCGGCAACCTTAAAGATGCCATCGGTGTCATGAACCTTCTTTGCATCCTCTGCCCGGAAAGCGTTCGCTACCAGTTTGCTCTAGCAGCCGCCTACCATATGCATAAAGACTACGAAGAAGCGATCAAACGCTACTTATGCTGCTCGTTCGTCGACAAATTATCGCCTGTCCCCTTCTTCCACGCCGCCGACTGCTATATGAAAATGAAAGACGATTCCGGAGCATTCCTCATGCTGACCCTGGTTCTTGAGCGGTGCGGAAAAGAAAAAATGTACCATACCATCCGCGAAAAATCCGAGATGATGCTGAAAGCAATCAAGGAGCGGATGGAAAAAGTTAAATAAAGGAAAATTATACTCATGACTGTAGCCGGTAATGACCCTAAAGACAACCCATCACGGGCGCTGTACACCGACTTTGAACAGCTGATGCATTTCAAACCTGGCCTGGATGAAATGCACTTCCAGGCTGGGATCATTCCGCAGCACCTGATGGACTCGATCGACTTCACACAAACGCCAATGGGGTTTGTTGGACGCAATCCCACCGACGCAACACATCCGACACTGCAACAGCCGATCTTCAGCCTGCGCGGTTCCATCCAGGAACCGGTAGAAGCTGAAACAACATGGCAGGAGGTACAACAAGAGCTGGTCGACAGCCTTCCCCCCGACTATCAAACGTGGTTCCAGGAACAGCAGGCACTACCTGCCAACGAGCGCAGCGAAGCATTCACCGCCTTCAACGAGATGTTAACATTTGTCGCAAAAGGCAAGGTATGGCTGGCCCGGGTAGCGCAGCCATTCGCCGAAGGCAGTACTGCAGCAGACAACATCCAACGAAACCTTGGCATCGCCGCGCAAGCGCTCTACGGAGCTATCCTGCATGTAGAAACACTGCTGACAATGGGACGGGGCTTTCTCGAAGACACGGGCGCCAACCATGAAAATTTCGACGCCAAAATGAACTACCTCAATCAGCTTGAAGGATTAATGGACACCTTTACAGCACTGCAAGAAACCGCAGGCTCTGGACCGCTGGACGATAGCGCTCGCGGGCAGGTCGGAGAACTCACACGTCAAATTACCAATATGAGCATGCAATTCCAAGCGGTATCAATCGGTAATGAGTTGCAGATCATCGGCCCGATGCTCAACGTCCTGCAAACGGTAGCATCCAGCTATCTCCTAGATCAGGAGCTTCAAGCGATCTACATCGGCATGACTTTGGCATCGGTAGGAATTAACTCGGCCGACAGCGAACTAGGCATCGTCGGCGATGCCCTCAGTGAAACACAGCGCGGCCTCGTCGAGTGGGTGCTCCAAATCCTTGTTCCCAACTTCAACGAGGCGGAACAGGATCTGGCGTCCAACTTGACAAACGCCGGACTGCTCACAGTGCTCGTCGCAGCACTAGGGGCATATGACGGCAGCGAGACCGCTGCCGAAAGCGAGGCTTATGAATAAAGAACTATATCTCTTTTACGTGGGACATTTTTTGCTGCACAACGACATCATCCGCAGCCTAATCCCCGAAGAGATCGGAGAAAAACCTTACGGATTCGACATCGACGCCATCCCGCAGCAGGTATTGGCAGAGACTTTTGAGCTGACATCAATGCTGCTCTATTTGCGCGCATTGCGCAAAAAAAATACAACCGCCATGTACACCATACTGGAGGGTTTTGCCGAGGAGATCAGTAAGCGGCTGCGAACAATGGAGAGCTTAGTAAACGCAGCCCTCAACGACGAAGAACTGACAAAAGAAAAACGCACAGCGCTGCTAGAGATCTCCGTTCAACTGTCAGAAGGAAGGCTCGCCCTTGACGAAGGGAACTACGAAAACTTCATGACAGTATTTGACAGAGGACTGCTAGCTGCCGGGATCTCCCCCAAGCAGCTTGACAAAGACCTTGAAGAAGTCCGTGGGCTCGCAAAAAAACTGAAATACGCACTAACAACGGGGCTAGATGACAAAACAAACGCATTCACAGGAGTCACGCAAATATAATTTTTTAATAACAAGGCTTTTAGCCAAAACAAGGAGTAACAAGATGACAGGGAATGTCGAAAATACAGGCGGTGGAAATGTCGGAGGCAATTTCGACTCTGCTTCCCCCGGCCTATCGGAGTTTGTCTATACAGAAGGTGAAGTCACAGTCTCGGGAGCAATTACAACTGAATCCTTCGAGTCAAAAATCGTGCGCACCGGAGAAGATGGTACGCTAACGACCCTGACGATGAGGTATTACTACTCAGGAAATAGTCCTGAGGCGTTGGAAAATGCCGAAGCCGGCGCACCTGTGCTGACATCATCGTTCGTCGTCCAAAGTGCAGATGGCACTGTGGCGGCATCAGGCACAGGGAACGCCTTTCTGCAGCCTAATATGATGGTCCAAGTGACAGAAAATATGATGAAAATGGTTCGCATGCTGATGGAAAGTAAAATGGTAGAACTAGGCGAACGCTTGACAGCAATGACAATGGTTTGGGAGCTTGCGCTAAGTGCATCAAGGAATGTTATGGAAACTGCACAGATGAAAGCTGAACAGCATATGGCTCTCGCATTTTCAGCAGGGGTATCGGCAATGGCAAACCTTGGTCTCGGGATTGCCCTTGGGGGATTCGCGGCTTTCGGAAGCAAGGGACAACGCGCGGTTGTACAGGCATCGGGAACCTCCTTCTCGCACTCGATGAACTCTGCATCACAGGTCGTGGAAAACGTAATCCAAGCACACTACGCATTACTGATCGGCGACCTCGAAGCACACCAAAAGCTTATAGAAGGACTGCAACAGCTGCAGCAACAGAATATGCAATCAGCTTTCCAAGCAAATGACGACCTCAACAAATTGCTTGAAGAGACCTTGCAAGCGCTGCGATCTGCAATCCAAGCACACTCGCAGGCTTACCAAAGTCTGACCGGCAGCGGAGGATAAGAAAAATTTTGTCGCCTTTCCTTCGGGGACGTGCAGTAAAATGCCGCCCCGAAGGGCCCATTTTGGCATAGAAATTGCATAATGGTTAATAGGTGTACCAGGCAGGTGGACATGCTGATAGAAGAACTTATGCAAAAATTTGAATCTGAACTGGAAACGGAAGAAAAGATCACTCCCGATATTCCGGGTGTGTATGCAATACCGATCGAAGAAAATGTTGTCATCGTAATCGCTAAAATTCCCGAAGGCATCTCCTTTTCTTGCGATATCGGCAAATGTCCGACAGCGAAAAGGGAACAATTTTTTCAAAGTATGATGAGCGCCAACCTCTTCGGCCAAGGAACCGCGGGCGCTGTCCTCGGCCTAAGCATGGATGAACAAAAAGTTACCCTCACCCAGCTGATCGACCGCGACATCTCCTACGAAGAATTCTCCGACTACCTGGATGATTTTATCAATGTCGTCGATTTTTGGCGCGATGAGATCGAAGAGATCAAAAATGGATGATAATACAACACCATTAATAAGTTTGTATGTTATACTATTTGAACCATATTCAAGAAAAAATGTGAGAAATAACCATGGCTGCCAAACTCGTTGCTGAAGAAGGTACTCTAAAAGGGCTGGTGCTGTCCCTTGAAGACAGCGATCAGTGGATCATCGGTCGCGACCCCGACGCCTGCCAGCTTATTATCGAAGACCCTGTCGCTTCGCGACGTCATCTGATCTGCCGTAACACGTCAGAAGGAATCATCCTGGAAAATCTTAGCACTACCAACCCTGTACAGGTCAACTCCGAAAGCGTTAATGAACCGCGTCTCCTCAGCAACGGAGACCTAGTAAAGATCGGCAGCGGGACTTTCCGTTTCTATTCCGAATCAGAGGCGCAAGTCATTAACGACATGACTGAAGCACCCCTGCAAAAAGAAGAACTTCCGGTTTCCAAGTCCCCAGAAGAAGAGATCAACGGTGAAGAAGAAGAGAACCACGAGGAAGAACCTTTCGTCAACGAAGAAGAGGTGGAGATTACCGCCAATGAAGAACCTGATGAGGAAGCCGATAATACAGAAGACGCTAATGATATAGAGGTTAAAGAAGCTTCAATAGAGCGCGCCGGCGGTGAAGAAGAAGAACCGCAGGATGAAGCTATCGCCGAACAGATGCCTGAAGAAGAAGCTGCCAATGAGAAGCCTGAAGAAGAAGCTGCCGATGAGGAGCCTGAAGAGGAAGCTGTCGATGAGGAAGAGCCGCGAAGTGATTCTATCTTCGACGAAGAGATCGACGAAAACGAGCAGATCCTCGCCAATATCAATTTTGACCTGTTAGAGACCGGCCGCTGGCTCCTCAAAGTAATCAGCGGTCCCAACAACGGCGCTGAATTCGCTATGCAACCGGGAAGCACCTATATGATCGGTACCGACCCAAATAGCTGCGACATCATCTTTCATGACACCAGCGTCTCCCGTCAACACGCACGCATCACCGTCGAAGGCGAAGATAAGCTGTTCATCGAAGACCTGAAAAGCAAGAACGGCACGTTAATCGACAGCAACCCCCTTGAAGGACGGCAACCTCTACAACCTAATACCGTCGTCACTCTAGGAACCACTTCATTCGTGGTATTTGACCGCGAAGGTGAAATGCAAACGATCATCTCTCCTATCCTGCCATCCATCGTTAAAGCCCTTCAAGACCGTGAGTCTGAAGACAAACAACGCAAACGAGATGCAGGTAACGAAACTCCCCCAGAGTCCACTGCTGTCCCTGAAGAGATCGTCCTGCCCAAGGAAAAAGACAAATCGCAAATGACAGGCTTCATCCTGATCGCCATGGTCGTTGGTATATTCGTCGTGGTCGGCATTGGCGCAGCCACTCTCTTCACCGAACGCACCGTCGAAACCACCAAAGACTATAACGCGCAAACCTTAATCGGCGACGCTCTTGCGCCCTTCAAAGGAGTGCGCTACTCTTTTAACGACAATACCGGCACGCTGCTTATGGTCGGTCACGTCCTGACAGAAAACTCAAAAAAACAACTGCTTTATAATCTTCAGGGAATGAAGTTCATAAAGAGAATCGATGACAATGGCGTGGTGATCGACGAGCTGGTGTGGCAGGAATATAATTCGATGCTAGCGAAAAACCCCAACTGGCGCGGCATCACAATCCAGGCCCCCGCAGCCGGACAGTTCGTTCTTACAGGAAACTTGAAAGATCACTCTGAAATTGAAAAACTGATGGACTATCTATCAGTCAACTTCCCCTATCTCGATCAGCTTGAAAACAGAGTCGTTGTTGAAGAAGATGTCATTAACACAGCCCAATCGATGCTTAGGAATCACAATATCAACAACTTAAGAATCGAGATGAGCGGTGGCGACCTAATCGTCAAGGGTGGCATCGCTAAAGGTAAAGAAGATGTCTTCGACACTCTTATCGAAGACTTTAAGTCTATTCCTGGTGTCCGCAACGTTCAAGATTTCGTTACTGAAGTAGAAGCTGAACGCTCAATGATCAATATCTCCGACAGATATGAAGTTTCAGGTGTCTCCAGCTCCGGCGGCGCCAATATGAGCGCGGTCATCGATGGGAAGATTCTCACCAGAGGCGACACTCTCGACGGCATGCGGATTACCAGCATCAAGTCCAATGCGATCTTCCTTGAGAAAGACGGCGTTAAATATAGAATTGACCTAAAATAGCCATAATTTTCACTTGAGATCTAAACGCTTGATGATTAGCCGTGTTACAAATTTGTATTAAGAAGCTACCAATGTAAAGGTATTTTTTAATAGTTATATACCACACTTGATAAAATGCAAAATTTATGGTATAATTATCTTAGAGGTGGAAATAGACTTTAAAATAGTTTAAGGGTTTTTGAGGTTCGACATGTACGGTCTAGAAGATCAAAAGAAAGGCGACAAACCTGAAGAGTTTGTCTTCGACTTGGAAAATGACTTACGCGACTCCAAAAAGTACAAAGAGTACAAGGCTGAAGTCGAAAGTAAAATCCAAAAAATTAAAACTGTCCTAAGAAGCGGCGAGAACAAAGAGGAATTCGACCAGTTTGGCGTCCTCCTGCATGGCTATACGTCTCTTCTTAAGGTAATGGCGCGGTTCGTTTCAAAAAACAAATAAGCCGCGGTATAGAGCTTCGCGTGAGCGCTCTGTTGGGCTGAGAATTCAGTATGATGCGCAAAAAATCAAGCCGCATACTTTTCTTAGGAAAGCCCTAGAGAAAGTGCTGATTGTCGGCCCGACTGGGCGCTCACGGAAAAGATCTTAAGTCCGAAGGATTCAGAAGGGGGCCATCAGTTTGATCGTCTCAAGAAATGTAATTTCTAGTATGAGTCTTTGCGATACTTAAAAAAGAAAAATCGGCACGCCCATAGGCGATGCCTCTTTAAGATTCAATATCATAACACGTTTTTGGAGGCGTTATGGTACAACAATTATTTGAACACTTTGACGGTAATAACATACGATCTGGCTTCGCCGTTAGTACCCTTTTCCACGCTGTCGATGATGCGACACTGAGTGCGAAAGCGAAACTAGCGGAAATTAAGAACAGACGTAGCGCCATCAGTATCGGTGACATGTTTGAAATGCAGATGCTGATGAACCACTTATCGCAAATATCCGAAATGTCGACGTCCGTCGTGGCTGCTGCCAACTCGGCAATCCAGTCAATGGCACGTAACGTAAAAGGATAATTGATAGGGTTGTGGCATGGGCTATGGTGCCCATGCCATTTTTTAAAAGAATTTTTCCAGCTATGTGTCAGCAAAACAAAGAACACATAGCCATTAACATAAATAGAGAACATAATAATAGTAGCCGCGAACAGACAATTGAAAACAAAAGAATAAAGGAACCGCGCTATGGGCAAAGAAAGATTGGAAGACTTTATCGACGACTTCGCACTACTCATTGAAGCAGGATTTGTCGCTGTCAAGCAACTCGACGAAACAAGCGCAAGCCGCCTCTTCCATGCGGCGCAGGCCATGAACCCCATGAGCACAGCGCCACAGATCGGACTGGGCTATATCGCGCTTAATAAGCTCGAAGTAAAGGAAGCGACCCGCATTTACGAAGACGTACTCAAGAAAGAACCGGACAATTACTTAGCGCAAACATTCTTAGGAATGTGCCTCTTGCTCACTAAAGCTAAACGCAAAAAGGGCAAGAAGATGATCGAAGAAGCAAAAGCAAAATCAAACGATCCAACAGTTAAAAATTTATGTGATATCTCGCTCACATGGGCCGAGAAAGATTTGGAAAAGAAAAACATCCCCTTCTTTGCTGTCGATAGAGACACCGAAGAAGAGGAATAACAAGAATTAACTTATTTAAGTTCTTTCTTATATTAATAATCGTAATAACAAGGTAACTAGGCACAATGGCTGAAGCTGTTGAAAAGATCGCTAAGGTCTCCAAAGACCTAAAAAAAGTTGAGAAAGTCGAAGAGCAGATGCATCAGCGCATCGAGCCGAATAAAGAACGGTTCGATCACGCCCTCCGTACCGACAAGCCTGAACTCGCCGAGCAGAAACAGCAACCCACCAAAGCATCCTTAATGGATGAAATCCGCGACCTCAACAAGAAAGTTGACAGCGTAGCGAAAGCGAATCCCGAAGAGCTGAAAATCAAAGTCGACGACCTCATCGCGAAGATGGAGGAAGCAAAGAATAAGCTTAAGACACCAGGCCTGGAACTGAAAAGTTCTGTACGCCAAGTTTTAAGCAACAAGCTTTCCCACATGGATGAGAGCCTGCGCATCACTCTCGACAAAGCCGGTCTTGAATATAAACCGCCTGAAGCACTGTTAGGCCCTAATAATTCGCCCATTGAGCGTTTTCTTGGATACCTAACGCACGGTCAGGAGACTCTAGGCACACTCGGCGACGAGGTGCGCGCCTGGGGAGCTAATGAAGGATCGATGAACCCTGCAATGATGCTAGCTGTACAAATTAAAGTCGGCTACATGCAGCAGGAAATCGAGTTTTTCACCAGCTTGCTCAACAAAGCGCTTGAGTCTACTAAGACCATTATGAACGTCCAAGTATAATGACGTTCATCGTTGCCAAAGTGGATGTTCAAGAACATGACATAAGCCTTTTTGTGCCGAAAATCGTCAAAATGATGATAATATACGATTATTCTTCCCTTTTCCGGTCCGCGAGCGACAACAGTAAACAATGATCAACTACAGGCAAGCTAATGAGCATGGATGACCATTTTGACAAAATCCTCGGAGGGATAGAAGAGATTGAGCTGACCACGGTGAACGGCCGTATCACTGAAACCGTTGGGATGCTCATCAAAGCCATCGTCCCGCAGGTGAAAATCGGTGAGGTTTGCCTTGTCAAAAGAGAAGGCGAGCCGCTCCTTACCGAAGTCGTCGGTTTTACACGCGACGAAGTCTTCCTGTCGCCTCTCGGTGAAATGACAGGTATTGGTCCATCGTCAGAAGTTATCCCCACACGCCTGCCTCTGCATATCAAAGTCGGCCCCAAGCTTCTGGGACGCGTCATCAACGGTCTTGGCGAACCTCTCGACATCGACACTGCCGGCCCCCTTGAAACCGAAGAGATCTATCCTGTTCTCCAATCTCCTCCCGATCCATTAACACGTAAACGCATCAGCGAACCAATCTCGACAGGGATACGCAGCATCGACGGCGTCCTTACCTGCGGCATCGGCCAACGTGTCGGCATCTTCGCCGCAGCCGGCGGCGGTAAGTCGACATTACTAGGAATGATAGCTCGTAATGCC
Source organism: Chlamydiales bacterium (assembly GCA_024233575.1). Taxonomy (GTDB): domain Bacteria; phylum Chlamydiota; class Chlamydiia; order Chlamydiales; family Criblamydiaceae; genus JACKPN01. Next base: position 382,913 of record JACKPN010000001.1, read on the forward strand.
ATCGCCGATGTCAACGTCATCAGCTTGATCGGTGAACGTGGGCGCGAAGTGCGCGACTTCATCGAAAAAGACTTAGGCCCTGAAGGCCTCGCTCGTTCAGTCTTAATCGTCTCGACATCGGACCAGGCATCACAGCTTCGTTTAAACGCCGCGTATGTCGGTACCGCTATCGCCGAATATTTCCGGGATCAAGGCAAATCTGTCATCTTAATGATGGACTCTGTGACTCGCTTCGCCCGCGCCCTTCGTGAAGTCGGACTAGCGGCAGGAGAGCCTCCTGCGCGCGCAGGCTATACGCCATCAGTCTTTTCTACCCTGCCGAAGCTGCTGGAAAGAACCGGCAACTCCGACGTTGGATCGATTACTGCATTCTATACGATCCTTGTCGCCGGCGACGACATGAACGAGCCTGTCGCCGATGAAGTACGTTCGATCCTCGACGGACATATCATCCTATCCAGCGAGCTAGCACGACAGTTCCACTACCCCGCTATCGACGTTCTCTCTTCCGCAAGCCGTGTGATGCCGTCGATCATCACAAAAGAGCATCTACAGCTGGTAGGTAAATTAAAAGAAGTGTTAGCGAACTATAAAAAGAACGAATTGCTGATCAAAATCGGTGAATACAAGCGCGGCTCCGACAAAATGGGAGACTTCGCCATCGATTACATCGACAAGGTCAATACCTTCTTGAAACAAGGAGTAGAAGAAAAATCATCGTGGGATGAAACACAGCAACAGATACGGTCGCTGTTTAAATAAATAGGACATGAATAATGACCAACGTCGTCTACCCGCTTATACAGGTCCTGGATGTCAAAAAACGACGGGTGGAAAAACAGGAAAAAGTCGTTCAAGAAAAGCGTGAAGCGCTTGAAGCCGAAGAACGCAAACTGGAAGAGCGCATCCAAGAGCGCAACAAAGTTCAGGAACATTACGATGCCAAGCTGCAACAGCTACGCGACGAACTGGACGAAGGAACAACGACTGACAAGATTCAACAAATGAAAGCCTACCTAAAGGTAGTCCAAGAGCGCCTGAAGGTAGAAGAGAAAAAGGTCGAAGAGCAGCGCGAGCAAGTGAAGATCGCCGAACAAGATTTGGAACTAGCGATCGAAGAGCTGCGCCGTCGACGACAAGATGTGGACAAACTGCTTACCCATCAACGCGACTGGGAAAAAGAAATGAAAAAGGAACAAGAGGTTATCGAAGGCAGAGAACAAGATGAAATGGGGACGATCATTTTCTCTAAAATAAAAAGAGAAGGCCTGCATTAAAGGCAAAGGAAGGGAATCCGTGACGCCTGACAATTTTTTCAAAATCAACCCCGACATACAGCCGGGAACAAAAAAAACGCTGGAAGGAGAAGCTAAAGAGTTTCTGCCAAAAAAACCGGAAGGACAACCGGAAGGCAATACCGATTTCTCAAAAATACTCGATAATCCCGATAATGAACGCGCCAAAACCAGTGCCGGCACAAAGGAAGCACTCCAACCCGGAAGCACTCTAACAGCCAAACAAGCCAACGCAGAAGACTCACTCTTGAGCACGACAGAACCCCGCGTTGCCGAGCGCACCGGCCAACCCCCTTCTATCACTAAAGAATCGAAAGTTGCCGCCCCTTTAGAAAGTCAAAAACCGACTGCCCCTCCGGAAGAACCGCGCACACCAGGGCATATCGAACCGCTTCGCCCCGAAGAGCAACCACAGGCAAAGAAGAATATTCTTGAGGAAGGTACCCAAAATCTAACCGACAACCGCCAGGCACAGCCTGAATCAAAACCAGCGCAAGAAGATCTCGGCAGCCGCAATCTACCAAAACCTGAAGAAAAATATCCTGAGACAGGACGCGCGCCTGAAGACCTTGGTCGTGTCATCCCCGCCAAAACCAAGGAAGAAGTAGAGGTCAAAGAAAAGCCGCTGCCTCTACAGACGCCACGCTCTCATACCCCCGTCATCGCCCGTGTAATGACAACCTTAGTACGCCGTCCAAACGTTTATTCCGATCGCGCTATTACCGAACAGACAGAGGTTCTCGGAGCAAAACCGATCTTACCACCTCGCGACGTTTACGAAGCCACGCTAGCTGCTAGCTCCTCACGCATTATCCGTCACGGTGAAGATGTTGGCCTATACCCTGAAGAGCTCCTCATCAGCGATGAAGATTTGGAAGCCGTATTCAACCCGGCAAAAGGGAAGCAGGTTCTCGAAGAAAAACCTCAAGAGAAACAACCAAAAAATATCACCGGCGAAGAACTGTTAGAAACTGCAGAATTGCCCGAGGAGAAAAAAGGCGAACTTTCCGAAATGACCCTCGCTCAGGCCATGCTCTTAAAAAAGAAAAAAGTGAAAGGACCCAAGGTTGCTAAACACATCGTCGAACAACCTGAAAATCGTCTCTTAGACAAGGCAGAAAAACAGACTGTCAATGAACCCGAAAATCCAGCTGTCGAACAAAAAGCCTCGGATGAAAAGAAGCCGAATATCGAAGAGCATCCCCAGGCAATAGTAGAAAAGCAACCACGAGAAAGAGCTAATGTAGAAACTCCTGTCTTACCTAAAGAACAGCACCTGAAAGAGAAAGTCCCTGCCGCTCCCGTCGTTCCGGAGCAGCCACATCAAAAAGAGAGCGAAGATGTTGTTCCTCCACAACCCAAACAAACCGAAGATGCGGTTTTACCAGAGCCAAAACAAAAAGAAGCCGTAGATGTCGTACCATCACAGCCGGAACAAAAGCCGGCAGAGCAACCTCAACCACAAGGGGTCTTTGTACCGCCGGAAGAAACAGCCGCCAATAAAGAACTTCCCGCCGCGCCTGTTGTAGAACGACCTTTTGTACCAAAAGAAGAGAAAGATCCAGTTTCTAAAAAAGATGACGGTGAAGTCGCCTACGTTGATGCAGACGAACCTCTGAAAAGACCAATTCGGCGCCCCGAAGAACTCAACATCCGAGAACTCGCAGAAAGAGACTCCGTCAAAGGACAGTCACTTCCTCCTCCACCTAAGCCGGAATATCTTGATGTCCTTGCGATCAACCTCTTTGCCATTGCCGCAATCGCCGCTCCGGCTACAGGTGAGGCTGAAGGAGACGTCCAAGCCGTAAATGTTCCGCAAGATATTAGAGATATCGTCAGACAAATTGTCAGCCATCTGGAAACGATAGAGCGCAAAGATCAAATTGACACGGTCATCGTACTTTCGTATCCACCAAAATTCGACGGAGCTAAAATAATTGTTACCTCTTACAAGTCAGCTCGCGGCGAGATCAATATCACTTTTGAAAACCTAAAACCCGAAGCAAAACAAGTTCTTGATAACGTCGAGAACCGTTCGGCACTGAAACAAGCTCTTGACCAAAAAGGCTATACAGTGCATATCATAACTACGACAACTCAAACAGAAGTCCGTTATCCAGGAGAAACCAGCGGTTCTTCGCGCGATGACCGCGGATCGTCAGAAGGACGAAGCGGCGGCCGTGGTGAAAAAGACAAAGAAGATGAACGTGAGCAAAGATAACGACTTCATAAGCAAAAATAACAGGAACGCCCGTAAGTGACTGAAACAGCCGCAAGATCTCTAGACTGGATCAAACAGATTCCTACTTCCCTTCTTTCTTTAGATGCCGCTCCCGCACTAGGCTATCCTCCTGAATTTCCATGGAAAGAATTTTCCTATTCCCTGTCGCAAGTACTGGAAATCGAAGAGATCAAAGTATCCCCTAAAACTATCGAATGGCGAACAAAAGAACAGTTATTTGAAGGCATTCCCAACCACACCTATCTCCAGCTCGCCATCTCCGGCGTCGAAGGTACCTTTTTCTGGGTTGTTTCCGAAGAAGATCTAAATACAGTCATCAGCACGCTCATCAACGATCAGGCAGCAATCCTCAACTCCATCGATGCGGAATTCCGTGCCGGTTTCTTCCATTTTTTAGCAATGGAAGTGATTAATATCGCCAGAAGCGTCGATTTCGACAGCTCGCTTGCTGTCCAGCTCGTCCACGACCACACTCCTCCTCAGGAAGCCGCACTTTGTCTCGATATCGAAACGCAAATCGGCAGCAGCAAACTGCTCAGCCGCCTTCTTCTGTCGCAGACCTTCCGTAACAGCTGGGTTCAGCGATATGAACAAAATGGACCTGACTCAATTTTGCAGTCACCGCTAGCGGACACAATCGAAGCTATCGTCCATATCGAAATCGGTAAAACAACGCTGCCGCAATCCACCTGGCAAGGAGTGAAGACTGGCGATTTCGTCATCCTTGACGCCTGCTCCTATGATCTGGACAAACAAAAAGGGCACGTATTGCTCACAATGAAAGGGCACCCCCTCTTTCGTGGAAAATTAAAGCAAAATGAAATAAAAATTCTCGAGTTCCCCCAATACCGCGAGGCAGACACGATGACGGACATCAACAATCCTGAAGAAGAATTTGAAGATTTTGAAGATCAGCCCTTCGAAGAAGATATGGAAGAATTTGAAGATGAAGACTTTGATCTTGAAGGCGACGAGGAAGATGTAGAAGCTTCCGAATATGAGCAAACTGAAGCTGCGCCTTCCGCCTCACAGCAAAGAACCTCAGAACCAACAACAGCTACTGCTCCCTCAGCACAAGAGATGATCAATCCCGAAGAGTTCCCTCTGACTATCAACGTCGAAATAGGCCGCCTCCAAGTTACGTTGAAGAAACTCATGGAATTGCAGCCGGGCAATATGATTGAACTATCTGCACGTCCCGAAGACGGTGTTGACCTGATTGTCAACGGGAAACGCATCGCGCGCGGAGAACTGTTGCGTATCGGCGACACTCTCGGAGTGCGCATTACAGAAAAGAGCTGACACTGATCGCAAGCTGTCCTGTTCGATTTTTTCTTGTTTCAGTATAATAAGTTAAGATGCAAAGAAACGGGCAGTCATGACCGAGGAAGATCCACATAAGCAACCGACCCAACCGGAATATGCGCCTTCGGAAGCATGCCCTATCAAGCAGCCCGAGATCCCCGCTTACATTGGGCCTTATAAAATCGAAAGCCTTCTTGATCGCGGAGGAATGAGCATCCTCTACCTCGGTACACATCCCGACACAAAAGAACCGACAGCAGTCAAAGTTCTCTCTCCTCGTTACTTATCACATCCCTTTGCTGTGCAACGCTTTTTAGATGAAGCGACAATCATCTCAATGGCCGACCACCCGAACATTGTCAAGCTCTACGGCCATGGTGAATGGGAAGGAGGCCTCTATATCGCAATGGAATTTATCGAAGGGATCTCGCTTCGGCAGTATCTTCTGAGAACACCTATCTCGCTTAAGCGCGCCCTTGAAATGATCATCGACATCGCTTATGCCCTATGCCACCTACATACACACGGCGTCATCCATCGAGATCTGAAACCTGAAAATATTATTGTCACTGAAGACGGCGTCATCAAAGTCATCGATTTCGGCATTGCCCAACTGCTTACAGAGGAAGCCGCTCCGCTGGACGCTTCAAAACCACGCCTCACTGGAACTCCCATCTACATCAGTCCCGAGCAGCAGCGCAACGCCGAAAGCGTCAGTTTCCCCTCAGACATCTATTCATTAGGCATAGTCTCCTACGAGCTGATACTCGGCAAGCTATGCTTAGGCCACATTCATTTATCGCTCATGCCACAAGGTATCCAACCCATCCTCAAAAAAGCCTTGCAACCCAGACCTGAAGACCGCTACCAGGATGTCGTTGATCTAATCAGTGATATCTCCGACTACCTGCACTCATCAAAAATCCATAAAGAACGAAGGCTTAACGACAAACTAAGCGAACTATCGGAAAGTTTGCAAGATGCGGAGCAGCAGCTGCTTTTCAGCCCTTCGCCCAGCTGGCATCATGCAAATGTTGCGATCAACAGCTATAAAGGAACAGAATTTTTCGGCCTTTTCTACGACTTCATCTCACTTAAGGATGGTACTTTCGGCGTCATTGTCGGGGAATCACCGAAACATGGTGTCGATGGACTGCTGCACATCTCTTCGCTACGTGGCATGGTCCGAGCGCTTAACGACAGCCTAATCCATCCCGATTCATTTCTAAAACAACTTAACACAATGATCCTTAATGATACGGGATCACAGCTATTCAAGTTCACACTGGTGATCCTCGACCCGGCACGCAATACCATGAAATTTTTTACTGCCGGCAGTACGGGATGCTGGCTGCATCCGCTGGCCGGACCGGAGCTAATACCCCTGCAAAGTGCTTGCGCTGAACTAGGAAGCTCCAAACAAGAGACCTTTACCGTAACCACCTATCCCTGGAATATTGGCGATACATTTATTTTTTCCGGCTTTTCTCCTAGAACGCTCGACAGCGGTCAAGACGTCATCTTTGTCCGCGATTACCTGGAACAGGCTATCAATGAATTTATTGATGAACCACCCGACACTATCGTTAATCAAGTGATAAGGAAATTAAAGATCGACGAACAACAACCTCTGCAAGGGCGCACCTATACTGTACTTGCGATCCAACGACGAAATTAACACGGGATTCACCCACCGTTGATTCCCAATTACTCCTCACAAATCAAATAAGTCGCAGGAAAACCACCTTCCACTATTTTTTCAAGTTGCACTGGATTGAAATCATAATTTTAACTAGAATTTCAAGTTAACAATGCTCAAGACCTGACTATCGCTTTTTTTTGATAAGATTGTTGTATTACAAAGATTTAGTAGTTAAAATAGATTAGGCTAAGACTCAACACACAAGTGGAAGCATGAAGATACCCCAAAGTTTTGTCCGCTTAAATTACCTAGCGTTAATATTTTCCGTTTTTTTCTCTCCGCTACCTATAGTCAGCGCAGCTCAAGATGACGGTTTTTCCAGTATTGACTGGGACAATGTCAGCTTTGATGCTGATAGCACATTTATCCTTCCTGACCATCCTACTGCAAAACAACCGGAAGAAAAGCAGCTTCCCGCCGCCCAAACGAACACTCAGCCAACTGCCCCTGTGGTCAAAAAGCGTAGACGCTCACCGCAACAAACCGTAACAAACGATTGGTATGATGACACCATTGCTATGGAGTCATCAGCAAACGACAAAAAGCTTATCGCACAAGATGACAATGATGCCGACCAACCTCAACCTGAACAGCCTGAGACAATTCTAATTAACTTTAACAACGTCAGCATCATCGAATATATCCGTTTCGTCAGCCGCATCACCGGTAAGAACTTTATCTTCGATGAGCAATTCCTCGACTTCTATGTCACTATTGTTTCTGAAGAGCCCGCAACGCATGAAGACGTGATGGCCGCTCTTCTCCAAGAACTGCGCATTCATAATCTATATCTCATCGAAGACGGTAACAACATCGTTATCCACGCCAACTCAAACCAACGCGCTCCTGGCGAAGTTAAAGCTTCAACGCTCCCGGAAACCGAACTAAAAAGTGCAGACATCGTTACACAAGTGTTCAGCCTAAACACGCTGGACCCTAGCAACATCCAGTCTGCGATCCTCCCGATTCTATCAGACAACGCTTTCGTTGAAGTCATTGCCGACACCAACCATCTGATCGTCACCGATCTGGGAATTAACGTTGAAAAAGTGAAAACAATCATTAAAAGCGTTGATGCTCCTATTAGCGGCATGGTCATCGGCCAGTATGTGGTCCGTAACGCCTTCCTTGACACCCTCGTCCAGAATGCCGAGTTGATCATGCAGCCAATTTCGCAGAAGCAGCCGATCACTCTGGTCGCCCACGCACCTTCCAACAGCATCTTTGTAGTCTCGACCCCGTTCCTCGTCGAGCGCGCTATCCCACTACTCCAGCGTCTCGATCAACAAGACGGAACCACGTCGATCTATAATCTTAACGACCTGCAATTTCGCTCTCCAGAAGAGTTTGAAGAGCAGTTCGGTGAAGAAGGAAAAACACTTCCTACCGGCAACCGACACGGCCGTTGGAAACTTGACCGCAGCGGCAATTGGTATTTCGACCCAATGGGCGGTACCGGTCCGGACGGAAAAAACCTGTTCACCAATCCAGCGCAACCGCCTGAAGGGCGCTGGCAGCCTGATGCCCAAGGCAACTGGGAATTTATTCCCGGCGACACGCCTCCAGAAGGGCTAATTCCCGGTAAAAATATGCCGAAAGGGCGTTGGATCCTCGGGCCTGATGGAAAATGGCGCTTCACTTTGGATCAAGGCGAATCCTTCTTCGCCGGAAAAAAAGTGCGCGGCGTTACAAGCTCCAACCTCCCCTTGGGTCATATCGAAAGAACGAAATTCTTCATCCATAAACTGCAATACCGCAAAGGTGAAGGCATCGAAAAAGCGATGCTGAAGATCGGTGAAAGCTTAAGAGATACCGAAGCGGTCAACGGAGAGCTGATCTCCGCTATCAACAGTATCCAATGGCTCGAAGAGTCCAACTCGCTGGTGTTTACCGGTACCCCGGAAGCGCTTCTCAAAGTAAAGGAACTTGTCGAAGAGATCGACCAGCCATTGAGACAAGTATTCATCGAAATGTTGATCCTCGAAGTCGATATCGACGACTCCCTAGAGTATGGCGTTAACATCGGCTCACGCTTCGGCGGCGGCGACACAGCAGGCGCGCAGGCGTTTTTCTCCGGAGCCTCGCCACTGAATTCAAGCCTGGCAACCTCCGGTCTTGAAGTAAATAACGACGGCTCGCTGAATATTTTTGCCCCTGATGCTACTGGGCTGACCCAAAATACCGGCTACCATATGGGCATCATCGGACAGTCGATCAACGTCTGTGGCGCCACATTCAAAACCTTAGGAGCGCTGATCAAGGCAGTTCACGACAAGACCAGTACTAATATCGTGATGAATCCCAAGATCATCACAGAAGACAACGTTGCCGCTGAAATTTTTGTAGGCATCAACACGCAGTTCAAAACACAGTCGATCTCCAACGACATGGGCAGCGTCCTTACCAACAACTATGAATTCCGCGATGTAGGTACAACACTCAAAGTGACCCCTCTGCTCGGTCCAACGAACATCATCACTCTTCAAATTGACCAGGAAGTAAGCCGTGTAGCAACGGGAACGACACAAGGTACCGGCGCGGGAACAGTCTCCGACCAGCTTTCCGGTCCGACAACTAGCATCAACAGAACACGCACGCAGGTGCATGTTCCTGACGGCTATTTCATCGTCATCAGCGGCATGATCCAAGACGAGGTTATCCGCACGCGCAGCCATGTTCCCTGTTTGGGAGGTGCGCCAATCATCGGCGCAGCATTCACCGATAAGCGTTATATCGACCAAAAGCGTAATCTGCTCATTTTCATCAGACCGCAGCTTGTCGACACTGAAGAGCAGATCCAGAATCTAACGAAACATCAACAGAATATCTGGAAGATCAAGAACCGCACGAAGAGAATGTGGAAGCTTGACTGCGATGAAGCTTACGAGTGGATGAATTTGAAAACAACAAACCCGCTTGACATGGAATCATCCTGCGAATGTCCGTAACGGCAAAACTGCTACTGTCACTAGCTATCGTCACAATTTTGGCAGGGTGCGTGCCTCGTTCTACCTACGTCATGGAACCTTGCCTCGCCTTTGCTCCGAATAGGAACGACATCCGCAGACTGGATTCCGCATTCGAGCCGCTTACCGTTGAAGAGCGCCAACAAGAGTGGGGCAGAGAGCTCACGATCGCTATGGCGTTCGCTCATGACAATGACCTTTACCGTGCGGTAACCACTTTCAAGCGTGCGCTGATTCTGATTCCTCCCACAGAATTTGACAGACGTCATCAGATCGAATTCGACATCATGCAGTGCTATTACATGGCGAACAAATACTGCGATGCTCTAGGCACTTTTCAAGAAACAACCCTCAACCAGGTCACACCGGAATTTTCCGCCTTTCCAGAGCTGCTCATCATGCTATATGATTGCTACCTGGAGACCGGCGAGTGCGAGCAAGCGGATCGCGTCCTACAGTTGATTGAAAAAGGCGACAGCAACACTGCAAAAGAACTTGCGCTATACACGTTATTGAAAGGGGGCAATATCTCCTACATCAGGCAATTTGCTCAGGAGACAACAAAAGCTGCACCCGTAGAAGAGCTTGTCACGCAGTACTGCTGTTGTTATAAATCTCCCGACAAAGCGCGAATGCTCAACGCCATCCTCCCTGGCGCCGGCTACCACTATGTAGGCCTGAAACGCTCTGCCGTCACTTCATTCGCAATTAACGCTCTGTTTATCGGCGCCACCTATTATTTCTTTGATCATGGCAATTATGCTGCCGGCCTTATCACCGCAAGTTTGGAAACCGGTTGGTATTTCGGGGGCATCAATGGCGCAGGCCTCGCCGCTAAAGAGTATAACGAGCAGTTTTATAACTGCCATGCAAAAAGCATGATGGTCAGAAACGACCTCTTCCCATTCCTGATCTTCCAGACAAGTTTTTGAGGACGCCATGCGCAGTGCAATTGTACTCCTCCTTCTGTTCTCAACGACAATATCAGCAGAGCCATGGGGTAAAGATGCCGACATGGTGCCGACATGCAAACAGGCAAGAACATGTAAATCACGCTGCCGTACCCCACTCTTGGGCAGCTTTGCTGAAGCGGCGATCAAATTCCATCAATGCGTCATCTCCCCTGCCGACGGTCCGCGCAGCCATTTCTATCCAAGCAGCTCCCAATACACCTTGGACGCCATGCGCAAATATGGCTTCTTCCGCGGATTCATGTTAGGGTGCGACCGCTTGATGCGTGAAAACCCCGAGAAATGGGTCTACCGTAAATATTATCTGCCTGGAACCGGCATCATCAAATATGATCCGGTGAAATAAACTTTTCATTATTTTTTCAATCTCATAAATTGTTCTCATGACACAAACGCTCCGCCGCTATTTCATTTTGATGTTGACTCTGTTTCTGAGCATATCTTCAGCAGGTTATGCTATTATCCGTTCCAACATGCTGCATAAAGAACAACTGAAAAGCGGCATGCAGTTCGACGAAAAAATCACACTCTTCAATAACCAAAGCGTTCCGGTAGAGATTGAAATAAAGCAAGCAGACTACCGTTGTAATGCTGCTGGAGAGAACTTTTTTTCGCAGCCGGGAACCGAACCCCTATCAAATGCAGAATGGATCAAGCTGCCGACACGTCATCTGACGCTGCTTCCTAACCAAGAAACCACATTCTCCTATACTGTCAACGTACCCAAACACGATCTCCCTGACGGATCCTATAGCAGCGTTCTTCTCATTGAACCTAAGCAATCTCATTCCAGCAACGACTCCTTCATAACGGTAAAAGTACGCTACGCGTATCTCATCGTCACATCGATAGGGAAAGGAGGATCGGAGTATCGCATAACAAATAAGGAGCTCACAACAATAGACGACCGCATCCTTTACCAAGTAGATATGGAAAATCCCGGGAAATACTTTATCCATCCCTACCTGCGGCTACAACTGTTCGACGGTAAAGGCAAAGTCGCCTACGAACATTCGACACCGCCCCACAAGCTGTTGCCGGATAATTCGATACGTTTTTTCTTTTCTTTAACTGAACTGCCTTCGGACTCCTACAAAGGAATCTTATTTGTTAACGACGAAAATAATCAATACAAAGCAGAACCGGTTCGTATTGTCATTCCTGATCCTTCTGATCAGCATCTTTCTTCCGCATACGACCCGAGCCGCAGCGATTGATGACATTCAATTTTCTTATGAATATACCGAAGAGGCGTTAACACCGGATTCCTTCACAGCGCTCTGCTGTTATTTTTATAATGATCGCGATGAGCAAAATGACCTGACTGTTACCTTAGAGCTGCCAGAGAATTGGCAAAGCAGTCTTTCTGAAAGAGAAATACTTTATTCGATCGCTCCGCAGGAAACAGAATTCGTCCTCTTCGACATCAAAGTCCCTCCACGCTGTCCTGCAGGAGAATACCTTATCAAAATCCATATTGCTGACAGAAACGGAAACCGCTCCACGCACGATACTGTCATATACGTTAAATCCGTGACAGATATTCGCCTCATCGCTGAATACCCCCCAAGCTATCTTTGTCCGGGATCAAGCATCTCGCTGAAACATACGCTACTCAATGAAGGAAACGACGACACTCCTATTTTAGTCCAAATACAAACAAATCCGGAATTTGACTGCGGATGTAATACATTCACCGCTACCCTTGCTCCAAATCAAAAGCGGATACTAACAACTGACATCGTCGTAAATGAAACACCACAGCTTGGCAGTCATTTCGTCTTCATCAAAGTGTTCCGTGCCGACACCTGCGAGCTGCTGACCCAGGAGTCTTTCAGCTTTGAAGTGCTCACGCATACTAACTGCAGCGACCCGGCAATTCATTCAATTCCCGCACAAATCAGCATCTTCGGGCTGACAAGGAATGGAGACAATGTCGGCGTACTGGAATTCGCCGGCGGCGGTCCGTTACGGGAGTGTTCTAATACCGACATTAATTTTTTCTTCAGACTTCCTACTGATACGCGGAAAAATATTTACGGCATCGATCAAAAGCTACATATCGGCATCAACAATCCAAGCTATTTCATCGATCTTGGCGATGCCATCTATCATCTTAGCCCTCTAACGGAAAACCGTCGACTCGGAAGAGGCGCCGGCGGGCGCGTGACGCTCTACCCGTTCGAATATGGAGGCTACTACATGACCCAGCCGCATAGCGGACAATACAAAATCGCCGAGCTGGGAGCGTTGGGGGCTCTATGGTATCAAAGGCTGCTAAGATTCTCCCTGCAGCATCTAAACAAAAAAGAAAATGACTGTCCGAAGGCATCACTGAGCAGCGCATTGGTCGATGTCTGGCCCCACTCCACCATCCACGCCCAATTTGAATACGGCATCAACAACAACCATCCTAGACGTGACACCCCTCGAAGTTATCGTGCCGTCTACAGCAGTAAGATTCTTAGATCGGGATGGTTACGGCTGGAAGCTTCGAATGCAGACCCCGGTTTCAACGGTTTTATCACTAACATGAAAATGAGGACAGGCTCGATAGATGTCCCATTAAGAAAAGGGCTGCGTGCCGGCGGCAGCTACACTTATATCAATCAAAACCGCCAACCGGAAGATTACTGTAACATCTCTACTGAATACCGGCAGCAAAACAGCAGGGCGCATCTCTCTTATCATGCATCGCGAGGCTTCAATATTGTTGGGACCTTTCAGAACTTTCAATCAGAGGATCTGCTCTACCACCAATTCAACTTCAGCCAGAATTGGTTGGGATGCAACCTTTCGTGGTCACGACCCAGCTATCAATTTCTAGCTTCGACGAATCTTGGGGAGAATAAAGATCTTTTACACGGGAACACTTATCGATCCTTACAACGCTATTATCTTTATCTTTCCGGGCAACTAAACTTAGACAGGGAATACTGCCTCCTTGCTGAAAGCGGCAATATCGATTATTACGAGCCTAAACGTTGGCGACACTCTCTCTATGCAGCGCTCCGCATGCGCTATCCTAAGCAGCGCAGTTGGCTGGAGCTCTCTGGGCGTTTAGCGATGAATACTCCTTCCATCACCTCACAGGAGGAGCTGGCCGTCAAATATGAGCACTTCTTCCGCAACAATCATCGTATCTACTGCAGGGCAGAATACTTCCATTCGGAACGAGGGCCGCAGCCGCACACCTTCCAGGCAATGGTCCGTTACGATATCCCTCTTAATCTTCCTATCGACAGAAAACGCAGTGTCGGCAGTTTACAGGGCAGGATCCTCAGCGCCGCTACCCAGCAACCTGTCAGCTATGCTGTCGTCAATGTTGGCGGACAGAGAGTCATTGCTGACAATCAAGGGCGTTTCGATTTCCAACTGCCGCCCGGCTCATATCCTGTCCACGTTGATCATGCCTCACACGAAAATGCGCAATTTTTCAATGAGACGATGGTCGACGTCGAAGGGGGGAAAACAAACCTCTGCGACCTGTATATGGAAAAATGCGGAAAGCTAAAGGGACATATCGCCATCTTCAACCTTCCCGATAACTATGACAACCTGATCCTTGCTCTCGAAACGCGCAATCGCAACTATCTGCAACTTGCCGAACACGCTGATCCCATACGCATCACCGTCTCCTGCTTTGAAAAACAGCTTGTCTATACCACTGTCACCAACAGAAAAGGAGATTTTGAGTTCGCAGAACTCCCATGCGGTACTTGGATCGTGACATTAGAAGAAGACGACCTACCAGAAGAGCACCGCCTGTTAGAAAAAGAAATCGCCATTATTCTAGACGAAGAAGCCGACTGCACGTTCACCTGCCAGCCTGCTTGTCTCTAAAGAAGCGTCAATGTCAAGGTCACATTCTGCGCTGCTGCCTGCGTCGCAGATACCGTTGCTGACAGAGTATAAGTCATCTGCAAGTTGGGGGTCAAAAGCAGTAGCACAGGAAGATTAGTCACTAAGTTATTGGGAGTCGTACTCAGCGACACCGCCCCTTGGGAAGTTGCCCCAGTTGGTGCTTGCAACTGCAGGGTCAGCGTTACATTTGCGGGCATATTGGCATCAAGCTGCC
>JACKPN010000002.1 GCA_024233575.1 Chlamydiales bacterium
CGGCGACTTGTTAGGCGATAATCGTAGCATACCTGAGGACGAAGCTCCCGATCTTGAAAGCGGTAAGACTGAAGAGCAGGCTCAGGATTCTGAATCTCTCTTAGAGAGAGTCTGCAAACTGATCGACGCTTGCAATAGTGGTCGATTCGATAACGATATCGATCCTGAAGACTACGCAGATATCTTCACCAATGATATTGAAGACAATGATATTGAAGGCTACGTAGATATCCTTACCAAGAAATGGCTGCAACTTGCCGATCATGTGATTAATTTCAAGAAGCGCAATCGACGAGAAGAGGAGCTAAATGATCTGCAGGAAGAGCTGATCGAAAAGGGTAAGATGCTTATTGATGAGCAGGTAGCGATCCGCAAAAAATTTGAAGAGGCGTCAGATATCTCTACCTCTAGTGAACTTGAAGACTACGCCGATTTTCTTAACGAGAAAGTGCGGCAGCTTGCCGATCATGTCATGAATCTCGAGAAGCTCAACCAGCTGGAAGAAGAACTCAACGAATATGAAGAGCTGATCGAAATGGATGAGGTGCTCGAGGAGCCTTCTTCGGAGCTTTTCCTGGGAGCTTCAGTGGGAATTGCTGCTTCAGCAGCAGCTGGATGACCTGGAGAAGCTGACCCATGAGAGCGATAAACTGTGTGCAAAGCTACAACACATGAAGAGTCAAATGGTTCGTTGGAAACAAAAGATGTGCAAATGCTCGAGACTGTTAAGGACTACATTCTGAATACGTAGGAGCGCAGCAATAAGAACGAAGCCTTCATTACAAGCGTCAGTACGCAAGATCAAGTTAAGGACGAGATGCAGGCAGTTGTTAATCGTCTTCGTGAGAAACAAAAAATCCGTAGAGCTGCGAGGCAAAGAATCGACCCAAAACAAACGATACAAGATATGGAGCGGTTGGCACAGCAATTGCAGGACCGCCCTTTCCTTGACGAAGAGGGCGAACAAGAATTCATTTACTGATTGTCCGTGTGACGACCATTGTGGAGCTGTTTTTGAAAAAAAAGAGAACATCTCGTCATCAGCTCTAGGTAATATTTACTTCTTTTGATATAAGCCTATCCTTCTGATCAATAACATTTTGTAAAATTATTATTGGAGGAAAAATGAATCCGCTAGTTTCTCAGCCATCATCGATAGAGATGCAAACGTTTTCTAACGTCTCGAACGTCGATAACCCTAGCAATCGGGATGATCAAGCTCCTCCTCCTGATATAGAAATGGGTGAGACTGCAGATCCGGTACAAGGAGCTGAATCCTTTGAAGACGAGAAAAGGGGCTGCTTGGCTACTTGCATCCGAAAGCAGAGAACTTGGTGTTTTCCTTTCGGTATTTCGTCATCGGGAATTAACTTGATTACCGGCGTTACTGCGTCTGCATTCGGAACAGCAGCCTTAGTCCTTGCAGATCAAAATAACTATCCCGCCTGGATTGGTGGTGTGGGAGCCATTGGCGGAGGTATCATGCTGGTGTTGTCATCGGCATCCACTTGCTGTCTTGCTCTCGGTGTTCGCCATTATGCCGGTAATAAAACTCTTAGAGATGCTCTTACCGAAGCGCAGAATGATATTAGCAAATTGGAAAAAGTCATCATTCGGTATGAAGAACAGGTTAAACTGAAAGAGATACTCCTAGGAAAGCAAGAAGATATCTTGGAAGATCGTAAAGATCTCAATGTATCGCTCCAAAGATCTGTAGACGAAGCCAACAAATTACTCGATAAACAGGACAAAGCCTTTCAGGAAAAGTCGAACGAACTGCAGAGAACACTTGCTAAAGTTGAAAACCTCACTGAACGCGTCAACAACCTCCTTAAACAAAAGAGGGCTTTGGCGGGCGATTATAGCAAGGCGGTCACGCTCCTTCAGAAACAATATAAGGAATATGAAAATGCAGCAGACAAAACAGGTGAGCATATCGAAGATCTCCAAGAAGTGAGAATTGATATGGAAGCGGTGCTGAGAAATATCGATAGAGCGGACTCTGAAGAAGGCGATGTAGATGCATTGATCAGCGCCGGCAAAAGTGTCTTGGAGAGAGTGCCTTCGTTCCGTGAAGGAGCTAAGAGACTCGTTGATTTTGCTGTGGAAAATGTGAAGAGGACCTATAGTGGGTCAACTGAAGAGAATAAGACAGTTGCAGATATCATCGGTGCGCTTGATAAATTAAAAGAACTATTTAAAGAGCTCTAAGATGGATTTCATTTTTGAGACTATAGCGATTGTTGATGGTACAGTAACCGCTTTAGATCTGCATCTCAATCGGTTGCGATTTCAGTGCAGAGAGGTTGGAGTCGCACCACCGGAGAAAAAGGTGTTAATCGACTTCCTCAGCAAACAGCAACTTGGTAGGGGGCATTGGCGTTTTAAGGTCTCTGTAGGGAAGAAGTCGACAATGACACTGGAGCCTTATGCGCCGCCAACAGAGACCTCTTGGCGCCTTTGTCTTTTCCTTAAAGAAATTGTCAATAGCCGACCATATCTGAAGACTTCCGCGACAATCTCTAGATCGCGAATTAAAGAGTACGCTCATGCTCGCGGCTTTGACGATGGGCTGACCTGCTCCAGTGAAGGCTTTCTTCTGGAAGCGACCTATGCCAACCTTTTTTGGCATCACGATGGGGCGTTCTTTACACCAGCAAAAGAACTGCCTTTGGTTTGGGGGGTGACCTTGCAGCAGATCGAAGATCTATTTCCCGTTTATCATGTCAAGGCCACACCGGAAGAAATCCCGCCTCATGCCAATGTATATGTGTGTAACAGCATGATGGGGCTGATGCCGGTCAGCGCTATCGAAAAGCAGCAGTTTCCTGTCGATAGCGAATTTCATCGAAGAATCACTGAGGCATACTTGAACAATCGCGAGCGAACTCCCATACGCGTATAATAGCCGTTAGCGTCACTAGAACGATGAAGCTGTATGCCAACAGGGGAAATAGTGTTGGAAATAAGATCATGGCGGCAAAGAAAAGGAACGCTTCGCTGCGCTCCATGATGCCGGGACTATAGTGGAAGCTCTTATGTGACTTGTTGTCGACGAAGATGCCGACGACAAGGAAAGAGGTAACGCAGATGAGAATGCTTCCGAGCATCATCAAGGAGGGTAAAGCTCGCGCCTCTGGAGCTGCAAGAAAGAGCCCCATGACAATGCAGAACTCGACGATGCGGTCGCTGACAATATCGAAGACTGCGCCCTTAGGCGTCGTATGCCTAAGAAGACGTGCTAACGATCCATCCAGCGTATCGCAATATCCCGATATTAGTAGCAAAGCTATCGCCCAAGAAACTGCGCCAAGCGCTAATGCAGGCATGATGGCAATCCCGCAGGCAAGGCCAACAGCGGTAACGATACTGGGATTCCATTTTCTTGCAGCGATCAGATCTAGAAGAGGGTCGACGCACCATTCTTGGTATGACTTTCTGAAATAGGAATCAATCATGCTTTTTTTGCAGCCTTTTTAATACAACGGGAAGTAAAGCAAAGATGCCTAAAGCAATCAAGGCGATTTTGATCTCGGTTGTAAAGATGGCATCGATAGAAAACTCTTCCCCTTTGTCCAGGATGCTGCCTAATCCAGCCCCTGCCTGGGTAAAAGCAAAAACGCCGGGAATGATTCCGACCAGTGTTGTCCACACGTATGTTGCCAGCGATACTCCAAAGAATGCCGGAGCAATATTTACAAGCCAGAAGGGAAACAATGGGACGAGGCGAAGGAAAAGAAGGTAGCTGGCGGCGTTGTCCTTGAATCCTTCCTGCATCTTGTGCAGACGCCCTCCAGCCTTTTGCATGATAAGGTCGCCGACAGATGTCTTTGCGATGAGGAATACGGTCGTGGCTCCGGTCGTTGCGCCGACCAGAACGAAGAGCGTGCTATAGGGCTGTGGGAACAAAAAGCCGCCGGCGATCGATAAGATTGCTCCGCCGGGAACAGATAATGCAGTGGCAATGAAATAGATGCAGATATACGCGGCCGGGGCGAGAATGGGATACATGGCGACCCATCGTTTTAGGTCTTCACGATGCATTTTTAGTTGCTCGAAGCTGAGGTAGCCGCAAAGGCCGGTATAGTGTGCCGCAGCCATGAGTATAAGCAGAATGATGAGGGGAATCATGCGTTTCATGAAGACTTTCCTATCAGTTTTTTTAATGATGGCAGAATCGTTTCTGTCAGCCACATGTCTGCAGCTTTGCGGATTGCTAAGCTGTACGTCGGGTAGGGGTGGATCAATGCAGCGAGCTTGCGCAAGGGGATGCCGAAGTGCATGGCACTGCTGACCTCCATCAGCATCTCGCCGGCGCGTGGCGCGACGATTGTCGCTCCAAGGATCTTGCTGCTCCACTTTTTTGTCACTATTTTCACAAACCCTTCGGTTCTTCCTGTAGTGAGGGCGCGATCAACCTTCGTAAACGGAACATAATATGTAGCGACCGTGTATTTTTTTCGCGCTTCATTTTCGCTCATACCTACGGTGGCGACTTCGGGATCGGTATATGTCACACGCGGAATCGGCTGTTGCAGGTCGCGTTTCGATTGCAACAGTCGCGGTACGAGCAAATTTTTCAAAATAGTGCGCGCTTCATTCTCCGCAACATGAGTGAAGATCGCTCTGCCGGCAACATCGCCGGCAGCCCAAACATGCGGAAGGGAGCTCCTGCCGTGATCGTCGACGACGATGCCGCGTGCGTTGGTTTTGATGCCGATGGCGCCGAGGTTGAGGTCTTCGATATTAGGAAGGCGGCCTGTTGAGACTAGCAAATGGCTGACTGATACCTCTCTTTGATGCAAATGCAGAACGATGTGCTTGCCGTTCATCGATATTTCCTGCGGTTCTTCATTGAGGTAGAGGTCGATCCCTTCGGAGAGAAAAGTCTTTTCGATCACCGTTTGTGCTTCGGCACATTCTTTGTTTAGCAAGTGGGGATGATGATGAATCAAAGATACCTTGGATCCAAGGCGGGAGAGTGCTTGCGCCAGTTCACAGCCGATTGGTCCGCCACCAATCACTCCTAGATGCTCCGGTATCTGCTCCAATTCGAAAACAGTTTCGTTTGTCAAATAAGGAATATTGTCGATTCCTATGATATTGGGAATGCGTGGACGCGAACCCGTTGCAATGACAATCTGATCGCCGGAAACGCTTACTGTTTCGCCGTTACTCTTCATAATTTCTAGCGTATGAGGTTCAACAAAAGCAGCGTTGCCTGTGAGTGTTTGCACACCTAGCTCCTCTAACTCCTTCGGTTCTTCATGGGAGCGCACCTCGGAAACAATACTTCTTGCGCGTTCCAAGGCGCCGCTGTTGTTGCTTTGTGCCTGTGATACAATGCCGAGGTCTGCAGCATGGCGTATGAGAAAAGCGGCATGCGCCGATGCAATGATAGCTTTGCTAGGTATGCATCCGAAGTTGGTGCAGTCACCGCCGTAATTGCCTCTTTCGATCAACAAAACATTTTTGCCGGCCTTTGCAGCGCCGATGGCGACGACCAGACCTGCGGCGCCGGCGCCGATCACGATGATTGCATAATTGTTGTTACTCATATCTTTAACATATAACAAGTAAATTTTTGGCTTCCAACTATTAGTGTGTTACTGTATCATTCTTTCTTAAAATAAAGGATATATAGACATGTCGACAAAAGCAGTAAAGACAGCAATCTCTCCTACACGAGAAGAGGATTATCCCGAGTGGTACCAGCAAGTGGTCAAAGCTGCCGATCTTGCTGAGAATTCTCCTGTCCGCGGTTGCATGATCATGAAACCTTGGGGCTATGGCATGTGGGAAATCATGCAGCGTGAACTCGACGACCGCATCAAGAGCGGCGGCGTTGAAAATGTCTACTTCCCGCTGTTTATTCCTCTTAGTTTCCTCCAGCGTGAAGCGGAGCATGTCGAAGGGTTCGCCAAAGAGTGCGCCGTTGTCACTCACCATCGCCTTGAAGAGCGCGACGGTCGGCTTGTTCCGGCTGGAGAATTGGAAGAACCGCTAGTGATTCGTCCGACATCGGAAACGATCATCGGCGAAGCGTTCTCCCGATGGGTAGAATCCTACCGCGACCTGCCGCTGCTAATCAACCAGTGGGCAAACATTGTCCGTTGGGAGATGCGTACACGCCTCTTTCTCCGTACAACAGAGTTCTTGTGGCAGGAAGGGCATACCGTTCATGCTAATGAAGAGGAAGCGATCAAACTAACGATCACGATGCTGGAAACATACCGTTCATTCATGGAAGAGGTGCTAGCGCTTCCTGTGATTCTCGGAGTCAAAAGCGCAAGCGAACGATTCCCCGGCGCTGTCGAAACCTACACGACAGAAGTGATGATGCAGGATAGAAAAGCGATACAAGCCGGAACTTCACACTACCTGGGACAGAACTTTGCCAAAGCGCAAGAGATCCGTTTCTGCAATAAAGACGGCGAACTAGAATATGGCTATACCACATCATGGGGAACGACGACACGCTTGATCGGCGGCGTCGTCATGACGCATTCCGATGATGATGGCATGCGTCTACCTCCGCGCTTAGCCCCTAAGCAGATCGTCATTCTACCTATCGCTCCTAAGCCTGAACAGGAAGCGGAAGTGATGGAGTATGTCGACAAGGTCGCCGCTGCACTGCAAGGGTGTGAGTATTACGGAAAGCCTATTCGCGTAACAGTTGACAAACGTCAAAAACGCGGCGGTGAGAAGAATTGGGAGTGGATTAAAAAAGGCGTACCTATCCGTATCGAGATTGGCCCTCGCGATGTGGAGGCGCATTCTGTCATGCTTGTACGTCGCGACAGTGATCATAAAGAGAAGCAGAAGCTGTCTATCGATCAGCTTTCGGAGGAAATTCCTAAGATCCTTGCTGATATTCAGCAAAATCTTTACGACCAAGCACTAGCGTATAGAGAGAAACATACACGACGTGATATTTCTGACTTCGAAGAGTTTAAACAATACTTTACGCCGAAAAATTCTGAGAAACCGGAGATTCACGGTGGTTTTGTCATCGCTAAATGGTGTGAAGATCCTGAATCGGAGAAGCTACTTGATGATCTTAAGGTGACCATACGTTGCCTTCCTTTGGAACAGTCCGAAACCGAAGGCCGCTGCATCCTGACCGGAAAGCCGGCAACGAAAGATGTGCTATTCGCTAAAGCATACTAGGTATTATCTTACGAAAATCCAATGAGGTGCGACGTTCAGCGTCTCGTACGCTTTTTTGGTTTTGGTAGGATCGGAGACACTTTCGAGCTCGAAAGTCAGTTTGGCATCAAGCTTTTGACGTTCATCCTGCAGCTTTTCCCAAGTCTCGTCGTCGAAGTTTTCCCTGTTTTCGACGTAGGCGGTAAGCTGCTCGGAAGAGACACCCAAAGAGGTAAGGAAGCCATCGACCTCTTTGTTTAAGCTGTCTACGCGTACGCGCAGTTCGCGCAGCTTTTTCTCGTTTTGCCGGATCTTGAATTCGGGAGAAGATTCAAAAAACATAACTTTATCCTAAACATTTAACAATCAAATAATTATTATAGCTGTTAAGTGAATAAATTTCAAGGAGATTTCAATGATATACCTACTAACTATCCTCGCTTGCGCAGCTATTGCTTGGATTGTCGCTCTACTGCTTTTTAATGCTATTTCAGGACTCGAGATCGGAAATAATGGCGATGTAGATCTGAAAATCGGACTGATTCTCGACAAAAAGCTCGATAATTTCGTTGTAGGCGTTCAAAAAGAGATACCGATGGCTGCGGGATTTCTGGCCGGACCGATGGGTGATAAGCTCAAAATGCAGGCGAAAGGGGAGGTAATGAAGGCGATGCCGGAGGTGAAAGAACATTTGAAAAAGGGGGTGTTTGAATCAAAAACTTGGCATATAATGAAGAAAAAGGTGCAAATGCGCGCGCTGCTCATCGGAGCAGTCATCGGCGTTATCACTGCCGCCTGTCAATATGCTATAGAGATGTATTATGGATCCTAAAAGCGTTGTTCTTGAAGAGAATCAGAGATTTTCCAACTCGATCCTTTGGAATCTTCAAGATGAGGCATACAAACAGTTCGGTATCGATGCATGGTCGCAGAAAGGTGTGCCCTTCTATCTGACCAGCAACCCGCATACCGCATATAGCTATGCCCAAATTGCACTTGGTTATATCCGCGACTGCTTACGGGAAGAGATGATCGACGCAAACGAGCCGGTCTATATTTTCGACCTTGGCGCCGGTTCCGGGAGATTCGGCTACCTGTTCTTAAAGACTTTGCTGCCACTTATCGAGAACCTGTTCTTCGGTCGTGTAAAAATCTGTTACGTTCTTACTGACATCGTTGAGACCAATGTTACTTTCTGGCAGCAGCATCCACAGCTAAAGCCATGGTTTGAAAAGGGGGTTCTCGACTGCGCATTTTACGCCAATGATCAAAGCAAGCCGCTGCATCTTCTTCATGCAGATAAAACCTTGTCGGAGACTACCAATCCGCTCATTATCATTGGCAACTATTTTTTCGATACTATCCCTCAGGACTTGTTCCGTATCCATAACAACAACCTTGAAGAGGGACGAGTCACCATTACTGTCGAGGAAAATAGCTTCACCTCGCATGCGGATCCGCTGCTTATTCCCAACTTGCACTGCAGTTATACTTATGTTCCCATTGACAACCCTAAAAGCTATTATGCTCATTTTCCGCTTCTCAATGAGATCCTCGAGCACTACAGGCAAACCTTTCCGGAAACATCATTTCTTTTTCCTGAAGGCGGCTTTGTATCGATTCGCTATTTCTCACAGATGAGCAATGGACGCCTGCTTCTTCTTGCCGGCGATCAGGGGGTATGTACAGAGCAACAGATCCGCTCCTGGGGCGAACCGCATATTGCTCGTCATGGAACGTTCTCAATCTCTGTTAGCTATCATGCCATCGCGGAATTTTTTAATTTATCCGGCGGCACCGGATTATTGACGAACTTCTCCGATCCTTTTTTTGTTGTCCTTGCAGGGGTGATGGGTAATGGGCGCTACCCTGAGACAATCGCTGCGTTTGAACAGCATCATGATCATTTCGAGCCAAAAGATTACTGGCATCTTGTCGATGAGATCCAACAGCAGATAGAAAACCCTTCGTTGAATTTTCTCATCCTGTTGCTCAAATTAGGTCATTGGGATCCTATCAACTTTCATCATTTCTTTCTGACTATCCGCAAGCTGCTGCCTACGCTGCCCCCGGAGAAGGTTGAAGAGCTTCTTCGTGTGATCGATAATGTTCATGATCAGTTCTTTCCGATCTGTCCGGAGGAGGGCGATTTCCTGATGAATCTCGGCGTACTTTACTTCCAACTTGGACAGCCTCACCGTGCACTGAACCTTTTTCAGCAAGCACAGCAGATCGGTTGTTCATCACCGCTTCTCACGAAAAATATCGCTGCTTGCTTAAAGCTAATATGATGAAAGTCGTTTCAACTCATTAATGTTCTTTGCGCGTTGATAAGCTAGCTCGCCATTTGTGCTTCCACGCATCAGTATGGCAAGGCGCCGGTGGTTCTGCTTGCTCAACATATTGTGCGCAGTGGAGAGAAATTCGTCGTATGTGAGCGCTTCCATCGCATCAATCCTTTTCTGCAGCCATAGGAAGTCGCCGTCATACGTGAATGCCATTTTATTGAGCATTTCCCCCATCTCTTTGATGTTCTTCGGTCCCGTTTCCAATTGTATCAGCTGTGTGCGCTTGATAGCGTCAAAGCGTGCTTCAGGTACGGGCTCCTGTTTGAAGGTTTCGATGAAAAGCTCGAAACGTGCCAGTAAATCGCGCGGTGTGTGCGTGTTAGACTGAACAGCAAAGAAGGTGAACAGTTGCTTTTCGATTTCCTGTGCCGCTGTGATTACGATATATCCCGTTTGCTGTTTTGTTCGCAGCTCAGAAAAGAAAGGGGTGCTCATCGTCTGCTCAAGAATCTGTTGCGCGGCACGGTTAGTGAAAGAAAAGGGGGTCTGCTGGATTGCCAGCAGGGCAGCGTTGCCTTGAGCTTTCGTCTTGAAGTCAAGGTAGAACGGTCCTGAGGTTTCCGGCAAGACAGCAATAGCTACTTTTTGTTGTTCATCTTTTGGGTAGGGATCGCTTGCAAGGGCAGCAATTGCTTGTTGAGCAATCTTCTGTGCCTGATCTTGCGTGATATTGCCATAGAGAAGGGCTTCGAGATATGTTTTTTCAAGAAGGGTATGGGCAAACTGTTTGAACTCTTTGAGCGTAACCTTGCGTATGGCTGTTGCTTTCTGCTTATTTGTGGTGAACTCTTTATAAAGGATTGACCTCAGCTTTTCGATCGTCTGATCGAGGGGTGATTCCATCAGGAAGTTATCATATTTACGCGCTAATGTTTCCTTGTGGATCCGGAATGTATCGGCATTGGGGATGTCGGCTTTATGCAGTGCGTCAAGCAAAGTATTGAGGAAAAGTGGAGCTTTATCGCTATAGCCATTGATGGTGATGGCAATGCCGTAGTTAGTTTTTTCGATTGTATATTTCAAGCCGGCGAGCTTGGCGAGGTAGCTTTCATTTTCCAAGTGGTCTTTAAAAGCTCGTATATAGAGGTCTGTGAGAACCTGGCTGCGAGCATCGCCATCGTTGACGGCCGGAGTTTTGACAGTGAATGTCCAGCTGATTTTTGGAACATGGAATTCCTTGTCTTCAGCAAAGTAAACAGCGCCGTGATCGTTATTAAGGATTAGTGAAGGTGCAGGGAAGGCTGTATCACTTTGCTGCGCCTTGATTGAAAGATCATCAGGGATGTAGGGATTACGTGCCGGCAAAGTGATGGCAGGGTTTTCGCCGATGCTACTCCATTTTTGCAACGTTTCTTCGGGTATCGCCGCCGAAGCATAACTGACGCCAAGCCATTTTTCCGTTTTATCGAGCGGAATAGGCAGAGCATCCTTGGGTGCTTTGATGTAGTAGTAGGTGTTTTTTGGAGTCATTACTGCAAGCAGCTTCTGGATCGCTTCCGGATCATATCGCTCTGTGACTGCGGACTGCTGAGGGAAGGTGGACATATCTTCTTCAATCAGATTTTGCGCGTCGACGATTAGTTGATAGAATGAATCAGTGCGCGGCTGATACTGGTATTGCACTTTCTCCATTTTCTGTATTTCGTTGAAAAGTGCAGGAGGGATGCCTTCTTGTTTGAGCATCTTGATCGCTTGGAATGTTCTTTCGATAACGGTATCGACTTCATGCAGTCCCTGTTTGGTGAGCTTGATTTCAAGAAAAGCCAGCATGTTCTTTCCGCCGATACGCTGTCCTCCGCAGGATAGCTCTTCAGCAAGATGTTCGCGCTTAAGTTGTGCAAGAAGGCTTTCTTTCCCTTCGTGTCCCAAAACGTGGCAGATCACCCGCTCCGGCTTGCTGTCGCGCATATCAGCAATTGCAGGGGGCAGATCCCAAACTAGCGTCACGGAGCGCTCATGCTTCATCGGCTCGAAGTAGACCTTATGTCCAGCCATGGCAGGATCCATGATCATTTTGTCTGTGGAAAATGGCTTTTTTTCACTGTCGGGGATCGCTTCAAAGTCATTGATGACAAGTGTTTTCAATGTGCTGATAGGGGCATTTGAGACAACGATAAGCTTCATGAGGTTAGCGCTGTAATGTTCTTTGTACCATTTGATCAACGTCTCGCGCGAGGTGTTGTTCAAAGATGCTAGATTGCCCATCTGGAAGGTTTTATTGGGATGATCTTCGGCCGTCTGCTCTTTCATCAGCCATAACTGGCGAACATCATCGTTTTCCAGATTTTTTGCATACTCCTGATCGATTGCGTGCATCTCTCTGTTGACCCCGGAAACATTGAATAGCGGTTCTTTGAAAAATTGCGAGAAGCGGTCGAGAGCTTCTGGGAATGCGCTGTTGTCGACGTTGAATAGAAAGGCTGTCATATCATTAGCGGTGAAGGCGTTGGTCATACCGCCGTGATCACCGATGAATTCCATATAGCCGCGCTCCTGAGGGTACTTCTTAGTGCCAAGAAACAGCATGTGCTCAAGGAAGTGGGCGATGCCTTGATTTTCTTCAGGATCCTGCCAGGAGCCGACATTCACAGCAAGAATAGCTGTGGACTTTTCAGTATCAGGATCGGAAACAAGATACGCCTCCAGCCCATTGTCAAGGCGTAGTTTAAGAGTTTCTCTTTTTGCTAGTGAAGGGGTAAGGATCGGAAGGTCGGCTTGGTCTTCAATGACGGTTGCAGACTGAAGGGTAGCGGTAGCGAGGAATGTTAGAAGAAGAAGGAAATGTCTCATGGGGGTCTCACGCGTTTAATAATTTCAAGTAATCATTACGGACGATGGTCCATACATAGTCTGCACGTTTCTGTCGCAGTGTTTTTTTGTCGAGTCCTTCGCTTCCAGGGAAGTTGACCAGGTCGAGTTCCTTGTTGAAGCAGAGAAAGCATGGCGCATAGCGCGCATTACGGTATTCTCCCAGTTCGGACTGGACATTGTCCGGCGGGGGCAGGATGTCGTAGGTGCGCAGTGCAAGGGGGTAGAAGTGTGTCGGATGTCCCGATTGCATCGCCATCAGCCTGAACATCTCTAGGCTTGCGGGATCGAAAGGGGACACATCGACAATGCCTTCGGCATCGGGGCGGTCGCGCCCGCCGCTAGGAGCCACGTAGATGCACTTACCGCCTTCGGCAAGCAACTCTGACATCTTCATCATGGTACGCTTATTGTGGATCATCTTCTCTTCTTTCTGTTCCGGAGGGTTCTCCACATATTTTTTAGAGTAGATGCACAGCAGGTTGCAGCCAAGGCTTAACGGTACGGCGAGCGCATCGGTTGTCACACGATGGCCAGCAACGAAGATCATTTCTTCTGCAAACTTTGGATGCGTAGCCTGAAGCATCGAG
This sequence comes from Chlamydiales bacterium, assembly GCA_024233575.1. GTDB lineage: Bacteria > Chlamydiota > Chlamydiia > Chlamydiales > Criblamydiaceae > JACKPN01. The sequence continues at coordinate 12,896 of JACKPN010000002.1, forward strand.
GCGATCGCCTGCGGATCCGGTTCGATCTGATGGTTGGCGAAGAGGATCACATTATCGCCCTTTTCGATCTGCTCGACCATCTTGTCGACATTCTCCAGACCGATGATCTGCGTCTTATCCATCTTGATGAGGGGAGCGACGAAGCTGATCCCGAAGTCGTAGTAGTTAAACGGTTCGGTGATCCTGCGGTGGAAAGGTTCGAAGGGATAGGGATCATTGACCTGTCTGACAGCAAAGTCGAGGAAGTTGTTGAACTTCTCTTCGTGGCTGTCAAACGATTCTCCCTTATCCCTTATTGCTTCTTTATAAGTGCGGTAGAAGCTTTTTAGCAGGTCGGCGACTTTGTCGCTGATCATCCCTTTGGCGAGATATTCATCAGTACGCTCGTAGTAGCCCATACCTTTCTCCTAGACTTCAATAACTTGATCGTTCGTCGTCGAGTAAAAGCGATATTCGTTAAGATGTAAAGTGTCGTCAGGTTCAAAGACGAGACGCGCGTTCGATTCATCGGCGAGTTTAACCAAATAGGATTTATCGATCACGTTGAGGTAGTGGTCAAGTTCGGGATGTACGCGACAACTGATGGCAAACTGCTGGTTGATGTGGATCGCTTTTTTAAGCGCTCGTTCGATCTCGATCGACACGCTCTCATGAGACTTGACCATTCCGCTGCCATTGCAATACGGGCAGCTGGTGCAGATGGTCTGGACAAGGGTTCCCTTGCTGCGCTGCCGTGTCATCTCTACCAGACCAAATTCGCTCATGCCGAGGATCGTGCATTTTGCCGTATCTTCTTTCATGCACTCTTTCAGCTTGTCGAGGATCCGCCGCTGGTTTTTCCTCATGCGCATATCGATAAAATCGCAGATGATCAGTCCGCCGATGTTGCGCAGCCGCAGCTGGCGGGCGATCTCTTCGGCAGCTTCCAGGTTGATGCGCACCAGCGATTCTTCTACGTCGGTACCGCTGTTAGTTTGGCTGCGGCCGGAGTTGACGTCGACAGTATGCATCGCTTCGGTTTTGTCAAAGAACAGATAGCCGCCGCTCGGCAGCCAAATTTTGCGGCGCAAAGTTTTATCAATTTCGCGCTCGACGTTGAAGCGCTCGAACATCGGGACTTTGTCGCGGTAGTATTCGATGCGCACGTTGTTGTCGTTTGAATAACGGCTGTGAATCCTGCGGCACGCCTGATAGACGGAATAGTCGTCGATCAGAACGCGGTCGTACCCTTTGTCGATGGCAGTGATGACAGCACGTTTAATGATGTCAGACTCCTCATAAAGGATCGTAGGGTCGCTGGACTCCTGGAACTTTTCTTTGATGGAGTTCCATGATGCAAATAATTCGTTTGCTTCCTCAATCAACTGTTCTTTTGTGGCGGTGGCACTCGCTGTTCTACAGATCAACCCCATTTTCTGCGGCATTTCAAAAGCGCGAATCAGCTTTTTTAGCCTGTCGCGTACGTTGCGATCCTCGATCTTCCTTGAGACTCCGCGATGCGAAGAGTTAGGGAGGAGAACGAGGTATCTGCCGGCAACAGAGATGTTGGAAGTCAGGCGCGCGCCTTTGGAACCGATAGGCTCTTTGACTACTTGTACAAGAACAGGCTGGTCGGGCTTAAGCAGCTGCTCAATATTGACCTTTGCTTGATCTTCTTGTTTGCGGACCTCTTCAGGCTCCATCTCAAAGTCCATCCCATACATCTCTTCGAGCTTTTTGGTATTCTCAAGGATGTCGGAGATATGGATGAACCCATTCTCTCCTTCGTTGATGTCGATGAAGGCAGATTGGATGTTATGCAGAATATTGGTCACCTTGCCACGGTAGATATTACCGGTCAGCTGACGTTCTTTTTTTCTTTCGATCATGAGATCGCGCAACTGTCCGTTGCGCAGGTGCGCGTAGCGTATCTCTTTGGATTCTATGTTAAGAAGGATCTCTTCATCCATTCGTCACCTCATAGGTTGACGAAAGGCGTCACTCGCACTGTTATTGCGGTTACGATAATGATAGGCGTTAGCAAGTTTCTGCTGATGGTTTCATATCGATAAAGTCGATGCCCTAACTTGCTGAGTCGTTGTTTTCACCTATTACCTAACCTTTTTAACCCCAAGCGGAAAATGAATCAGGGGTTAGAATGTAAATAACTTTTTCAATCTTCGTCTGGATTGCTTTCCTTTATGCGAGGTCAAGCCTTTCTGTTGTTAATTGTTCATTACTTTTCTAAGTTGTAATTGTAAAGGAATATCCAGTGATTTTCAACAGAAAATTACGAGTCTTCCTCTGAAGGAAGGTCATCTTTGAAACGGCGAAGCAGTTCATTGAATCGCTTGACCACTTTGCCGAGATTGTCGATATTTTCTTTCATGCTTTTTTGCGCTTCAGAATTTGTTTGTTGTGCCGATTTGCATTTCTCTTCTAACGATTTGCAGAAAGCGTCCATCTTACGGATGTTGTCTTCATGAAGGTCTTTAGCTTTTTGCAGCTCAGTTGTATCTAGCCACTGGCCGGACTTGCGTTCGGGGGAGTTCTCGGGGTAGGGGATGTAGAAATGCGCTTTTCTCCGTGCTTGCGACGGGCCGTCTCCACTGGGAATTGTAGGTTCGTCACGAAATTGAAGGATCCAGATTGTTTTTGTACCGGCTGTATCATTGCCAAAGTATTTATCCGACATGTTATTTCCTGTATTATTTTATAATAATATTATATTAAATATTTTATTTATTATTACATAGTTAACAATGTTAAATTAATTAATTAGGCTGTCCGGTGCGGTGGCTCATTAGATCGAAATGAGGAAGAAAACAGTGGAAAAAAATGGTTAGATCGATTAAATTTAATGCTTTATCACCCTAGCGAGCCTACAAATGGACAACAGGTGCCTAATATATGTCGAGCAGCTCCGCAACGGCCATACTGAAGTCGTTGACGTAGTCTTTCCTGCCGAGATCTTAGGACAATGCGATGAAGACCTGCGTTTTGTCGATCAAGTGAAGGTCGCAGGCGAGGCATACCTTGCCGAGCAAGAGCTTATCTTGCATTTTGATGTCCATGCCCAAGGGGAGATACCTTGCGCCATCTGTAATGCAGATGTGGTTGTGCCGATCAACTTGAAAGGCTTTTACCATGCCGAGCCTCTCGAAGAGGTAAAGACCGGAACCTACAACTTTATTCCCGTTCTGCGGGAAGCGCTCATCTTGGAAGCTCCGCGCTTTGTTGAATGCAACGACAAATGCACCGAACGCGAATCGGTGTCCAAGTATCTGAAAGAAGCGGGCTCAGCGAATGGAGATAAAATGCAAGATGACGGCTACCAGCCGTTTGCAGATTTAGATTTAAAATAAAACTGGAGTTACCACATTATGGCAGTACCACGTAACAGGCATTCGAATTCACGTAAGAACATGCGCCGTGCGCATGATGCCAAAAAGCCAAAAAATACAGCTGCTTGCCCTAACTGCAACGCTGCGCGCATGCCGCATATGATCTGTCAGTCATGCGGTCATTATGGAAAGCGTGCTGTGATCTCTGTCGAGGAATAAGCAGCGCTTATCCCTGGGCTCAGCCCAAAGCTGGAGAAGAGTGTGCGCATTGGAGTCGATATCATGGGCGGCGACAGCCCGCCCCATGTTCTATTTGAAGCGGTCATTCAATATATCACACAGATGGGTGATGCCGCTTCGCTCATGGTTTTTGCCACCCACGAAGTGATCGAGGGGTTGCGAACAAATCATGCTCATGCCGTCCGTGCAGTAAACTTCGTTACTTGCAGCCAGGTGATCGGAATGGATGAAAATCCGATCTCTGCCGTTCGCGAAAAAGGAAATTCCTCATTAGTTCAAGGGATCGACAGCCTTAAAGAAGGACTGGTCGATGCCTTCGTTTCTCCCGGCAACACCGGGGCTCTCATTGTTGCATCTAAGTTAAAACTGCAAATGCTCCCATCCATAAGGCGTCCAGCATTACTTGCGACGCTGCCGACAAAGAAAGGGACTGTGTCTGTTGTCGATGTTGGTGGCAACGTAGCTTGTAAGGCGCAGCACCTTTTACAATTTGCCTTAATGGGAGCGGCCTTCCAGCGCTGTGCTCATGACAACCCTACGCCACGTGTCGGTCTTCTTAATATTGGTGTAGAGTCATTGAAAGGAACCCCTGAGCTGCGCAAGGCGTATCAGGAGCTTCAGCAAATACAAGAGAAACACTCCATTAACTTTGTCGGCAACATCGAAGCGCGTGAACTGTTCAAGGGTGAGGTAGACGTTCTTGTTACCGATGGGTTTTCCGGCAATGTTTTGCTCAAAACTGCTGAAGGCGTCTCTGAATTCATATTCGAATCCCTGCATCACCGGTTTCGTGGGCAGTTCTCTGAAGAAATGCATCATCAGCTGAACAGTTTTCAACGTCATTTCGATTATGCAGAATATCCCGGTGCTCTTGTTTGTGGTGTCGATGGCGTTGTAATCAAATGCCACGGCAGCTCATCAGTACTGTCTTTGTTGAACGGCATCATGGGTGCTTCAACTCTCTATGAGAAAGAGTTTCTAAAAAAACTGAAAGAAGAGTTGGTTGTTAACACGGATAGTTGATCGTTTGTTTTTGTCCACCAAAGTGGTTCCAAGTAGTCCTTAGTATATAATGCTGACATCTACTTGCGAAGAAGCTAATAATCATCGCTGCACTCCTCGTTCATAGCATTTTAGCTATGAACCCTTCGTATCATTCGTTCATTGTCCTTCTTGCTTCGCATCTGTTTGGCATCATGAGGGCGATTACGCTACTGGAGTAGCGTTGTATCGAAAGCTTCACTCATCCATAATGATCTCATATTAAGCATTTTCCGTGAATTCTCGACACTTGTTTTCTTTTCTTAATTAATGTTAATTGTTACACTCCCTAGCCAATTCCAGAACAGGGAGACTACAATGGGATTTTCTATAAACGCAGCAGTAAAAAATATTGAGACAGGTCAATTTGAGTCTGAAGCAACATTTGGACCAAAGCACACTGAAGAGATGTTCGATTTATTTCGCAAATGGAGTAGTGATGAAAAAGACAGGCATTCGAAAGAAACTTTAGTATTCATCCAAACTTTTCTTGGCAATTCAGAGGCTACAAAACTGACTTACACAAGAATAGATCAGCCAGATAAACAATATTGTATTGTTAAGGAAGGCTCCGTTCCAGGCATAAAAAAAGAGTGCTCATCCTATCTGATCAATTGTCCGAAAAGGGTTCTGCAATATAATTATCAAGAGGCCAAACAGGAACATCCTACAGACGATGTCTATCGAAAATCGTTCAAAGAGCGTTATACATGGGAGACTTTACAATACTCATCTGGGGAGTCTTTTTTGTTGCGGCCGATGTTTAATGCATTATCCATTAAATCATTCGAAGTCCATTTTAAGCCGATGAACAACGGGTTACTAAAAATAACTGAAAGCTGCTCGGCAACTCAACTAACTGGGCGGTCAGGGTCCCATAAATTGTCGATGATATAACTAAGGCGTTTGCTTGCCGGACAAGAAGTTTCAAAGAGCTTCTTGTCCTATGTCTTTAAAGCCTCTTCCAGTTGATTTTGAGAAAAGTGATTATCAGCAATTGTAAGAGGGTCGCCAATATGTACATGTATCGTAGAAAACGGCTTAGGAATCCTTAGATTATCCCAAGAGTCTAACTCCCAATAGCTCTCGCAGTGCCAGTTAAGAGGGAACAGATCAGCTCCCGACTCTTTAGCGGCAAGAAAAATGCCGGGTTTCATCGAGTATTTAGGTCCCCTTGGTCCGTCAGGGGTGTAGACTAGGATATATTTCTTTCGTTTCAGCTCTTTAATAGCTTCACGCAATGCTTCATTGCGTGCATAGTGGGCAACGCGGATGCTTTTGCCGCGATCGAAGCTCTCGATAATGCGTGAAAGGATCTCTCCGTCCCTGCTTTTGCTGACAAAAATGGCAAAGAATGATGAACCTGTCAAGTTATCATATCTGCGCATGAAATCGATGATCGGCACGATCCTGTTATGCCAAAGAACGAGGATACACGGCGCTTTTTTAGCGTGTTCTATCAGGCGCTCCAAGCCTTGTTGGTGAAATTTGCACGTGCTGATCAGAATGCGCAACAGATATTTGATGACAAAAGCGGCAACCGCCGGTGTCGCTTTATGTTTTAACCATTTCTTTAGGGGATGCATAGGGAATCCTTTCCAGTATGAGTTGTGCAGCGTGATCACTGCTGTCGTGGTTGCCTAACAGAATGCGCATTTTCTTACAGTCGTCGATACAACGATCGCGGCATTTAGTATTTTCTATCATTTCGCTAAGAGAATCGACAATGTCGGGGATTGAGAGACTGTTTTCAATAAGTTCCGGAAAAACCTCGTGTCCCATCAGAATGTTGACAATACAGAAATAGGGCAGGTTAATCCGAAGCAGATGCTTGCCGATAAACTTGTTTATCTTCGAGACTTCATACATGACAACCGTAGGTCTCTCATGGAGAGCCAGCTCTAATGTGACTGTACCGGATGTTGCTAGTGCGGTATGGCTGTCCCGCATGAGTTCGTAACGGTACTGTTGTGGTACGATGAAGAGATCTTCACCGGCAGTGAAAGTGCTGTTATTGATAATTTCGAGAAGCAAGCTGCGGACAGCATCGTTTGCACAGGAGACAACGAAACAGGTATCAGGATGACGGAGTTTGACGCGCCGTGCCGCTTCGATCTGCCTTGTAAAATTGTTATCAACCTCGCCAAGGCGACTGCCCGGAAAGATTGCAATAAGCTTTTCCGCCGGGGGGATGTCCAGTTCTTCTCGCCAGTTATTTTGGTATGTGTAACTTGCTATTCTTTCGACAGCCGGGTTTCCGACATACTCAACAGGCAGAGCTAAATCATGGAAACAATCGACCTCGAACGGAAAGATGACCATGAGCAAGTCAAGGGTTTCCGCCATGATATTCTTCCGCCCTTCTGCCCATGCCCATACCGTAGGGGAAACGTACTGGATGATCTTGCCGCGATAACCCTGTTTCCGTAAAGCTTTGGCAAGACGTAGATTTAATCCCGGATAGTCGATCAGAATCACAGCATCAGGCTGATGGTGCATGATGAGGTCTCTCACCCGATAAAACTGTTTCCATAGTTTCGGTAAAGCTTTGATAACTTCAAAAAAACCGATGATGGCAAACTCTTCCATTTTCATCACTGCATCAAGGCCGGCTAGCCGCATGGCGGGACCGCCGACGCCGACAAGGGAAATTGCGGGTTGCTGCGATTTCAATGCCGCAATGAGACCGGCACCCAGCTGATCACCGCTTGGCTCGCCGGCAAAGATAAAAAGCTTGTTCATGTGGTCCGTTCCTTCCTCTGTTCCTTACGGATCAGGATAATATTGCGGATATAGGGTATCAACCCTAACGCTGGACCAATAAAGTTTACAGGATCTTTGATTTGTGTGAAATAGGCAAGGCTCAGTAGATCGCCGATTAGGCTGATCCACCAGAAAGGACCTCCTAAAAAGCTTTTCTGATGCTTTTCTGCAAACCACCACTGAACCCAAAATCGGGAAGCAAAGAGGACGATGCCGGTGAAACCAATCGCATGCCATAGCAACGGAAGCTCTGCCGAAGCGTCTCCGCTCCATGGCGTAACAGGAACACGGAACATCTCTACGACACCGTTATTAAAGAACCATCCTTGAATAAGAAAAAGAACCGTTACGATTACTGAGACAAAAGCAAAAAGCGCAAGCACTGTTCTGAAAGATACCGGAGCTTTCTTTTTTTGCATCAGGTTGAGATTTCTCCAGGCAATAACGGCATTGCACGCTTGTACAATGCAGACATGGAACTGCACCTGGATGAGCGAATGGAGTGCCAGGGCGACATTGCCGGTTAAAGACAGCAGCCAAAAGGGGCGGTTGACAACGCTGCGGCCTTTTGATTCGCTGCATAGCCATTGCATGATGGCACGCCCGCCAAAGCATAATCCCGGAAGAAAGCCTAGTGGATAGAGAAGTATACGCCAATCATCCATCAGGGGAGCTCTTGTTTGATCTGATAATTCAGCCGTCTTTTGCGCATCCAGCGTACAGCGAACATATCAGCGATCGTGTTAAATGAGCGGTTAAAGAAATTGTATTTTGTTGTTCCATGCATCCTTTCACGATGGTTTACAGGAATTTCATGAACTTCAAACCCTTCGATAATGAAAAGTGCTGGGAGAAAGCGGTGCATCCCATGGAACATCTTGATTTTGTCGAAGCATGAGCGTCTGTAAACTTTCAGAGAACAGCCTGTATCGGAGACGCCATCACCGCAGAAGCGGCTGCGAACTTTATTGGCAAGAAAGGAGGTAACCCTCTTGATAATTGTGTCACGACGCTTTTGACGTACGCCGCAAACCAGGTCGTAGCGTTCTGCCAGCACGAGCAGCTTCGGTATGTCATTCGGGTCATTCTGGAGGTCGCCGTCAAGAGTGATGATGAAGTCGCCTCGTGCCTCGCGGAAGCCGACATCAAAAGCGCTGGACTGCCCATAGTTGCGGTCGAAGACGATTACGCGCAGAAAATCTTTCTCTTTCGTAAGAGATTCCAGGATCGGCAGTGTCTTGTCTGTAGAACCGTCGTCGATGCAGATCAGCTCCCAAGGTTTGCCGAGTCCGCCCATCACCGGCTCGATCTCCTTGATCAACTGGCCTATATTGTCCTCTTCATTTTTCATCGGAATGACAACAGAGTATTTTGGTGTCGACATAGCAACCTCGCACATAAAATAAAAAAGATATCATAAAAAAAACTGTTATGCAATCACCGATACCATGAAATCAGCTCCTGAGGCGAAAGTTTCCGGCGATGTGCCATGTCCTTTGTGGCCTATTGAAGGGGTGATTATCAGGTCGACAGGAGGCGACCTCTTGCCTTGAGAGAAGTTTGCTTCGACAAGAGCGCGCACAAAGTGATAGCAAGCATCCGTGCCGACACGTTGGTCGCGGTTGCCGATATAGTAACGTACCTGCCTGCCAATCAGCTTGTCAGCAATATGGGTCAATGCAAGCTTTTCAGCAACGGTTGTGAGCTGGCGTTCATGAAACTCGTCCATCAGACCAAATTGTGTCATCGGTGCAAAGCCGACGACGTATTTTACATCATGATGGCGGGCAGCGACATGTGTTGCGATAAAGCCTCCTCGGGATAGGCCTATGGTTCCCAATGCATGCGGGTCGATCCACTCATTGTCCAGGGCAAAGTCAATGACACCGCAGACTTGATCGAAAAATGGGCTAAGAAAGTCATTGTTATTGCCGAGTTCTTCAGCCCAGTAGCGCATCGCTTGTGTTGCAGCGTATGAGCTCCCGTGATAAGGGATATCGACTGAAAAAACGCGGATGCCGGCATCTGCTAAAGCAACAGCCGGTTGATTGAAAGGATCGAGCAATAAGCTTTCTTCCCCTGACAATGCAAAATAGAAAACGGAAGGGCGCTTTCCTTGATCAAGCGAAGGCCCTAGATGGTAGAGGACTGCTCCTGATGGAGTATCAATACGATCAATCGGTAGGGGGCGGTCTGCGTCGTCCACGGCGGCGTCTCCTCTTCGCCTGCGGGGATGGAAGGTGCTGGTGGCCGCGGCGATCTTTCTGTTTCATAAATTGGCGATATGACTTGAGCCAATGCTCGTAGAGGTCTTGCAGTTCGGGATTAACTTTAGCGCGGATTTCAAATAGGGAAAGCGCCAAGGAGAACTCTTTATTTTGAAACAGTTTAGGACGGTGGTGGCGTTTGCCGGAAAAAGGAGTGAACCGATATTGCGTTGATAAAATAAATCCTGCTGTTGCACTGATGCGGCGTGGAAAATGGGAGAATGACGACATGACGATCGCTTTGATCACATCGGTGGTGACCATGATGATGTCGCCAATATGAGGTGTCTGCTCTGCGTCGAGAAACTGCTGCTTGATTTCCTTCTCAAGGAGGGGAAATAGCAGCGCAGCTGTTAGAACGGAACGATCCAGCGAAGAACGCTCATCTTCTTGGTTGATAGTGTCGGCAGCTTCGAGGTAGCTGTAGATCTCACTGCCATGCTTGCCTGTCAAGAAGTCTGCTAAGCAGGGGAAAATCTGATGTGTCAGCCCAGCTTCTGTCATCAGTCGGATGAATGGTGCGGAAGATCCGGACTCAAGCATGCGGAAAAACTCTTCAAGGATGCGTGCTGGAGAGCTTTTGAGGATCTCTTCGCGGCAGCTGTCCAGAGCATTGGCGCATGCGTCGTCGATGTCGAAACCGAATCGTGCGCGGAACTTGAGCAGGCGGATCATCCGTACAGGGTCTTGCTTGAAGCGCATTGTCGGGTCGCCGATCGATTTAAGAAGATTTTTATGGATATCATCCCATCCGCCGACATAGTCGATGACGGTATGTGATGAGGGGTCGTAGAAGAGTCCGTTAATGGTAAAGTCGCGGCGCTGAGCATCGTCGGCAGGCGTTCCCCATTCGTTGTCGCGTGTGATCAGGTCGCTGCCATTGTCTCCTGAACGGAAGGTGGCGACTTCGATGATCTTGCGGCCGAAGCGAATATGTGCCAGACGGAAGCGGCGGCCGATCAGCAGGCATTGCCTGCCAAACACTTTTTTGATTTCTTCAGGTCGTGCGGAAGTAGAGATATCGAAATCTTTTGGAGTTTTATTGCACAAAAGATCGCGTACACTGCCGCCGACAATATAAGCCTCGTAGCCGGCATTGCGTAGCTTTTCGATAATGTAGATAGCGTCCGGATCGATCAGGTGGTAGTCGATCTCATGTTCATCAGCAAGAAAAGTTTTAGGTTTCACTAGGTTAGCTTCGTTCCCAATTTAAAGAGTCATTATATTGTTAAAAGAGGTAAAAGTCAAGGACTCTCGAGAGTTGGCCATATTAGAAGGTGACACTGAAGCATGCCTTTCAGGCGTGACATCAAATCAGATGTGCTGTAATTTGCTTGCCTTTAAGAAAAGAGAGGACGTTCATGTTGCACTTACCATTATCGATTCTCGAAAATACACATAATATCCAGCAACTTGCCCCTTTCTGCAGAACAATCGGTCAGAAACCTGGAGAGTCTATGGCTGCTGTTCTTGAAAGATGGTTAATTAAACATGAAAAAAATCAAAGATACGTAACATTCGGCATTTCCAATATACGTTCTTTGTTAGCAATCAAATACAGGGTGAAGGAGATCTTTCCTGTTGATGAACAAAATACAATTATCGAGAAGATCGAGGAAATTTGTATTAGCCTATTAGCGGATCCTTCAAGGGTTCCTGGTATTGAGCAATCATTGCCCTTGATGTCAAAGGCTGAACAAGCGTTTATCATTCGACAATATGGGTTGGGAAATATTCCGGAAATGCCAAAAAAGGAGACAGCCTATCGGGATCTGGAACCAATATTTGGGGTGTTAGAAGATGTTTTTGGTGAAGAGAATTATGAAGATTATCGATTCAGCTGGTTAGCGGAGGCGTTTACTCCAGATCAGCTAAGGAAGACGAGACCCTTCTTTTTTGGAGTAAAAGAAAATGAAGGTTTATCGTGGGTGGTCCAACACATTAAGTACTTTCCTAATGAAGAGCGTGGGAAAAAAGCAGTGGTCCGCGCTTCTGTGTTACTCTATGAAGAGAAACAACAGTTCCTTTATGTAGATCGATCAGTATTTCGATGGGTTCTGAAGATCGTAGCATTAGCGATGGAGCGGTTTTCAGAATCTCACTTGAGAAGTCAGAGTTTAACACTTTTTGAGTTGAAGGGATTGATAAAGCCGGTGTCGGAACAGCTGAACGAAGAAAAACTAGCACAAGTAATTGATCTAATGAACCCTCAAGACAGTTGGGTAGATATCGGCCAGTTATGTAAGTTGTTTGCACAACATGAAGCTGCAGATCTCCAGCCGGCTTTGAAGTGTGCGCAAAAGATACTCCCTGCATCAGCTGATAAACCATCGTTTTTGAGGGTTATTGAAACATTAATAGGTCATAATCTTAAAGCGATGGAATCAATAATTAGCGATGCGGCTTTGTACGTTGAACGGTTAAGCTCGGCATCACGCATTTCACTTTTGGTTACGCTTATCTCGCTTATGTATCAGGAAACACCTCCCGGGAATGACAGGGACGATTCTTCATCATCAAATGCTCAGAATTTCGATCTGCTCTATCGTTTATGTTCAGCTTCAGACGATCCGGATCATTCAGCATTATTCTCTGAATTGGAGAAATTGGATAGAAAAGAGAGATATCCGAAGTTGGTAGCGTATGCTGATGAGTTCTTTGATGATGTTCAAGTGCAGGAACTGCTGAAGCAAATGCCTGAAAAAGTTGCAATGGCGACAGATATAAAAACACTATTCAAGCACAAACCTCCATTGAGAAATGCAGTGCAAGAAACAATGGAAATTTGGAAATTTACTGATGATATTGATATAGTGATTCCACTATTTGAAAAAATCGGCCGCTCTCCTGAATTGTTGATATCTCACAAGGAGCGTTTGATACGTCAGTTTCAAGAGACAAAAGATCTAAAAAGTATCCAAACAATATTAGATTTCCTCCTATCGGAAAGATAATAAATGAGAGTTAAGAATGAAAGTCCCCAAATTTGAAATTTTAAACCCTTATCTGATGAATGCTGTGACTAAAGAAGAATTTATACCGCTCATGCGGTCGGCTTCTCCCCTCGGTGAAGGCACGATTCCTGCGCAGTTAGCAAATTGGCTTCGAGGTGAAGACATGGATTTTTCTGGCAGTGGCAGAGATGCGTCTACAATCTTTGCTTTAATAAAGCTCAGAGATCATGTCGTTTCAGTATTTTCTGAATTAGAGACGACAGTTTTAACTGATGTCGTTTTTGAAAAGGTAATCCGCGCAAATGTCGAGAAGAACAATGTGTCTGAATGGGGAGATGACTTTTTTCCTGGAATCGATCCTATTGGAGAACATTTCTTGCTGTTACTGGCAGGTGAATCGAATGGTATGAAGACACTGCTTAGTAAATTGCCTAAAGAACAGCGTTGTTTTAGCTCTTTTAAAATATTCTTTGGCGAATGTATTGGTTATAATGGTGATTATTTCAGCCGTATAATGGCATGCATGAAACCGCTTATTAATCGGCTTCCTTCAGATGGGATCCTGGCTATTTTATCTCATGTTTGTGCAACTTTTGACATTGGGAAGATAGCTTATGACGATAAGAATAACTACTATTTTTGTTTTAAAATCTTGTCAGAATTTAATGATTTTGAGCTTTTGCGGAATGAAGATCTGCTAAAAAAAATTCGTCATTGTGCTTTAAATGGAGATCATCAAGTTGTCCGAACGATTATCGATAAACTCGATGATCAGGATAGGGTAGATTTTTTTCTTCATCATACAGATGAGGTTCAAAAAGATATGTCGAAGTTAAGCGAGAAAATCTATTCTAGCTCAATTCTGAAGCCTCATGAAATATTTCGCATTGCGCACTTGATTAATCTAGAAGCAAAAAAATCGCTACCTGAATGTAAATATTTATCTTTCTGCAGTCTGCTGACGATGGATTTAGTTTGTAAACAGGGAGTGAAATCGGAAGATTTGACACTGTTGATTACAGATGCCGTTTCCGTCTTTGGCAGTTCTTCCAGGGGGGAGGGATTTGAAAAGATATTTAACTCTTTGGAAACAGCCCATTTCCGCGGTGTTAAAACGGTTTCTAAAGATGTCAAGCAGATGCTTTCATACACGAAAATATATTCAAATACCCTTGCAAAACTTATTGATCTGCTGTCTAGCTTAGACAATGAAAAAAGAGAAAGGCTGCTACAAAATTGGAGTAAAAAAGTTAGAGAGCTAAAGTTGTCTGATAAAGAGGTCTTGAAAGAGGTGGAGAGGTTGCTTGAGGTACCGGACAAGTTTCGAGACGAGATGATTGCAAACGGACTCTTTGTTACCCCTCAAACAAAACATCAGCGCTTAATAAATAACATTTTCGGTCCAGAGGCATGCAATGATACCGTTATGATATCTTGGCTTGAAAAATTAGAGTATCCACGTTTTGAGAAGACATCTTGGTATAGAGAAATAGAGCATCCAGGTTTTGATGACCTAGTTGAAGTATTAAATAAAATTTCAGATATTGAAGATAAAAAGATGTACATTTCAGCATGTATAGATCTCTTTCCTGAAGGGTTTAAAAACTGTAGAGTCAATGTGCTAGAAGCGATTCTTGCGTCTATCAGTTCACTGCCCGTTGATGATAGGAAGATGTGCATTTCAGCATGTATTGATCTCTGTCCTGAAGGGTTTAAACACTCTAGAGTCGATGCGCTAAACTCGATTGTTGCGTCTATCAATTCACTACCTGTTGATGATAGGAAGAGGTTCGTTGAGGATATCGTTTGTATTGTTAAGAAGTTTGATCAAAGGTCTTATTATGGATACTTTAAACAGATTGCATCAATTGATAAAGAACATCGAATGAATCTAGTTGATCAAGCGCAGCGGTTGATGTTCGACAGAGAATATCCATATCATATTATTGAACAATTAATACGGCTAGAACATGAACTCGTTACTCCCGTTGTTGATGCGCTTGTTCCTTATTTTGGGTTTGTTATTACAGCCTGTTCTAAGCAGCTCAAATTCTTGGAAAAAACGGTTGATGAAGTTGTCAAAACAGGAAAACTTGATAAATCAAGTATAAAAGACCGAGTTCGTAAAGAGAAGTGATACTAAGCGTGTTTAGCCACATGATTGCGTAAGCATAGTTACGGCAGGTTTTCGGTATATTCATAGATGTTGATAATGCAGCGATGAATAGCTATAAAAATCTTTATACTGTTCACATCAACAATTCGATATATATATATGATAGATTTCATAGTAGGGCTGTCTGTTCCCTATTCGCAGCTATTTAACCCGGGAATGGTTACATTAACATGGAGTCAGGTTTGATTCACGACCGGATCCGGCTGTTGTTGGATCCCTCAAAGAACAACAGCTTCATAGAAACCAAGCAGTTGATAAGATCGTTCAGGTTGTCGACCATTTTTTACCGGTATGGGAAAAGAACCGCGAGCATTATAAAACTGTCAGGGTTGAAGTGAGGCCCGGCGGCATGATGGCTAAATAGAATGCCGCAGAAATACATCAGATTCCGAATCCATATCCTTTTACTGAATATTACGATCCTAATATCGCTGTTTCGCGGTATTATAGCGACGAATCAAAACTGGTGCAATGTGACCACTGTGATGAGCGAATAGATCTGGCCGTGATATGGAAAACGACTACAAAAGAAGACTTGGTCATTAATGATATGATGCTCCATTGTGTGAAGGCTCATCGTGAACGGTATCAAGGTGAAATCAAATTCATGGCAGCTAGGGCAGTAAGGATCCTCATTATTGACTTTTCACCTGCTTCTGGTATCGGCGATCACAAGGATGCCCCTGCTCAGGTTTCTTCCTTGCTCGATCGCTTGCATGCTGGTAAGCAGTCGGTCGACTTTAACCCAAATAGGTGGAAAGCGGTAGCGCGAAACATCGAGAATTAAGACGGCGTCTTCAACTTCATTGTAAGCCGCGATGGGGGAGTAATGGCCGCCGCCCTTCTGCCCTAATGTTTCACGGTGATAGTTGGCGATGATGAACTTTTTGTCGCTGCGAAGGACTGACTTGAGAAGACTGCGGAAAGCATCGCCATCAAGGTCGCTCCCGTAGTAGAGCGTCGTGTCGAGGTCGAACGTCCTCATCGCTTCGGCCATCTCCTCCAGCCTGATGCCTCGCACTTTGACATCTTCTTCGGTAACAATGGCAGAGACCTCTTCCGTAAAAAAGTGCTCTTCTTGCGTGAACAAGCGATTGCATCCAAAACGCTCAACCTTAGGCTTCTCCGATTTGATAGCGTTGAGCACCATGATGCCGCTAGCGACGCCGCAGTAAGTTTTCGTATGCTGGGTGTCGAAAAATTTGATCAAATGCCAGTAGTCGCAACGGTAGCCGCTTGTTAGCAGTAACTCAGGGCCCTGTTCGGCATCGAACGCGATCAGTTCCGATGTTTCGCCATGAAGGCGGTGGATGTCATGTGCTAGTATTCCGCTGACAATGCCTAAAACGACAAAAAACTTTTTTAACATAACGTGATTCCTTATTTTTTTGAGGTTAATCATATCAGCCTTATGTTAACGGCATGTGAAAGTAATGTTAATGTTGTGTAAATATTCCTTGCGGCAAGACGACGAATCCGATAATTTATCATTTCGAGTCATTACCAATCGTATTAGAGGCGTTTTTCTCTCTTCCGAAAAACGTAATTGGCTGATTTTGCAAGCGAACACTGAGGAAAATAATGAGTGACAACTCAAAAAAAATATTTGGCACCGATGGCGTCCGTGGCCGCGCAAACCATTATCCTATGACTGTAGAGACAGCTTTGGCGCTTGGACGTGCTGCAGGCAAACTATTCCGCAGCCATCAGGGAAAACACCGTGTCGTCATTGGCAAAGACACGCGCCTGTCCTGCTACATGTTTGAAAATGCGCTTATCGCAGGTCTTTGCTCAATGGGTGTCGATACTCTGATGGTCGGTCCGTTGCCGACTCCTGGTGTTGCATTCATCACGCGTGCCTATCGCGCTGACGCCGGCATTGTAATCTCAGCATCACACAATCCTTATTACGATAATGGCATCAAATTTTTCTCTTCAGAAGGGTTTAAGCTTCCAGATTCTTGGGAGAGCGAAATGGAGGAGCTGATCTACGTCAATGATTTCAACGACTCTCTTCCAGCTGACGGCAGCATTGGAAAAAATACCAAAATTGACGATGCAATGGGACGGTATATCGAGTTCGCCAAAGGGACATTTCCTCGCCGCGAAAGCCTCGGAGGGATGAAAATTGCTCTGGATTCTGCCAACGGCGCCGGCTATAAAGTGGCGCCTCTTATC
This sequence comes from Chlamydiales bacterium, assembly GCA_024233575.1. GTDB lineage: Bacteria > Chlamydiota > Chlamydiia > Chlamydiales > Criblamydiaceae > JACKPN01. Next base: position 29,838 of record JACKPN010000002.1, read on the forward strand.
TTCCGCGAGCTGGGAGCAGAGGTCTTTGAATTGGGTAATCGGCCCAACGGCTTGAACATTAACAGCGATTGCGGGTCGCTGCACCCTGAGAACGTGCAGAAAGCGCTACTAGAGTTTGGCGCTGATGTTGGGATCGCCCTCGATGGAGATGCCGACCGTGTAATTATGGTCGATGAACATGCGCAGATTATTGACGGCGACATTATTCTGGCTATTTGCGCACGCGATATGCAGGAGCGCGGTACGCTGCGCAACAATAAGATTGTATCGACAGTAATGTGCAACTTGGGATTAGTGAAAGCGATGGGCAAACTGGGGATCGAAGTGATCCAGACGAAGGTTGGTGATAGAAATGTGATCCAGGCAATGCTCGACCATGATGCCAATCTGGGTGGTGAGCAGAGCGGACATGTGATCTTTTCAGATTTCAATACCACTGGAGATGGTCTTGTCTCTGCACTGCAAGTGCTGCGGGTGATGCGCCGTACAGGAAAGAAACTTTCTGAACTGGCAGCCCTTGTCACGAAATTTCCTCAAGCGCTCGTTAATGTAAAAGTCTCATCTAAGCCACCGCTGGAGTCTTTAATCCATGTTCAGGACAGTATTGAACAGGTGCAGAAACATTTAGAGAACAACGGGCGCGTTCTAGTTCGCTATTCTGGCACGGAATTTCTTTGCCGCGTCATGGTCGAAGGGGAAGATGCCAGAGAAGTACAGGAGTTTGCTGACATGATAGCAAAAGTGATCAACACGGAAATCGGGACTGATAAATAATGTGCGGAATCTTCGGGTACATCGGAAAAAAAGAAAATCCTGTGACAATAGTGATTGATGGCTTGCGCCGTTTGGAGTACCGCGGTTACGACTCCGCCGGGATTGCAGGCGTGCATCATGGCGCCATCGTAGAAAGTAAGGAAGTTGGAAAAGTATCCGTTCTCGAGAGAGAGGTCAAAGATAAACATCTTGTGATGGACGTTGCCATCGCACATACCCGATGGGCGACGCATGGCGCGCCGACAGTCATCAATGCCCATCCGCAATTCGACGAAAAAAAAACACTGGCAGTCGTCCATAACGGGATCATTGAAAACTTCCAATCGCTGCGGGAAAACCTGCAAAAGAAAGGGGTAAAATTTGTCTCCGAAACAGACACAGAGGTAATAGCGCAACTTATTGCGCATTTCTACAAAGGAGACCTCCTCGCTGCTGTGAAAGAAACAGTTCCATTGCTGCACGGTGCTTTTGCCGTTGCGCTCATCCATAAAGACCATCCTGATCAGATTATTGCCATTGCCCATGAGTCACCGATGGTGATCGGTATCGGCGATGGACAAGCGTTCATTTCCTCGGATGCCAATGCCTTCGCACCCCATACACGACAAGTCGTCTATCTCTCGAATTCTGAAGTCGCTGTAGTCAGGGCTGACAAATTGGAGATTTTGAATTCCTCCATGGAACCGATCACCAAGGCTGCCGAACAATTATCACATGAAGTGACCGATGCGTCAAAAGGGCAGTATGAGCACTATACGCTCAAAGAGATCTTCGAGCAGCCGCAAACGCTGCGCAATGCGATGGCCAATCGTTTTGTCGAAGAGTACGGAACAGCGATGTTTGAAGGGCTTATACCTTTCGGCGGCGAGCTTCATGATCTCAAGCGTATCCTTATTCTTGCTTGCGGCACTTCATGGCATGCCGGATTTGTAGCCTCATACATGATCGAAGACCTGGCGCGTATTCCCGTTCAAGTCGAGATCTCTTCGGAGTTCCGATATAAAAATCCGATCGTTCAGCCAAATACCTTAGTCATCGCTATCAGCCAATCGGGTGAGACTGCCGATACTTTGGCAGCTGTCCGCGAACTTAAAGCTAAAGGGGCAAGGGTCTTTGGCATCTGCAACGTTCAGGGATCGAGTCTTGCCCGTGAAGCCGACTTCACCATTTTTCTTCATGCAGGACCGGAGATCGGCGTCTGTTCCACTAAGGCATTTACCAGCCAAGTGGTCGTCCTGTACCTATTCACTATCCTTCTTTCCCGCATGCGCAACATGAGCAGAGAAGAGGGACAGGGCTATCTCGAAGCTTTGAAGCAGTTGCCTGATATTGCTAAGCGTATTCTTGAACGAGCGCCGAATATTCAAGAGATCGCAAAAAGATACGCGCGATATGACAATTTTTTCTTCCTTGGGCGTCTTCATCAGTATCCTGCAGCGCTGGAGGGAGCTCTTAAGCTCAAAGAGATCTCCTATATCAATGCTAATGGATATCCTGCAGGCGAGATGAAGCATGGGCCCATCGCATTGATCGGTTCTGAATGCCCCACTGTCGCTCTTTGCGCGAATAAGAAGACCTACGATAAGATGCTAAGCAACTTAATGGAGGTAAAAGCGCGCAAGGGTCCTATTATTGCCATTGCCGAAGAGGGACAGCAGGGACTCGAAGGTATTGCTGATGAGATCATCCTTATTCCGGAAAGTCTCGATGAGCTGTCGGCGATCACAACCACGCTTGTGACGCAGCTTTTAGCATACTATGTCGCTCTTGAGCGTGGCGAAGATATTGACCAGCCGCGCAATCTGGCAAAGTCTGTGACTGTCGAGTAGCAGCTTAAAAAAAACATTGTCTTCTTGCTTATGATTTGCGATTGTTGCCTTTATAATACCATATTATAGGAGGAATCATGTCTGCAATCGTATTGTCTCCAGGAGAAAAAGTAGAAAAAACGTTTACTTTTACTTCGCCTGATGGCGGTTCATCAGCGACATTAGAGGTTGTCAAGAAAGAGACGGCCGAACGTACCTATGAGCTAGCTGTCAAGTACTTAGGATTCTTCGACAATAAGGATTATTGGAAGGTTAACATCAAAGTTGATGATCGTCAAATTAAACCTGCCACAGGATTCGGCTACGTAGGAAGTAAAAAAATTGCTGTCGAACCAGTTCCCCAATCGGATTATCTCGAGATTGTCGAAACTGACGATAAAGAGACTTTGAGATTCTGGGTTCGACTTGATGATGATAATGATTCATCTACCAGAACAATTGTCAGAGGCAATGCTTCCTATGATTGTACCGAAGCTGCCGAAGAGGCAGATATTCAAAAGCTCGAAATAGATGAGAGCGTCAAGTCGTTGATTGAAAAAGGAAAAGAATTAGTTGCAGGTGAAGGTAAAAAGGTGGGCAAAATTCTTTATCATCCTGAGGTCGGATTGATCGTTTATGCAAGAAAAAAGGATCAAGATGATAAGGCTGTTGAGAAAATTTACTTTTTCGATATCAAAGACGGTAAATTCATTGAACCTTACGAAGCGTTTTGTCAATTTATTTGTCGGTGTCAAGCTGCGGATGTGGTTTGGAAAGTGCGACGCTATTTTGAAGAAAAATACCACACGTTAAAGTTTTCTTTGACCGATACGTATCTACATGGATATCCTTCGTGGGACGGTAGGCCGCTTAAGGTGATCAAGACGGTATAGAATAGTATTCGTTGATATAGTATCATCTTGCCTTTGAAAATAGGGAAAACAGATGGTTGCTACAGGACGAATTATCCGAGGGGCTCTTTTAGTAGGGGGAACTTCTATTGGCGGGGGGATGCTCGCCCTGCCGATATTAACGGGGCTGGGGGGATTTATACCTTCGCTCGCTATTTACTTCTTATGCTGGGCTGTCATGTGCTGCACGGGCTTGCTCTATCTCGAAGTGGCTCTCTGGATGAAGGGGGAGACCAATATTATTTCGATGGCCGACAGAACATTAGGCGGTTCTGGCAAGGCATTCGCATGGATGTTATACCTTTTTCTCTTCTATTCGCTGACACTTGCCTATGTCTCGGGATGCGGCGACCTTGTCCAGCAGTTTTTTGTGGGATATGTTCCTGAAGGGATGGGACCTCTGCTTTTTGTCCTGTTTTTCTCTCCTTTTGTTTTTGCCGGAGCACGCGTCGTTGGCAGGATCAACATGCTGCTGATGGTTGGTCTAGCGATTTTCTACTTTTTATTTGTCTACATGGGTGTCGGTCACATCGATTGGGAGCTGCTACAGTACAAAAATTGGAAGCTTTCATTCCTGGCGATGCCGATTGCTTTCGTTTCTTTCGGCTACCAGGGCGTTGTTCCAACTCTTGTGCATTACATGGAGTATGATGCGCAGGCAACACGCAAAGCAATTATTTTTGGCAGCTTACTGCCTCTCGCAGCCTATATCATTTGGGAAGCGCTGATTTTGGGCATCGTTCCGGTTAATGGTCCCGGTGGGATTGCCGAATCCCTCGCAAATGGTGATAATGCTGTAACGCCATTGAAAAGTTTTTTGAACAATCCAACTGTCTACTTAGTGGGACAGTTCTTCGCGTTCTTTGCAATGGCGACATCATTTCTCGGCGTAACGATCGGTTTGCTGGACTTTCTTGCGGATGGACTGACGATTAAGAAGACCGCTGCCGGCCGTCTTTTTCTCTGTGCACTCATTTTTGTACCTCCTCTGCTAATCACTATGGTCAATCCTCATGTATTCCTTATTGCCATGAGCTATGCCGGCGGGTATGGCGGCGCATTGCTGCTTGGCTTGCTGCCTATTCTAATGGTATGGTCTGGAAGATATCGTCATCGATTCGAAGGTCCCTTCACCTTGTCGGGCGGTCGTGCGCTTTTAGTACTTTTGGGAATTGTTATCTTTGTGGTCATCGGAATCGAAACATTAATGGTTTCAACCAATTATTGAACAAGTGTTAGTCCTAACATGCAATGCCGCTATCTGCTTGTGAGGAATACAATAATCATCACCACACTTTAGCTGTGTACTCGTCCTTTGGCTCGTCTATAGACTACTTGTATCGTATTACATATTTAGGACTACTGAAGAAACATGGTTATGCCGAACGACATAACCATGTATTTTGGATAAGTTAGACTCGGAATCTTAGATATACACCGCCTCGGGGGCGGTAGTGGTAGTAGTAAGGATCATAGTAATAGTAGTCTCGATATGGTCCATAATAATATCTATTAGGTCCGTAGTAATTGCGATAAGGACGATGATAATAGTAACGATTAGGTCCATTCCAGTGTCTGCCTTGTCCACGCCAAGCGACTTGTTCCTTATCGCCGTTATGTCCCACTTGTGCAGCGCTTAGGCTGCTGAATGCAAATGGTGCGATGAGAAAAGAGATCGCTAGTGTTAATCCGATAATGGATTTTTTGTAATACATACAAACCCCCAGGGTCTAGGGTTAATAATGAATAGGCGTGAGTCGAATTTCAGTTGAGAATTCAGGAAATCGCGCATGGAGAATTGCACTTTCTGCTAACCTCATTATAGAATAATAACTTTACATAAGTCAAACGAACCCAGAAAGTTAAAGAATTAATTAAGATAGGCGTTGCTTATTGCATGCCATTTGACTAATCTACTGCAAAATAGCAAAATATCCCCGGAGAAAATGATGAATGTATTACCTTCGACTTATGGCTGTACCGCAGGCGCATTTACGTACGATAATAACGGAGAAACAGCGGCGATTGTCTTCCGTACTTTCGATATGCTAGGCAAAGCGGAGCCTGGAGGGAAATTGACAGAGCTTGATGTGAAAGGGGTGATCATTCCTTCAGAAACAAACGGCGAGCCTCTCGCCTATCAAAGCAGCGCTCCCGATGGAAGCGTGGGCGTCCAATGGCAAGCAAAATATGGTATCGTTGGTTTTACCTGTTTGGATATGATGAAAGAGCCTGTCGCCGGACAGAACATCGCCGGCCTCGCATTCCACGCAAACACGCTGACGACGACAAAGTATCAAGAGGTTCCCCCCGACCAATTGCAAAAAGCTTTGCGAGTAGAACAGATCGGTCTATGGATTCTTAGTCAGTTTGCAACATGTGATGAGGTCACAGAAGCGTTGAACGATGTCTACGTTTGGGGGGACGGGATGGGACCCACGGACTTTGCCCCACGCGTCCATTTCTTCGTTGCCGATAAATATGGAGCGCGCGTCGGAATCGAATATATCAATGGTGAGCTGAAAACATATCCCAATGTCAATATGGTCACCAATGATCCGCCGTTGAATGCTCAGGAACTGAACTTGCGCAATTACCATAACCTGAACCCATATCCGCTTCCTGCTGAAAATGTCGATGGTCAGGAGATGCCTGCCTCTTTTGGATGCGGAATGCTCGGTCTTCCCGGTGATGACAGTCCTGTCAGCCGCTATGTCCGTGGCGCGAAATTTATCCAATTTGCTCTTCCTTCCACCACTGCTGAAGAGAGCCGAAGGCTTGCAGGAGAACTGGTGGGAAGAATGGTTGTGATAAAAGGAATGGCACGCCAGCCGGATCCAAAAGCAAGCGACACAGTTCTCTACGATAGCACCGAATGGGCGATGATCAATGATATTTATAATAACGTGATGGCATGGTGGACGCCGCAACAGCAGCGCTGGCAGAGTGTTGACATGAGCAAGATCGACTTTTCAGGGAAAACGCCTTATAAGCCTATCGAAATCTATCGTCCCGATGCATCGATGTTTATCGATGTTACCGATACCTTGCAGACAGCAGCCAAAGGGTGGTGGCCGTTCAGCTGAATAGGGCGTCGACGAACTCTTGTGCAACAAAGGGCTTCAGGTCGTCCATCGCTTCGCCGACACCGATGAATTTGATCGGAATGCCAAGCTCTTTTTGTGCGCTGACAACAATTCCTCCCTTCGCATTGCCATCTAGCTTAGTCAACACAAGACCATCTATCGGTGTGTATTGATGGAAAGTGCGCGCTTGATCAATGGCATTCTGTCCGGTGTTGGCATCGAGAACAAGCAGCGTCTCATGAGGAGCGCCATCGGCAACCTTGCCGCATGAGCGGCGGATTTTCTCTAACTCTTGCATCAGGTGTGTCTTGTTGTGCAGGCGTCCTGCGGTATCGATGATGACGACATCGGCGCCGCGCGATTGTGCTGCCGTTACTGCATCGAAAGCGACAGCGGCAGGATCGCTGTTTGGAGAACCTTTAACGATGTCGACCCCAATTTTTTTGGCCCACATATCCAGCTGTTCAATCGCTGCTGCACGGAAAGTGTCAGCTGCGCCCAGCAACACTTTGTGTCCGCTGTCGGTCAGGTTTTTCGCAAGCTTGGCGATCGTTGTCGTCTTGCCGCTGCCGTTGACGCCAACAATCAAGATGACAGTAGGGCGATGACTGCCTTCAGTGATTGCTGTTGAGGTGGTGTTGAGGATGTCAAGCAACTCGGACTTGATCGCTGTAATGAAATCGTCGGCGGTAAGCTTAGGATTTTCACGATGGAGGGTACGAACCTTCTCGGTCAGCTGCATAGCGATCGTGACGCCGAGATCAGATTCATAAAGCAGCTGTTCCAGCTGATCAAGGGTATCTTCATCGATCTCTCGACTAAAGAGGCTGCGCATCTTGCTGCCGAGGAGCGATCCCGTTTTAGAGAGGGCGCCCTTAACCTTTTGGTATCCTGACTTTAGAAAATTTAGTACCATTGTATCGCTCGTCGTAGTATAGTTTTGTTGATATTAAGTTTAACAGATTCAAGCAAAACCCTGAAGGCATATTGTCATGAATACTCATGAGTTCCAAGCAAAAGAGATCTTAAAGAAGTATGGGGTGGCAGTCCCTGAGTATGCTGTCGTCACGTCGGTAGACGAAGCGCGGCAGGCGGTCAAAGCAATGAAGCTGAATGAGGCCGTTGTCAAGGTGCAAGTACATGCCGGCGGCCGTGGTAAAGCGGGCGGCGTCAAGCTGGCCTATTCGCCGGATGAGATCGTGAAGCATGCGGAACAGATGCTTGGAATGAAAATTGTCAACAAACAGACGGGAGCTGACGGAATCGTTTGCAACCAGGTGATGATCTCTGAACTGACAGATATCGATGAAGAATATTACGTCGGCGCAATCATTGACCGCCACAGCGCAGAAGCAAGGCTGATTATCTCTCCGGAAGGGGGAATGGATATCGAAGAAGTGGCGGAAACGAAGCCTGACCGCGTCAAAACTTTTGCGATTGGGCTGAATGGCGAACTGCGCGGCTACCAACAGGTGCAGATCGCTAAGTTCATGGGATGGAGTGGCAACACGGCAAAGCAAGGACGCGCAACTGTGGCAGCGCTTGCCAAAGCATTCTGCAACACCGATGCCTCGCTCCTTGAGATCAATCCATTGGTGAAAACACGCACAGGTGATATCGTCGCCGTCGATGCAAAGCTTAGCGTCGATGATAATGCCCTATACCGTCAGCAGGAGATCGCTGCTATGTACGATGCATCGCAGATCCCCATCTATGAAGCGCGTGCTAAACACTATGACTTAGCATACGTGGCTCTAGAAGGCAATATCGGTTGTATGGTCAACGGCGCAGGCTTGGCAATGGCAACGATGGATATTATCCATCACTTTGGGGGGGCGCCTGCGAACTTCCTTGATGTTGGCGGCAGCGCTACAGAAGAGAAGATTGCTGAAGGATTCAAGATTCTGCTGTCTGATCACAAGGTGAAAGCAATCCTTGTAAATATTTTCGGCGGGATCATGAACTGCGGCACGCTAGCATCAGGGATTGTTGCTGCAGCAAAAACTGTCGACCTCACTGTCCCTCTCGTCGTCAGAATGGAGGGCACTAATGTAGATCAAGGTAAGCAAATTCTTGCCGACTCAGGTATTGAAATTGCCATCGCCGACAGCATGACGACAGCGGCAGAAAAAGCTGTCGCGGCAGCAAAGGGAGCATAAGACATGGCCATACTTGTTAATAGCGAAACAAAAGTTATCACGCAGGGTATCACAGGGAAAGCAGGACGTTTTCATACTGAGCAATGCCAAGAGTACGGCACAAAGATGGTTGGGGGCGTCACACCCGGAAAAGGGGGAGAGGAGATCTTTGGCTTACCGATTTTCGACACCGTCGAAGAAGCGAAAGAAGCGACCGATTGCGATGCCACGATGATCTTCGTTCCGCCGCCTTTCGCTGCGGATGCGATTCTTGAAGCTGAAGCTGCCGGCGTGCCGCTGATCATCTGTATCACCGAAGGTATCCCTGTCCGCGATATGCTGGAAGTCAGCCAGGTGATGCGCCGCAGTGAGACAAGCAGGCTTATCGGTCCCAACTGCCCGGGTGTGATCACCCCCGGAGCATGCAAGATCGGGATCATGCCGGGATACATCCATAAAAAAGGCAACATCGGAATCGTCTCGCGATCGGGGACACTCACCTATGAAGCGGTATGGCAGACGACAGAGCTGGGAATGGGGCAGTCGACATGCGTAGGTATCGGCGGCGACCCTCTCAACGGTACTAACTTTATCGATGTCCTGCAGATGTTCGAAGACGATCCGCAAACTAAAGGAATCTTGATGATCGGCGAGATCGGCGGCGATGCCGAAGAGAGCGCTGCGGAGTGGATCGCCTCCAGCTGCAGCAAACCCGTTGCGGCATTCATCGCTGGGCGTACGGCGCCTCCAGGACGGCGCATGGGACATGCCGGAGCTATTGTTTCCGGAGGACAGGGGACGGCAGATGGAAAAATCGCTGCATTGAAAAAAGCGGGAGTGACCATAGCTGAGACGCCGGCACTGATGGGCAAAGCAATCGAATCAGCTATGATGCAGACTGTGGAGTAAGATGAAGATACCGGTAAGCATACATCCCTTTTTTTGGCTGCTGGCAGCAGTGATCGGATGGCTGAGTTCGGGGTCGGCGATGGGGACGTTGATCTGGGTTGTTGTGATCCTGTTTTCCGTTCTCATTCATGAATATGGTCATGCTCTGACGGCGATCGCTTTCGGGCAACGTGCATATATTCATCTTGGAGGGTTCGGCGGCGTCACCAAACGTAGCGGAAACAAGCTGCCACTGTGGAAAGAATTCATCATCGTCCTTAACGGTCCTATCGCCGGGCTTCTTCTTTTTCTCTGCGCCTATTTATTGCTCAATGCTTTGCCGGAAATGCCCAATTCTCCGATTATCTATTTCCTATATGTTACGATATGGATCAATCTTTTCTGGACAGCCGTTAACCTGCTTCCCATGCATCCCCTTGATGGTGGGCGTCTCGTTAGCATTATCCTCGAAGCTATTTTTGGTCTGCGAGGTGTGAAATTCGCCTTGTTCATAAGTATTTTACTTTGCGTCGGTGTTGGCTTGCTCTTTTTCGGTTTGCGTTCGCCGCTGCCCGGGGCGCTGTTCATGATCTTAGCTTTTGAAAACTACCGAACATGGAAAACGATGATGGATGTCAGCGAGCAAGATCAGGACTATGGTCTCTGGGAAGAGCTGCAACGTGCAGAGCAGTTGGTGCAGAAAGGGGATCTGGATCAGGCTACCCAGATCATCACACAGGTACGTCAAGTCGCGCCATCGGGAATGATCAACGTTCAAGCAGCGCAGTTGATGTCGGATATTTATATCAAGCAGGGTAATATCACTGATGCCTTTCGCGCCTTGATTCCCGTAAAAAGCAAACTTGCCCCAAAATATCTGGAAGCGCTCCATACATATGCTTATGAGTCGGGGAATTATCAAGAAGCAGTCGCTGTCGGCGATCAGCTTTTCGAGCTGCATCCTAATTACAAATCTGCTGTTCTCAACGCCTTTTGCCACGCTCGCCTCGGTCAGGTGCGTCCAACAATTGGTTGGCTGCAGTCAGCGATCCGTCAAGGATTGCCCAACCCTCGAGCAGTCATCACCAAAGAAGATTTTCAGGAGATAAGGCAAGACCCCCAGTTCCGGGACTTTGTCAGCACTCTTTAATTTCGGCATACGAACAGGGGTTACCGGGAATAACGATATCCCAGTCTTTTTTGCCGTCGCGCGTAAGATCACTATGAAGTTTTCCACTGTGGACAGCATTGACTGGTAAAGTCAGAGGCGACTCAGTAGCGATGCGATACGCAACAGCATTTTCTGCTGCAATACTAGGCGCGTTAACCTCAATGAGTAAAGAACGGTTCGAGCGACATTCTTTGCTATTTACACGTACCGCAACGCTGTCTTTCATCATCTCAATGCCGATATTGCTGTCAATGATTACAGATCTGTTTTTTTCATCGCGCCGGACATTAAAAAATGCACGCATCGTATCGGCTTCTTCACCATCGGCAACGAGTTTCATGTTGTTGCAATAGTAGCTAGAGACAGTTCCGTAGTCCCACCAATATCCATCATTACCGATATCGACAACACCAAAAAGAGGACCACTAAGTTGGCGTTTGATCGCCTGCATTGTTTCGTAGTGCTTTTCGTTGTAATCGTTGCCTAACAGAAGAGCGTACGCATCTTCCGGAAGAGTAAGCGTCATCCAAAAGTCACGGTCGCTGTTAAGGCTGCCTTGTTGAGCGTGGAGTTCTTGGGAAAAAGCGTTCATCAGAAGCTCTGTCATTGTTGCCGAGATGCTGAACGACCCTAAGCTCACCGCAAAGCCTCCGTCGCAGGATAAGATCTTCTCATCTTGCAAAGCACGGAAAGTTCGGTAATCGGCTTTTTCTGTTAGGACGGCTTCGCCGCTTCCGTTGATTGCCAGCGCGCCATAACACGCTTGCCAAGATGCAGAATCGGGAACAGGGCGCATACGCCCTAAAATATCGATATGATGTTCTGCTTCTTGAGGAATGGCTGTTGGAATAAATATCTGGTCTCCCCAAAAAACGGATAGACGTCCTTTGCGCATAGGAGCATAGATGCTTGTTTGTTTGATGACTGCTTCAAGGACAGTAATGATATGTTCAGTGCCATTGATGTCGATCAGTCCTGGGAGGCGGATAGCAGACTTGTTTCCATGTTCTGTGCCTGCAAGCGGGTATTGTCGCTTGCCGGCGCCTGCGGTATGATAAATGGCGATCGACTTACCATGATGAAGCTCATCGACAAGATTACGGTTTGTTATTTCAGAGGCGCGCTTGATCGCGTATAACGATCCGAGGCCATTTCCAGCCCCACCGGACCAATCTTCAGTGACAATGATAGCGGGCAGGCCGGCCATACGCGTCTGCCAAAACGCCGTATGGGTAGGCGAGCCTGTTGTGATGATGACGATGTCCATGCCTGGCGACATGGACATCTTTTTAACGAGGGTATTCATCTTATCCTACCTTGAAGGAAACATAGCGCATGATGTCTCCTTGTTTGATCAGAAGAAGGACCGGCTTACCACTGTCTGTTCGTTCGATTGCTTGACGGAACTCGTCGGCAGATGCGATTTTTTGCTGGTTGACGGCGACGATCACGGCACCTTTTTTCAGACCTGCCCACGATGCCGGGCTGCCGGGTTTTACTTTGGTGATCACGACGCCTTTATCATCGATAAGGCCGAGATTTTGCGCAACCTCAGGAGTGATCGCCTGTACTTCAATGCCGAGCTTGTCATCAGTGCCGGCTGCGCTTGCCACAGCATTAGGGAAAGTACCGATCTCTACAGGGATGGTCTGCATCTTTCCATCGCGCAGCACGTCGAGGGAGATCGTTTTTCCCGGTGCCATCATCGACACGGCATTGCGTAACGCTGCTAGATTATTGACGCGTTTGCCATCGTAGTTGACGACGATGTCTCCTTGATGGATGCCGGCCTTAGCGGCAGGAGAGCCGGTAACGACATCGGCAATGAGGGCGCCTTCGACTTTGTCCAGACCAAAAGCGGTGGCAAGATTTTGGTCGACATTCTGCAGTGTTACGCCGAGGTAGCCGCGTTTAACGCTGCCATCGTTGATCAGCTGCTGCATCACATACTCCGCCATATTACTGGGAATGGCAAAACCGATACCCATGTAGCCTCCGGTACCGCTATTGCTGACGATAGCAGTGTTGATACCGATCACTTCACCATCAAGATTCAGCAACGGTCCGCCGGAATTGCCGCGGTTAATTGCCGCATCGGTTTGGATGAAATCTTCGATCGTTGCCAAGTCGAGGTTGTTGCGCCCTTTGGCACTGACGACACCCACTGTGAGCGATGCTTGTAACCCTAAGGGGTTGCCGATAGCGACCACCCACTGTCCGACTTTCAGGTCGTCGGAATTGCCAAGGTTGATGTAAGGGAGGTTGTCGGCATCGATTTTAATTACGGCAAGGTCGGTATTGTCATCTTGACCGATCACCTTACCTTCGAGCTCTCTGCCATCGTTGAGAAGAACGGTGATCTGGCCGGCTTGGCGGATCACATGGTTGTTGGTGAGGATATAGCCGTCTGGAGAGACGATAAACCCCGAGGCTTGTGCAATAGGCTGCTGCTGCTCGCTGTTAAAACGCCGCCGTCTTGGACCGCCGAAGAACTGTCTGAAGAAATCGTCTTGGAAAAGGTCGAGAGGGTCTTGCGTCTCGTCACCAAGTACCGTACTGCGGTCTTGCCCTTTGACCGATATCGAAACAACGGCAGGAATAGCGTTCTCTGCTACGGTAGTGAAATCGCGCGACACTTGCTGTGCGGCTTGCGATTGCTCGGCAATGGCGACGGTTTGGCTTAACATTAATACAGAGGCGAATAGTGGTAAGAAATGCCTAATCTTCATATCTATCTCCTTTCTCTGGCTGTGAAATTATACTATTGCTGCAAGAATAATTTATCAATATCATAAGAACTCTTGAACAGGGAGGGGGGATGGTCTATTTAGTACCAATAGGTTCTCAAAAAAAGTGTTGTGTACAAGACGTAGATTGGAGCAATCCCACAGATAAGGCTTCCGACCTTAAGAGGTTTCTAGCCAGACGTTACGTCGATTGTGGACCATCTCTTGATGTGACGTCTGCTGACGACTCTTATCAGATTACGATGTTTGGTAGATGTTATCGCATCTTAATCAACGACGATTACAACACGCTCTGTGTCGATAGCTGCCGTCTTGTTCGACAGGCTTTGCTTATTCATCATTTTGCGGTCGAATCTAGAAATTTCGGTATGTTCTTCGATTACGAATTTTCTTCAAAGAGCAAGGGATATTTGATACTGGACAAAATCGGTCATGACCTTGTTAATAAGAAAATCAAATTCTCATTAGATGATGATATGAAAGATGAAGAAATCTCCGATGCACTTCATCAGTTGGCGCGTCACTTTCTGGAGTATTGTTTGCCCGATGAAATACTGTCTTATCTTCAGGGAGGTGTTGAGTATTCTGTGAAACTGCTTGGTAACGATTGCCCCGATGCGGATATTGAGATATCGTTAGTTAATCGTAATGAGATAAAGATCGCTCCTGTTAACGTCGATGCCGACATTAATCTGACGCCTCTTGTGAGCTTTTTGATGAAGCAATTTAAGCGCTGTGGGGTAACTGTGCAATCTGATGAAGAAGAACAACCCTTTATCCTGTTAACTTACCTCTAGCAATGCCATAGCTGTGACTAAAAATCCTTTCTTCAGTCTATCCAGCCCGAAATGTTCGTTGGGAGCATGGATATGGTCGTCGCTGAGACCAAGACCCATGAGCACGATCTCCGCATCGCAAGCGCGAGCAAGGTCGGTGACGATGGGAATCGACCCCCCCTCGAAGAAGTACTTGCACGGCTTGCCGAAGACGGTGCTGTAGGCTGCGCTGTACGCTTCAACGATTTTGGAGTTAGGATCTGCCTGCACGGCAGCGCCTCCGCCGCTATGTAGGTTAACGGTGACGTCGATTCCATGCGGGGCGAGCTCTTCGATACGGTCGGCAACGCGCTGGCCGATGACCTTAGGATCCTGGTCGGCAACGAGACGACAGGAAATTTTCGCTGAAGCAACAGCAGGGATCACTGTTTTGAACCCGCTGCCGCTATAGCCGCCTGAGATGCCATTGATCTCAATAGTCGGCCGTATTGTCGCACGTTCAAGCGGGGTATACATACTTTCCCCGCCGACAGGTTTTGCTTCGAAAGATGAAAAATAGTTCTCGGTATCGAAATCAAAAGAAATCCGCTCGCGCTGGTCGTCGGTTAATCCGCGCACTTCATCATAAAAACCGGGAACAGTGATGCGGCCTTCCTTGTCACGTAGCTGTGAAAGCACTTCAACCAACGCGTGGAGCGGATTGTAAGCAAGGCCGCCATGAGTGCCGGAGTGCAAGTCGACTTTAGATCCTTTGAAGGTCACATCCATCGTGATGATGCCACGGCAACCTAGTGTCAAAGATGGCGTATCAGGGCCGGCGATGCCGACATCGGCAATGACAAGGTAGTCGGCATTGAGACGGTCGGCCTTGCTGCTCAAAATCTCCCTAAGCCCGCTGCTGCCAATTTCCTCTTCACCTTCGATGCACAGCTTCACATTTACCGGGAGCTTGCCATCCATAGCGATGAGTGCTTTGAGAGCTTGCAGCACGTACCAGCATTGCCCTTTGTTGTCTTGGGCTCCACGAGCGTAGACAGTGCCGTTATCAATACGCGGTTCAAAAGGAGGACTATCCCAAAGCTCTAATGGATCGACAGGCTGCACATCGTAATGGTTGTAGATCAGTACGGTAGGCGCATTGGGACCGGCATCATTACGCTCGGCAAAAATCGTCGGATGCCCGTGCGTGGGCCATAGCTCCACGGTGAATCCGTTATCACGCAGCAGATCGCATATCCAGTCTGCGCATGCCAGCAGCTCTTCTTTGTGCGGCTCTTCCGAGCTGATACTCGCAAACTTAAGGAATCGGAGATAGCCGTCGACGATCTCTTGTTGATGTTCCTCGTAGTAGTCTTCAAGTTGTTGTAGGTTCATTATTGCCACTGAAGGTAAAGGGTTATCGATGCGGTAACAAAAAAGAAAGCATAGCAGATGAGCCAAAAAATAACACGCTTCTGATGTGTTTTCACTAAAGCAGGATTAGCGATCGCCAGTTCAAGGAACTGCATGCGCTGGCGGATGCTATAATGATGCCAGCTGGGTTTGTCATGGGTATGTCCTGTGGCAATACCGATATTGTCTAGCGCATCGTGCATGACTTCCGGAGGCAGGGATGTAGTGAAAATATAGAGGTCAGCTTGCCGCTCGAAAAGACGAGAGTAAAAACCGAAAACATAACGGAAATAGAGACCGAAGATAAGCACTAAAGGAAGATAAATTGCTAGCGGCTCGGCGACACCTTTTCCAAATGTGATTTCGCTGTCTATCCAGGCGAGCAGCTGCTCGCCGAGAAAGACCGAATAGAGCGAGCCGCACAGCACCATGCCGAAGGTGATGAAAGGAAGAAGCAGAAGATGCTTAAGCTTGCTATGACCGATTTCATGAACAAGGACCGCTTCGATAGACTCTTTTGGTAGCTGGTCCAGCAGCCTTTTGGTGAAGATTACATAGCGGATCTTAGGGATGATGCCGATGATCGCCGCAGTGATCGTGTGGTTCATCACTGTCCACTCATACATGCCTGCATGCTTGAAGCGCATCGCTGAGCAGATGCTGTTGAGTCGCCGGTTGTCGATCGGCGTGCACAGCCACATCCGACGGACAAGATAGGGCAGGAACGTCAACATCCCTAGCATGAACAGTCCTGTGAGCGAGAGGACGATCAGGGAGCCATACTGACTGTCGTCATCAAGGTAAGCGCCAATGGCTGTGCTGTCGATGAGATCGAAGATGACGGTGAACAGTAGAAAAGGGAGCGTGAACGGTACCCACATGAGAAACTGGTCTGCGAGATATTGGTAGCGCGTTTGAATTCCTGCCTCTTGAAAAACATAGATATTCCGGTATATCGAGGCATGAAAAATAGCGAGGGCGCCAAAGTAAAGCGCAAGGGCGAAGATAGAGGCGGCAGTCATCGGCAGCAGCGGAAGCGCAGCAAATACGCGTTGCCCAACGAAAATAAATTGGTAGACAACGAAAAAGATGAGAATCTCGACATTCGTCCAGATGAGTAACTTTTCCTTATGCTTAAGTGATTTTTTTGGCGACAGCCTGTTGCGTCCCCAGATCCAGAGGCACAAAGCAGCATATGCCAGTAAAGATACCGCCAATGCTGCGGTCGGCGAAGCGATCCATCCATCGCTGCTCGCAGGGATGCTGATCAACAAAAGAACAAAAACAAGAAACAGAAGATTGGAAAACACCGGTATACCTCACGCTGTGATCATGCAAAATCGCTGAAATAAAATCACGGCTCATTCTATGATGTCGACTATGAGGATTGCCGACTTACATTGCGACTTGCTCCATTACCTTGCCATCGATGGGGGGCATACTCCCTATGATGCGGCTGTGCGTTGCAGTATTCCACAGCTTACCGAAGGCGATGTGGCGCTGCAGGTGGTGGCGATTTTCACCGAGACGGAAAGGGGGTCATCACGATGCGGCGCTAAACAGATCGCTGCCTACCACTCTCTTGTTCATCAAAACATCACCTTCCTTCCCGCTATTGAAAACGCCTCTTCTTTAATCGAGGAAGACGAGGAACTGTCCTTCTTCTTCGCGCGTCTACAGAATATGGATGCACCTGTATATATCAGCATGACATGGAATACTGAGAACCGCTTTGGCGGCGGCGCTCACACGAACATCGGAATCAAGAGCGACGGTGTTTTCCTCCTCGAGTGGATGTCCGGTAAGCAGATCGCTGTCGATCTCAGCCACGCCAGTGACAGTCTAGCTTATGACATCCTAAATACAATTGACAAGCGCCAGCTAGAGGTTCCCGTGATTGCCAGCCACTCAAATTGTCGTGCTGTGAAAGATGTCGCACGCAACCTTCCCGATGAATTAATTCGCGAGGTCATCAGTAGAAAAGGGGTGATCGGCTTGAATTTTTTTAAGGAGTTTCTTGGGGATACGTCTGAAGCTTTCTCCGCTCATCTTCAGCATTTTCTTGGTTTGGGTGCTGAACATACCCTTTGTTTTGGTGCAGATTTCTTTTGCGAGGAGAGCTTGCCGTTGAGTCATCGTCGCGATAGCTATTATTTCTCCGGTTATGATAATTCATCATGCTATCCGAGAATTATCCAACAATGGCGGAGCCTCGGCATTGACAAGGCGGCTTTGGAGAATATCTGTTCTCGTAACTTGTTAAACTTTTTGAAGAGTAGCTATGCGTCATCAGCAGCATGAAGAAGCGATCGACAGTTTGCAAAAAGAGCTGATAGAAAAAATTAAGAAACAACATGCCCATCTGTCTCTTTCTCGCAGTGCCGGAGCTTCAAACACTGTAAGGGAAGATGCCTATCGACACCAGGGACATGCTCTCGACATCAGCAGCATGGACCGTATACTTGAGGTTGATGCTGAAAATCAGGTTGTCAAGGTGGAGCCGCGCGTTACTATGGAACAGCTCGTCGCCGCGACGTTGCCACATGGTCTCGTTCCTCCTGTTGTCCCTGAGTTTCGCGGCATCACCGTCGGCGGAGCGATCAACGGCGCAGCGCTGGAAAGTACATCGCATCGCTACGGTCAATTCAATGACTGCTGTCTTTCTTATGAAGTGCTTCTTGGCGATGGCGCCATCATCCGTGTGACGCCTGATGAATATAGCGATCTCTTCTACGGAATTTCAGGAGCGTACGGAACATTGGGCATCATCTTATCAGCTGAGATCCGGCTGATCCCTACAGAGCAGCAGATGCTGCTGACATATCGCCGTTTCTCTTCCTCCGAAGAAGCGATCACTTTCATGAGCGAGATGACAGCATCGGAATCGCCGCCGGAAGGAATCGAATGCCTCGTTTTTAATCGATCGCAAGCGATGGTGGTAACGGCAGACCCGATACGCAAACCGCCCGCATCGATGCCACGTTTCAACATGAGCTGGAGCAACAGTCCATGGTACTATCAACATGTGAAAAAACGCAGCCGCGGCAAGATTAAACAGGATGTGATCGCTACTGAAGAGTACCTCTTCAGACATGATCGCGGAGCATTCTGGATGGGGGCTTATGCGCTGCACCCTCGCTTACTGCTGCTGTACTGCATCGAGCATCTTTTTGGTATTGTTCCGGATTCTATCGGTAAGTTACTGTTTCCTAAAGATAAATCTTCCTTTGCAAAATTAAAATACCCGGGACTTCTTTTTCGCACTTTTGCAGGTAAAATTATGGGGAGCAAAACCCTTTATGCTATTATGCACAAAGGGGATGAGAAGTGGTTTGCCGACAACTTCTGCATCCAAGACTACTATCTGCCGGCAGAGAAGACAGCGGAATTTTGTAATTATGTACTCGGTACATACGGAATTACTCCGCTCTGGCTCTGTCCGATGAAACCGACAAAGAAACCGCAGATATTGTCGCCCCACTACCACGAGAGGGCGTCCTTGTTATTTGATGTCGGCATTTACGGCATGCCCAAGGAGATGCTTCCAGGTTCTCATACGGTGCGTGACCTCGATCTTCTTTGTTATCGTATGGGAGGAAGAAAAATGCTTTATAGCTATACTTACTTCAACGAAGAAGAGTTTTGGAAATATTACGACAGAGATGCCTATCAAATTCTTCGTGAACGCTATTTTGCGGACTCCATTTTCCATGATGTCGTCAGCAAAGTTTTAGAACAATAGCGGCCCAAGATCTAATAAATTCAGGGTTTTGTATGTTTAGTTTTCCGGTATGTTTATCCGAAAAACATCAGAATTATGTCGTTCTCGACTGCGGTTCGAACCATCACGCGTATGCAGATTGCGCTGAAAGGCGCTACGGGCAGGTTGATAAGAAAGGCACTTTAAAGGTCGATCCCGGTAATCACGAATGTCCAAAATGTCATCAGGTTGTCAAGGGGTATTCACCAGATTCAGAGTTTACTGATTTGGATATTACTCATCTTTCTTTGATGGGGCAGAGAGTTTCCGAAGTTACAGCAGTGATAGTAAAAAGTAGGGTAATCGCCGAAGATGGTGATGAGTCACACAACATAGAAACAAATAATAGTGATACACTGCTATGGAACGGAATCACTCATTATATGCCTCTAGCTTCTATTGATGGTGATGGGCCGGAATTTCATTTTATAAATTCACCTATTAGTTGGAAAGATTAATAGTTGAGATGATTTCATTGAAGGAATTTAGTGCGATAGTGTACAATTTTTGCTTGAATCGGAGAGGTTTCAAGCAAAAATGGGAAAGTCGACGTTATTAAAAGTTTTTTTTGCTATTTTATTGGCCGGTGTTGCCGGCTACTTCACGAACGCAGACAGCGTCATTCTAGGAATTCCGCTTCTGGAGTTGTATGATCTGATCGGTCAACTGTTCCTTAATGCGTTGACCCTTGTTGTTGTACCGCTCGTAGCGGCGTCAATTATTACAGGAACGGCGCGTATGAGCGCCGAGCGTGATTTTGCTCCTTTGGGACTGAAGACATTCGGTTACTACATCGGAACAACGACCATCGCCGTCCTGATCGGGTGGGGCGCCGCCATCCTCTTTCAACCGGGATCTTCACAAGGCGATCTTTCTCACCTGATCTCATCGTCCGACCAGATTGCACAATATGCGACGCTTGCGCAGTCCTCGCACGGAGGAACATTCTATAGGATAGGACAGATCCTGCTAAAATTGGTGCCTTCCAACATCCTTGCCGTGGCTTCGCAAGGACAGATGCTTGGGTTGATCTTCTTCAGCCTACTGTTCGGTTTCTTTATCCCGAAAGTAGAAGCAACGCCGGGAGCGGCGCTTTTAGGCTTTTGGAAAGGGATGTTCCAAGTGATGATGAAAATGACACACCTAGTAATGCATGCACTGCCGATCGGTGTCTTTGGCCTTGTTGCCAAGGTGATCGCCACCACAGGGTTCGATGCTGTTCGTTCTGTGGGGTACTTTTTCATGTCGGTCTTGATCGGTCTTGCGATCTACAGCTTCATTGCTCTGCCAATCCTTCTGCGTTTTGTTGCCGGCGTCAGCCCTATCCGTCATTTTCGTGCGATGGCTCCGGCGCTGTTTACGGCATTCTCTACAAGCTCGACAGCAGCGACGTTGCCGATCACTATCGACTGTGTTGAAAAGCGCGCTAACATCTCAAACAGAATCTGCAGTTTTGTCATTCCGCTTGCGGCGTCATTGAATATGTCAGGTACGGCGTTGTATAGCTGCCTTTCGACGTTTTTCATCTGCCAGATCTACGGTGTTGAGCTTGGTTTTGATACGCAGCTATTGATCGTTTTGTTGTCCCTATTGACATCGTTCGGTATGGCTGGAATACCTTCCGCAAGCATCGTGTCGATTATCGTCATCCTCAATACGATCGGTGTTCCTGCCGATGGTATCGCCCTTGTCCTTGTTGTGGAGAGGCTGCTTGACATGTGTCGAACAACAACTAATGTATTAGGCAATACCTGCTGTGCTGTGCTTGTTGCTAGATCTGAAGGAGAGCGTGATGTCCTCGCTGCCGGCTAAAACAGTTGTCATTGGCATGTCGGGTGGCGTCGACTCCTCGGTTGCCGCATTGTTGCTGAAACAGCAGGGATACCGCGTGATAGGTCTGTTCATGCGCAACTGGGACGAGAACGATCCAAGCGGCAATTGCCAGGCATCAGTCGACTATGATGATGTGGTGCGCGTCTGCAAGCAGATCGACATCCCTCACTACGCCGTCGACTTCACCAAAGAGTATTGGGATCAGGTATTCGCCCATTTTCTCGATGAATACCGTGCGGGACATACTCCGAATCCCGACATTCTCTGCAACCGCGAGATCAAGTTTAAGGTTCTCCTAGACAAAGCGTTCGAACTCGGTGCGGATTTCCTTGCAACAGGTCATTATGTGCAGAAACGACAAGCAGGGGAGGAGTGTCAGCTGCTGCGCGGCGCTGACCAAGGCAAAGATCAAAGTTATTTCCTTTATGCGATCGATCACAGCGCTTTAGAGAAGTCGCTCTATCCTATCGGCCACCTTCCCAAGGCGGAGGTGCGCAGGATTGCTGCCGAGCATGGACTGGCAACGTCGGAGAAGAAGGACAGTACAGGTATTTGCTTCATTGGCGAGCGTAACTTTAAAGAATTTCTCAGCAACTATATCGCTGCGCAGCCGGGAGAGTTTGTGACTCTCGATGGCGATGTCGTCGGCAAGCACGATGGCATCGCTTATTATACCATCGGACAACGGCGCGGGATGGGCATCGGCGGTCCCGGTGATGCCTGGTTTGTTGTAGGCAAGGATATCCCAAATAATCGTGTGATCGTCGCTCAAGGAAGCGAACATCCTGCGCTTTTCTGTGACGAGCTGACAGCGACAGAGATCACATGGATTTCTCCCAAAGGTGCACCATCTGTGCCGTTCACCTGTACGGCGCGTGTGCGCTATCGCCAGCCTGATCAGCCTTGTACGATTACAACAATCGATGACGACCGTATGCACGTTGTTTTTCATGTCCCACAACGCGCAGTAACACCACGACAGTCTGTTGTTTTTTATGACGGAGATGTCTGTCTCGGCGGTGCTGTCATCGAAAAGGCGGGACCTTCACATTATGATCAAAAAAAGTAGGAATAAATACTTTCTTGATTCATAGTAGAATCTTTAACAACAATGATGGTGGCACGATGAAGAGCTTACGAATCGTTTTCGCTTTATTAACAATTTTTTGTTCTGCACAATCCCTCGATGCAATCTGTTGCGGTAAACTCGATGTTGGCCCCGTCTACACGCACGTCGACGTGCTCACGTCCGGAATCACCACTAAATCATTGGACATGTATGGTGTCCGTGGCGACGCTTGCGTGGTTTTGTGGAAAGGTCTTGCTGTCAAGCCAATGGCGATGTTCACAACCGGCGATGCCGGCAATCTTTTTACATCAAGTCTAGGCCTCGGCTGGTATATTCCTTTCGATCGTTGGAACCTCA
Organism: Chlamydiales bacterium; assembly: GCA_024233575.1. Taxonomy (GTDB): domain Bacteria; phylum Chlamydiota; class Chlamydiia; order Chlamydiales; family Criblamydiaceae; genus JACKPN01. The sequence goes on from JACKPN010000002.1 coordinate 52,548, forward strand.
CTTTCTGTCCTAGCGTTGGTGGCAGCTACACCTTTATGCGTACCTACCTTGACCTGCCGCTCCTCATGTTGGAAAGCATCAAACAGCAGTTTCGCGCTTGGGCGCCATACGTCGGCTTCGAGGTGATCTGGGCATTCCACTGCGACTGGCGTCTTGTTGGCTCTGTCCAATATGCATGGAGCTGGACGCGCACATCTACGGAAGGACTCGAACCATGCTGGTGCGAATCTAACGGGCCTAATTGGGGTTTGATGCTTGAGCATGACCTGAACGACTGCTGGTCGGTGAATGCCGCTGTTGGCTACAACATCAGCCTCGACGAAGATCGTCATGGCTTGCGCGCTGCAGGAGCTAAACTCGGTTTGGCCTACTGGTTTTGATGAAAAAGCCTTTTTTATGTTTAGTCATCAGCGGACCTAGCATTCATGAGGCGCGTGAACAGATCAAGAAAGCTTCGCAGTTTGCCGATGTTTTGGAATTCCGTCTTGATCTATTCAACTTCAAAAAAACCGATGCTATACGTCATCTTCTTGAAGCAACAAAATGTCGTGTCATGTTCACATTACGGCATCGCTCTCAAGGAGGAGAGTACAGCGGCGATCAGCTGATGCGTTATGAACAGATTCGTACACTTGCACGTTTGCAACCGGACTATCTTGATATCGAATATGATGTCATTGATGAATTGTTCGTTGAGGTTGCTCAGATTGCCCCCAACACTGAGGTGATATGCTCATACCATGATTTTGAGTCCACGCCGCAAGAGCTAGATTTGATCCTCGAGGCAATGATGATGAAAAAGGCAGCGATATACAAGCTGGCGACGATGGCAAATACCATTAATGACAGCATGCGTATGCTTAACTTTCTTAAGAAAAATCTGAAAAAAAAAGTGCGTATCGCGGGGATCTGTCTAGGAAAAAAAGGTGAATGTACACGCATTCTCGCTCCTGTCTTCGGCAGCGCGATCACTTTCGCAACCATCACGGAAGAGTTAAAAACTGCGCCGGGACAGTTGACGGCAGACATCCTTCTCAATATCTATCGTTTTCATCAGTTGAACCCCGATACTGATATCTATGGCTTGATCGGCGATCCTGTTAGCCGAAGTACCGGTCATTTATTTCACAACCGATTCTATCGTGAACATAATATTAATGCAGTCTATGTCCGGTTCCCTGTCGGATCCGATGAAGCGCATCAATTTATGCAATATGCGAAAAAGCTGCACTTCCGTGGACTCAGCGTAACCATGCCTCTGAAAGAGTGGATTCTGAGCGAACTCGATTTGGCCACCGACGATGTCAATGAGATCGGCGCCTGCAATACGATCGTTTTCGAGGATAAAAAGCTTTTGGGGTGCAATACCGATGGCTTGGGAGCTGTGCAAGCTTTGGAAAAATACACATCTATAGCAGGGAAGCATGTTGTTGTGATCGGTGCCGGCGGAACGGCAAAGGCTGTCATTTATGTTCTGAAGCAAAAAGGCGCATTCGTGACGATCGTAAATCGTACCTTGCAGAAAGCGGAGCAGTTGGCTGAACAATTCTCCGCTAAAGCGAGGCTCCTTAACAACTTTGCCTCCGTTGCTGAAGAGGGTTATGACATTTTGATCAATGCGACGCCTATCGGCATGTTCACCGAGAAGGAGACATTGCCGATCCCCGCGGATAAGCTTTTGCCGGACCGTATAGTGATGGATATCGCTCATAATCCTAAAGAAACACCCCTACTTCGTGAAGCGAAAAAAAGGGGATGTACTCCTGTTCTTGGTTCTGAGATGTTCGAACTGCAAGCGGAACAACAGCTGAATACCTGGTTTTCTGATCATTCTGTAGATCGTATTGACAAAGAACAAGTAGAGGTTTAGCATTTCTTGCTTTTATGAATTATTAATATACTTTATTGGGAGTAAAAAAAATGATACAATCTTCTATTTTAAGATTCACGACATCGCCACTTTATAGACCTCAAAATTTTATTTCTCAAGCAACAGTAAGGTCAGGCGCTTCAACACAACGTAGATTGTTTAGCAGGGACTCCTCGCAAACACCACGTCCATTAATGAATCGAGTTAATAGAGCACCTTTATTTTTTGGTGGAGTAGCAGTCGGTGCTATCATTACAATCGCCCTAGTTAATCCGGAAATTGTCAGCTTATTTAGAAGAGTTCTTGGTGAGATAGAAAATGGTCCTGAAATTGTCAACAGGCTGACTAGGAATCTTGTCAGTGCCATTAAATCCGGTAACTTACGAAATGTCAAATACAATGTTAATGAACTTGATAGGCGCTCATCATCTGATTATGAGAACTTTGCAATGATTGCTGTTGAAGAGCAGCAATGGGAAATAGCTCAATATTTTAGAAATGAAAAGAAGGTGTCTTTCGAAAGCGTTGCTTTTGCGGAGGCAAAACTAGGTAATTTCGAGGTAGTAAAATCTCTCATAGAAAATTCAATCATCTCGGCAGATATTAAGAATTATTACCCTCCGATTGAGTCTATCACTGACTGCTCTGATAACATACCATGTCCTGCACGTTATCATAACTTGCTTTCGGAAGCGATCTGCAATCTAAGCAAGGGCGAAAATGCGAAGAATGAACTATGGGAATTTGTAGATTATCTTCTTGGAAAAGGGTGCAATTTCGATCAATTTCTACAAAGAGAAACAAATGGCGAGGTGTTAACTGTTGCTGAATACTGTCTGCTTTTTCTGATGACGTTCTGGAGATGGGATGAAGTCCCTATCTTAATAGAAAAATGTGAAGGCGTTGGTTTGGGTGCCGAGGCAATAAAACTCTTAAACGATCAACGGAAATTCTTCGTAAAAAGGAGTTCTGCGAAGATTGATTATAGCGATAAAATTGCAATCGTCGACAACGCATTACAGGCTATCATATCATTTCGCAGGAACAGGTCATACCAATAAGAGATGAGGGAATGGTAAAGGAACAGACAAGTTTGTTCCTTTCAATTTCTTCGTGTGTGCATAAATAAGATGCCTATTGATATGAATAATAATTTTAAATATACGCTCAATGCTGATGAATATACCTGGAAAAATGCATTACTCTGGGGTAATTGCATAGGGCATGTTAAGAAGATTTGTGAAGGTAGATTAGGCGATCGGACCGTGCACGCCCTAATTGCTCTTGCAGAGTTGCCCCCAATTATTGGGCAGATAGTATCTATAGCAGAGAAATTCATAGTCACCAGTAATGCTATTCAAACAACTGAACCTCATTCATCTCTACAGATAGAGCGTAACGATGATCAGGAGAGTTCGAACCTGAACCTTTATCCTCCGGAAATTGCCAATATAACTTCTCGAATTTCTGTAGAAAGTCAAATTAATAGTTTTAAGGCTATTGATGGATGCAAAGTATATGGGGAAAACGATGAGCAGGTCGAAATCGCTCTTTTAGGTGATCGAGTGAATCATGACACACAATTTTTTGCCTGGAAATTACATATTTCTGCTAATCCGGAAAATGCCGGTCAAATTCTTGCAGCAATCAAGGGTGTGTTACTTGAACATAAGCCTCATTTTAAATTTATCAAAAATGAAGAGCTTATAGATGAATATAATAGCTTTGAGAACCCTGTCTTTCCTGAACGGGGGCGATTTAAGGAAGGTAAATTTATCACAATTTACGCCAAGAATGAAGAGGAAATATCATTCTTAGCAAGAGATCTGGATACTGCGCTACAAAAAGCGTTGAAAGATCGCGTTATCAATATTGATGTACCAAATCCTTCTGTCTGTCGTACAGATCGTCCCATTGGGCGAACTGGACTTTTGTGGGCGAGACATGATCAGGCAGGTTGTCCGATTACTGATATTGACTTTAAAGAAGGAACGCATGCAGCAGCCGCAATAGGAAATTATCATGTAACGACATATTTCCCGCTTGAATGGGCTTTTGAGTGCGAACCTCAAGAAATGGAAAGAAAAATTCAAAACAAAGACGTTGGCGTAATAACGAAGGTACATACAGATATTTTTGAAAAAGATTGGGGAGTCGTTACGTGGAACTCAGAAACACAGAGATTTGAAATCTAAGCGGTAATACAATTGCGTAGTGGTGAGCCTTTGATGTCTTTTCCACACAAAGCTCTTTACCTGACAAGTCTAAGAGAATTAAAAAATCGTTTTTTGGCTAGGAGAAATCTTTGGCCCAACTATCTACTAATTCTTCAAGCTGTTCTTCACTCCAGTTAGCGAATACCGGTGAGAATTCGAAGGGTGCAAAGTAGGGATCGGAAATATCGTCATCGGAGGAGGAATCGGTCGAATAGTCATCGTTGGAATCTATCCCATCTAAATCTTGTGACCATGTCGGACAGCTTACTTGTCCGTGGAAGGAACACTCGGATTCTTCTTTTAGTTTTTTGACATCTTGTCTGTATCTGCTGCTTTCCGCCAGTTTACGATAAATCCTTGGCTCAATGCAACAAGAGCAGTAAAAATGTTCTTCGAGGAATTTTCGTATCGTCATAGCCTCACCGATAGTAGTTTTTTTCCTTGACAGTGTCATCACACGAGCGGTTTGTGATGTTCTATCACCATGTTCGATAGGCAGCAAAAGAGCAAAACGATCCTTGGCAATTTTTATCGTTCTTTCAATCTTTGCAGGAACGGGATCAGCGTTTTGTTGAGTTTGGATTTCCGAAGCAATCCATTTCTTGGCTTCTTCTATTGAGTTGAAGGTTGTACAATTTAATGACATCGTAATTTCTCTGTTTTTTTACAATGAAGGTATCAGTGTCAATTGGCGCATGTTCTATTCTTTGATTGTCGTAAGAATAGCAGGGGCAATTAGCATCTAAAATGTGAACGTTAAACGTTCGTTGCTGAGTTTAATCGAAAATCATACACGAGATTAGAGGATTTTCTCTTATCATGACTTTTGAGAACTATTTTTCGAAGACCATTCTTCTGATAAGTATCCCTCGTCTACTAGGTCTTCAATTATGGAGTTGAACTGTTCCTCTGTTACTTGGAAATCATTGTCATAAACGGAGGAATCATCGGAGGAATCATCGGAGGAATCAACGGAGGAATCATCGGAGGAATCATCGGAGGAATATTTACGGTCGCTATCAATGCGATTTAACTTTTGTGACCATGTTGGAGATACACCTTCAAAATGAAAGGGTTCCTCTGACTCTTCTTCAAGTCTCTTGATTTCTTGTCTATATGCTTGGTTGGAGGTTGAGATGCATGAAATTCTTGGTTCGATAAGACAAGTACCATAAAACTGTTCTTGGAGAAAACTCTGTATCTCTTTAGCAGTTTCGAGTGTAGATTCCTTTTTTGACATAGTTATCAAACGAGCCGGAGGAAAAATTTTATCACCATACACGCTTTTACATAGTAATAAATAGAATCCTGGCGGATTTTCAGAAAATTTTAGAGGTAGCAAAAGAGCAAGGCGGTCTTTGGCAATTTTTATTGTTTTTTCAATCTTTTCAGGAACGGGATCAGCTTTTTGTTGAGTTTGGATTTCCAAAGCAATCCATTGCTTGGCTTCCTCTATTGTGTTAAAGGTTGACCAATCAAATGACATAGTAATCCTTTTGTATTTTTGGAATGAAGATACTAATGTTTCTGTGTCTATAGGTGCAAGATCTATTCTTGCTATTTTCCTTTATTCGCGAGTATAATTAGTTCTTAATGCAACGAAGGGGTGAGCGATGATAATCGGGGTGCCAAAAGAGATTAAGCGTCATGAATATCGGGTTGGAGCAACACCGGCAATGGTGCACGCACTCGTAGATGCGGGGCATCAAGTGTTGATCGAGACGCATAGCGGTACAAAGATTGGCTACTCTGACGAGATTTTTGCTGCGGCGGGAGCGACGATTGTTTCAGGACCGGACGAGGTCTACGGCCAAGCTGACATGGTCATTAAGGTGAAAGAGCCACAGCCTTCTGAATACTCTTTGCTGCGCAAGGGACAAATACTCTTTTGTTATCTGCACTTAGCACCCGATCCTGTGCAGACGGAACATCTCGTTAAAAGCGGCGTTGTCGCTATCGCCTATGAAACAGTCACTGACGAACACGGCAGGCTGCCGCTTCTCGAACCGATGAGTGAAATCGCCGGAAGGATCGCCATCCAAGTGGGCGCTAGCGCTTTGCAAATGAACAACGGCGGAAAAGGGCTCTTGATGGGCGGCGTTCCCGGCGTTCTCCCGGCAAGGGTGCTGATCATCGGCGGCGGTGCTGCAGGTACAGAGTCGGCGCGGATGGCTTTTGGTCTGGGCGCCGATGTCACGATCCTCGATACCAACCTGCGGCGCCTACGTTATCTCGATGCGATGTTCGGCCATAAGCTGAAAACGCTTTATTCTTCTCCGCTAGTTATCGAAGAGATGGTTCAGAAATCCGATCTCGTTGTCGGGGCTGTGCTCATTCACGGCAAGAGCGCACCGAAACTTCTCACTCGTGAAATGCTGAAAAAGATGGCTCCGGGATCGGCAATCGTCGATGTGGCGATCGACCAGGGAGGCTGCACCGAAACTTCGCATCCGACGAGCCACGATGAGCCTTTTTACATCGTCGATGACATTGTCCATTACTGCGTGACCAACATGCCCGGAGCATGCGCACGCACATCGACGCAGGCGCTGACTAACGCTACCATGGCGTACGCTTTGCGTATCGCCAACAAAGGTGTCAAGAACGCGCTCATGGAAGATAAGCATCTTCGAAATGGTCTTAACGTTTGCCATGGCGCGGTCACTTGCGAACCTGTCGCCCAAGACCTGGGCTATGACTATATTCTACCGGAAAAAGCTATTACATCTTTATGAGATATATCATTGGCATCGACTTAGGAACGACAAACAGTTGTGTTTCCTATGTCGATACTTCGCAATCTATTTCTACCATCCAGCAGTTTCCCATTCCTCAGCAGACAGCTGAAGGAGTTGTGGAGGCTTCATTGACGCTACCGTCGTTTTGCTACTTGCCATCCGATGGAGACCCCATTGTTGGTATCTATGCGCGCGACCACGGCGCAAAAATTCCGACACGGCAGATCGCTTCGGCAAAGAGCTGGTTATGCCATGGCGGCACCGACCGACGCAGCGCCTTTCTGCCTCTTGAAGCAGATGCGGATCGCCACTTGAGTCCTGTCGAGGCTACGGCATGTTACCTGTCGCACATCCGTGAAGCGTGGAACAGTATGATTGCGAAAGGCGATAGCGAGGCGCTTTGTGAAGAACAAGAGGTAATCGTCACTGTTCCCGCATCGTTTGATGAAGTGGCGCGGGCGCTCACTGCCGAAGCGGCGAAGATGGCAGGATTTTCCCGTATCACTTTCCTTGAAGAGCCACAAGCGGCGTTCTATGCATGGATCGCCAAGCACGAGAAGCAATGGCGGGAAAAGATGCGCCCCGGTGAGCGTATCTTCGTCTGCGACATTGGTGGGGGGACCACCGACTTCAGCTTGATCGAAGTAACTGACGGAGGTTTCCAACGGATGGCGGTCGGCGAACACTTGCTTCTTGGAGGCGATAACATCGATCTTGCCATCGCTCATGCGACAGGATTAACCGATTTAACGGCAGAACAGCGGCATCAGCTGCTGCATGAAGCGCGTCGAGCAAAAGAAAGTATTTTTTCCGGGGAAGATAGCTATACCATCCAGATTCATGGCGAAGGTTCGCAAGTTGTCGGCGGCAGCATCACGGCATCTATTTCCCGTGAGCAATTAGGGAAGGTCGTCCTTGAAGGTTTCTTTGGAACTCTCTCTTGGGAGGAAGCAAGGCAACTGCGCCGCGCGCGCGGTATGCGGACGATGGGCTTGCCTTATGAAGATGAGCCATCATTTATTAAACAGATAGCCCATTTCCTTCATTGCCATGCCGAAGGGCGTCCGCCAGAGTACATCCTTTTCAACGGTGGAACACTAAATGCGCAGCCGTTCCGTGAAGCGATTATGGAGGCTTTAGGAAGGTGGTTTACCCTGCCGCAGGTGCTGGCGCCTAATCATCTTGATCTCGCAGTCTCCCGCGGTGCCGCATATTTTGGTAAGGCGCGCCGAGGAGAAGGGATCAGAATCAAATCGGGATCTGCACGCGCCTTCTACCTCGAGATCGAGAACGAGGGGAAGAAAGAGGCTCTCACGCTGATGCCGCGAGGGAGCGACGAGGGCGCTGTGTTCCAGCCGAAGCAGACGTTTCAGCTCAAAGCCAATAGTCCCGTATCTTTCCAACTATATACTTCACACGTCCGCTTGCATGATCAGCCTGGCGATCTCGTTGCCATCGATGAAGAAGAACTGCACTGCCTGCCGCCAATCCATACCGTTCTTCGTTTTGGCAAAAAAGAAGCGGTGATTCCCGTGACGTTGAAGATAGCTCTGACAGAGATTGGCACACTAGAACTGTGGCTTGATTCGCAGAATACAGAGCATCGTTGGTCGCTGGAATTCCAGCTGAAAAGGGCAACGGGACAGGAAGACGCGCTCGGCGCTATCGGTGCAGCACGGAAGGACGAGACCTTTGATGAAAATTACCTCAATGGAGCAAAAGGGGTGATTGAAGAGGTGTTTTCCGGTAAAATAGCGCCTAAAGAGCTAATGGCCAAGCTTGAGAACTTCCTCGAAAGGCCTCGTAGCGACTGGCCGCCCAGTATTCTTCGCGGCCTTTGGGAAGCCCTTTACGTGCAGGCGCAGAGGCGCAAAGTATCCCCGGAACATGAGGCGCGCTGGTGGAATGCCGCCGGATATTTTCTCAGACCGGGATGCGGTTATCCTCTTGATGACCATCGCGTGAAGGCGCTATGGAAAATCATTTTAGAGGAATTTAACCGTCCTTCGTCGTCTGAAGTAGAGATACAGAAAGCAATCTGTTACCGTCGCATCGCCGGCGGGCTCACTAAAGGACAGCAAATGCAGCTGGCATCGAAATTATTACCGACGTTTTTTAATAGGAAATGTGGTAAAATAGATGCCAAAGGGAAAGGGGACCGCTACCGCTTTCTGGAGATGCTGCGAACAACCGCTTCATTGGAACGACTTCAACAACAGATCAAACGACAACTTGGGACTGCTTTGCTTCACCGGATTGGAAAAGGCGAGGGCAGCCATGTCGAATTTTGGGCATTGGGACGTTTTGCCGCGCGTCATCTCCTTTACGGCGGCCCCGACGATGTTTTGCCGAAAGAAACATGCGCCGAATGGATAGAGGCATTAGGGTCGTCACGCCATCTCGCTGCCGACAACTACGTTGCCGCTGTCTTGCCGATGGTGCGCCGCTCCGATTTCCATAGCCATAACCTCAGCGATGCCGCTGTGGCCAAAGCTATTGCCCCGGTGAAAGGGACTGAAGCAGGGAAGCACCTTGAGCTGGGCGCGCTGTCAACAGGGGAGTTGACTCCTCAAGAACAGGCGCAATGGTTCGGTGAACAGCTCCCGACAGGGTTAATTCTAACGACGGAATAATTGCATGCCAGCATTGCCAAAATTTCTACAGCCTTACAAAGCTGAGGGCGAGGTATTGATCGCTCAGGGATTGGTGGGTGATGTGGAGTTTTCCGGCGAGACCTACCAAGTGCAGCTGTTTTCTCCTGACCGCAAAAGCGATGTATGGGCTTTTCTGCAACTCGACCACAAAGGACGGATCAAAGATTGTTTTTGCTCGTGTGAGGATTCCGGTGATACCACCTATTGCTCGCACCTGTCGGCAGCCTTCCTCCGCATCTATAATGGGCACTCCTCGCCGCTACACCATCGTTATGAGCGCTCCTTCTGGAATGCTATCTGCCATCTGATGGCTGAGAAAATCGGTTTTGATATCGATAACCTCTACTTAGAAGGCGATGCGTACGTTTGTGAATCGTCGGACGGTCAACGATGGATGCGGATCCATGGAACCGACGATGTCGGAAGCAGCAGATTACAGGAAATGCTTCAATACCGTCAGGAGGAGACAGAAGAGACATCGCTCAAGTTCTCTAATTTGACACAAGAAGAGATAGCTCTGTGGCGCAAAGGAAAACCAACACCGCAACTCCGCTATGAGCTCTCCTTCTGGTCAGACCTGGCGAAGCTTTTGATGCTGCAACAGGATGAGCATGAAGGTTACGAATTTATTTTTGAAGAAGATGACGAAGGTATCCCTTGTGGCGTCAAAGCCATATTCCCGCAAATGACAGCAGAGTTTCATTTCACAAGAGAAGACCTTGTCAAACTTTTGCCATCTCTGAGTACTGTCAATACGCCGCTTGCTGTTCATGATGCTGGAGAGGATGCTGTTAAGAAAATTACCTATGACTGCGAACGCGGGGAGATGTATATCGCTCAGGGCGGTGTTGCTCATGAGTCTGAACATGAGCAAGGCATCTCTCTTGACGGATGGTCATATATCCCCGAAAAAGGTTTTTTTCCTAAAGATAACCGCTATCTGCTTGGTGCAGAACGGCTTCAGGGGCAAGATATAGATCGAGCTCTTCAAGAACATTTTCACCTAATCCGCCAGCACTTGGTAGGAACAAAAGTGCATCCTGACCCTGTGCCCTTGTCGTACTACATCAGTTTCGATAGTAGCTGGAACCTGCATCTCGAGGGATATCTTTTCAATCCTGGCGATCTTTATAGCGGTCATTCCCGTTGTTTTGGCGAATGGGCCTATCTTGATGGTGAAGGCTTCTACCATCTGGAAGGGATGCGTTTTCCCGATCTGCAAACAACGATCGCGGCTGAAGATGTGCCCGAATTCGTTACTGCGCAGAGGATCTGGCTTAGCACCCAGCCTGGATTCGAAACGCATATTGCCAGCGTTGAAGCACAGATGAGCTATCTTGTTCGCGACGATGGCAATCTATTGTTTGAGCGTGTTCTTGCCGTTGATGACAGCAGCGCCGGTACCAAGGATTTTGGACAGTGGGTATACATCCAAGGACGTGGCTTTTATTGTAAGGTGACATCAGAATTAGGCTTGCCTGTACGCCCGGGCATCGCCATCAGTCCGGAACAGGTGCCCCTTTTCATCAGGATGAATCGAGATGAACTGCAGCTGATTCCCGGTTTTTTCAGTGATAACTGTCCAGTAAAAGGGTCAAAACTGGAAATTCGTTTACTCGATGAAGAAACAATCGAAGTGACGCCGCAATATGAACTGCATGAACGGTACAGCAACAAACCCGTTCGTTTTTATGAAGACTTTGCCTTTGTGGAGGGTGAAGGCTTCTCAGAGATTCCTTTAGAACGTCGTCTTCCCGAAGATTACCATGATCATGTAGAAATCCGCGGGGAGAAGCTCTCTTTATTTTTGAAGTTCGAGTTAAACAAGCTCAAGCGTTATGCCATCGACCTCGATCCACGCCTCATTTTGCCAAAGAAAATCGAACTGGAAGCAGAGAGAATTGCCCTTGCTCCAGCACGAGGAAAAGGGTGGTATGCGCTCAACATGGGATACCGTACAGAAAATGCTTTGGTTGACGTTGCCGATATTTGGACTGCGCTTCAGCATAAACGTCGTTTTTTGTTCAGCGATGCCGGACTCATCGACCTGTCTGAACAACGGTTTAACTGGATTAGACCTTTAGTTAAAGATCGTTTAGATATGAGAGGCAAAACCCTTTTCCTGACTACGCTTGAACTGATCAAACTGAATGCTGTCGAAGAAGTTCATTTGCGTAAAAGCCGTCGCACCGACTATGGTGAATCGGTCGCACTCCTTCAAGAATTATTAGAGTTCAAAACTGCCAAAGAACCCGATCTTTCTCTTTTGCACAGTCATTTACGTCCTTATCAAGAGATAGGACTTCGCTGGCTATGGTTTCTCTACCAGCATCAGCTTTCGGGTCTGCTCTGCGATGACATGGGCCTGGGTAAAACTCACCAGTCAATGGGGTTAATCGCTGCGATCCATAAAGAAAACCCCGGAAAGTACCTCGTTGTCTGTCCGACATCCGTTATCTACCATTGGCAGGAAAAGCTCGAAAAGTTTCTTCCAGGATTACGCGTTTGTACCTTTTACGGCCCTAGCCGCATGCTGGATGCTGAATATGACATTCTTCTTACCTCGTACGGTATTTGGCGCAACGAAGCGAAGCTTTTGCGTCAGGTGGCTTTCGAGGTTGCCATCTTTGATGAGATCCAGGTGGCAAAAAATCAGTCCAGCATGGTGCATTCTGCACTTCTTAATGTAAAAGCACAGATACGGTTAGGGTTAACCGGAACGCCCATCGAAAATCGGCTACGTGAACTCAAAGCCCTTTTTGATATTGTTCTTCCCGGATATATGCCTGCGGAGCAAGCATACCGTGACTTCTTTGTTCGGCCTATCGAGCGTGATCGCGATCCTTCGCGCAGCGACCTGCTCAATCGTTATATTAAGCCCTTTGTCCTGCGGAGGCGTAAAGAAGATGTCCTGCTCGATCTGCCTCGCAAGACTGAAGAAGTTTCGCATTGCGATCTTGAACCCGACCAGAGGCAGCTATACCATGAAGTGCTTTGCCAGTCCCGCCAGCAGCTCGTCAGCCAGCTTAATGATGACGGAAGCCCCGTTCCATTCATTCATATCTTTGCCCTATTGTCGCACTTGAAGCAGATCTGCAACCATCCTGCCGTCTATCTTAAAGATCCCAACAATTATAAAGAGTACCAGTCGGGAAAATGGGAACTTTTTCTCGAACTGCTCAGTGAGGCTCGTGACAGCGGACAGAAAGTAGTCGTCTTCTCTCAGTACTTACATATGCTTGACATCATAGAGAACTACCTTCAGGAGCAACAAATCGACTATGCCACTATCCGTGGTGCCACGATCAATCGCGGCGAGCAGATACGCCGCTTCAATAAAGATCCTCAGTGTGAAGTATTTGTCGGATCGTTACAGGCGTCCGGTTTAGGCGTCGATCTGACTGCCGGATCTGTTGTGATCCACTATGACCGTTGGTGGAATGCTGCGCGCGAGAACCAGGCGACCGACAGGGTTCACCGCATTGGTCAAACTCGAGGCGTTCAAGTATTCAAACTTGTCACAAAGAACACGTTTGAAGAGAAGATCGATCAGATCATCACCCGTAAAGGCAGGTTGATGGAAGAGGTGGTTGGTGTTGATGATCATCAGGTAATCAAGCAGTTTGACAGAACAGATCTGATCGAACTTCTGCAAGATATCTACTAATTTTGAAAACAGCTCCTTAGAAGATCCTTTTTAGTCCTACACCAAATACCCACGGGTTGAGATCCAGTTTGGTATGCCCGCTTGTTGTGCCCAATAGAAGAATATTGGTGTTCATCTGGATGATTTTAGCGTCGAAGCTTGCAACCCAGCAGCGGTCGATTGCATAGTTGACGCCGAACTGTCCGACAGCTCCAACGGAAAGGCGGTCCAGGCTGATATTTGTATTTGCCAGGTTGGTGCTTTCAGCGAAGAACCAGGTGACGTCAACGCCTAGGCCAACGAAAAAGTCAAAATCCGGAAAGCAGTCGCACATAGGTATGTGGTACTGTAGGATGTAATTCGTTGATAGGAACCATGTTTCTCCGACAGTGTACCCTGCGAGGTCAGTGCCGAGACCTCTGAAAGTGTGTTTCCCTCCCCATGCGGACGCTTCGATGGCCCAGTCGCGTGCGAAGAAGAAGGTGATGTCAATCTCTCCGGTCGATATGTTGTCGGCTTCCACTTGCCCGTCTGTGATTGTCCCCCCGGTAAAAGAAGGGCGGCATTGGCATGGCCAGATATAGAGATATTTTGCACCTAGATAAAGTTTGATATCCTCTCTAGTGAACAAACAACAGTCGCTTTTTTTTCTGCATCTGTTTGGCTGGATCTGGTTGCATACCCCTTTTTGCTTTCGGGGAGAGCAGCAGTCTCTCGCTTCGATGTCGGTGCTGGCTATTGATAATAAGAATACCAGCGATGCAACTGTTGCTGCTAATTTGCGCATGAATGGTGTCTCCGTAAATGTTTCGTTTTACTCTATCTTGATGGTAGGAAAATTTTCAACCGATTAATTTAGCGTACCCCTACGTATTCTGAAGCTCTTTGGCAATAGCGTCAGATAAAAAGGCGATTCTTCAACTCAAAATTCTCTGCCCTCTCGTGTAATTTAACTTTAATAAAACAGTCTCACTTAGTTAATAATCGCTTTTATTAAAAATAAAGTAAATAATTTAATTTATGCTATAATTAGTTAGTAATACTTTTAATTATTACATAATAAGGGTGTGTTATGGTAGGTGGTGCTGCTAGAGGCGGTTTTCGGATCGTGTCGGGTGCGATGGCTCAACAAGCTATGCGAGCCGCTCCAAAAAGCCCTGTGGTTAACAGCACAATGGGTGCTGCAGGTCGCAGTTTTGGGAATTTAGCTATGAAGGGTGCCAAGGAAATAGGCACGCATTTTGCTACAGAAATAACAAAAGACGTTGTTTTTGAATCAAGGACGCTTTCGGGGCAAGGGTTTCGTCAAACAGCTGGCAAAATCAATAGCTTTGGCAATCCTTTTTTTGCGGCACAGATGCAGAGAGAGAATACGAGTACCTTTAACCAGTTTGATTTTGTTTGATCCAGATGGTGATTTATAGGTGTTTGGGGATTTTTTTCAAAAATATTATTAAGAAACTAATAAGAGTTATATGTAATTAATAATTTCATTGTTAGCGAGTTAATGAATTATTGATTTTTGTTAAAATAAAACTACATCAAGGGTATGTAAAATAGGTGTAAAATTATGAATATAGATGGAGCGAAAGGAACCCCGGAGAGGGTGGAGTCATTGGAGAGTTTGCTTGGGCCAACCGAGCTCGAGAATATTTCCAATGATAAAGCGAAGGCCACTGCTGATACGACTATTGCTCTAATCGGGCAAACAATATTTAACAAGAGCCCTAATGAAAATGAAAAAAGTATGAGCATTTTTAATTTAAGAAATCGGTTCCAGAAAGTGAAGAGCGGCACCAGAGAAGAGGCCAGTTTTGGCAAATTACTATCTACTCTTTTAAGCAACGTAAAAGAAGTAAAAACTTCTGATGAATTGAGAGATATCAGAAAAGGAATTAATAAGCTGATTAACGATGTTGGTCAAACTGAAGGCAAAAAAAACTATTTACAACCTTTAGAAAAAGCTAAAACAGAAATCATAAAACAATCAACGAAGATTGCTAACTTAGAAAGAGCCCAAAGAGAAAGTAAAGTTTCTATGAGCACAGTCAATGGATCTTCAGTGGATCGCGGGGCTGATTTTGTCAGAGGAGTGATCGCGGAAACAGGAAGGAGTAGTTTAGTTCAAACGATTGAAGTAAAAGGATTGAAGTTTGAAATACGCAATCAAACCGATCGCGATATCCGCAATTCTAGCTGCCTTGAAGTTAATGGTGAGCATTATGTAAAGGGAGGGGAAAATGAAGAGACGGAACAATTTTTTACCAGAGTAATCACTAGTATGCTTGAGAAAGGATTTACACAAGATGAAATTAATGATGTATTTGGGTTTTGTGTGCAAACTCCTTTTGCAACTTCACTTATGCATTATTTCGAACAAACACAAAGAATCAACAGCGAAGATCGCTCAAAAGAGCATGAAAATATCCATAAGACGTTGTTTCATGTAAGTAAAGATGATGATGGAATTGTTAGCATAAAAGGAACACATTATTTTCAGTCAGTTGCGATGAATGACCCTGAAACAGCTGTTTCATATGGAACAGTAGATCTTAATGTTAAAAACTTGATGAATTTGGATGAGGGAAAAGTAACTGAAAACTGGACAGAGAAACTCGTTAGCTAATCCTTCAAGGCTGATCAACTTCTGTTAATTCATAAATAGCAACAGGTCTTTGAATATCAGTCATTCCCTGGTTGAATATTTCAATGCCCCTTTTGATTATTTCTAAGGGTATATCTGAAAGACCATTATTGGGTTCCGGTAAGATTACATGGTACCTTCCAGCAAGAACATCAAGTTTTGTATAGGAATTTTGAATTGCTGATACAAGAGAACTTTGCCTTGTTTCATGATGGAAATAACCAAGTTCATGAATGAATTTCTCTAAGCAATCTTCTAAAAAAGATAAGCTTTCTTGATACTTTTCACAAGTCATTTCACGAGAAGGAAAAGGATGAATCATATGGTTATAGAATTTAGATGAATATACATCATAAATTTTTTTAAGCTCTTTCGAGGCGTTCTGATATTCTTTTGATTCTTTGTTTTGATCTTTTAATACTCGCCAAGAGTTTCCGGAGAATTTCTCTATAGCGTTTTCATAAGGGTTTGGCTTGAATTTTTTTATTGTTTCAAAATATGTACCATAGATCACATCTGTAAAATATTTTTGGTGATCTAGATATACGGATGGTTCCCAGCTTTTGACGATAACATGCTGTTTAATATCTTTTACCTGAATAGGGCCATGTTCGATTACACAGCCTTCAACGAGAACGGTATGACCATTTCGGTGGTCTGAAATAAACTTCCCGATTGCCTGGTATTCCTCATCGCTATGATTGACGCTAGTAAAGATGCGGATAGGCATAGCATTTGATTGGGTGTTATATGTCTCAACGATCCGCATGTATGGGTGGCAAGTACAAGTAGGTGCTGTAGTATTACAAATGGCCATATTGTTTTCTTTTTCTATTAAGAATACAGATTAATAATATTGTTTTCAATATCTAACCTGTAAATAAGATTATTTAATCTTATCGAAAAAATCTATTTGATATCAATAATTATATTTAAGGTTGTTCAGCGTGTTCTAGTTTGGCGCTGCTCTCCTTCCAGCGCCCTGATCGGTAACGCCATAGATAGATAACGAACATGCTGGCGCTGTAGAAGGTGATTACCATCCACGCATCGTCGGCGCCTCCTTTAGCAAAATTAACAATCAAAAATAACGGAATCATGTAGGCTATCACATTCAACACTGTTCCGGCATAAAGTAAAAATTTGGTATCGCCGGCGGCAGTGAGCTGACCGGCGAAAACACGTACCCAACCATCGAAGAGAAAAAACAATGCCATCCAGCAATAAGCAAGTCGTAATTGGTATAAGAAGAGCGGATCGTTCATCAGGTGTATGTCATTTGTATTGAAGAAAGATGCTGCGATCTGCTGCCCAAAGAGCCCCATGATCATCGCAATAACAAGAAAGAAAAAGGAATGCAGCATCATCGCTGAACGCAGTACCCTGGGGATAAGTGTCAGTTCTTTACCGCCGTGCAGGTTGGCGCATACAGTTGTGACACCTTTTGAGAGACCTTCATAAATGAAAAACACGAGCAAGAACATGCTTTGCACGATGGCGGTGATGGTCAGATTGTATCCTCCGGCAAGCATCATCAGTCGGAACAAGGCAAAATGCGCAGCGACCTCTACAACAAGACCAAGCCCGGCAGGGAAGCCAATACGTATCGAATCCCAAAATAGCTGCCAGTTAAATGCTGGGCGCGCTGTTCCATGGTGTAGACGGTGCTCTTTGCTGAGAAAAAGGGCTCCAAGAAGGCTGATATGCACGAACTCTCCGATGATCGATGCGTAAGCCGCACCAGCGATACCCATTTCGGGAATCGGTCCCCATCCATAAATGAAGACAACGTCGAGACAGTAGTTGACGACGTTTGCAATAACGGTACAGAAGGTGATCACTGTGACGCGACCGATGCCAACAAAATATCCGGAGAGCGCTACCTGGATAAACCATATTGGCGAGAAGGTCATTAGTGTCGTGAAATAGATTGTTTCCAAGGCGGTTTGTCCGGTGTCATAGAAGATGACAGGCGCAATCCAATGCGAACCGATTGCGTATAGGGGCCATACCATTAATGAGAACCAAACCATCTGCCATACCGGCTTGCCAAGGTCGCCTAGACGGCCTTCTCCATGAAATCTGCCGACGAAGACTTCAGAGATTCCGCAAATGGCCATCGGTAATACAAATAAAGCCCAGGTGGCTGTTCCTGAACTGGATGCTGCGTTAAGGGCTCCGATCGAATAGCGTGAGAGAAGAAAACGGTCGAAGAACATCATCAGGCTCATCGAGAGAAGACCAATGATTAAAGGCCACGATATCGTCCAGATCTCACTGATTGTACCGACAGGATGGCGGGTAAGTTGGTATGAAGGTTTGTTCATAAAGTTTAGTTTAATAACTTAGTTATTTTGTTAATTTCTTGTAAATTTCCACGAATAATGCTTTCTATTTAGTATAATTATAGATGGGAGTGGTTGTTCTTATTAGCAATAACTGTTCTCCCATGCGCGTTAAGCATGAACAGTGGTTAGCATGTTAACAGATGTAATTTATTTAATACTAAATTAATCGGTGGATTTTATGAATATCAGTGGTGATAATTTTTCCTTTAGAGGTCTTTTCTTTCGAAAGCCTTCCGATTCCCCGGAAGACTATACAACCAAGTTACATATGAATAAACAGTTTAGAGCGGTTACGGAAATGTTACTTTCTTCTGGTGAGATTGCAATGGAGCAATCGCAACGTGTTGAAGCAATCCAACAATCTGGAACACAATATGCACTAGAAAACCAGGTGGAAGTTATCAAGCAGGGGGTGTCAGATATCCAAAAAGATTTAGAAAAGATATCCTCTGATGAACTGTTAACGAATTCGAAGTCTCGTTTAGAAAGATTAGGAAAAGAAATCGAAGCGAAAAACTCTGGAGGATTGTTTGATAATGTTTTAAATGACGTGAAAATGACCATAAAAACTATCGAAGAAAAAAAGAAGAGCCTGTCAAAAAATCAACAAAGTAATTTCGAAAGTACAAAGCCAGACCCTGGTATTTTTGGTCAAAGATTGTTTAAATGTAAAATGAAACTTTCGCCTGATTATAAGCAAGAATTGCTTGAGGCTCTTCTAGATATTAAAGACGATAACGATGTTCATCTATTAGTCAATGGCCAGAGATATCGTATTTGTGCTGATGCTGTGAAGGACTTATGGCGTCAATCATTAAAATATGATGGGAAAACATACAGTGGAGAGACTATTGAAATCGATCGAACACTTCCTGAGGAATCACAAAAGCAAGATTTTCTTGTAAAAGTAATCCTTGATCTTGAAGAAAAAGGATTGGATCACGATGAAATAGAAAAGGTACTAAACCTTGCTACTCAGGCTCAACCTGCGATGCTTCTTCGAGAGTACACAACCCGCACAGGAAGAGCTGCTTTTCCAATCGATGATAGTTCATGGTCTTTTGATGTAAAAAAAGAGAAGGGTATTATTACAGCGACGGTAACATTTCCATTCAGAGGGCTAAATATTCAAGACCCCGTTGATCTGGAAACCGGTGAAAAAAAATACCTGACGGAAGGTGTAATCAAGATCAAATACTCTAATTTGATGGAAAAGCACGATTCAAGTGCACCGATTGCGATTTTTAACGAGAACAAGTATCGTTCTTAATTTGGGTCAATTGTCGGTTCAAGGATTTTTGTAGGTTGTTGATTTGAATAAATAGTTTTTTCAAACTCTGCGAAAGCTTTATTTCGTTTTTCATCAAAATATTCGTAAGAAAACACGTGTCCTTTTCCTATTATGAAATCGGCTCCTGACTTGACAGAATTTAGATGTGAAAAGAATGAGTTTGCTCGAAGAGAATATGCTTCTTCGGTAAGTTCGTTAGATAATTTTTTACCTAATAAAAATTGTTCAAGTGTAGTCTCCCAGTCTAAATACGGAAAATCATTTATTTGAAAGCTTTCGAATCGTTCGGCCACTAACTTAAGAAATTTGATTGTTTTTGTGTCAATTTTTTCTTGAGAGCTTATGTTTGGGAAACATGAAAAAAATGTTTTCATCGTGTTATTAAATTGGTTATCGTCCCAAGTTCTAACTTCTACATTACACTTTTTGAAGTCTGTAATTGCAGATATGAAATCTACAGATCCTTCGACAAACAATCTTTTTCCGTTTGGATGCTTTGAAATATAGCTTTCGATTTTGGCTAGCTGGCTTGCTAAAATTTCAGGAGTTGAGTGGTCAATAGCAAAAATGCGAATTAGAGGGGCTTTACTTTCTTTGTTATACTCCTTGACGACATGCATGTCCGGGTGGCAGACGCAGGTTAGTGGTAAAAAATTTGTGATACCCATTACTGTTCCAGAAAGTTTTCATTTATTTAGATATGATAAAGATTGTTAAGGTTAGTTTCAAGCTTAAAAATACTTAAATCAAACAGTTTTGCAAAGTTTAATTTTCAGATTCGTTGTCGTCTAGCTTGCCAAGGCGGGCGAGATCCTCTAATGAACGAGGAGCAGGGCCACGGCTCTTCCTCTGCTCGACCTTTTTCTTATCCTTCAAATGAATGGTGATCGGCACACCGGTAAATTTATACTCCTGGCGGAACTGATTATACAAATATTTTTTGTATGTGTCCGTCATCAGGCCGGCGTGGTTGACGAAAAGAATAAAGCGGGGAGGATGGACATGCACCTGAGTCATGTAGTAAATGCGCAGGCGCTTGCCGTTGATCATCGGAGGATGGTTGCGCTGCATGGCAGAGCCGACAAACTTGTTAAGCTGGTGGGTTGTGATGCGCATTTTTGAGTTGGTGTCGACTTCATTGACAAGGCTGAAGATCTTCTCTACATTACGACCGCTCAGAGCAGAAATAAATAGTTTGGGGCAGTGGGCCAAGAATACGGCTTCGTCATTGAGGCTCTTCAGGCAGTGCTCCATGCGGTAGCCTTTGATCAAATCCCACTTGTTAAGCAAAATGATACAGCCTTTACCGGCTTCTTCGATCATGTTGGCGATCTTCTTGTCCTGAACGTTCATTCCTTCTTCAGAGTCAAGCATCAGCAGGCAGATATCGGCGCGCTCTATAGCATCTTTCGTCCTGATAAAAGCAAATTTATCAACGACTTCATGCTCGGACTTCTTGCGTCGGATGCCGGCGGTGTCTATCAGAGTGTAAGGGGTGCCTTCATACTCAAAAGCGATGTCGATGCTGTCGCGAGTGGTGCCGGCAATAGGGCTGACAATACAGCGCTGATCGTCAAGAAAATAGTTGATGAGTGAGGATTTGCCGACGTTAGGTCTGCCGACGATAGCGATTTTAATACGGGGATCAACCTCTTCTTCGTAGTCTTCGACAGAAATGCCTTCAAAGGCGGCTTCCAGAAGCTCGGCGATCTGCCAGTTTTGCGCGGCGGAGACGGGGACTTTCTTAACAATGCCGAGTCCGTCGAACTCATAGACAAGATGGACTTGATTCTCCTGGTCGACTTTGTTCACCGCAAGGCAGACGGGCTTCTTAGTGCGCAGCAATATCCGGGCGAGCTCTTCGTCAAGATCGGTAATGCCGACCTGAGCGTCAACGACCATCACAATAGTATCGGCTTCTTCAATGGCAATCTCTGCTTGCAGCTTGATGAGCTCGTTGAATGGGGCATCGCTTCTGGGGTTGATGCCTCCGGTGTCGATAACGGAGAACGGCATGCCAAAGAATTCAGATTCGGCGTAGATGCGGTCGCGCGTCACGCCTTCAGCTTCGTCGACAATAGCTACACGAGCGTTGCAAATACGGTTGAAAAGAGCGGACTTGCCTACGTTAGGTCTGCCGACGATTGCTAGTTTAGGGAGTTTTTTCATTTTTAAATAATTATTGTTATGTTTAATAAAGGATTATATCAGGTCAGTGATAAAAAATAAATGGAATTCTAAAGTGGACTAAGGGAGTGAAAATGAAAAAATCCTTTAATGTTTTTCGCTCTTGATATAAAATTTCTACTGAATACAGTAATACTATGCATAAACAACAATATTTTGACGAGATCTCTTTTTATTCGCTAAGGAAGGATTTGACCAACCTCAGCGCTAAGACGCTGCGCGGCGACTTGCTGGCAGGGTTGACTGTTGCTTTGCTAACGGTTCCGCAAACGATGGCGT
Source organism: Chlamydiales bacterium (assembly GCA_024233575.1). Lineage (GTDB taxonomy): Bacteria > Chlamydiota > Chlamydiia > Chlamydiales > Criblamydiaceae > JACKPN01. The sequence continues at coordinate 74,421 of JACKPN010000002.1, forward strand.
ACGCGCTGATTGCGGGCTTGCCGCTATCAACGGGGCTTTTTGCAGCGATATTTTCGGCTATGGTGGCGACAACGTGCGGTTCGTCGCGACATCTTGTTCTGGGGCCGAGCAATGCAATTGCGATCTTGATCCAGGCCGGAACGGCAGAAGTCCTTTTTACCTACTTTCGTCATCTTACAGGTTTTGAGCGCGATCTGATGGCACTGCAGATACTAACCCAATTGACACTCCTTGTCGGAGTATTCCAGCTGATCGCCGCTGTTTGTAAGTTGGGAAGGTTAACGAATTTTGTCAGCCATTCCGTGGTCGTGGGATATCTGATCGGCGTTGCTTTCGCTGTTTTCGTGAATCAAAGCTATACGTTTTTAGGTATTCCCCGATATGACGGGATTCACTCTTTGTATGATAAGGCAGTGCATCTGTTGGGAAGCTTCGACCTGGTGCATCTGCCGACAGCGATAATCGGCGGAATTAGTTTGGTCATGCTGATTATTCTTCAAAGGATTGATAAACGTATTCCTGCGGGGGTGTTGACGTTCTTCGTGGCAGGAGCGTTGGTTTATGGGTATGACGCTTTGGTGGAATGGGGATATCTTAGCATCCCTGCCGAGATGACGGCCGAGCGGACCCATACAGTGCTACTGGTTGGTGATACAGGAGATATTCCACATATCATCCCTTCATTGGCGCTGCCTTCTTTCAATATGAAAATCATGAGCCATCTGCTGCCTTTCGCGTTCGCGGTCTCTCTGGTGAGTGTGTTAGAATCGACTTCAGTTGCCAAGTCGCTGGCAGCGACAACCGGACAGCGTCTGTCGGTAAATCAGGAGATCTTTGGACTGGGAATGGGCAATGTTGTTTCCTCTTTAATTGGGGCAATGCCGATTTCAGGTTCACCGTCGCGCAGCGTTTTGAACTATATGAGCGGTGCACGCACACGCTTTGCAGCGATCTTCGGAGCGTTATTTGTCGGACTGTTGGCGTTCTTGTTTGCTCCTCTGATCACGCGAATACCCTTAGCGGCACTAGCGGCGTTGATCTTGCTTACGAGCGTACGGATCGTGAATATCAAACATGCAGCTCTATGCTTGCGCGCGACAAAGTCCGATGCTTTCGTTCTAGTGGTAACGGCACTTTCCTGTCTGTTTTTCAATCTCGATGTGGCTTTCTATATCGGCGTGGCGCTGTCCATTACTTTATACCTGAAAAAAGCAGCGGATCCGCAATTGGTACAATTTTGCGCCGATGAAAATGGGGTTCTGACACGGTTGAATGACTCTGAGGCATCTGAGGATCAGAAGATTAGGATTATTAAGGTGGAAGGTGAACTGTTTTTCGGCGCTGCCGATATTTTTCAGAGTACTCTGAAAACAATCGCCAAAGATGACAAGCAGATGCGCGTGATCATACTCCAGTTGAAGAATGCTCGCGATATTGATGCTACCGCATGCTTGGCGCTTAAGCAGTTGCATGGCTATCTTCATCATTCCGGCAGGCATTTAATCCTTTGCGGAATTACCGATCATGTGGCGACGGTCCTTCATGATTCCGGCATCTATCAGACGATGGGAGCTAAAACAATCTATCCTTTCAATGAGTTTGAGCCTCAAGGACATATGGTTCGCGCTTTGGAATATGCGCGTGAACTTGCCAAAATGCAGTGCATTCAACAAGAAGAAGATGAGGAAGTTGTTGAGGCTGAGACCCCAAAGATTTTAAGCATCGAAGGTTACCGATAATCGAGTCTGTGGTATTGTGAGGATGGAACGACAGGGAGGGTTTCCATGAAAAAACAGATAGCTCATATTTCCGTTCATCAAAGTAGTAAAGTCATTGCTTTGATTTCCTTTTTCATCTCAGCAATTTTTATTGTTCCGGGTTCTATTATTGCGTTTGTGATTTCCCGTGAGATTTCAAGTCTCGCGTTTTTGCTCATCCCTTTTTTCTATTTGCTCATCACTTACATAGTTCAACTGTTGGTTTTCTGGTCGTATAATGTTGTCGCCAGAAGCTTCGGCGGCGTTGAATTTGATCTAGAAGATCATGTGTAAAGAAAGGTAAGGTGGTGCGGCGCTAGCGCCGCACCTCAATGATTTACTCTTCGACAGAAAGAACGTAATACGCTTTCAGTGCAAAGTTGTTGTTCGGACGAGGAACAGCTTTGATGGTCACTGTCTGTCCTATCAGATCCTGCAGGTCGACGCGCGTGCTGTATAGGTAAGCGACTGGAGTGTGGTTATTATTCAGCAGAATGTAGTCGCCCGGTTTATTGGTGACTTCGCGGTTATAAGGCTTGATGGTTCCTCTATAAGTTCCAGCGAATGTTGCCAGGTCGTCATAGTATTCATTCATGGTGGCGCCAGGGTTGCCCTGTGCCCACTCTTCGTAATATTGTTCCTCGGCAGGCATCCAGATGGTCATTTTATTTGATGATGCTGTGGGTTGATTTGCCGGAGGAGTATGCTTTACTTGGCTTTCGAGTTTGGCAAGACGCGCTTGTTGTGCTTGCATTGCTTTGGTTAGCTTGCGGTTTTTTTGTTCCAGCGCTTCAGCGTCAAGAGCTTCATTGTTGCGCTGCTCAAGAAAGGCGATCTTCTTGTCTATGAAAGCATTGTTGAAGTCGGTAAGAAGCACGCGGGCGCGCTGGGTTTCTTCGTCGAAGTCGGGGTAGTTCCTGATGATGTCGTTGAAGCCTTCTTCGATTGATGATTGATCGATGCGATCGTATGAGTTTGCAAGAGCATCCTGCATACGCTGTGTTGCTGCAGCAAGTTTCTCAGTAACAGCTTGTTGGCGTTCCTGTTGTTTCGCCATGTAGGAAGCATCGCCGACACGCTCGACATACTCTTTGGAAATGTAATAACGTGCTGATGATGGCGGGGTAATCTCAAGCCATTTGCTGTTCTGCGGGCTGACTTTGCCGTCTACTCGGTCGCCGGTGTTTAGCTGCGCGACGATCGGCGCATCGACATCCGGCTCAAGACGTACGTTGACGTGGTTGCCTTCGACGGTGTTGTCCAGAACAAATGTGCGGAAGATGTAAGCTTTCTGATCTTGTGTTGGCTGCACGGCATAGTAGTCGTCCTGCTCGCCAATCACGACAAGCATGTCGCCTTTCTTGAGTTCGCGGAGAATATGCCCGTCAAGGTTTGGCTGCAGGCGGAGGCGCACTTTATTGCGTGTGATTTTTCCGGTAAAAGCCGTGAAAGGCTTTGGTTTAATTTCATTCTTGGTCACGGTCTTTGTTGTTTCTTTTTTAGGTGAGGACGTTTTTGGGGCAGGCGCTGTCTGCTGGGTCTCAGCAGATAGGGGAAGCGCCAGGATCAACGTCCCAAGGGCAATGTAGGTGCTCATTTTGCGCATGGGTGTCTCCTTAGATTTTTCGCTGTTTTGCTATCGTAATGTTTCACTTGATAAATTTCAACTGTATGAACAAGTTCTTCTTTATAATTTTTTTTTCTTGTATGATGACGCTAGTTCCGCTTGTATTATCACTATGTGCTTATTGTGGAGAAACATAAAGTTTTCCTATGAAGAAAAAAACGACGCTTAAACAAAATCTCCAAGAAATTCTCACTGATAAAGAATTCAGCCGCCTGCGCTCATACCGCGATCCGACAACGTGGAAAAAAATGAGCAGCGAGGAGCGCGAGCTTTTAGGGACATTATTTGTCATGCAGGGGGAACAACAGCTGAAAAAAGGAGATAACAAAGCGATCGAAAGCTTTAATCTTGCTGCCAAGGCAGCTCCATCGAGTGCTAAAGTCTTTTATAGTAAAGGGCTTGCATATTCAGAGCAGGACCGCAATGCCCGCTGTCTGCTTCTGGCTTGCCAGGCGTTGGCTGAAGCTACGCGTATTGATCCGAAGATGCTGGATGCTTGGTATGTATGGGGTTATGTTCTGACACTTTTGGGAGACCTTTGTCAGGATCAGGAAAAATTGGAAGAGGCACATGAGAAGTTCGTAACAGCAGAGCAGATTACAGCGTATGAGGGAACAGCGCCCACCGCGGAATTCTTTTGGCGATGGGGAATCTGTTGGTTTTTACTTGGCAAGCTGTCTGGGGAAGCTGTCGATTATGGCTTAGCCTTAGAGAAATATCAGCAAGCGGCAGATATGGGATTGAATATCGTCAGCTTCTGGAACGACTATGGCAATGCTCTTGCTGAACAGGCTCTTCTACTTAATAAGCCGGAGCTTTTCACCGAAGTGGTTGAATTGTTTCGCAAAGCTGTAGGCCAAGAACCCGATAACTTCCAGGGGTGGCTGAACCTGGCTTCGAGCTTCCAATATCTCTACGAACATAATTTCCTTGAAGAGTATTTCCAAATGGCTGATCAAGCTTTTGCCCAGGCAGCAGAGCTGTATTCAAGAAATGCTACTCTTTGGCTGCGGTGGGGTCAGCTTCTTGCGCGCTCGGGTAAAGCGTATCGTAATACCGAGAGGTTAAATGCGAGCTCTGAAAAGTTTGAGCGTGCTGATGTGTGTGATCCGAATAACCCGTTGATCTTGGCATATTGGGCCGAAGCGCAGCTGCTATGGGGAGCCTATGAAGAGCAGTATGAGTTGTTGTGTGAAGCCGAGGATAAGGTAACGCGCAGTTTAGCTCTTGATGCGAAGAGTACAGACACATGGTACATCTACGGTTGCTGCCAGACGGAGATGGGGCGTTACTTTGTTGATGTAAGCTACTTTAGACAAGCGATTGAGAAATTCCAGTACGGCATCTCCCTAGATGAAAGCAACGGCAAGCTCTGGTACGGCGAAGCTCTCGCTTATTATCTCATCGGCGAAGTCGATAATGATATGAAAGCGCTTCAGCTTGCAATCCAGGCGTTCGCCAAAGTTCATGATCTAGGGCAATTCATCTCGCCGCAGTTTTGGAATGATTGGGGCGTGGCTTACATGAAGCTGGCTGAACTCTCCGGACAGAAGCGGCATGTTGAGTGCGCGATTGACAACTTTGAAAGAGGGATTGCACTTTTCGGTCAAGATTACGAGGAAAACCCTCTTTTCATGGAAATCCTATACAATTATGGGTGCGGCTTCGATTTTCTGGGTGATCTTTCTGAAGATTACGCTCATTACGAACGCGCTGCTCAAGTGCTGGGCAAGGTGGTTCAGATTGATCCTGCCAACCTCCATGCTCGTTATAACTTAGCGTTGGCATTGTCGCATTTGGGAGAGCTGCTTAACGATGTTGATTGTTTTGAGAAGGCGGTTGAACATTTTGAGGTGATTGTTTCCGAGGATCCGGAAGATGAAGTGACTTGGAACGACTGGGGGGTTACGTTGCTTAATCTGGCACAACTCGTTCACGATCCTTCATGCCCCGAGTATAGCTTAGACCTGTATCATCAGGCGGAAAATAAATTAAGGCAGTCTGCGGCACTAGGCAGCCTACAAGCTTTCTATAATCTGGCATGTTTTTATTCCCTGACAGGGAACTATGCTGCTGCAATGGAGTATATCCGCCGCACCGAACAGGCTAAGGCGTTGCCCTCTGTTGATGATGTAATGCATGACGAATGGCTAGCCGGTCTCCGTGATACAACGGAATTCCGACAATTTATCAGTCAACTTCTTCGAGAAAGAGATTAAAGATTCGCTGAGTAAATTATTCGGAGCGTTTTTCTAGCTCGTTTTGCAAATCGCAAAATTAGTAGAAAAACACTCCTTAACGAATTTTACTGCCGTTTCTATATTTTTCTAGAAAGGCGCTTGCGCTCGTTTTCTTCTAGATGGCGTTTGCGGAAACGAAGTGTCTCAGGAGTGACTTCGACAAGTTCATCTTCGGCTATGTAGTTGATTGCTTGCTCAAGCGTAAATCTGCGAGGGGGCGTCAAGACGATGTTTTCATCAGATCCTGAAGCGCGTACGTTTGTTAACTGTTTTGCTTTGGTAATGTTGACGATCATGTCGTTATCGCGGCTGTTTTCTCCGACGATCATACCTTCATAGACATCGATTCCTGGACTGCAAAAGAGAACGCCGCGCTCTTGAAGATTAAAACAGGCAAAGCCATTCGACTTGCCGCTGTTTCCTGAGATCATCACGCCGTTGATGCGGCCTTGGATGTCGCCCTTCCATGGAGCAAAGTTTTCAAAGATCGAAGTCATGATTCCTAAACCGCGTGTAGCTGTTAGAAAGCGTCCGCGATAACCGAGAAGGCCGCGCATCGGGATGAGAAATTCGATCTTGGTAATGCCGTGTTCGTCGGTATGCAGATGTTGCATTTCGCCTTTGCGACGCGACAACTCTTCAATAACGGTTCCTGAATATTCTTCAGGCACTTCAATGTGTACACGTTCAATAGGCTCATGCTTGACGCCATCGATCTCTTTAATAACGACTTTCGGCTTGGCGACGCTGAACTCATAACCTTCGCGCCGCATCGCTTCCATTAGAACCGAGAGATGCAATTCTCCGCGTCCGGCAACAACGATACGGTCTTGATCGTTCTGTGAAGTATCAATGCGCAAGGAAATATTGGCGCGCTTTTCGTGCTCGAGACGTTCGCGAATTTTATTCATCGTTACATGCTTGCCGCTTTTTCCGACAAACGGGCTAGTGTTAACGGTGATCTCGACAGATAGAGTAGGCTCGTCGATGGTGATGGTCGGCAGGGTGGTGTTGTTGTTCGGATCGCACAGAGTGTCGCCAATGGTCACATCAGGGAATCCGGAGATGATAACGATATCGCCAACGCCGGCTTCCTCAAGCTCAACACGCTGAAGGCCGTGGTGCCCTTCAATACGGGTAACGGGACATTTGATTTTATTGCCTTCGCTGTTGATGTGGAAGATCTGGTCGCCTTTTTTGACTTTGCCTTCCATGATCCTGCCGCAAGCCTGGCGGCCGACGTAATCGTCGTAGGTGATTGATGTTGCCTGCATAAGGAAAGGGGAATCGAGTTCGCCTGATGGAGCTGGAACGGCGTCGACGATGAGTTCGAAGAGCGGACGCATATCAACTTCTGGGTCGTCGATGTGATGTTTAGCGAAGCCGGTCAGCCCGGAAGCGTAGCAGTAACGGAAGTCCAGCTGTTCGTCGGTGGCGCCGAGCTCGGCAAAGAGATCGAACGTCTCGTCGAGGACACGGTCAGGATCGGCATTCGGCCTGTCAATCTTATTCAAAACCACAATAGGTCGCAGTCCCATTTTTAATGACTTTGACAAGACAAAACGTGTCTGCGGCATCGGCCCGTCTTGGGCGTCGACTAGAAGCAAAACGCAGTTGACCATGCCAAGAATACGTTCCACTTCTCCGGAAAAATCGGCGTGTCCGGGGGTGTCGATGATGTTGACCTTGTAATCGTCAAACGTGACGGATGTGTGTTTAGCGAAAATCGTAATCCCGCGCTCTTTCTCTTGATCGTACGAGTCCATCATTCTTTCGGGGACATCTTGATTATCTCGGAAGATGTTGGATTGTTTGAGAAGGCTGTCTAGCAGGGTGGTTTTGCCATGGTCGATATGGGCAATGATCGCAATATTGCGTATTTTTTCTGGATGGTACATAGCTCTTATTTTGGTAAAATTGTAGATATACATGTTACCTGAAGTCGCACTAAATTACAATCAGGAACGTTACATTCTTCCACGAAAGAGCTGCAATTTTTTCCTTAAGCCTCTAAATGAAAGTTTAAATTTTAATTTTTAGATTTAGAATTTGGTCCCATCAAATTTACTAATGATTGAGGCCATTTACTTTTGTCAACATCACTAAGATGAGGCCCTAATTTTTCAATTTGATTTTCTTTAAGGTGCGGAATCAGACTCCATACGAAATCGCTATCGTTTCGCAGGCTCTTGTCGGCGTACTTAATAGCCTCAGGGTTTCTTTGTACTGCTTCTTTTACAAATCGAGGATCTTTTTGGGGTAGTACCTTCCAACTATCAAGAATCTGTTCGCTTTTCGTGAAATATTGCATGACCTTGGGATTTTCTTCTACGCAATCTAACATAAAAGAATTTTCTTGTTTGAATGTGCAGCCCTCGATGTATTGGTAAGCTTCTGGATTTTTCGCAACTGCCCGTAAAAGGAAATCCCTATTTTTTTTATAAGAATCTGGGAGTTTAGCGACACCTTGAGGGTCTTTCGTTATTTCATTGAGTATGTCTTCTATATTTTCTCCTTTCTTGTTGGCGGCAAATGCCTTCGCTAGAGGATCTTTCTCGAGCTCCTTTCTAATGTTGTCAACGAGCTCAAGTGACATTATGGAAGCATTCGCATCCACTGCTTTTTTCATAAATTCTATATCTTTTTTAAACTTCTCAGGGACGAATTCTAGAGATTTAGCGTTTTGTTTGATTGCCGCAAGATAGATTTCTTCTTGAATTTGTTTGTTATTCCAAGAACTTATTTTAGAGCTAATACTGTTAAGAGCTAGTCCATCTTTTTGTACGGCATAAAGTACCGCATTAAAAAATTGTGTACGTTGGGAACCTTTTTGTGGTGCAGTTTTCTCTACCCATTCAATTGTGAATGGGTTTATTGTAACAAGTTTTAGGTATAGATCTGATTTTATTAGAAGCGGACTCTTGTTTTCACGAGCAGCAGGTTTAAAATTCCTTGCGTCTTCTGCTACATTAGGATGCTCATTTAGAATTTCTTCCCAACGCTCTTTTGCAAAGCTGGACTTTTTTTCTCGAAAATTGTGAAGCAGACGACAAGCACACCCGTAATACAAATTAGGTTTCTTATTGTCTTCCGGATTCCCATTTTGTTTATCACCTTCATCTAATAACAACTTAAGGAACTCCTCATCCTTTGATAGTTTTTCGCTGATATTTTTGATGTTTTGGGGGGCGTTTGTAGTAGTGAGATATCGTAGTGTTTTTGTTCTTGCTGTTTGCATAAAAGTATCATTGTCGGTTAGCTTTTCTCCGGCAAAATCCACAATCTTAGGGTCTTCTTCGATCTGCGATTCGATGAACTCTCGATTGTTGCTTAGCTCCTCGCCTAGGTACTCCCAGGCTACAGGATTCTCTTTCTCGTATTTTTCCATTTCTTTTCTTGTTTTAAAAGAATTAGGATTATCGGTTTGGCGTTTCCGGACTGGAAGTTGCTCTTTCCTGAGGTTTTTCATAAATGCTTTGTTGTTTCTGAGTTCATTGCCAAGGTACTTCGAAGTGATGGGATGTTTTTGTATTAACTCTTTCATGAACTCCTGGTCGTTTCTCAGCTTATCGCCTAGATTTTTTGCGTTAGATACGTCTCTTTCGATTTCTTTGAGCATGTATTCTTTGTTGTTGCGGCGAGTTGCAAAATCGTAGATTGCAACCGCGAGATTGCCGAGCACAGGAATTAGCAACACGGCGCAGCGCGTCTTACTTTTCTTGTTAAGATGGGAGAAATAGTGGGCTTTTTCGATGGTAGTCGGCTTCATGTTGGAGATCACAACAGTTTTTTGAAACAAATCAACAAGATTACTTACAGTACTGACAACAGGTATATAGTCAGCTGCTTGATCTGCTGCGATAAAAAAATTTTCAATTCTCATTGAAACACTCCTGCTGTCTTATTGTGTTACCGAATTGGAATCAACTTCGATATACCGAACATAATCCAAGTTTTGGTTTTTGCGTCTCTGTCAAACGCTGCATTTGAAACCCGCCTGCATCGTTCAACTTTCTAAAGTTGAACTACTTCGGCGCTAGCTTCGCTTGGTTTAAATGCAGGTTGACTCATTGTCAAATTCTAAGAAACTTGAATCACGTTCGGTATCTCATCTTATCTTATTATAAAACTAATTATATCTATATTTCAATTGATGTGACTAAATGTTTTAAATAAAATCATGTTCATTACTAATACTTTGTTAAGTTTTGTCTTTGGAGGCGTTTTTCTAAAGAGAAGTTTATGCCGATTCTTGAATCAACTTCGGTATTTAGGGAAGAGTTGCGCTTTTTTGCAGGAATAAGAGCTGTTTATTGGCTTTAGATTTTTTAACATTGTTAATTTCATTTTAACGTTTTAATAACTGGCGCAACTGTTAATTAATATCTTTAAAATTGCTGATTTTTTTTCAAAGAATGAGTTATAATTATTATAGGGGACATATCCTCATCGATTGTGAATATTTTCGTTTATCAGGCACTGATTCTTCAAAATGCCGACTACTGCCATGCCGGGTATTCGAACCGGGCGTATGAATTTACTTGAGAGCCCGGGGTTGCCGAATTTAAAAGGAGTTGAATTATGGTTACACCCACAGGTCCGACCGGCCCCACAGGTCCGACTGCTCCCTCTGGCCCTATTTCGCCTTTGGCGCCTTTAACGACAGGAGACTCTCTTTCCGATGCCCTATATACCCCGGAAGACCTGTCCGGCAATCTTACTCTTGCTCGATTCTTCGACATCATTCAAGAGGCAATTAATAAATTTCGTGATCAGTTGAATAATGCTGATTACATAGATGCAGGATTGCGTCGTGGACTCTATCTTTCTGCATCAAGTGAAATGAACACTTTGCGAAACCTAGGTACAAATATTGAAAATGCATCGAAAGCAGCTCAAGGGGCGCAAGGTCCGTTGTCTGGGGCACGCGATGCGTATAACATTGCGGTTAATAACTATAACGCCGGCGCACCGGGAGAACAAACGGCAGTTGACACGTTAAATGCAGCGATTACCGACTACAATAACGGGATAATCGACGATACACAGTTACAAACGGCAATCGATAATTACAATGCTTATGTTGCCGCACGTACACCAGCGATCAATGATTACAACGCGGCAGCTGCTACCTACAATGCGGCGGTAAACGATTATAATGCGCAGTTGGCAACGATCAATGCTGAGAGAACTGCTTTAGGCATGCCGCCTTTGGCTCCAGAGTCAACTGTTGTGACAATTCCACCGATGGAAGCAGCCCCGACAGCGCCATTTCCTCCGCCTGCGCCGGGAGCGATACCTACACTCGGAGCTAGGCCGGGATTGGTGTCCGGAGGAACGACGACAATTCCTGTTAGCAGTACCACTGACGATATCAACACCTACTATAAGCCAACGCTTGAAAGATCTTTGACTAACTTGAACTTGCTTAACACTTCGATTAGGTATGCCAAAGATTTTGAAGAGTACACCAAGTTGATCTTGCGTGCTCAGTTAAAATTTCTGTCGAATGCATATATTGAGCGTCTTCCTGAGCAACTCCTCGATGGCGGCTCTTCAGGAGTGCGCGCAGGATGGGCGACGCTAGGGTTTGGAGGCCTAAGCTCGTACACGATGACACGAGCGATTGCACTTTCGTTATTTGAAGCTTCCGTTTCCGATACGAACAATCTGCTTTCTGGTGCGGAAGTCGACCAGGTGCGGCTGTTGGCGCTCTCTGTTTTGGGCAATAGCGCCTTTTTTGGCGCTGTACAGCCAACACTTATCACGCTCTCCAACAACTTGCTTAATTTGGGGCCTAACGATCCGGCAATCTCAACTGTACTAGCGCTGGAAAATGCAAACAGCTTAGTACAGATTATTGATAGTCAAAATCTGGAAGAAACCGTCAGTAATATCTTAAGTAACAATCCAAATATCGCTGGGCTTCCGGAGTCTGATAGACAAAATATCATCAACAGGATTACCTCGTCTCTTAATTTGGCATTGTCGCTAAACGCCCTTCTGTCACTGGCAATCGGTCTTAATGCTCCAGGAATTACTGCACAAGTGATCGGGCAAGTGATAGCTTCCTCTGATGCGTCGGATATCCTTGCGGGCATTACCAGAGAATCCCTTTTCCAGCCGCAGCTTAACGATATCCTTAGTGATCGATCTGTCACTGTCATTGCAAAAAACGATGCGGTTCAAGAGCTGATTGCAAGAGGGTTTACGGAGGAAGAGGCGATTAGTATTGTTAATACGGCATTCAATGCGACCCTGAATGCAGGGCCATTTCCAAATCTTGATGCTTTTGCAAACTTGCTGACTGCGAACCTTGCGGTTGCCGGAATAGGGAGTATTGGTTTGGCGCAAGCGGTCGCAGCTCGTGCTACCGCTGATATTATCAGTCTTGTTCCTACAGCAAACTTGGATGGCAATCCATTGCAGTTGTCTCTGGTTTTGGGACTGATTAGCCGCAATGCCTTTTTAACAAACAACGCTTTGCAGACTATCCTTGAAGGTGTCAACCCGCAACTGAGGGAAGCATTTGTTGCAGCGCTCGAAAATCTGTTGGCAACTACACAGCCAGGGTTGTTCATTGGCGAGCCTGATCTTGCCGCGCTTTTGAGTGGTCAGATAACGGGACTGCCGGCGCAGCAGCTAGGTGCTGTGCAGCTGGAGCTGATCCGTAATCTCTTGGGGCAAGGCGTCTCCATTGCCGATGCTTTGACGATCTCTCAACAGTTTGTTAATTTTATCCTGAAGGATACTTCGGCACAGATTGCTCTGACCATTACGCCGCAATTGCTGGATCTGATTCGCGGTGCGTTTGTTACGCAGCTTGTGGCATTAGGCGTGCCGCAGACAACGGCGGAGTCCCTTGCGTTGGCATTGACACAGGCGGCGCTGCGGTCGCCGGATGTTCTGACAAACCTGCAGCTGGCAACGAGCGTTGGCAATGCCGCACAGCTGGCCGCAATATTAAGAACGTTAACGGTCCAACAGGATATTTCTAATGTGTTAGTACAACAACTGGGGTTAGGAGCCGCCGCCGCTGCAGAAACGACAGGGCAGGCGTTGGCGATACTGTCTTTACAGCCGCAGTTTCTCGGTACGTTTGAAGCAGCGCAGTCAGCGTTGGCATTGGCACTCGTTCGGCAACCTGCAATTCAGATTGACTTGGCTTCAGCCTTTGATCTTGCCGGAGAGATCTTAAGGACAAGCGTTTCACGATCCGTTCTTGGTGCAGAGCTTACCGGTACGGTGGCAGATGTGCTGGTTGGAACAGGAGCGCTGAACCAGGCAATCTTAACGCAGGCATTGATTAACCAAGGGATTCCTCCGGAGTTGGCTCCTTTCTTTGCCACGCAGCTCGCTACCCCCGTGACGATAGCGCCCGCAGTGGGGCAAGGAGCTGAGCAAGCAATCAGATCAAGGATTTCTGACATTTTACAAAATGAACTGCAGGTATCCGGTAGGCGCGCTGCTTCAATAGCTCAACGTTTGTCAATCGAAGAGATTATCAATACGGGAGATCTTACAGCCTCTGTGTCGCAGGCGTTAGAAGGTGCAGGCTTAGTCAGCGATGAAGCGACCGCTTCTGCCATAGCAACGACAATTGTTCTCGGATCGCTACAAATTCCGGGAGCTTTAAGCTCTGAAGTTGCTCTACAATCTGCCCTCATAAATGCCATCGCCACCACTTTTGATATTTCATCGACAGAGGCACGAGATGTTGTTCTAGTGAATTCCGAGGCATTTCAAATTGGATTAGTTAACCTCATCCAACGCGAAACCCTCATTGCACAGCTGACGAGCGGTCTTACTGCTCTTGGCTTTTCCGGATCTGTGGCGGCAACCTTGGGTGCAGCGGGCGCTGCAGCGATAGTGCGACCTGCAGCAGCATCGCCGACGGAGGCTCTTCGTGCAGCATTGACATCGGCATTGGCGCTTTCTTTGACGACGGAGGCCGGACAACCGATTACCTTTGCGCGGGCGCAGGATATTGCAGCGCAAGTAGATCTTAGTCAAGCTATCAATGTAGAGGCCTTGCAGGGCGTATTGCGCGATGCTATCGCTTCCAATGCGGAGATGTCGTTAGAGGATGCTGCGGTGTTGGCGGCCGATGCGACGAACCTAGTCTTACGGCAACAGGACGTGTTCCTCAGTCAGCAGGCTTTCAGCAACGCGCTCAACGCAATTCTTTTTCTGCCGATCGCGCTAAACCCTCTGCAAATCGAAGCAATTACACAGACGATTACCCTCGAAGGTATTCTACAGATTCAAATTGTAAAAACGGCGCTGAAGCAGGCGCTTATCCAATCAGGATTCAGCGCAGGGTTTGCCGACCGAGCATCTGCGACCACTCTTATGAACCTACTAGCGCTGCAACAGCCGGAACTGCCTATTAGCAACATTGCCGACATTGCTGAAGCGTTAGCCAGAGAGAGGGACCTCGGTTTCGAACAACTGAAAGCACAGATTAAAGAAGCTCTTCAGAGTAGAGCGCTCTTCACTGAAGATGTTGCTGATGAAGTTGCCGATGCGACAGCGCGGCGCGCACTGGAAAGTTCCGATAGCGCAATCAGCGAAGACCAGTTGCGGGACAACATTAGAACAGAGCTGCAGCAGGAGTCCGATATATTGGATGATGTTATTTCTGATAACATTCAAAGAGAGATCATCATCACTGAGGGTATCCGAAAAGACATCATCAAGAATGATTTGATCCGCGCTGCTGAACGCCATGACGTTATCATTAGTGATGCAGTTGCTAAGCGTGTCATCGATGATGCGTTTCGACAAGGAGCAAGGATTGGGAATGAGGACGACATTCGCAACGTAATCAAAAACCAGCTGATTGTTCAAGGTGTTGTTGCTGATGAAACTCTAGCCGCAGATATCGCCTCCGGAGTGCAGCTGGGGCTGCTTGTCGGCGAGGTTGACGTGCTTGCATCCGGAGAGACCAACACGATTCTTTCTGCAGTCGATCTAAGAGAAGAGATCATCAACAGGGTTGTTTCAACATTACGCGACTCTGTCGGCCTGGCACAGGCACGTGAAATAGCAGAACGGATTGCTCAGGAAGTCGATCTGATACGCGAACATATCGCTCAAATTATTACAACATTACAAGAAGATCAAGATGCAGAGTATTTCGATGCGATCGTTCTTGAGCAAATTGAAGAGCATTTTCGTGCGTTTATTTTACCTAATATCGATCTGTTCATTCTGGCGCAGCGTTTTACTGACCCGGGACAGATCATTGCGAACCTTTTCACAATCTCGACCGGATTTGGTTTAGGACCTTCAGGTGGCACCGTTGGCCTTGGCGGACCTAACGGTGATCCGGGTGCCACACCAGTATAATTCATGAATTGATGCAAGTCCTCGTCAACCATAACGGGGACTTTTTTTATCATGGGAGAAGCAGAAATGTCAGATTCCAATCTCGATCCCCGTCTCGATATTGCCTCAACACAATACAGTGAAGATATTACCAAAGATGCGGAGTGCAAAACAGAAGAAGTTAGACGACAGACACGCGCTAAAGATGAAAAAACACAAGCCGATCAACGGGAGAGTGAGGTACGGCCGCCTTCAAGCAGCTCTTACGTTGTTCTAGATAATGGGGGTATGTCTCTGATGGACTACCTTAACAGCGTTGGCGACGCTTTGATGGATTTCGAGAAATCGGTTCAAAATTCTGCATTGATGGATATGGAGCTTTTTAAAAAATTTCATGAAGCAGCAGGAGTTAACGCTTCAGAATTGCAAAATTTCGTCCTATCTGTCAATAACATGCAAGAGCAGTATCAACGTCTCGTCCACGATGAAAATTCCGCCATCGACCAGATCAACGACCTAATCAGCGACTACAACGGCAAAATTCCTGACGATCAAAAGGCTGTACAGGAGCTAAATCAATCTATCCAAAAGTATAACAGTGGTGACATCAGTGCCGATCAGCTAACCCAGGATGTCACGCAATACAACGCTTATGTCAACGGCCGTCAGAGTGATATTAATCAGATCAACAAAGCTGTAGGTCAATATAATCAAAAGATTGAAGCGGAAAACGAAAAAATCGAAAAGGAAAATCAACAACGTGAGCAGGCAGGGCTGTCGTCGATATCCGAGCTGCCGACGCTTAATCCTTACATGCCTACGGTTCAGCCCTATCCAACAACGCTTGCTGCTTCTTCATTAAATTTGCTGCCGGAGCCGCAAGATCTGCCAATGATTCCAAAGGCTGCAGAACCTCCTTCTGTAGGCGATGAAGTGAACAATGCTATGTCGCGCTCTTTTCAGTCGTCAATGGCGTCAATCGCATTCCTTGCAGGGAATCAAGAATATGTCAATGTACAGCATGAATATATGCAATACCTGCTTAAAGGCATCCGCACATGGGTAAGCGATCCGACGGGAGGTGTGCCCAGCCTCTATTTCGAGTCGAGTACCGGACAGAAAACCGGCGTTTCCACGGTGGTAACGGGACTTGCCCCGATTCAAGTAAGCATGATGATGGGACGCGACTTGATCAAAAGATCGCTATCACCGTTCGATGTGCCGTTTTCTGAAAAAACTTTTGATGAGATCGCTATGTTCCATTTGGAGATCATGGCGCAAAGCGGCCTTCTCGCAGCTCCTGCGGCAATGGCGTTGCTGATTGACAAGCTTCCTAATTTCTCTCAAGGGCGCCAACCGTTGGATATTGCCGTAGCTATCTCTTACGCAAAGCGCATTAATACAGTTATCGGATCGGGGATCGTTGAACAAAATATCCTTGCTATCCTCAATAAAAGCCCTTCGGTTCAGATGATGGAAGCAGAAAAAAAAGAGAGCTTAATACAGGTTGTAACGGCTGCAGCAAAACTACCGCTTCATCTTTCGGCAATTGCACAGATCAGCAAAGCATTAGGAACGCCGGGATTGACGCAGCAGCTGACCGCGCATGCAATGGGTGCTAGCGGCATTGGCGGTCCAATACACGCTGCAAGCGTTTTCGATAATCTGCATAATATCTTTTATTCGACATTGATCAAAAGCGAGATGGCTGACCTGCTCATTAAGCATAAGGAATACAATCCGGAAATAGCGCAACGGATTGTGCAGAATGCTGTAGCCAAATTTATGGAGACGCCAGCTTTTGCCGATCATGGCGATATGGTCAATCAATTGACCATACACCTTGTCAATGCAGGAATCGGTAACCGTCCACTTGCTAGAAACCTGGCCTTTTCCGCGATTGCGACACTTCATGATTCGACGCCGTTTTCTCCGGAGAGACAGCTGCCATTGCATCGCACGATCTTCTTAAAATTAGTTGATAAAGAGGTCATACAGGGCGAAAGTATGAAAAATGCGCTGTTTCCTAATGGTGACACGCAAAACCTTTGGGCAAAAATAAGTAGAACGATCGCTAGAATGCAGCAAGACTCGAAACCGCAATCACTTGATGCGATCTGTACGGAAATGACCGAAAGTTTAGTGAATAGGGGAGTCGCGCCACAGGAAGGCCGCGCAATTGCCGACCGCTTTGTTACACATCTGCAAGAGAACTTTCGCACGCAAAATGCTTTTGCAGCATCGTCAACATCTATTGCCCATATGCGCGGCGCTCTATTGAATATCCTTATCAATAGGAATGCCAAGCCGGAGATAGCTCCTCTGATTGCTGAGCGTGTCATGGGGGTGCTTTTTGCTCATCCATATATTTTCAATAATCTTAACTTTCCTGATCAATTCGCAGAGGTGGTGGATATAGCGGTTGTTTTAGGTGAACGTGTCGAACCGGAGCCGCTTCGTCAAGCGCTTTTAATCCGTGGAATTGAACCAAAACTTGCCAATCTTTTAGCGGAGCGCGTGGCTTTAGGCGTCCAACGCAAGCATCCGAAGCCTTTTTCCTTAGAAGAGGCGTTAAAAAATACTCTTAAAAGGGAGTTGTCTTCGATAATAGGGCAGGACAGTGGCATAGATGAAATAGACCTTGCAGGCGTTGTCCGTTCTGATGTTTTCAGAACGAACTTAGAGAAAGCAATACCTGATAATATGAGATCATTTGCAGCAGAGCTTACCGATGCGCTTTTTCGTATCCCATCGGCATACCGCAATGAAAATGCATTTCGCTTCGCGTTGCGCGATCTGATCGTTGCGGTTTCCGGAGCTGTTCCCTCTGTTGCGCTGTCCGTTGCCCAAAACGTTTCTTTGGACGGCGCCATCGACAGGGCGCTGTTAGAGAAAGCTCTTTCAAACCTTCCATATGGCAATGCTATTGCTGAGCGTATACTCCCAGATCGAAGTATGCTTGGAAATGGGAACGGCTTCTGGATAGCGATGCGAGACATCGCCTATGCGTCATTGCCTCTGAGTTATCAAGAGGTGAGCGCGCTGATCGAGAAGGTGCGCGACTCTAGAGATGAGATTGTCGATAGTGGCGCTATCGAAAGGGGACTAAAGAAAACGCTGGCATCGATGGGTATCGATGAAAATAAGCTGCCAGTGCCGCCGAAGGAGATTGTTGAAAGGGTTCTTGAGCAGCCCCAGGCGTATGAAGGAAGCATTACAATGCGAATGTTTTTATTTTCAACGCTCTTTCTCCAGCATGCCATTCCTTTTCATACCGCCAAAGAGATTGCAATACGGACGCCCATTGATGATCCTTTCGATCGAGAAAGGGTACACGATCTGATCCAGGAAGCATTGGAAGATCAGGGCTGCCCACCTGAAGAGGCCGATGAACTCGCAGATTTGCCAACGATAAACTTGTTTGCAGGTTTCTCTCAGCCGATTCATTCCAGCGAAAGTTCCGAAGTTATCGATGTGCTGAGCATTAATGAGTTGCTCAATCGTCACCATCTGGCAAAGTCGCTGGAAAAGATCTTTATTGCACATAAGATCAACCATGATCAGGCGGAAGGTCTCTCCAAAGAGGTTGCGCACAGCGCATATCATTATGTCAAAGCGTTTAAAGACGCTGAGTCATTCTACGGGTTCCTTCAGGATGCTGTTCAGCTGCATGTGAAAAATTTTGATGCCGATGAAGCCCACACTGTATCCCGAGAAGTGGCGGTGACACCGCACATTCGCCGCGAGGCATTAATGGAGGCTATGATACGCGCGCTTGACGATTTTGGGTATGACAAATCAAGGATTCCTGAAAAAGCTGCTAGAACGGCGAATCACGTTTTCCGTACTCCGCAGGCATTTAAGGACAACAGCCAGTTTAAACAAGTGATTCGCGATGCTTTAGTTGCTGTGGTGCAGTTAGCGGCCACAGATGCTAATCATATTGCTTCATCTATGGAAATCGGTTTTATTCGTGCCGGCGGAGACCCTTTCGTGACTGTCCACGCTCCTGATTTGCAGTCCAACGCTGCCATCGCAAGACGGGTGACGGAGATCACGGTAGAAGCTTTACTTCCGCAGCTTGGAGAAAAGCGGGCGCGTGCTGTAGCGAAAGATATTCTCAACACCTTGATAGGGCTGCCAACCCCTGAACAGGCGGTGAAGGGGGAGATCCGTAATCCCGTATCAATTCTTAGACAGGTCAAAGATGAGGTAAATGAGATCGTCGATAACTCTTACGTACGATCAGGCGAGGAGCGTATCGATAAGGCGATCGAAGATATGATGACCGCCTACGCTGAACCATCCATGACGCTGTATGTTATGATGCGCAAGTTATTGGATCCCGGTACAGCGATGATCATAGCGATGTTCACAAGCATGATGTACGCCGAAAATATTCCTGCTACATCAATCGATAGATCAGTCAGCATCAACGTGTGATGGCTTTGGTGATCGCTATTTTTGCAGGTTCGCCATTGAGATCCCACGCTTGTCCTTCGCATGATGAAAAGTTGACGCTGAGTGCCAACGCTTCTTTCCGGATGTAGTTCCCATGCACTTCGAAGCATTCGCGTACTTTATCAGTCGTCTCCAGGGTAACGTCGATTCTGTCGGTCACTTCGTACCCACCATCGCGCCGCATGGTATTCAGCTTGTTGACCACTTCGCGCGCTAAACCTTCAAGGAGCAGGTCATCATTAAGCTCTGTGTTTAAGACGATAGTGATCGGCCCTGAATTTGCAGCGATCATGCCTTCCTGGACTGAACGGTCCACTTCGACATCTTCCGGCGTTAAGACAATTGTTTCGCCTTCGACTTCGATTCCTAACGATTCGCCGTTGAAAAGCGTCTGCAATTGGTTCTGGTCGAAGTTGCCGACAGCTTCTTGCACTCCTCTCATCAGTTTGCCTACCTTGCGTCCTAGAGTGCGGTAGTTTGGTTTTGCTTTTAGGGTAACAAAGCGTGCTTCGTCAGACTCAAACAACACTTCTTTAATATTCAACTCTTCGCTGATGAGGTGCTGCTGGTTTTTTAGGAAGCCCATGAGTTTATCGTCAGCAGTGACGACGTGTACGGAAGCAAGAGGTTGGCGTACCTTGAGTTTGTTCTCCTTCCTCAGCGCATGGCCAAGGCTGACGACGGTCTGCACAGCTGCCATAGCCTCTTCCAGGTCTTGGTCGCGTGATGCATCATTGCAGCTAGGGAAACGGCAGAGGTGTACAGAGTCCGGCATCGCGTTGTTACGTAAGTTGACGTATATTGCCTCCGTGATGAAAGGGACGAATGGCGCGGCAATCTTGCATAACTGCAACAGTACGTGATAAAGGGTTTGGAACGCTTGATCGCGGTCGGGCGTTTTTCTTTCATCCCAGAAGCGCCTTCTCGATCGTCTGATATACCAATTGGTCAGCTGGTCGACAAAGCCGACGAAAGGCTCAACGGCGCGGCTAAGGTCGTAGTTGTCCATGCCTTCTTCAACATCCTTCATCAGCTTATTGAGAAGAGAGAGAATCCAGCGGTCGATGACAGCATCGGGTTTCGGCTCTTTCGGCTCCTCCAGGCGATCGTCAGGTTTCCATTCGTAGATGCGCGCATAGGTGACAAGGAAGCTGTATGCGTTCCAGAAAGGGATCAATATCTGCCTGAGAACAAGCTCGACGCCGGCTTCTTTGAAACAGAGGTCGTCGCCGCGCACTGCGGGGCTGTGCATCATGTAGAGACGGATCGCATCCGCTCCGTATTTGTGGACGACTTCCATCGGGTCAGGGTAATTTTTCAAGCGTTTGGACATCTTGGATCCGTCGCTTGCGAGGATGATGCCGTTAACGATCACATTCTTGAACGCCGGCTTATCGAAAAGCGCAGCGGCAAGGATCGTCAGGGTATAAAACCATCCACGTGTCTGGTCGAGACCTTCAGCGATGAAGTCGGCAGGAAAACGCTCTTTGAATGTTTCTTCATTTTCAAAAGGATAATGGTTCTGCGCGTAAGGCATCGATCCCGACTCAAACCAACAGTCGAATACTTCGGGGATGCGCTTGTATGTTTTACCGTCTTTAGTAAAAGAGAGACCGTCGATGAAATGTCGATGCAGATCATCAACAGGTATACCTGTCAATTGCTGCAGTTCGTCGATGCTTCCGACCACATGGATATCACCATCGTCGCTGCGCCATAAGGGGATCGGGGTACCCCAGTAGCGGTTGCGGCTGATTGCCCAGTCGCGCGCGCCTTCAAGCCATTTGCCGAAACGTCCATCTTTGATATGCTCGGGTGTCCAATGGATCTGCGCGTTGGCTGCGAGGAGTTTGTCTTTGATTGTTTCGACAGCGACAAACCATGTGCGGACGACTTTATAGATTAGAGGCGTATCGGAACGCCAGCAGAATGGATAACGGTGGCGGATGGTTCCTTGATGGACGAGGCGGCCCATGCCTTTAAGGCGTTTGGCGATCGCTTTGTCGGCGTCTTTGACAAATTGCCCCGCATATTCAGGGATTTCTTCAGTGAATTGGCCATTGTTGTCGACAGGGCATACTAACTCGATTCCTTCCCGTTGACAGGCGTAGAAATCGACTTCACCGAATGCCGGTGCTGAGTGTACCAGGCCTGTACCTTCGTCCGTCGCAACACCCTCTTCGAGAATCACACGGAAAGCGCCGGCATCGGCGCGGTCGGCGAAGTAGTCGAATAGCGGCTTATAGCGCTTACCTGCGAGAGCGCTCCCTTTGAAGCGGTCAAGAATTTGGTAGTCGTCAGCGTTTTTGTAATATTCGCCAAGGCGCGCCTCGGCGAGGATGAAGTTCTTGCTGCTGTCATGGTCTTTCACCTTGACATAGTCAATCTCCGGGCCTGCCATTACTGCCAGGTTGGAGATCAGTGTCCATGGTGTTGTCGTCCAAACGAGGAGGGCAGTGTCGTGATCATCGACAAGGGGAAGTGAAACTGTTAGAGAAGGGTCATCGACATCTTTGTAGTTTTCTCCGGCTTCGAAATTAGAGAGGGGAGTGCCCAGTTTTGCCGAGAAGGGCATCACTTTATACCCTTCATATACTAGCCCTTTTTCATAAAGCTGCTTGAATACCCACCAGACGCTTTCCATGAAGGGCAGGTCCATCGTACGATAGGTGCGGTCGAAGTCCACCCAGCGGCCCATCCTGTTGACGACCTCTTTCCACTCTTCACTGTAACGTAAGACGATCTTTCGGCACTCTTCGTTGAATTTGCCGATGCCGAATTCTTCGATGGAAGCAGCGCCTTGCAGGTTGTGCGCTTTTTCAATCTCGTTTTCAACAGGCAGGCCGTGGCAGTCCCAACCGAAGCGGCGTTCGACGCAGTAGCCTTTCATTGTTTTGTATCGCGGTACGACATCTTTGATTGTTCCTGCCAGGAGATGGCCGTAGTGTGGCAGACCGGTAGCGAACGGCGGACCGTCATAAAAAGTAAAATGCGGGTTGTAAGAATGTTTTTCTATGGAACGCAGGAATACGCGGTGGCGTTCCCAAAAATTTAGTATGCGTTCTTCGCGTTCGTTAAAACTTTCTTTTTCCAATTCTTGAAACATGACGGACCTTATTCTGTGAATGAATACAAAAAGTATATCTTAATACTTTGCTTTTCGTCTACTTTTGCGCTCGGCCACGGATAATAAATTTTGTCCAATACAGATTCTTATGGGATCCAGGTTGATTGCTCACAGCAGCTAAGTTTCAGGCAGCGATTTTCGTCAGGTATATAGAGCCTTGGTTGCATAAATTTAACCTGGCACATAATATGTCTCGAACAGGTAAAAAAATGAGAATTGCGAAGTTTCCTCCATCTTATCAAGTTACGCTCCGGCAGCGCGCTGTTCTGCAAATGGTCCATCGTTACTGGGCGTCTCTTCTGGGGCATCGATTTGAACTTGCTGTTTGTGATGTGATGCCCTACTGCCGAGCTCGGCGCAGGAGTGTTAAAGGGGAAGAGATTTATCTTTCTATGAAGCCTTTTAACGAACTCGCCATGCTTTCTTTAAGCAGTTCTATTAGCGTTGAAGCTGCCGCGAAGGCTTTAGCAGAGACCTGGTCATATCTTGTTCCGCTCGTTGCAGCCCCGCAATCAGGCAATGTGGAGTTTTTAGAGCCGTTATCGCCTTGCCTGTTCGTTAGCCTGCAATCAGAAAAAGAAACTGTAGAACTCTATCTGCCAGTTTCTTTCATTGAGGCAGTCTCTCCCCAGATGGATACGGCGCCGCTGGATTTGCTAACACGAGCAGATTTGGCCAAGGCACGTCTTGTGCAGTCTGCGGTCAAATTCCAGAAGGTGCCGGTACGCCTCGACGCCTCCCTTGGTACTTGCACGGCAAAACTCAACGAACTTAAACCAGGAATCGTCTTAAAAATGGATAGAAGGAGAGGTCATGACTGATCAAATAATAGACGCGCTCACGAATGAAGAGGTTGAAGCGTTATCACAGGCGATCGAACGATCGACCTTTCATCCTCAGCAGCCGGAAGGTACAACACAGCGTGTAGAGCAGGTGTCCCATAAGGGGCCGGCTTCGAAGCTCCCTCTTTCCAGAGATGTGGCCGTACAGCTCGAAGTTGTGTTCGGCACAGCCCAGATGCCCGTTCATGATCTTCTAAGCCTGAAAGCAGAGCAAGTGGTCACATTGGACACACTGGCAGGAGAATCGGTTGAGCTCAAAGCTAACGGGGTTTCCGTAGCCAAAGGGGAGGTGGTTATTACTGATGACGACCACTATGGCATTAGGATCGTTGAAGTGATTTCTTAATAAAAAGATATCTTTTAACTTCCAGTTCATTTATAATACTTCCTTATAACCCTCCAAATAATGGAAGTATCATGAGTTTTGACGAATTTAATTTGCATCCGCAGCTGCTGAAAGCAATTCAGGAAGCGGGATATTCTGAGCCTACAGAGATCCAAAAAAAGGCAATTCCCCAAATCCTTGAGGGCGGCGACATCCGTGCTTCTGCCCAAACAGGGACAGGGAAAACTGCCGCTTTTCTTCTGCCAGCGCTCAACCGCCTTGCGAATGCAGATAAAGTGCGTGTACGAGGACCAAGAGTTTTGGTTCTAGCTCCCACCCGTGAACTTGCCATGCAGATCGCTGTTCAGTCTGAAAAGTATAGTAAACATTTGAAATCGATAAGAACCATCTGTATCGGTGGCGGCGTTCCTTATTTCAAGCATCAAAAGATGTTGTCGCGTCCTTATGATGTACTGATCGCCACACCCGGCCGTCTTCTTGATTATATGAAGCGTAAAAAAATCGATCTTTCGCATGTTGAGCTTGTCGTTCTCGATGAGGCAGACAGAATGCTTGATATGGGCTTTGTTGAACCTGTGGAAGAGATCATGGGAGCTACGCCTGACGAGCGCCAGACCTTGCTCTTTACAGCAACCATGCAGGAAAGCGTCGCCAGACTGTCGCGCCGCCTTTTGAAGAACCCTACCGATATTGCTATCAAAGCAGAGAAGGATAGCCATACGAATATCACACAACAGCTTCTATTTGCTGATGACTTGCACCATAAAAACCGCCTTTTGAACCATATTTTGACTCAGGACGACGTAGAGTATACCATTATTTTCACATCGACAAAGAGACATGCCGACCAGTTGGTCAACGAGCTTTGCGATCAAGGGCACAGAGCGGCAGCGCTTCATGGCGATATGGATCAGCGCCGTCGTACTCGTACGATAGCTCAATTGCGTGAAGGCAAAGTGAAAGTTTTGGTTGCTACTGATGTCGCAGCTCGTGGCATTGACGTGCAATCGATCACCCATGTTATTAATTTTGATTTGCCTAATAACGTAGAAGATTATGTTCACAGAATTGGTCGTACTGGCCGTGCGGGAGCTAAGGGGACAGCCCTTTCTTTTGTTGGTGGCAGGGATCGTGAGATGGCGAAGAGGATTGAACGTTTTACCGGTCAGCAGATCGCTGTTGTTGAAATTGCCGGCCTTAAGCCGCGCTGGACTGAGCGCCCATCCGGTGGGCCTAAGCGTCGTATGGCTAACAAAAAGAAGCCATTTCAGCGTTCTAGACGAAATAAACCGGGATATGCTAAAATATAAGTAGTTAAAGAGCACATCTTTTGGGGGTGTTCTGGTTTCGACTAGGGAATGAAGTACTGGTCGCATGCGGAGGGTGTCGGTTGGCCTCCTAAAAAAACCGATAAAACCATAAATGCTGAAACTAACAGCAAAGTACTGGCTTTCGAGCCAGTCGTAGTAGCCGCTTAATCTTAACAGATTGAGTAGCCCGATAGTCTGAGGTTGGACCAGGGACCGAGGAACTATCGTCATTAATCTTGGTATGGCTATGATGTCCGTTGTTTCTAGGGCATTTTAGTCGAGATTAAATGAAGCGTGGCGTTGCTTGCGGGGTACCTTGCGTTGGCATAGTCACTAGAACAAGGTACTAAGCATGTAGAAGTTAGTAGGGAGTTTGCTTAGGACGAGAGTTCGATTCTCTCCACCTCCAATTCGTTGGACAACTTTTGTAGTCCATCATCATATTAAACGGTTCACACACTTGTACTGAGAGACTTAGGTCTCTCAACTGCAAGTTCTGAAATACAAAATTCAATAACTGCCGTTTTTCATCCACTTCAGAACTTTCGAAAAGCTCTCTAGCGCGGGAAGCTAGCTTTAACACCAGGTTGGCCGTGACGTGGAAGTTTTCATCCGCCACTTCGTGACGCTTCATCTCTTCCAAAATTTCAGCCTGCCTTTTCTTGAATTCCTTAAGCTTTTCAAGATACAGCTTTTCATCTATCAATCCATCCAGCTTGTCATCGTAGATTTGGCTGATTCTCCGTTGGATTTTGTCCTGTTCCCTTCTTAAAGTCCCCAAGCTCTCATGGCGAAACTGGGACTCAGATTGATGAATCTCTTTCAAATAGGTAGTTACTGTTTCAATTTGCTCTTCACTCAGGGAAATATGGTCGAAATATTCCATTAGTGGTTTAAGCAACTTTTCTTCCCTTACATAAACTCGCTTACATCCGCCTTTTCCATTCGTGCAGCTATAGTAGACGTAGCGCTTTTTCTTGATTTCTGGAGTCACCACACAGCCGCAGCTTTCACACGTAATCATTCCCTTCAAGATAAAGGGTTTTGTCAGCTCTTTCTTTGGCTTGGACTGGTAGCCATTAATGATGTCCTGAACGCGATTGAACGTCTCAACCGAAATAAGCCTTTCATACTTGTGGTCGACTACACCATACTTCGTCTCCATGCGGCCGCAGTAGAAGGGCTTTTTCAAAATCTTATTGAGTTGGGATACCGCAAAAGGCTTACCCTTTTTTGTTCGTACTCCCATCTCAGTCAATTCGTCCCGAAGTTTGCCAAGTGAGTAACCACCTGTTGCATATAGCTCGAACATCTTTGTGATAAAAGGGGCGAGGTCAGGGTCTGGTATAATCGTTTTATAGCCCTTCTCATCAACGGAGTGGATGTACCCAGTGGGTGCCAATCCCATCCAAACCCCGTTTCTTGCCGACTGCTCCTTGGAACGCTTAATATTGTCGCTCAATTGTAGGACGTATGAGCGTGCAAACATCACTCCCATATCCCAACGAAGAATGTCAGCGCTATTGGACTTCAGGTTTAAAATAAGCCCTTCTCTGATGAAGTGAATCTCAACTTTACCTTCTTTCCTCAAATCCTCTAATACGACCGATTCCTTAAAGCTTCTCTGCACTCTATCGATGGTGTCAGCAACTAGAGCGATGGGCTCTTTTGATTTCTTGATAATGTCTAAAATCTTTTGAAATTCTTTTCGAGTATCCTTAGTCGAAGATTCTGTGATTACAAAGACCTCGCTTACAACCAAATTCTTTCTTTCTGCGTACTCCCTTAAGCGCCTCTCTTGGGCTGGAATACTCATTCCCTCTTGCTGCTCTCTAGACGATACACGAGCCAGTAGAATTGCCTTCATGAATTGCCCTTGGCTGAAGTTTCGATACTTTTCAGCAACTTCTCTAAATCTGATTTTTTATACAGTCGATACTTGTTATTCGGATTCCGATGCGCCTTGAGCTTTCCCTGTTTTTCCCAGTTTCGCAAGGTACTTGCGGACACTCCAAGCATATCTGCCGCATCTTTAATCTGTAGATAGTCGTCAATCTTTTGCATTATATTCAAACTCCTCTGAGTGAAAGTGATAACAATATCAAAGATTGCAAAACCTTACAACAGCATTCTTTTCTTTACGAAACAAACCCATTTCATTATCCCCTAAACGAAGCCGCAAGAATTTCGACCTCCTCTTGCCCTCGAAACTCTTTTAATTCTCTAATCGCACGATAAAAGGAACATTCCAAAGCACGCTCGTAGCGCGACAGAGTGGCCATGCTTGTAGAAGAACTGCCGACAAAGGCTTCACAATAAGAATCGTTATAAAGAAAGTCTTTAGCTTTCTGAAAAAGTAACGCCTCAATATGCACCACCCGACGAAGACGCCATGCAGTTGAAATAATCCTATCCACAAGAAAGTTTTCAAAGCTCCCGCAAGGATTCAAATTTTCAAAGAGCCTTTCGCAAAAGTCCTCATAAATTTCCTGCTCCTCCTCTTCAACGAAGGTGCGCGTCGATAAAATCCCGTGCTTTACTGCGTTGCGAGCGACAACCGCTTTGCCATCCATTGAGATAGGTCCCGTGGACCTTCTGGCATTTTTTCGGTTAGCCTCTATTTGCTTTAAACTTGTCATTTGACACCTCCTGTTCTTTCAAACTTTCCGTCTGTCTGAAACCCTAGGTTACGGACAGACAGACAGCATGAAAATTCATCATTTTCTTGTTTCTACCTCTGGTAAGTCTCCTCGCTCACGTGCTTCTTTGATAGTTTTATCAACCCTGTATCGTGTAATTTGGAGGTCATTAGCCAGACTACTAATAGTTTTGCCAGCTTGGGTGCCTTCAACAACTTCATTATAATACTCTTCCTTCAACTCCGCTTCAGACCAGCTTAAATTTCCATCGCAAAGTGTATCCAGAGTCACAAGGAAAGCCTTTGCTTCCTTACCAAAAAAACCCCGCGCCTTCTCAATATGCACCTCAAATGCTGCCCCCTCTGAAGCGGAGTAGCCCTCTGCATGCTTGAGAAGTATGACAGTGTCCAAAATATCTTCTCTACGGCTTGTACCTCTTTGCTTCCCGCTTTTTCCAGCGTGGTGAACAAGTAATACACCGATGCCGCGTTTTCTCAGTTGAAGAACCCAGCATTGCACAGGAGCCCAAGCATCAGACTCGTTTTCCTGGACACTTGGAGCCAGAGTAGAAAGATTATCAAGAATCACAACCTTCGCATCTCCTATTACACTTTCAATGAGTTGTTGTCCTTCAGCAGTAGAAATATCGGGAATACCCTCTTCTTGAATGTCAGGGGTAACTAGCCTGAAGTAGGAAGGGTCTGGCAGTTTTACCCCCGTTCCGCCAACAAGTTTAGTAATGCGCTCTTGCATTAATGATGCTGGCATTTCTCCATCAACGTAGAGAACAGGAACCGACTTCATACATTTCCAGCGCATGAGCGGAATTCCTGCAGCAATGGCGTAGCCGATTGCCAGGGACAAAAATGTTTTACCTACACCTCTTTTACTGTAGAGCATTGCCAGCCCCTGCTCAGGGATAATCGGCGCAAGAATCATCTCTCTTTCAGGTATCTCCTTACTCAGAAACTCTTGTAAATTTAAAGCGATAAGACCTTTCTTCAACTCACCTGAATAAGGAGCCGTCTTTTCCACTAATTTGAGCAACTCATCGATAGTATGCCCTTTCCTTAGCCAGTCCGATACATCTTCGCCACCTTTCTCCTGGTATTCAAGCCCTGGCAGTTTTATAACCCGAACTCGAGCGGCAACACCATTCAACAACTTTACCCATTGGTCACGGCGTTGATGCCCTGCTTTGTCCTCATCAAATAAAAGAACGACATCGGCTCCTTTAAGCTGCTCACCATATTCTGTTCGAAGCCCCGAACCCGCTCCTTCGATTGGCGTGGTGGCTACAAATTTGTCTGCACGAAGTCTTTCGGCATCCTTCTCGCCTTCTACAACAAAGATGGTTTCACCTTTATCACGAGCGTCCGTTAATTCGGATAGTCGATAGAGGACACGTTTGTCCGATTTCAACCCCTTGACCCATTTACCAGGCCCTTCAAAAGACTGTATGAAGAATTTTTTAGGATAGACCCTAACCTTCTTGTACAAAGGTGTACCGTTTTTATCGGCATAGATGTATTCCTCCTGCCTTTCGCGTTGATACTCTTCCCTAGACTCAGAGAACAGGTCGGAAACACTTACATCAAGAGCGGCGCATATCTCATCTGCGCTACACCCTGCATGACACTTCAGTAAAATCCTGCCATCTGACGCCTCGCTCACTGATAAGCTTGGATTTCTGTCCTCGTGCGCTGGACAGCAGCAGCTATAGCTACTACCCATCCGCTTAGGGGATTTTCCCGCTTTCTCTTCAACCCTTCTTAAAAAATCATCTATATACATCTTTGCTACTTCCTTCTTAGTTATGTGTTAAAAATTTAAAATTTCATTTACCTTCTGAAAAACGCACCTTTCAATTTCCTTGCTTAGGTCGGGTGCTATAGGATGAAACACCGATTTATCAGATGCATAGCCACTGCGAGTGGGGTAGGTCAGTCGGTAGCCACTTCCATCCTTTTTTCGATGGATACCGATTGAGTGAAGAAGGAGCTGGTCATCCATTTCGACTGTCGCGAATCCTATCAGCCCCTTTTTTGGTCTGATTGGAATGATTTCCACCTGTGAAACCTTCATCTTTACCCCCTTTTTGACGTTCCAGCCGAAGATTGATGTCCATCAACAGACCAAAGAAGCCTGCAAGCCGCTTTGATGCTACATCTTGATTGGACGAATCGGAACTGGGACAATCGTTGTTAAACATGCCCTAATTGTATCGATTCTCTTGGTTCACAATGAGTTATGGGAGCAGATGTTAAAATTAACGCGGGTTCCTCGAGAGGAAGTTGGAAAATCAAACATTTATTTGAACAGCTTTTGACAGCTAACTTCCTGGACATCAAACGTTAAAAAGGGTATGATACAAGGTTTGATAAGGTTAAATTATGTCGACAACCCTGATTACAAACACTCTTAGTTCTTTAACTGAAGGTCTTAGGTTAAGAGATGCAGGTCTTGCAACGCTTATTGGTAGTGCAAGTCAGCAAACAACAACCTATGATTTCTTTAGGATTCTTGCAGCTGATGTCATCCCATACCTCAAAAAAACCGCCTCCTTTCAAACGCTCATCAAACGCTGGGAACGAAAAACCCGTTCCTCTCACAAAGAAATAAACGCTCTTAAGCAAGTGGCAATTAAAGAGGTCAAGGATGCATTCAACACATTGGCAAAAAGACTCAAAGGGAGTGAACTTTTAACCAGCATTCAAGGGCTTCAAAAATCTTTGGACGAAACGAAGGGGTATTTAGATGGGACACTGCCTGTTTAGATCCCTTCTCACTTTGAGATGGCTGCCGACGCCCTGGCTCAAGCATGTAGGTTACTGCTCGCAAATAGACAAGTGGAGATGGTTTCTGACCTGGTAGAAATCACATATTTTAACGATGAGAGGGAGCCTCCTGGTATCGCAAGATACTATTTCTACGAAGCTATCTCCAAAATCATAAAAGAAAGACAAAAGTCGGGATGGGATTGTTTTGAGGAACCCCAAGTTTGCTGGAGCTATCTTAATCTCACCCAGCGCTGCTGGAATCCTACGATGCTCGAAAATGAAGAACTAAAAAATGATTCAGTAGAAGATTGTGAACACTCTGGGGAGTTGCTAGGACTTCATGGTTATTGGGTGGAACTACAAGGCATTCGAAATAAGCATCAACAGAAAAACCCTTTCTTCACTATAAAGCGGTTCTCAAAATACCTTGAGGTGATTTGCCTTCAAATTCTTGCCCATAAAGCAGACAAAGAGCAGTCACTTTCTACAAGCATCCACGCATTGGAACTCACCATTTACGGAGACTCTCTTCTTCTCCTAGTCGAAACAGAAAATGGGCGAAAGACTACCCCCTATCTGCTTCACACGTACAACATCGAAAGCGGACCTTACTTCTTCATGAAATCGTTGATTGACCGTCCCGAACAAGACTGGCACCGCTCTGATTTTCAAATACACACAAATACACCGACTCAAATGCTGAAGCGTGCAAAAATCATAGGAATTTTAAAGACACTGCTCATTAAAGGTGGCTCTGGCCCTGGAAGAATTCAGTTAACAAAAACAAAAGTGTTATTAGAAGACTTTGACTTTAATACTCAACTTGCCATTCAAAAGCAGATAGATGACTTGAAATTGAGTGTCTATAATCCATCGGGAATCAAATTACCAAAAGAATGGACGACATAATGATTACTACTAGAGAGAAAGAATATGGCAGATATGCTTGATGGAAATTTTTTGAACATTTTAAAGGACCTCAAGTCACAACAAGGTGTATATCAGGAAGGTCAAACCCTGTTTACCGAGGATAGACGAACCAGTTTTCCAATTATTATGGACATTCCCATTTTCTTAAAAGATGGTGATGTTACTGGTGAAAACGCCAAATATCAAAAGTTCTATGACAAAGTTGGTCGCTTTACTGGCTCTGTTTTTTGGTTTTTTTGCCGCTTGTTTCAACTGGATATGGTTTCCAAGCGCAAAGAATTGCTTTCTGACCTCCAAGTTAAACCTGGTCAAAAAGTTTTAGAAACTTCAATCGGTGCTGGCGCAAATATACCCCCTTTGACAAAGGAAGCGGAATATATCGGTGTTGACATTTCTATGGGCATGTTAAGAGCTTGCCAAAAATATTCTTTAATAAAACCTTACAATCTACAACTCGTTCACGCTAACGCCGAAGAGCTACCCTTTAAAGACGAGACCTTCGATGTCGTTTTTCATTTTGGAGGAATTAACTTTTTCAATGACATCCCTAAAGCTATCAACGAAATGATTCGTGTTGCAAAACCTGGCGCGCAAATCCTAATTGGAGATGAAACCCAAGAGCATGTTGACTCCTGGTACAGCAAGCTACCCATTATCAAAAAATACTTTAAAGAAGTAGAAGGAGTTTCTCCTCCTACAAACATGATACCCTCGCATATGGAAAATCTAAAACTAGGATACAAGTGGGATAATTCGATGTATGTAATAACTTTTAACAAACCAAAATAGTTAATGACATGTTTTCAACTATAATTATTTATATTTCGGCATTGGTATTCATTCTCATCTGCCTAAGTTTTGCATGGCGGCTTTTATCAAATCGTCAAGAACTTCCCTGCCCTTCTTGGCTAGGATGGCTAGTAGAGCGGGATAACCCATTTACTAAAACAAATCAGTCAGCTTTTATTATCAAACGATTGCAACTAGAAGCTGGCATGCATGTTTTAGACGCAGGGTGCGGCCCTGGAAGACTCACAATCCCCATTGCAAAAGAAATTGGACCGCAAGGAAAGGTAACTGCCTTAGATATACAAGCAGATATGCTTGAGCGCGTCAAAGCAAAAGCTAAAAATTCTAAGCTCGATAATATTGATTATCTTCAATCAAAAATTGGCGATGGAAATTTGCAACACTGCCTATATGACAGGGCTTTATTGATTACAGTCCTCGGAGAAATCCCAAAAAGAGAAGAAGCTTTAAAAGAAATATTCTACGCACTGAAGCCAGGAGGAATCCTTCTCATAACTGAAATTATCTTTGACCCACACTTCCAGAAAAAATCCACAGTACTATCCTTGATAAACAAAGTTGGATTTCAAGAGATTGACACAACAGGAGGCTCTTTAGCTTATAATATGTTGCTAAAAAAACCTCCTGAAAATGAGTAAAATGATGGGCAGCCAACAGAATGTCGACCACCTATCTAGTTCCTAGCTTAGCTCTCTATCAGCAAAAACCTGAATCGCCTTTGAGATGAACCCAGGTATCTCTGGGTGATATTTCTCATAGGCTTTTCGAAGGTCGGAATCAGCGATAAACTGCCCATGACCTGCATAAGACTCTTTAGTTGGAGTCCAGCTTTTCTTAAGCCACAGATAATGTTTACGTACAATCGCTTGAACCTCTTTGGAGTCATGATTGTAACCTTCACCTAAGAGATGAGTGAGTTCTTCGCAGATTTCTGCAAATTCCTTTTTGAAATTTTCCTCATCTGCCTTAGTCCATTTTCTAGCATTTTGCTTGCTTTCTTCAATATGAGCCTTACCTTGCTCGCCAAAGCGTTCAATGATTTGCTTTTCATATTCCGCTTGCTGTTCTTTGCTAAATCCAGAGAACATTTCTTGCTCTTTCATTTTCGTATCTCCTGTTAAATGTTTTATCGTTTTGTCAATGGTCTTTATCAGCTTCTTAGTTGCCTCTATATTCTTTTGGAGCACCTTTTTATGAGAGCTTAGAGCTATTATTTTATCAAAATCACTTCTATTAAGGATTTTTTGAATCTGCTTTAACTCGAAACCAAGTTCTCGAAAAAATAATATTTGCTGCAAAATGAGCAGCTGCTCTTCTTCATAATAACGGTACCCGTTGGAACCATAGTAAGCTGGTTTCAGGAGTCCTACCTCGTCGTACCAATGCAAGGTCCGAACGCTGACACCAGATATTTTTGCTAATTTGGTCACTGTATAAGCCATTAACTGTCTCCTTTATTATCCCTTTGATTTTAAAGGATGTCACAATATTAAGGAATCACGTAACGTGAGGGTCAAGAGATTTTCTTTTGCACCCTAAAAAAGATGATTTTTCATGAAATCTAGCTCAATCCTTGACAAATAAATGTCACTCAGTTACATTTAGAGTAAATAAAGGTTATAGCCTTGCCATCGAAAAGACCGAAAAAGATTGAACACCTCATCGAACGTATCAAAAGCTGTATTGCCTCGGGCGCATATCGAGATACTTTTCATGCGGCTTTGAGAAAGAATGAGAGAAACATCACCTTACCTGAGATTATCCATGTGTTAACGACGGGAAGGCATGAAAAAGGCAAAGACCGCTTTGATGAAGCTTTTAATGCATGGAACTATGCAGTAAGGGGGCAAACCGTGGACGGATTGGATTTAAGGGTCATCGTATCGTTTGATGACGAAAGAGACCTTTTGATAATAACAGCCTTTTATATTGAGCGGAGGCGCTAAGAAGATGAAAAAACAAAAAGTTGAAAAAGAAGTTGTTTATGAAGGACTAGGATTTC
Organism: Chlamydiales bacterium; assembly: GCA_024233575.1. Lineage (GTDB taxonomy): Bacteria > Chlamydiota > Chlamydiia > Chlamydiales > Criblamydiaceae > JACKPN01. The sequence goes on from JACKPN010000002.1 coordinate 108,622, forward strand.
CTATTATCCTGCGCAATGCTCCAATGATAGAGCTGCGAGGAGTCTGGACCCTAGATATTGACCTCAATATCTTGCAGAAGATTGTTCTATTGGCTCTTGCTCATCATCCGTCTGACATGACCGGAAATCAAATACGCTTTGTTCGTAATTGGCTTGAGCTAACTCAGACCGATTTTGGTAAACTTTTTGGCGTGACCCATCCAGCTGTCGTGAAGTGGGAAAAAACGGGAAACAAAGGCTCCAAGATGAACCTGACAACACAAAGAGATTTGAGACTTTGGCTTCTTGACCAGTTGCTATCCAAAGATGATGATTTTCGAAGAGCTTTTAAAATCATACACATGACTGACTATTCTCAGCCGATAGAACCTCTAGAATTTGATGTTCCTACAGACCTTGTAGCTGTTTAGAAATACTTTCAAAACTTCCGAAGAGTTTCCAAAGTATTTCACCTTCCACGTTTTTTCTGCTTTTTTTTCTGTTGTCTCATAGCAAACTGCTCATCTGTGCGAGCTTGTTTCTGGGCGCTGCTGACTTTTTTTCTTTCCTTCTTCTTTTTCTCAAGCTCCTCTCTCATATAGTCTTGCGCTAAAGTTGAAGGACGAGTAGTGTCTTTTATTTTTTCCATTTCTCGGCGTACTTCCCTCTGAACTCTTTTTGGGTTTTTTCTCTGGATTTGTACATCAATGTTGCGCGCTTCTCCAAAATTTAGCTCTTGGTAATTATTCAGAACAAAATCGTAAATCTCAGGGTCAGAGGGCTCACCACCAAAAATATGTCGTGCAACTGCATAACCCTCTTTATCTGTTCGCTCAAAAGTCCCCACCCAGAACCGTTTTTCAAAAAATATTGTAGCTTTGATTGTAGCCATAAGTTTTTCTTCAACTACTTTTGTGTAATAATTTCTGAACCCTCGAAGCATCGACGGGTCTATCTTTCGAAATTTCTAAAAAATAATCTTTTTGCCATAACTGCGTATTCCTAGCCTGTCTACTATCTGTAATAACCCATGGAGGATAGACTCTGATAGCTCTTTTGCCTTCCCTAATACTATTTGAAATAATCCCTTTTTCAACAAAAGTTGTTTTTGGAAAGAAAAACTGTCCAAATTGCTTTTCATTACGAACACTAAAAATAAAAAAATCTACAGGGTCTCTCATATCGTATGGCTGAATTGGACCATTTCCTAATCTTTTCCATATCGTGAAAAAGAACCCGACTTTTTTTGGTGTAATTTTTCCTACCCTAAACTTACATGTCTTGCCATTCAATTGAAAATCAAGCGCCCCATAATCAGCACTCTCTTTCTCTATCCGAATATTTGTTGCTTCGAGTCCATTTGGGTCATATGCCAATTGTTGCGCCAACAAAAAGTCTGGATGCGCAACATCTAAAAGTGTTTGATTTCTACTACTACTCATGTACTATTTTTTTGGTTGATTATGCTGCCATTATATCGGGTATTTTTAGTTTACTCCAATCAAAAGTTCTGAACTTGTCTCTCCACCTCCAACTGTTTGGACAACCTTCGTAGTCCATCATCATATTAAAGGGTTCATGTACTTGTACTGAAAGACTTAGGTCTTTCAGTTGCAAGTTCTGAAATACGAAATTCAATAACTGCCGTTAGAAGACCAAAAAAATATGATAACCCCCACACCATACAAAGAAAATGAAGATAAGGACGATAAAATTAGTAGGATTTAAACGATTCCATAATTTAAAGATTGATTTGGGTTCTCAACCCAAGAAAGTAGTGGCATTAGTGGGTCCAAATGGATGTGGTAAATCCAGCATCTTTGACGCATTTGAAGTATACTCAATCGGCATAAAACCACCGCGTAATCGAAAGGGAGACGATTTCTATTCCAAAGCAGTCTACTCACCAGGGATAGACGGTAAATACTCTCACAAGACGGCCGTGCAGATTGAAATGTATCCCAAGAGCACCCAGATTACAAAAAAATCTTTCGTTGTTCGAAGCTCATATAGGTACACCAGTAGTATTAATATGACGAAGGTTGAACAGAAAACAGACATTCTTGAGGACGATAGACGACCGGGTTCAAGTGTTGATCTAGACTCTAGACTGAGTGACAACTATGAGCGATTGGTTGCTCAGTTATTGGCTTCATTCGATGAAGGGAGCAAAACAGGTAACGAGATTCGAAACGAAATAATTGGCAAGATCAATGAGAGTTTATCTTCGGTTCTTGATATTGAAATTTCTTCTCTTGGGTCGATAATGGAACCCAATCAAGGTCGCCTCTTCTTCAGTAAAGGCACTAGCAAGAAGCTTCCTTACGACAACCTATCATCAGGCGAAAAAGAAGTAGTCGATCTGATAATTGATCTCGTTGTTCGTGAAAAATCCTATGATGACACCGTTTATTGCATAGATGAACCCGAACTTCATCTGAACACAAGCATACAACGCAAATTACTGGTTGAAATAGTCAAGCTGATTCCAGAAGGCAATCAATTGTGGATCGCAACGCACAGTCTAGGCTTTCTTAGAGCCTTACAAGACGAACTTAGTAACGAGGCTCAAATTATAGACTTTTCAGAGAAGGAAATAGATTTCGATTTAAAAGTTGAACTTAGACCAATCAAACCAACGCGCTCAAAATGGCTTTCTATCTTTAGTACAGCTCTTGAAGATTTGACGGGGTTAGTTGGGCCAGAATTACTCATTTACTGTGAGGGTAAAATTGATGCCGGTCCTAATGGAGAGGAACATGGGTTAGATGCTCAAGTATACAACAATATTTTTGGAGAACATCGACATGATGCCTACTTTGTGTCAAGCGGTGGAAGCACACAGCCTGACATATATTCAGCTATTGCTATAAAAGTTCTTTCGAAAGCACTGCGAGATGTTAACATTCTTCTGTTGAAGGACAAAGATATCCATGGCAGCGGTGCGGAAACAACATACGATGATCGAGAGCTGTGGCTTAGACAACAAACCTTCCATCGAATGCTCAAGCGAAAAGAAATAGAGAACTATCTTTTTGATTATGAAGTAGTAGTAAGAATAGCTCCTACACTGTCGATCGAAGAACATCAATCAATAGTGGGAAATTGCAAGACAGATGATGTAAAAAAGCATGCAAGTAAACTCAAGACTGCGTGTGGAATTAATAATGAGATGAGCAATGAGGAGTTTAAGATACACTTGAGTAAAAAGTTCACGACTGACATGGAAGTCTATAAAGAACTTTTTTCCTGTATATTCGAGAGTGTAAAAATAACTGCAAAACAAGGTTAATCTTATGGATTATTTTTATTTCGATACAGGATTGCATAGATTCTTAAGCAAACAACATGATTCTTCAGACCAAAAAAGACAAGTGAACGATCTAATTTTGTCCCTTAGGGATATCTCCGGAATTGATCTTTATTCAGGATTCAAGCCTGTATGGGCACCGGGTCTATATCTCGAGCGCATACATCTGGGATCGAAGTTGCTCAAGGGTATCATCGAAAAGACGAGCCATACCGAAGTAACAGACCCTCTCAATGATAATCAAGTCGATGATTTATTTACTCGTATTAGGGATAACGTCGACAAAATTGTTGATGCTATCCTTGAAAAGCACTTACCCCTCCCATGCGTGCCTTCCAATATGATAGGTTACGTGGGAGGAATTCTAGTTGAAGATCTAAATGACCGTTATTCTGACGACGAAAAAGAGTTGCTTACCAGCGTTTGTCTCAAAGCAGAAGCAACTCAACAAGTTCTTCTTAACAAGCTCAAAGGAACTTCTAACAATAAAGCAAGTTTTCAAAAGATTGTCTTTCATTCCTGTATAAAGGGTTTTTTTCAAGAGTACTTTTCTATAAAAAGAGACATCAATTTATCTCGCTTGATGCTTACCTATTCCTCTATTGCTAAGGGAATCGAAAAAAACTCAAAGCCTGGCCGAAATGGCGAGGAAAAAAGGTTAATAGATCCGAATAAGGATATTGCAGATGGGGAGCTCATACATCTTGCCACTTTTGGGACCTGGGTCAATGGGGAACTAGCTCCAGTGAATGCGGTGACCTTTGATTCCCTAAGCGAGATTAGAAATCGCCTACGCGCATTGAAATCCATCTCAGCTTGGGTTTCAGCAAACCAGGAAGAGAGCTTCCCGTTTCAATGGGGTAAAGTTTATTGCGTAGACGAATCCTCACATGAAATATCAGTCATAACAGTTGAGGAGCTAGATCTTGAACCTTGGGTCTTTATAAGCAGTTCAGATGATGCCTTGGCACTGCTGCGTCATGAAAAAGTTGACCACACAACCTAACCCTCCTCAATCAAAGGTTCCAAACTTCTGTCATTATTTGAGTTTAAAATAATCTATATGAAATGTGATAAATTGAAATTTTTATTTTCAAGATGTAATAACGTTAATTTATAAAAACTGTTGTTATAGTAAATAATATAAGATTCAATTATGCTGTATCGAACGTGTTTCAAACTTGAGATTATAATGAAAATCCTTCACACAGCAGACTGGCATTTAGGAAGATCGCTTTACGGAAGAAAACGGTATGATGAGTTTTCAGAATTTCTGGATTGGTTAAGCAAAACTATTCAAGATGAAGGGGTAGATGCACTACTTGTTGCGGGCGATATTTTCGATACGTGTACCCCTAGCAATCGAGCGCAACAACTTTATTACCGCTTCCTTTGCAAGGTTTCCGCATCCCGCTGTCGTCATGTTGTGATTATTGGTGGTAATCACGATTCGCCATCATTTTTAGATGCTCCAAAGGAATTGCTGCATGCACTGAATGTATACGTGGTTGGTTCCATGACTGAAGCCTTGGAGAACGAAGTGGTCGTTCTTTATGACGATAAACGCCCGGAAGCTATCGTCTGTGCAGTACCCTATTTGAGAGATAAGGATATCCGTTCTGTGGAGCCCGGTGAAACAATAGATGATAAAAATAGCAAACTCGTTGAGGGGCTCAAACAACATTACGTCGATGTATGTAGAATAGCAGAGGACAAACGAGAAGAGTTTTATAATTCGGGTTATGCCGGTATTCCCATTATTGGTATGGGACATCTCTTCACGGCTGGTGGGAAAACTGTCGAAGGTGATGGAGTCCGAGAACTTTATGTTGGGTCATTAGCACATGTGGGTAAGGAAGTCTTTCCTTCTTCAATGGATTATCTTGCCCTTGGTCATCTTCACGTTCCCCAAGTCGTAGGTGGTGCCGAACATATTCGGTATAGCGGATCACCTATACCGATGGGATATGGTGAAGCGACACAAGAAAAAAAAGTTGTGCTTATCGAGTTTAACAGCATCACACCACATATTCAGGAACTTTCGGTTCCATGTTTTCAGGAGCTTGTTCGTATTGAAGGTTCTCTGGATGATATCCATGCCAATCTGGAAGAGCTCAAAAAGGAAGAAAGCTCAGCATGGCTTGAGATCGAATACACCGGCAGCGACATAATCGGCAATCTACGCGAGATGCTCGATGAGGCTATGGGCGACTCGGCCATGGAAATCCGTCGAATTAAGAACCGGCGTGTCATGAATAGGGTGATCAGTACGGTCGCGGAAGATGAAACCCTCGATGATCTGAATGCCGGGGATGTTTTTACCCGCTGTCTGGATGCCTTTGAGGTACCGGACGAAGACCGTGAGGAACTGACGGTCTCATATAACGAAATAATCAAGTCTCTCCATGAAGAAGACGTCAACGCGGAATAAAGAGGCAGACTATGAAGATACTTGAACTCAGATTCAAAAACCTCAACTCCCTCTATGGCGAATGGGTCATAGACTTCACCGATCCTGAATATGTTTCCAACGGTATCTTTGCCTTGACCGGTCCTACCGGCGCGGGCAAGTCGACGATTCTTGATGCGATCTGTCTGGCCCTTTATGGAGCTACACCCCGACTTGGGAAAATCACCAAGAGCGGAAACGAGATAATGTCCCTCCAGGCAGGAGAATGCTATGCCGAGGTAGTGTTTGAATCCCAGGCTGGGCGGTTCCGTTGCCACTGGGAACAGCGCCGAGCGCGGAAAAAGGCTGAAGGCAAGCTGCAGGATCAGGAACACCAGATTGTGGATGCTGATACGGGCAAACCTATCGAAACCAAAAAGAGTCTTGTCGGTGGTGTCATTGAAGAAAAAACCGGGATGGATTTTGACCGTTTTACCCGCTCAATTTTGCTAGCACAAGGCGGATTCGATACCTTCCTAAAGGCTGACGTTGAACAGAAATCCAAGATACTTGAGCAGATTACCGGCACCGAAATTTATTCGGAAATTTCACGCCGGATACATGAACGTCAGCGTGACGAGCGGGAAAAGCTGAACCTTCTGCTTGCCGAAACATCTGGCATTGTGATCATGGAGCCAGAACAGGAAAAAGAAATTCAAGAGGACCTCAGGGTCAAGCAAAAACAGGAGACTGAGCTTGCTGGTAAATTAACCGAAACAAGCAAATTAATCACATGGCTAACCAACATTGAGAACCTGAAAAAGGATATTCTCAGCCTTACCGATGATGCTGTCAAGCTGATGGTCGATGCCGAGGCGTTCAAATCGGAACGAGCCAAACTTGAGCAGGCCGTCCAAGCTGCATCACTCGAAGGAAAATACGCGACACTCACATCATTTCGTAAGCAGCAGACTGACGATCAGACCTCCTTGAAAACGGATGAAGCCACACTTCCTGAACTTGAAACCTCGGCAAAAACACAAACTGAGGCGCTTAGGGCTGCCGAATTGCTCACCCTCAAATCTAAAGAGAACCTGAAAGCGGCAGTCCCGCTGATCCAGGAAATTCGTTCGCTTGACCAAAAGATTGTGGAACTGACAAAGGCTGTATCAGAAGGTGCTGATGTCTATAGTAAGGAGGCCTCAAGGGTTGAGGTAGATAAACAGGCTCGGGTGAAGGAACAGGAAAAACAGACTGCCGCAGAGAAAACACTGAAAGCCGCAGAGCTGTATCTTAAAGAGAATGCGCAGGATGAATGGTTGATCAGTGGTCTCGCCGGTGTTGAAGAACAGTTGAGAAACCTAATCGCTAAACAACAGGAGATCACACAGAAAGAATCCGATTTAAAAAAAGTCGCTGCGACTGTAGTAGAGGCCACAAAAAAATTAGAGGCAGCCGTCAAGCAATGTTCTCTGAATAAACAAGAATTGAAGACTGCAAGTAAAAATCTTCAGCAAGGCAAGGATGCTTTAAGCAAATTGCTGGGTGACAAACTACTTCGGGAATATCGCGTTGAGAAGGAGACCCTTCTTCGTGAAATGGCTTTTATCAAGAAAATCGAGGAGCTTGAAGATCATCGGGCCAAGTTGGAAGACGGCAAACCTTGTCCACTCTGTGGCTCGATTGAACATCCCTTTGCCGAGGGGAATGTTCCGGTTCCCGATGAAATCGAGCAGAAGATAGAATCGCTGACTAAACTAATCAACACAGCAGACGAACAGGAAGCCGCTATCAAAAAATTGGAACAGGCAGAAAACACTGCCCGTGAAAATCTGAATGATAGTGAGAAGTTGGAAACAGAAGCCGCCAATAACAAGAAGGCCGCTGAAAAAACGCTCAAGGAATTAAAGGAAACCCTCTCGAAGTTTCGGACCGGCTTTGAGCAACTCAAACTGGCAGTTTCAGGGAAACTTCAGCCACTTGGTATTACCGAAATACCGGAGTCAGAAGTCGAGTCACTGCTTGAATCCCTCAAATCAAGACTTAAGGCATGGCAGGAACAGGAGAAACTAAAGACCGACATCGAAAAGAAGATCGCTGACATCAACAGCGAGGCGAAGCGTCTTGATGCGGTGATTGAAGAACGGGTCAAGGCTCTGACTGAAAAGCAGGAAAATTTGGAACGGCTGAAAAAAGAACTGGCCGACGGAACAAAAAAGCGAAAGCAATTGTATGGTGACAAAAAGCCTGATGCGGAAGAAGGTCACCTGAACAAAGCTATTGACGATGCTGAGAAGACAGAGAAGAAAACCAGAGACCTGAATGCTGAACTTCAGCAGAAACTGACAAGGGCGAAGACCAATATTGAAGCCCTGAAAAAGCGCATCAAGCAAAGAACACCTGAACTGGAAAAAGCGGAAGTTGACTTTTCGGTCGCTCTGGCTCCGGCTGGTTTTATAGATGAAAAATCCTTCCTCGATGCCAGACTGTCTCACGAAGAACGGGAATCTTTATCCTCCAAGGCAAAGGAGTTGGATAATGCGGAGACAGAGCTCAAAGCGAAACAGAAAGACCGGGGGGCGCGTCTGGATAAGGAGACCGCCAAAAAGCTCACTGATAAGACTCTGGATGAGCTGAACCCGCAGTTAAAAGAATATGAAGAATCTCTGAAGCAGTTGCGTGAAGTCATTGGTGGCCTCAAAGACCGCTTGAGTGAACATGCGGGAGCTAAAGAACGGATAAAAGAGAAGCAGTCCATCATCGAAACTCAGAAAAAAGAGTGCCATCGTTGGGAGAAGTTGCATGGCCTTATTGGTTCAGTTGACGGGAAAAAGTACCGAAACTTTGCTCAGGGACTAACCTTTGAATTGATGGTTTCCCATGCTAACCGACAGCTGGAAAAAATGACAGACCGCTATCTGCTGATCCGTGATGAACAACAGCCGCTGGAACTGAACGTCGTGGACAACTATCAAGCGGGTGAAATCCGGTCAACTAAAAACCTGTCCGGAGGTGAAAGCTTTATTGTCAGCCTGACGCTGGCTCTGGGGCTGTCGAAAATGGCCAGCCGGAAAGTCCGGGTAGATTCCCTGTTTCTAGATGAAGGTTTTGGTACCTTGGATGAAGAAGCTTTGGAAACAGCACTGGAAACATTGTCCAGTCTTCAGCAGGATGGCAAGCTGATCGGAATCATCTCCCACGTATCTGCACTGAAAGAAAGAATCAGGACTCAGATAAGCATCACACCCGTCTCCGGCGGTCGCAGTTCCCTAACCGGCCCCGGATGCATGAAGATTAAACAACCGGCAAACGATCTTGTCTCGTAAACTCCGATTTGAGTTCAACCATCATAACTACCAGGACTAGGCCTTTTCATTCCACTAATAAGAAGAAGAGAAAACTCCATGACGAACGCCAAGATTACGACCCTTCCAAAGCAAGATATAGCATCCTTGTATTGTCTCATCGGAGAAGCTGTATGTATGATCCAGCACCTAGAGGGAGCCCTCAGTCATTCTATCACCTTAAAAAAGGATGTGAAGTGTCCACACACCTTCGCTAAGGACATGGCGGACAAGTTTCTAAAACAAAACCAACGCTACACTCTTGGTAGAGCCATTCAGCTTGCAAGTGAAAAAAAACTTTACACAGAACCCCTCTTTAGCGAGCTAAGAGCTTTTCTCAACAAGAGAAATTGGCTGATCCACAGCTTCGTAAGCAACAACATGGACGATATGCATACGACCCCAAATCGAGTTCAACTATTTCTCCGCATTAAAGATATTTCAAGTAAAGCAAGAGAGCTCCAGCAGGCTATAGAAAATGACTTGATCGAATTCTCTGAATCCGTAGGCGTTGACATGTCAAGAGTTCATGCTGTAATGGAGCAGCTCTACTAGGAAATCTAATTGAGGCTCTTTCGCCTATGTCTATTTATCGACCAGTTCACGGTGGCCCGAGAGGGCTAGCCAGTGGCCAAATCGGCAAGCGGGGAGAGAGTTTCACTTAGGGAACTCCAATCAAAAGTTCTGAACTTGTCTCTCCACCTCCAATCCAAATTAAGGCTTCAGATTTAAGACTGAAGCCATTTGTTTTCGGTGGCATACAATAAGAAATTCACATCGAAAAATTCCACTGCATAAAGCTCAATTATGCACTATTTACGTACTAGACTAGATGAAAACAGAGTAAAAATCCTTCCTCAAACTTGCCTTTGAGTAGGCTCATTTGATTTTCGCGTTGCAGTAACTGGCTTCAAAGCAAAGCCATTCGTTACTTTTCGCATTTGTTCCCTGCCCCTCTTGGTGATAAAATTGAATGAATTTTTTTGGGCAAAATTTTCATCAAATAGAGCTGAAGTGTCATTTTTATTGAGGATTCATCACCTGCCAAGAGCTGATGATTCGTTTCGGCAAGGTCAATCGCATTATCAGTAGCTGATTTTGAGAGAGAGAATATCAAAATTAATCCTTTCCATCTAGAGAGATCCTCTGCATCTCGGTTATTGGTTCTAAGGTCAAGCCATTAGCAACTTCTTTCATTTGCCTTTTTCCTTTGTCAGTGAAATATTGAATGATTTTTTTAGGCAAAATTTCCATTAAATAGAGTTGAATCTTCATACGCAGTGATGACTCTGTGAAAGCTTGTTGGTTCTCTTCGGCAAGATCTTGCGCAGTTTCAACAAACTTGCGCATGCTTTTTTCATACTTCTCAAAAGCAAGAGTGAAATCTCCATTCGACTCGTCAATTTCCCGTGCTAAAACATAAGCTCCAACCATAGCAAGACTTGTCCCCATTGCTTGAACTGAATGCGCAGCGTCTCCAATAAGCACAACTCGTCCTTTAGACCAATAGGGCATTCTAACCTGAGCAATCGAATTGAAATAGCATTCGTCACTTTCTTTCATTAAAGAGACAAGACGAGGAACCTCCCAACCTAAGCCTTGAAACTGCTTTTCAAATACAGCCTGTAAATTATCAGTAGGACACGTGTCCTCCTCAGATTTAAACGCAAGGCATGCATAAGAATGATTCCCTACGGCATAAGCTGTTGCTAGCTTTCCCTTATCAAAATAGACAATTTCGCAACGCTCGAGTTCAAAAATATTTGGGATGGGGAAGACGCAAAATTGAATACCATATCTCTTTAGAAATCTTGCATCTTCTCCAAAAGCCAATCGTCTTACATTCGAGTATTGTCCATCAGCCCCCACCACAATATCAAACTCTCTGGGTTCCATCTGTTCAAAATGAACCATTTTTCCATCTATATTTGTGATTGAATCACCGTAGATGATTTCAATCTCACCCACTTTTTTAGATAAGATTTGAGCAAGATCCCATCGGTTAATTTCTATTTCTCCTTCGGAAGAGTGCCCTAAAATATCTCCATCAAATTCAAAGACCTTCCGACCAGAAGACACAAATTTAGAACAGACGAGATTCACGTTAGCATCTAAGAGATCTTCATAAATCCCCATTCTTTTTGCCACCTCAAGAGCGGTGCCACGCACGTCAACTTTGTAACCACCCCCTCTCACATAAGAATGTTTTTCGATAAGAGTTGGAGAAAAACCTCGCTGTTTTAACCAGTACGCCAGAGTAAAACCAGCAATTCCAGCACCCGATATAAGAATTTTTTTATCTTTCATCATTATTGTCTCACTGTATAGTTCTGTCTGTGCCTCTACAGAGGCTAAGTTCATAAGCGGAAATGCAACCAAAACCAATGCGAAAAATTTCTTTATAAGCATGCTTGCCTTTCCTATGTAAACAATCAATTAATCGTCAGTATCATAGCACTTGACCGACCGTCGGTCAAGTGTTATGATTCGCTATAAAAGGATGAACCAATGACAAAGTCTGTAAATCGCAGGGACGAGATTCTTAAAGTTGCTCGAAACCTGTTCTTAACCAAAGATTATGATAAAACAACCATGGTAGACATCATGGATGCCTTAAAAATTGCCAAAGGCACTATATATCATTATTTTAAGTCTAAGGAAGCCCTGTTTGAGGCAGTCATCGAGGATATCGTTGAAGAAAATATTAAACACATGAGGACTTTGGTAAAGAATACTCCAAAGAATGCCTTAGAAAAAATCCAACTTCTGGTGAATGCGGGAAATATTTCCCAAGAGAACGAAAAGATAATAGAGCGGCTTCACAAACCCGCTAACGATGCCTTGCATAGCCGACTCCTTGCAGCTACTTTAATGAAACAGGCTCCTCTATATGCAGAAATAATCCAACAAGGTTGCGCTGAGGGAATTTTCAGAACAGAAGCCCCTCTCGAATGTGCAGAGTTTATTCTTTCAGCAATTCAATTTCTTACAGATATGGGAATTTATCCTTGGACGGAAGAAGATTTGAAACGACGCATGCAAGCTTTTCCGATATTAATTGAACAGCTGTTACAAGCCCCACCTGGATCTTTTCAGTTTCTCGTTTGATTCTTTCGATAAATAATAGGGGTCTCTCTCTTTAAGACGCTTTCTATAAATATGAACAGGTACCGCTTCTATTTAAGGAGCATACCCCCTCTGTCTTTCCAAGGTGCTTGTTCCATCACCTGGGAGTCCCATTGGCTGTCTGGGCGCGATTAGACGAAGTCAATACACTTGGAATCTTGATTCTGCTCCAATCAACAGTTCTGAACTTGTCTTTCCACCTCCAACAACCTTGATAAAAGTTATAATAGCCTACCAGACTTTGGTAGGCTTTGTTTTGAGCAAATCTACGCCTGCGTTGACTTTGTTAAATGTTCTTGGTAAAATTTTAGATATGCCAACTATATTATTCGAATCACATTCAACCTCTAATGACAATGCAAAGGGTATAGCCTCTGGATGGAATGACCCTTATCTTTCTTTGTTAGGTGAGCAACAAGCCAAGGAACTCGGAAATAGATATTCAAAAGAAGATATCTCGACTATCTATGTATCTGATTTCATTCGATCCTCTACAACAGCAAAGTTAGCTTTTGAAAATAGAAACATCCCTATCATACAAGACGTACGACTTAGAGAATGGAACTATGGAGATTTTAATGGCTCATCAGTTGCTGAGGTTAGAAGGTTAAAAAAGAAATATATTGAGTCTCCTTTTCCTAACGGAGAAAGCCTTTTTGATGTTTTAGAAAGGTTCAGCTCATTCAAAAATGAGTATTTCTCAACGTTTAATGAAACTACTGTGCTTATCATCGGTCACAGGGGAACCTACTATGCATTAGAATATTTTTTAAACAAAACCTCATTGGACACACTATTATCTAGAAAATGGTGTTGGCAGCCAGGTTGGAGCTATAGTTAGAAAATATTTGTCTACTAGAATTGGAATTTATCCAATCAAAAGTTCTGAATGAGTCTCTCCACTCCATCAAAAAAAAGAATCGTTAAGTTATTTTTTCTGCTTTTTTCTAAGGTTCGATCGTTTAAATCATGTATTTAAATTTTAATTGTCAAAATTGCTCTCATTGTTGTTTATTCTCGATATTTAAAATCAGCGTTTGTTTATCAAGTTCATAAAACATAACTTACATCATCCTATATGTTAGAATTGACTAATAAGAGTTTGAACGATATAATTTTTGCGTTTCCACCAACCTGTGAAATAAGGCGTAAAAAAATGAATAACGTATGTTCTAACTCTTGCATTGCACATATCTCACCAAAAGCGCGCATTATTGCGTTGCTATTGTGTTGGTTTTTGGGGTGCTTTGGTGCGCATCGCTTTTATGTGGGAAAGGTGGGAACCGCAATTCTTATGATTTTAACGCTTGGCGGATTAGGCATCTGGGCATTGATAGATCTGATTTTGATCCTTATTGGGTCTTTTCGGGATAAGCAGGGTCGTGTGGTTTTTTATTGGTTTGAGCGTAACTCGCTGGGTCGTTGTTCTGAATGTGGTGACACATCCCTGACCGATTAGACTATTGCCACACGCTTGACAGTAAAGCCAAGTTTACCTCCCTTGCTCTTGCTTTGGGCTGTATTCAATTAAGCAGGAGTACCCATCGAAATGCGGTAACTTATTGATGGCTCGAATTTAGCTAAAAATTCAGAACTTGTCTCTCCACCCCCAAGAAAAAAAACTCTATCAGATGTTGATAGAGTTTTTTTTTTAGAAATACCAACATAACTATTTCAACTCTGTTATATTTCGTATCTATAGTCATAAGTTAAAGGCTTATGACTCATGATGGTTTTCTTCTCCTTCATATGTAAAATTAAGCAGATCTTTGTAGCCCTTAGCGAATGTTTCAATTTCTCTTGTGATTAAAGCCTGTAAATATATGTCAGATTTGCAACCAGATATGTCAAGCTCTTTGCTTTTCGCCAATGCTATAATTATACGTTCAGCAATCTCATTGTTCGCTTCTTCAAAAAGTTTTGCGTGAAATAGCCCCCAATGAAGAGCTCCTAACTTTCTAATAAGACCCTCCTTATCCGAAGGGTTATGGACTATGTATTCTTGATAAAGATATTCGAGGTACGGCATCAAATTTGCAATTTCTGTGTTTCTTCCAATAGCAACAGAGGGGTTGTCTTCGGATACGCAACCAAACACAGCATTTGATTCACATCTGTCATGCCATTCTTTTGACAAGAGAAACAGAGTAAGTGAAACTGTTTTGTCTTTAAAAGAGACTTGTATAGGCTTTGATAAATATACATTGTCAGAGTGATGAATAACTCCCGATTTCATCTCCAAGTCAAGGTTTTCTACATTTTCAATTAATTTTTTTCTGAATTGTTCAGGCCAAGAAAGAGTTGTCTCGATACAGCTTCTTCTTGAAATGCCGACCAATGCAGATTTACCTCGGAAAAGATCGACACATAAACCTTTAAACAATTTTGCAATAAGCTTAGCAACATTGCTTAAAGTATCGCCTTCTTTGATTTTTTGAACAGCTGCCATTGTGATTCTTTGAAGAGAGGAGGATTTCTGCTTTTCAAGCTGATCAAAATGTTCGAAAAGGGGATTATTTGTCGTGATGATACTCATAATTTTTTCTAAGTGCGAGATCCCATCTCGCATAGGCTCAATGTTTCCATCTTTTATGAACGCTTTTTCTGCATCACTCATCACCTGCCGATATGCTTTAGACCTGATGACACTAGGAATATCATTGTGACTGGGGGAGGAGCAAAGCTGTGGGCAAATCCAAGGTAATAATTGATTGATTTTATCTGATAATCTTTCCGTGATCGTATCAAGATTGCCAGCATCTGAAATCGTATAAATATTTTTAACTGAAATGAAATCGAAATCAACTCTTGTATCGCAAAATTTCGCTTTGGGATCTTGCGTGAGAATATAATACGTTGCATATTGCCTAATGAAGCAGGCAATTTGCAGCTCTGTACAACCTTTTTCTGAAAGCCTATCATAAAGGCTCTCAGAAAATGTTACGTCTCTAAATTCTGGCCACGCCAAGCCGGTCTTTTCCACAATATTCCAGTGGACGACTTTCCCTTTAAATCCACACTGCGCTGTTAAGATGGGCTGCAGTTGATGGTTATTATGTTCGGGATAGCTAGTATTTTGAACAGTTACCATGCTCATTTTTCACCGCCTATTTGAAAATTTGGTTTGGTTGAGGCATGCTATACTTATTTATATAGGATGTAAAGAACAAAAATGATTCTCATACTAATGCAAAGTTAGCGCTAGATATCTCATTCTCGCTTCAAATGTCCGAATGTCAGGGGTGACGGTGTGACCCGAATTATTAACCATTATTACTTAACTCAATCTTTTGATTGCTCAGAAAGGGATAAGTACTATACCTTGACATGAAAAATCTCATGGTAAGAGTCTAAAATAAGACGAGTAAGGTTTGCTATGACATTGCATCTCTATTTCGTACGATCTATCTACGTGCCGATCACCTTTCAGTCCGGTGTATTGGTAGCAACCGACAAGATAGAAAAGACCTCATCATCTCTGCTAGTAAAGATTTTTTCTCGATCTCTTTTTAGTGAGGAAGACGTAACAATTATTCCTTCCAATGGCGGCAATCCTGGCATAGCCACCTTTATTATTACTGACAAAATCGTGTATTTAAAAAATCACTCAATTCCTAGGTTGGAAGAGAAATATCCGCAACTAGTGAAAATTCATGATCTTGCAAAATCTTTTGTATGGCAACTCGATTCAGGCTGCCCTACGTATGATTCTATTAGCGATTTTGCTAGAAAAGCACAGAATCTTGAAGGTGTTATCATTCATGGTTTAAAGAGTTCCGATGAAAAGGGACCTAACAAAGTGAGTAAGGTCATATGATCACATTTCCTATTTTACACAGGCTGGGATGTCTATAAATCAGGAAAAAATTATGATTTACATA
This sequence comes from Chlamydiales bacterium, assembly GCA_024233575.1. Lineage (GTDB taxonomy): Bacteria > Chlamydiota > Chlamydiia > Chlamydiales > Criblamydiaceae > JACKPN01. The sequence goes on from JACKPN010000002.1 coordinate 124,651, forward strand.
CAACGACCAGTTTTCAGCCGTTTAAGCCTACCGTCTGTCACTCCACCTCCATCCAGACTAAATAAGCAGGAACTTTAGATCCTTTATATTTTATGCTTTAAAATGCTGTTAAGAGAATGTCTCTAAGAAGGTCAGATCCTTGTGGTTTAGTAAAAGCGCTTGATTTTTTTTGAAATAATCTTGTCACAGTAAAAATTAGCGCAACTATGCAGAACTGCTCCTGGATAGTCTAACTTATTAGGAAGAAGGTTGTAAAACTTCGTCAACGAAATTCCGAATAGTCTTCCAAGCTCTTTTTGTAGAAAGCTGGTTGTAAGCGATACCTAACTCGGGGCTGTTAGCTGAAGGCGTCGTGAATGCATGCATAGATTGACTATAGAGATGTGTTTGCCAGTCAACCGCATTAGCAGAAAGTTCTTCTTGAAATTGTAATAACTCATCCATTGTTACGATAGGGTCATCATAGCCATGTAGAAGCAGAACTTTTGATTTAATTAACTGATTCGCGGTTTTGTTTGGCGGCTCAAAATGTCCATATACACTAATCGCACCCTTAAGTGTTTTTATATAACGAGCGAAATCGAGCGCGCAAACACCACCAAATCCAAATCCAATCACAACCATATTAGTCTCATCAATAAAAGGATGTGTGCAAATGGTTTCGTATCCTTTAATAATTCGTTGCTTTAATAGGTTGCGATCAGAGAGAAACGGCTGTTTAAGATCAGCATTTTCTTTAGGCGATTTTCCCAAAACGCCTTTTCCATAAATGTCAATTGCGAATGCTGCATACCCCCAACCAGCAATCAGTTGGGCTTGTTGGCAAATATACTCATCTCGACCGTTCCAGGCGTGACACAGGACAACCGTGGGTTGTTTTTCTTTAGAGGGGTAGGCAATAAATCCTTCCAAACCTATTTCTTGATCGTTATATGGGATAAATTCTTTAAACATGTAAACATAATCTCACATTTATCTTTTCGCTGCACTTTGTTTTAGTATTTGAGGCTGATGCTATCCGCTCAATTTTTTGATTTATCAAGTGAAGGCCCCCTTTTTTGCTTGTATGAACCTATCTTATTAAAAATATTTACCGTCTTAACGTCCTTTATTCACCGGGAAAGGAAATCTCTGCTTGCCAATATGTTTCTCATATTGAATTCATTTCCTTGAGAAAAATCATCGTTAATTTGTATCAAATCTTTTTAGCAAGATAGGTTCATACGATTTTTATGTTTTCAAGTTTATAAAACATAAAAACCATCGATAAACATGCTATAAATTGACCGATAAGAGTTTTGATTATATTTTTCGTTTTAGTAAATCACAAACTAAGGGATTAACAATTGAATAACAGTTGCTCTAACTCGTGTGTTGAACAGATTTCACCTAAAGCGCACATGATTGCATTGTTACTGTGCTGGTTTTTGGGGTGCTTTGGTGCTCATCGCTTTTATGTAGGAAAGGTGAGAAGTGCATTTTTGATGATTTTTTGCGCTCGGCGGACTTGGTATCTGGGCATTGATTGATCTAATTTCGATTCTTGTATGATCCTTTCGGGATAAGCAGGGGCGCGTGGTTTTTCATTGGTTTGAGCGTAACTCGCTGGGCGCTGTTCTGAATGTGGTGACACATCCCTGACCGATTAGACTATTGTCACACGCTTGACAGTAAAGCCAAGTTTACCTCCCTTGCTCTTGCTTTTGGCTGTATTAAATCGAAGCGAGAGTATCCCTTGAAATACGGTTGCTTTTTGCCCATTTAAGCCCTGTCAAAAGCTCTGAAGTTGCCTCACTGTCTCTGATTTTGATGCTTGAAATGAGAAAGGTTAACGATGTGTTCCAATTCGCACGATTGCAACGTAGACAGGCCTTTTTGGTTTGACATGCTATGCATCGGTGAAAAGACAGATGTGTTGTTTGCCATTATCGTTAACAAAGTAAATTGCGGAGATGAAAACCTTACAGTGAGCTTTCGGCATTGATAAGTTGACTTTGAAAGTGGAGATTTCCATTGTCAAAGATTGTAAAAGCCTCCAAACTGGTCGTTGCTAGATATTGTAATCTGTTATAAACCATTCATAGTCGAAACATTAGATCATTTTCCGTAAGTTCGAATCCTGCAATCAGTGATCACCGAGCCACTTGAAATGCAACCGAGGTGACCATATACATGTATGCACAGATACTAGCGCTCGAAACCGAGGTGCCTCCGAAATTTCTTACACAAGAAGCTTATAATTCAGCAATGAAGCGCCTTCTCAATCTAGATGAGGTCCATAACAATCTGCTTCAAAGAATCACCTCGGGTAGCCGCATACAAAAACGCCATCTAGTAGCAAGTGACATTTCTGAAGAAGGAATCCACGGCACAATATTTGGGATAGAGACGAAAGCTTCACCACCCACAACAAAGCAACGTAACGACATATACAAAGAAGCTGCACCAGAACTAGCAGCTTCTGTTTGCCATAAGACGTTGGAGCAATGGGGAGGCGATTGCCAGGCCATTACCCATATCATATCGGTATCGTGCACGGGGATGCTAGCTCCAGGTATCGAGTTTCTGCTAATCGAGAAACTAGGACTTTCACCTCAAGTCGAACGCCTAGGCATCAATTTTATGGGGTGTTTCGGAGCTTTTAAAGGATTGGCAATCGCCAAAGCTCTGGCATTAGAAAGTCCAAAACATCGGGTGTTAGTGGTTTGTACGGAGCTATGTTCATTACATGTTCAAGAAAATCTTAGCTCTGAAACGCTAGTGGCAAACTCCCTCTTCGCCGATGGCGCTGCAGCAATGGTTGTAGGCGTAGGTCTGCGTGAAGGGGAAAAGCCTCTCTTAGAGCTATATAGCCAAAAATCGGAAGCCCTAGATGATACTCGAGACCTGATGACATGGGAAGCTGGAGACCACGGCTACTTTATGCGCCTAAGCCCTACCATCCCGTTTCACATTAAACGTAGTGTGTCTTCTTTCGCACAAAGTCTCATTGGGCCTGAACGAACCTTCAACCAATGCGCCTGGGCAGCACATCCTGGCGGTAAAGCCATTCTTGAAGGGATAGCGCAAGCATGTCGGCTAGAAAAAGAACAGCTTTCAGCATCGTGGGAAGTCCTCCATAACTATGGAAACATGTCGAGCCCTACTTTCCTCTTTGTTCTCAAGGAGGTCCTCAAAACCAGATGCCAAAAAAAATGGGTCATCGGATTAGGTTTCGGTCCCGGTCTATCTATAGAGGGGCTATTACTAAAGCGGGTAGATGAAAATGTGGCAGGATAAACGATCTAACGAACAAGAAATTCTCGACCTTGGCAGCGCTCACTATAGTGCAGAAGAATACAACAACTGTTTAAAACTGTTGGAGCGAATCAACTTTTTTTTGGGGGGATTCCGCGCTTCATGGAAAGCGCTTAAAGCCCTTAATAAAAGCCCAGCATCAATACTTGAAGTAGGCTGCGGTGGAGGATACCTGTGCCAACACTTGTACCGTTGGTTTCCTTATGCAACAGTACAAGGAATAGATATTTCTTCCGAAGCGATTGACCACGCCCAAAAACATCTCCCTGTAGACTTCAAGAAGAATGTGTCTTTTCGTATACAAGACGATAAAACAATCGAATACCCTGACAATAGCTTCGATGTGGTGACCACTATGCTTGTCTGCCACCACATGACAGATGACGAGCTCGTAACCTTTCTTCAGCAAAGCTACCGGGTATGTTCACAGGCCGTTGTCATTAATGACCTTCATCGGCATATCCTCGCGTACATTAGCTTTTCTTTAGTCGCTCTCTTTGCATTTCCAAATCGTTTGATTTGGCATGACGGAAGACTTTCAGTACGACGCTCTTTTCATAAACGCGACTGGTTATCGTTGCTTGAAAAAGCGGGGTTTCAAAAACATCAATACACTCTTAAGTGGAATCCGGCATTCCGCTGGACCCTAACCATAAAAAAAACATGAAAACAGATTTCATCATCATTGGAGGCGGCGTTACCGGGCTCAGCGCCGCCATTCGTTTATCCGAAGCAGGGGCCGATGTCATACTCTTGGAAGCAGGAGACTATCCCTCGCATAAGGTTTGTGGAGAGTTCCTCTCCCCCGAAGCTCTTCCTCTTCTCGATAAATGGGAGATTGCACCTGCGGCAAAAGTAACGACGTTGAAACTCATCTTACCAAAAAGGCAGTGGAGCGCCGCACTGCCACAGGCCGCTGCCACCATGCCCAGATATTGCCTGGATGATGCTTTAGCCCAACATGCCAAAAAAAATAGTGTCCAGATAAAGACCTGCGCAAAGGTCGAAAGGATTGATATCCCTAAAAGTGAGGGGCAGCATTTTAACGTGTTCCTAACAACAGGTGAGCAATACACGTCTTCCACTCTGCTCGTCAGCACCGGAAGGTTAATGAACTCCCTTACCGGGCAAAAAATGCCGAAGTTCCGATACATTGGAGCGAAGGCTCACTTTGAGGGGATAGCCATGTCTGATGAGCTCGCCATGCATCTGATTCCCGGGGCATATTTCGGAATGGCGCCTATTGGAGCAAATCGGGTCAACATCGCAGGGCTTATTACCTGTTCCCAAGAGGAGGCGCGGCACCCAAGAGCTACCTTATCAGCCTTTTTGGAGCGACATCGTGCATCATCTTTTGTAAAAACCTTGGAAAGGGGCCATTGTCTCTTTAATGATTGGATGGTTGGACCTGTTCCTGAGTTCGGCATCCGGCGCCAGCACCTGTGGCCTAACACCTTTTTCTTAGGTGATGCAGCAGGAGTGATTCCGCCTGCCACAGGAAATGGCTTAGCTATGGGGCTTACCTCAGGCATTCTTGCAGCAGACTATGCCCTCAAGGGACAACCTCAAACCTATCGCAAACATTGGAAAGCTATCTATGCCCCAAGAATTTCTAAGGGCATCCTCCTGCACAGGCTTTTCCTTGCCCGCCGCCTGCCCGGCGCCATCCCGATCCTTTGTCAGACCTTTCCATTTCTGTATGATTATGTCTTCCGTGCAACGCGTGGTTAAAAATATGTCGTTCTTAGACGGTGTTGAAAAAATGCTACAGAAATAATGATGAAATTAGCGAGAAACAATCTTTGCACATCTACGAAAGCAAGTACTAGAAGTGAACAATGTGGCAAGCTCGACTAATTAACTAATATTTTAGAATGAAGGAAAATAGTCGAGGGGTCCGAAAGCCATAAGTCCTCCAAAATGGGCAGTAATGATGACACTAACTACCAACAGAATTAGACTGACAAAGTAAATAAGATGCTTTTGAAGCCAAAAACGTAAAACAATAGTTGCAAGAGCAAGGGAAAGGGTAGTGAACGCAAAGAATTCATGCCATTCTAAATTGAAATGATTTTGCTCACTCACTCTGCCGGCTTCCTCGAGAGACAGCCCTGTTGCAATGGTAGGAATGATAAAGATTACAGCAGAAAAAAGTAAAAATATCACAGTGTTATCCAAAGCAGTATTTTTCCTGATTGCCATAATTAGCTCGGCAATACCAGCCATAATGATCAGTGCTATAGGAAAATGAACAAAAACATAATGGTAATTAGCAAACCATAACATGTCTAAACCTTCTGTTAGTTACTTAATTGTTATAAATACACAAAAAGAAATATTTATTCGATAATATTCCAACGTCCATGACTGTAATCTGGCTGTGTCCACTGAACCTTGATATTCTGATGGTTATGTTCTAGGGGGCGGATAAAGCTATCGGATTTAATAACTACCGGATTTTCAGAAGAATCGATTTTTTGTATGGTGACCACCTCGCTTTTCAGGTAATCGAAAAACTTTGGTAACCAGACCGTTATGGGTCCTTTGCTGGCATCGACTTCAATGTTACAATCCCCAGGATTCACGAAATGTTCTGTTTGTGACGATCCATTTGAACATATAGTCGAATGAGCACATTGATGAGTAGAGAGGGTTAGCACATCTTGTTCCGTATATTTATTTTCGCCGGCTAGGCGATTCAGAAATTGAGCTATCAATATGCTGTATCCCGACAAATTCAATCGTACGAAATCATTTGTCTCTCCCATGGGTTCTCCATTATTCACAGCAACGTTCAAATCTTTGAGAATGACGTCTGAAGCGCGTTCATTGGGGATACGGGGATCGTTAATTTTTGCAAATAACGTTGGACTTCCCGGGATGCTTATAACAGTAGAGCCTGGATAGCGTGTTAAAAGTTCTTTTTCCACAAGCTCATGTCTACTAACTAGACTTTTGTGAGCATCTTTTCTAAGGCTGATTCCTGTATCGGAAAGGTCGATAAACGCTTTGATAAGATCTAAAAAATCAGCCAACCCGGTCGAGCTGCCTGCTACAGTTGAACAAGAGATGAAGTTATAAAATTTCTTAAAAATTAATGCGGCGTATTCGTCGTAGAGGGGGTACCACATATAGCCGCAACGAGCTCCTGTTTTCCCAAATTGTTTGGAGGCAGAATTAAAGCTAAAGACGTGTTTGCCATTAGCTCTTGCCTTTCTCAACCATTCAATGTTTTGATCAACGTAACCGGTACCATCTCTTCCAAATGCTGAGGATGCAAATACAAAATCTGCCATAATAATTTCGGCATCCGTTTGTGGTTCTCGGAATTTGCCATCAGGATTATTTGGCGAGGTCACAATTTCTACAAGCTCTTCATCAGGTTCAAGCTTAATTTCAGAGGGATTCTCAAAGGCGATGAAGCGGGCATTTGGGTAATCAAATATGCCTGTAACAGCATTGGGATGGCCGGAATAATAGGGGACTTGTTCTGCAAAAGCGAATTTTTTATCAGGTTCGGATTTTACAATAGCAAAGACGAGAGCCACAATAAGATGTTTCGAACCCGTAGCAGTATAAAAAAATGGCTTAGGTTTGCTCGGATCAATATAAAGCTCTAAATCTTTTACCCGCGCATGAAATTGCGAAAGGACCTGATCTGCATGGTCAAAGATAACAGCATTTGAAGGCTGAAGAGGTAGTATTGAAGGCGGTGTTGATTGATCTAGGTATAGAGCGCTTTCAAAAAAAGTTCTTTTAGGAGGACTCTGCAAGCCGTACGCTTGGTAAAGTTCCGTAAACAACTGAGTTGTATTTGGTTGAAGGTAAATAACTGGTTGCGCTTCTTCAACTTCGGCATTGATGAATGAACAATGAAATAACACGACTAAAATAGATGTTTGAAGCGTTTTTACGTTCATTTGAACCAACCTGTTTGAGGGGTTAATTATTCTAATTCATGTTATTTGATGGATACATATAAATGTGATTTATATCAAAATGAATTCAATGAATTGACAGATCTTTCAGAATCATTAATAGTAAAAGAGTTTGGCTCGATCCTTTTCAAAATTGAGAAATCAAGATGAAAGATATGAACACAATCATTGATACACATTTTCATATTTGGGATACCGCAGTTTTCACTATTCCAACAGTGAAAATGTTTGAAAATCAGCTGAAGCAAAAATATACCCTTGAGGATTATCAAGAAGCCATAAAGGGAGTTAATATTACAAAATCTATCTACACTGAAGTTGATGTCATCAAGGAAGAGCATAAGAAAGAAGCTGACATGATCATCGCTTTATGTGAAGACGATTCAAATCAGATTATTGGTGCTACGATCGCTGGAGATCTCAGTTCTACAGATTTTGCAGAATATATCCTGCCATACGCTAAGCAAAGTGTTGTGAAGTCTGTGAGGCATAATTTATTTGCCGGAGACCCGAAAGTCACAGAATCCAGTGTTTTTCGTGAAAACGTTCGTCTCTTGGCGGAGTTGAATCTGATGTGCGACTTAGTCATGCCCGCTGAAAAAATCATGTATGGAGTTGATTTGGTGGAAGCTTGTCCAGATACAAGGTTTGTGATCGATCACTGCGGACTTTGTCCTATATTGTCAGACGATATGCTTAGAAAACATTGGAGACAGGGCATCTCACAATATGCACGACAGCCAAATACGATTTGCAAAGTCAGTGAATGTGGATTTACAAACCCTGATTATTCTTGGAAAGTTTCTGACGTTGTCGACATTATCCGTCATTGTATAGCTAGCTTTGGAGAAGAAAGAATTGTGTATGGCACGAACTGGCCTGTCTGTGAAATAACCGGTTCAATCCACCGTTGGATGGAAGCGTTGCATACGGTATTGCAGGACTTTCCGGATCACTATCATCGAAAGTTATTCTTTGACAATGCTCTGCGCAACTATAAATGTGAGTAAGATCATGCCTACCAAGAGAGCTTGTTCGGCAAAAATTCAGCAACAAGTTCTTTGTAATAGGGCGCTAATTTTTCTATATCGATCTTCTCAGGTGACTTGGAATACAGGTCATAACGACTGAATATCTGTAGCCAAGGGAGCATTTCTTTATCTTGTTCGTTCATTAAATGTTCATATTCTCCTTCGCGGTGGGCAGAATAAAACGAATGGTAGCGAACAATAAAAAGCGCTTCTTTTGGAAGATAATCTTTCAAGACATAATAGAGGTATTCGTCGTGTCCCCAAGACATATGCACGTTGTCTAATCCGCACCCCGGTGAGTAAATCCCATGCTTTGATTGATATAAGGGATTAGCAGCATCAGGGTTCTCTTCAAAATATTCCGGAAAGACAATTTTGCTCGAAAAGGCACAGCCAACGGGAAACGTATCGCCAACAACAGCCCACTGAGGTTCACCGTAAAGGGTCAAAATCTTACCTAAATCATGAATCAAGCCTGTCAAGATAAGCCATCTCGGGTATCCGTCTTTTCGGAGCATTTCTGCTGTTTGAAATAAGTGGTATCTTTGAGGTAGGTCTAAATCAGGATCGCTTTCATCGATAATCTGATCGAAAAGATCGATAGCTTCCCAAATATCAAATGTTCCTCGATTCAGCGAGAGATACTCTTGTTTTTTCTGAAGAACAAAATCAAGAGTTTGATGCTTGTGATTCAAACGATAGAAATTTTTAACATGTTCAGGAGTGTTTTCGTTATAAACGCGATAATTTTCCTTATCCTTTGAAGCTGGACGATTTCTTACAGTATCTTCCCACTCTTCAGCTGTACATGACATTTTAGAACAGTCTTTTTCAGCATGCAGCGCTAGAGAAGAGCAAATAAAAACTGTAATAAGCAAGACTTTAATCATAAATTCCTCGTCAGTGAAAGAAAGATTTTATGTGTAGTTTAATTTTTGTCCAATTAAAAGTTGTGTATGCGTTTTTTTACTCCAATGGTTCTTGTCTATGAAGGATGAAAATTTCTGTTTGTCAAAAATCGATTCTTCAAGCATATACATACCAAAAAGGTAGGTACGATGTCTTCAGCGATCCATGTTACTCCGTGCGAACACGAAATAGAATTCGAGCAACTTCCAAACTTTCTCGAAAACAACGAGTTAGAGATTCGCGTCGATGAGGAGGCTACAAGCGTTTTTGAACAGATAAACAAAAGCGTAATGGAGCGGAATATCTTATGCCCTGTATGTTCGATGAAGATATCAAAAATAGATTCCGAATCAGCGACATTCCCTTTGTCAAAGCAGACTTTCCCTTTCTTTGTTTTAGCGCCGATAAAGGTCTCCATGCATGAACGAAATAATAAGGATGCGGTAAAGATCACCACCCTTACATTGCATGAAGTGAAAATGGCGAATATCGTGAACGAAGGTACAACATCGGATGATGATGGCGAGACTTATCGTCGTCTTTCTGAAGTAGCTAACGATACAATAACGTTAATAAGCATTTTCGGGCCGGTTGCGGGCCGGTTACTGAGCTTGTTTCCGACTTCATGGAAGGCACGCGTATACAGGATGGATATCGAAGTAAGCGAAAGAAAAAAGTTAAATCATTTTAACTGGGTAATGGTCAATGAAGAGGGCCATACTGTCGGTACTTTCAGTTTGTCAGAAATTGATAAAAAGAGATTCAGTCTAGAGGAAAGTTTTCAAAGTCTTAAACTATACAATGTGGGCGTTTGTTTGCATTCCAATTTTCATCGTCGCGGCATCGTTAGCGGCGTTGCTAGAGAGATATTCAAAAGAATCTCTTCGTTGAAGATAGATATCGACGGCTTCTGGATTTCTACCAGTCCCGAAAATGTAGGGGTTATCCGTCTTGCAGAGAAATTAGAGTTCGAGTTTATTAAGGCATGGGACGATGATAAGAAGTTATTTCCATTTATTAAAACTTCTCTGCCTAGGAACCTCTATTGGAGAACAGTCTAATCCGCTATTTGTCCAGGGGGTTTTTCTTTTTCACAATAAAAAGGTCTTCATAGTAGGTAGGTAGATTCTGGAATACCTCTTTATTGCAGTGCATGATTCCTGCTAATACTTCATCGGACGAGGACTTCACGCTTGCGGTAAATCCAATGTCCTGCGGCATGGACTGGTCGAAATAGATAAGAAGATGCAGGTCCGATGATTCCAAATTTTCTATATGATGCGGATAGGCTTTCGGAATGAAATAGATATCGCCTTCTGCCATATTGTACGTATCTACATTTCCGGAAGGGGATTGGATCGACATCCTCCCTTTGCCTTTGGCGACATATCCCATTTCTGCTGTTTCCGGATGCCAGTGCGGTTCTCGCATACCTTCACCGGTCAGCAATAGCGAATATAAGGCTTGTCTTTCCAGTATTGGCCAAACGTTATTTCTAGCTACCTTCGCTGCCCCTCCGACGTTGGCAATCAAGGGAGAGCTCTCTTCAAGCTCGAATTGATATGCTGAGGTATATTCCATGTCTTTTGTAATGGGAGTGTTATTCTTCAGAACAGCGATAAATGACTCTTTACGAACACGCTTCATTGCTCTAAAGTTTTTGGCAAGGACATCCCAAGTATTGCCTAATACGGCATCCGAGAACATTCCAAACACAGATGACAGGCCAAAATCTTCAGGCTCTTCATGGGAAAACTGAAGGATGACTTCCGCTGTATCATTTCCGATATTTTCAATACTATGCAAGCTGCCGGACGGAATAAAAAAAGCGCCTCCTTCATTTATCAGAAAGGTTTCCTTAGCGTTCTTATTTCCATAAATGGAGATGAGAAGTTTCCCTTTCAAGCAATACCCGAGTTCATCAGCGTTAGCGTGCCAGTGTGGTTCTCTGATGCATTTCTTATGCAAAACCAGCTTGTAAAAAGACATGCCTTGTAGTGCCGGGAAGTTGCTCTTTGTTACTCTAATGCGATACCCGCCTTCGGATTTATCCTGAGGCTTCATTTTATGCGAAGATAAATGATGTTTCATAGTGGACCTCTCTATAACGAAAATAATTAATTTCTTTCCTCAACTATTGGCTTTGCTGCCACGGTTAATGTAAAAGGCAAGAAAAGCCAAAACGATAGCAGCAATACTGCTGAATGAATATACATTGCTTAATTGGTATGAGCTATGGTCCAGGACAAATCCCGGCGTGAAAGCAGCGATCCCATACCCCATTAAATAGAAGGCCACCACTATCCCTGCTACGGATTGGGAAATAGAGGGCAGTTGTGAGGTTCCTAAGCTGATCGTTAGAGGCAAAAGGGCCGAGCACCCTAAACCGGCGATACCGATCACGCATAAGCTCAAGTAGGGATTGTCGTGAGGAAGGATGCCTAGAAGAAGAAATGCGATCATTACGATAATAGGCAATCCTTGAAAAACACGCCGGCTAGGCAGATAGCGTTCTACGCATGCAAAGAAGATTCTGCCAACTGTTACCGTAGCCCAAAATATCGTTAATGCAAGCGACTGCATTTGCAGGGGAGCATCTTGAACCTGCCGCATATAGATAGATGCCCAATTCCCATTAAGCGTTTCGACATATCCATAAAATAGAGCAAACGCGATGAAGATGAAGACTTTTTTGGGCAACGGCGCAGAAGGGAGAGTACCGTCTGTCTTTTCACCGGGCAGAGTCAGAGATGTGCTAAATGCAATCAAAAGAGCTAAAGCGACAACTAAAATAAGTGGTAAACCCCACCATGCTCCATAAGCGATAAAAATGGAGATGAGTACCGGTGCGAGTACAGTGCCGATTCCCAGTAGAGCATTAAGAATGAGAATAACAGTATCGACTTGTTTTGGGCGTAAATTGGCAGCCATCGTGTTAATGGTAGGAACCGTTAGACCAAATCCAATTCCAAGAAATGTAGTTGCGAGAATCAGCAACGGGTAAACTAAAAGCTCTTCGTGGATGATGAGAGCGCTGAATGCAAAGAGAGCCATCGACAAGCTGTTAGCGAAAAGCCCGAAAAGATAAGTGCTTTTTGCACCTAACCTTCGGCTTATCTTTGAGCTGAGAGCTGACGAAGCGATTGCAAGGATAGACTGCGAGATGAACAGCGCACCATATTGGGTAGAGGAAAAGTTAAAGTAGTGCGGATTTGTAAATAAGGTACTCGCAGCGGGAAAGGCCACCAGGACAATCCCTTGGATAAGACCGGCTAGATAGATGGAGCTCATTTCTTTCTTGTGCATCGCTAGTTTCCAGGGTGGATTGTGGGAACGGGTTTGGCGCCCTTCGTATTTAATTTAATGGCCCATACGGAGTTTGACGAGCAGATAAAAAGGATATTATTGTCTTTGCCTCCAAAGGATAGGTTAGCAGTTTCTTTAGGCATCAGAATCTTACCGATCAGTTTTCCCTCAGGGTTGAGTACGTGTACTCCGTCCAGCGCACCTACGTAGATGTTCCCCTTATTATCGAGGCGCATGCCATCAGGGAACCCCGGCGATATGTCGGCGTAGAGGCGTTTGTTGGAGAGAGCTTTACCGTCCGTTACATCCCAGGCGTAGATGGCATGAGGGTAATGCTCATAATAGGTTCGGGGAGCTTGGATCGCTCCGCTATCGATCACATAAAGAATCTTTTCATCAGGAGAAAAGGCGATGCCATTAGGCATCATAAGATCAGTGATGACGGCTTCCAACTTTTCAGTTTTTGGATCATAACGGTAAACGTTGTTGGGCAGGTAACACTCTTGGGGAAACTGAAGGCAGCCATATCCAGGGTCAGTGAACCAGACGGTACCGTCGGATTTAACGACTAGGTCGTTAGGGGAGTTCAGCGGTTTTCCGTCATAGAAACCAGCCAGGGTCTTCACTTCACCGTTAAGGTCGGTAATAGAAACACGCCTTCCTGTTGTCTCTGCAGTCAGCAGACGCCCTTGCAAATCCATGGTTTGTCCATCAGCAATATTGGAAGGATGTCTGAAGATTTCAGGTTTGCTCCAGGATAGCTGATTAATTTCATTGTAAGGCAACAGCCCGTGCCACCGCATGATCAAGATGTTGTCGTTAATTTGATCGGTAAACAGTAAATAACCTTCTTCGCTGTCAGCAATTTGAACGTATGCAGGACCCTCAGTGAAGCCAAAGCCTTCTGCGAGATGAACCAATTTAGGTTTGGTTCCCAGGATTTGTGCAAATTCATCGGAATACACTTCAAGCGGCAGTTGAGGAGAAGCTTCGGTCGGGTAGGGGGGAGCGTTCACAATCTCGGCAAACAACATGACAGGGGTCATTATCAATGCTAATACAATTTTCATACCTACTCCAATTTGTTTATTCTTGGCTTGGCGCAAATTCCTTATATATATGTATTGCAAGTACTTTCAGCAACGCATACGCAGGGGTGATGAAGATCAATCCGACGATTCCATAGAGATATCCTGCAGCAAGAAGCAAGAGAATGATTGTTAAAGGATGAATCATCAGGCTTTTGCCTAAAATCTCTGGGGTAAGCCACAGTCCTTCTAGAACTGCAGCGGTGATCATGATGCAGAGAACTTCAACTCCCATTGTCATACCCATGGAAAATCCTACCAATATAGGCAATACCGACGCTAGGATCCAACCTACTGATGGGATGATAAAAAACACAAAAGCAACTGATGCCAGAATGTATGATGACCGGATGCCGATCACTAGAAAGGCAAAAAACAACATGATACACACGCATGCCGAGACGATCACTCTTCCCGTAATGAAATGAACTAAAGTTTTATCGACTTCGACTAGGAACTCGTTTATGCGTTTTTGATAAGAAAGGGGGATTTGATTGTAAAAAGAAGAGTAGATCGCCCTATCGTCTTTTAGTAGGAAAAATAGGATGAATGGAATGATGCAAATATCGAACAGAACAGTCGTTAGTGTTGTTGCAACATCAATAACATTATTTGTTAGTGAGTCGTTAACTTTGTTGAAGAGCATTGAAATAAACGTTTTCGTCTCTTCTTGATTCGATACGTTTAGATGCAGTGTTTTCAATATCGAGTTTGAAACTCTGAAGATATTGTCGATAACGATCTGAAAATTGATGGTTTTAACAAAAATGATCTCATTGATAATTTGCGGGTACACGTAAAATACGATAAATGATGTAAAACCAATTAAAAGAATATAGATAATGCCGATAGCAATATGGACAGGCATCTTTGTACGCAGCTTCTGAACTAGTGGTCTGACAGCATAGTAAATGATCAGGGATAATAAGAATGGGAATAGCACGGCATAAATAAAGCTGAATATGGAGTTCAGAAGAGGAAAAATCATGTGTACAAGAAAGAGCGAGACGAGGGTGAGAACAAGAACAGACAGGTTTCTCATGTATGTACTTTTATACCACGGTAGTAGGGCGTTGTCGTTTTCCACGCTGATCACTCCTGGTTATTCTGTGGTTTAGGTGAGTGAAGCTCTAGATGGTAGGCCAATTCGGCTCCCACCAAGACTATGGTCCAGCTTATCTGAAGCCATATCAGAAAGAGTGGAAGGGCCGCAAAACTACCGTAGACAGCACTATATTGAGATACTCCGATCTGGAAGTTAATATAAAACCACTGAACAAATTGGTAGATCGACCCGGCAAATACTCCTGCAATAATCGCCGAAGAAAAACGTACTGATGTATTAGGCATGATGAGATAGAGGAGCGTGAACAAGATCCATATCAGCAAAAAAGGAAAGATGTAGTAGGCAATCGTTATCATAGGATGGATTGCCAGACCAATATATGTGCCGTCGACGGCAGTTTCCAATTTCTGTGTCAGAAAGACTGTAAGGGTGCTGGCTGCGAAGAAAAAAAGAGGACATAAGATCATCAACGTGGTGTAATCTGTCAGTTTTCTCATGAATGTACGCGGCTTAACCTCTTTCCAAATCAAGTTGAATGTTGTTTCCATGCTGATAAACAACATGAGAACAAAGAAAAAGAGGATGACAGCACTGACGCTAGCGAGCATGCTATCACGAATGTGATGAAGAAGGGAGCGTGCAAATTCGAATATCTTTAAGATGACTTCTTGGTGCTCGTTGAATCTCTCTAGGAGTTGGTATTCCAACGCTTTGTCAAAGCCGAAACCTTGGGCGAC
The DNA here is from genome assembly GCA_024233575.1 of Chlamydiales bacterium. Lineage (GTDB taxonomy): Bacteria > Chlamydiota > Chlamydiia > Chlamydiales > Criblamydiaceae > JACKPN01. The sequence continues at coordinate 140,023 of JACKPN010000002.1, forward strand.
TCCCAGAGTAACAGCCATCAAAGGCACAAGGGAAAGCAATGTGTAATAAGTCAAAGAAGAAGCATGCAGGTAGCAGTGATCGTTGCAAAATCCTACCACCGTTCCTTTGAGAACTTTCCAGGTGGTTTTTAAAAAATTAATAACCATTCTTTACCTGGATCGATGTTTTACCCTATCCCAAAGCTTTAACCCTAAAAGGGCGAATTCCATCAGATCACTTGTTGCATGAGGGTGTGTATGCGCGCAATGTTCGCAGGAGCATTTTGAGCTTTCGTTCAGTAATGTATGCAGTTCATTCAGTAACGGTTTCGCAGAAGAAACGCGCGACGCAATACCGTGAAAAATATCATGCTCTCTTGTTTTGTCCTGGGCGATCAAAGTTGTTCCTACTCCTAAGGCAACGCCGAGAAGGGTGACTGCTAGAATAATCATGCCTAGCTCTTTCGGCTCTAAATGGTTCACGGATCTCACTTGTGCCTTAATTTTATCGACGGTCTCCCTAGCGTTTCTTGACCACTCTTCAGATTTTTGATCGACGTTCTCTTCGATTTTTTCTTCAAGGGTATGGAGAATATCATCGATATTATCTTTGACATCGTGATACATGCCTTTAACGTTCTGCTGAAATTTCTTTCCTTCTTTTGACATTAGTAAGGATGTTGCCGTGCCTCCAAGAAGAGCTCCGAGGATTGAAACGAGAAGCAGCTCTCTAGAGTGTGATGAATGGTTACTCATACCTTCCTCCTTTTTTACATTTATGAAAGAGATCCAGCGCGTTTACGATGATTGTCGCAATATCAAGCGCCTGATCCATTTTTGTATCTTGTTTTTCAGAAAGCCTTTCGAAGAGAAATTTGAGCTCTCTTTCTTCCTTATGTCTTCCTGTACGCTCCTCGAATCGTTCACCAATATTTGAAACGGAATGAAATAGAGGATCGAGGCACCTCATCTTGTGATTAATATTTTCTGATAGCTCGCTCGCCTGATAAAGAAGCTTTTTGGGCTCGTTTTCAAGGTTGTTGATTTGCGTATCTAATGAATTGAGCGACTTCGCCATTGCGTTTAGCGCTCTTACAGCCGCAACTGTTAAAAAGACCACGCAGATGGACAAAACGATTATTCCCAAAACTGCGAGGGATAGATATATATCAGCTGAACTCATCACCTTCCTCCTTGAAAGTAATGAACACTTGACGATTTACTTACTGTACGCCGAGGTGTCTATCCTAACCATAATCATTTATTAAGTTTAATCAAACCGCTATCGTAAGCTGCTAAAAGCTAGATATGTAAGAGTTTTTTTTTAGTATAGGCGATGCTGCTTGTTTTCTCCGTTGACGGCCGTAAGATTTCGATATTTTTTAAGAGATTGCGCTGGCATCAAATAATATTTATCGGCAAAATGCCTAACAATCAGAGGTTTGATGTTTTAAAAATCAAAATAATTTTAATATGATAGAAATTGCTTCCATCCCATCTAAAATAACATATGACACAATCCCTTCAAATAATCACCAACGCCATGTGTGTGCAGATGTAAAAGGCCTCCACGCAGCTGACCAACTTAGAGAGTTTCTAATAGAAAAAGGCTTTATGGATCAGAGCGGTATGCTGCTCAAGAGTATTGAGACACCATTGCCTCCATTGAATGATGCGCAGGCTAAAAAAGTGCAAAACATGTTATCGGAAGATGTCGTTTTTAGACCCGTGGATGCCGGAAAGCTTAGACCAAGGGTTCGTAAGTATTTGGAGGAGATGCACGCTGTCAACCCTTCGCTTCCTATTGAAAAAAAAGGAGAACACTATAGGCTGACGATCACACTGAATCTGGTGAGATTCTTTAACAAAATACGAAGCCTAGTTGATGCTAAAGCTAAGGTGATGATCAAGGGAGGAGATCTACCGAGGTGTCTTGGTATTGATTATTACCGCGAGGCACTCCTGATTGCATGCAAGGAGCATGGCATTCAGATTCCAATGACGCTGTTGAATTCGGAATTGTTCTCCTCCTTAGAATATGAAGCGCCAGACACTGATATCGCTTTTGATTTCAGCGCTCTTTCTTCTGAGAGAATGGATAAGCTAAAAGAGGAGATTATCGACGAAGTTGCTAATGACTATCCGGGAATGGAGAAAGATCTGTGTTTTCTGTTAGATACTTTAGGGTTTGAAGATTTTAAGCCGGTAATGACCGAATCGATGCCAGGACTAGAAGTGAAGTTCATTAGATTGGTCATCAACCCGCAAAAAGGCAAACCTTTTGATATATCACTTGCTCAAAAGGTTGCAAATGAAGGGGGAGCATCATTTTCTGCTCATAACCTGAGATTATCAATTAATTCTATCTTAGATTCCGAACGACTGATAGCTTCACCAATCGGTAGTTGGCAGGCATTATTCGATCGGTTGCTCCAGTGTGCGCGAGTTATCCACCCAGAACAAGGCGGGATATTTGGATATGTTTTACAACATATCCACGAAGTACGAGGCGGGCATCATCCGTGTGCAGGATATAAGGAACAGCTAAGGGCGCAAACCTATCATGTTTCTTCAAAAAATGTCATATCACTGATCAGAGACAAGATCCGCCAGCACTTTATTGATTCAACCGAGCCTGCCTGCATAGCCTTTTTGAACGCCTGGATTGACAATGGTATGGATAGTGAGTACTTCGCCTGTATCGAAAAACAGATCGATACAGAAGGACTACGACGTAAGAACCCGATTCTCTTCAGCATAGTGAAATGCATCAGTGACGATGAAACCTGTTGGGAGAAAGTTAAAGGCGTGTTTACTTTTGTAGGTTGTCGCTACCTGACCAAGGAAGAACGGCCTAAAGACGGAAATGCTCGCATTCACCGTACGATCAAAGATGGTAAGGTGCAACTGCGCTTCAAAATGTCTCCTGAAAATGATGGTTCCTTTCTGTTTATTGAGGATGAAGGATATACATGCTTACGGCTAGACACCCTTAGTCCAGGTATGTCAGACTTGCTGCAATTGCTGTCAACGGAATTTCTTGCCGATGAGAACAATGATGTTTCGCTAATTGAAAGTCTATCTCACTGGGTACTCTCGATCGTTAAGGGAGAGCATACTCAAGTTGCCGCCCCAAAGAACGTAAACGCTGCCGAGATAGATTTGGAACTGAAGCGCGCAGCCAATCTTCTTTATGGAGAGGATTGTATCGGAAGGACGGTAGCATTTATTAATATGCGCGAGTCGTTAAGTGATCCGATTGCAAAACATCAATTGACAAAGTTATTTCCTCAGAAACTTAAGAAAAAATTAAAAAAGGAAAATCCCTTTCTCTATGAATTGCTCCAAATATATTCATGTGGTTCTTTAAGCGATCATAATAAGAGAGAATTGATCGCCCTTTTTTCTCTCCTTGGAAGTCCTTCAAGGAATGGCTTTTATCAAGTTCATTTTGGAAAATACCTCCTAAACCTGGACTTGGGAAGCAATGCTTCGCAAGAGCTCTCCAAAAAACTGCCGGTACGTCTTTTTACTGAACTTCTTATCACTTTTTTTGGTGATAAGAAAAATGTGTATGACCATTGCGCACTTCCAAAACTTCTTGTGTTAGATGAGGTAATGAACAATGCACCATTATTGCAACTGGTAAGCAGGAGCTTTCTCGGTGAAGAAGAAACTTTCATAACTATGGCTGCAGAAAAAATCGATCATGGTAATTATTTTGAGCTTCTGCTTGATCAGGCACTTGAATCACAGAAAGAAAAGGACTTGCAGGCCCTCATACAACTATGGAGGCAAGAGCGCTTTCCAAATCATGAGAAAGTACGTTTCTTCCACAAATTTCTATCCGTTGCAGTAAAAAGAAACTTCTTCGCCGCTTCTAGAATTTTTTGTGAAGATCTTAAACACGTTTGCTTGACTGAAGATGAACTCCTTCAAATAATCAGATGTTTTAGTGACAATCTTCCTGAAGGTGGCGAACAGTATCTGAGCGACTGTCTTGATGTTTGCTTGGTATCAAACGCTGAGAACAAAAGATTGATTACGGAACTGCTGGTGATCGCTGAGAGGATTATCCCTTATCTACTTCCTAAAACAATAAAAATGCTTATTGCCAGAGCTCCTGAGCATAATCGCTTCTCAATTCACTATTGCCGTTATTTGCTAGAGAAAAAAAATATTATCGAAGCGCTAAGCTTTTGGACATCTGCCGGCATCGCTGTGGAAAGTGAAGAGGGGGTTGCGCTGGCCTTGGATCTCGCAAAAGAGTGTGCAGATGAACATCCTGCACTGAAAAAAGCCATTCTTGCACAATGCAAAGATAGCCCCAAATCGAAAGTTGTTGAGATGAGCTATAGCAGCCAACTATCAATCGAAAGTGACGACGAGATATTAGAAGGGACACTCTTTTCTCTTGTAAGCAAAAATACTCTTGATGAGCTGGAGGGATATGTTTCTTGCGAGGCATGGGAGAGAGCAATTGCCATGCTGGAGAGCGAATACCTGCAATTTCAAGGTCAGCGATTTGTTAAGTTAGTTGATACCATCATTGAGAATGTGACAGATCCGCAGTTGTTGGTACGCTTGCCCACTATTCCAATCGTACGAAAATTGCTACCATACACAAAAATAATTTCCTTGTTAGAGCGTCTATTAGCATCACGTCCGGCAATGACGTTATATCCTCAAATTATTGATCTTGTCTTACGAGAATATATCCGTGCGCCGGATCAATTCCAATCTGTCCTGCTTCCTTTGCTTATTTTTATCGATTCCGTCGATCCGCGTGGGCTGCCAGCCCTCTCTAATTGTCAAGAGTTGATCTCGTCGGTAGGGAGTCTTCTGACAGAAAGGATGAACCGTACGACTGCGCGGCTTTTTTTTAAAGTATGTCACCAAAATAAGTGGTATATCAAGTTTGGTGAGGAAACAAAAAGGGTAGCGATAAGGATTGCTCAGGATGATGCTAGCAAGGGGAACTGGGAATCATTGAACCGACATATCATAGCTTGTGCAGGATGTCGCCTTTTGGATGGTCAATGGAAAGACTTGATCATGCAATGTTGTCACGGTTTATTGGGGCAAGGTAAAGGTTTGCACGCGTTTTTCTTGGCAAAGAAAATGCAGAAAGCTACCACCGAAGAGGTCGTTAGCCTAGCAAAACGATTCATTGAGCTGCATGAAATAGATAAGGCCGTTGCATTACAGGAATGTCTGCCAAGCGATGATGGGGAGTTTATTAGTTATCTGCTTTCCGCATTGATTGAAATGGACTTGCATAGCGATGCGGTAGAAATCATGAAGCGCATTCCCAAAGACAAGAAATTTGCACCTCTTGTCAACCAAGTGCTGACTCGGATCGATCTCAATCTTGAACATCTTTCACTTGCGATCGATTATGGTCTGAAAATGTTATACCCAGCCCTGGTTCCTGTTTTGCTGGCAAGTCCTAAACAGGAAGACCAAGAAAAAGCCTTGGCTCTGCTCATGGTTATTCTTGCTGAATCTAACGCTATCGATCCCCATTTGATTGAGCAGTGCGTAGACCATTATTATCATAAACCATGTAAAGCGATACTGCAGACAACTCGTTATGTGACACCGTCATTGCTTATGCAGCATTTTGCTGATCCGTTGCAGAGGATGAGCGCATCGTTGAAATATCTCATTGCGCTTGTAAGAGGTTTTGGCGGTCATTGCGATATAGTGACTAGCCATATTGAGTTATTTCAAAATGAAATCTTAGATTTCTCTTCTGATGTCAATTCCGAACTGGAAGCTTTGGTTGATCAGTTAATTTCAACGCTATGTCAATCGAAAGCCTGCCAATTCTATTGCAAAGGTGTCGATTTGGCATCAATAAGAGCTCAATCCAAGAGGCAGCCGAAGATTGTGATGAGATGGCTTAGAGCTATTAATGATTTGAATCCGCGCAATGCTAAAGACATTAATCTTGTCAGAGATACTGTGCGGAAAGCTATAGAAAAATATAAAGACCATACTGTCATCGAAGAGATCTTCAAGATTTTCAGGGAATGTTCCAACACCGAATTCATTGATGGCCCTTTGCCTTTGTTTGCTGCAGATGATAGCGTTTATGAATTAGAAGAAGCTAGAAGATGGGTAGATGCCATATTCCAGCATGCTCATTGGACAGCACGCATCGAACTTTTAAAATGTAGGATATTAGAAGAAAAGACTATCGAAACATCTTTGAATTACTTTTGTAGCACAGTCGCTTACTGCGCTAAACACGCGAAGGTTGAAACACCATCTGACTCAGAGCTTTTATCAGCATTGAGCGAAAGTTTCATAGATTTAATTCCCTTTTTCTTTAAATCAGACATTGACCTCCTGCCGGTATGGAAGAACCTTTGCCATATCCTATTGCTCATTTTACGCGATCAACCTACAGATGATCCAACAAACGTATACCAAGTGTTCTATGTCAACTTCCTAAACGCTATGATTACGGAGGTGTTTCCTGAACTATTAGAAGAGCGTCGAACCAAAGCGAGGATACAGATTATCGAAAGCGGATATATCTATAAATCTTCGGAGAAAAGTAGCAACCCACCAATCATGAAGTCACTTTTTGCGAAATTCCGAGAAACAAAAGAGCATCGAAAATTTCGAAGCCTCATCATAGAAAGCTATCTGTACCTGTTTGCACATATTTTGGAAAATGCCAGCGACTTTGATACTCAACATAAGCGGCATACAGCTTATTATGCATTGATGCCTTACATGACGGACCTTTTTTTAGAAACCTATTTAGACACAACCGACAAGCAACTAAAGATACGTATTGAAAACTTGATATTGAAAAGCGCTTTTTCCCCACTTTGGCATCAAGACATTGGACTCTATTTTGCCTGGAGAAAAGAGCGTAACTATCTCGCAAGCGCTTTCAGTGCAAAGGTTTTGCAAGCGAAAACCAGTGTTAGTGAACGGTTGCAACAGTTTGTTCAGTTAGATTTCTTTTTTACCCAAGAGATAGATTTTCAACACTTCAAAGTGGTGTATCAAGGGATAGTCGATATCGTCAATCAATGTCTTCGTGAAAGACATCCTCTGGCAACATTGGATGCCTGCATTATTGGATTCAGATATTTTCACCATTTTCATAAATACAGAGATTTCAACGTTTTATTAACCAAATTTGTTGACAGTTGCTTGCAATGGCCCACGTTTCCGATCTTTAATACCAGGGTTGATGAATTGCTGCGCACCATGGATTGTGGTAGTAATGCAGAGTTCTTTCTCATCGAAATATATCTTCCTGAAGATCAAGTGAAACTGATCCGCTACGATCTCGTTGATGAGAAATATCGCAGAAAGCCGGATTCCACACTTGCTAAGGAGATCGGTGATCGTCTGATTGCTCTTTGTGAAGCAAAGAGGCAAGCTCCAAGAGGAATTTTAACATATTACGCACAAAGACGCCTTGAAATTTCTACAGATACCCTCATGCATTTCAGCGAGGTATGTCAATTTCTTCAGCAAGCACTCACAAAAGCTCTCTTGATCCCCGATCAGCTTAATGATCTCGTGACAAAGCAACTGGTTCCTAAGGCTTTTACTATCAGCTATGCAGAAGGGTATCAAAAAGATCATCCGTTTTTCTTAATTAACTCAGTTCTCATGCGCGCAAAAATGGCAAATCTGGATATAAGCAAACCTGTCGCATTATGGAAGCTAAGGCTAAAAGAGAAAAACAGCGCTGAAGCGAACGATGCGCTTCAACAGATAAATAAGCTTTTTCCTGATATTGAACCGGAAAGCAGTGCGGAAGCAAAACAAGCGCCAAGCATTGCTGCAGAAACAACATCATCTTCAAAAAGACGGAATAAAAGAAGGCAGAAAAAATCGTAATGATAATATATTGATCAAATAATCGTCTTTTGCGAGCTTTCTAAAGAAGAGATTGAATTGTGCTGACGCTATTTTTAGTATTTGCTCTGATAGGACTCTTTGCCGGTTTCTTGGCGGGATTGCTAGGCATTGGTGGAGGCATATTTACTGTCCCTGCATTTCTTTTTGCTTTCTATATTTTTGATTTTCCTTCGGAATATAACATCCAGGTTGCTATCGGAACCTCACTAGGAGTAATGGTGTTTACCGCTATCTCTTCAGCCTGGTCTCATTTTTTGAAGAAAGGAATCCAGTGGAACTTTCTTCGTTACTATGCCCCAGGGGTTATTGGCGGCGTCGTTCTAGGAGCTTTTATCGCAGACTTGTTGCCTGCAAGACAGTTGGTTCTGCTCTTTAGCGCCTATATCTTTTGTTTTGGAGTTTATTTTGTTATTTCCGCATTTAGAAGAGCTAATCCCTACCTTGTTGAAAATAAACTGAAAGATCCTTATCCAATCACCGCCGTCAGTGTTGGAATCATCGCCGGAACGATCTCTGCGGCGCTAGGGGTGGGAGGCGCACCGATAACAATTCCTTTTCTAACGGCACATCGGGTGGAACTGAAGCATGCGATTTCAACATCAGCATTCGTCAGCCTTTTGGTAGGAAGTATTGGTTCGTTATCCTATCTATTTTTTGGATTGAACGAACGCATTTCAGATGGAAGTATCGGTTATCTTTACCTGCCGGGTCTGTTGATCACAGGAATAACCTCAATCGCCAGCGCTCCTATTGGCGCTAGGCTCGCTTATATGCTGCCCATACCAATCTTGCGTGCGATATTTGGATCTTTTCTTATCGTTGTTTCAATTATCTTGTTCCGACGCTGATGCGGCTATAACCGCTAGTAAAGCAAGCATAGCAGGCAAGGCTTGAGTGGCGATAATCGACAGTTTCACAGTGACGCCGGCAAAAACACCGGCAACGATGATACATCCTAGAAAGAAGTAGCGGACTGATCTGCGGAACGATGGCTCATGGATAAAAAATGTCCAGATTAATCCTGCAGCTAAGAAGCCATTGTACAGTCCTTGATTCATTGCAAGGAGAGCTGAATTAGCGGCGATTTGCGGTGTCATATCAAAGACCTTCAACGCAAAAGAGGTTTGCCATAAAAACATCTCCAACACCATGAAAAATAGATGAAAAACCGCTACCAATCCAGTTAATATTCCCGCTATTCTATACATACCGCTCCTCTTTTGGATTTACTGCAGGCAACTATAATAAAATGATTGTTGGCAAAATCATCTCGAAATTGAACTGCTCGTTATCGCACTCACTATTTTCAAATTTCTTGTGAAGTGTCAAGTAATTTAATCATAAATCTACATTGCAGCGTCATAATCCTGCACTTTTACTGCTTTTCTTATTGCACTCAATACGAGTTTATAGCGAACCCTTTTCCAAGAAATATGCTCTGCAATGTTGAAGACTTCATTGAAGAAATAGGTTTTTGAGAATTAAAATCGTTAATTCGCAAGGAAGTACTTTGCTGAAATCAATCCTTGATTCAGGCTCTTTACTGACAATTGTTAACTCACTAGGAGGCATGATCTTTGATCAGCATTTTTTTACGAATTCAGACTTCAGCATCATGACACCAAACCCTTTGATCTTGGCTTCGATGTCATGTCCATTGACAGGGTCTACCAATCGAATATTGGTAATCTTAAGACCCATCTTGATGGGAGATGTCGATCCTTTGACCTTGAGATCTTTTATCAGTGTCACACTGTCGCCGTCTTTCAGTACATTTCCATGTGCATCCTTAACAAGCCGTTCTTCTTCTAATATACCTTCAGATTCGGAATTCATTAGCCATTCATGACCACATTCGGGGCAAACGTAGTAATTTCCATTTTCATAGGTGTATTCTGAATTGCATTTGATGCAGTTTATAGATTTTTCCATCTTATTCCATTAGTGATAGTCAGAATTAAATTGCGCTTAATGATATTTTTTTTTCTAGTTGATGTAAATGGATTGTGACGAGTAAATGAAAAAAATCTCCATACATAGAAAAAGAGGGGCTCCTTTAGGTGTTTTTGAACTGATCGCTATCGCTCTTGGAGGGATGGTAGGCGGCGGAATTTTCACCATTCTCGGTATTTCAGTCTCTATAGTTGGGGTCTACACAATTTTCGCCATTCTTGTTGGCGGCTTGCTGGCATCATTGGCAGCCTATTCCTATGTTAAACTCGGCCTTTACTTCAAAGATGAAGGTGCGACTTATAGTTTTTTTAAAAAGGTTTTCAAAAAATCTCCTTTTCTCATCTCTCTAATTGGATGGTGGGTCATTTTTGGCTATATCAGCACAATTGCCTTATATGCATTTACCTTCTCCTCCTATGCGATCAGTGTTTTCCCTTCTGCCGATAGCGAATGGGCGCGCAAAGGTGTTGCAGGCTGTGTCATTGCTACATTTGCCATTGTTAATATACTTAGTGTCAGAGGAATGGGAAAGATTGAAGACTTAATGGTCTATAGCAAGCTGGTGATCCTTGTAATCATCTCTTTCGTTCTTGTTAACTATAGCAACTACAGCTTGCCGGTTCTTTTTCATGAGCATCCTAATGGTGTCCCATTCCTAAGCATCCTGATCGTTTCTTCTGTCACCTTTGTGGCGTATGAAGGATTTCAACTCGTGCTCAACGCTGTTAATGAGATGGACAACCCCGATCGCAATATCCCTCTTGCCATCTACTCTGCGATCGCCATTGCGATCGGTATCTATTTCGTTATCGCTCTGGGTGCGTTGTTAACAATACCGATGGATGAGATCATTGAGCATAAAGAAGCGGCGCTGGCAGCGGGTGCGGAAAAATCACTTGGCCACTGGGGAAAAGAGCTTGTCATCATTGGAGCGCTTCTAGCGACCAGCAGCGCTATCAGTGGGACGGTGTTCGGTGCTTCTCGTCAAATGGCAGTCATTGCTGAAGACGGTTATTTTCCGGGGTTCATTTCTTGGCGGTACAACCACATTCCCAGAATGGCTATCATCGCGATGTCCATCTCCGCGTTTATCCTGATACTTTCGGGCGAACTGCGCCTCATTCTGGAATATGGCAGTATTACATTCTTATTAGTTTCCCTTTTGATGGCTTGTGCGAACTTTAAGATACGTGACAAAACCGAAGCATCAACTTACGCAGCTGTCCTTGCCATTATAGGCCTTTTCTTAGGGGTGGTATTCATTTTCTACTATGAGATGAAGCATCATCCGGAACAATTGTTTCATATCATCACACTTTATTGCATGTTGTCCCTATGTGCTTGGGGATTTTCCCGTTACCGTGGCAAGGTTTAAATAAATAACTATACAATTGACGATGCTTTTTGTTATACAGAAACAGCTTTGGCGTAACCAGCTCTGTATAGGAAAAGAAAGATGGGTCAAAACTTGCTGGCTTATGTGGCCAGGCCTGGTGTTATTCTAAAATATCTAGGGCACTTAGGGATGGCGTTAGGGGTAATTGTAGTGGTACCCATGATCGCCTCAATATTTTTTGGTGAATGGAATTTCTTCCTATATTACTTGGTAATCTCTGCGGCTTCTTTGATATTGGGATATCGATTCAGTAAGATCACAACGGCGAACACGATTCAGCATAATGAAGTGATCATTGTTATTTCCCTTTCATTCTTCGGGGGGTCGGTCATTGCTGCTTTGCCCCTGATGGCTGACGGTTTCTCCTTTGCTAATGCATTATTTGAAGCGATTTCCGGCATTACCACAACAGGATTGACGATGGTTACCCGCTGGGACAACCTGTCCGCTACAACTTATTTTACAAGGGCTTGGCTGCAATGGACGGGTGGGCTTGGCATCTTAATTTTTTCCCTTGCTCTTCTGCCTAGGCACGCCATCATTGTAAAAATGCCGGAATCTCTGCAGTCAGACAATGAAGATCCTATCGGCGGCAGCAGGCATCACGCACAGATTATCCTTTACGTGTACTGTTTTTTTACCATTCTCGGTATTGTCGGTATGCTCCTAATGGGGAGCAGACTATATGACGCTGTGTTGTTGGTGTTGGCTTCGGTATCGACAGGAGGTTTTTCTCCGTATCCAGAGAGCATTGCTACGATAAGCAGAATGCAGCAGATCGGACTCCTGGGGCTGGCATTTTTCTGTGCGATTTCTTTGCCTTTTTACTACAAACTCTGGAATCATCGTGTTTTGCTCACGCAGCAGAGTATACAAGCGATCGGCATGGTCATTTTTTGCTCTTTGGTCTCGCTAGCTCTCGGTTGGACGATAGACTCTTGGATTGTCGGAGTCTCCGCACAGACAACGACAGGCTTTTCATCCATAGACATTTCGCCTCTTGCTGACAGTAAAAAGCTGATACTCTCCATTTCTATGCTGATAGGCGGAGGCGTTGGCTCTACCGCAGGGGGGTTCAAAATCCTTCGGTTACTGTTATTTTTCATCGCCTTGAGGACTTTGATCATGCGCATCAATCAAACAAGCCATGCGGTATATACGCCAAAGTTTCTCGGAATTCCTTTCTCGGATAAGCAGTTTGAGCAGGCAGCGACACTCATTAGCCTTTATTTTTTTGTTGCCGGTGCTTCTTGGCTTTGTTTTGTCGGAATGGGCTATCCCGCTGTCGACTCCCTTTTTGAAGTAGCTTCGGCAATCGGAACCGTAGGGCTTTCCACTGGGATCACCTCTCCCGACCTCCCCGTGGTTTTGAAGGGAGTATTAAGCGTAGACATGCTATTAGGTAGACTTGAAATTTTCCCATGGCTTGTCGTTCTATATCCGGGCACATGGTTCGGGCAATATCTGGAGGAAAAATGAGAATCGTCTTTTATGGCCTATGTGAATTAACTGTCATGACGGCGCAGAAGTTTATCGAACAGAACCATGACATTATCATCATGGACCCTAATAAAGAGAAAATCGAAGAGATCAAAGATTCCATGGACTGCAATTTTCTTGTTGGCGATGCTATCCATCCAGATATTCTAAAAGAAACCAATCCGAAGGAAGTCGACCTGTTCCTTGCTCTCTCAGACATGAGTCAAAACAATCTGGTTGCCTGCCTTGTTGGACGTTCTTTGGGTGCCAAGCGTGTTATTCTAAGAGTCGACGATCCAGAGTATAGAAAAGTGTGTGCAGAACTTGGATTGTTGGATGTGATTGTCTCTCCTCAAATTGTCAGCGAATATCTAACCGACGTTATTTTGAATGAGAACATCTTGAAGCTGACAAGAAATGTAAGAGACAAAGCTTGCCTTTACCATATTCCCATCCATGAGGACAAAATCGAGAAACTGGCAGATTTAAAGCTGCCCCAAAAAACGCGAGTCATCTATTACTTGCGTGATGGTGAGTTTCATCATTATGACGACTCTGTAAGTTTTCAGAAAGGCGATGAAATCATCTTATTGACAGATCGTGACAACTTGGAAAAGTTGAAAAAGAGCTGGGGAAAAGAAAAATAAGGTGCTTTTGTGCAGGCGATATTTAGTATAGCGATAGGAGCAATCTGCGGGGCATTGATCCGGTGGAAGTTGGGTGAGCACGCGAACCACATTTTTCCCACCATCCCCTTGGGTACGCTGATAGCGAATTTGCTAGGATCGTTTTTAATGGGTGCTTTCCTCTTTTTTACCACCAAGCACGCTTTCCTTTCTTACGAAGTCCGCTTAGCAGTGATCACCGGATTTTTAGGGAGCCTGACCACCTTTTCAACCTTTTCGGCAGAAGCCTTGGAATTGATTTCAAAGCAAGAGCTGCTTTGGTTCTCTGCCTTAGTAGGGCTTCATGTAGGGGGATCTATCCTTACTGCAGCTCTGGGCTATGCATTCTCTAAGTTCATCTTTCAAACTATCGGAGGCTAAAATGGACGGATTTCAGCTTAAATTCTATACGCAAGAAAACAGAAAGCACCGTGGCATTTTGCTCTATGAGTGGTTGCTTGAAAAGGCAAAAGAGATGGGGCTCAATGGTGGGTCGGCCTTTAGGGCGATGGCAGGCTTCGGGAGACATGGAACGTTGCATGAAGAACACTTTTTTGAACTGCCGGGAAACGTTCCTGTCGAGGTCATCTTCGTTCTATCTTCCGAGGAGTGCGAGAATTTTCTGGCATTGCTTGACAAGGAGAAACTGAATATTTTCTATGTAAAATTTCCGATCGAATTCGGTGTATTAAATGGTCATATCGAGTGAAACGCCGATCCAGCATTTGATCTTTCGCTGATAAGCATCTGATATCTAGTCCCTTATAAAAAACTCGAAAAACCATCTTCAATCAATTAATTTTGTGTCAAATGGTTACTATCCAAAGAGTTGATTCTCCAAAGCCAAATTCAAAACAGCTGCATTAGGATTTTTTGCAAAAAAATCTTCTAAAAATACAATTGCAGATTCGGTAAGCCATGGCTCGGTCCGCATCTTGCCTGGAAGGGTGGAGCATATTCCTATTAATAATGTAAAGATGATGAAGAAGAATCGATTCATTTGCTGGTCCTCCGTTGTTTCCCTGATAACCAGATTGACTTTTGATCGAATATTCAATAATAGTAAAAAAAAAAATTGGAGAGAGTATGAGAGCTCGTTTTGTTTTTTCAAACGTTCTAATTTGTCTAACTGTTCTTACCTCAGTGTTTTTCGGGACCGTTATTGCTGTTGATCCTATGCAGCAGCTGCAAGAGGGAAATCGCCGTTTTGCAAACAATACTTCAGCCAATACTAGTTTATCTCAGAAAGAAAGGGAGAAACTTGCTACTGGGCAAACGCCTTTCGCAACGATCGTTGCATGTTCCGATTCCCGTGTTCCCCCGGAAATTATCTTCGATCAGGGAGCTGGAGATCTGTTCATTGTTCGTTTGGCAGGAAATACTGTTGATGAATTTGCTCTCGCTAGCATCGAGTATGGGATATCCTACCTCCGAACTCCTTTGCTTGTTGTGATGGGACATGCTAATTGCGGTGCCGTCAAAGCGGCTTTTAACTTAAAAGAAGGGGAGTTCAGCCCTAAACTGACGGCCCTTTTGAAAAACATAGAACCGGCTGTGAAGCAGGCGATAGACCAGAACCCAGGAAAGTCACAGGAAGAACTGGTTGATATTGCGATTAAGCTCAACGCTCAAAATGTTCTTAAGGAAATTACCGATAGGGTGCCTGCCGTTAAGGAATTGAAGGATAAGGGGAAACTCTCTGTCAATACAGGTGTCTTCCAATTCGAAACAGGAAAAGTTGAGTGGCAATCAGACGAAGCTTAGAAGATCCGTTTGGTGGGAGATCATCTTCCAGCTTCCATCCTCTCTTCTAAAGATATTCAGTGCTCGTATTTTCACGCTTTTGGCGGTGCCATTGATGTAGTTAGTCCCTACTTCATAGTTCTGAATGATGGCGATATCCCCTTGTTGAATGATATGAATATCTTTAGGCTCTATATTGCCTTTTAGGCTGAGAGAAGCCTGCTCCTTCCAAGCATTGAAGACGTGCTTCCATCCCTTCAAGATTCCTCCCTGAGGGCCTAAATAGGTGACATCATCAGCATGGGACCAAACACTTTCCATACCGCCTGTCTTTCCTTCAAAAATACCATGAAGAGCAGAATAGAACTCTTTTACAGCTGAGATCACTTCTGTTGTACTTTCTTCAGTTTTTCTCATGATAGCCTCCTTGCTTCTATAAACAATCAATATTCCTTTAGATTATTTTTTATCAAGTCACTTTAAGTATATAACATTTAAGGTGATACGTGATGATTAATAGACTCCTCTATGCAATTGAAGAAAAGGCGTTTTCAGCAAACAGGACAGCGAGGGATATCGATTCTTGAACCTTTATCGGTATCAATGAAAAATAAACTACTTGAAACAAATCGACAGCGGAATATGATGATCAAAAAACTGTGGGGAACTATGAGAAAACTGTTATCATTTTTTGTTATTTTTTTGTCCAACATCACAATGCTTTCAGCAAATATTTGTCAAAGTCAACCGGCATGTTGGCAAGGATTATACCTAGTGGGTCAGCTCGGAGGAGGGTGGAGCAAGGAAGAGGTAAAATTCACAAATACCAATTACTTCAACACCTTGGGGGCCGAGCTCCTTGGATCGACCTTTGACTTGAAACCACGCGGGTTTCTAGGCGGCGGCGGTGCTGGCTATCTTTGCCAAAGAGGATGTTGCGTATTCGGGGTCGAAGCAGGCGCACTCGGTCTCAACTTAAAAAATCAGGAGCCTAGTCCATGGTTCCCAGATTTGGATACTTTCACATCAAGGCTTAATTGGCTTGCTTACACCAAACTACGTCTAGGTTATGCTTATAACTGTTTTCTCCCTTTCGTAACTGTAGGTTGGGCGGGTGCTTTCGTCGACCTTCATCTGTATGATGCCGACGAGGATATCACTTCACATTCAAGAGATTGGGCAAATGGCTGGACCATAGGCGTGGGATGCGACTATAAAATGACTCAATGCATCTCTTTCGGTCTCGCTTACGATTATGCTGACCTACGTTATCATGACAAAACAATAGGCTGCCCAAGCTGCGGATCAGGTGTTGGTTTTGGAACTCCCATTGTCGACAACCGGATACATGCACACATTGCTGTTGCTAGGATCGTTTTCAATCTTTAGCCATTAATCGCGCTTGCTGCAATGCCTCTTCATAAGAAGAGGCATTGCTCACATGATCCCACGAGCTTTCATTATTGAACTTAGAGAGGATGCTTGATGGCTGTGTTTGCAATGCAGAGAATATGACAGCGATCTTCTTTGTTCTACACTGTCTGACAAGGTCTTCTAAGGCAGAAACACCGGTTGTATCAAGGAAAGGCACCAGCCGCATCCGAATAATCAAAACTTTAGGATTTTCACCGATTTTTTTTAAAAGTTCGGGAATGTCGCTGGCAACACCAAAAAAAATCGGGCCGGCAATCCAAAACACTTCGACGCCTTTGGGTAGAGCCTCCCTTTGGTCTTCCTCTTCGCGTTCTTGACCAAACCCGTCCTTCATCCCTTTAGAAATTTCGATTGACCGTGCCATTCGCGCAACAAACAGCAGGCATGCCAAGGTGACGCCGACGCCAATAGCTACCGTTAGATCGACAAAAATAGTCAGTAGAAATGACAAGACCAGAACCATTCTATCGCTTCCCGAGAATTTCATCGTCCGTGCAAAACGATGCGCGTCACTCATTCCCCAAGCGACAAAAAATAGAATCGCTGCCAAGGCGGTCATCGGGACATATTTCATAGTACCCGCAGCGAACAGGATGAACAACAATAGGAAAGCGGCATGGAATATCCCCGCAAAGGGTGTCTTGCCACCTGCTGTTATGTTGGTTGCTGTGCGGGCAATCGCCCCTGTTGCAGGAAGACCACCAAAAAGCGCTGAAAAGAAGTTTGCTATGCCTTCGGCAATGAGCTCCTGATTCGACCGGTGCTTGTATCCCGTCATTCCATCGGCAACGACAGCGGAAAGGAGAGCTTCTACGCCTGCCAGAAAAGCAATGACCAGAGCAGAAGGAAAGACCTGCTGTATTTTCTGGAATGATATCTCTGGCAACTGTGGAACTGGGATTCCCGGCGAGATATCAGGAAAACGCGAGCCGATAGTTGCTACATTCAGGTCCAATAAATAGACAGCAACCGATGAAATGACGAGAGCAATAAGATACTGAGGCAGGCGGGGGGCTGCCCTTCGAATGGTCAAAATAATGGTGACAACAACCAGTCCAATAACGGTAGTTGCATAGTCGAAGTTATTCATCTTCGTCAGATAGACATGCCATTTTTCGACAAAGTCTATCGGTACATTCTCGATGTTCAAACCAAAGAAATCTTTCACTTGCGTAGAAGCAATGATGACAGCGATGCCTGCCGTGAATCCCGTGATGACAGGCTGAGGAATAAATTTGATAAGCTGACCCAATCGGGCATAACCCGCAATTACGAGAATAACACCAGCCATTAAAGTTGCTATCAGGAGCCCGTCATAGCCATACTGTGTGATCACATTGTATATGATGACAACGAAAGCTCCCGTAGGACCACCAATTTGAACGCGAGAGCCGCCGAGCAACGAAATTAAAAAGCCTGCGACGACGGCTGTGATTATCCCTTGCTCCGGCGTTGCGCCGCTGGCGATTCCTAAGGCCATAGCTAACGGCAGCGCAACAATCGCCACTGTCAATCCAGCTATGATGTCGGAGCGTAGATCGGCAAGCTTGTATCCTGCCTTTAACATTGAAATGATTTTTGGGGTGAATTGCAGCAATTGTGTTATCCTACTGTTACCGGTCTGATATTTGCTCTTTTTAAAGAACGATCCATCGCGCCTGTGAAGGGGTTTATCAAGGTCTGCCAGGATATCATTAGATCGGCGGGAACAGCAAGTATTGCTGTGCGCCATCCCTTTAAACTTGAAGGTCTGTTCCCTTGGATGATCGGATGTGAAGGCACGGCAAAGGCATAGACCATGCTAACGGCTCCAATCACACCCAATAGACTACTTTTTTTTGCGGCGTAACAGGCAAAAAGCGTACCTACGACAGTACCAACCAGGTGTACATAACGTGTTAATCTAAGGCTATGATCGGGCACGTAAATGTTGTCATACATCCCCCCAAAAGGTTGTGCACTCTTTTTTCACCGGAGGCGATCCAATGTTAATGTCTCCGTCATCGCTTCTGAGAGTAAGCATAACATCCAGCTGTTCCTGATGTTGGACAGTATGATATAGTTCGAGTTGCTTCACAATCTCTTGTATTTTTGATTTGGGGACGTCAACGCACCATCGCAAGTCATCGCTGCTTAACGTTTCATTCTTTTCTAAAATCCCCATCGTTTTGTTGAAGAGATTCTCGATATGCTTTCGTTGTTTTTCGGCGTGTTTGCTGCCATGCAACCCTTCACACCAATTCTTGAATTGGACGATAAATCCACTGAATGTTTCGCATTTAAGAGTCATGTTCTGCTTCCTATTGTCGAGTTTAGCGAACGGAAATGTTCGGCAATGTCTATACGTCTCGCAAACCAAACCTCCTCTTCATCGGATGCATGATCCAGAAACTGGATGAGACCGCGAATGCGTCCTGGACGACCGATTAATCGCGGATGGATTCCGATCGACATCATTGCAGGGCATTCCTCGCCTTCTTCCCATAGCGTGTTAAATGCATCGATGCAATAGGTGGCAAAATCTTCTGCTAACACAAAGTTGCCGCCGGCCATGAAGCGCATGTCATTGGTATCAAAAGCATAAGGCATAACAACATGTTCTTTGCCGGCTATCTTTTGTATATGGGGAAGATCGTCATCGTATGCGTCTGAATCGTAGAGAAAGCCCTCTTCAACAAGCAAGCGACGTGTGTTTGGCGATGGCGCGCCTTTTGTGTGCCAGCCTAAAGGACGTACGCCGCAAGCTTCTTCGATAATACTAACAGTATTGGTAATGACTTGACGTTCATGGCTTTCGTCCATCCCCGCATGCGACTCCCAACGGTAGCCGTGCGCCGCAATTTCGTGACCGCGAGCATGCGCATCACTAGCTATCCACGGAGAGCGTTCGATCGCCCTTCCTGCGCAGCTCAGTGTACAAGGAATGTCGTAGCTTTCCAAAATGCGCATGAGCCGCCAATAGCCGACACGAGGGCCGTAGTCAAAATGTGAATTTAGGCAAAAATTGGGGACGTTCTCAACCTTTTCGATAATTTCATAAACGCTTTCGTTGCTCTCATCGCCATCCGCTAACGATAGCTCTGCTCCCGCTTCGATGTTGATCACAACAGAAATAGCGATACGTGCGCCTTCTGGCCACTTTGGATTGGGCGGCTTTCCACTGTAGCCGCGAAAATCTCTTGGATAAATGTTACTTGTCATGTGCCTGACTCCCAATGCTTAATAATAGGTCAACCAATAACGGAGAAGGGTCGTAACCGCCTGTGGGGCTTCCATCGGACTCATGTGGCCGCTGTCATCGATGACGGCAAGTTTACCCTTAGGAATTTTTGCAGCCAGTTCCTCATGGTCGCGCAGAGAAAAGTTTCGATCTTTTGCAGCATGGATGACCAAGCTGGGACATGAGATAGTGGAAAGAAGAGGCTCGCAAGGTTTGCGGCAGAGCATCGCTTCCTCTTGGTTGATGAATGCTTCTTCTCCAACATCGAGGAACATCTGGAGAACATCTCTTTTCACGGGCGCATTTTCTACCAGAAGGTCGGAAAGCTCTTCAGCGATGCTGAAAAACTCGTGATTCTTAACTCTAGCGATCATCTCTTGCCGTTTGGCTTTTTTTTCATCGGTATCATCATTGGCAGTGGTATTGAGTAAACAAAGTTTCTCGACGCGGAAAGGCGCTGTACGCATAATTTCGATGCAAAGCCAACCTCCCATGGAATGTCCGGCTAATGCAAACTTCGAAGGTGCGTTAGCTAAAATTTCTTCGACCATTCTTTCAGGTCTGTTTTGGGTAGGAGAAGCAACCTGGATGGTTGCGATATCTTCTAAATGTTCGATTTGATGGCGCCAAACTCTTTTATCTGACAACAACCCTGAGACAAGAATTAATGGAGGTTTCATTGTCCTTACCCTCATGCAGGATATACTGTACTGCAAAAAAACTGTATATTCCATATAAAAGAGGAGATTATTTTAAGTCGCTAAAAATAAACGCGATGTGCCTTATTTTTACAGGCGGTTCGGCTTGCAATCTATTGAACTATGGATTATTTCTTATGCAAGTGGCTCTAAGGATAAGGAGATCTATGAACGGTCAAGAAATGGAAATCTTAATTGTAGGCGCAGGTCCCACAGGTTTGACTGCAGCCTTAAAATTAGCTCAAAGAGGATATAAGCCGCGCATCATTGATAGACGCACTGAGGCAATTACCTCCTCCAATGCTATTGCCATTCAACCGCGTACTCTCGAACTATGGGAGGAAATGGGATTAATCGATGATGCTCTCGCTGAAGGACATCGTTTGAGTGGCGTCATGTTATCCACTTCGCAAGGGCCTTTACAACAGTTAAGTTTAGAGAGATTGCCCACACGCTACCCTTTTGTTCTTGCTTTGCCCCAAGCAAAAACGGAACGCCTCCTAACAAAACACCTCAAAGCCTCCGGCATTGAGGTAGAACGAGGCGTTACTCTTGAAGATCTTGTACAAAATGAAGACGATGTCGAAGTTGTTTGTAATGGCAAAAGAGCGAGCTATTCATGGGTGATAGGGTGTGATGGGGGAAAGAGCGACGTACGTCGTTTCGCCGGAATCACTTTCCAAGGCTATGAACTGCCGCAGCATTTCATCATGGCCGATTTAAAAGTCGAATGGGAACGCGATCCCCATTACGCTCAGGTGATCCTGGCTCATGAAGGCCCTATTGCCTTTTTCCCATTCGATAACGAGGGATACGGACGCCTTGTTATTGATGTGACTACCGATCCTCGGCTCAAAAATGAAAAGAACCCCACCGCCGGCGATTTTCGCAATTTGATGAGCCGTCGAAGCACAATGAAGACGGTGCTGCATGATCCATCGTGGATTTCAAGCTTCTGGATTCATGTGCGGCTTGCTGACGCGTACCATAAAGGACGTCTCTTTTTAGCTGGCGATGCCGCACACCTGCACTCTCCATTCGGCGGACAAGGGCTAAATACCGGAGTGCAGGATGCCTATTTCCTTGCTGAACTGCTGTGCGATGTTTTTGAGGAAGTCAAAGAACCTGAAGAAATCGAAGAATATGAAAGAGTTAGACGCAGTGTTGGGGAGCAGATTGTTACGCAAACGGCCATGATGACACGCATCGTGACCAGCCGCTCGCTAGCAGTGCAAACTGTAAGAAATATTTTTGCTCGTCTCTTTTTGGGCATTCCTTATATCCGTTATAAGGCAGCAATGAAAATGTCGCAGTTAATTTACCGCTAGTTATGTTCGTTACCGTTAATGATGATGTAAAGATCCATATTGCAGAACAAGGGGAAGGGCCTCCTCTGATACTCCTTGCCGGAGGGGGATTTTCCGGAAGTATCTTCAAGTTTCAACAGGATTTTTTTTCTGAAGATTTCAGAACGCTCATTATCGATATGCGGTCGCATGGCAAGTCTAGCCGCGTAGTGCATGGAATGCGCATTTCCAGGCTAGCCAAGGATCTGAAAGAGGTTGTCGACTCGTTAAAGATTGAGCGTTTCAACGTCATCGCCCATTCTTTAGGTTGCTCAGTCATTTACAATTTTATCGATATGTTCACATCAGATCAAATCGAAAAAGCGGTCTTGGTGGATGAACCGGCAGCGCTGACTATCAATCCGGCATGGTCTGAAAAAGAAAAGCTGAATTTCGGTGCTGCATACGATGCAGCGGAAAATTACCAGTTCCTCAACAGGATGAAAGGTAAGGAATTCGATAATTTGATTAGGGATGTTGTAGATGCAATGACGACTACGACAGCGTCACAAGAAATAAAAGACTTTATTATCAGTTGTTTCAATATCGATCCGGAAGCTGCAGCATTACTGTATCACGATAACCTTTGTATGGACTGGCGTGACGTGATTCCTTGCATCAAGGCGTCAGTACTCGTGATGGGCGGACGTGCCAGTATTACCCCTTGGCAATCTCAGGAATGGATCAGTAAGCAGATACCAGATGCACAGCTGAAAATCTTCGATGAACAGCAAGCGGGCAGCCACTTTATGTTTGTTGAAAATCCCGCAATGTTCAACGAGGTCGTTGCAAAATTTCTAAAAGCGTGATAATCAAGCAAATGTGATTGGCGCAACATATGTTGTAAAATATGCAGCCGCAAGCAGGAGCAGAAAAGTTATTACGATTCCAAAAAATTGAAACGCCAAGGATAACGACCCCATCTCATGGAGAGTATGATGCATTTCACCTTCGCCTTCCGGTTTAATAGTCATGCAGCCATGCTTGATCTTTTTTCTCACTAGCCAATAATTGATCGGATAGGCAGTCACGCCCCCGGCAATTGTTGCCATACCCATAATAAACCAAAAGTTAAGCTTCCATGGGTTATCACCCTCAGGCAGCCAATGCATTAAAATGACCATCACAGGGATCATCCCTAGCATGACCATGTTCATTGATACGGTTTCCACGAAAAAGGTCTTACGTACAGCAAGCAGATAATCGCCGCGATACATGCCCACCATCATTAATGCCTGAAAGATAAACAATCCGACAACGAAGGCAGAGGTATACTCGATAATTAGGTCGACGCCATTAGGAAAGCCAAAATGGTACACAATTGCTGCTGAAACGATGATACCGGTAGCGTCGCCGGCAAGGCAATGCATTTCAGAGTTAACGCCTTGCTGCCAATTAGCTTGCGTAGATTCATCATGCGATTTTCCCTTTTGCGTACGACAGATGAACCAATAGGCTAGCAGGCCGAAAATACCGGCGTAGGCTGTAACGAGAATCCAGGCAAGCTTCTGCACCCAAGAAACAGGATTGTGGAAAACATTGTGCCAAATGACATATGCAAGCGATGCAAATAAGCTTGCAAACCAGAGATAGAGTAAAAAATCGCTCAATGTTGCCGCCTTTTAATCTGCTGTGATAGAAAATTTAGCATCACCGATTTGCGTGCTTCCTATCCATAGTTCTACGTGATAATCACCAATCTCCCATTCACCTGGAGTATCGCTGCCCCAACTGTCATAGTAGTAGGTGTATTCCCAGCCCTTCTCAACAAGAAAATTGGTATCGAATGCGCCCATGAGATAGTTATCGCCCTTATAGTACTTAAAGGTGAGCTTATACTCTTGATCCCTTACCTGATAGAGCAAATTTTTGGCATCGAGCATCGCATAGATATATGTCGTTGTAGACTGGGGAAATTGTGATGCGTTCTTGGTTTCGGCGCCTTCTCCTTTAGGTTCGAAATCGTACGTTCTGAAATATTGAATTTCTAACTGAGGGTTTTCCTTCGTGTAAATGAAATCCCCTTTTTCGGCCGTAGCGATTAGCGTCGAGAAAGCTAGAACGAAAACTACCGGCAAATACAGAAATGGTTTCATCATCATCGTTCTCCTTTTTAATTGGAGTTAATATAAAGCTGTGTTTTTAGTCTATATACAACTGATAAGAGATTTGTTATATTGCTTCTAATAGGTAAGTGCCGAATAAGCTGTTGAGGCAACCGTTCAATGAATCATCTACTTAAGTTTTATGTCTTTCTCTCTTGTTTAGCAGTTTTGTTTGTTAACCCATGTTTGCTTGAAGGCACCAATGGAGCATACCTTATCGGATACGGCGCAAAGTCAAAAGGAATGGGCGGGGTGTCTATTGCTTTGCCACAGGAAACGTTAGTGGCGTTAACCAATCCCGCAGGAATGGTGTTTTTAGGGAACCGCTATGATATTGGAGCCGGGTATATTTACTCGCAGTATTGGGAAACAATCAAAAACAATTCTTTCGGTAAAGATGGCCATGCAGACCTCAATACATTTAGAAATGTGCCATATATTGAAGCAGGGTATAACAGGATGCTCTCTCCACGCTGCTCTGTCGGAGTAACAGGAGCGCCCTTGGCTGGAGGCATCATCTTTCATCGTAAAAGAGACAGCGACACCCCAGGGGAAGGGCCGCACAAACTTACCGTTGCGTATCCTGCTATATCTCCATGCGCCGCGATGAAGATAGGTGATAATCAGGGAGTTGGAATTTCTTTAGATCTAGTTGCAGCTCTCCTGAATGTTCAAGGATTTCAGAGTATTGTCAATAGAGATGGTTCAGCGTACCCTGACAAAGTAACGAATAACGGATGGGATTTTGCCCCGGGATTTGGAGTGCGTATTGGATGGATGATGCATGTAACCCCTTGTTTTTCTGTAGGTTTAGGGTATCGTTCTCAAACGTTTATGGCGTCTTTCGATAAGTACAAAGGTTTGCTAACGCCAAAAGGAAGAGCAAACCTCCCTCAAAGCGTTGATTTTGGTGTGTCATTTTACCCCTCTGCTTCGACGGTAGTTGCCTAGGACCTGAGCCGAGTGTATTACAATCAGATTAGAGCCTGGTCTGGACCGGAATTCGATCGAAACAAGCCTTACTGGGGCGCGGAGGGAGGGCCCGGACTGGGGTGGAAAAATCAGAATATTGTTAAAGTGGGAATCGCCCATTGCATTTCTACTCCGAGATCGCCCCTTACTTGCCGCTTAGGGCTGAACTATGGTGAGTCGCCAATCCCCAACTCAAGAACTAATAATAGCAATTCGACACCGGCGACGACAAAATATCACGCAACGGCGGGGATGACTTGGTGTCGATCGTCTTGTCAGGAATGGTCTCTTTGCTATGTCGCTTCGATCAAAGGTTCTGTCTATGGAACCGATCAGTCAATACCTGTAAGTGCCGGCGGAGGTATATCGGATCTGTCGTCACTGTTGCATGTGTTGCAAATTAGTTGTGGATATAAGTGGTGACCGCCAACCCAAGTGCTTCATGAAATTGTTTTGTTGTCGTAAGTCTTTTTCGATAAGTTTGTTATTTATCAATTTTGTTAACACGAAGGTCAATATCAAACTAACACGATGAAGATAGTTTTCCGCTAACTCCCACGTAAGACGAAGCCCGAGTTTAAAAAAAAATCATTTTGCATACAGAAATGCTTTTTTTTTATTTTGAAATCCTTACTATGTATCTTGATCACCTTATAGGAGGTATTTATGAAAAAGATCGTATTAGCATGCACAGCAGCGCTCAGTCTGCTTGCATCATCGTTTGCATTTGCAGATAACTGCTGCTATGACCCTTGCTGTGAAACCAATCCTTTTGGAGGTTTCTACCTTGGCGGTAACGTTGGCGTAATCAGCCATACAGCACACCGCAATGACCTTGATGGCTTTTTAACTGACAACTCAGGTTGGTCAACTATTGGAACAGGCGTAACTGGCGGTGTTCAAATAGGTTATGACTGGCTATGTGATTGCAGACTGATCGGCGTTGTTGCTGACTGGAATGCAACAGGTGGAAAAAGCATCATTAGAGACAATCCGAACGTTACAGATAATGACAACTTTGCTCGCAGCGAACTAGATTGGTATTCAACTATTCGTGCTCGCGCAGGCATTGTCTGCTGTGACTCACTGCTTTACATCACCGGTGGAGCGGCGGTTGCTCATATCGAAGGTACATGGAGAGACAACCTGGTTGAATTTTCTCACAAAGATTCCCGTTGGGGATGGGTTGGCGGCTTTGGCGCCGAGTTTGACCTATGGTGCAATCTTACTGCAGGTGCAGAGTTCTTGTTCTTGAGCTTCGATAACGACAATAGAACATTTTCCGATGAAGGAACTTTGTACACATTTGGCCACAGCGACAGCGCTTGGGTAGGAAGAATCGTAGTGAACTACCACTTCGATGATCTATGCAACTGCTTTTGCAGATAAGTAGCCTCTCTTTTTTACGGTAAGGATTGAAGGGTGGTCATCCTAAAAGGTGACCACCCTTTTTTATGTATTAGCTATGGGCGTATTTTCCGGAGAACGATGCATTGCATCTCATCTGCTTCGCTTGCCTCCTCGTCAATAGCTACAGAGCCATTAACGCGACAGCAATCAAACAATCTAAGTTTCTATAGACATCTTTATAAGTGGCCAAAAGAGATATTTTTTTATTGTCACCTTTCGTCCAATCAAGCAGAATTACTCGTTAAACTTATTGATTAGGAGACTGCTGATGCGACTATGTTTTATTGCTTTCTTTTTCTTACCTACTCTCTTATTTGCTACAGAACGACATCAGGTAGTACTTCTCCTCACCAATCCTCGTGCAGTCAGTACTGCGTTTGAGAAGTCGATGATAGCGCGGAAAGATTTAAAAGTTTTTCATGAACCGTGGGTCTCATCATACATGTATAACCACGGCTTCCATGAAACCGTGTTTAGCCAGTTGCCTCCTGAAGAGATTGTTAACACAAAAAACTTCGATGAAGTGAAAGAGCTTATCTTTTCTTATGCTGAAAAGCAGCCGGTTTTTGTTAAAGACATGATTTGGTGCATGATTGATGAATTGCGCGGTGATACGTCCTTGATAGCTGATACGCATGTTGTCATGACTTTCCTTATTCGCGATCCCGTTAAGTCGATCGAATCATTCTATGCAAAAGCAATCGAATGGAATGAGCCGGCTACGGTCGATGGCTTCATATCATTTTGCTTTCGTTATGACGTCATTTATGAGCTGGCAAAAAAACATTACGAAATTAAAGGGGAGTGGCCTGTTATCGTTGATGCTGAAGATCTTTGCCGCGAGCCTGAGAGGATAATGGAGGCATATTGCGAACGCGTAGGGATCCCCTTTATTCCTGAAGCGTTATCATGGAAATCGGGAATGCCCGATGAATGGCGCCACCTCGCTAACTGGCATGATAAAGCTGCCGAGAGCAATGGCTTTGTCAGCAACGAGCGCTCCGACACTGAAAGGTTTTTGATGATACCCGAAACGTCATTGGATCATGTTGAAGCTATATACCGTCAGCAAAAGCCCTATTACGATAAATTACTGGAACTGAGATTGAAAGGTAGGGATGTCTAAACGTTTTGTTCTAATCTCATGCCTGGCAGCAGTATCGGGGATCCTCTTTGGATTCGACACAGGAGTAATTTCAGGCGCCATCTTGTTTATTCGCGGAGAGTTCGATTTAACCAGCCAAACAACAGGATATGTTGTTAGTTCTGTTCTTTTCGGAGCGCTTCTCGGTGCGTTGGGAAGCGGCCGTATCGCCGATTATTACGGAAGGAAAAAACTCCTTCTAATCGATTCCTTGATTTTTATCGTCGGTACTATTGCTGCAAGCTTGGCCCCCTCAGTAACCATTTTGATCCTCGGCAGAGTGGTGATCGGTATCGCTATCGGTATTGCCTCCTACACAGCACCTCTTTATATTTCCGAAATTGCCCCTTCACAGCATCGCGGTGCGCTTGTTTCGTTGAATCAACTGGCCGTTGCTTGCGGTATCTTACTTTCTTATGTCGTCGACTGGCAGCTAGCTGTTACTGAAGGATGGCGCTTAATGTTTGCTGCGGGCATTATCCCTGCTATTATCTTGATGGCAGGTGTTTTTTACCTGCCCGAAAGTCCTCGATGGTTGGCGAATAAGAAGGGGTTAGAAGCGTGCCGTGATGTGTTGATGCGCTTACGGTCAAATGAAGCGTTGGTCGAGCAAGAGCTGCAAGAGATTAGCAATAGCTTGGATCAACCGGCATGCCGATGGACTACGCTCTTTTCCCGTCAAGTGCGACCAACTTTATGGATTGGCATCGGCCTGGCCTTGATCCAGCAAGTGACCGGTATTAACACCGTCTTATATTACGCTCCGACAATTTTCACTCTAGCAGGCTTCGGCAATGCAACAAGTGCTATCCTAGCTACAATGGGCGTGGGAGCGGTCTTCGTACTCTTCACTGCGGTGTCATTGCCTTTTATTGATCGTCTTGGAAGAAAACCCTTACTGTTCTTGGGAATGTCTCTGATGGCAGCCGGAGTCCTTACTCTATCGCTGCAATTTCGTGATTTGCAACCGAAAGGGGACTCACAAGCATTGGTCGTTGTCGGAATGCTCACGTATATTATTGGCTTTGCCATCAGCTTGGGCCCGATCGTTTGGCTGATGATTTCAGAGATTTTCCCTTTACGCGTCAGAGGTGTAGGGGCAAGCATTGCTACATGCTGCAACTGGGGAGCTAATGGCATTGTGGCTCTGACATTCTTGCCTTTGCTTGATAGTATTGGCGCTTCAGCCACTTTTTTTCTTTTCTTTCTCATCGTTATCATTTCAATGTTGTTTATTCACTTTTTTGTTCCGGAAACAAAAAATATTTCCCTAGAGCAGATTGAGGGGAATCTACATCTTGGATTGCCGATGCGCGAACTTGGCAAGAAATCTATCGCAGGATAAGATCATACAAACTTTTTTGGAGCAGGTAAAATGACGACAACATGCGCAACGAATAAAACTGAATACTTTCATGAGATACCCCCAATCAAATATGAAGGGCCTGGCAGCAGTAATCCCTTAGCTTATCGCTATTATCAAAAAGACAAAGTTATTCTTGGGAAATCAATGGAAGAGCACTTACGTCTTGCTGTTTGCTTTTGGCATACGTTTAATTGGAATGGTTCAGACACCTTTGGCGGTGCGACTTTTGACCGCCCTTGGCCGCAGGTTGCTGTGAATATCGACGATGCTATCGAGCGTGTGCATGCTGCCTTTGCTTTTATGGGAAAGCTTGGCCTTCCTTTTTTTACGTTTCATGATCGCGATATTGCCCCTGAAGGGAGTAGCATCGCTGAATCGCGCGACAATCTTTTTCGTGTGGTAGACGTTGTTGCTGAAAAGATGAATCGCAACGGTATCAAGTTGTTGTGGGGGACAGCTAACCTTTTTTCCCATCGTCGTTTTATGGCAGGCGCTGCAACAAATCCCGATCCTGATATTTTCGCCTATGCAGCGGCTCAAGTGAAGAATGCTCTTGATGCTACTGCTCAGCTTAAAGGGTGCAACTACGTGCTGTGGGGTGGGCGTGAAGGATATGAAACCTTGCTTAATACAAATATGAAACAAGAAGCAGAGCAGCTTGCACGCTTCTTAGCTATGACCGTTGATTACAAGCATAAGATCGGTTTTCAGGGGCCTCTTTTAATCGAGCCTAAGCCATGCGAGCCGACAAAGCATCAGTATGACCGTGATGTTGCGACAGTCTTTGCGTTTTTGCAAAAATATGGTCTTGAAAAGGAATTCAAGGTTAACATTGAGGTCAATCATGCTACTCTTGCCGGTCATACTTTTTACCATGAAATTGTCTACGCTTTAAGTAATGGTATTTTTGGTAGCATCGACGCTAATAGAGGTGATCCGCTTCTTGGTTGGGATACCGACCAATTTCCATTGGATATTTCTGAAAGCGCTCTCGCTCTTTATGCTATCCTCAAGAACGGCGGGTTTAACAGTGGCGGGTTTAACTTAGACACAAAGCTAAGGAGGCAAAGCATCGATATTGCGGATATGTTTATCGGGCATATCTGTGCAGCAGACACCTTAGCGCGCGGTTTGCTGGTTGCTGAAAAGCTGCTTGCTCGCGATTTTCTTGAAGAGTTTAAAGGCCAGCGATATCGAAAATGGAACGATCCCTTCGGAAAGAGCATTCTAAAAGGGGATGTCTCGTTGGAGGAGATTGCGACAGCTGCGGAATCAATAGAGGAGCCGATACCCTATTCCGGACAACAGGAAAGACTTGAACATCAGCTGTCATCATATTTGCTGTGAAATCATTGGTGGAAATGTTAAAAAATTATTTATTGATTTAAGCGTTTTATGACACGGTTTTTGCAAGTGGCTCATAAATATTGAAATTATTGTATTGCAGGAAGAGGAATCATAATGATGAACCAAGAAAAAAAGATGATGCTATTGAAAATTGCACTCATGTTGATCGGGCTGTTTTTCATTTTCGGTATTTTTCCGGCGATGTATTTTTTACCGGAAAGCTGGGCCTGGTCCCCGCATCAGCCGGAATATGAACAGATGATCATCGGCGTCTATGCCACGTTAGGTGTATTTCTTCTTCTTGCAGCGCGCAATCCAATGGAAAACCGCAGCCTGATCTGGTTTACTGTCTGGTCAAGCATTGTCCATGGAGGCATTATGCTAGTGCAGGCTGTCGCTGACGTTAATGAGCGGGCAAACCTTCATGGCGACATACCAGCACTGCTGCTTGTGGGTTTGATTCTAGGCCTTTTAATGCCAAGAAAACAAGTCTCATAATATCTCTGCAGCTTTTGCCGCCAGGTCTGAGCGCTCCGTCTTCTGCAAGAACATATGCCCATAGAGTTTTTCATCGCTGAACTTCCCGACAATATAGGTGAGAGCGTTAGAATCTTTGTCAAGGTAAGGGTTGTCGATCTGTGTGGCATCGCCAGTCAATATTACCTTGGTTCCTTCGCCGGCCCGGGAGATGATGGTTTTCACTTCGTGCGGCGTTAAATTTTGCGCTTCGTCAACAATCATGAACACTTTTGGAAGCGAACGTCCGCGGATATACGCAACAGCTTCCATCTCGATACGCTTGCTGGCCATCACCCACTGAAGCGTTTCGTTTGGTTCGTTACCGGAGCTATCGCATAAATACTCCAAATTGTCATAGATCGGCTGCATCCAGTGAAAAAGCTTTTCTTCTTTCGTTCCCGGCAGGTAGCCGATATCTCTGCCTAACGGGACAATAGGACGCGAGATGAGAATTTTGGAATACATTCCCTCATCAAAGACTTTACGCATGGCACATGCCAGCGCTAGCAAGGTCTTGCCAGTTCCTGCGGGACCCATAAGCGTGATCAACCTAATGTCATCTCGAAGAAGAAGGTCGACAGCGCAACGCTGCTCTACGTTGCGCGGTTTGATGCCCCAAATATTGGTCGCTTTGACAAGCGGCTCAAGAGTCTTGTCGAGCGGGTTGTACTTCCCAACGGCAGAAGAGTGCTCGGGCGAGGTCATGACGCAGTACTCATTGGGACGGTAGTCCTGGGTATGGTCGAGCTTGATATGTCCGTCCTTATAGAAAACATCAACATCATGTTTGGTTGTTTCGATATAACGTAAACCGCGATAAATGTTTGTGTATGAGAATTTTAAGTTTTCATAGTCGTGCGCTTCTAGACCTATCGCCTCAGCTTTGACGCGTGCAGCGAAGTCCTTGGAAACGAAAACTACTTCTTTTCCCTGATCCTTGAGCGCTTGCGCAGTCATGATAATGCGGTTGTCATTGACGCTTAGCCCTAAAGAAGATTTGTTGTTAAGCTGGTCCTCTAAGTGGATAACGACTGTCGCTTCATTTTCAAGCTGCACACCCTTATGAAGATCTCCTCTTCCAAGTGATGTTAACGAATCTAGAAACCTAAAGACGGAACGCGCATTTTTGCCCAGCTCATTTGGGAGACGTTTCATTGTATCCAACTCTTCCAGAACAGTTAATGGAATTACAACGTAATGTCTGGGAAACTTGTTGATCGCTTCCGGATCATGCAAAAGCACGTTAGTATCAAGGACAAAGACTTTTTTCGACACGAGTAACTCCTATTATTTAGCATTATCGACCCGACCATCTGGGGTGTTTTTTCTGTAATGTTCAGTCTTGTTTCGCGTTCATAGTCGCAAGCTCTGGCTAGCTTGCTTCGTATTTCCCGACTTAAGAGCTAAAAAATGCTAGAAAAACCATCTTCAACTATTTTTACTAGTTGCCCTACAAGTTTCTTTTTTAGCATTAGAGGTCATTAGAGTGAAGAAAAAAGCGGTTAGAGCTAAAAACTAGCACTCTTGCTGTTGAACTGCTAGTTTTGTTGACCGATACAACTCTTTGTGATAAAATATAGGAAAATAAAAAGGGAGGAATGTTCGCATGAAAATTAACAATAAATTTCTTAGTATACCCCCTTATGTTTCAGTATCTTGGAGTGAGGTTGTTGCATTGCACACTGAAGATGGAGCCTTGGTTATTCCGCTTAGAACTGGCAAAAAGATCCAGATTACAGGGTTGTCTTCCGAATTGATCGAAACGATCTTCAGTGCACATGCGCAATATATGGCTGGTGGAGCTGAACCTACTCCCCAGAAGGAAGCTAATAAGAAGCCTTCCGTCCGCTTTGGATTTGGTGATGCCATACCCGCAGAACTAGGTTCTGCAATGCAGCACAGAATGGAAAATGCTAACGCACCGGATTTGCCTCAGGAACTCTTGGATAAAATAAGCTCAGTAGCAAAAATTATGGCTCCTGAAGGTTCTGAATTTCCGGAAGCAGAACCGCACTGTAACTGTCCTCATTGTCAAATTGCACGCGCTATCAGTGGGAAGGTGGCGGAAAAACTTGAAATGAATGACATTGAATCCACTATAATAGATGAAGAGATTACGGATGAAGACCTTAAATTTGAGCAGTGGATGGTTACCGACTTAGGCGATCATCGTTATGCTGTAACTAACAAGTTGGACAAGTCCGAACAATATATGGTTTATCTTGGAGAAGAGTCCGTAGGCTGTAACTGCGGAAGAGAAGGATGTGATCATGTGATCGCAGTCCTAAATAGTTAATATTAAGTATGTTTTAATTGTTTAATTTCGATTTTTGCTTAGTTTGCCAACTAATTGTTTTTTGAGATAAAATAAGGTTAATTGGCGGATAATTGCTTGCATGATCTTGTTATCTCCTAAGTGGTAAAACTCTTTACATATAACGGGAACTTCAGGCATGATAATAGGCAATCGTAAGAGAAATGATGCCTTAAAAGTTAGATACCTGTTGGAGGTTAAATTATGTCCTTTGAAAATGCCAAGGCGAACTTGGAAGAATTTGGCAAAGAACTCGGCCTTGAAGGATTAGAGTTTGATGAAAACAACACTTGTATTCTAGGGATAGATGATGAGTTTTCCCTGCATATCACTTATGAACCAAACTCAAAAAGACTGTATCTTTATTCTCCGTTGCTAGACGGTCTGCCTCGCGACGAAAAAGCTCTAATGAAGCTATATGAGCGTCTTCTTGAAGGTTCGATGCTTGGCGGACAAATGGCAGGCGGCGGCTGTGGTGTTGCTGTTAAAGAAGAATTGATTCTGATGCACTGCACCATTGACATGGAGCATGCAGTTCCTGCAGCATTGCGCGCTTTTGCGCCACTTTATGTAGAAACAGTAGAAAAATGGCGTTCAATCTGCCGCGATATTTCTGAAGGGCGCGAACCATCTGACGAGCCCCCAGGGCGTGGTCCTGGCGGTCAGCAGCAAGGTGGCGGCGGTCAGAAACAGCAACAAGGCAAGCAAGATAAGCCGGGCCAACCGAAACCAAGACCAGGCGGTATAGGACCTGGAGAAGGTTATATCAAGATCTAGTTTTCTTAGATAGCCAATCGAATTCAAACGGTTGTAGAATTTTCTACAGCCGTTTTTTCTTTTGTTCTTTATTTTCATTTTTGTTACACATTTATACCGATACGTAATTCAAAATTTGTTAGGGGGAAAATCATGATTTTATTACAAATTGCGGGACATCTAGGTGCAGATCCCGAAGAGCGTTTCACCACTGGTGGACAGAAGCTATGGCAGTTGCGCGTGGCAACTAACGTGCGCAACAAAGGCGAAGATACTACTATTTGGTGGCGTGTTACCGTTTGGGGTGATCAGTTTGACAAAATGATGCCATACTTTAAAAAAGGCAGCGGTATCATGGTCTTCGGCGAAATGGGCAAGCTCGATGTTTATACTGACAAGAGCGGTCAACCGCAAGTGTCATACGATATGACAGCACGCATGCTTTACTTCCCGCCCTTCCGTTCCGGGCAGCAGGATGGTTCGCAGCAACAGCAGCAAGGTAGATCACAGGGCGGAATGACGTCGGGTACAGCGGAAATGACACCTGCGGATCCGCAGATGGCCTATTCGCCAGCGGGAGAATCGGAACAGGATCAATTTAATGATGACCCTATGCCATTCTAAAATACCCGTTGCCGTTTTGGGCGCAACAGGCAGTGTAGGACAGAAGTTCATTGAGCTTCTGTCTGCACACCCTTGGTTTGAATTGGTTGCCGTTGCTGCCTCTGAACGGTCGGCAGGGCAAGCGTATGGTTGCGCCTGCGAGTGGCAGATGGCTACACCACTTCCTCGAAACATCGCAGATATGGTCGTTGCTTCCTGCAAGCCCAACCTTCCTGCTGAGATTGTTTTTTCCGGACTGGATTCAGCAGTTGCCGGTTCAATCGAAGAAGAGTTTGCCAAGGCGGGATACTGCGTGATATCCAATGCTCGTAATCACCGAATGAGCCTCAATGTTCCGCTTCTTATTCCGGAAGTCAATCCGGAGCACCTTGCCCTGATTGAAAAGCAAAAATTCGGTTCTGGATCGATTATTACTAATCCTAATTGTTCCGTCATCGGACTTGCTTTGGCCTTAAAGCCTTTGGATGAGGCTTTCGGTGTCGATAGCGTAGCGGTAACAACAATGCAGGCAATTTCCGGAGCAGGCTTTGCCTCTAAAACAACGCTGGACATCGATGATAATGTAATTCCCTATATTTCCGGGGAGGAGCAAAAAATGGAAACCGAGCCATTGAAGATACTTGGAAGGCTCACCGATACAGGAATCGTTCCTGCAAGCTTCAAAATAAGTGCGCAATGCAATCGTGTCCATGTTACGGATGGACATCTCGAATGCGTATCGGTCAAATTGAAGCGGCCGGCCACAGAAAGTCAGATCATCGCTGCCTGGAAGGAGTATCGTTCCTTGCTAGATACTCCGATGGCGCCGATCCATCCCCTTCATTATTTTGCTGAAGAAGCCTTCCCTCAACCTAAGCACCATCGTGGATTAGAAGGGGGAATGGCTGTATCGTTGGGGCGATTACGTCGTTGCCCGTTATTTGATTTTAAATTTGTTCTTTTAGCGCATAATACCGTTCGTGGAGCGGCTGGATGTGCCATCCTTAATGCTGAGCTCTACTGTAAGCAGTATCGTTTCGCCGCTGTATAAAATCCCAAAATGAAACTAATGTATTAATAATCAAAAGTTTGAAAGAATTCGTCGTTGTAGTCCTGAAACTCCTAAAACCATCGAATATCAACGCATATCATTCTTCTCACTTGGCATCGTTATTGCATAGATATTAGTACGAATGTTACAATTAAATCGCTGATAATAAGCGATATAAAGCCTATGGAGGAACCATGGCTACTAAAAAAACAGTCAAGAAGACCGTAAAAAAGACCACGGCAAAGAAAGTGGTAGAGAAAAAAAAGACCGTAAAAAAATCCCCAGCTGCGAAAACGGTAGTTAAGAAGAAAGTTGTTAATAAAGCGCCAGAGAAGAAGACAGTAGCTAAAAAGACTGTCGCCAAAAAGCCGATTGCAAAAAAACGCGCCGAGCCTAAAAAGCCAGCCGCAGTCATTATCAACCAGCCCTCATTTCCTATAGAGAAAAAGCAGAAAGGGGTGAAGCGAATGAAAGTAATGACAGCAGAAGGGTGGGAGCGCAAAATGGCTCAGATCACCGGAAGACAATTACGCAAAAAGTAACGAATTTATCTTGAATTTCCCTCCTTGCTAAGCTAGCCTTTTACAAAGGGCGATCCTTTGTAAAAGGCTGCATTGTGAAGAACTTTTCTGAAACAGTTGTCATCATTATCCAAGCACGAATGGGGTCGACCCGTCTTCCCGGAAAGCTGTTGCTTGAAGTAGCGGGACGCCCGCTGTTGAGCTACCAGATTGAGAGACTTAAACGTGCAAAATTTGCCGATCGGATTGTGGTGGCAACTACGACCAATCCACGTGATGAGCAGATTGTAGACTTCTGTAGAAAAGAAAAAGTGTCTTGTTATCGCGGTAGCGAAGAGGATGTACTCGACCGATACGAGCGCGCAGCGCAGGAATATGGAGCGGATATCATCGTCCGTATTACCTCTGATTGTCCGCTGATTGATCCTGCGATTGTCGACCAGGTGATAGCCTATTATTTTGAACATCGCGACCGCTTTGATTACGTGTCAAACACAATCCAACGTACCTTCCCAAGAGGGATGGATGTGGAAGTTTTTCCCTATGACAAACTGGAAGAGATAGCTGCCAGGGCAGTGGCGCCGCACGAACGCGAGCACGTCACACCGTACTTTTACGAGCATCAGGATCGCTATCGATTAGGCAGCGTTAGTAATGATCGCGATCTTTCCTCTTATCGCTGGACGGTGGACACGGAAGAAGATTTCACCCTAGTCTCGAAGATCATCAATGCACTCTACCGCCACAAACCGAATTTTACATTGGACGACCTTCTCAATCTTTTCAAGAAACATCCCGATTGGAAAAATATTAATGTCCACGTCAAGCAGAAGCCGCTGAAAACATAAGGACAGCATCATGGATAAGGAAGCAATCATCTTTGAATGTGTCAGGCCGATCGAAGAGCATGCGCATATTGTTATGGATTGGCGGAATGATCCGGAGACCCTTGCAATGTCCTTTCATCAAGAACCCAAGAAGAGGGAGACCTTTTTTCATGAGTTCTGCAGCAGCTATTTCTCTGTTCCCGACCTGCCGCCCCTTTTCATCCATAGCAATGGCAAGCGTGTCGCTTTTCTGAGGTTCCGCCATGCCGAACATCCTTCCGACCACAATCGCCGATGCTGCGAGATCTCCATTAACGTTTCGCCAAAAGCAAGAGGGGAGGGGATCGGACAGGAAAGCCTTAAGGCAGTGCAAAGTTGGGTTAAGAGCCAAGGTTACGACGCCATTTATGCAGAAGTGAAAAATGAAAACACCGCTTCGCATCACATCTTTAAGAAAGCCGGCTTTGTAAAAATCGACGAAATAATCAAGGTGGTTGACGAGGTAAAGGTTCCAATCACGCGCTATCTGCTTGAACTGACAGATACGGCAATGCAAAAACAAGTCTTTATCATTGCCGAGGCAGGTTCCAACTGGCGGGTAGGCACGCCTATTCGAGATATGGCAATGGCAATGACGTTAATCGACATCGCTGCCGATGCCGGTGCCGATGCTGTCAAATTTCAGACCTTTCGACCCGAAACTGTTTATGTTGAAAATGCTGGACAAAGCGACTATCTCGCTGCAGCAGGACTAAAAGAAGATATTCGGCATATCTTTGCCGATCTAGCCATGCCTTACGAGATGGTGTCTAAACTGGCTGACTACTGCAAAAAGCAAAACATACAGTTTATGTCGTCAGCATTCTCCGAAGATGATTTCGCGACAGTAGATCCCTGTGTACTGGTGCATAAGATCGCTTCATACGAGATCAGCCATGTCAGGCTGATCGAACTGACAGCACGCTCCGGTAAACCACTGATCCTCTCTACAGGGGCTGCCGGAGAAGAAGATATAGCTTGGGCTGTGCAGAAGTTCACCAGTGAAGGAGGTCATGGACTGACACTCTTGCAATGCACAGCAAAATATCCAGCTTCCCTAGATTCGATGAACCTGCGCGTCATCCCTTGGCTCAAGCAGCGTTTCGGTGTCGCCGCCGGACTTTCCGACCATAGCCGGGACCCGGTACTTGCTCCTGTTGCAGCTGTCGCTCTTGGAGCTTCCGTCATTGAGAAACATTTTACCCTTAGTAATGATCTCCCAGGTCCGGATCACGTTTTTGCTGTGACCCCTCCCGAACTAAAGCAGATGGTTGATGCCATCAGAAACACGGAGAAAATGCTTGGAACAGGTTTTAAAAAGATTCTTGATGAGGAGGGTGAGTTGCGGGCATTTGCACATCGTGGCGTGCAGGCGTTGCATAAAATAAAAAAAGGAGAGATCTTCGCCGAAGGAAAAAATATAGGCATCCTGCGACCGGGAAAACAGTCGCAAGGCGTTCATCCTCGCTTCCTGATGGAAATAGAAGGTAAAACCGCCAAGCGTGAGATCGCTGCCGGAAGCGGCATCATGATAGGTGACTGGTAAGATGATAGACACTAAGCGGCTAAAAGCTCTGTTCATCGACCTTGATGGCACGCTCGTTGACAGCATTCCTGTTCTTTTCAGCGTCTATAAAGAGTTTCTTGCCAAGTATGACATACACGGTTCACAAAAAGAGTTTGACGAACTGTCAGGGCCCGCATTGCCGGAAATTATGGCAGTACTGAAAGAGCGATACCACCTGGATCAAGATGTCGGGGATCTTGTTGAAGAATACCAGGAGATCCTCTATACTCATTACACCCAAAATTTACGTCTTTTTTCCGGAGCGCGCAGTTTTTTGAAACTTGCCGGCAGTCTGGGGATCAAGCTGGTGCTGGTCACCTCAGCAACGGCAAAGCTGGCAACGGCATTTTTGAATGCCGAGGGAATCAGCGGTTATTTTGATGATATCATTTCCGGTAATGATGTAGAAAAAGGAAAGCCTGATCCTGCGATCTATCATCGCGCCTTGTTTCGCACGGGTATCAATGCCGATGAAGCATTGGTGATTGAAGATTCGAAGAATGGCATCGCAGCGGCAACAGGCGCAGGAATCAGGGCTCTGTTTTTGACGCACGGCAACTCTCACGTCACCGGTATAGGAAAGTCTATGGTCTCGCAAGTAGCTGACTGGAATGAGATCGCAGAATTATTTAAGGTATGGTATGAGCAGGTTTGAAGCGTATCCGATTACCGCCTCGTTTTCGATTGAGGTTGTCAAGCCGAAGCGGCGTATCAGCAGCGAGATGGCTTTTTTGATCGATGAGGTGTGGAAAAAATTGTCGGCCGATAATGATGAATTATTTAATGGAAGTCTTCTAAGCTTCCAGGATTTCAACGGTTCGAAGATCATTGCCGATTTCGCGGAATATAAGCTGTTTCTTGCACAACGCGAGGTACCGGAGCTTCGCGAATGGCTAGAAATTCGCCCTATCTCTGCGAGTAGTATCACGATGGCTGCCGACAGCTATCTGGTCGGCCAACGTTCAGCTCGAGTTACTACAGACCCGCTTGCCTACGAGCTTGCCCCTTCAGGAACAATTGACGATGAAGCTGACGACCGCGGTAAAATTAATCTACAGATGCCTTTTGTAAAAGAATTGATAGAGGAAACGGCGATCCCGCAAGAAATGATAAAAAGCGTCAAACCGTTCCTCCTTGTTTTTGACAAAATGACCCTGTCTTGGGAGTTATGCGCAGAGATTATCGCTGATGACGGCGTCATAAAAAATTTTGAATACCCTGTTAAGGAATATAAAGACCTGCTTTGGGTGCCAAGAAAAAATATGCCCATTTTCCGCGCTGGGCGCGAAGATGAGTTTGTGCCGTTATCGCTCTTTCTGTTAGACTATGTCAACACACATGTAACGCTATGAAATATTCCAATCTCCGCGCTTTTGAAAAACATCTTGAAGGAGCTGCTCAGCATCACTTTTCTCCGGTATACCTCATAGCTTGCAGTGACAGCTATCAACGTGAGGAGGCTGTCGACATTCTTAACAAGCGTCTACTCTGCAATATCAGTGACCGTTCTTTAGCGTTGAAAACATTCTCTGCCGACTCCGTATCTTTCGCATCACTCTTCGATGAGCTCGACACGATGGGCTTTTTAGTTGAAAAACGCATTGTTCTTGTCAATCAAGCTGATAAAGCCGGGAAACAGGTGGCTGACGGTCTGCTAAACTATATCGAACGCCCCAATAAGGGGACATATCTTGTCCTAGTGTGCAACAGCATCAAAAAAAATACGAAGCTCTACAAAAGTGCCGGAAAAGCCGGCGTTATTCTCGATATTCCTGAAGAAAAGCCGTGGCAGAAAGAGAAAACAATGGTCTCATGGATCATTGAGCATGTAGGTAAAGAGGGTAAACGTATCGATCCTCATGCTGCACAGCATCTCATCCATCAATTGGGTACAGACCAAGCGCTTCTTAACAACGAGATCCTTAAGCTTGTCTGCTATGTTGGCGATCGCCCGATGATCAACATGGACGACGTTTGTGCTGTCAGTACCAGTATCAATATTGAGGATGGCTGGAAGCTCGGCGAAGCGGTCTTTAAGCGCGATGTGAAAGGGGCGCTTCGTATCAGCAAGGCGCTGATTGATGATGGGGTTGCCTTGCTGGTACTTTTGAGGCAGCTGCGCAGTCAGTTTCAAACGGACTTCGAGGTCTGTTGCATTTTAAAGAATGGTGGTAACGCCAACGACGTCGCTAAGGAATTTCCCTACATGAAAGGATTCATTCTCGAGCGTCATGTCACTATGGCGCGTCATTATGGAATGGAATCCTTTAAGAAGGGTATCCTCGCAATAGACGATACGGAATTACAAGCAAAAAACAGTGTCATGGACGATTCCTTTCTCGCTGAAAGATTGATCGTCAAAATAACAACGGAATAATGATGAGCAAGGCAGCTTTACTTTTGTTTCCCAATGTTTTGGGAGATGTTAAACATCATGAAATATTTTTACCGCAAAGCGTCGATAAAGCCGTAGCTACAATCGATGGCCTGATCGCTGAAAGCGAAAATGCGGGCAGACGCTTTCTTGGTCGGTTCGAAACAAAAAAGCCTGCGCGTGAGATACCCATTGCTCTTTATAATGAGCACTCCAAAGACGACGACCTCGATTTCCTATTAGAGCCGATACGCAATGGGGAGCGCTGGGGTCTTGTTTCCGATGGAGGCATGCCTTGTGTTGCCGATCCCGGGTCAAAGCTTGTTTTTCGCGCCCAGAAATTAGGAATCGCTGTTCAGGCGTTCGTCGGTCCTTCTTCCATCTTTTTAGGGCTTATGCTTTCCGGTCTTCCCGGGCAGCGATTTGCATTCCATGGATATATCAGCAAAGAGAACGAGCAAAAGCGGCAGCAGATAACTCAATGGGAGAAGCGTGCTAAAACAGAAAGGGCGACGCAGATTTTTATTGAAGCGCCTTATCGTAATAAAGCGACATTGGAAGCGCTTCTGGAGACCCTGTCTGACAACATGTTATTATGCCTTGCTTGGGATCTCACCCTGCCGACGCAGCGTGTGCTCACTCAAACCGTCGAGCAATGGAAGAAGAGTCCATTGCCTAATATCGAAAAAAAACCGACCCTATTTTTATTTAACAGTTTAAGGAGTTAAACGAGCAAACCCTTATAAATTATTTTGATAATAGTTGGTATGAGAAAATTCAGGAGTCAGGAGCCGTTGAGCAGTATATCGAAGAGGTTGGCACTTTTCAAACACCGCAAATCTTAGTTAAGATCGCCGCTGTTACCGCCGCGTTGACCTCTGTTAGCGGTGCATGGGCTTATTGAACAGGCGAATATATACCGGTAGTCATGGTTCCGACCATCGGTATTGCTGCCTTGGTGATTGTAAAGCAGCAAGTCGATGCCCATAAAGATCGAATTCAAGAAATTTATCGCGAGATGGTTACGTTGCCTCAATAATCTCCGCGGCAACGGTATCGTAGAAAAGGACCCCTTTTTTTGATAGAGCTAGCTGGCTATCGTTTTTTTCTAACAACCCCAGCTCTGTTAATTTTTTAATGTTGCCAAGAGTAGTTTCATTCACGGCACCATATTCTTCTTGAAACTTTTCAAGACATATTCCGCTTCGCAGACGTAAATAGATGGCAAGTAGTTCGCATTTCTGCGCTTCTTCTTGAAGCTGCTCAACAAAATCGACAGGGAAAGTATCCTCTTTGAGCGCGCTGGAATATTTGTTCAGATTTCCGACATTTTGAAAGCGTCCTCCTTCCCAGTAGCTGAAAGCAGAAGGGCCAAGTCCAATAAAGGGGCGTGCTGTCCAATATCCTATGTTGTGTTGCGAGATCTGCCCATCTCTGGCAAAGGCTGAAATCTCATACTGCCATAGACCGCTTTCTTCAAGGAGGTCGATTGCCATTTCATACATCTTTAAGCTGACATCTTCATCAGGAAGTTGTGCTGTGATGTCTTTTCGGTATTTATAAAACACCGTTTGAGGTTCGATTGTTAGATTGTACAGCGATAGATGAGTAATCGGCAGCAGGGCAGCTTGCGACAAGGTGCGATGCCATGATGTGATGCTCTGCGAAGGTAGCTCGTACATCAGATCTATCGAGATGTTTGTAATACCTGCTTGATAGGTATTGTTAACAGCATTTATGGCAGTCTGCGCATCATGGGTGCGGCCTAGACGAAGAAGAAGGCGGTCATCAAAGCTTTGGACGCCGATGCTCACTCTATTGATGCCTACATTGCGGTAGGCTTCCATCTGCTCGCGAGTGATATTTTCCGGGTTTGCTTCAAGGGTGATCTCAATCCCTTCAAGAGGGAACTTTTCAGCGATCCATGAGATGATCTTTCCGATTTTCTCAGGTCCTAACAGTGATGGTGTCCCGCCGCCAAAGTAGACGGTAGTAAGCCTTTTTCCCGTAATCAAGGGTAGGCGTTTCCGCCACTCGATGGCCAGCCCTTCCATATACGTATCTTGGTGACGTTCCTGGTTGGGTACGACATAGAAGTGGCAGTAATCACATTTACGAGAGCAAAAAGGAACGTGAAAATAAAGACTGAAGTCTGTCATCACCAATCGTCGGCATCAGGATCGACAATTCCTCCTCTGCGCCAGCGATTTTTATCACTGAAATAAGATTCCTCATCTTCATCAGTTACCGTCGCTTCATCGGCTTCAGATTCGTCGTCATTGTCAGAGGAAGTGCTTGATCCTTCCGATTCTGTCGACTCCGATTCGATATCAAATTGAGTCTCATGCACAGAATTATCGCCAATATCGATGTCGGGAATGGTAGGTAGTTCGGTAAAGGCGGTGCGAGCTTGCTGCCGCTTGGGAGCGATGTACTCGTCCATATCGCCGCTTTCTTTCAGGAATTGAAGGCGTTCTTTCTCTTCTTCGATTTTTGAGCGCAGTTCAATAATTTCTTCTTTGTGCTTTTCAATATCTTTTTTGGGGACTAAACCGAGCTTAAGCCATTGCTCCAGGTCTGTCAGCTCTTGTTCTAATTTTTTTAATCTCTCGCTTTTGACGTGTCTCATAAGGTTACCGATTTTTTACCTCAATTATCTGGCCTGCTACCATGCCAACTATTCCTAAAACAACAAATGGGGGCAGCCTGCATAGTCAGAACCTCCCCCCAAGTAATACTTTAATGAAAAGAACCTCTTTTTACAAGAAAAATATCGAGCAAACACACAGGTTACATCATTGACCGATTGATTTAAAGTGATTTGTTATCAATGTGTTGTGCTTTTTCTGCTCCGATTGCGGTGCAGAGAAATACACCTTCGCCCATTAGGTATGCAATGTACCAAGAAGTTCCTCCGCTGCCAAAGCCATAGCTGTGTAGTCCAGTGCCTAAGATGTAATTGACGCCGTACCAGGTGAAGCTGATCGCCATCAGCCCGGCAATAGATCCCAAAGCAAGACCGTACCCGTGAATTTTTCCAAATCGATAGCAGTGGATGCCGACGAGATAAGTACAGATGGAGATGAATGCCCACGCTTCTTTGGGGTCCCAGTCCCAGAACCGTCCCCAGCTTTCCGCAGCCCAAACACCGCCGAGGATCGTTCCACAGATCAACAGCGCCGTACCAATATATAACGTAGTCAGAATAAGGGATTCCAGATTAGGTTGGTCCTTCCTTGTTAACAGATATCTGACCAGATACACATGTCCGAGAGCGCCGCTGAGGATGAAGGTGCCGTAGCTGCTGACAACCATCAAAACGTGGATCGTCAGCCAAAATTGGGAGTCCAGAACCGCTTGAACGTTCTCCATTCCTTGGTCAATACCTGTTGCTAACAGCACTGCTGATAATACAAGAGGGATTATAGAGCCAACCCCCAAAATGGTCAGCGAAGGTCTTCGCCAATAGATGGTAAGGCAAAGTAATACTGCCGCCCATGGAACAAAAAGCACGCTCTCGTACATGTTGGATACAGGAGGACGTTGCAGAACGTAACAGCGAAGCATGAGGATGAAGGAATGAACTAGAAAAGAGATGATCAGTAGAATGAATGTTATTGTTCTGCGTTTGAGGAAAAGAGAAACAAAGACCATCGAATAAAAAGAGGCTAAAATCAATGTCCAGGGATAGCGGTAGTAAATACTTTCAGCGTAGAGCTGCAATAGCGAAGGGTAAAAAAGCGTTTTATTGGCGGAATGTAAATATGGGGTTCCTGAAATCGAGACATACGCATCAAGCAGGGCATGGGTCAATAACGTAATATCGCCAGAATGCCGCGCCTCAGCGTATGCAGATCTAATGCTCTCAAATTGAGCGTCAGTATAAGGTGTGAAGTTTCGTATTGGCGACCACTTCCCTGTTTTAGGATTGTAAGTTTGTAGCATTAGCGCTCTCAAATCATACCACTCACCCGGACTAAGCTTTCCGGGTAAGGCTTTCATTGTATCCCCCGCAGAGGATAGTCGTGATCGCAAAGGGAAGCGGGCGTCTAGGATTTGCCTGACCTCTTTTGGTGTGCGTCCTTCGGCGGCCAGTAATATTCCCGCATCAACATATGGATCGGTAAACTGTTCATCGATAAGCACATCAAGCTGTTTGTCCTGAAGCTGAAGGTACGCTTCAAG
The DNA here is from genome assembly GCA_024233575.1 of Chlamydiales bacterium. Classification (GTDB taxonomy): domain Bacteria; phylum Chlamydiota; class Chlamydiia; order Chlamydiales; family Criblamydiaceae; genus JACKPN01. The sequence goes on from JACKPN010000002.1 coordinate 184,932, forward strand.
GGGACGATAGCGTCCCATGTAGGATACCGGAAAAGCATCGCTATATAAGGGGAGTAGAGTCAGAAGAAAAACAAAAAATCGCAGCATAATCATCATCTTTTTTCAGAAAAAATAACGTGGATGCTGTTATGTGCATAGAAAAAAAATCTCCCTTCATTCTTATGGTGTTAGATATAGTGGGGCTGTCATTTATTTTTTTATTCTTAACCCTTTTTTTTCAATGTGTTAGAACAAATAATGAAAGCTGTTAAGTGAGGTTGACATGGTAAACTGGACACAATTTCGTACAGAATTAAAAGAATTTCAAAATGGTGAAATTCCTGAAGTCGCTAACGGCCATCTGAGGAAAAAAGATGGTGGGCCAGTTGACGAAGCTACGATGCAGATGTTTGAACAGAAGTTTTCTGATGCATTGTCCAAAAAGAAAAACAATCGGATTGAAGAGACCGTGACCGCTTTAACACACATCCGTTTTGCATGTTTACAACAAGAAGATTTCGATTCTTATAAACGCTTCAGACAACTTTTTATCAAGTCTTGGTCGGGAAAATCGATTCCTCATTTACCTCTGAAGATTGAACATGTTGTAGAATCGTGGAAGCTTCTCTCCGAATTAATTCCTGAAGAACGACTTTGTACAAATGATGAATATTCCGAAAAAGATCTAGATCCGATAAGATGCGAAGAGCGTCATTTTTATAAATTTTTTGATCTGCATGAATCGTTGACAAGATGGTGGGAACAGGCTTTTCAAGTGAAACGGATTTGGCTGTATTGCGACTGCGCGCACATCATTTGCGAAATTGGAAACAATCACAACAACATCAAGAAAAAGAATATCAGCGAGTATCTCGAAGCGTCCCAGAAAATATCGCGCTTGGCAGATGGTGTCTTCAATAAAGGACTTCCGGCGCTCGTCAGCACATATCGGAATCGAAACGAAAAAATTGCAAAGGAACTTGAATTACTTATAAAGTACTTCAGTTCGCTTACCTATCACTTTCCCCCTCCAAAATGTAAGGAAGTGCCTTTCGAGACAGAATTGAAATTGAGGCTGCAAAGTCTGAAAAAACAAAAATCTAAAATAAACAATCTTGAGAAACAAATAGAAGATCATAAGCGAACTACTAAAAAATATCATTTGAATAAGTGGTTCAACCACTCTTTGTTTAAAGTGACGAAGAAGCAGTTGGCATCGAAGAAAAGCAAAGATATCGAGGGTGTGGACGAGGATGAATGGGAACAGGAGCCTACTCCGATGCTTGCATCACGATCGATGACGATTACGCATGAACATAGCCGCTATTGGATGGATAGTCAGCAATCAACAAGCAATGAGCAAGGAAAAAGAGCATGCCTTCAACGTGCTCGGTCAGAGCTTTACGGGCAGGAACAACGTAAGGCGTTGCTAGCCTTGGCTGCTGCGGAGTTGAAGGTTCGCAGGAATTCCATCAGTGGAAACGATGAAGAATAGCCTGTCAATCCCTTGTTTAATTCTATCTTTATAAAACGTTTATAACGTCTTTAATTAAGCTTGTTACAATATCCTTTAATAAAAAAGGGATATTAACGATGAGTGTTAATCCAATCAGGGCTTCAGAACAGCATTTTCAGATTTTCCCTGTAGAAAGCGAAAATATCGTCAGCACAGAAGTAAAAACCTCGGAAAAGTCAAAAAATATATTTAAAATTATAGCTGAATTTTTCTGCCGTCTACTGAGAATCCAGGAAAAAGTACAAATAGAAGAAGTATCTTCTATGAGGCCTCCTCCGAAGATGACTCTTCGTCCAAGGTACCCTTTTCGAGAGCCTACTGCAGAAGAAATAGAGGCCAACAAAAATAATAAGGTGTTTGGAGACCTCTATACAAGGAAAAGTCAATTTGTTCTTACCTCAAGTTCTGGGTGGTGCCTAGTATTTGCTTACCAGTTACAGGAACCCGAAGACCTAGAGAACTATGCGCAATTGATTATTGTAAAGAACGGAGAAGAGAAGCGACTTTTTGTTTCTGATGAGCAAGTTCTCAAAGAGTTTCCTGTCGATGGACAGTGGCTGCGGAGCATTATCAAGGATGATGCGCGTGATTTTAAGGGACGCGTCCAGCATTATCTCTTCACGATGGCGAAATACACCCCTGCTGATTTGCAACGCCTGGTCATCGTTCATGAAAACCCAGTGGTATTTGTCGACGATCAACCTTCGCCTTTGCAAGAACGTGATGTGCGGGTCATCGAACCGGAAGATTCTGAGTATATCGTGGAGTTGGCGGAAGTTAAGGACGTTACCGGTCCTTCGCTTTTGGAGCAGATCCGTCAAGGTATGCAGTTGAAGCATGTTGATGTACAGGAACAACAAGAACCGCAAGAAAGTCTACCCTCTTTTGATACGAACTCTCCTAACCGATCTTCGCAAACGGACGATAGAAAAAACAGCATCATCGAACCTGTGGAAACAGAGAATATTTCGGAATCGGATGGCGTCAAGAAAGTTAGTGTTCCTTCGCTTTTGGAGCAGATCCGTCAAGGTAGGCAGTTAAGGCATGTTGATGTGCAGGAACAACAACAGGTACAGGAGCAACAAGCGCCGACAACAGAGTTTCTTGCTTTCAACACTAAATTACTTGACCGAGCTCCGCATGCGAACGATTGGAAAAACAGCAATGACGAAATTTCGGATGATGAATGGGAGGATGATGAAAACGTTTCATTCACCGAGACTTCCGATCGAGAAAATACCGTTCCAGTTTCTGAAAAAGCTACGGATCAGAGGCCTTTAGAAAAGCGTTCGTTTACACCGGTGATTGATCCTAATGAAGGCGCATTTTTAGCTGAAGCTGTTATGAAGCGTCGAGCAGGGCTTATCGATTCTGTCGATGACGACGGCTACTGGAGCGACTAAAGAATAGCAAGCAAATTCCTATCGCTAAAATCACCCCTCCGGGATAGGTCAGCAGATATTTGGCAGGGTCGTGGTTGACTACAATATGAACCTTGCCAACAGAAGTTTCATCGCCAGGAGTGATGTTTGCCAAATAGAACCGATAACCGTCCCAAGTCTCATGCACGTGGTTCATACTCAAGGTAACCCTCTTTTCTTCACTCGTCCGATTATCAGTCACGTAAATATCCGCTTCATAGCTGAATGGCTGCGATGTTCCGCTGTAGTTGATCTGCCGAGCATCGCGAAGCCGCACATGGTAGGGGAGTTTCTTCCTCTCTGGCTCAAAACGGGCACGGTATCGGCCATTGAGAAAAGGCCAAAATAGCCCACTGCCTTGCGGATTGTAACTCAGCCCCAACTGCTGCTTTCTTCCTTCTTCGTTCACTTCAAGAATCACCAGAGGACGGTTTTCTTCCAGCTTTTTCAATGGCGCTAGAGGATATTGCCTTGTTGTTACTGTTGTTTCAATTGTCGTTTTTGGTTCCTCACTGAAAGGAGGCAAAATGGCAGAGAGTGTGATCCCATGTGCGCGCATCCAGGCTGATAAAAGCGTCGCATTCCAGGTCTTCGGGGGTACAGCATAGAAAGGAGGTAGATGCTCTTCTGTCATCATCAAGCGCTTGGTAATCGTTTCCAACGCCGTTGATTCATCAAGCTCATCGCTGTAGGGCCAATGCTTGCTCTGCAGGATTTCAATCACTGTAGCGCCGTCAATACGCTCATTTTCCACTTCGTTGAGAAGCAGCGCAGTCCAGCGTATCGCATTCAATGTTGGGTCGGGAACGTTGCTCCAATCGATGCGCTCGACAGCATCGTCTGAAATTTTATTAGGGTCGTAGACCCACCTGTTTTGCAATTCCCAATCTCCTAGGAAGGCGACTGCTGTTGGTCCAAAGTCCTTGCTCAAGTGTTGGCAGCTATCTGCTAGCAGCTGCAGCGGCGGCGACAGCGGAATGGCCTCATTTGCAGCGCTGTCAAGAGTGTCTATCAGAATCTGTTTCCTTGTCCTGTAAGAATCTGCTGCGGGGAGCTCTAACTGTGTTGCGTAGCCGCCAAAACCCTCATCGTAGATAAACAAGGGCAGTGGAGACGATGCCGGAAAGTCAATGCGCTGGAGGGTCCCACCCCGTGGTCGATAGAGGATATGCATACTAAAATCAGCATCTTCGACAAAAGCAAGCGAAGGGGAGTCTTCGGGTAAGGCGACTGTATCCGGGTCTCTGTCTTGTAAAGCGTAGATATTCCAGGGCTCGTCGTCATCGGAAAATCGAGCCTTCGCTGATACAGTAAGAGAGTCTTTATTGCTCTGTGTAGGGAAAATATTTAAGCCTATGATTTGACCGCCGTTGCCCTTTATCCAGCTTTGCAGGACTTCTTTCGAGTGGGGATAATATTCGACAACGGTGATAGCTGCATTATTTATATGAATTTCACCTTGCTTTACAGGAAAGAAAAAGGTTTCCCCTTTTCTGTTATCAATGCGTACGACGTACGTTTCCGGCAGCCACACCGTTTCGCTGCCGCTGCCTTCAACGACAAGCATGTTTCCCTGAACACCGAAGTATGATTTTGCCAACGTGCCGGAAAGAATCATCAGAAGCCCAAAATGGGTTATTAAAAAGGGGATATGCTTTCTTTTAAAGGGCCAGCGGCGTAGAGCAGAGATCAGAATATTAATGAAAAAGCCCCATAACAGTAGGATGAAAAATGGGTGATGATAGGTAAGGAGAGCAGCATAGCGATGTGATCCTGTCCATGATTCCAGAAAGGTACCAATGATCACTGTAATCGCTGCAGTGGCGATTAAGATTATCGCAAAAGTAATCCCGCCAAGAAAATGATAAGTTCGTTTCAACAGTTTCATTGTATTTCGGGTATCTCGTCGATCAATTCAAACGTCCTCGCAAACGCGGCAATCTCGTCTTTGCGGCTTTCTACAAAGGCAGGCTCTCCCACGGCTTTGATCGTATAGTCTCCGCGCTGATCTGCACTGCGCAAGCGGTAGAAATAGTCGGAGTTAAGTTGCATCGCCCAAGCAATCATGCTTTTTGGTTCACTGTTGACCTCTCCACTGCCGTCCATCCGCAATCCTGAAAAGCCGGCAAACGCCTGCGGTATTATTGTGAGGTCCTCAACGAAGTCAAATTGCTTCTGCCATCGCGTTACCTGCGATTCAGGAGAGATTCTGTTACGGATTTCCGATTGTGGAAAATTATGTATATAGACAATCGCCTTACCTCTCTCAATAGAGAATCGGCAAAGAGGCTCCATCGTATCTTCTAAATGCTCAAATGGCGTGTCGATGCGGATCCATTCAATCGGTGCATAGACACGGTATATGCTGCGTCCTTCAGACAGACGTCCAGGAATTTCATGTAGCTGGGATTTGCTTTTCTCCGGGGTAGAAGAAGCGCAGCCGGTAAAAAGTAGAAGCGTGATAAGAAGCAATCGTTTCATGTTCATTAAACTTTTTTGTCGATGATAACGTGCCATGGTTTTAGAGGCACTTGCAAAATGAAGATCTTTGAGGTTTCCGAAAATCATCCTCATTTTGCAATCACGATTTTTAGATCTTTATTTTAATGTTCCGGCAAGTAAAATGAGGTCTGTGCGCACAGGCTATATATCTAATGTTGCAGGCTCCTATGGATCTTGACTCTTTTATCGCTTCCGGCTCAGTAAATATTGATTTCGTCGATGCCTTATATTCTCGGTATCAAGAAGATCCGAATAGTATAGACAGTTCGTGGCAGCAGGTATTCCGCGCTTTTGATAACGGTGCTCCTGTGCCGCATCCAAAGGTTGCCGCACAGGAATCTTCTGAACAAAAAGTATTCGATCTTATTGAGGCATACCGTACTTATGGACATCTGAAAGCAAGAATCAATCCCATTGCAGGTCGCGAGCCGGAGGAGCCTTGGCAGTTGAACATCAAGACTTTAGGGTTTTTGCCTTCAGATCTGGACAAGATGATTTCTACCTTCGGCCTTCTGAATAAGCCGCAAGCAACACTTAAGGAGTTAATCGATACCCTTGAGTCGATCTATTGTCGGGAGATCGGTGTTGAATATATGGGCGTTCAAAACCCACAGCTTCAGCGATGGCTTCAAGAACAGATTGAGCCTAATCGTTTTAAAGTTAGGCTAAGCATCGAACAGAAAAAGATGATTTTACAGCACCTCAACAAGTCCGAGCTGTTCGAAAGCTTCCTCCATACCAAGTACACTGGACAGAAACGTTTCTCTTTGGAAGGAGGGGAGACGTTGATTCCCATGCTTGCGGCAGTCATGGAAAAAGGCGCAGGGCTAGGACTTACCGATTTCTATGTCGGCATGGCTCATCGAGGGCGCCTTAACGTACTATGCAATATTCTTGATAAGTCCTACAGCGAGATCTTTTCCGAGTTTGAAGAACGCTACATTCCCGCTTCTTTCGAGGGGAGCGGAGATGTCAAATATCATAAAGGATTTTCATCAACCGTTGATACTATCGATGGAAACCGCGTACGCATCTCCTTGGCGCCCAACCCAAGCCACCTTGAGGCGGTTGATCCTGTCGTTGAGGGGCAGGTACGAGCCCGCCAGGTAGAACTTGGCAATAGTGAGATGAAAGACCGCGTAGTGCCAATACTCGTCCACGGCGATGCTGCCATCGCAGGGCAAGGAATTATTTACGAAACGTTGCAAATGTATGATCTGGAAGGATATTCCACAGGAGGGACGATCCACCTTGTCATTAACAACCAGATAGGCTTCACGACAGTACCTCGAGATGGACGTTCAACGTACTACTGCACAGACATTGCACGAGCATTCAATGCACCTGTCTTCCATGTCAATGCCGAAGACCCAGAAGCATGCATCTTTGCCACATACCTTGCTGTAGAGATCAGGCAAAAGTTTCATTGTGATGTGTTCATCGACCTTTATTGTTATCGGAAGTATGGACATAATGAGATGGACGAGCCTGCATTTACCCAGCCATTGGAGTATCGGCAGATTCGTCAAAAGAAAGCGATCAGAGAGATCTACCGTGATGACTTGATTCATCAAGGTGTTCTGGAGCGGCACATGGCGGAGTCTCTGGAAGAAGAATTTAAGGCGGCCCTCCAAGAGGCCCTTCAGGGGAGTAAGGAGCTGTTTCCGGGAAAGGGGCCGCTAGTCAAGCCGAGAGATCTTGAAAGTGAAGAAAGGCAGTTGCTTAAGCCTGTCAATACAGCCGTTAGCGAAGAGGTGATCAGAACTGTTGCTGAAAGATTAAACAGTGTTCCGGAAGGATTTGAGATCCATAAAAAAATACGCCAGCTTGCAGATGATCGATTGGCAATGACTAACGAAGAAGGAAAACATAAGCCCATTGATTGGGGCATGGGCGAACTGCTCGCTTATGCCACACTTCTATGGGAGGGTACCCATGTACGCCTATCAGGACAGGACTGCGGCCGTGGCACCTTCAGTCACCGCCATGCAGTCTGGATGGATCAGGAAAGCGGCAAAAGCTACTGTCCTTTGCAGCATTTGAAAAAGGGACAGGGGCGGTTTGATATCTATAACTCTCTGCTTTCAGAATATGCTGTCCTAGGTTTTGAATATGGCTATAGCATTATCCGTCCTGATGCTCTTGTCATTTGGGAAGCGCAATTCGGTGATTTTGCCAATGGCGCGCAAGTTGTTATTGACCAATTTATCTCTACATCAGAACAGAAATGGGGACAGCCAAACAGTATAACGCTCTTCCTTCCTCATGGTTACGAAGGGCAAGGGCCTGAACATTCATCAGGGCGGATTGAGCGGTTTCTGACCGGTGCCGGCGATGAGAATATGCAGATCTGCGTGCCAACAACGCCGGCACAAATGTTTCATTTGCTGAGGAGGCAAGTTAAGCAGACGCTACGAAAGCCGCTAATTATTTTCACTCCGAAAAGCTTGCTACGCAATCCTCAATGCGTTAGCACTGTAAAAGATCTTACAGCAGGATGCTTCAGAGAGATTATTGATAATCCAATAAGTAATCACGACATTCGTCGTCTTGTGTTTTGCTCTGGAAAAGTGTACTATGATCTGCTTCAAGAACGAGAAAAACACCACGCAACAGATCTTGGTATTGTCCGCATTGAACAGCTCTATCCGCTAAACCAGAGCGCTATCAAGGATGCGATCAATAGTTATATCAATGTTGAGGAGTACTGGTGGGTGCAGGAAGAACCAAGCAATATGGGTGCATGGACCTTTATCCAACCACTTTTACAGCAGCAGCTTCCCGAAGGACAGTCATTACATTATGCAGGCCGTGAGCGTACCGCAGCGACGGCAACCGGATCGGTAGCTATGCACAAACAGCAGTACCAAGCATTCATGGATAAGCTTTTCAGTGAGGGAAAGCCGTCGATTTTTGAAGTGGCGAGCAGACAGAGTTAATAGAGGTAGAAATGAAATCAGAAATAAAAGTGCCCGCCATGGGCGAATCGATCACTGAGGCGACAGTCGGAGAGATCATCAAAGCTTCAGGTTCCCAAGTACGTGTTGATGATGAACTGCTTGAATTGGAGACGGACAAGGTCAATCAGGTCATCTATGCATCTGTTGATGGAGTTGTGCAGTACAATGTCAGTACAGATGATGTGGTAACGATCGGTCAGGTGATCGGCTACATTGATGCTGCCGCCGCTTCTGCGTCGGAATCCAATGAGATATCATCACCCGAACCTAAAAAAGAAGCTTCTGTACCAGAAAAAACACAAGAACAAACAACGCTGCAGCCTATAGAAGAAAAGCCAACATCTCCTTTTATAGAAGAAAATGAAGAAGAGTTAGCACCACAATCCTCATTAGAAAAACAAAAAAACTCTCCGCAACAAAAGACGGAAGTTGCTAGACCGGAACAGAATGCAAGGATTACGAAGCATGCCTTTGTGGAAACCATAGCTAATACACCCTTACAGGAATCCAAAACACCATCGTCATCATTTTCTATAGAAGAGTCTAAGTCTGAAGCTAAAATAGAACAACCGGTACGAAAAGAAGAGCCTAGGCCTGAAGCTAAAATAGAACAGCCGGAACGCAAAGAAGAGCCTAAGTCTGAAGCTAAAATAGAACAGCCGGAACGCAAAGAAGAGCCTAAGTCTGAAGCTAAAATAGAACAGCCGGAACGAAAAGAAGAGCCTAAGTCCGTTCCACAATCGCAACAAAGAGAGGAGCCTCAAGTTTCTTCGAAGCCAGAACCTGCGAAAACTGAAACACGTCCGGAACACCGCAAGAGAATGAGCAAAATCCGACAGGTAATCGCTCAACGCCTTGTCGACGTACAGCAACAGACAGCAATGCTCACTACCTTTAACGAAGTTGACCTATCCCAAGTCATGGCGTTGCGTAAAAGCTATCAAGAGCAATTTCAGAAGAAATATGGTGTTAAACTGGGATTCATGTCTTTCTTCGTCAAAGCAGCAGTGTCGGCATTACAAGCGTTCCCGGAAATTAATGCTTATGTTGACGGCAATGAGATCGTCTATCGCGAATACTATGATATCGGTATTGCAGTAGGTACTGAACGAGGGCTAGTCGTGCCTGTTGTCCGTGGTTGCGATAGTTTGAGCTACGGCGAGATTGAAAAGCATATTGCTGATATGGCAGTAAAAGCACGCGATGGCGCCATCACCGTCGACGACTTGCAAGGAGGTGGGTTCACCATCACAAACGGAGGTATCTATGGTTCTCTGCTTTCCACCCCAATCCTTAATCCACCACAAAGCGCAATCCTTGGTATGCATACGATTCAAAAAAGACCAGTTGTTGTCGACGATCAGATTACGATCCGTCCGATGATGTATCTTGCGCTCAGCTATGATCACCGCATCGTTGACGGCAAGGAAGCGGTCTCTTTCCTTGTCCATATCAAGAATCTGCTCGAAGACCCGGCGCGCCAGCTTCTGGAGGTATAAAAAATGGCCGAACGTTATGATCTTGTCATCATCGGTGCTGGCCCGGCAGGCTATGTCGCGGCAATACGCGCCGCGCAGCTTGGGATGCGGGTCGTGTGTATCGAAAAGTCGCAAACCCTGGGCGGGACATGTCTGAATGTGGGATGCATTCCATCAAAAGCACTGCTGCAGTCAACGGAATATTTCGATCTCATACGAAGAGACGGCCGGATTCATGGAATCGATTTCGATAACGCCTCTTACAACTTTTTACAAATGATGCAGCGTAAAGAGGAAGTGGTTGAGAGTTTGACCGACGGCATTGCCTCTCTCTTTAAAAAAAATAAGGTCGAATGGATCCATGGCGAAGCGTCCTTCGTCGATGCACATACATTAAAAGTTGGCGAACAAGAGATTGCCGGGGATTTTATTCTGATTGCTACTGGGTCAGAACCTGTAGAATTGCCATTTCTTCCTTTTGACGATGAACGGATAGTCTCATCAACAGGCGCTCTCAGCCTGAAGGAAGTACCCGAAAAAATGATTGTTATCGGCGCTGGAGTAATCGGCGTTGAGTTGGGATCTGTCTATAGAAGGTTAGGCTGCGAAGTGACATTCATTGAAATGCTCGACAGGATAACTCCGACGATGGACCGTACCATCTGTAAGACTTTCCTTCAGATTCTAAAAAAACAGGGACTGACGTTTCATCTTGGAGCAAAAGTGCTGTCAGGATCAAAAGACGAAAACGGTGTGACCTTGCAAGTACAGCTTCCTGAAGGAGAACAAGACTTCTCTGCCGATGTCGTGCTTGTTGCGGTAGGAAGGAGACCTTACAGCAAAGGACTTAATCTCGATGAGATCGATATCGCTACAAATAGGCATGGTCAGATCATTATTGATGGTATGTTCCGCACATCACGCGAACATATCTACGCTGTTGGTGATATTGTCGATGGACCGATGCTTGCGCATAAAGCATCAGAAGAAGGTATGGCAGCCGTTGAAGTGATCGCCGGCGAAACTCCCCATATCAACTATATCGCTATTCCTAACGTTGTCTACACACATCCGGAGGTAGCTTGCGTAGGACTGACTGAAGAGGAAGCAACAGGTGAAGGGCTGTCAGTCTTCACCGGAACAGCATTTTTCAAAGGGAATCCGCGTGCGCGTTGCAGCCACGATACTGATGGCCTTGTAAAACTTGTTGGCGATGAGAAAAGTGGAGCGCTCCTCGGAATGCATATTGTAGGTCCCCATGCTTCGGAAATGATCGGCGAAGGGGTAATAGCTCTAGAAAAACGTATGACTATAGAAGAGTTGGCGTACGCTTCGCACGCCCACCCAACATTATCCGAAGCGATTAAAGATGCGGCTTTCGCCGCTCTAAAACGTCCGATTCACGGTTAGTAGCCGTGTGAGCTTCCGCATCCGCATGAAGAACGGGCATTCGGATTGGAAATCTTAAACCCGGTACTTTGCAGGCCTTCAACATAGTCAATTTCACTGCCGAGCAATCGTTCGACAGATGCCTTTTTCACATGGATTTCAATACCGTGCGAGACAAAGACTTCGTCATCTTCTTGCGCTTTTTCGGAAAAGTCCAGTAAATACTCAAATCCGCTGCAACCAGCCATCTTGTCGCCAAAACGCAAAGCCCAACCTTGTTTACCTTCCTCTTCCAGAATCTCTATCAGTTTCTGTGCTGCACGCTTCGTCATGCTGATTGTTGTCATGTCGACCTCTTCTTCAAGGATCGCATTCAGCATGTTAACCAGAGCATCGACATGCTCGTCAGTGAGACCGTGCCCCTTAGCACCTGCCTCAAGAGTTTCCCAAGTCGCAGCTTGGCAACCGACGCAGTGAAGACCGGCATTGGTCAGCACCTGAGCAAGACGCTGCGCACGATGCGGGTGTGACGAAAGAATCTCCTCAATCGTCATCTCGCGATGAATCGGCTGCGGCTTAATCACCTTGTCTGATTCTGTTGATGTCATCATTATCTCCTTTAAAATGAAATACGAACTTTACCACACTTGATTTTGCATTGGCAAGCCAGGCGCTCTTTTGTGTTCCCCGGGCCCAGGAAGTCCTCTTCCTCTTGCGTTGGTTCCGATAAGTTTTCCTCACCTTCTGTTACCTCGATTACGCAGGTGCCGCACACGCCTTCGGTACAAGCAAAGGGAACACCCTCGTCCTCACAGACTTCGGCGATTTTTTCACCATCTTCCAGGTCGACTTCCTCGCCATTGTGATCAAAAATTAATTTTGCCATAGAAGTGCATCCTTTTTTACTAATAATGTTAAATTATGAAGGAAATTGAAGAAAATTTCAATGAAAGAAAAGCGTGTAAATATATTTTTTAACAGTCTAGTGTGGCGAGCGTGGTCTGACGGTGATCATTAGTAGAATGATGCCAAGAATGACAAAAGGAATGCTCAATAATTGTCCGGTCTGAATAGACCAGCCGTTAGCGAGACCTCCCTGGCTCACCTTGAAAAATTCCAGGAAAAATCTTGATGCAAAAATAAGGATGAAGAAAATACCTGTAATAGTCCCTGGCTTTAATGTCTCTGCTTTTTTGTTCCATAACCACATCAGCAAAGCAAATGCAGCTAGGTAGACAGCGCCTTCATATAGCTGCACCGGATGCCGTGGGATTGCTGCTACGCCTTCTGCGGGGTCAGCGAAGATCACAGCCCAAGGTAATTGGCTCGGTGTACCTACAATTTCTTGGTTGATGAAGTTCCCTACACGAATAAAAGTACCGACTAATGCGGCAGGAACGACGACAATATCTAGGATGCGCAAAAAAGTGATTTCGGGAAATTTATTGCGAATAACCCAGGCATATATCGCTAGAGCGATGATGATGCCGATGGCGCCTCCATGGCTTGCCAGACCGCCTTTCCATGTCATAAAAATCTCGATGGGATGACGGCTGAAATAGTCCCACTGATAAAAAAATACATGACCAAGACGGGCGCCGACGATGGTCGCAATCACGACAAACCAAGTCAGCCTGTCAGATAGCGAGACAGCGATAGAGGGGATTGTTCTGATGCCTTTAGGGAATGTTTCTTCAAGTTCTTTTCGCGATACGGAGACAGCATTGATTGCAGCAAGTATTTCTATGTGATTATCGGAAGGAAGAGTGCCGTTATAATGATCGAATATCGCTCTTGCAAGCGGCGTGTTGTTTTGCAGCTCTTGTGTTAATGAATCCCAGCTAGCGATATCCCTTTCACGGATGGTGGTATTCCAACCAAGAATACGGATAAACATGCGGACAACAATGAAATAGCCGATAAGTAAGCCGAGAACAAATAAGACACCATACCAAACAACAGGCCAGTCGATAATGGGAATGGTGAATGCTTCGCGCTGTGGGTTCCAGTAAAGCCAAGCTATCATGGTGCGCCTAAAAAAAAAGATCGGAGTAGAGGGATTCGAACCCCCGACCTACTGCTCCCAAAGCAGCCGCGCTAACCAAACTGCGCTATACTCCGATTCTGAAAACAGTGGAGACTATAGCAAATTGCTTTTTTTTCGACAATAGCGCAATTCCTTAATAGCGGTAATAATCACTTTTGTAGGGACCCTCAACCTTGATTCCTAGATAATCGGCCTGCTCAGGAGTCAGTTGCGTCAGCTTGACACCAAGTTTGCCCAGGTGCAGACGCGCAACTTTTTCATCCAATATTCGCGCCAGATGATGGATTCCTAATGGATACTCTTTAGTCCATAGTTCGATTTGTGCCAGCACTTGATTGGAAAAAGAATTTGACATGACGAACGAAGGATGACCCGTGCCGCATCCGAGATTCACCAAGCGTCCACGAGCAAGAAGAATCAGGCTTTTCCCACTGTCTTTCCAGAAAAAACGGTCGACCTGCGGCTTGACATTGCGTTCGTAGATGTTGCTGTTATTTTCCAACCAGGCAACGTCGATCTCATGATCGAAGTGGCCAATATTGCAAACAATCGCCTGATCTTTCATTTTCTCCATATGTTCGCTGCGGATCACCCCTTTACAGCCAGTCGCTGTCACAAAGATATCTGCAACAGGCGCGGCATGCTCCATGGTGACTACATCGAAACCATGCATCACCGCCTGATAGGCGCAGATCGGATCGATTTCGGTAATCAGCACGCGAGCGCCGAAGTTGCGCAGCGACTCGGCACATCCCTTCCCTACATCGCCATAGCCGCAAACGGCGACAATTTTTCCGGCGATCATCACGTCAGTTGCACGTTTGATTCCATCAACCAGTGATTCGTGGCAGCCATATTTGTTGTCGAACTTCGATTTGGTAACCGAGTCATTGACATTGATGACAGGGGCGCCTAACGTTCCTTGGCGGAATCGTTTTTCCAGCTCTTTGATGCCTGTTGTCGTTTCTTCCGAGATGCCATGAAGATTTTTTAATAGTTCAGGGCGTTCGTCATGGATGTAATTGGTTAAGTCGCCGCCATCGTCTAAGGCCATGTTTAAGGGGATGTCACCGAACATCACCGTTTGTTCAATACACCAATTGTACTCTTTTTCAGTCATCCCTTTCCATGCGAATACCGGAATGCCGGCCGCAGCGATCGCTGCAGCAGCATGATCTTGTGTTGAAAAGATGTTGCATGACGACCAACGTACTTCGGCGCCAAGATGGATTAACGTCTCGATAAGGACTGCCGTTTGCACTGTCATATGCAGGCATCCTGCAATGCGCGCTCCTGTCAACGGTTTGCTTGTGCCAAACTCCTCCCGAAGAGCCATCAGCCCCGGCATTTCTTTTTCTGCCATTTCTATCTCTTGTCGGCCCCAATCGACAAGTTTCTGTCCTTCCGAGGAGTTAACATCAATATCACCGACAATACGGTAGTTGCGCGTGCTAGTCACCATTACATCTCCTTTACAAGTTCTTTTTTGATAAACATAGTCGGATAGCGAATCAACTTCAAGTAACAAAACACTACCAGGGATGGATGGGTATGAACGAGGAACGTGCATATTTGCTTACGCACAAGTAGGATTCGGCAACAGATCCCTAAAAAAAGTCATCGCAGTTTTTTGCGAATTGTTTCTACCCCTGAGGATATCTCATTGCTTTTTTCCTCGATCCCTTTATTGATAAGCCGCACGCTTGACATCACCGTGGAGTGATCACGGCTGAAGAGGTCTCCAATCTTCATGTAGGGGAGTTTGAGTTTTTCACGGATAAGATACATGGCGATCTGCCTTGGAAGGACGCAGTCGCGGCTTTGTGCTTTTCCTAAAATGTCCTCAGGCTTGATGCCGAAGTTGTTGGCGACAGTCTGGATGATTTTTTCCGGCGTGATGGCGAGACTCTCTTCCTCGCGGATCAAATCCTCCAGCTGCTGATGCGCCTGGGTTACATGTGTTGTTGCGCTGCCGCTTAGGTGCGTGCGCAGTATCAGCGCTTCCAGTGAGCGGATAAGCGCTTTAGGACTGCTTGTAAAAGTTTCTTCAAGAAAAGTAGCGATGCGCGGCTGCAATTTATACTTTAAGGCTGACGCCTTAGCATTGAGAATGCTGCGCAGTTCGATTTTAGTAGGTGTTTTTAACTCGAGAGTGATGCCCCATTCAAACCTGCTCACGAGACGTGGCTCAACATGCTGAAGCTCGGCTGGGCTGCAGTTTGCTGACAGAATGATCTGCCTTCCGCTAAGGTGCAAGGTATTGAAAGTATGAAATAACTCTTCCTGCGTTGCGCCCTTACGAGAAAAAATATGAACATCATCAAGAATCAAAACATCTATATTGCGGTAAGCTTCGCGGAATTTGCTCATCTCTCCGGCACGGATAGCGCCAACAACGTGTTCGGTAAAGGTCTCAGCCCTAGCAAATAACACTTTGTATCCATTAGCCCTAAGAGCTTGCGTGGTTGCCATTAACAGATGAGTTTTTCCTGTGCCCGGGGTTCCATGGATGTAAATTGGATTGAAGGTGCCAAGCTCCGCTGCGGGAGCGTTATCATCTGCTATGGCGCAAATCGCAGTCAGCAATTTGTAAGCGAGCAGGTTATTCTCATCGACATGTAATGTCTTGAAGCTGCAATGGGGATCAACATCGTCAAAAGATAAGGAAAAAGCCTGAGGTTGTTCTTTTTCAGAGGTTTTTTTGCTTTTCTTGGGTAGGGGGGCAGCGTTCGCTACTGCGAGATGAACTTTGATTTTCTTGTTATTGTTATTGAAGAGTCTTGTCGTCACTTTCTGACGGACATGCTCTTCGAACCAAAGCGCTTGAAATGAGTCTTTCGCCTCTAAATAGAGATTGCAAGCGTCGAAGCGAATCACCTTGAGGGTGCGCAGCCATTTATCAACGGTCTCCTTGCCTAATTCGATCTCTTGCAGGGTGATAAAGTTATCCCACGCCTTCATACTTAGTCGTTTCCATTGGCGCTGTTCACTAAGCGCTAAGACTAAACGATCAAGGGTTTATGTGGAAAGAGAAAAACGTTCTACCGTCTCAAATTGAATAATAACAAAGTTAATTTAAAGGTTTTGTTAATTTATTTTAAAGATTTCAATATAGTTAATAACCATTACCTGTTTGTGATATAATTAAAATAAAAAATGGCGGTTTTTATGTTAGAGGGAATTAGAAACGCAATCGCAAGATTTCAAAACGTGCAGTTTTTTGGGGAAAAGAAAGCAAAAGTCTCTGCAAAGGAATCGAAGGTTTCCGATGTGGCACGTGGCTCTATCAAAGAACAAGAAGCGATCAAAACAGAGCCTAAACCTTTGGCAAAAGAACGTATCAAACTTTCAAGTGAAAATGTCAGCTCGAAGTTAGTAAATTTGAAAACAGGGGTAAGTGAAGAGGGACAAAGAAAAATCGACAATGTAAGGAATATAAGCGAAACAGTATCGAACGTTTGGAATACACATGCAGGCTGGTTAACTAACAGAGCTAAAGATAGGGGAGGTATCCTCTATATCGAGCCAAAATCGTTTGATGATCATTATTTTAAAAATATCAGTGATGAGTTCGGTGAGGGAAAGCTTGGCGGCATTGCTGTAACGGAAGACGGCGACATCTTTATTAATCTAGGAGAGAAACTCGGCGCAGGTGGTGTTAATGATGTATTTCTTGCAGTGAAGATAGGAAGCGAGGCAGAGCTTGCTGCGATGGGAATTACAAAAAACAAAAAGTCTGCCGGTGCAGGTGAAGAAGAGTCAGAAATCAAAAGATATACGGAAGCGCAGCAGCATTTATTAGAAGTGATTGATGGTCATGAGGGATTTGCGCAGTATCATAAAATAGGTGTCGTGGAGAAAGGTTATAACAAAGATTTGCAAAAGGAAGAGTTCCGCTTAGGACATCTGATGAAACTCTATCCCGGAGGGGACTTAGAGGGAAAAGCCGGAAAAATTGCTGATAAAGATCAGCAAGTGTCTTATGCATACCAGGCAGCTTCCGCGCTGGCTTTTGGTCATGAAAAAGGTTTCACCTTTCATGATGTTTCTCCCGATAATTTCTTCATAGAAGATGGTCGTCTTGTTCTTTCTGATTTCGGAACAGTGCGTGAAAACGTACATGAAATGGATGACAAAGATATTAAAGGTAAATATCGATACTTCTCTCCCGAAATAAACAGATATTTAGATAAAAAATCGAACACTCATGATAATCAGCTTCTTACAGAGAACCCGAGAAGGTTTTTTCAAGGACACGATGTCTTTGCCTGGGGCGTGACAATGCATCAGATGATACATGGCAAGGATGAGTTTCCTCCTGAAGCTCCGGATAGATCAGGAAATTATGAGCGTTCCGAAGAGCCGGCAGATAAAAACTCGCTAGAACACATTATCTGGGAAGCATTAGACCCAGTAGTGAATGATCGACCACAGATGCCGGTAATACAAGAGAAACTGCTTCAGCTGAATCCTTATCTCCATCAAAGTGAAGAAGAGCTAGACGATCAGATGGAAGAGGTTTCTGGATACTTGTTTCCTGATAATGAATCTTTGCAGGATAAACTTAGTGCTGGAATGCAGCTTTATGATTCTGCAAAAGAAGTGGGGTTAGCTTTGAAATCCTTTATTCTTGCTAAAATCGGCGGAAAGAAAATGGACACCCGTAATGACCTGCAGCAGATTAATCAAAAATGTTTCGATGCTACGAATACTATCAAATACATCAAGAATACAATGCAAAGAGATATACCTAAAGAAGAACGCTTTCAACTGATCCAAGAAAAACTAGACACAATGCGGGAAAGTTTTCTTAAGCCTTACAGAGATTTATTCCAAGATAAAACAGCCGAAGATTTAAAAATATTCCAACGTGTATATGATATCAATACCGCTGTTAAAGGCTTAGGTGAAAATCAAAAATTCGTTTTTGAAAAAGAGCGCATAGGAAGCTATGGAAGTTCAAAAAATGTCGGCAGAATTAAATTAGTTGTTGTTGATAACCGCGAGAGATCAAAAAAAGATAAGGAGTCAAAAGAGTTTGTCCAAGGGTTCAGCACAGCGCTTAAAGGGATTGCCGATAATCTATCGCTATTAGACAAAAAAGAACTTAGCAAATTGTCCGAATCATTAAAAGAGCTTAAAAAGAACAATTGGTTTAATACAACTCTTCAAGAACGATATGGAAAGCAGTTGCAGCAAAACTTCAACGACCTCATTAACCTCATCGACCAAGAGCTTAAGTAAAAGCGGTCGGTTACCGCTTTCCCTTTTTGCCTACCACCGTAACTGATGGTGTCGAGTCTTTGTCTTTCATCGTTTTCGTTGTCCACCATTGTTGTCCAATGCCAAGTAGCGTCGAAGAGAGCCAGTAGAGGTTCAATCCTGATGGAAAACTATAAAACATGAACATAAACACTAACGGCATAACGCTACCCATCGCACGCTGCTGGCGCTGCTGATCGGTCATCATGCTTGGATCTTTAGGTGCAGTAGACATAACGCGCTGCTGAAGGAACATAACGCCTCCAAGAAGGATCGGCAGCAGGTGGAAGGATGTACCGAAAAAGAAGATCGGCTTGCTCCAGCTGAATAGAACGTCAGGAGCTGCAAGGTTGTCGATCCATCCTGGAATGAAGGAAGCTCCGCGTAACTCGAATGTAGATTTTAGCAGGTCGAACATACCAATCAGGAATGGAATCTGAATTAGGATAGGAAAGCATCCTGACATCGGATTGACGCCTTTCTCCCGATAGAGGCTCATGATCTCAAGTTGTGCTTTCTTCGGGTCTTTTTTATATTTTGCCTGAATAGCATTCACTTCAGGGGCGATTTTTTGCATGCGCACCATCGACTTTGTCGACCATGCGTTCAAGGGGTAAAGCATGATTCTTAAAGCGACAGTCAGCAAGATGATGGAGAAACCCCATGATCCGGTAACCGAATGAAAGAAACGCATCAGAATCATCAGAAATTTCGCAAAAGGCTCACTGATGAAAGAGAACCATCCATGGAAGGACTGGCAGCCGATATAATCGGGATTGTAGCCGGTTATCGGATCGCTATAATAGGTGTCGACAGCTTTAAGCGTTGGTGTGGCATACGGTCCCGCGAAGATGCGGAACTGCATGGAGCCGCCTTTTTCATTCAGCGGCATCATCATCTGGTAACCGGGCATGTTTTCAGGTTTGTAAAGCTGATACTCCTGGTCGATTTCAACAAGGCGTGAAGGGACGATGTTGCCGTCGACATACTGGGCACGGTAGCCGCCGCCGATCTCTGTTAAGGGGTCCATGATAAGCCCGAAGAAACCGTTGGAGTTGCTCGTCCAGTCGGGGAAAATATTGCTGACGGTGCTGGCGTCTTGCGGCAGGGAGATCTGGTCGACCTCAACATTCTGTCCGCGAGTGATACGGTACTTTAACGCCGGTGCAGGATTGCCGGAAAATAGCTCGATTTCGGGAATGCCGGAGGTGAGCCAGAGGCCACGGCCGTCGCCGCTGATATCAATTTGTAGGTTGGCGATATAAGGAGCGCCTTCTTCTTCCAAGGTATAGGTCTTGGTGATTTTTCTGTGGCCTTGATTTGCCTCAAAGACGATCTTTTGATTGGTGAACTCTTTGACGGTGTAGTTGAGCTCTGCTACTTCAGGGTATTCCGAAACAATGTTCATGCTGTAATACTGCGGAGGGACGCGCGTTGTCTTCAGAGGCGGCACCTGGATCAAATCGCGACGGATCAGGGGGTAGTAGCCGCCAAGGGCGCCGGACTCATGATCGGTCGTTTTTCCTTCCGCTGAGGCTGTTGTATAAGGGTGTGATGGAAAACGTGCGTTGTAAGGGTGGTATTCAACCATATCCCTATCAAAATCAATCTCTTTAACGACGCTTTCCTCGTTGGCTTTGCTCTTGAACGGGAGATTGATTTCGCTCAACGCGCCGCCTCTGCTAGAGAAAACGAGCTGCATGTAATCGTTTTCCAGTACGTAAAAAGTCTCTTCACCAGAAACTGTCGTAGCAGCTTGCGGTTTGCTGACAGTGGTAGGGATTTCTGCCATATCCCTAAGGAGTGTCAGCTTCTGGCTATTCTGATGGTAAACGGCAACCGGAAGATACTGACCCTCGCTCTTCAGCAGAACAAGGGCATTTCCGATCTTGGGCTCGGGAACAGTCTCGCCTTCTTGAACATTCTTTTTCAGGAGGTGATACAGCTCAATTGCGGGAACCGTCAAGTGGCCGTTGACATATTCACCGGGTGTAGAAGTGTCGCTTCCGGGTGTGATCAACTGAACGTCAAACGCGCCGAAATCGGGAAGATAGCCGAGCTGCAACTTTTCGGCAGAAGGTGCAAGATACAAGGCGGCAGCGCCTTGTTCTTTAGGTTGAGAAGTGAGTCGGTACTCTTTACCGGAAACATAAACTGTTTGCGGCAAGGGTGTTGTCCAAGCTGCCGCTAGAAGCGCACCATTCACATCAATGCCGCTGCCTAGCTGTGCGCTGCTGCTAGCATCGCTATAGAATGGAACGACCGGTAGTTGTTCGGCGTTGACTTTCTTGCTGGCAATCATTTCACGCAGCTGGACGATACGCTTCTCCTCTTTAGCGGCTTCTTGCTTGCGCCATTCGACCATATCGCCTTGGCGTTGGTTCTCGAAATAGGTGTTTACAAGGAAGAGCGTGAGGCTGAGCGACAGCACAAAAAAGAGGGTGCGTTTGTCCATAACAAAATAACTTTTTGGTTCAGTTTACAGAATTTAAGTATCATAGCATTTTTGCATTAAAGAGCCACTTGCAAAATTGATTGAAGGAAATTTTTCAGCTATTTTTAGGGGAGGATACATTATATGAGGCACTGGTTAATATCCGGTGTCGAGATCAAAATAAAATGTATTCCTGTGCGCTATTTCATTAAAAGAAGCTATAGGATAAACTTGCACCCAGAGACGGCAAACTATATCGAGCGGGAATAATGGCAATGACAGACACGCGCATACTTGGTGATTACAGTGTGATCAAACAGATCGGACAAGGGGTTCTTGGGACAGTCTACCTCGCGGAACATCGTTTTATGAAAAAGCAGTATGTCCTCAAGGTGCTGCCAAGCGAACTGGCAACAGATCGGACCTTCATCCAACGCTTTGAGGACGAAGTGCGCAAGCTTGCCGCCCTTGACCATCCGCATATTGTTAAAGTTCACAATATTTCCTACGACAATGGAGTCTACTTCCTTGTTAATGATTGCGTTGTCGATGAAGTAGGAGAAACAACTAATCTAGCCCAGTACATGATGGCGCGGGGTGAACGTCTTAGCGAGCAGACCCTGCACCGGTTGCTCCTGCAAATTGCCGATGCTTTGGATTATGCCCATAACCTGAACATCAACGGAAAAGGCGTTGTCCACCGCAACATTAAATTAAACAATATTCTGGTCAGCAAAGGAGAAAAGGGGGTCAACCTCTACATTTCCGACTTTGGCTTGTCACGCGTGATCGGTGCCGGCGCCGTGCTTACAAGAACCTATAAAATGGTTGCCGAAGCCCTTAACATTCCAAAAGTTAATGCAGATACCTATCCTAAGCCTCCTATCGACGATCAAAAACTAATGCCTCTGCATGCATCATTCCTCCAAAATTATGTGTTCATGGCACCCGAACAGAAACGTCTCGACCAAAACCAACTTGTAGGTTCACAAGCTGATGTCTATGCTTTCGGTGTGCTGGCATATTATATGTTAATGGGAGAGTTTCCTGAAGGATATTTTGAGATGCCCTCGCAGAGACATGCAGACCTGCAATACGATTGGGATTCTCTACTACGCGAATGCCTCCATAGCAACTACATCAATCGTGCAGAAAAACTCACTCCACTACTTGAAATGATCGTTAGGGGGAAAAGAACTGTTGCAGTGTCCGGTACTGTGGCTCATCCGACAGCGGAGGCAATGGCTTCATGCGAAACCTCAAAAGTTGAAGAACCTGTCATGGCGTACGCAGAAGGAGGCGGATTGCGGCCGGTCATCCATTCTAGGGAACTCCAACGTCCGACACCGGATTATGACCCTGCGGCAGCTTTGGAAGTAGACACGACGGTGAAGCATTTTGAACCGGAAGAGAAAGAGTTTAAAAATATTCAGCCTATCCCTACCGAGATGGTGATCATCCAGGGAGGCAGCTTTATGCGCGGCAGCAACGATGGCAATCGTGATGAACAGCCACGCCATGAAATTAATGTCGATAGCTTTGCCCTTGATCAACACCCTGTGACCAATGAACAATATGTCCGGTTTCTCGATGCTCTTGGAGGAATCAAAGATTGCAACCATCAGGATGTGATTCGTTTACGTGATTCACGCATTAAGAAATCCGCAGGTAAATTCAGTATCGAGTCGGGATATGGAAAGCACCCTGTGGTCGGCGTCACTTGGTATGGTGCTGTTGCCTATGCTAAGTGGCTAGGAAAAAGACTGCCGACAGAGGCGGAATGGGAAGTTGCTGCGCATAGCGGTGACGAACATAACCTCTATCCCACCGGAGAGACAATCGAAAAAACGCAGGCGAACTTCTTCAGTTCCGATACCACGCCGGTGATGAGCTATGCTCCTAATGTCAATGGTCTTTACGATATGGCAGGAAATGTTTACGAATGGTGCCAGGACTGGTACGGCTATAACTACTACGATGTTTCCATTCAGGAACCGGAAAATCCTCAAGGCCCTATCCAGGGAGTATATCGTGTGTTGCGCGGAGGCTGCTGGAAAAGCTTGGATGAGGACCTCCGCTGTTCGCGCCGCCATCGCAACAATCCGGGTACTGTGAACGGCACGTACGGCTTCCGTTGCGCCGCAGATGTCCAACAGGTGTCATAAGATGGCGCGCGTTCTCTTCGTTTGTCTGGGCAATATCTGTCGATCGCCTGCAGGTGAGGGGGTGTTGAAACGCCTTGCCGAACAGCGAGGCGTCGCCGATAAAATCCATGTGGAAAGTTGTGGCATTGGGGATTGGCATGTTGGACAGCTGCCGGATCAAAGGATGCGTGATGCGGCAGGTAGGCGCGGTATCGTCTTGGGACAGCGCGCGCAGCAACTGTCGCAACGTCATCTTGATGAATTTGATTTTATTTTGGCGGCCGATCACGAGGTCTATAATGATTTGCATCGTTATGCCAAAAATCCGCATCATAAGAGCAAGATCTACATGATGACAGAATTTAGCAAGGTCTATGAAGGACAGGAAGTACCTGACCCATATTATGGCGATATCGGAGATTTTGAGCTCGTCCTAGATATGCTCCATGATGCTTGTGAAGGCCTCCTAAACAGAATCGAAAATGTGTAGCTCTTCCGCTTCTTTTAAATAGCGTTCCGCTTGTCTTTCGTTAAGAGTGTTTTTGGGCGGCAGCCATTCCTTTTGAATACCTCCAATAGCCTGCATGTAACGGTAGAAGACCATACCCATATTCTCAAAGAGACCTACCTGCCATTCAGGATTGTTTTTATGGTGCCGGTACTGCTCTTTGAACGATGCAATAAATTTAGTGTAGTACTTGTAGGGCATATATGGTGTGATATATCTAATGCGGCACAGAAACTCTCTAAGGACTTTGAGAATGAAAATCTGATCGTCGCGATGTTCGACGAGAGAGCGGTAATGTTTGTCATAGTCTTTAAGAAACGCCTGCATCTTCTTTTGATTGCGCGGATCGAACGTGATATTAACGCTGTCCAGCTTGCGTTCCTCAGCAGCAGCGTAGAGAGATTCGGCCATCGCAATGATCTCTTTACATGGATCTTTCGTAGGAAACAAGGATTGGAATTGTTCGAGGTCTAAACGCTTCGCTTTAGAAAAAATTTGATCGAAATTACGGATGAAATTATCGCTTTCTACGATGGTGAAGCCGGGAGTGCAGTGACTGTATATTTCACTAGCGAGATAGCCGAAGTGATATTCAGTGTCAAAGTCTTTGATGATGAAGACCGGCTTATTCAAGAATAGTGTTTCGATAAAACCTGTTGTCGATAGGCCAAACATGAAGTCGGCCTCTTTGACGAGGTCGACAGAAGAGGTATTGCCATCATGAATAATGATGTTTCTAATGCCGTTATCCTGGAGTCTAGTAAGAGCGTAATGACTGCCTTCATCTTTTCCGAAAAATCGATCTTTTAAATGGATTTCGATATTAGGATAAGTGCGGGCAAAAGTAATGATGAACTGGTTGAAGCGTTCTTTATTCTCTTGAAGGAATGGACATCCGTTGAAATATAGACCTTTCAGCGTGTCTTTACGCTGAGGGAGATAACCTTTGTAGTTGCTGAGAGAAGGCATTCCGATCAAAGGAAATTCTCCTTCGTACCCTTGCTTATGACGGCTGTCCAGCTCAAACTGGTTATGACCAACCCACAACGTGTGCATTGCAATATCAGGCAAGCTGTCGCAGGTGGCCAGCCAATCACCGCAGCCGCCACAGTAAAAGCCGATAGAAAAACCGGCAGGGGCAAGGGCGTATCCGCTCAGTTCGGGAGTGCTTTCGATGACGATATCATACAACTTGTCACTATAGCTCTCGATAGGTTCCCAAGGAATCCCGGAAAGCTCAAGAGGGATCGTTGTCGAGAGCGAGTCGACATTGGCATACACGTCTGCATGATGACCTCGACTGACGATCTCCCGATATAAGGGAACCATCTGCCAGCTTTGGTTTAAGGAGATCGTGCGGATAGCAAAAAAGAGTTTCATAGCCATAACGATTCTTGTATACGAAACTGTCGATTCTTCGCAAATGCTTCGGTCTACAAAGAACCGCTAGATCAATCTTCGCGGCCGACACCTTCAGCTAAGGCGGTTTGTTTCACCGCTTCAGCGATAAGAGGGACGACGCTCTTATCCAAGGTGTATGGAAGAATTTTCTCGACGCTAGGGTCTTTTACGGCATCGGCAAGGGCATAAGCAGCGGCAATTTTCATCGATTCCGTGATACGCATCGCATGTGCGTCCAGAGCGCCGCGGAAGATTCCAGGGAATGCCAGAGCATTGTTTACTTGATTGGCAAAATCGCTGCGGCCTGTTCCGACAATGGCAGCGCCTGCTTGTTTGGCCACCTCGGGCATGATCTCAGGGATAGGATTGGCCATTGCTAAAATGATCGGATCAGGGGCCATATGCTTGATGTCGTCAGGACTCAATAGATTGCCAATGGAAACACCGATGAACACGTCCGCTTTTTCCAAAGCGTCAAAGATCGTCCCCGAGCGGCTCTCAGGATTAGTATATTCCAGAAGCTCGCGCTTGTAAGGATGGAGGTCTTGCCTGCCTTTGTGGATCAATCCCTTGGAGTCGCAAAGGTATACATGCTTCACAGAAGTGCATACGCTAGGATCATGACCAATGCAGCGCAGAAGCTTGGCTATCGCAGACCCGGCAGCGCCGGCGCCGTTGATGACAACAACTAGATCCTCCATCTTCTTCCCGGTGATGCGGCATGCATTGATCAGCGCGGCAAGCAACACAACGGCGGTGCCATGCTGATCGTCATGAAAAACGGGGATGCCGATATCTTGCAATGCCGCTTCAATGGCAAAACATTTCGGTGCTTTGATATCTTCTAGGTTGATACCTCCGAAAGTCGGCGCGATCGCCTTCACTGTTTTTACGATATCTTCGACGGTATGGGTGTTCAGAACAATAGGGATACCATCGATGTCGGCAAATTCCTTGAAAAGGATCGCCTTGCCTTCCATTACCGGCAGCGATGCTTCCGGTCCGATATCGCCAAGACCTAAAACGGCAGAGCCATCGGAGATGATAGCGACGCTGTTGCCTTTCATCGTCAGGTTGTACGCCTCTCTAGGGTTGTTCGCGATACGTTCCGACACGCTTGCCACACCCGGCGTGTAGGCCAACGACAGGTCGTGTTTGTTTTCCAGAGGGAATTTAGAGTGGATCTCCCATTTGCCGCGCTTTTCACGATGGAGGTCTAAGGAAAGATTAGAATATTCGGTCATTGTAGATTACCTGTACGACAACATGATGAAAAAGGAACAGTATGACATAAGTTCAAGAATTTTTGCCACAAAGAACAGTAATATAAGCAAAAGTAAAAAGTGACATTTCTTGACAGAATATGTACACATGAGAGTATTTTCAAATACTTTCAATCTCACATGAAGCGACAAAAGGAATGAGGAGGCTTATCATGACAAGCGAAGTAAGGAACAGAGGAAGCGCGCCGACACACGAAGAAAATATGTTGTCTATAAAACAGCTTGACGATGCAATGAATTTTGCATCCCTCTGGTTAAGAGGATCAGGGACACTTTCGAAAACGGTAAATGGTGGTCAAGCAAATATTTATTATGAAAATGGCAGTTACCGAAAATTGTTATGTGCTGTCAGCCTTATAGATGATGTTGCTACAATAACAGGGAAAATACAGAAGCACATTGATACCAAAGAAAAAATTGCTGTTCTACAGCTCCTGGGACGAGTCGATACAGCCTCTCGCAAAGTATTTGGAACAAAGGATTTTCATAAATCATGCAGGGAAGTTGATGAACAACATTTTCAGGCATCTATTTATGCCAAAGGTAAAGAGAAAGCTCTTTTTGAAATAAATATTCCTACAAAAGAATTTCAGGGTCTTTCCGACGATAAGATCATAGCAAAACTTGAAAAGGCCAAAAAAGAATTTGTAGATCGTTTTCACGCCGCTAGAGAAAATTTCAAGAGATTTAGCGAAACAAAGCAGTCCGAAGGTTTCATCATCACATTAGAGAAGACAACAGAATTCTCCGACCAAATAGAATTTATGATCCATTTTCCTGATACTACGCTAAAGCGTGGTTCTGTAAACCTCATGGAGGGCTCGAAATTTCTTGAAGAAGAAAAAATGCGACAGTCTTACGAGTGTCAAGTAAAAAAAATGATCAGTGATTATCAAAAAGCAAAAGGAGATATCGACGTTTTCTCTCTGGAAATCCAAATGCGGCAGCATCTTGGCTCTGCAGTGCTAGAGCCGGTATCACAGAAAGACTGGGAGTTAAGGGGCGACACTTTACCTGAATACTATAGGCTGGATGGCTTTCAGGCAGGAGGGAAAAAACTAAATCTGATTTACCGTCCAAATGGCTCAAATAATCAAGAGGTTATTGAACATTTTAAACGTTTCGTTGAATCAATAAAACAAACGGTCAGCAAGGAGTCTTTCAATAAATATACACAGGTGTTCAAAGAGATACCCAAAAAACAGGCTAAATTCCATGGGGAAAATAATCGTAATTTTCTGACGATCACCTATAATGGCACTCAAACGATCAAAATCTGCATTGACGATGGCAAAGGTGCTTTAAAGAGTGTTGGTGATATCTGTAAAGAGTTACAGGCGGAACTGCGAAAAAATATAGCTTCTGCAGAAAAAAAAAAGCGCAGATTCAGCAACTCGCCTTCGAAGAACTCGCGAAGGTATGGAAGAAACAGGGTGTCGACGTCGAAATAGGAGAATACCTCAAGGTATCGATTGGTGATCGCGCTAGCGAACTTTCGTCAATAAAGGGGCTTACAAAAGAAGAGGTAGACGCCGCAATCATCTTGCGGCTCGATGACGTCGCCTTTAAAGGCGCTACAATGGCGTATGAAGCATATCTATATCTGAGAGCTCTTCTTACTCATGCCAAGAATGAGAAAGACCGCGTAGAGGGTTTTGAATTTTTCTGTATGAAAAATGTGATGATAGCAAGGTATCTGCGCAACAACGTACGCATTAACTTACTGCAGAATTCTGTCTTCGGTGAAATTATTAAGCAGTTCGTAGATAATACATGTTATGAAAGAGCGACCCTTTCAGACTTGGAGTTGATGGCATGGTCGAAAGTCGAAGACGAAAAAAAAGAGCAATGGGCTGATAGCTTCCTATCTCGATGTCCTATTAGCGTCCGCAATAATGTCGAATGGATCGAGTACCTTCCTGATGATAAGCGTGCGTGGACCATTCAAAGGGTGATGATCAACAATCCTGATTTTTCTGTTGATGAAAGTGATCCAGAAAAACCTTTTCATGACTGCCTGCAGTTGAAAAAACGTCCAATACTTTTTAAAGATGAGCAAAAACCTGCCGGCAAGTTTTGGCTCTTTTTTTATGATGAAAAAGGACTGCCGAAGATCGCCATTCAGGATATTATGGGCTCATCGCGTGTGACTACGCTGTCAATACGTACACGTGAAGATAATTTTGTAGCTGAATAGTGAGAATGCCGGGAGCGGGACTCCCGGCTTTTCGTTAAAGTCCGCGCTTATGCAGTTCTCGTAAAACAAGCGGGCTTGCAAGGCCATATTCTCTTAGCCTGAGCATCACCTTAGCGCTAGCTTGACCGAAAGCGATCTGCCGCTCGACGTATCCGCTTGTGGAAAGCAATTGGAAAAGCTCCTCGGTTGCTGTCTCCAGATTCGCCAACCGTTCGAACAGCATTTCATCGCGTGTCGCTGTTGGATACCGCGCTTCGCCAACAAGATCGATAAACTTTGTTAGAGGATCCATTGGACAATCGCCACGCGGATGGATGAAGAAGACGATAGAATAACGCTCTTCGCCCTTTCCGGGATCGCGTACACGATGGACAGAGCTTTTAAATACGCCGTTGGTCAGATTTTGCAGCATATCTCCTACGTTGATGATGATGCTCCCCTCCGGAACGCGAACAGGGTGCCATACTCCTTGGTCATCGCGAACTTCAAGGCCGTCAGCTGTTGACTTTGGCAAAATAGTGAACAGGTCAATGTCGGTATGCTCGGCAGCCCAAATGGTGCCTTTAGGGCAGTTTTGCGGATAATGGATCGGACGCATTAGATTTTCGCCATCTTTAAACATTTCTGAAAGATAGTTTATTCCCATGCCCATCGCCAGCGAGATGGCTTCGGCAACAGCTTCAGAACAGGCGTACAGTTCTCGATGCAGCTGCATTGCTGGCGTTTCAAGGTTCATCCATGAAGGCCATAGGTTGCCTGTCGGTCCGATGTGGCAATGTTCTTTGATATCTAATAAATCCTGTCCGACAGGGATCTCGCTTTTCACATATCCGCGTTGCCCGTTAAGAGCAGGATTGAAGATCTCTTCTTTCTGCTCTTTATTCCCATTGAAAAACCGCTCGAATGCGGCATACCCTTCATCCAAAATGTTCATATTGATTTGGCTGTTTTTGACAGCGACAAATCCGACTTTCTTTAACGCCGTTGTCAGGTTATTGAGGAAAGTCTCGCGGTGTTCAGGGGCATAGTAATCCGCGAAATCGATCACGGGAATACTGGAACCGGTATCTTCCTCTACGGCGCCGAGATGAACGGCGGCGATGAGGGAGCAGAGTATCAATAGTTTATACATGCACATCTCCTTTATCTGAGTTAGTATTTTTTGCGGTATCGAGTAATTTTTGAAATGGTTCTGTGTCGTTCTGAGCGTGAATGATGTGGTTGTTTAACGAAATTTTTAAATTCCTTAACTGTAACTCCGTTAGATTATTTAGAACATCGCCAGTGATCAGCATGACTTTTCTTTTCGTCCATGGTGACCAGTCAATGATAGGAGCTAAGGTGATAAATAACTGCATTTCGATAGGCTTCATGTCAGCTTCTTGATTGTTGAAGCGGGCAAAGAGTTGATAATCAAGGGTGCAGTCAGGTTTGTAGCCAGCTAAGACTGCGGCATGAAGAAAATGATAGAAGAGGAGATCGCGGTTTGTCGGTTGCTTCCCTAGGTGATTAGCGCAATCCATCACCATATCCTCTTTGCCGATTATTTTAAGCCTTTCTAGGAGGTCATTACTGTTATGATTTTTAGCATACGCCACGAGATTAGGCAGGGCGCGCGAAAAAAGGGCCGAGATTGTTTCAATGCTATTATTTTCACTATGCTTGGCAAGCCAGTCGACCAGTTTGAAGGTGATGTCAATTTTTTGTATGGCAAAATTGTTAAAAGATTTCAATGAGAAGTCTGTATATGAAAAAAAACCGCTAATCTTTTGGAACAACCCGCCATCACATTCTCGAGAGACTATTCTGCCTTGGGGGGTGACGCCAATTTTTTTCGTTGGATCAAGTTCTGCTATTGCATTCCAAAATGCAAGTGTATTAGGCGGTAATCCTACTTCAGTTGTATTCATGACAAGCTCCGTTTTGATTTCATTTGACGTTATAGCGATCAATCGGAAATGCCACAAGAAATAATAGGATCACATCAAATGGGTGAGCGCCTCGTCGCCTAATGTCATGAGAACAGCTTCGCGGAGGAGGTTATCGATATTGCCTTGATGGTTAGACAAGCTGATGATCCTCTTAGCAGCGTAGCGGGCGATGTTGATCCCGTCGCGGATCGTGTAGTTGTCATTGGCGGCGTGCGCTTTTTGCAAGAACAGGATGACATAGTCAAGAATATGTTCGTCGACAAAAGGTAGATTCTCTTTGAGGATCCGCATCTCCTCTTCCGCCTCGGGAAAATCGAGATAGATCTGCGGCTGCAGGCGGCTATGAATATATTCCGGTATTTCAAACGTGGAGGCATCATCGTTCATGGTGACACAGATGCGGAAGTCCGGGTGCGCTGATACTTTGAGTCCCGCAACAATCGATTCGATATAACGGCGTGTATCGAGCAGGGGAGCGAGCGATGCCCAAGACTTTTCACTCATGCGATTTGCTTCATCCAAGATTGCAACGCCGCCTTTGATCATCGCTGTTACCAATGTTGAAGCGACGTAGCGGATTCCACCTTTCTTATCGACAACAGGAGTGATCAATAAGTCCTCGGGACGGGTGTCCATCGTGCACTGATAGATATAGACATCCCTTTTAAGACGCTTTGCTGCTGCATAAGCAAGGGTGGTTTTGCCAACGCCCGGCTTGCCGATCAGACGGGGATTTAGGGGGATGTCATCTTTGTCGATCACAAGCCACGCCGCAAGAAGCTGATCCATGACGTCCTGCTGTCCAATCCACTGAAAGGAATATTCGTCAGGAAAGCCAAGGGCAATCTCGACACCTTGGATATTAATATGGCTTTCATGTTCGCTAGGTAGTGAATAGCTCATCGGTCACGCTCCTGAATCGTTTGGGCGAAGTATATAGCGGCGATTGATTAAAGAGCCACTTGCAAAATTAGTTGGGTGTGGTTTTTCTATCAATTTTGAGGCTCTCAAAAAAAGAGGGGCGAAGCAAACTGATGACAGTTTGCGATAACGATTGCGCAGTGAGAGGGAAAATCGTAAGAAAAACGTCCCAAACTATTTGCAAGCGGCTCTTAAGGCAAAAAATTATTATGGCGTTAGAGCTTTATCGGAGCCGTACTGCAGCCCTGCCTTGGCGATGTTATGACGAGCATTGGGACATAACGCCTCCATGTCGCGAAGAAGCTCCTCTACTTTTTTGCGTAGTGATTTTGCGCCTACAGGACATTGGCAGAGGATGCGCAAAAAACCGTGCTGTCTGGCAAAAATGCGAATATCTTCTTCTGAAGCGTAGATCAACGGACGGATGATTGTGACGCCATAGTCGATCATAGGTATCTTTGGCTGGTTGGCGGCGAATTCCGCTTTCTGCAATAGATTCATTAGAATGGTTTGTGCATTGTCGTCGCGATGATGGCCGAAAGCGACAGTCGTTGCACCAAGTTTTTTGGCGGCATTGAATATCAAGGTGCGGCGCTCCCGGGAACAACGATAACACTCTAAAGTCTCCAGCTTCTGCGTGGAACGCTCCACGACAAAAGGGACTTCTAGATGCTCGCAGACGGCGCGCAGATAGTCGATGTCGATGCCGGCGCCGCAAGTGAACTCGCCGTCAACGAAGATGGCACTCAACTTGAAGTCGGGAAAACCGCGTCCTTTGATCGCTTTTAGCATAAACAGCAGCGTCAAGCTGTCTTTGCCGCCGCTCAAAGCGATGGATACATGGTCAACGCCCTCAAGCATCTGGTACTGATAGAGGGCGCGGCGTACCGTGCTCTCCAGCTTTTTACCGTGAGCAGACCAAGGGGGCTGTGCGATCGAAATGTCCAACATTGTCTATTTACTTGTCAGTTTAGGAAAAAATATGTAGTATGTTATACTCATACAGAGAGTTATGTCAAGAAAAAGTTTGTTTTTAGGTGGTTACGATGACAAAAACTGGAAGAAACGATCCATGCCCTTGCGGCTCGGGAAAAAAATTTAAAAACTGCTGCTTCAAAACAAAAGGCGGCTCCGGCGTACGCCGCAAGTTTTCTGCTAAAGTAATCAGCAGCGGCGCAAGCAAGCCTCAGGAAGAAAAAATACAGGAATTTGTTGATAAAACGCCGGAATTGATGGAGCGCACATTCGGTGCAATGATCGGCAAGGATGATAAACCTCCAAAGCCGACCGAAGAAACGAAAGAGCAACCTTGACTTTCCCTGAACAGCAATGTTATCAATAAAAAGCTTTTAGCCCTAAAGAGTCTCATGAGTAAATATCCTCAAAAAAAAATACCCTCCTCGAGTAAATATCCGATAAAAATAGCCCCTTCGATTTTGGCCTGCGATTTCGCACACCTTTCTAGTGAGGTGCGCCGTGTGGAAGAATCCGGAGCCGACCGTATTCATATCGATATCATGGATGGTCACTTCGTTCCTAATCTAACGATGGGACCGGCGGTAACGGCGGCGATCAATCGTTGTACCGATATGTTCCTTGATGTTCATCTGATGATCTACAACCCCTACGATTATATCGAGCGGTTTGTTGAAGCCGGCGCAGACAGGATTACTATCCACTTTGAAGCAACGGAGGAGGTAGAAGATACCCTTAAATATATTCGCGCTTGCGGTGTCGAAGCGGGGCTGTCCTATTGTCCAGAGACTTCTGAGAGCATGATCCCCAAGTATTTGGACAAGTGCGACGCGATGCTGTTAATGACTGTCCATCCCGGTTTCGGAGGCCAGGCGTTTATGCCGGAAGTTCTCGACAAAATCCGTTTCACCAGGGAGCTGTGTGATAAGATAAACATCCGTTCAGGAGGCAAGACACCAAAAGAAGGCGAACAGCTACCACCTTTTAATATTCAGGTCGACGGCGGCATCAATGCGGAGACGGCGCGTTTATGCTACGAGGCTGGCGCTAATGAGTTTGTGGCTGGCACCTACCTGTTTAAATTTCCGGATATGGCGGAAGGCGTGCAGGCGCTGCGCACGGCGTGCGAACCGTGATACCCTTTGACAAATGATGGCAAGTAGTCTAGATTATTAATAACAATTCATAGAGATAGCAATGGTTTCAAGCAATCAGATTAGCGCAGGAATGATCATTACCGTAAGTAAGAAACTTTATCGCGTAGAGTCCAGTGTTAAAGTAACGGTAGCGAAAGGATCTTCATTCATCAAGACGAAGCTTCGCGATATGGCGACAAATAAAGTCATTGAAAAAAACTTCAAACCGGGACAGTCGGTTGAAGAAGTAACACTGGTCGATCGTCCTGTGGAGTTTCTCTATCTTGAAGGCAAGGACTATCTGTTTCTCGATGTCGCCACGCTTGATCAGGTGCTGATTCCTCAAGCGATCGTTGGAGAAAAAGATAAATACCTCAAGGAAGGAGTAGAGCTGACCGCATCATTCTGTGGCGATAAGGTAATGGCTATCGAACTTCCTCAGTTTCTTGAGTTAATGGTCGCCCAGACGGAAGATGACGGCGAACAGGCGATTCTAACCGAGTCAGGAAAAATGGCAATGTTGGAGACAGGAGCTCAGCTAGAGGTGCCGCCGTTTATCGAAGCAGGCGATATCATAAAAGTGGATACGCAATCAGGAGATTATATCCAACGCGTTTAAGATTAATGATGAGGATGCTGTAGTGGAATTAGAATTACGACAGATTAAAGAGCTTATGGCTGCGATGGGCAGGACAGGCATGAAACGATTAGAACTTGGCGAGGGAGAGTTTAAGCTAGTTCTTGAACGTGAAGGCGTGGAGACTGTAAAAATTATTGAGTCGCCATCAGCATACTCATTACGTAGCGAAGAACAAGTCCATCGCCGAGCCGACGAGGCCTTTACTCGCGGCGGCCATCAGACAACAACACCGCCGGCTCCTGTAAAACCGACATTGGACGAAAGTAAGAAAGAGGATGGTTCATTCGTTACCTCGCCGATGGTAGGAACTTACTACTCGTCGTCTTCTCCAGATCAGCCGGCATTTGTTAAAGTTGGCGATAACGTGAACAAAGACAGCGTCCTCTGCATCGTCGAAGCTATGAAGGTGATGAATGAGATCAAGTCCGGTGTCGATGGCACTGTGGCAGAAGTACTGGTGGAAAACAGCCACCCTGTAGAATTTGGAACTCCGCTCTTCCGTATCGTTAAGGAGTAACCTCATGAAGAAGGTACTGATCGCTAACCGCGGCGAGATCGCTGTCAGGATCATCCGCGCATGCCATGATCTTGGCTTGCAAACTGTTGCAGTCTATTCGCAAGCAGATGCCGAGGCGTTGCATGTTCTTCATGCTGACGAGGCGATTTGCATTGGCGAGCCGCCTTCTCAAAAATCATACCTCAAAATTCCTAACATTCTGTCAGCCTGCGAGGTAACGGGAGCGGATGCGATTCATCCCGGATACGGTTTCCTTAGTGAAAATGCTAACTTTGCCTCGATCTGCGAAAGCTGCGGGCTCAATTTTATCGGTCCCGCTTCAGAAACTATCCAAGCCTTAGGAGATAAAGCTAAGGCTAAGGCAACGGCGAAGAAAGCTGGCTGTCCTGTTATTCCCGGGAGCGAAGGTATTGTTGAAGATATCGATGAAGCACTCAAAGAGGTCTCTCGAATCGGATACCCCGTTTTCATTAAAGCAGCAGCGGGCGGCGGTGGTAAAGGGATACGTATTGCCCACAATGAGCAGGAATTTAAAAAACTGTTCATTGCTGCGCAAGCGGAAGCTGATGTCAGTTTCGGTAATCCTGCTGTATATCTCGAAAAAATGATCGTCGATCCGCGCCATATCGAGGTGCAGGTGCTCGGCGATAAGCATGGAAATTATATCCACCTTGGAGAACGAGACTGTACCATCCAGCGCAGGCGGCAGAAGCTGATCGAAGAAGCGCCAAGTCCAGTCTTGACACCGAAGGAGCGGCTGAAGATCGGCGAAGCAGCGATCGCTGTTGTCAAAGCGGCAAAATACTATTCTGCTGGAACGGTCGAATTCCTTCTCGATAAGGACCATAACTTCTATTTCATGGAGGTCAACACTCGCATACAGGTAGAGCATACCGTTACCGAGGAGCTCACAGGTGTCGATCTCTTGACTGAACAACTGCGAGTTGCGATGGGCGAGAAACTGCTGCATAAGCAGAAAGAAATCGCCTCCAATGGTCATGTTATCCAGTTCCGTATCAATGCGGAAGATCCTGCACACAATTTCAGCCCATCGCCTGGGTTATTAGAGTATTACCTTCCTCCGGGAGGGCCTCATGTACGCGTTGACAGCGCATGTTACAGCGGTTACAAGATCCCCCCAAATTACGATTCGATGGTCGCTAAGTTGATCGTC
Organism: Chlamydiales bacterium; assembly: GCA_024233575.1. Taxonomy (GTDB): domain Bacteria; phylum Chlamydiota; class Chlamydiia; order Chlamydiales; family Criblamydiaceae; genus JACKPN01. The sequence continues at coordinate 220,747 of JACKPN010000002.1, forward strand.
AAAGGGAATAGCCGTGAAGAGGCGATCGCACGCGCTAAACGTGCGTTGAGAGAGTTTCATATCGGCGGTGTCCATTCAACCATCCCATTCCATCTATATATGCTTGAAGATAAAAAATTTCTTGACGTTGATTACGATCTAACATACATCGACAACCTCATTGATGAGGAATGTACCTTTGAGATCGACCAGATATAATTAATATTTCACTGACGTTTTTTTTGCATGAAGTCGCTAGAGTAACATCCCGTGAACAATTACCTTTTCTTGTGTTCTTCAGTATCATCTGCTATCATTTTCTTCATTTATCGAAATATTTAGATAATTTTACAGAATCTTAATCAGGTCTTAATTGACGACAGGCATATATATATGCAGTTTCACGTCCATTGGGGTGATCCTGCAAACCAAAAAAGAATGAAAACAAAAGGAAAAACATGAAAAAGCTGACGAGCCTTCTGATGCTGACACTGGCGATGACAGTCATGGTCAACGCTCCACTGAAAGCAGAGGAAAATCAGACTACGCAAACGGAAGAGACAAACAAAGCCGGCGAAATGCACCGTTCGATCACAAAGGCCGATGAGATGATCGCGGCAGGTGAAGAAGATCACGTTCCTGTAGGTTCACGTACTGTAAGCTTAGTTGAACATGTCGCTATTCAGGAAGAGAGAGCGCAGCGCGCACAAGAAGCGGCTGAAGAGAAAAATGGCGGCGAAGAGGTCTCCGTTGTCGATAGCGAAGATGATGAAGACGTAATTGCTGCAAAAGTTTACCGTACTTCGCATAATGGCGTATACTTCCAGCCGACAGCAGTGTCTCCTGATGGAAGAAGCGTGACATTGCAAGACGGCTCTTGCTGGGCAATCGCAAGCAGCGATGCATATAAGACTCATGACTGGTTAGCTAGCGATACCGTTCTGATTTTCCCTAGCCACAGCTGGTTCTCTAACTACCAATATGTGCTTCTTAATCAACAGACAGGAAGAACTTGCAAAGCAAATCTCACGCTTGGACCTCTGTACAATGGCGTCCACACGCATTGGGTCGTCGCTGTTGATTATCTAACGCGTGAAATTGTCCTTGAAGACGGCTCCTACTGGAAGATCGCCGGTGGTGACAACAAGACACTGAACAAGTGGCTTGTCAATGATACAGTCATGGTCGGCATCAATGACACCTGGCTCTCCAGCTATCCTAACATCTTGATCAACGTCAACATGCTCAACTATGTTGAAGCAGAGTGCCAAAACTAACAACGAATACCAAAGGAAACGAATATGTCATATGCAAGAGTAGGGGGACATGAGATCCCCGGAGCAGGAAGGAATGATCCAAGACGTGAAATCGCAGCACCGTTGCAAAATGAGGGCGTGACAATTGTCAATGATTCGATGCTGAGAGTTACGTGTGAGCGATGCCAGCGTCAATTCGAAATGACGTTTCAGCGAGGGGTTTCTATTGTTAGAGCACGTCATACATGTGGATGGGAGGGAAGAATTACAGTGCCGCTTGGGGAGTTTCCCCTTGCCCAGCAAAGTAATCGCGCTATGCCTAATCATGTTGTGACTAGGAATGCAATTCCAGCATCATCCCAGAGCAATCGCGGTATGAGTGGTCATGTTGTGACTGGGGAAGTTCCACTGTCACAACAGCAACAACCGCGCGGAAACGTCCGCCCCGGTCGTCGTTAAACTATCTCAATACAAGCAGCCGACTCCGGCTGCTTGTTTTTTTCAATAAACAAAAGGAAACGGAAATGAAAAAAATAATGAGCTTGCTTCTATCGTCGCTTGCGATGACGATGGCAGTTAACGGTTCTCTCGCAGCTGATGAAAATATCCCGGTAGGAACACGTCAGATGGAGTGGACCGATGAGATGCGTACTCAGGAAGAGATCGTTCAAAAAGAACGTGAAGAAATTGAGGAAGATGAGATGGTTGCTGCCGGCAATTACTACTCTTCTCATGAAGGCGCTTACTACTCTCCGATTGCCGTGTCTTCGAATGGCGGTAGCGTAACCCTGCATGACGGTTCGTGCTGGACGATTAGAAGCTGGGACTCGCATAAAACTTTGGATTGGCTGACAAGCGATACGATCGTCATCCTGCCTAACTGGCCGCATTGGTCAACTTATCAGTTTAAACTTCACAACGTTCAGACAGGCAAGACTTGCGAAGCTAACCTGACTTTGGGGCCAGTATATAATGGCGCATGCACTCACTGGATCGTTGCCATCGATTATACTTGGAGCGAAATAATCTTAGAAGATGGTTCCCGCTGGAAGATTTCAATTTTCGATGACTCCACTTTGAAGAAGTGGCTCATTAATGATACCGTCATGATCGGGAATAATGATTCGTTCATGCGTCCGAACATCCTTATCAATGTGAATATGCTCAATTATGTTGAAGCAGAATGCACAAACTAACAATGATGAAAAGCAGTCGGTACCGACTGCTTTTCTCTTAGAAGTTTTTTTCGATATGCGCTTGCTGATAGTGGCGTTCGATTCCTTCTGCCACCTTGCAAGGATCGTCAGTGATGGTGATAAGATGCAGATCGTCTTCAGAAATGCAGCCGTGTTCTAAAGCCGTTTTCTTGATCCAGTCGATCAATCCCTCCCAATAGGAAGAACCCATTAGGTAGATAGGGAAAGATTCGATTTTCTTAGTCTGTATTAGTGTTAATGCCTCAAATAGCTCGTCCAGGGTGCCGAATCCTCCGGGAAGGAATACATAACCTTGGGCATAACGAATAAACATCACTTTGCGCACAAAGAAGTAGCGGAACCGTAGGCGGTAGCGGGGGTCGATAAAAGCGTTAGGCTCGTCTTCAAAAGGGAGATCGACGCTCAGCCCACATGAGGAGCCTTTTACTTGCTGGGCGCCTTTGTTTGCGGCTTCCATGATACCGGGACCGCCACCTGTGATGACAGCAAACCCTTTCTCTGCTATGCAGCGGGCGACTTCTTTCCCAAGCTCATACTCAGGACTGCCTTCGTGCAGTCTGGCAGAGCCGAAGATCGATACCGACGGCCCAAGGGCAGTCATGGTTTCAAAGCCGTCGACGAACTCGGAGATGATGCGGAACACCTTCCATGAGTCAATGGCCAGCAAACGTTTAGCGGTTTCATCAGGTAGCTTCATTATTTCTAGTTAGCATGTGCCCGGAAGTTTTTCAATAGATCTTATTATCGATAATCTAAGGAGAGTGTCATAAAACACCTGACACTCAGAGGGATAGATGTAAATGGGTCGGTGTCAATTGAAAAGTTGAAAGTTTTTTTTAAGGCGCTCGATGCCTTGTCGTTGGAGAGGAGTGCCGTGAAGAGTATCAGGATCTTCTTCAAGCTTGATAAGATCATCCAAAGTGAGATACGCGCCGATTCCTCTATCGGAAGTGAAGTCTCCTGTTAGGAGAGGCTCTTTGCGGACATTGTGCGGACAGGAGTCCTGGCAAATGTCGCAGCCAAAGAGATACCCGGGATTCTTTTTCTTGATCTCTTCGGGAATCTCTTCCTTTGATTCGATCAGATGGTAAGAAAGGCATTTTGTGGCATCAAGACGGTAAGGGGAGATCAATGCTCCTGTAGGGCAAGCGTCAAGACAGCGTGTGCAGGATCCACAACGGGGCAAGCGAGGCATCGACAGAGGTTCAGGGAGCTCGATAGTGGTAAATAGTCCTGAGAGTAAAGTGAATGTACCGAAACGGCGATGGATCAGTAGGGTGTTTTTTCCAAACCATCCTAGTCCTGCTCGTACCGCAAGAGCCTTTTCAAGGACAGGTGCCGAATCGCTGAAACCTTTCGCTATTCCTGTTTGTCCCGTACGTTCTTCTAGCCATCGGATGAATTTTTTTAAGCGGCGGTAATGGACATTGTGGTATTTGCGACCGCGAGCGTAAGAAGCGATCAGTCCTGCCCCTTTCTTGAACGGGTGCGGCTGTTGCTTGTAGTAGCTGACGAAAACGATCGCTGACTTAGCGCCGGGAAGCAGCGTCTGTGGAGCGCAGCGCATCTGATTTTCCATGTAATGGAGGTCGCCGTGGTAGTTGTTCTTCAGCCAATCGCGGTATGCGGCGATATCTTCCTCAGGCACCTCAGCTTGTGTGATGCCCATATCATCCCAACCCAGTTCCTGAGCCTTTTCCATTAGCTCGTCGTAGGTGAGATCGCTTCCGCTCATGACCGTGCTTTTTTCTTTTTGAAAAATTGCTTATACAGTTGTGCGACGCTAGTTTTCTTTCTGAGCATGCCGCCATGGTTATTGCCATAGGCAACTTCATGAAGGTTCTCAATAGCGATGAATGCTTCGGGGTCGATCACATGGATCAACTCTTTTACTTCGGCCAGTTGCAGACGTTCTGCGATGATATACAAGATCTCGCGCTCATCGCCTGAGTAGCCGCCCCTGCCGTACATGATGGTCAACCCTAAACCTAGTTGATGCATAATAGCTTCGGCAACTTCTTTGGATTTTTGCGATACCACCATGATTGATTTGGTTTCGTCGAGACCAACGATGACAGAGTCCATTACTTTGATGACGACCATATAAGTAATCATCGAAAGGAGCGGAGGGTGCCAGTCGCGGAAAACAAAGCCGGCAGCGCCGAAAATAAAAATATTGCAGACAAGAACGACTTGTCCGACGGTAAAGCCTGTGCGTTTACTGACGATAATGCCCATGATCTCTGTACCGTCAAGGCAGCCGCCATAGCGGATGATCATGCCAAGTCCAATGCCGAGAATAGCGCCGCCGATCACAACAACTTCTAAGCTTTCCCCATGGAATTCCATCGGCATCACTTGATGGATGAAGATCATTGACCCGGCAAAGAAAAAGATGGCGAAAAGAAAATGGACCACAAATACCTTGCCGATGTTCTTATAAGCAAGGTAGATAAAAGGGGCGTTAAAGAGGATCAGGAAATAGGGGATCAGCGTTTTAGTGGTCATGCTGCCAAAAATCATCGATACGCCGACAATGCCGCCGTCGATCAAATTATTGGGAATCAAGAAGACGTCAATAGAGAAAGCGGCAAGGAATGCTCCGACTGCCATGCTGAAATACATAAAGAGTTGCGTCATTAAAGACTTGGCAGGTTGCTGATTTGCTACTTGCATAAGATTCTCCTGCAAAAAGGGCTAAGTATTAAGTATCTACAGGGAGGGTATGTTTGTAAAGGGAAAAAGAACGCGAGAGACGGGATTTGAACCCGCAACTTCCGGCGTGACAGGCCGGTGCTCTAACCAATTGAACTACTCCCGCAAAGGTTTTTTTCATATGTCTGGGCGCAACAGGATTTGAACCTATGACCGCCTGTGTGTAAAACAGGTGCTCTACCAGCTGAGCTATACGCCCTTGCAAATGAAGGTATAACGATACCCGTAATCTGTTTTTCTTACAAGAGGAAAGTGTAAAATTTTGGGGATAGAGAAAAAAGATGTTGAAAAAGAGAGGGTTACGAAACGGTTGTTAGTGCAGAGGAAGCCACTTCTCGTTGATATTGAAACGTTTGTTGATATGGCGATCTCGTTCTTCCTCAATCAGCTTGTCATCCTCTAAATTGGGATAAAGCTCTTTGACCAGCTTCCCTGTCCTGCCCTTGATCTTTTCCAGTTGCTGCCATGACTCCTGATCAAGGGATTCTGGGTGTTCTAACTGGTTTAAGATCTGCTCTTGCTTCAAATTAAGCTTCGAGAAGATCTTGCTATCTTTTTTGCGCAGGCGCAAAAAATCGGTTTTTAAGCTTAAAATAAGCTTTTTTTGATCGTGAGAGAGCTTCGGCGCGCTGCCTTTTTGACCGATGCCTGCGGCGATGTCTGCAAGCTCGCAGAGACGCTCTACCTTCATCTTTTGGAGTCCGGCAGCAAGGATCTCTTCGACTTTTGTGAAATTGGTTTTAGCCATAATATCCGAATCCCTCTAAATAATATTTTACCAAGATAGGTAAAATATGGCAATCTGAAGGCAGAGAGCGCAAAAGTAATAGGATTTAAGCAGTTATGGAAGATGTGGAGGCTGATGTAGTCGTCATCGGAACTGGCCCTGCGGGACAGAAGGCTGCAATTCAGTGTGCGAAGCTTAATAAGCGTGTTGTCATTATCGAAAAAGGACTAGATCCCGGTGGTAATTGCCTCTATTCGGGAACGATACCTTCCAAGTCCTTACGTGAAGCGATTATCGATCTAACCCGTTTCCATGAACGCCACTTTCTTGTCGATACCACCGATTTTGAGAAAGTGACCATCAATGATCTGTATCAACGTCTGAATCGTACGATCGAAGAAGAAAGGCTGATGATCCATCGTCAGTTTAAGAAAAACAATATCCGCCTGATTCAGGGAACTGCTCGTTTTGAGACGTCAAAAAAAGTAGTTGTCGTTGACGATAGCTACCGACTCTCATATCAGGTCTCTGCTGACAAGTTTATCATTGCTACAGGGTCTGTTCCGCGCAATCCGATCCATGTCCCTTTCGATAATGAAGTGATCCTTGATTCCACGCGGCTTCTTGGCATCGACAAGGTTCCCGATACCATGATTGTCCTTGGCGGCGGCATTATAGGCTCTGAGTACGCCAGTTTTTTTGCCGCCTTAGGGACCGAAGTGACTGTCTTCGACAAACGGGATCACCTCCTGCCGCTGCTCGACTCCGAGATAGGTATCCATTTGCAGACTGCATTGACCGACATCGGAATGAAGTTTGTCGGCGGGAAAAAACCAACCGAGATCAAAAGAGTTGGCGATCGTGCGAAAGTCACCTTTGAAGATGGTGATTCAATGGAAGCAGACACGCTGTTGTTTTGCCTTGGGCGCCATGCTAATGTCGAGGGGCTGAATATTGAATCCGCCGGACTTAATGTTAACGAGGAAGGCTACCTCGACGTTAACGAACTATTTCAAACGCGAGGACAGCCGCATATCTATGCTGTAGGCGACGTGATTGGCGCTCCAGCGCTGGCATCAACGAGCATGGAACAAGGACGTTTGGCGGCGCGTCATGCTTGTGGTGTCAAGACCCATCGTTTTCCAACTTTCTATCCTATCGGCATCTATACCATTCCGGAGATTTCCAGCTGCGGATATACCGAAGATGAACTAAAGGAGCTTGGCTTCCGCTATGAGGTGGGCCGCGCTTATTATTATGAAATCGCCCGCAGCCATATTGTCGGGACAAATCGCGGTCTGTTCAAAATTCTATTCCACGCTGAGACTTTAGAGATCCTTGGCATTCACATCATTGGCCGAGCAGCTACTGAAGTGATCCATATTGGTCAGGTTGCCGTTACGTTCAATGCGAAGATCGATTACTTTATCGATCACATCTTCAACTATCCAACGTATGCCGAAGGCTATAGAGTAGCGGCTTTGAATGGCATTAACAAAATCAAACACAGAATCTGACGATGGAAGGCGACGATCAAAAACATGAGCATCGTCCGGAGTTTATCTTCATCGAAGAAGATGAGAGCTATCAGGGGCACGGCGGAACACACAGTCAAGAATATTTTGAAAGCTTGAAGCAGTTGCAGGATAGATCGTTTCCTTTTTCGATGCGCCTGTTTATGATCGCTACAGCATTTGCTGTCTTGTTGTTCAACTGCATTGTTATTTTGCTTTTGTTGTTAAATGGTTTTGTAATCATTTGCTCTTTCGGCCTCGTTCAGCAGTTTGTTGAGACGGAAAAAAAATATTGGCGCTGGTTTCGCCGTCTTTGGGTCTTCTTTTTTGGGTTGATGGTTGCGGCATTCAACCCTGTCTTTGGCATTGGCATCATCATGCTCTATTTCTTCACACAAGGGGACGATGTCAGCGACGAGCTGATGGGAAAGTTTGTTAAATCGCGTTTTAAGATGTGAAGTCTTATACCGAAAATGATTCAAGAATCGTTTTTTGGCAAAGAGAAATCCACCGCTATTGGAAGATCGTAAGTGCCTTAATATTCAAGGATATAAGGGCGCTTACGATCTTCCAATAGAGGCGTTTTCTCAAAGCCAAAATTCCGATTCTTGAACCTTTTTCGGTATATATTAACTAAGTAAGTATTTGTTTCTTTGAAAAACTGATAAATTATCAAATAAAATGATAAAATATAGTTAAGGAAGGATAGTAAGCATCTCATAAATTTCATTCTCTTTGTTTCTGATTTTCACTTTGACGTATCTCTAATTTTTGATGCTGCTTAAAATTCTCAAGGAGGAGTAATGAGCGGAATACCCATTTCCGGATCTCAGGCGCCAAAAGACCCTGGGTTAAGAAGAGAGACTATAGCGCAAGGCGGCGAGAAAGCCACTTATTCTGGAAAGCGCTACATAGCGCTCGCGAATCTGAATTCTGATCTTGAGATTGGCGTGCGGATTGTTGCCACAAAAAACAAGTCGTTGCGCGCTTCTGCAAAAAAAATCGCTGAGTATCTAAAGAAGCCTGAAGGAAGCGAAAACTTGCAATACATGTCAAGAGAACAACTGCAGAGAGTCCAAACCTATCTTGGCGACAGAGCTCAAAAATCGCAGAAACTGGGCAATAAAATCACATCATACATTAGAAATGTCAAATGGGAGAAAGGGAGATTTTCCTCGCGGACAGATAGCTCCTACTACAAAGAAGCCTTCGAACATGCAGAACAAGCGCTTCAGGATCAGTTCAAAAGCGGTGAAGAACAGTTGCCTGGAGTGAAAGAGAAACTTGATCAATCTATACGGAACTTAGGTAAAGGAACAAAGAATTCATTCAATGAATATCTTGATGCCCTCGGGGATTATTACAGCAACCCTACTGTAGGTTTTTTGATAAATACAACGCAAGAAGATGGGAAGAACCTTTTTGAGAAAATATATATTCTTGAGACTAGTAGTAAAGAAAAAAAACTTGCTGCTGCCAGATTCCTTAATACCTTACCTAAGGATAAGCTTGCCGTCACGCAGCAGATGTTTGCCATCGCTTCAAGAGGATATTCTGGGGAAAAAAGGTCAGTGCCTTCAGAATTGGCAATGGAAATCGCTAGAAAAGTGACTGCAAATGCACAAAGGAGAGGATATGCTACTGATTTTATCAATGATAGCGCCGTGATTGATTTTGTGATCGCGAACTGGCAAACGGTCTCTACCATTATTGAAGCGAGAACAGAATACCTGGGAAATTTGTTGCTAAGGTCCGATCTCAGTGTGGAAGGAATATTACGAGAATCAGCGTCGCCTTCGCTAGTTGCCGATCTTGAAAAACAGGTCGACCAATTAAAAATAACCGTCACAGATCCCCATGTACAAATAACCGTCACAGATCCCCATGCTAGGGGTACATTATACAGCCGAGCCTTGCGTGAGTATTTTAGCCAGCCATCAGTAAGGAACATGTTTAATTCGAAGAACGCTGATGAGCAGGTCATACTAAAAAGTGAAAACGATCAAGAGAAAAAGGCGGCGGCAATACGCATTTTTCAGTCTTTACCACCATCAGAACAAAGGGTAGTCGACAAGCTACTTGTAGTTACTCAAGCTATTAAGGATAATGCGTCCACCAATAAAATGGATGCTAAAAATTTGGCGCGCGTTCTGAGTCCGAATGTCATTCATGATGACGACCAGCAGGAGGCAATGAACAATTCAGGCGACAACATCAAAATCTTAGAGTTCTTTATCGAAAACGGCACAGATATCCGATGGGGCCCACTAACTGAGCGTCTTTCGAGGCTTAGGTCTGAAATGTAATCGCATCTCCCTCCATGATTAACTTCACTTTGCTCTCTGCAGGGATCTTGTTTTCCAAAACAGCAACGGATAACATGTTGACAACTTCTTTTTGGATCAAGCGTTTCAGTGGACGAGCGCCAAAGTGCGGGTCGTAACCGCGCTCCGCTAGATGATCGACAACACCTTTGTCCCATGTTAATTCTACATGTTTCTCTTCCATCCTCTTGACAAGTTGATGAAGTTGGATTTCGACGATTTTCTTCATGTCCTTTTTCTGCAGAGGAAGGAATGGAAGAATCTCATCGAGCCTGTTAATGAATTCCGGACGGAAATGACTTTTGATGATCGGGTCAAGGATCTTCATCAGGGATTCTTTAGTAAGGTCCTTTTGGCTCAGCAGCTGCTCGGACCCTAGATTCGATGTCATGATAAACAATGCGTTCTTACAGTTGACAGTACGTCCTTTGCTGTCAGTAATGCGTCCGTCATCAAATATCTGAAGCAATATATTGAAAACATCGTGGTTTGCCTTTTCGACCTCGTCAAGCAGCACGACGGAATAGGGACGTCTACGCAGCGCTTCTGTAAGCTGACCTCCCTCATCATAACCGACGTATCCCGGAGGCGATCCAATCAGTTTGGCAACGCTATGCTTCTCCATATATTCCGACATGTCAAGACGGATCATCGCCTCTTCCTGATCAAAAAGCTGTTCGGCAAGCGCTTTAGCTAGTTCGGTTTTGCCAACGCCTGTAGGCCCAAGAAAAAGAAAAGCGCCCATAGGCCTGTTAGGGTCGCTAAGTCCCGACCGCGAGCGTCTGATCGCCTCGCAAACAGCAGTAACGGCAATATCTTGACCCACCACGCGCTTTTCGATCTCTTTCTCAAGATGGAGCAGACGCTCTGCCTCTCCCGCGAGCATTTTCTGCACAGGGATGCCTGTCCATTTTGAGACGATGTGTGCGATCAAGCTTTCATCAACCTCTTCCTGAAGAAGGCGGTTAGACTTGTTGTTCAGTTCCTCTTCAGCTTTTTTGATCTGCTCTTGGATTGCGGGGATCTCCTTATAGCGCAGCTCAGCGACTTTGTCATATTCTGCGCGCCGCTCAAGCTCTTCCTCCTGGAAGCGGAGTTGTTCTAACTTGTCTTTCTTCTCTTTTAAAGACTGGAGCACTCCTTTTTCCTCTTCCCATTGTTGCCTGAGCAAGGTGAGCTCTTCCTTGATGTCCGCAATCTTTTGATCCAGCTTGTCATCCTGTGCTTTTTCGCGACGCAGCGCTTCCTGTTGGACGATGAGTCCTGACAGTTCTCTCTCTTTCTGATCGATCGGTAAGGGACGGCTGCCCAGCTGCATGCGGATCAAGCTTGCCGCTTCATCGATCAGGTCGATCGCTTTGTCCGGCAGGCGACGGTCGGTAATATAGCGGTAGGAAAGATAGACGGCAGCGTGTATTGCCGACTCGGTGATGCGGACGCCATGGAAAATCTCATATTTTTCGCGCAGCCCGCGTAGGATGGCGATGGTGTCTTCGAGGCTTGGTTCGTCGACCATTACAGGTTGAAAACGGCGTTCCAGGGCAGCGTCTTTCTCAATGTATTTCTGATATTCTTTCAACGTCGTGGCACCGATGCAATGAAGTGTCCCGCGGGCAAGAGCAGGCTTTAGCAGGTTGGCGGCGTCCATCGCTCCTTCAGTCGCGCCGGCACCCACCAGGGTATGTACTTCATCGATGAACAGGATGATCCTGCCGTCGCTTTTCTCTACCTCTTGCAAGATCGCCTTCAGACGCTCCTCAAATTCCCCGCGGTATTTGGTCCCTGCGATGAGCGAGCCCATGTCCAGCGTCATCAGCTCGCGGTCTTTTAGAGAATCGGGAATGTCGCCCTGGATGATACGCTGCGCCAGCCCTTCAGCAATGGCAGTCTTACCGACGCCTGGGTCGCCGATCAGCATCGGATTATTTTTTGTGCGGCGGCTGAGCACTTGCATTGTCCTGCGGATCTCCTCATCCCGGCCAATGACGGGATCGATCTTCCCTTCTCTAGCCAAGGCTGTGAGATTTTTGCAATATTTCTCTAGTGCTTGCATCTGATCTTCGGCGGTAGGGGAATCCATACTTCGGTCTCCACGGATTTTTTTTATATGCTCTTCAAGTTGCTTCAGCGTGATCCCTGAAGCGTTTTTCCAATTGGAAAAGGGGGCGCCCCCATTTTTCCAGTATGAGAGTAAAAAGTGATCGCTGCTTGTGTATTGGTCTTTCCATTGCTTAGCGATATTCTGCGCGTCTGCAATGCGTCCTTGCAGCGAACGTGCAGCCGCTGGCGGTTGCGCGCCACCGCCGGCAAAAGTTGGAAGATGGCTGAGATCTTGCGACACTTCATGAAAAAGCAACTGAGGGTCGGCATCGAAATGCGTTAAGATCTTATTGAAGTATCCTTGGGGATCGGACAGAAAAGCATAAAGCAGGTGATTATCCGATACTTCAGTGTTGTTGCGCTGTTGCGCGTCGGAGAAAGCCTCTTGCAGGGCGTTAGTCACAGCGTCAGTGAAGTTCTGGTTCATGACATCCTCCAGATTGGTATTGCTTATCGTTGCAATGATAGAACGAGAAGAGTAAAATTGCACGAAAAAGGAGCGCACACATGCAATATTGCGAAGAAGTACACAAGACGGTAAGGCGGCCGACGCGCGAGGTCATGGTTGGAAATGTGGGAGTTGGAGGCAGCAATCCAGTGCGTGTGCAGTCAATGACGACCAGCGACACGCGGAATGTAGAAGACACGGTAGAGCAGATTATCAAGCTTGCCGATGCAGGCTGTGAAATTGCCAGGATGACAGTACAGGGCAATAAAGAGGCTGAGGCGTGCGAGCAGATCAAGAACCTCCTTATCCAGAAAGGCTACACAATTCCGTTAGTTGCCGATATCCACTTTTTTCCTGCGGCCGCTATGCGCGTGGTTGACTTTGTTGATAAGGTGCGCATAAATCCCGGCAACTACGTCGACAAACGCGCGACATTCAAGCTGATTGAATACACTGACGAGGAGTACGCACAGGAACTTTTGAGAATTGAAGAAAAATTTACTCCCTTAGTAGAAAAGTGCAAGCAGCTAAAGCGGGCGATGCGTATTGGAACCAACCACGGTTCGCTCTCCGACCGTATCATGAACCGCTATGGGGATACTCCTGCGGGTATGGTAGAATCGGCGCTGGAGTTTGCGCGGATCTGCCGAAATAATGATTATCATGACATTATTTTCTCCATGAAAGCATCTAACACACAAGTGATGATTCAGGCATATCGACTTCTTGCAGCCAAGATGTACGACCTAGGATGGGATTATCCGCTGCATCTCGGAGTTACAGAGGCAGGTGACGGTGAAGATGGCCGTATCAAATCCGCTATTGGCATTGGTTCTCTGCTTATGGACGGCATCGGTGATACAATCCGCGTTTCGCTTACCGAAGACCCTTGGTATGAAATTGATCCCTGTAAACGGTTAGTAAATATTGCTCAAGAATATGTTGGTAAAGGCGTTGAGCCTTTTGAAGAGAAACATCGCGATATCGAGAACTATCACAAGCGGCAGATCCATGTCCCTAACGGATCATTTCTTCATCATGATGGAACAGTGATTGTTCCTGTAGACCTTGCTGCTGTTGACGAAGAGACGCTTTATTTACAGCTTGGCTGTGATATTCAATTAGGTCGGCCTATGAAGCAGATTGATAGTGTTGATGCTATTTACCTGAAGAGACTTCCACAAAATGGAGAAGAAGAAAAGATTCTTGAGAGGCTGATAGCCACTGAGATCGCAGTACTGTCAGATATGCCTATGGCTAATACGATCCCTATTGTTCCTCTGTGCGATGCTGATGAGCAGCATGGCTGTGTGTTACGTGTCGCCGCTGAACCTGAGGAAATGTGGAAAAAGATCAAAACCCTCAATCCTCAAGCAATTTTATACCAACCTTCAGGCTCAAACATCCATCATGCGCGGAGGTTTTTCGAGTGGTTGCAGGAGAACGGTTGTGAAGCTCCGGTGATTTTTAATTTTATCTACAATGATGATCAGGAGGATTTCGTCCTTAAAGCCTCTGCCGAGTGCGGTTCGCTATTCTGCGATGGTCTTGGCGATGGTCTTTTCCTTGAAACTACCTTCGACCCCGGTTTTATTCGTAATATTAGCTTTCGTCTTCTTCAAGGTGCACGGAAGAGAACGACAAAGACGGAGTTTATCTCCTGCCCGAGTTGTGGCCGTACTCTCTTTGATTTGCAGGACGTAACCCGGAAAATACGGTCACGCACCGAGCACCTGCCTGGAGTGAAGATTGCGATCATGGGATGCATCGTTAATGGCCCCGGCGAGATGGCGGATGCCGACTTTGGATATGTAGGATCCAAGCCTGGCAAGATCGACCTTTATGTTGGCAAGGAACGCGTAGAAAGAGATATCGAGTTTAATGAAGCGGAAGATCGCCTCGTGACCCTCATCAAAGATCGCGGCCGTTGGGTTGATCCTTAACGCGGCGCCAGCTTATGCTGCATCCACTTGGTTTCCGGTACATCAAGCATGTGGTTGACGTACCGGGACGCCATAAATAAGTAATCGGAAAGGCGGTTGAGGTAGGTCATGACATTGTCGGAAACATCGGCATGTTTATGCAGAGGAACGACGCAGCATTCTGCACGTCGGCAGATGCCGCGAGCAAGATGAAGCAGTGCACCGGATGGGTGTCCGCCCGGAAGGATGAACGTCGTCAGCTTTTCCACTTTGCTTTGCATCTCATCGATCCATGTTTCTAGTGCTTCAACCTCTTCGGAATCGAAGCGGGTTTTATCGATCTTTTTGCTGTTGGCAGTCGTTCTTGGAGTTGCCAGAGCTGCTCCTAAGTCGAATAACGCATGTTGAATCGTTTCCAGCTGACTGCGAATGCCGTCGAAACGCTCGTCGTCGCGAGGCAGGTGCGCTATGGCGACGCCGATCGCGCAGTTGCATTCGTCAACGGTGCCAAGGGCCTGTATGAGACCATCGTTCTTGGGAACACGCTGTCCAGTGTATAACGAAGTTTCCCCTTTATCACCGCTGCGAGTGTAAATTTTTGACATGGCTGACCTGTTTTTTTCTTTTACTATATGCGATCGTAGGCTCTTGGCGCAAGCTCCAAAAGCTGGCGGCGCAGTTCGATCAACGCTTTTGGGTTATGGTCGCGCGCTTTTGTCAGCTCTTCCGCACGGGTAAAATGTTCCCATGCCTTTGTGTAGTGCATCCGTTCCATGTAGATGATCGCCAGATAATATTCCGCAGTGGGATCTGTATCGTCCAGTTGATGGTAAGCTTCTAACTCTTTAAGAGCTTCGCTCATCCGATGCAGCTGCAGCCATGTTGTCGCCAGAGAAAAATGTCCGGCGCGGAATTTTGGATGTTTTTCCAGCGTTTTAATTAATAGGTCGCGTTTTTCTATCAGTGATTCACGCGTTTCGTCGACAGACTTGAAGATCGCCTTCATACCCTCTTCATCGACATGGCCTTTCAGATAGTCCTCAGCCATATTGTTTTTGCTGACAGCATAGTCAGGAAGATAATCGCTTATCTCTTTCAAATTGTTGATGCCATCTGTTTTGTCTGCACTCATCACCTGGCTATAGCCAATCAGCTCCTGAAGGAACTTATCATCATTCTGGTAGGGGAGGGCGCGGTTGTATGCTGCTAGGGCTTTATCAAACTCGCCATTTTGAAGGAAAATTGAAGCTTGGTTGAAATGCGCCATTCCGATCACTTCTTTAATGTTGCGCTGCTGAAGCGACCGGGTGTTAACTCCTAGGTAGATCTCCGAGTCGAGGTCGACACCGCGTGCAGTCGTTTCGATATTGATGATTTTATCGCCTTTGCGATAGCGCACATAGATGTGACCTGGAGGCGTGATCATTTCCAGAGGTAGATCAAGTCTTTGTGCTAAGCAGAGGTAGAGAATCGATACACCCAAGCAGACGCCGCGACGCGAGTCAAGGACGGAGGGGAGGAAGCTGTAAATATCGACATCTTTGGCGTACTGCGAATGCGGCGGAAAGCGATAACGCATTTCTCGAAAGATGAAGGTATTGAGTGCATCGATTTTATCCTCGGAAGAAGCATTGTTAGAAAGCTTCGATAAGATCTGTAAGGCCATCAGGTCTAGGCTTGCTTCATAGCTGCGGATGCGGCTCATGGAGTCTTTTTTGTCTCCGAACTGACTAAGGAGCATCCCTCGAGCTAGATCGATCTCTTCTGGAGGCAGCTTAAGAACATCCTCTTCCGATTGCGCGGCATAGCCTTTCAGCCTCCTGTTTGGCAGCCTGTAAGCGATCCTGTCTATGGCGGCCAGTTCACCTTCATCGAGGAGAGGAGTATCTTCGCCGGCGGGTTTATTGACTAAATCGATGATCGCATGGATGCCGTGGTTGTCAATCGTCAGCATAGCTTGTATTCCGGCGGAGCTTTCGCCTCCGGAGAGCAGGCGCCAGGCATGAGCTAGCGCTTTTTTTCCTTCGACGGTATTCGGGTACAGCTCGTAAAAAGCGAGAAACTGCGAAACCGAGTGTGGTTCAATGCTGGAATAGAGTGCGCGCACCTGCTTTGGCGAAAGTGCGTGGCAGGTGATGGGCAGCGCTGACAGCAGAAAGATGAAAAGATAATGTACTCTCATGATACTGGGATTATAGAAGACAGTAGACTGGATTTGCTAGAAGAATTTCCCTTTTTCTGATATCACCTTCGGAAAAAATGGAGGAAATGATGACGGCAACCATTACTTCAGCAGTTCGAGATGTGAAAGAGATGTTCGTGACGGCTACCGACTACCGCTATCCCTCCAACTATTGGAGGAAGGTTGAGGATGGCGGCTACCTTTTGCCTTTATGTTGCCTTAAATGCAATCAGTTCATTCATGATATCGATACCTTCGGCAGTGAGGTGTTCTTTGCGAGGCGAGACATGTGGTTTTGTCCGACTCATGCGAATGTCTATTGCGAGAAGGTGACTCTTTTAAAAAAAATAGATACGGCAGAAGGGAATCCCTATCTTGTTAACGCACTCAAGACATTTAATAATTTTCTTGATCGTATTTCAGTTGAATACTCAGAAGAATTTAATAACGGGAAAATAGTAGAGATCTCGCTAAAAAAAATGGATCTAACGCAAGTACTTTCCGATGAGTTAATGCTCAAGATTTACGGTTATTTAGAGGTGCCTGAACTTGTAAAATGTCAAATGGTTTCTAGAAAATGGAGGCGATTGGTAGGCGATGTTAGTTTTGAGAAGAAGATAGAGTTATGTCGTACACTCGAAATACTTCGCGCTAAGGGAACTCTTATTGATGGAAGAGCATGGAAACTTTTAGGGGATATAGGCGAAGTACCGCCGCTTCCAGACAAGATCTTAGAGGAGTTAATGAAACCTTGCCCCTTTTGGAATCCGGAACGTACCGCAGACGGAAAGAAAGTCAAAGATACCCATGTATTAGGGGTAATGGTGGATAAGGTGAACAATGAACCTGTTACCATTATATCGATCGAAAATTACGCCAAGAAGCCCAAGAAAGGGGGACATGCGACTCAATATAGTAGTATTTGGAAACATATTTGCAATGATCATGGCGAGACTTATGTTGGAAAGCCTTATTGGGCATTGATGACAGCAGATCTAGTTCCAGGTAGTATAGGTGAATTCAGACAAGATCAATTGGATATGGTCGCACATTTAGGTTATGAGGTGCCTACTTTATTGCAAGCTATTGCCTTTAATATTGTCCGTTATGTCAGCACAGGAAAGCGGCTCTTTGGTTTTGTTCCTGGGATATACACATATTGTCAGGAGCAAAGTAACGGGTGTAATTTGATTGTTGGTGGTTTTTCGTATTCAGGCCTCATCGTCACCGACTTCATCGACAATGTCGTTGGTGTTGTGGCGCTCAGGAAGTTCTGAGCGCCTTGGCACTTGAATGCTTGGTACTTGGCTTGGATCTTGCCACTTATTTTTCCCGAGGGCCGGCTTTGCCGGGCCTCGGGAAATTTCCAATGAAAGCATGGTATTGGATTGGAGGTTTTTGTTCTTGAATTTCACCGGATTATGCGGTATAAGATGTTCAACGAAAATCAATTAAGTGTATGATTTTTCATGTGATTTCAACCGGCAGCGATCTATCTTCTCATACTCCATCAGTGCATTTGAACGGTGACTTAAATGCGGACAAAAATAAGGATCTAACGATAGCTTTGCCTGATGAGATTCTATTGCTGATTTTATCTTATTTGAATGCGCCGGCTCTTACAAGCTGTCAAGGGGTTTGTAGGAGATGGCGTGTTATAGTACGTGGAGAGCAGTCTGCTCAGCAGAAGATTCAGCAGACTCGAGAAGTACTCGATAAGATCGAGCAAGAGAGCCGTTTTATTGGCAGTGGGGCATGGAAACTTTTAGGAGGTATAGGCGAAGTACCGCCACTTCCAGACAACATCTTAGAGGAGTTAATGAAACCTTGCCCCTTTTGGAATCCGAAAGGTACCGCAGACGGAAAGAAAGTCAAAGATACCCATGTATTAGGGCTGATGGTTGATAAGGTGGGTGGCAAGCCAGTTACCATCAACTCGATTGAAGAATGCGCGAAAGCACCCAAGGAAGGCGTACATGCGACTCAATATCGGCATATTTGGGATCAGATTCACCGAGATCATGGCGAGACTGCAGTTGGAAAGCCTTATTGGGCATTGATGACAGCAGATGTGCTTCCAGGTAGTCGACGTAAATCTAGGCAAGATCAATTAGACATGGCCGCGAAGTTTTGTTATGAAGCGCCTACGTTATTGCAAGCTATAGCTTTTAATATCGTCCGTTATGTCAGCACAGGGAAGTGGCTCTTTAGTTTTGATCCTTGCACATACACATGTTGTAAGGAGCAAAGTGGGGGGTGGAAATTGGTTGTTGGTGGTTTTTCGTCTTCCGGCCTCTTCGTCTCCAACTTCTACGACGACTGCAACGTTGGTGTTGCGGCGCTCAGGAAGTTCTGAGCACCTTGGTATTTGGCTTGGTTCTTGGTTTTCTCGAGGGCCGGCTTTGCCGGGCCTCGGGAAATTTCCAATAAAAGCATGGTATTGGATTTGGGTTTTTTGTTCTTGAATTCACCGACTTCTGAGGTGTAGTATGTTTAACAGTAATTAATTAAGAGTTTGGTATTCATATGGTTTCAACTAGCAGCAATCTATCTTCTCACACAGCATCGGCACAATTAGGTGGAGTCTCAAATGCTGACAATGTTTTGAGTCCGATAGATGCTCTTCCCGATGAGTTAATGCTCAAAATTTTCTCTTATTTGAATGGACCCACTCTCGTCAACTGCCAAGGAGTTTCTGAAAAATGGAGGCGATTGGCAGGCGATCCTAGTTTTGAGAAGAAGATACAGTTATATCATACACTCGAAATACTTCGCGCTCAGGGAAACTTCATTGATGAAAGAGCATGGAAACTTTTAGGGGATATAGGCGAAGTACCGCCGCTTCCAGACAACATCTTAGAGGAGTTAATGAAACCTTGCCCCTTTTGGAATCCGGAACGTACCGCAGACGGAAAGAAAGTCAAAGATACCCATGTATTAGGGCTGATGGTTGATAAGGTGAATGGCGAGCCAGTTACCCTTACATCGATCGAAAGATGTGCCAGTACACCCAAGGAAGGGGGACATGCGACTCGATTTGAGCAAGTGTATGAAGATATTCTCAAAGATCATGGGGAGACTGCTGTTGGAAAGCCTTATTGGGCGTTGATGACGGCAAAGATAATTCCAGATATTCAAGGTAAATCTAAGAAAGGTAAATTGGCTATGGCCGCGAACTTTGGATATGAGGCGCCTACGTTATTGCAAGCGATTGCGTTTAATATTGTTCGTTATGTCAGCACGAAGAAGCGCCTCTTTATAGGGGGGCGCCTCTTTGCAGGCAAACCTTGGTTAGGCACGTATTGCCTGGAGAAAAGCGGTTCGTCCAAGTTGGCTGTTGTTAGTTTTTTGTTTTTCGGCCTCAATGTCAGTTACACCCACATCGACGACGATCGCATTGGTGTTGCGGCGGTCAGGAAGTTCTGAGCATCTTGGCTCTTGTTTCTTGTTTTTCCCGAGGGTCGGCTTTGCCGGCCCTCGGAAAGTTTCAGATAAAAACATGGCGTTGGATTTGGGTTTTTTGTTCTTGAATTCACCGACTTCTGAAGTGTAAGATGTTTAACAGTAATTAATTAAGTGTCTGGTATTCATATGGTTTCAATTAGCAGCGATCTATCTTCTCACGCTGCATCGGCACAATTAGGTGGAGTCTCAAATGCTGACAATGTTTTGAGTCTGATAGATGCTCTTCCCGATGAGTTAATGCTCAAGGTTTACGAGTATTTGGAAGTTCCTGACTTAGGAAAATGTCAAATGGTTTCTAGAAGATGGAAGCTATTGGCAGGCGATGTTAGCTTTGAGAAAAAGATACAGTTGCATCGCATACACGAAATGCTTCCTGATGAGGGAAACTTCATTGATGAAAGAGCATGGAAGCTATTAGGGGATATAGGCGAAGTACCGCCGCTTCCAGACAACATTTTCGAGGAGTTAATGAAACCTTGCCCCTTTTGGAATCCGGAACGTACCGCAGACGGAAAGAAAGTCAAAGATACCCATGTATTAGGGCTGATGGTTGATAAGGTGGATGGCAAGCCAGTTACCCTTACATCGATCGAAAGATGTGCCAGTACACCCAAGGAAGGGGGACATGCGACTCGATTTGAGTGTTTTTCGAAATCGATTCGCCGAGATCATGGTGAAACTGCTGTTGGAAAGCCTTATTGGGCATTGATGACAGCAGATGTGCTTCCAGGTAGTCGAGGTAAATCTAGGGAAGATCTATTGGCTAGGGCTTCGAAGTCTGGTTATGCGGCACCTACGTTATTGCAAGCTGTAGCCTTTAACATCGTCCGTTATGTCAGCACAAGGCAGCGGCTCTTGAGTGACGATCTGAGTGACGATCCTTCTGCATATACATGTTGTCAGGAGCAAAGTGAGGGGCTGAAGTTGATTGTTGGTTTTCCGTCTTCCGGCCTCGTCGTTAACTGTAACCGCAGCTGTGGCAACATCCGCGTTGCTGTTGTGGCGCTCAGGAAGTTCTGAGCACCTTGGCACTTGAAAACTTGGTTCTTGTTTTCCTCGAGGGCCTGCTTTGCCGGCCCTTGGAAAGTTTCAGATAAAAACATGGCGTTGGATTTGGGGTTTTTGTTCTTGAATTCACAGACTTCTGATGTGTAAAATGTTTAACAGTAATTAATTAAGCGTCTGGTATTCATATGGTTTCAATTAGCAGCGATCTATCTTCACACATTGCATTGGCACAATTAGGTGGAGTCTCAAATGCTGACAATGTTTTGAGTCCGATAGATGCTCTTCCCGATGAGTTAATGCTCAAAATTTTCTCTTATTTGAATGGACCCACTCTCGTCAACTGCCAAGGAGTTTCTGTAAAATGGAGGCGATTGGCAGGCGATCCTAGTTTTGAGAAGAAGATACAGTTATATCGTACTACACTCGAAATACTTCGCGCTCAGGGAAACTTTATTGATGAAAGAGCATGGAATCTACTAGGTGCGATCGGCGAAGTACCGCCGCTTCCAGACAACATCTTAGAGGAGTTAATGAAACCTTGCCCCTTTTGGAATCCGGAACGTACCGCAGACGGAAAGAAAGTCAAAGATACCCATGTATTAGGGCTGATGGTTGATAAGTTGAATGGCGAGCCAGTTACCCTTACATCGATCGAAAGATGTGCCAGTACACCCAAGGAAGGGGGACATGCGACTCGATTTGAGTGTTTTTCGAAATCGATTCGCCGAGATCATGGTGAAACTGCTGTTGGAAAGCCTTATTGGGCATTGATGACAGCAGATGTGCTTCCAGGTAGTCGAGGTAAATCTAGGCAAGATCTATTGGCTATGGCTTCGAAGTCTGGTTATGCGGCACCTACGTTATTGCAAGCTGTAGCCTTTAACATCGTCCGTTATGTCAGCACAAGGCAGCGGCTCTTGAGCGACGATCTGAGTGACGATCCTTCTGCATATACATGTTGTCAGGAGCAAAGTGAGGGGCTGAAGTTGATTGTTGGTTTTCCGTCTTCCGGCCTCGTCGTTAACTGTAACCGCAGCTGTGGCAACATCTACGTTGCTGTTGTGGCGCTCAGGAAGTTCTGAGCACCTTGGCACTTGAAAACTTGGTTCTTGTTTTCCTCGAGGGCCTGCTTTGCCGGCCCTTGGAAAGTTTCAGATAAAAACATGGCGTTGGATTTGGGGTTTTTGTTCTTGAATTCACAGACTTCTGATGTGTAAAATGTTTAACAGTAATTAATTAAGCGTCTGGTATTCATATGGTTTCAATTAGCAGCGATCTATCTTCACACATTGCATTGGCACAATTAGGTGGAGTCTCAAATGCTGACAATGTTTTGAGTCCGATAGATGCTCTTCCCGATGAGTTAATGCTCAAAATTTTCTCTTATTTGAATGGACCCACTCTCGTCAACTGCCAAGGAGTTTCTGAAAAATGGAGGCGATTGGCAGGCGATCCTAGTTTTGAGAAGAAGATACAGTTATATCGTACTACACTCGAAATACTTCGCGCTCAGGGAAATCTCATTGATGAAAGAGCGTGGAAGCTACTAGGTGAGATCGGCGAAGTACCGCCGCTTCCAGACAACATTTTCGAGGAGTTAATGAAACCTTGCCCCTTTTGGAATCCGGAACGTACCGCAGACGGAAAGAAAGTCAAAGATACCCATGTATTAGGGCTGATGGTTGATAAGGTGAATGGCGAGCCAGTTACCCTTACATCGATCGAAAGATGTGCCAGTACACCCAAGGAAGGGGGACATGCGACTCGATACAGGCAAATGGGGGACGATATTCTCAAAGATCTTGGAAACACTCCTGTTGGAAAGCCTTATTGGGCGTTGATGACGGCAGAGGTAATTCCAGGTAGTCGAGGTAAATCTAGGGAAGATCAATTGGCCATGGCCACGAAGCTTGGTGATGAGGCGACTGGTTATAAGGCGCCTACGTTATTGCAAGCGATTGCGTTTAGTATTGTTAGTTATGTCAGCACAGAGAAGCGCCTCTTTTGTAACTATCCTTGGATCGGCACGTATTGTCTGGAGGAAAGCGGTTTGTTCAGATTGGCTGTTGTTAGTATTTCGTCTTCCCACCTCGACGTCAGCCGCAACATCCGCGACAGCCGCATTGGTGTTGCGGCGCTCAGGAAGTTCTGAGCATCTTGGTACTTTTTTTCCCCGAGGGCCGGCAAAGTTGACTCTTTAGACTTTTTGATTTATCGCTCAAGGCCTCAAACCAAAGATACCTGCCTGACGGTCAGAGGTGGTAATCTGGCTGACAGCGGGAACTTCGTTGGTTGCGATTGCCTCCTTCCAGATTTTAACCTTCTCGGCAAAAGGGGCTAGGAAGTCGGCAACATTGACGCCATTCAACCCTTTACACCATAAACGGTCGTACATCGCTAGGCTGCTGGTCTTCTCGCTGAAGGCAAATATGCCGACCTTGGGATAGGGGAGGGCATTCGACTTCAGAGCGGCGGCAAAAAGATCCTCACGGTAACGCCCGGGAGGGATCTCGCCGAAGTCGCTGCCAATGATCAGATAGTCATTACCTTTCTCCATCTCGATATAAACGTTGATATCGCCGGGAAGACGAAGAAGGCAGGTGTTGTGTTGGTCAGGGCGGAGGTTTGCGATTCCTAGCTCTCTTCCCAGCTCTTCAAGGATTGCTTCATATTCTCCACTTAACATCGCTTACTCCTCCTCTTCATCATCATCATCTTCTTCTTCATACTCTGAACCTTCGCTTTCATGTTCATCTTGATAGTCTTCCCATTCATCTTCGAGCTCTTCGAGGGCTTCGATCAGAGCCATGAAGAGCTCATCACGGTGTTGGAGCGACTTGTACACTTTGCCAAGAGATACCTCGCGAACAGCGTCACGCATCTGACTAAAGACGATAATCTTTGCGATAATCCATTTTTCGATGCCTAACTTGCCGGCAAGGCGAAGGACTTTATCGGCAGAAGGATAACGTTCGCTGCAAAGACCCATAAATTGTTTAGCTACAATCTCAAAATTCAACTGCTGAGGCATCTTAAGCCCCTCTTTGTTGAACAGCTTGTTCATCAAGATCATGCGCCCTTTAAAGAAACGATAGACGCCGAGAATAGCCTGAAGTGTGCGTGTCTCAGTAAGAAGGCGGTGCAGCTCACCGTGAGGGATTGATGGGCCTTTCGACTTCATATCCGCACCGAGAGAGTGAAGAAGGAAGGAAACGACTTTCTGCAAGTCCTTAAAAGCATATCTAGAAGATAGCTCGGCGAAAAGGGTCTGTGGCTCGCGAGGGTTTCCTGTAATGTCGCGGTACATGTCGCGCAACGCTGTCGGAGTACCGATGCCTTCGGCCTGCCGTGCCTGCTCGCTGATGTTCCTTCCGGCTGTGATCTCGCGTTCAAATTTCTCGTTAAGCTCGTCCTTGGCTTCCATGACAGCCATGTTGAGCTCGCCCTCAGTGGTCTCGTCAAGAAACTCCAGCGCTTCGTCAGAAAGAGTGACGTCAGGATAAAAACGGCGGAGCTTCTCAAGAATTTCGTCCTTGGTGTCGTCGGGCTTGATCTGCTCGCGGAGAAGCATCAGGGTCTTAGATTTGAGTTCGGGATTGCGGCGTTGAAAATCGTCTGCACGGCGTGTTATCTGCTTGAGGGTCTCCATGCGCTTGGCTTTGTCACCAGATTTAAGCATCTGCTTGATGCGTTGCAGTTGTTGCGCCTTATCCTTACGCTTGCTTTTGGCTTTCTTAGCGAAAGGATTGACCAATTCCTGTAAGCGTTCCATGAACGCCTCTTTGGCGGTCTCGCGCTCGGCAGAGAGCTCAAGTCTCGTATCTTTGGCGACTTCTTTCATCGCCTCAAGAGTGATGTTAATACGGTTGCCAGCGCCCCCGAGATTGCCTAATCCCATATTTGCCTCATCTTTCTATTGATCCGGCTTATTAATGCAAGATCCATGCCAAGGCGCCGAGAAGGAAAAATCGCGAGCGTTAAGAGATCTGTATGCGGCCGAGAGGCTGAATTCTGATCTCCGGGATGATCTCCTGATAGGAGACAACGGAGACGTCGTAGAACTCCATCTCGATCAGTTTGCGGACGAAACGGCGTACGTCGATAGCAGTCAGCAACACGGGGTTCTGCCCGCCGGGCGGCGGGGGAGCGACCGTGTTGCGTATCCCTTGCAGGATCAGTTGCACAGAGTCTGGATCAAGCGCCAGGTACGAACCTGCCGATGTTTGCTTGATCGCTCCGCGGACCATGTCTTCAATTTCAGGGTCAAGGATATAAACGGACAATACCGATTGCCCCTGAGAATATTTGTAGCTGATATAACGCTTCAACGATGAACGTACATATTCTGTAAGAAGAACAGTGTCTTTCTCTGTTTGTGCCCATTCGCTCAACGACTCGAGAATGGTGCGCAAGTCTTTGACAGATACTTGTTCCTGAATAAGTCGTCTGAAAATGTCTGTCAGTTTCTGCAAAGGAATCAGACGCGTCACTTCCTTGACAAGGTCAGGATAGTTTTTTTCAACGAATTCCAGCATCGCCTTCACTTCCTGAATCCCGACGAACTCATTAGCGTAGTGGCGAAAGAAATAAGATAGGTGCAGGATGATGACTTCTAACGAACCCCAGTACTTGATGCCTGCTTTGTCGAGCAAGTCTTGATATTTCATTTCTACCCAAAGCGAGGGCATGCCAAGTGCGTTTTTGTATTTGGTAAACGGCAGATTGTAGCGGTTGAGGTTTTCTTCAGACTCGTTGGTCAGCAGGTATCCGGGCAAGATCTTTCCGCGGATGATCGGCACTTCGTTGAGATGAATCGAATATTCGTCGTTCTCGAGGATAGGCGACTCTGTTCTGACATGCACGCCGGGAAAGCGGACGCCGAGATCATGATACAGTGCCTGACGCATCTTGGGGATCATCACATCGATGAAGCTCTGCCCTTTTGACTGCTGCGCTTCTTCGATGAGCTGGCTAATGCCGTGCCCGCACTCCAGTATCACCGGCAAGGTTAGTTGATAACTGTCGACACCGCCGCCGGAGATCACCTTATGATCTCGGACAGAGGTCTTCTTCGTCGACTGCGACTTTGCAGATTCAAGCGTACTGCCGCCGGCACCCATCATCCCATCGGAAATGTGCCCCTCCATGGAACGGTCCAGCTTCGCTAGCCCTGCAGACCATAATGCATAACCGATCAATCCCACTGCTGCCGACAAAATAAGGAATGGCGCTTTTGGGAAACCAGGAACAAGGGCCATGCCCATTAAGAATCCGGCAGCGATCATCAACGCTTTAGGCTGCTTGAAAAGCTGACCGGAGATCTCAGTACCGAGGTTGACATCCTTATCGTCGCTTGTGACACGGGTTGTCACGATACCTGCCGTAATGGCGATCAAAAGAGCGGGAATCTGCGATACCAGTCCATCACCGATAGAAAGCAACGAGTAGGTTTGCACGGCGTCCATCGCTGTCATCTCATTCATCGTCATACCGATGATGATTCCGCCGATGACGTTGATCAGGGTGATGACAATGCCTGCAATCGCATCACCTTTAACGAACTTCATCGCACCGTCCATGGCGCCATAGAGCTGGCTCTCTTTTTGGATTGCCAAGCGGCGTCCGCGCGCTTCATTGGCATCGATAATACCTGCACGCATGTCGGCATCGATGCTCATTTGTTTACCGGGCATCGCATCCAAGGTAAAACGTGCTGCGACTTCAGCGACACGCTCAGCACCCTTGGTAACAACGATAAACTGCACAAGGGTGATGATCAAGAATATGATGCCGCCGACAACGAAATTGCCGCCTACGACGAAATTACCGAACTGGAAGATGATCTCACCGGCATTAGCGTGCAGAAGGATCTGACGGGTAGAGGCGATGTTCAATCCTAAACGATATAGGGTGGTGATCAGCAATAGGGAAGGGAAAATCGATAGATGGACCGCTCCGGGAATATACAAGGCAACCATCAACAGCGATACAGAAACTGTCAGGTTAAGGCTGATCAGGAAGTCGATCATCCATGGTTGTACAGGCAGGATGATCATGCCAAGGATAGCAATGACCACACATGCTAAAACGATATCGCTTGATCGAGATATTGCTCCAAGCGAGCGTTCGCCTCCTAGCCTAGCGGTGATGCCGTCGAGGATTTTGATGATAATGTTAAACATTCTTTAGAACTCCGATATCCCGTTGTACTCTGAATACTCCAGTTTAGCTCCTTCTCCGTCCTTCAAAGAAGCAATCCATCTCAATATTTCCGCTACTGCTTCATACGTATCTTCAGGGACAAACTCATATAAGTCCCCGTATTCCCATAGCTTATGTGCCAAGGTAATGTTCCGTACGATTGGTATCTCATACTTTTCCGCCCAGCGTATCATCATCTCAGCAAGAGGTCCTTCGCCCATCGATACTACGTAGGGTGCAGGATCAACTTCACGCTCGTAGCAGATAGCGACAGCGATATGCGTCGGATTCGTGATCAATGCCTGTGCGCCTCTGACACCTGCAGCAGGACCTTCTTGGTATGCGATCTCTTGAGCAATCTGACGGCGCTTGCTCTTAATCTGCGGGTCGCCTTCCATATTTTTATATTCTTGCTTGACTTCGAACTTCTCCATCTTCATTTCATTGGCGAAATTCCGTCTTTGGAACACAAAGTCTATCACAGCTACCCCAATAAAAAATATCCCTACTTTAAGTACGACTTCCATTAAAAACGAGTAGTAGACCATCAATGCCTCTTCAATGTCCATATCGACGGTGCGTACCAGCGTTGGTATTGCATTGTAAACGACGCCATAGATCAAATATGAAGCGACAGAGATTTTAAATATCTGCTTTGCCAATTCGAAAAGAGTCTTTAACTTAAATTTTGATTTCAAGTTCTGTACAGGATCGAACTTTTTGATGTCAGGTTTGAAAACTTCCGGGGCAAATGTAGGACCAACGGACAAGAAGGTCACGGTCATGCCGGCGAGCGAAACGAGAAGCATGACAGGCATCGCGCACATAAAAATGATCAGCATAGCTTGGTAATATAGCTCAGGAATGAACAAGGATAGCTGATCCTTCGTTATTGTTTCAAAAACGGCAATCAAAAAGGTACTTACCTTAGCATAGATGTAGTCTATCAATCCCAACGTCGTCCATATCGAGATAATAAAAGTAAAAGCCGATGGAAGATCTTGAGATTTGGCGACCTGACCTTTTTTTCGCGCGTCCCGAAGCTTCTTCGGGGTTGCTTTTTCGGTTTTTTCGCCCATGGTGTGTGTACTCCGTTACAGGATATATCCTTCCTCGAGGGGATACTCCTCTCCTTACCTCTATTATACTACTTTTCAGCGTTAAAATGTACCGTATAGAGAGGTATTTCAATATAAGTATATATATTGCTTTAAAGTGTTGTCAAGTAAAATTTATAAACAACCTGTTAATTTTGAGTGCATTATAATTGCGATTATTCTATATTCTCAAACAATATTATTGTAGGTTAACTTAGTTATGGCTGGATTATCATGTGGCATCGTCGGACTACCTAACGTTGGTAAGTCTACTATATTCAACGCTTTAACATCTGTGTCTGCTGCAGCATCAAATTTTCCGTTCTGCACGATCGATCCTAACATCGGTATTGTCGATGTCTATGACCCTCGTTTGCAGCAGTTGTCGCAAATATCACATAGTAAGCAGCTTATCTATGCTACTATGCAGTTCGTCGATATTGCAGGCCTTGTCAAGGGGGCTTCACAAGGGGAGGGGTTAGGCAATAAATTCCTCGCCAATATCCGCGAAACCGATGCGATAGTACATGTGGTGCGTTGCTTTGACTCCGATGATATCATCCATGTCAGCGGTGATGTCGATCCCATTCGCGATATTGAAGTCATCAATCTTGAACTTGAACTTGCAGATCTGCAAAGCTGCGAAAAAATTCTGGAAAGGCTCGAGAAGCAAAACAAGGGTAAGAAAGATATCGATCCGGCGCTTCCAGTTCTTAAGCGCGTCAGGGATCACCTCGACAGCGGCAACCCTCTGCGTACGCTGGCACTGAATGAGGAAGAAAAAGAAGCGATCAGACCCTATCCCTTTTTGACGTCAAAGAAGGTTCTCTATGCTGCCAATGTATCGGAAGGAGATCTTCCTGAGATGGAAAACAAATACGTGCAACTTGTGCGCGAGTATGCAGCAAAGGAAGGTAACAGCGTTATTCCTATTTGCGGAAAAATTGAAGAAGAGATCGCACAGTTGCCTAAAGAAGAACGCAAAGAGTATCTCGACAGCCTTGGCCTTGAGTGTTCTGGACTGCAGCGTTTGATTAAGGCTTCTTTCGAAATGCTGGGCTTGATCACTTATTTGACAACAGGCGAGATCGAGACTCGCGCCTGGACGATCAAGAAAGGAACAAATGCAGCACAGGCAGCAGGGAAAATCCATGGAGATCTCGAGAAAGGCTTTATCCGAGCGGAAGTCGTCGCTTACGATGATATGATCTCCTGTAACGGACGCGTCGGTGCCCGCGAGGCGGGAAAAGCGCGCTCGGAAGGGCGCGATTATGTTGTCCGTGATGGCGATGTCATCCTTTTTATGCACAATTAATTCTTTGGGTTTAATATCTCTATCGTTTATACCGAAGCCGATTCTTGAATCGTTTTCAGCATACTGATAGACCTATGAAATACCCCTCTTTATTACCTATAGAAAAGTTTGATTTTCTCGAAGAAGCGGAAGATGAAGAAGATGTCCTTGATTTGCTCACGGAACATCCTCGCGAGATGTTGCTATTCTTCGAACTTGCCTGTGAAGACCAAGCATGGATCAGGAATGAAAATAATTTCATGAAAGAGCTTCTCAACTGGTACAGTACAGAGTATTTCGATGGCTTGCTCGCTACCGATGTGGGAGAAAGAGCTGCCGAGACCATTAGAAAAAATTACCAGCATCTAGAACCGATGATTCCTAAAGATCTCTTTGTGCAAGTGAACGATGAGATGATCGGCACGAATAGTTTGCTGTTTGGTACCATCAGCTCTTACCTTGGAGAGATAATCCAGAAAGAGTGCTACGCAGCACATAGCGGAACATTGACTCTTGAGGGAGGAAGTCCCAATACGTTGGAAGATATTATTGAATTTGCGCATACAGGATTTGTCAAGGAACTGTGGAAGAAAGATGAAAAAACTGTTCTTCAGGAACTTGAGGAAGCGAATTTATGGGGGGTTAAGGAATTTGTTGCGATAGCTGCCGCCATCCTTGTTCGCTATATCAATAAGGTAAATGTCTATAGCATGATAAGCATGGCGTTTGAAAGAGAATACAAAGAACTGAAAACGGCATGCGTTGCATTCCTTAATGAGAAGCTTGAAGGATGCCAGTTTCGTGAGCTTCCCCATAGCCTGGAGATGCGCTTCGATAATTTGTTAGAAAAAACTTTCGATATATTCCATAAACTCCAACCCTTAATTACCCATCTGGCAATATCCCATGAGCTTCCTGTCGAATCGGGATTTAGCGAGCTGATGAAATATACCCCTTCATTGCAGGGGCTTGATCTCAGTGAAACCACGCACTATACCGAACGCTATAAAGACATTCCCGAAAGTGTCGAAGAGCTTAATCTGTCGATGTGCTCATGGCTTGAGGATGAACACTTACGTTTATTTATCCAAATATGCCCGCGTATTCGTGTCCTGACAATGAAAAGCGTCAGTCAAATATCGCATAGAGGATGGGCCACACTGATCCGTCTGGAAGGACTGGAGCAGCTGTATATTGACCGTTGCTACCAGATCAGAGATGACGACCTTTTAATCATTGCGCAAAGCGCGGAGCGTTTTACTCATCTGAGTGTTGCCGAGTGTGATAAAATCACCGATCGCGCCTTTAGCGACTTTGCCCGCCGCGCTGTCAAGCTTGAAGAATTAAACCTGTCGAAAACGGCGATCGCTAACGAGGCCTTAATTGACATTGTCCATAGATGCCATAAAATAAGGTGCTTAAACCTTACTCGCTGTTTAAATATCAGCGATAAAGGTGTTGTCGAAATCTGCCGCTTCGAAAGCGTTCTCGAAGAAATTGATATTACAGGATGTGCGATTTCCGAAGGGGCGTTTGCGTTGATTCAGGAGCTGCGTCCGAAAATGACTGTGGTAAGGCGTGAATAGCAGACAGAAATGAAGGTGTAGAATTTTATTTTGTTGATGCGAGTAATCAGTTCGTCGCTCTCGTTCGGATATTTAGATATGTAGTTACCGATAACATGATTGATGAGGTAGTCGTCATCATCTAAGATGTAGGGGTGATAGTAGCTGAATAGGTCTTTGACTTCTCCCGATTCGGTTTCAATTTTCACTTTCAGAGGGGCTTGTTCTGTCGTAAACCATGAAAATACCTTTCTTACTACTTCTGCGTTATTAGGAGCTTCTTCAAGCTCCCATAGCTTCAGTTGCGCTACTAGAATCAGAGGGTATCTACAGTTTTCTGAAACGTTCATGACCTAACATATCCTCAGCATCTTGAAATTTTTCATCTTTCAGCAGTTTGCGGATACGGCTGCTCGACACCGGTATCCCTTTAATGGATACAGGGGGGACATAGTAAACAGTGAAACCTATCTTTTCAGCAGCTTCTTCCACATGCTTTCTGTTCTCCTTTTGATCACTGCCAATAGTAGCATCATAGCCGAGGACGAGGTCAGAAAAGGGGAGATGACGATTGACGAAACTGCAGAATTCTTCAGAAGTCAGTTTTGCCAGCTCTTTGGTAAAAGGAACAATGACAAGAATATCAACTTCATACTGTTGCAGCAGGTGCATCCTGTCGTCGAGGGTTGTGATATGATGAATGATGATGTCGCGCTGAAGGGTTTCGCGTGGGTGAGTGCTAAATGAGATGACGCAAAGTAGCGTCTCCTTTTTTTTTGCCAAGGCCTTCGCTGTTTTGAGTAGCTGCTGGTGCCCGAGATGCACACCATCGAAAACGCCGATCGTCAGAACGACCGGCTTCCCAGGTTTGAGAATCTCATCAAAATCGGTGAACGTTTTCATGAAATCAGGTTAGCATGTTTTTTTGGAGTTCTGCAACGTCCAAATTTTGATCTTCAAGAAGTTTGCCATCGATACAGTCTTTGATGAGAAAATCTCCGCTGCGAGTTCGCCGTAAATTGGAGAGGTGTGCACCACAACCTAATATTTTTCCTAACTCATGGGCGATACTGCGTATGTATGTGCCTTTGCTGCAGGTGACGTCGAAAACAAGAAAAGGGTACTCATAACTGACGAACCGCGTTTCTAGATGAATTTTTACAGGTTCACGTTCAATGCTCTCACCTTTGCGCGCTAATTCGTAGAGCTTCTTACCGTTCTTCTTTTTCGCCGAGAACATAGGCGGGACTTGCATGATAAAGCCTTGAAAATGCGCCAGTGCAGCTTTGACTTCTTCAAGAGAAGGGATGGCATCGCTTTCAGCGACAACGATACCATCACAGTCATACGAATCTGTGTCTATGCCAAGTCTCGCCTCGGCAAGGTATTCCTTATCGGCATGTAGAAAGCTGTCGGATAAGCGTGTGTATTTCTTACCGATCAGCATAACCATGACGCCAGTAGCAAAAGGATCTAATGTGCCGGCATGACCAATTTTCTTTACGTTAAGTTGCTTCCTTAACATGGATACCAAGCTGAACGATGTTTTTCCTTTTGGTTTGTCAACGAGAAGAATACCCTCAGGAGGAGTGCTCATCAAGCTCCTTCTCTTCACGGTGCGTCTTCTCTTCATTTACCTGCTTCAGGAGCTCTTCGACACGCATGTGCTTGTCGACGCTGTCGTCTAGGCGGAAGAGTAGCTCAGGAAAATGGCGCATGACCACTTTCTTCGAAGAAGAAACGGCGATAAAACCGGATGCTGCTTGAAGAATTGCTATGGTCTCATTCTTTTCTGCATCGCTGCCAATCACACTGACATATACTTTGGCATGTCGAAGATCTTTAGAGATGTCGACACGAGTTACCGTCAGCAGCTGTGTTAGCATCTGATTCTTCACATCCCTTCGAATGACATCAGAGATCACTTCACGCAAAAGCGAATTCAGCCTGTCTGTACGTTGCTTGGCCATAATCCCTACAGTTTTTGTGTGATGTAAATAATTTCGTAGGCTTCGATGATGTCGCCCTCTGCTATGTCATTCGTTGGTAGAAGGATACCACACTCAACCCCTGATTTGACTTCACGAACATCTTCCTTGACGCGCTTCAATGATTCAATCGCGCCTTTCCAGACTTGTTCACCATTACGAATCAAGCGGATATGGTTATTGCGATGTATCGTCCCTTCAGTTACGTAACAGCCGGCAATCAGACCGTGTTGCGATGACTTGAAGGTTGCACGAACTTCCGCTTTTCCTGTGTCTCTCTCCTGCTCAAGACGGTCAAGCAGGCCAGTCATTACCTCTTTGACGTCGTCAATAGCATGGTAGATGATATCATGTAAGCGAACCTGAACTCCATACTGTTTGACTAATGAGTCAGCGTGACTCTCAATCGCAGTATGGAAACCGAGGATTAGCGCTTTCGAAGCAGCAGCTAGCTGTACATCGGACTCGCTGACTTCGCCGACGCCAGTGAAGATAATATTCAGGTCGACCTTGTCCGACTCAATCTTCATTAAAGCTGTTTTTAGCGCTTCAAGAGAGCCCTGCATATCAGCACGGAGAATGACGTTAAGGACTTTTTTCTCCTGGTCACTCACTTGCTGAAGCAAGCTTTCAGCTGACATCGTCTTCTTTTGAATCATCGAACTTTCTTTCAATTGGAGCGCCCGCGCTTCCGCAATCTCTCGCGCTTCTTTTTCATTTTCAACGACGATGAATTCTTGTCCTGCTGCCGGCAGTCCTGACAAACCGGTGATTTCTACGGGTGTTGAAGGCCCTGCGAAATCGATCTGTTTACTGTGCTCGTCATGCATTGTTTTGACGCGCCCCCAATATTGTTCGAAAACAAGGGCGTCTCCTTTACGTAGGGTGCCATTCTGCACGAGTACTGTAGTGACGGCGCCAAGACCTTTGTGCATTTCCGATTCTAGTACTGAGCCTCGAGCGCGTGCCGATGGGTTGGCACGTAGTTCCAGAACTTCTGCTTGCAACGCAAGCATCTCTAAGAGCTCTTTTACGCCTTCGCCGGTTTTTGCGGAGCAGTTAACAGTGATAACCTCGCCGCCCCATGGTTCGGGAAGGAGGCTATGCTCGGACAGCTGTCGGTAAACGTTTTCAGGGTTGAATCCTGGCTTGTCACATTTGTTGATCGCAACAACAATCGTAACTCCTGCAGCTTTTGCGTGCTGGATTGCTTCTGCCGTTTGCTCCTTAAGACCTTCATCGCCGGCAACTACTAGAACGACGATGTCTGTAACATCGGCGCCGCGGGCACGCATAGCTGAAAACGCTTCGTGACCCGGAGTATCGAGGATAGCAATATCTCCCACAGGCGTGCTACATTTGAAAGCGCCGATATGCTGTGTGATAGCTCCTGCTTCACCTGAGGTAAGATTGCTTTTGCGGATCGAGTCAATCAAACTGGTTTTTCCATGGTCGACGTGTCCCATGAAGGCTACAACGGGCGCACGAATGATGAGCTTTTCATCAGGCGTTTCGCCAATCTCTTCTTTGACTGTCTTATCAGTGATTCGGATACGTTCTTCTTCGGCTGTATCGATACTGATTTCACAACCGAATTCGTGACCAAGAAGTTGAATTTCCGTTTCATCATCGAGATAGTCATTAATTGTTTTAATAACTCCCTGAATGAACAGTTTTTGGACAAGTTGCGCAGCTTTGAGTTTCATCTCTGAAGCAAGGTCTTTTACAGTTATCGGTGTGCGGATGGACAGACTTGTTGGTCTGATTGTTAGGTCTTCCTGATACCTGCTTTTTTGTTTCGGCTGTCTTCGTCTGCGCCATTGTTTATCATCATCGGATTCGCGAAGACCTTGCCTGTCTCTCGCATCAAATGAGCGCATTTTGTCCTGCTTCTTCGCAGGTTTTAGGTCGCGATATTCTTTAAAACGTGTTTTTTTAGCTTTCTTGAATTCGTCTTCGGTAGTTGTGCTTTGTGCGGCAGGCTTTGTGCGTGCATCACGCGGAGCTGGTTTTTCTTCTGAAGCTATTTTCTTCGGAGGTTTAGGCGGGAGCAGATCCTTAACATGCCGTCCAGTAGGACCAAGCTTGACCGGTTTATCTTTTTTTACTGGCTCTTTCGGCGCAGGTTCTTCAACAACAGGGGCAAGCTCTTCTTGCTTTGGCAACTCTTCGATCGGGGCTTCTTCCGGTTCGACGGCGATGACTTCTTTTTTCACTTCTTCTTTTTCTTCTTCTTCTACAACAACAGGGGTTGGAGGGACAACAACTTCCTCTTCAGGAGGTTGTGGCTCTTCACTTGTTGTTTGAGTCTCACTGGCAACAGCCGATTGTAGCTCATCTAGCTCTTCTTCTTCTTCTTCTTCTTTAGCAGCGAAAACAGATTTGGTACGGGCGCGCACGCGGCGGGGCTCTTCTGCAATTTCCTGCTCTGCAGCGACTGGCTGCATTTTCGGCTCTTTGGCTTTAGCTGGTTTTGCTTTAGCTTTTACAGCAGGCTTCGGTTTGCTTGTTTTCTTTTCGTCCTCTTCATCTCCAGCTTTTTTCTTTGCTAGCTTACCTTTGACGCTGTCTAAGTTTATAGCT
Source organism: Chlamydiales bacterium (assembly GCA_024233575.1). Taxonomy (GTDB): domain Bacteria; phylum Chlamydiota; class Chlamydiia; order Chlamydiales; family Criblamydiaceae; genus JACKPN01. The sequence continues at coordinate 256,332 of JACKPN010000002.1, forward strand.
TTAGCAATTTGCTGGTTTTTGATGTTGAGTTTAGGGTTCTTAGCCAAGTTTACATCCTTTGCTTTCGTATTTCATCCAAGATATGGTCGGCCATCACTTCACTGATTCCTGGGATTGCAGTGAGTTCATCCGTTTTGGCGAGCAGAAGGTCGCGTTGTGTCGGGAATTGTTCTTGCAAGCGCATCATGATCATATCAGGAACGCCGATCAGTTTAGGAACGGCATCCTTTAGAGATGGATCATCGGACTCTGCAAGCTCGGCACGTTGAACAGCCATTTGGCGTGTATATTCGCCCATGCGCTGTACTTCCAACTCGTAGCCGATCAGTTGGCTGTTGAGCCTTGCATTCATTCCCTTTTTACCGATGACTGCAGCGAAGTCGTCGTCTTCGATGACGATAGAGATCACTTTATCATCTTCATTGACGCTTACCTTGCGGATTTCTATTGGTGCTAGAGCATTCTGAAGAAGCTCTACAGGGTCTTCGGCGAAGGGAATGATATCTATTTTTTCGTTGTTCAGTTCGCGAACGACGTTTTTTACGCGCATGCCACGCATACCGACACAGGCGCCTACAGGGTCAACTTTCACATCTGTTGAACGCACTGTGAGTTTTGTGCGATAGCCTGCTTCGCGAACGATTTTGTCAATAATAACGATGTTGTCGCTGATTTCAGGGACTTCTTGAACCATGAGCTGTTTGACAAATTCCGGATGACTGCGAGATAGGACTACCTCAGCGCCGCCATTCTCGGTGTCGTTCACTGCCATCAACAGCGCATATACTTTTTCTCCAATGCGATATCTTTCAGTTTTGGGGTACTCGCGCATTGGCATGATCGCCTCAACTTTCCCGAGGTCGACGATGACATTGGGGCCGCGCATTTTCTTTACCGATCCGGAGATGAGCTCATTGATGCGATGGCGGTACTCTTCATAGATGACATCGCGTTCTGCGCTGCGCAGTTTGCGGGATATGATTTGTCGAGCCTTTTGCGCTGCGATACGTCCGAAATCTTTGGGAGTGACCACGATGTCGATGAATTGTCCAATTTCGCAGTCGGGATCAAGTTCGCGAGCATCTTCAAGAGAGATTTCCTGAGCAGGCACTTCAACACTTTCAACGATCTCCTTTTCGCAGTAAACATCGATATTTCCTGTCTTCGGATGAATTTGCACCGTGACATTGGAAGCGCCGCTGATATTTTTCCGCGCTGCAGCGCATAACGACTCTTCGATTGCTTTAATCACGATATCGCGTTGAATACCTTTTTCTCTTTCCAGATATTCAAATATTGCTATGAGATCTTTATTCATGATCTGTGCCTTTTCGATTTTGTTGTGCTATTAATTTAGCAGGTCATTAGTTTTTCTAAAACCGGAGTTTTTACTCGCGGTAAAAGTAGTTCAAGCCGCAAGCGGACAGACGACCGCATGCGGCTTGAAAAAAGCAGGCGGCAGTAGTTACGCTTCCTGGTTGGCCTCCGAATCAGCCTCTTCGCGTTCCTTGTCTTCATCGGAATTTGTAGAAGATGCGGTTACGACGATATCATCATGGTTGCACTGATTTTCGTCGATCAGATACTCCTTGATTGATAGAGCGATTTTTTTATGCTCAGGGTCAAGTTTGATTACTTTAGCAGTAACCTCTTCACCTTTAGTGACAACATCTTCTACCTTTCCAAAAGCTTGATCGGATAGCTCTGTGACATGGATAAGACCTTCAAGGCCATTGTCCAGCTCGACAAAAGCGCCGAAAGCGGTGATTTTTGTAACAATGCCTTTTACTAGAGAACCTACAGGAATTGTCTTTTCGAGGTCTTCCCACGGGTTGCTGCTTAGCTGCTTTACGCCCAGAGTGATCTTCTTGCTTTCGCGATCAACTGATAAGATGACTGCTTCGACGGAGTCGCCTTTGCGTAGGATTTCTGAAGGATGTGATACCTTTTTGATCCAGCTTAGATCGGAGATATGGATCAGGCCTTCAACGCCCGGCTCCAGCTCAACAAAAGCACCGTAGTTAGTTAGATTACGAATTTCCGCTTTAACACTACTGCCAACGGGGTACTTGGACTCGACATCATCCCAAGGGTTATGTTCTGTCTGTTTGATTCCTAAGGAGATCTTGCCATCTTCTTTCTGAATGGAAAGGACAATAGCCTCTACTTCCTCGCCGATGTTGACCACTTCGCTTGGGTCAGTGACGTTTTTTACCCATGACATCTCGGAGACGTGGATCAGACCTTCGATTCCCGGCTCGATCTCGATGAATGCGCCATAAGGGAGAAGGTTAACGATCTTTCCGGTAATGCGTGTTCCCTGAGGATACTTCTCTTCAATTTCGTTCCATGGGTTGTTTTCTTTCTGCTTGAGACCAAGAGCAACACGTCCTTTTTCCCTGTCGATAGAAAGGATCATTACTTCCAGCTTCTCACCAAGCTGCACCATTTCAGATGGATGCTTGATACGCTTCCATGTCATATCGGTGATGTGGAGTAGGCCGTCAATGCCGTCAAGATCAAGGAAAACGCCGAAGTCAGTGATGTTTTTGACAACGCCTGTCGCCAAGTCGCCTTCTTTGATGTTGCTAAGCAATTCGGCTTTTTTAGAGATGCGCTCAGCTTCTAGCAGTTCACGGCGTGAAACAACAACGTTCTTACGTTCGATGTTGATCTTGAGGATCTTGAATTCATAAGTTTTGCCAAGATATTCGTCGAGGTTTTTGATGCGCTTGTTGTCGATTTGCGATCCCGGCAGGAAAGCTTCCATGCCGATGTCGACCATGAGCCCGCCCTTGACTTTGCGTAAGACGCGACCAGTGACAATCGAACCTTCTTCGCAATGTTCGAGGATGTATTCCCATTGGCGTTGGCGTTCAGCTTTCTCGCGGGATAAGACGATCTGTCCATTGTCGTCTTCGGTGTCGTCAAGGAGAACTTCGACTTCAGTGTCCAGGACGACATCTGTTGGGTCGGAAAATTCGGAAATAGGGACTAGGCCTTCGGATTTTAAGCCTACATCTACGACGACATGGTCTTTAGTAATCTCAACAATGCGGCCTTTTAGGATAGTTCCCGGCGACATGGCATTAATATCGGCTTCTGTCGCAGCTTGTCCGCCGGTAAGTAGATTTTTGAATTCCTGGGCATCCTGTTCGTCGTAAGTTACGTCGTCCAGAATGTTGCTATCTTCCCATGAATGTTTAGGTTGGTTTGACATTTAATGGTTTCTCCTAGAGTTTACTTTCTAAACAAAATAGAATATCAGGCAATGGTGAAAAAAGCAACAGGAATTCATGTAATTTCGATTTGAGCGTGTTTCTTACTGAGAATAGGTAACACTGGAAGTGGCTGTTTCATGTAGCGTTACAGAATGGAGGTTAGGCAGCTTGGGGTGTAGATAGTCAAAAATCCACTTGGCAATATATTCGACGGTTGGCGCGTCAGTTTCCAGAGTGTCGTTAAGCCAGTGGTGATCAAAATAATTATTAATCATCTCGCCGGCAACTGTCGACAGGTCGGAGAAGTCGATTACCATGTTTTTTTTAGGACCGGAAGATTGAAGTTGATCGCTACGGATGCGGATTGTTAAGACGTACGAGTGCCCATGAGGAAACCGGCATTTCCCGTCGTGATGGCTGAGGATGTGGCCCGCTTCAAAGCGGAATGTTTTCTCCAAAGTAAACGACATTTTCTAGTTGCTACAAATTGCATTGACGGCTTTCAGGATAATTCTGTATATTCCGGCCGATGGTTAAATGTTAACAGTATACACTATAGACTAAGTAATAAAAAAAAGAAACGTATTTCAGCTTTCTGCTGGAATATCTCATGTTGCTGTATGATCACGGCGGCATGGATGCCTGGCGTTTCCTTATCTTCAGGGATCAATGAATAAAACTGTTGTCATGAAATTTGGCGGCGCTTCCGTGGCTTCGACGGAGCATTTTTCGCGTATAGCCGACATTATTATCCATAGAAAAAAAAATTATGACCGCGTTATCGTAGTCGTTAGCGCTATGGGTGATACTACCAACGATTTGATTGCTCTGGCACGCAGCGTCAATCCTAATCCTCCCCAGAGGGAGTATGATATGTTGGTTACTGTCGGCGAAAGAATAAGCATCTCTCTTTTAGCTATGGCTCTCGAGGCAAAAGGTAGCGCAGCTATCAGCTTTACGGGTAGTCAGGCAGGAATCATCACTAGCGATCGCCATACCGATGCTAGAATTGTTGATGTTAGGCCGCGCCGTTTAGTTGAACAACTCGCAAGCGACCGCATTGTGATCGTGGCTGGGTTTCAGGGTTGTAGCACTACAGGTGAAATCACGACGCTAGGAAGGGGAGGGTCGGATACGACTGCTGTGGCTTTAGCAGTAGCTCTTAAGGCAGAAAAAGTGGAGTTTTTCAAAGATGTGTCAGGTGTATACAATAACGACCCGAAAATAGCGCCTGATGCAGAACGTATTGCTTATCTTTCTTATGAAGAGGCGTTACGCTTGTTGCGAAGCGGCGCAAAAGTACTTAGTTTGCGTTGTGTAGAGCTCGCTGCGAAAAATTGCATTCCGCTGTACGTCAGTTCCTTTCTTGCCGACGACGGCGAGGGGACGCTTATTTCCGACTATGCAAGCTCTCAGCTAGAAAATCCTATTTATGAACTTGAGCCGGTAACATGTGAGGTCTGATTTATGACACATGGCACATTCCCTACGATTGTCACCGACTTTGACGACGATGTTGCAGGGCAGTCAGGTTTATTATACAGGCAAGCTGTTGCCAATACTTTACGAAAAATTTTACCACCCAATTTTTTTCAGGATCCTGTAGACGATTCCGAGTTGCTTGCAGACCTTAAAGAGCAAATTTGCGATATGCTGCCTCTTGTGATTACCATCCCCTGCGATCACAACCCGCGTAATCTCTCATTCTTTATGCTCGGTAAATATCGGACAAATGCGTTCAAATTTTTCTTCGAAATGATCAGCCACTGGCTTGTTCCGGGTAAGCGGCTTGATGTGATCTTCTTTTATGCGGCTGATTTCAAAATTAAGGAATTTGGCAGTCAGTGCTATACTGTCAGTGAGATTATTATTTCTGTTGACGATGAGGCTGATCTTCCTGAGATTCATTGTAATCTTCCCATTATCGAGATGGAAGCCAAGCTAGGTATCGAATCTGCTTTTTATGCTCGCAGGATTCTTGAAATTAAGGGGCTTTCTCCTGATGAAAAAACGGTCTCGATACAAGAGAACATGGCATACCTTGTCCGGCGTCTTCCTAAATATTTCTCCAATGATATCTTCACAGAAATGCAGCATATCCTAGTGCTGTGTTCCGATGAATTTAAAAAAATTCGAGACACGAGACACTTAAGTAGAATCATTAGCTTCCAGTACCTCTTTCGAAAGAACTTACTTACCTATGTCAAAGAATTGCCAGACAAACGTCATTTGATGGTTAAATTATTTAATATTCCAACTAATCAGACGCCGGGAAAGAGAATAGTTGTAGGAGTCCTTATTGGAGTTAACTTCATCAAAGATAAAGAAGTTCTGGAAGAACAGCATATTCTAACTGCAATCAGGAACTACATTCCGGCGGCGAAGTCTGTTGTAAATTCTTTTTTCTTTAATAAGCGCGGCGTGGAAAATATATGCACTCTATATTTGGAAATTGAAAAAGATAACGAACACCCATTCAGCTGTGAAGAGATACGAACGCTTCGCAAAGAATTGCCAGGTGACTTGAAGGATCGCATCGGTCATTTAATGCATCCGGTATTCATGCCTCGTAATGAAGAAGAGATTGTCAAAAACATTTTAAACCTTAGCAATCAGGTCAAATTTATTCGTGATCTGCCGCAGGTATTCATTACTTTCGACGAACAAAGCCATTCCCACCTTTATTTTACAGTCATATTGGTTCGCGTCGTGCGTCCATGCGATATGTCTGTTGAAGATCTCTTCAAAGAGTCGGATACTTGCCTGGAGTATATTCATGACCGCTGTAAAATGGTTGGTATGCTTCGAAGAAAATACGCCAAAGAGGCAACGGTTTTCAGGTTGAAACTACCTAACGTGAAGTTTTTAAGGCAGGATCACTCGATCGACTTATACAAAGCTCGTCTAAATGTGGTGACCGAACTATCGAGAGTTATCGGGGATTTTCGCGATTACAATGGCGGTATGATATCGAAGCAGAACGAGTTGCTTTGCGCCGTACGCGATCTCCTCAAAGATCATGTGAAGTATAATGATCTGCTGCTGGAAAATTTCTTCTATTCCTTGACACCTGTTGTGATGAGAACGGTGCTAGCTCCCGAAACATTGAAGACGTTATTCTTGATGCTTCTCGAAGCTGTAGAAAGCGGCTTTTTCAGCGGTGAAAGCTACAGTATGAGCACACGCAATGATAAAAGTTCAGTATATGCCATGGTTACCGTTAAGGATCGTTCTCTTAATGAACAGTTAACCTCTGCGCTAAATCGCTTGCCGCGTCAACCGGCAGAGCTTGCTTCGTCCTTCGTTATCGTCTATGACATCCCTTGTTTCGGGTATATCTATCGAAATGATGATCCGCAAAAACAGGAACTGTTTCTGCAAATCATCAGCGAAACGCTTGAAACCTGGAAATGCCGAGAGGCGGTCTTAACCTAAGAAGGTTTCTCCCAAAGAGAACATGAATACAAATAGAACGGGAATCTTGACCGGTTCGAATTTGTACAGTTTGTACATGATGTTCAGCAAGCTCAGGACTATCAAGGCGGGGTATCCAACAGACAAAATAGGTGCCAAAGCTGCGACAATGCCGGTGAAGTTAAGCGTAGAAACAAAGTATGTGGCAACGATGGTGCCAATTAGTGCGTATGGATATTTGATCTTGCCTTTCGAGATGTCTGCATGAATAAATTCGGCGAAGACGTTTGCCAAAGCGATCGCTGTTGTCAGGCAGGCAAGTGCTACTGCAATTGATGTAACGATGCCGGCGTACGGTCCCATGACTTCGAGGGCAATAGATCCGAGGATTTGATCTTTAGGAACATGGGTCAAGCTGGCACTTGTCATTGCGGCAACATAACTAAATCCAATATAGATTCCGGCAAGTAGAAAAGCGCCGATTGCTGAAGCTTTAAGAGCTAGGGCAACGATTTTTTTATAGTCGCTCTTGTCTTTTGGATGCAAATGCTGATGAAGGCTTGTTGTTACAACGGTAGAGAAAAAGAAGGCTCCCAGAAGATCCATTGTTTGATACCCTTCCTTCAGTCCCATCATGAATGTAGCTACAGGATCGTGTCCGCTAACAGGAGCTCCAGGCGCTGTTGCGATTCCTTTAATGATGATCAGTAGTAAAGATCCTAAAAGGAAGGGGGTTAGATATTTGCCCAGGACGTCGATAATCGATGAAGGGCGCACAGTGAAAGCAAATAGGATCAAGCAGGCGATCGCGCTGAACAAAGGCAGCGAGATGCTAGGGGTAAACATCGAAAGAGTCGAGTATGACAGAGCAATACATCGTGGCATGGCACCGAAAGGTCCGATGAGTCCCATAATGACGAGTGCGACAACAAAACCCGGGATGCGTCCAAGTCTTCCAAAGAATTCTTGGTATTTTCCATTGAACAAGATCATCGCGATCAGTCCGGCAAAAGGTACACAGATTGCGCTAAGCAGTAGACCTAAGACGGCATATAGGTTTTGATCTTGAGCGTATTGTCCCAAAGCAAGAGGAAAAACAACGTTCCCAGCACCAAAGAACATGGCGAACATTGCAAGTCCTGTAGAAAGTACACTAGACTTTTCCGGTTTCTTCATTATCTCCTCGACTATTTTAAAAAAATAATACGCAAGAGATTCTAACAGCTAACTTTGTAGAAGTCTAGTTAAAATAAAATATTAACTGGAAGGGACGGGCTGCAGCTTCATAATACTGCTTGATAACTCCTTCCATTTCTTCCAGTCTGAATGAAAGTTATCTTTTAACTGCTCCATTTCATGACGCAATTTTTCAACCAGAGCGTTTTCTGCCTTTTCCTTGCGAAACTGATGATAGCGCATGTTTAAGTTATGCAATTTGACCATATTTTCGACGATGCGATCGGAAATTTCTTGGACAGAATGTTCAAGCTCATCTTTCTTGACGTACCAAGTCGTCTTGATCCTCTCTAAAAGAATTTGCCTTCTCTCGATGACCATTTTCTTTTGAATTGTCAGGGCATCGACTTTACGGAGGTTTGTAGCAAGGCCAGCTTTGTTGAGTACCCAGATTAACCATTTTGTAGGATCAAAATGATACCAGCGGACACCGTTGCGGTAGTCATGCGCAAAGGTATGGTGGTAGTTATGGTAGCCTTCACCGAATGTGAGAAACGAAAGGATAAAATTATTAACAGCTGACTGTTCTATGTCAAACGGGCGGTCTCCCCATGTATGTGCCAGCGAGTTGATAAACCAGGTGAAGTGATGTACTAAAAAGATGCGCAGCCCCACAATCATCACTAAAGCGCCAAGCATATCGTCGAAAATGTACCCGAAGAATAGCCAGACAAGCATGTTGCTGCCAAGCATGCAGAGAATGTCGTGGCGCTCCTGAAACATCACTCGTGGATTGTTTTTTAAATCGGCAACGACTTTAGGGTCAATCGGCTCCTGCTTTTCCAGAAGCCATAAAAAATGAGCATGCCAGAAGCCGCGTTTTATCGAATAGGGATCTCGGTCAGTATCGACGAATGCATGATGTTTTCTGTGATCAAAAGACCAGCGCAATGCGCTACCCTGTATTGTCATGGATCCGAAGAACAGAAGTATGTATTCGATTACAGGGTGCGTTTTGTAGCTGCGATGCGAAAAGTAACGGTGATACCCGGCAGTGATGCTTAAACCTGTCAAAAACATTAGGACGATTGTTGCGAGGACCACATCTTTGCCGGGAGGAGAATAAAAAAAGTAAAAAGGCAAGTATGCTACGAGAAGTGTTTGGTAAGCGATTAGAAATGTCCCGGCAATGACGTTGAATTCTTTTTGTTGCTTCATCGGTACCACCTAACGAAATGTGTTTTGCAAGAGGCTCACTCTACTTTAAATTTTTTGAACGATTAAACTCAATAGGATTCCTTGTTGAGTTTAATCGGTATCATGCCGTACTCTAGGCGAGAAGTGTTCCAGGTCTATCCATGAATCGTTTTTTTTTACAAAAGTTGCAAGGTTTTGAGCCTAACCATGTTGCTGTCGATAGCAGGTTGGTGCGCGAAGGTGGCATGTTCGTCGCTATCAAAGGGATGCATCATGATGGACATGATTATTTGGAGGAAGTTCATCGGCGTGGGGCGATAGCGGCAATGGTCGATGAGAGCTATGAGGGAGATGATTATGGACTACAGTTATTCCGAGTGGATGATACTGTAGCCGCGCTTCAAGATATAGCGGCTGAGTCGGTTAAAGATATGGAATGCAAGGTGGTTGCAATCACCGGCTCTGTTGGTAAGACAACGACAAAAGAATTTGTACAGACGTTGCTCTCAGAAACTTTCCGCGTTGGCGCCTCTCCCGGAAATGCTAATTCACAGATAGGCTTGCCGCTGGCAATCATTAACACTTTTACAGGTGACGAAGAAATTCTTGTCCTGGAAATGGGAATGTCAGTAAAGGGAAATCTTTCGCGCCTTGTCCAGATGATACCTCCTGATATTGCAGTAATCACTGCTGTTGAGTTAGTGCATGCGTGTAATTTTACTGGTTTGGAGGCAATAGCCGATGCTAAAGCGGAAATTCTCTCGCATCCTCGCACGAAGACAGCGGTAATTAATCGCGATATTATCAAGTTTGAAGAGATATGTGCAGCAACATCGGCAAAAACGATCAGTTATGCCTCTTCGTCTTATGCTGACTATTCTTTTGCGTGCGGTAGTGATCATTATCATGTTTACGCTGAGGGAGGGGAGCATACGCTTCCGTGCCCTCCTGTCGTAGGGGGGCATAACATGAAAAATTTGCTCGCGGCTATTGTTGTCGCGCGGCAATGCGGTGTACCTTGGGAAGATATTGCAAAAGCGATTCCTAAACTGACTCTTCCTGAGAGGCGGCTGCAGCATCAAGAAAAAAATGGGGTTCTCTTTGTTAATGATGCCTATAACGCTTGCGAAGTGTCGATCAAAGCAGCTTTAGATTCTCTTCCGAAAGCTGCCGGCAAGAGGATTGCTGTTGTGGGAGCGATGTTGGAACTTGGCGTACACTCCGACCGCTGCCATTATGAGGTCGGTAAATATGCTATGGGGTGTGTCGATCATCTTCTCTGTTTAGGTGAGGAGTGCGCTCCGATGGTCGACCTATGGAAAAAAGAGGGAAGAAATGCTTCTTTACATCATGAACGTAGCGCTCTAGCCGAGGAGCTGCAGAGCTTAATTCAACCTAACGATGTCGTGTTGCTGAAAGGTTCACAAGCAAAAGAACTATGGAAAATTATTGACGAGGTGAACCTTTGATAGTGCTGATAATGGAGTGGTTAGGGAAGCAAGCTCCTTCTGTCTTTACTTATTACTCTACGCGAATGATGCTGGCAGCACTGACATCGCTGGCAATTTCGATTTTTTTCGGTCCTTGGTTCATCCGTAAGCTATATGAAATGAAAATAGGTCAGTCAATTCGTACTGATGAGTGTCCTCTATTAGGGGAGCTGCACAAAAAAAAGAAAGATACACCCACAATGGGTGGAATCCTCATTCTTACCGCTATGGCTGCTTCTTTGATTTTGTGGATGGATCCACGCAGCTCCTTTACCTTATTGCTTCTTGCGACGACACTATCATTGGGGATACTGGGCGGGTATGATGATTTGATGAAGCTAAAATATAAAAACGCCAAGGGAATATCCGGAAGAAAAAAATTAGCAATCCAACTCCTCCTTTCCCTAGCGATCGCTTTTTACCTGTATATTCCTGCGGTAAGCGAGTCAATCCACTTTGGAGATTGGTTCGCTCCACCGATTGCGAAAGAACAACAGACACTTGTGATGGATACATCAATTCGCACCGTAGCTGTCAGCCAATTGAGTTTGCAAGAGTATGCAGGGCAGCTTTATCTTCCTTTCGTCAAAGGCCCTATCGTGACTTTTTCCGGTATTTTCCTTGTGCTTGCCGGCCTGCTTGTGATCTTGGTAGTGACAGGTTCGTCAAACGCAGTCAATTTGACCGATGGACTTGACGGACTTGCTGCCGGTTGTTTGGTAACCGCTTCGTTGGCTTTGGGGATTTTTGCCTTTGTTTCTAACCATTTAGAAATTGCACGCTATTTGAATATTCTTTACATCGAAGGAAGCGGCGAGATAGCGATCTACCTCAGCGCGATGTTCGGCGCAACGCTAGGTTTTTTGTGGTATAATGGCTATCCTGCACAAGTGTTTATGGGTGATACAGGGTCTCTGGCATTAGGTGGAATCCTTGGCGTTGCTGCGGTATTATTGAAAAGAGAGCTTCTTCTTGTCATTATTGGCGGAGTCTTTGTTGCGGAAGCGCTTTCGGTAATTATTCAGGTCGCTAGTTACAGGTTGCGAAACAAAAAAAGGGTATTTCTCTGCTCACCCCTACATCATCACTATGAATACAAGGGCTGGCCAGAAACAAAAGTTGTGATACGCTTTTGGATTATAGCTCTTATCTTAGCGGTGATCGGTATTGCATCATTAAAATTCCAATAGGCTGGAATATGGAAAAGATCCTCAAGGGAAAAAACGCGTTGATCATTGGACTAGGCCTTAGTGGGCAAGGGGCAATGAGACTGGCTGCTGCTGCAGGCGCAATGGTAACAGGAGTTGACTGCCGAGCATCACAATTACCTGCTACCTTGTTTCCTTTTGAATCAACTGTCGTTGAAACAATAGAAGCTGCCTCTTTAGCATCTTATGATCTTGTTGTGGTCTCCCCGGGCATTCCAAAGACGAATCCTCTTTATGCTGCGGCTCTAGAACAGAGAGTACCCGTTATTGGTGAGATGGAGCTTGCTTGCCGCTGCTTTTCAAAAGGACGATGGCTTGCTGTCACAGGCACTAACGGAAAAACTACTGTTGCCTTAATGGTCGAACATATCCTTAAGGAAGCAGGGTGCAAAACGCGTTGTCTTGGCAATGTTGGGGTTGCGATCTCAACTTCCCTTCTTGATAAGCCTCCAACCGATGATGAAATCCTCGTTATTGAACTAAGTTCCTTTCAGTTGGAGACCTTGACAGCGCGCCGTTTCGATGCAGCAGTGGTGTTAAATATCACACCTGATCACTTGGATAGACATGGATCAATGGAATGTTATGCTGAAACGAAGATCCACCTTCTCGATTGTATGAAAAGCGGTGGAGCTTTTTTTATTCATCACGATTATTCGCATTTGGTAAAAAAACAATCGTTTTTTTCTTATGGTTTTGATCCCGAATGTTTTGTATATTGTGATAGAACATCGGTAATTGTTAATGGTATTAAAGAATTTGTTTTGCCTCTTGATTATAGTGAAACGATCAGTCATGATGTAGAAAATGTAATGGCAGCATACATATTATGCCGTAAGATTGGCATCGTCAGCGATGCGTTTCTAAAAGGACTAAATACCTTTAGAAAGCCGGCGCACCGCATCGAATATGTGCGGTCGTTAAGGGGGGTCGACTTCTATAACGATAGTAAGGCTACAAATATCGATGCTGTTGTTCGTGCTGTGGAAAGTTTGAAGCAGCCCATTTTATTGATTGTTGGTGGAAAAGATAAAGGTGCGGGCTATACTCCTTGGATTTCCGCATTTACCGGAAAGGTAAGGGGGGTCTTTGCGATTGGCGAGGCCGCCAATGCGATTGCAGAAGCTCTCGAAGGCTGTTTTCCGGTTTTCCTTTGCGGATCGCTTTCAGAAGCGCTGGAACGCTCATACGAGCGGGCGCAACACGGAGATGCTGTAATGTTGTCTCCGGGGTGTTCAAGTTATGATATGTTTGATAACTTTGAGCATAGAGGTAACGAGTTCAAACGTTTAGTGAGTAATTTACAGGAGATGAGTCACCATGAGTCGGCGTGATACCATCATAGCAGCAGTGTTGATTAACACGGGGTTGCTGGCAGTCTTATTTGTAATGGCGTTAAATCCTTCTGATGATCCAGTCATGGAGAAAATGGATATTAACAAAGCTTTTGTAGAAGCGTATGACAGTGCACGCCCGGAACCAGAGCTGACACCGATCACCTTTGTTCGCGATAATACCAGCGATGAAGTCGATAATGTCCTCAAAGATTTCGCAGCAACAGTTAATGCTGACACTTTTGTCCATGAAGATCAAAAAGGAACACCCTCTATACGACAGGAGATCGCTATGAACGAGACTGTCCGTAAGACAACGACACCTATGACAATCAATGAGGAGCAGCAGTACATTGAAATTACTGTTAAAAGCGGTGATATCTTAGGGAAGATCGCTCGCGCAAACGGAACGACAGTAAGCGCCATCAAAAAGGTTAATAATTTAACAAGCGATAGACTGCGAATCGGGCAAGTGCTGCGCGTACCTCTTAATACGAAGAAAGAGCAAACTCAACAGCAGACGGCTTCTAGCACAAATATCGCTAAGAACGATTCATTGACAGGCACAGCCCAATACTACATTGTTGAAAGTGGCGACAATCCTTGGAAAATTGCTAAAAAGTTCCACGTAAGCGTGAATGAGCTATTGAGATTGAATAATCTTGACGAAGCCAGAGCGCGCAATATGAAGCCTGGCGATAGGATTCGTGTACAATAACAGCAAATTGTCACAGTCTTTTTTACTTCTCACTGTCGGTGCAATTTTCTGCACAGGACTGGTTGTCATATTCAGCACGACATCTGCTGAAGTAATCGACCTTGAACTTCCTGTGAACGCTCACCATGCGCTTGTAAGGCAAGTCATATATGCAGGAGCGGGTCTATTTCTCGCCTTCTGCGTCAGCCGTATTGGATATGACACCATTTTGCGTATCAGTCCGTTGTTACTGACCTTATTTAGTGTATTCCTGTTGCTAACGCTCATTCCCGGAATTGGCAGAGAGGTTAATGGATCGCGCCGTTGGCTGGGATTTGCAGGACTCTATTTTCAGCCTTCCGAGTTTGTCAAAATCATTGTGCCTGCTTTTTTTATCTACCGCTTTTTAGGAGTACAAGGAGAGAAAATCTCTTTGTCATTCTTTTTACGGGTCGTTGGAATTGCATTTATTCCGATCCTCTTAATATTGATCGAACCTAACAACGGCACAGCGGCCGTGATCGCATTTTCACTTGTGGTCCTTTGTTTTTTGTTGAGGGTTCGCTTTAAGTTCTGGGCATTTCCGCTTGTAGCGCTTGTCCTTGTCGGAGGGACTTTCGCATCGCAACTTCCGTATGTCACGGCGCGAATTAAAGTGTATCTCAATCCGGAACTGGATATTAAAGGTAAAGGTCATCAACCCTATCAGGCAAAAATAGCAGCTGGCTCTGGTCAGCTTTTTGGTAAAGGGCCGGGTAAAAGCTGGCAAAAACTAAGTTATTTACCTGAGGCGCAGAATGATTATATTGCTGCGATCTTTGCCGAAGAATATGGTTTTCTCGGAGTATCGGTATTGATCAGTCTGTATTTGATTTTAGCTTGTCTTGGATTTTCAATTGCTAGCAATGCGCAAGACGCGGGTGGCTTTTATCTTGCTGCGATGGTGACGTATGTTATTACTTTCCAGGCTTTCTTGAATCTTGGCGTAGTTTCAGGATTGCTTCCTAGCACAGGCCTTAACCTGCCTTTCTTTAGTCAGGGCGGTACATCGGTCATGGCAAATTTGATTGGAATCGGAATTCTATGGAGTATTTCCACTTCCAAATATAATTGTGTGGAAGAAAAAACTTACAATTAACCATAATGGCTTATAAAAACTAATTATTGAGCTTATGGATACCCACGCAGAAATCACCAATTCATCATCGGAACGGCAAATTCAATTTTGGGCGGCGCTAGGACCTGCTTTTTTCTTCCTGACTTTACTGATTGCGACAATGCAAAAAACACAAGGTCAATGGCTGCTTCCTGTCACTGCACTTGCGGCATTGCCTGTTTGTATGCAATGGAGGCTTAAAGGCGCTTCGATGGCGATCGGAGCTTTAGGTATTGTTTATCTTAATAATTTTTTTGATCTTTCGATCGATCAACGTCTTTGGCAAGGAGGAATCGTTTCAGCATTCAGTCTTGCAGCTTTAGTGACTGCTCTTTCCCATGATGAAATGGGCGAAGTTCTCGATGAACTGCAGATGGAATCGAAAAGCCGTCTCAAGACGCTGTTTAATCTTGATCAGAAACTCAACGATGCCAGAACGGCTTTTGAAAAAGAGAAAGCTTTAGTTAAGAAAGAGTATGCCATTCATCAGGAAGAGGTGACAGCGCTTAAAGAAACTCTCGAGACACTAAATACCGAAAAAAAAGAATGGAGTTCGGAACAAGAAAGGCTGGGTGCGCAGCTGAACGATATGCAGAAGCAGATCGAAGAGCTTCATAGTGAACAGGCTTTAATGCAGGAAACGGAAACTGCCATGCGTCGTTCCCTGGAATCAAAAGATCGGGAACTTGCCGCGCAGACAGAGAAAATGCGTGAATATCAGGAAAAGCTTCAAGATAAAGAGATAGAACAAGCTAGTCTCAATGATCTAATCAACAGTTTGGAAAAACAATGTGAATCACTGCAGGATGCTCGATCAGAAATTGAAGAAGTCCAACAGCAGTTACGTGAGAAAATTGAGGAATGTGAAACGCTCGAGGGGCTTCTCTCTATTGATGAGAAGGAAAAAGATGAACTTGCTGAGACAATCACACGTCTGACCGATGAAAAACAGGCGATGGAAGAGCAGCTACAGACGGTTGCTGCAACGGAAGAGCAAACAGTTGCACTAAAAGCTAAGTTTGAAGAGCTGTTACGTGAAAAAACTGAAGAATGTGAAATGTTGGAAGGGCTGCTTTCTAATGATGAGAAAGAGGAGCTTGAAAGGACAGTTACCCAACTTGCAAAAGAAAAACAAGATCTAGAAGAACGGGTGCGCGTTTTTGCGGAAACTGAACAGCAGGTTGAAGCATTGAAGGTGCAAGCTGAAGAAAGCGCAAACTTGTTTAGAAAAAAATCAGAAGAGTATGAAGCTCTTGAAGAATTGCTTATCGCTAATACGAAAGAAAAAGCAGAGCTCGCAGAGGTGATTGCCAACCTTACTGAAGAGAAGCAGGCAATAATTGCACAGCTGCAAGCTGTGGAGGAAAAAGATGAGAAAATCAATGCGCTGAAGTTTGAGTCGGATCAGATGGCCAATCAACTCGAAGATCTGGTTGTTTCCTATGGTAAAAAGGAGCAGGAGCTGTTGGCGAAGACGGAACAGTTGTCACAAGAGTTAAAAACCGCAGAAGACCGTGTTGCTGAATTGGAAAAAGCGAAAGTATCGACACCCAAACAGAAAGAATCTGCTGAAATGCGGCGAATGAAAGGATTGTATAAGCAGCTCCAGGAACAATTTGAGGAAAAATGTACAGTGCTCGATGAAGCCCGTCGGGGGCAGTTCCGTATGCAGGAACGCTTGCTTAACCTGCAGCGTGAGGCTGAAGAGAATAAACGAAAAGAACAAGGCGAGTTTGAAGCTATCCTAGAAGAATGTCTTGCAAAAGCAGAAAAAGAGCGGCAGCAGATGGCTGATGAGTATCAGAGTGAAATCGAACATCTCCATGAAGTGATTGCTACACTCACAGCTGATGCATCGGTGCTGCAAGAGTCCGTTCATTAATTCACAGGGCTTATGGAGTTTCCTTCATTAGATCAGATCAAAGAAAACTATAACGAAATCCTTCCTTATATCAATGTTACACCAATGCTCCATTGGATTAGCCCTCTGAAAGATCGTTTGATCGGCGATAATACCGAGGTTTTCTATAAATGCGAATTGTTTCAACGTACCGGAACTTTCAAAATTCGCGGGGCCCTCACACGCATGCTGCACCTTACTTTTGAAGAAAAACAACGAGGTGTCGTCGCTGGCACCGGCGGTAATCATGGTATCGCTGTTGCGCACGTGGCAAAACAACTGGGTATTGATGCGAAAATCATCGTTCCAGAGACAATGAATCCACTGCGTTTAGAGAAAATAAAAAATCTGGGTGCGGATATCAAAAAGATGCCGACTATAGGCATGGTAATCGATGAGATGAATGTGATTGCCAAATCGGAGGGGCGAGTCATTATTCATCCCTTTGAACATCCAAAAATTACTTTGGGAACGGCAAGCTTAGGTTATGAATTTCTTCAGCAGGTACCAAATTTGGATGTCATTCTTGTTCCAGTGGGCGGTGGCGGGCTCGTTTCGGGAATCTCATGCGCAGCAAAACAGATTAATCCGGATATCAAGGTTTTCGGTATAGAGCCGGAAGGTGCCAATGCGATGTTTCTTTCATTTAAGCAAAATCGTGCAGTTGCTCTTACGGGGAAACCGCTAAGCATCGCAGATTCATTGTGCGCGCCTTCTGCAGAGCCTTATAGCTATGGAATATGCCGTCAATTCGTTGATGAAATCATCCTTGTTTCCGATCAACAGATTCGCCAAAGTATGAAAATTCTCTTTGAACATGTAAAAGTGGCTTGTGAACCGGCATGTGCCACGGCAATGGCAGCTCTTCTTGGACCATTAAAAGAGAGATGCAATGGAAAAAGAACGGGACTGATCTTATGCGGTTCGAATATCGACCTCTCTACTTTCTATGATATTGTGACAGGCTAAGTTGCTAACGCTCCCAGGGGGTAAGGATTTCATGGCCGTTTTCAGTGATCAAGATCTGATGTTCCCACTGGGCGCTTGCTTTGCCGTCTGCAGTGCGAGCAACCCATTGGTTGGATGACTCAATGACAGCATCGCGTACTCCGGCATTGATCATAGGCTCGATGGTAAAAGTCATTCCGGGAACAAGCGGAATATTCATATTGTTACGACAGTGCGAGATCTGGGGGCCTTCATGGAATTCAAGGCCAACACCATGACCTACAAATTGATAAACGACTGAGCATTCGCGTGAGTGTGCATACTCTTCAATAACATCGCCAATAGCGCTAACGAGTACGCCTGGCTTAAGAATTGCTACCGAACGCATCAAACATTCATAGGCGACATCGACGACAAGCTGCCGTTCAGCGCTTGTTTTTCCAATGACAACCATGCGACTGCAGTCGCCGAAATAACCGTTCAGTATACAAGAGACATCAATATTCATGATGTCTCCCTCTTTAAGAGGTACATCGTTGGGAATTCCGTGACAGATGACATCATTCAGCGATGTACAGATACTTTTTGGAAATGGCGGTGATCCATACCCTAAAGGGGCTGGAGTGGCGCCAGCATCTAGGTGCATCTGATGGGCAAAAGCATTCAGCTCGTTGGTGGTGACTCCGGCTTTGGCCTGCTTGCAGGTTTCATTTAAAATATGCGCTGCTAAATTAGCTGAATGGCGGATTCCTTCGATCTCTTCGTCTGTTTTGAGGATGATCTCGTATTTGTTGTAGTATTCGTTCTTAATGGACTGATTGCCAACGGGTTCGTTTACAGGAAAATGGCATTTCTTCCATTTTTTACGGCTTCCGCACCAGCAAGGATCATTTCTTCCAATCATAAGTCACTACCTTTCATTTGAATAGGTCAAGATTACCAAATTTCATGTTTTTCGTCACAAAGAAGTTGCTCTGTTATTCAATATAAATTTTGAGTCGCGTATGCTTGAATTAGACTAAGCGGAGGGTGTCGTCATGACGTCAACAAAAGATTCATTATCAACAAGTTCGGAATTCAACCGGTTCAAATCGGTAAAAAAACTCAAAGAACTCGCTAAAGCTCCTTACGATCTTACCAAACCGGGAAATCTATCGCCCGAAAGGATTGAACAATTTTGTGCCGAAGGCTGCGGGTTCAAGCTGCTGTATGGTACCGAAAGAATTGATGAGCAGGTAATGGAGGCGTTATTCGATCTGGCGCAGGAAGCGGAAGTGTTCGATAAAATGAAGCGGATGCAGTCTGGAGAAGTGATCAACTTTATCAGAGGATACCCTAGCGAGAACCGCGCTGTCCTGCATACGGCGACACGTGATTTCTTTGACGATCCTATCCAAGCAAAGCCGGCGCGTGAAGCGGCAGAAATGGCAAAGGTTGAATTTGAAAAGCTGGAAGCATTCATGAAGAAAGTGGATGCGGATGGTAAATTCAAAAATATGATCATGATTGGAATCGGCGGATCGGACCTAGGACCATACGCTCAATACATTGCTCTTGAACATTTGAAAAAGGCAGGAAGAAACCTTTACTTCGTGAATAACATCGACCCTGATAATGCAGCGATGGTGTTGCATCAGGCAGAACTCAAGAGTTCTTTGGTCGTTATTGTTTCAAAATCGGGAACGACTTTAGAAACAACGACTAATGACGAATTCCTTCGCACACGCTTTGTTGAAGCGGGATTGAACCCGGCAGAGCATTTTGTTTCTGTAACAGGAGAAGGCAGCCCATTGGATGATTCGTCGAAATATTTGGAGTCATTTCATATATGGGACTGGATCGGCGGTCGATTTTCTTCAAGCTCAATGGTTGGCGGGGTGTTGCTTTCTTTTGCTTTTGGGTTTGATGTGTATAAAGAGTTCCTACGCGGTGCTCACGCTATGGACAGGACAGCGCTTTCTACGGACATCAACAATAACCTACCGCTTCTCGCTGCACTGCTAAATATATGGAATCATAACATCTTAGGTTACCCAACCTTGGCGATGATACCTTATTCACGAGCGCTTCGCCGCTATTCGGCGCATATCCAGCAAGTCGAGATGGAGTCCAACGGAAAACATATCGATCGTAATGGACAGGAGGTAGATTTTGATACAGGAATGATTATCTGGGGAGAGCCTGGAACTAATGCTCAGCATTCGTTCTTTCAGTTGATCCACCAAGGTACGGAGATCATTCCTTTGGAGTTTCTCGGATTTAGAGACAGCCAGTATGGCGATGACGTGATGTGGGAAGGAACGACATCGCAGGAGAAATTGCTTTCAAATATGCTTGCGCAAGCAATCGCATTAGCAACAGGACAACGCAGCGACAATCCCAATAAGCAGTTTTGCGGGAATCGTCCCTCGCACATTATTTTGGGTAAACAGATTACCCCTTTTGCTGTAGGGGCAATCCTCGCTTTTTACGAACACAAAGTGGCGTTTGAAGGGTTTATCTGGAACATCAACTCTTTCGACCAGGAAGGGGTTCAGCTGGGCAAGGTTCTTGCGAAAAAAGTGATTTCCTGTTTTGCCAGAAAACGGGGAGCGTCTGAGGAGACATATCCTTTGGGAGACGCATTCCTCAGCCACTTCAATTCACTATAGTGGGACTTGCAACAATTCTCTTTTGTCGTTATGTTCGTGGAGGGATTTTTAGCGGGTAGCGAACATGACAAAACGAATCTTGATTACTGTAGGCGGAACAGGCGGACATATCTATCCGGCGATGGCCGTTGCCCGCGAATTAAAAAAACGGATTCCTGATCTCTACGTCATGTTCGCAGGACACGGTCTTGGAGAAAATCCGCATTTTGACCGTCAGGCATTTCCCTATATCGATGTTTCGAGCGGACCTTTTCCTGTACGCAGCCCATGGACCTGCTTCACTAGTCTAGGAAAGCTGGCAAAGGGGATGATGGATAGCGGGAAAATGTTCCGCGACTTCAAGCCGGATCTGGTAATCGGATTCGGTAGCTATCATACCCTGCCAACATTGCTTGCGGCACGTTTCTGTCAGGCGCCAATCGTTCTGCATGAGGCGAATACAATTCCGGGAAAGGTCAATCAACTGCTCTCTAGACACGCCGTTGCCGTTGCAACGCATTTTCCCGAAACAGCCAGCTATTTTAAAGGAAAAACGGTACAGGTGGGAATGCCTGTCCGGGAAGGATATCATAAAGGCGCGATCAACCATGATGATGCACTGAGTTACTTCAGTTTAGAGTGCGGCAAGCCGACACTGTTGGTTTTCGGCGGATCGCAAGGCGCTCATGCGATTAACCGGTTGATGAAAGATTACCTTTTGAGGCAAAGCAGCGGTACACTTCCGTTCCAAGTAATTCATCTTACCGGCAGCCAGGAACATACCGATCAAATGTCAACAAGCTATGAGGCTGCACAGGTTTCTGCTTGCGTTAAAAACTTTGAGAAAAAAATGGACTACGCATGGGAAGTTGCCGACCTTGTTATCGGCAGGTCAGGCGCAGGGACCATCGCCGAGGCGATCGCCTATGAGGTGCCGGCGCTGTTGATTCCATATCCTCATGCCTCCGATGATCATCAAGTACGTAACGCTCTTTTTATGCAGAATGTGATCGGCGGCGCTGTCATGCTCCTGCAAGAAGCGGCAACATCAATGCGACTGCAGGATGAAATTGCGAATTTCTTCGCTCATGATTGCCGTCAGCTGAAGGCGATGAAAGAAAATATCGCACACTACAAAAAAGAACAGACATCGACAGACTTCTGTACGCTGATACAAGAACTTCTCATCAGATAGCATCGGGAATACCATGGCTCAAAAATGTCACTTTATCGGAATCGGGGGCATCGGCATGAGCGGCTTGGCAAAAATCCTCGTTGAACGCGGGGATACGGTGTCAGGCAGCGACATTGCCGATAATGGAATGACTGGATTGCTCAGCAATAGCGGGGCCGACATCCACATCGGTCACTGTGCTACTCATATCACGCCGGAGATGACCGTTGTTTATAGCTCGGGTATTAAGAAGGATAATCCGGAGTACTGTGCGGCGATCGAAAAGAAGTGCACGATGCTACACAGATCAGACCTTCTACGGGCTCTTGCTTCCAATTCAAAATTGCTGACGGTAATGGGATCTCATGGAAAAACAACCACATCAGCGCTGCTAACGTGGGTGATGGTAAAAGCTGGCAAAGCTCCTTCTTACGCTGTAGGCGGAGTGATTCCTGAATTGAAAGCCAATGCCGCGCATGGAAATGGTGAATACTTCATTGCCGAGGCTGATGAAAGCGACGGCACTTTTGTCAAATATGAACCTGAATATTCTATCTGTACCAATATCGGATACGACCACCTTGATTATTACGGCAGTAAAGAGAAGTTGGTCGCTGCTTATTGCCAGGCAATATCGTCAGTAAAAAAATGTCTCGTCTGGTGCTGTGATGATCCGGTTCTGCAGACAATTAATCCTGACGGTGAATCCTATGGATTCAGCGAGAACAGTATTTGGAGGTGTGTCAGTAGCACTCAGGAAGGATGGCTGCAGCGCTTCTCGATTCGGCATGGCGACGAGAACTTCGATGATATCGAGGTTGCAGCAATCGGAAAGCATAATGTTCTCAATGCACTTGCTGTCTTTGCTCTGACACGCACTCTTGACATTCCCGAAAATGTCATCCGCGAGGGCCTGCGCACTTTCCCAGGTGTAGGACGCCGATGCGAGCGGAAAGGAGAGTGTCAAGAAGTGCAGGTAATTGATGATTATGCGCACTATCCTACAGAGATTGCAACGACGCTGGCAGGAATCCGAAAAGCAGTGAGGACACGGCGAGTGATCGCTGTTTTTCAACCGCACCGTTATTCGCGAACGCGTGATTGCCTTGGCAACTACCAAGGGATTTTTGACCATGCAGATGAATTGATCGTCACGGATATTTACTCCGCCGGTGAGTCTCCAATCAGCGGGGTGACGACAGCCCGTGTAGTCGAGGAATGCCGTAAAGGTGCGGAAATCCCTGTCCACTATGTTGCTCGGTGCGATTTAACAGACTTTCTCGCCTACCACGTTAGACCGCATGACGTTGTCGTCACAATGGGTGCGGGCGATATTACCGGAGCAGGTCATGACTTACTGAATAGGATCAAGGAGGTCGGTGTCCAAAAGCTGCAAATCGGCATTATCCTTGGTGGACGTTCACAAGAGCATGAGGTTTCCATTGTGTCGGCAAGAAGTATCTCTAAACACTTTGACTGCTCACTATACGACCTCCACTATTTTACTATCTGTAAGCAGGGGGAGTGGACGAAAAGTAACGAGGATGCTTTGCATGCTGACCAAATTGTGACTCAAGGTGGCGGCGCCTGTTTCTCCGCTTCCGTTGTTGAACATCTGCATCGTTGTGATGTGCTGTTTCCTGTCCTTCATGGGCCTTACGGAGAAGATGGCGCGATTCAAGGGCTTTTCGAGATGCTTAACAAAAGCTATGTGGGCTGCTGTTATCGTTCTTCTGCATTATGCATGGACAAGGCGCTGACAAAGCAGGTCGTTAAAGAGCAGGGGGTTGCTACTCTCCCGTTTGTTGCTATTACAAAGAATGGCTGGAAAGAAGATTCAACTTCATTTTTAAAGCAAATCAGAAATACTGTCCCTTTTCCCCTTTTTGTGAAAGCAGCCCACCTGGGGTCAAGTATTGGGGCTGTTAAAGTCGAAGATCCCGCTTTCCTTGAAGCTGCCATTGAAAATGTTTTCCGCGTCGATCGTAAGTTAATCGTTGAAGAGGGGGTCGTTGGACGTGAAATCGAGTTTGCTGTGATTGGTAATGAAACCGTCCGGGTGTTCCCGCCCGGGGAAGTGCTTGCTGGAGGACAATTCTACGATTACGCTGCCAAATATGGAAATGCTTCATTTCCGACAACGCCCAAAGCTGTGATGTCGCAAGAATTGATCGAGAAAGGCATGGCAGCTGCTGAGAAATGCTACCGCGCTGCCGGATGCAATGGAATGGCACGCGTCGATATGTTCCTCGATAATGATGGTAATTTTTGGCTTAATGAAATTAATCCGATACCGGGATTTACCGAGATTAGCCTCTTTCCGCAGATGTGTGCTGTAAATGGGCTGGCGGTCAGCGAACTGCTCAATGAGCTTATTCGCCTCGCTCGCGAACGTCATCGTACAGCAAATAGAGTGGTTCCGGCATGGGTCAGTGGCTGAAACAGAAGCTCTCCTTACGGAGAGCGCTCGTATGGATCGCTCTATCGACGATTTGTACGACAGGAATAGGAAGCACAGCCTTTCTTTACTATAGCCACCATAAAGAGCAGCGCGCTCTCGATGACCACTATTACATCGTTGCTGTTGTCCAAACCGGACCTGATAAAGAGGCGCTGCCGACAAGCTACCTTGCCGAGCTTCTTGACCTTTCTGTCGATCGCCCTACAAACCTTTATCGATTTGATGTGAAAAAAGGTGTGAAGAAGCTGTTAGGCAGCCCTTTAATTAAAAATGCAACGATTCAGAAAGTGATCCCCGGGACCCTGTACATCGATTATGCCCTGCGCACGCCTGTTGCATTCCTCGGTGATTACAGCAATACGGCAGTCGACAGCGAAGGGTATATTATTCCATTCAAGCCTTTTTTTACTCCAAAGCGGCTCCCAACACTCTATGTAGGCGCTAATCATGTAGAAGGAAATTGGAATGAGCATGCTTCAGGTCCGGAGGTCGACCTTGCGCTTAAATTGCTACACGAACTCTCAGTAGAATGTCTGGAGAAGGGAATCACACTTCTTTCTATCGATACTTCCAATGCTTTTTCTGCAAGTTATGGACAGCGTGAAATTGTCGTGACTCTAGAAGATCAAGTTCAAAAAGAAAATTTAGGACAAATGACACTTTGTTTATGGCCAACATTGTTGCGCTTGGATACACAACATTATCAGGACGGCTGGAAAGATTATTTGCTTCTTCGAAAACAGTTGCAGAAATCGATCAAACATTTAGTCCATGATGGTGAAAATCCTGTTGTCACATTGTCGACAGTTGTAGTCAATTTGCGTATTTCCGATATTGCATTCATCAATAAAGTTACAAAGAAATAATCTTTCGCCTCTATTCTCTGTTCAAAAGATGTTTGAGAAGAATCTTAAATTGTGTTATCAATTCATTAGAGATGGAGGAAGGAATGGCAGAGGGCTCATTCATTGAGATACATTGGACAAGCGGCAGTATCGATGAAGCGCGTCGGGTATGTAGATACCTTGTTCAGGAGCGTTACGTTGCTTGTGCACAAATCATTCCCTGGATCGAATCCATCTACATGTGGAACAATCAACTTGAGACCGGACAAGAAAGCAAAGTGGTTATGAAAACACGCCACGGTAACTTTGACGCGATCAAGGAACTGATCAAGAAAAATTCTACATATGAAGTTCCTGAAATCATTTATGTTACCATCAATGGGGGTAACACTGAGTACTTGGACTGGGTTGCAGAGATGACCCAAGAATTTGCAGGTACTGTGCGAGTCAAAGAATAAGATCGGTTATTAATCCAAAAAATAGAGTATGTGTCATGAAAGAATTTATCGAATATATTGTAAAAAACCTTGTCGACGAACCTGACCTTGTTGATGTCCGTTGTTTCCAGGAAGAAAAAGGACTTCTTGTCGAGATTCGCGTTGGAGATAGCGACGTAGGCAAAGTTGTCGGAAAGCGAGGTGCAACGATCGGCGCTATACGTACAATCTGCACAACAATTTCTGCGCGTTTGGGTCACCGCGTCCGCATCAAATTGATCGACGCTGAAGAACCTGCAAGTGTAGCTCAAGAGTAGAGGACCTTTTGCAAGATGATTTGGAGCTTTTTTCCTGCAATTTTCCGTCTCGTTTCGTACTCTTTCTCGCGAAATCTTATTAGCTTGCTTAGAAATCCGTACTTTTGTTCACAAAATTGCAGAAAAAGCTACAGCCAACTAATTTTGCAAAAATCACCAGGGTTATCTCTTTCCCTTCATTTCATAGCATAGGAAATGGAGGGAAATCCCTTTTATCCTAAGAGACAGTCTCTGTATTACTGAACAGTCATCTTACGACAAATTTCACCTGGGAAAAACCATCTTTCGTCGGTCTAGTTTATCAACTCTGTCATTCCTTAAGGTTCTCTTTCCCAGGTAAAATTTGTTCCCGATCTGACAATTCTTTAAATCAGAGAATGTCTCTAAGTTGTTCCGGTTTATCTGAAATTTCTATTAGCATTACATGAATCGTTATTGCTATCTTATTGACATTTATTAGTTTGAATTTGTTTTCCACTTATTCACTTCTCTTTTTCTTGTTTAAAACTTTATTTATGTTATTGTGAGCATTCAGGGAAGACTCTGATAAATAAACATGTAGCTTTCTAAGACATTGATTGCTCGTGTTTAACAGTTTGTTAGGAAAACGTAGATTAAGGATGTAAGTGCTATGGTAGCACTCAATAAAGTGATGATAGCGGGCAGGCTCACAAAAAAGCCCGAATTGCGCAAAACACCGAACGGGGTCTCGGTTACAGATCTATTGATAGCTCTTAATCGTGATTTTGTAACGCAAAGTGGTGAACGTCAACAAGAAGTGTGTTTTGTTGACGTCGTTGTCTGGGGGAAACAGGCGGAAAGTTGTGTCGATTGCCTCGATTGTTCTTCTCCCGTACTTGTTGAAGGACGTCTTCAGTTGGACGTCTGGTATGCCAACGGCAACGAAAAACGCTGTAAGCTTCGAGTGGCGGCAGAAAGAGTACAGTTCCTGGATCGTAAATCTGCACAAGAAAAGCAGCATGAGCCAGCGAATTGTGGTAGATGAATTATTTACTATCATGATATAGCTCTAACTAGAAGCTTGTAGTTTCAATTAGAGTTGTTCTTTTTCTTAAACTGTTGATCGGGAGAAGTTTATGAGTAACATTCAAAGCGCGGTGGATATCACTGAGGAACAGCAAGGCGATGTCCTGATCCTTAGGGTCAAAGGACGCCTCGATGCTATCAGTTCTCCCGGTACAGAAAAAAAGGTGTTTGACTGTATTAACAACGGTCAGCATAATCTATTGCTTGACTTCACTGAAGTTGATTACTTAAGCAGTGCCGGCATGCGCATGTTGCTCTCCACTACGAAAAAGCTGAAGACCTTATCTGGCAAGCTCGTAGTTAGCAACGTTAATACAAATGTCATGGACGTGCTCAAAATGTCTGGTTTTGACCATGTTCTTGAAATCTCTCCTAACGAGGAAGATGCCTTGCGCAAATTTTAACGCCGGCGTAACCGAAAAGGTGAGCCGTGACGGGCGAGGTAACTCTCGAAGAACAGGAAGAAATCGAACGTATCTTTGTCGGCTTTGCGGTACAAGCGCAAAAGCAGCTCTCATCAAAGATTCATAAGCCTAGGCAACGCGTAATTGTCCTTGCAGGCCCAACTGCTGCAGGAAAGACGCAATTCTCGATTGATTTAGCGAAACAGATTGGCGGCGAGGTTGTCTCCGCGGACTCGATACAGGTTTATCGGGGTATGGATATCGGAACCGCTAAGATTACCGAAGAGGAGATGGAAGGAATTCCTCATCACCTGATAAATGTTCGCGATGTCAAAGATACCTATAATGTTGTCGATTTCTATTATGAAGCGCGCCACTGCTGTCAGAAGATTCTTGCTCGCGATGCCGTTCCAATTATCGTTGGCGGATCGGGTTTTTATATTCATTCATTGATCTACGGACCACCTAGCGGGCCGCCTTCCGTTCCAGAGCTGCGCAAAATGCTCGAGGATGAGATGGAAAGGTTTGGGCCGGAGGCGATGTACCAGAAACTGCGGCAATTAGACCCGCAGTATGCCAATACCATCACCAAGAATGATAAGCAAAAAATTGTACGAGCTTTCGAGATCATTAAGCTGACAGGGAAGAAAGTTAGCAAGTTGTCATGGAAGGGGCGCCGCAAGCCTCAGAATTATGACTTCCGCAGCTGGTTTCTTTATCGGCCAAAAGAACATCTATACAAGAGAATCGATAAGCGTTGCGATAAAATGATTGAAGAGGGTTTTCTTGATGAGGTGAGGCGGCTAGAGACAGAAGGATTGCGAGAGAACTCATCTGCAGCGCAAGCAATAGGGTACCGCCAGGCTTTGGATTTTCTTGAGACCGAGCAGACGAAGTGTGATTTGAAGCAGTTTACAGAAAAATTTAAGCAGGCTTCGCGCAATTATGCAAAGCGGCAGTTTACCTGGTTTCGTCGCGAGCCCGCATTCCGATGGTTGGACCTTGATCTTCATGACCACGAGGTGGCTTTGGAGATGGTGATGCGCGACTACGAAGCGCGATAATTAGAGGATCGTGCAGACATCGAGCAGCCACTCTTCGTCTTTTAATATACTTATAGCAACTTTTTGAACGTCATCAGAAGTATTCTGTATGCTGATCTGAAGTTTTTCATTGTGAATGTTGAAAAACAGAGTGTTTTGTTCATCAAAAGAAAGGCCGGCCAGAGATGTCCGAAGATGAGGTATCGTTACCGAGTTGCCATTGAGTTTGGCTATAACCTGTTTTTTCCTTCGGTCCCATATTCTAACAAAAATTTCTTTTGGATTCTTCTGCGGTCTGTAGAAATAGATGCTCATATCTTTCGGACAGTCATGCATATATGTGTAGTTCGATATGGACATGGTCAGCTCCTAGTTACCTAAATCAGAGAATAGTGCAACAATCAGCTATCAACTGATTAGTATGATCAGTTTGTTTTTCGATAATTGAGACAAAAATACTCTGTTTTACATTGGCAGAGAAAATGATTTTGATCTCGAGTTCTTTCATTTTCAGCCTTTTGAAATAGTCGTCTTGTTGTGCAATAGAAACGTCGCAGAGTGCGATGTTATCTCTTTGAGAAAGGGGTAATTGGTTTCCAGGCAAAACAAGCATTTTATGATATGCCTTACCCCATATTTCGGCGATGACGGCATAGATCTTTTTAGGTTGTTGTGCTGGTCGGTAAAACATCACAAGGTACGGATCCCCCTTGTCGCTTCTGCACTCTTGGGTGTGGATTAGCCTCATTTTATCACCTAAAATGAATCACATCATAGGGAGCGATAAAAAAGCAAAGGGGAATCTTTGGTTTATGTCTCGTTTTCCGGAATCGGCTTTAGATCTTTACAAATGACTCCGCAGGAAACGATGAATCGGAGGGCATCGTCAACTTTCATGTCTAAAAAAATCATTTGTTCTTTTTTGAACATGAGCATGAAGCCAACGGTAGGGTTAGGAGTTGCGGGAACGAAAACTGATAACTTGCCGGGGCCTAGCTCTCCCACTTCTTCAGTGTGCTGATCATTGGTGACTAGACCGAGAGCAAGAGTCTTTTTGGTAGGAAACGGAACAAGCACGACTTGAGAAAAACTGGGGCTGCTGGACTCAAAAATTGTGCGGATTACGTCCTGTGTAGCTTTGTAGATTTTATTGATGAATGGGATCCGATGAAGGATATAATTTCCGATGCCAAGAAAAAAATGGAAGATGAATAGGCGTCCTAATATGCCAATGATGACAACAAAGAGGAAAAGGAGCACTAAGATCAATAGGCGGCTGAAGATTTGTACGATTTGCTTGCCGGTAAAAAAGAGAAAAGGCTTGTCTAGCAGGTCGTAATAATCGAGGGTACGCTCAACCATTCCCACAAATGGTGCAGTCAGCAGGTTGATCACAAAAATTGCCAGCATAAGAGTCAGTACGGCAGGCAGCAGGATTGCCAGCCCGGTCAGAAAATACTTTCTGAGCTTGCCTTTACGCTTCTTCGTCGTGAATTTGTCGTTCACGTTTCAGCACCTCCGCTTGCTCTTTAGTAATCTGGTGGAACGGTTCGTTGAGGATAACTCCGCATGAGATCACATACTTCAATGCTTCTTCTACTCTCATATCGAGGTAAATGACTTCTTTCTCTTCAAAAATAATCAGGAATCCGGACGTAGGGTTAGGAGTGGTCGGTACAAAAACCGCTACCAACTCGGAATCTCCGGGTTTCGGAAGTCCGGGAAGGCTTTCTCGCGTGATCAGCCCGATACTATAACTCTCGCTTCCGGGAAAAGGAACTAAAACGACCTGTTTAAAAGACTTGCTGTCATTGGTGAAGATGGTATTGATCACATCTTGACTGGTTTTATAAACAGACCGAATAAATGGGACTTTATTGAATAAATAGTCCCAGATTTTTAGGAGACGGTGAATAAAGTACCAGCGAGTGATCCAGCCGATGAAGACGGTGGAGAAAAACAAAGCTGCAAGGATAAGGACTTTCGCAACATACTCTTGGACTTGCGCAGCAGAGAGAAATAGAAAACCTTGAGTAAAGATGTCGTAATAATTGAAAATAGATTGAACGATTCCGATAAAAGGAACAGTGAGCAGGTTTACCAGGAACATCACGATGATGATTGTCATCGCTAAAGGTAAAAGGATCATTAAACCTGTGATGAAGTATTTTCTCATTAATGAGAGCTCCTACTTTGCTGCAGACGTCCACTCGCTGTCTTTGATGCGGAAGCGCCAGGGGAGCTGCGCATCTTCTCCGGCGTATGCCACGCCAACCCGCGGGCTTGCAAGCACCTGCTTTTTTGTAAACGACACCTTTCTATCTTCCACCCAGATCCTGTCCTTCGTGAGGGGGAGTCCGTCATGGCTGGTATCGATGCCTAAGCCTTGGGATAATGCCCCGGGACCGCCGGTAACGGCACGGTTGAGCTTGGGCTTGCTGCGCCTCTTCAAAATGGTATCGATGCCGATTTGAGGGTGGATCGCCCTGATGAGGATAGCATGGGGGATATCGGCAATATTTGTCACGATATTAAAGAGGGAATGGATGCCATAGCAACAGTAGACGTAACAGACTCCGCCGGCTTGATACATCGTCTCTGTGCGCTTCGTGCGCCTGCCGCCATGTGCATGGCTGGCGCGATCTTCAGGACCACGATATGCTTCGGTCTCGACGATCATGCCTCCGGTGACAATGCCGTTGATCTTCGTCATTAGAAATTTGCCTAGTAGATCGCGGCTAAGGTATAGGACGTCATCATGCTGATAGTACGATTGCGGCAAAATCATTTGCGTCGTCGTTTCGGTTTGCGTATTTTCTTTTCCGGCGCTTCATTAGGGATGAGCTCCCATTTACTCTCAAGCAGGATGAAGTCTATATCGCGCAGCATCACAGTGACTAGGTCGCCTGCACAGTAAGTGGTATTCGTTGATGTGCCGACGATGGCTTGAATTCGCTGGTCAAAATCAAAAAACTCATCGCCGATTTCCGAGACGTGGATGAATGCATCGATCATATATTCAAGAACTTCGACAGTGATGCCGAAAGGCTTGACACTAGTGACTACTGCTTCATAATCTTTATTCGGTTGTTTTTTGTTTTCGCTGTCGAGCAGTCGCAGTTTTTTCAGGAGGTTAACGCTCATTTCAGCCTTGGCGCTAATACGTTCCTGCTTGGAGCAGTGGTCAGTGATCTCTAGGAGATGATCCCAATCATCGTTGTCGCCGAAGAGGATGCGGTGAACAACGAGGTCAGCGTAACGGCGTATCGGGCTGGTGAAGTGGCAGTAGTGGCTGAGGCTTAAACCATAATGTCCGATATTTTCCGGAGAGTATGCGGCAAGCCGCATCCTTCTGATATAGCAATTGGCAAGATACTGTCCGTACGGTGTTGAGGTGGCGTTGTCAAACAATTTCTGCAGTTCGGCTGGAGAGGGGCTGTCAGGACATTCAAAGCCGAAAGCACGGGCTAGGTCGACAAAATCGCTGATATTCTCTTCCGCGGGAGTGTCATGGACGCGGTAGGCGAGGTTTCTTCCTGCATCAGACAGATGGTGTGCAATGGTTTCGTTGGCTTTGAGCATGAACTCTTCTACTAATTGGTGCGTGATGTCGTACTCAATATATTCGGTTCCTGTGGGAACCCCATCATTATCGATGACGATGCGCAGTTCAGGCATGGAGAACTCTATGCTTCCTCTTTTACGTCGTTGCTCTTTAAGTAGTAGGCACAGCTCTACCATCAAGTTAAGTGTGTCCTTATGAGGGCTTTCGCGTTTACCGTCGAGCACTTCTTTTGCTTCGCGATAGGAAAACCGCTTGTCGCTTTTGATGATGGTGCGGGCAATGCGGTATTCTGCAAGCTCGCCTTTGCTGTCGAGAGTAACCAGCACCGAAACTGTCAAACGTTCGACGTCAGCCTTTAGGCTGCATAGATTGTCGGAGAGTTCTTTCGGAAGCATCGGTAAACAGAATCTCGGGAAATATGTCGAGTTGGCCCGCGCCTTGGCTTCGGCGTCAAGAGCGCTGCCATGACCTACATAATGGGAGACATCGGCAATATGGACGGCCAGATGGTATTTGCCATCTTTTTTTGTTAAGCTGAGGGCATCATCGAAATCTTTCGCGGTTGTGGGGTCGATGGTGAAAGTTTCGAGATGACGAAGATCTTCTCGGTTCTCAATCTCTTCAGGCGGCACAGTATCACCGAAAGCGCGTGCTTCATCAATCACCTCTTGGGGGAAATCCGCTCGAAGCTCATATTCTTCAATTGCGGCCTTGGTATCGATCGATGGATCAGAGATGTGGCCAAGGTAGTGCGACATGCGGCAATGAGTTTCTGTCTCTTTTTCCCCCCAGTCGATCACTTCCATGACGAGTCGGTCTCCGACGCGCAGCTCTCTTTCATCAGTTTCAATGATGACGCGCTGAGCGACCCCGAGCATCGGCACATAGGCAAGAGCTCGTCCCTTTTTGTCGACTTGCTTGACAATTCCGGCAATATGGGTGCGTCCTCTGTTCAGGATCGCGATCACGCGCCCTTCCGGTCCTTTTTCGGAGTAGCTCTGCGGGTTGATCAACACTTCGACAGTGTCGCCGTCTACTGCGTTCTGCGTTAAGTGTTTAGGGATGAATATGTCTTGACTTAGTGTCGCGGGAGATGCAGCGGTGACAAAGCCGAAGCCTCTCATATGCATCCTGATTATCCCTTTGAAAACATCGGCATGGCTTTCTTTCCAGCTGTATTTGCCGTCCTTCAATTTGGCAGTGCCGTCTTCGACCAGTGCCGCCAGCACTTGGCGGAAGATGATTTGATGTTGTTCGGGAAGATGGAGCTTCTCCATTAAGTCGCGCATCGACAGCGGAACAAAGCTGCGGCCGGTCATGAACTGCCTCGTTACCTTCAGCAGATTGTCATACAGCTTATCTTCTTTGCTTCTCTTTGACTTTTTGCGACTTTTTCTCATATAATACCAACTCAATTAGATGTTACGATATGATAACACAACTTATCATATATGGAAAAAGTATTGGAGAGCGATGAGGTATAACCATAAAAAGATCGAGCCTAAATGGCAGAAGGCTTGGGAAGAAAAGAAAACTTTTAAATCGGAACAGGAGTCGGACAAGCCTAAATATTATGTTCTGGACATGTTCCCATATCCCTCCGGCTCCGGTCTGCATGTCGGACACGTCGAGGGTTATACCGCTACCGATATCGTTTCCCGATATAAGCGGCAGCGCGGATTCAATGTCCTTCATCCAATGGGATGGGACAGCTTCGGCCTTCCTGCAGAACAATATGCCGTCCGTACCGGAACGCATCCCGCTGAGACGACTAAGAAAAATATTGATACTTTCCGTCGTCAGCTGAAAGCGCTTGGATTCAGCTATGACTGGGACCGCGAGTTTGCTACTAGCGATCCTGATTATTATCAATGGACGCAATGGATCTTCACCAAGCTCTATGAGCGTGGTCTAGCATACGAGGCGGAGATGCTTGTCAACTACTGTCCGGCGCTTGGTACAGTCCTTGCCAACGAAGAAGTGGAGAATGGACGCTCGAAAGAGGGCGGCCATATTGTTGAACGGCGTCCTCTAAAGCAGTGGGTGCTGAAGATTACTGCGTATGCCGAAAGGTTGATCCATGATCTCGATAAAGTCGATTGGCCTGAAAGTTTGAAGAAATTGCAGATCAACTGGATTGGCAAGAGCAATGGAGCACAAGTGGACTTCCCTATCGTTGACAGCGCGAAGTTTATTCGTGTGTTCACCACTCGTCCAGATACGCTGTTTGGCGCCACATTTATGGTATTGGCGCCCGAACACTCTCTTGTTGAGGAGTTGACAACACCGGATAATGCTGAGTCTGTCGCAGAGTACAAGAGACTTGCAGCAGGTAAGAGCGATCTCGACCGCACGGAGCTAAGCAAAGAGAAGACAGGCGTCTTCACAGGGAGCTATGCTGTCAACCCTGTTGACGGCAGCGAGATTCCTATTTGGATCGCCGACTATGTTCTTGCAGGGTATGGAACCGGAGCGGTCATGTGCGTGCCTGCTCACGACGAGCGCGACTACGAGTTCGCTGAGAAGTACAACTTGCCTATCATCCCTGTTTATGAGCCTCTTGTTGAAGAGCATCCCGACCTGATTCCAGATGGTATGGATGTCGAAACGGTCAAACGTGAGGTGATGGAGGGACGTCGTTTTTGGCCTAACGAAGGGCGTTGCATCAACAGCACTAACGAAGACCTTTCTTTGAACGGACTGATGGTTAAAGATGCAATCGATGAGATTATCGCGTGGCTTGCGAAGAACGGAAAAGGGAAAAAGATGATCAATTACAAGCTGCGCGATTGGTTGTTTTCTCGTCAGCGTTATTGGGGTGAGCCATTCCCGATCCTTCATTTTGAAGATGGAAGCAAGCGCGTTCTTGACCTTGATGAGCTTCCGCTCGAACCGCCACCGGTCACCGATTACAAGCCTGCCGGCGACGGACGCAGCCCCTTGGCGAAGGTTACCGATTGGGTGGAGATCACTGACCCCAAAACAGGAAAAAAAGCGCATCGCGAAACGAATACGATGCCGCAGTGGGCCGGTTCATGCTGGTATTACCTTCGCTTCTGCGATCCTGGCAACAAACAAGAGGCGTGGGATAAAAAATTAGAAAATTACTGGATGCCGGTCGACCTCTACGTCGGCGGTGTCGAACATGCGGTCTTGCACCTTCTTTATGCACGTTTCTGGCATAAAGTGCTGTACGATTGCGGTCTTGTTTCCCAGGAAGAGCCTTTTCAAACACTCCGTAACCAGGGGCTTATCGTTGCTCGCGCATTTCAGGATCAAAATAATATGTATGTTGATCCTCGCGATGTTAAAGAAAAAGACGGACGTTATTTTCATCGGGAAACTGGAGAAGAGCTCTCCAGTCAGATCGAAAAAATGTCCAAATCTAAGCTCAATGGCATCACTCCTGATGATATTATCGAAGAGTTTGGCGCAGATTCGCTGCGTCTCTATGAGATGTTCATGGGGCCTCTTGAGAAAGAGAAGGTATGGAACACCGATGCCGTCAATGGCTGCCGCCGCTTCTTAGTGCGCTTCTTCGATATGGCGACATCATCGAAAGTGTGCGATGAAGATGATGATGAAGCTCTCAAGCTCGGGTATCGTCTCGTTCATGCTGTAACTAAAGATATCGAAGAGCTGCAGTTCAATACTGCTATAGCAAAGATGATGGAGTTTCTCAATGATTTCACGAAGCTCGACCGTTATCCACGTAAAGTTGTTAAGATGGCGACCCAATGCCTGATGCCTTTTGCTCCGCATATTGCAGAAGAGATCTGGTCGATCGTCGACGATGGCACCGATATCAATTATGAGCCTTATCCTGAAGTCGAGAAGAGCTATCTTGAAGATGAAACCGTTACCTATGTCGTTCAAGTGAATGGCAAGCTTCGCGGGCGTTTCGATTTGCCGAAAGATCAGTCTGAAGAGGTGATTCTTGAGGCCGCCAAAAAAGAACCTGCTGTGAGGAAACATATTGATGATCGTTTGATCATCAAAGTTGTTTTCGTGCCTAATAAACTGCTAAACGTGGTGGTGAAATAGGATGCTTGGCATCATCACCGTTCCTGTTACTGATTTGAGAGCCGAGCCTGCCCCGCCGGCCTCATATTATCATCAGGATGCTCTGCAAGAGTCGCAGCTTCTATACGGCGAGCAGGTGACGATTCATGAAGCCCGCGATGGCTGGTTTCGCGTTACCGCTGACGAGCAGCCCTATTATCGCGATTCCTGGAAGGGCTATCCGGGATGGGTAAAAGAGAGTCATGTCACAACAATTGACGCCGTATCGAGAAAGGATCTTGTCGTAGCCGTTCCTTGGGCTGCGCTAAAGAATGAAGAGGGAGCGGTTGTTATTTCCCTGTGCATGGGTACTTTCTTGACCTGCATTGCAGAAACTAATGACGCATGGATTGTTAGTTTGCCCTCGCACGGTGATCTGAAGCTGTCGCGTCAGGATGCCATATCTACGCAAGAGCCTTTTGCTAAAGAACGCCTTATTGATATCGGCAGTGCTCTTGTCGGTGCGCCATACCACTGGGGAGGTTGTAGCTGTTATCATTCGGAGTATTCGGATACGCTTACCAGCGTCGACTGTTCCGGTTTAGTCATGATACTTTACAGGCTTGCAGGTGTTCAAACCCCAAGAAATGCCCACGATCAGTTTTTCGCTGCCATTCCTTGTTCCTATGAAGAGATGGAAGTTGGTGATCTGATTTTTGTCAAAGACAGCGAAAAGCAGCGCATGACTCACGTGATGCTGTACGCTGGAGGTGACCGTTTCCTCGAGGCGACGATCACAACCGGACGTGTGCAATGGAATACCGGCGTTAATAAATTTGGGATGCCGCTGTCTGCATGCGCCGACAATGGTGAAGTCTATTTTGGAAAAATAAATTGTTTATGAACCGAGTGAGATACTCAAAAAATCTATAGATATGCTGCTAAAGAACTGGTGGCTGAATGATGGGTACATTGCTCATAGATGTATGACTTTCTCAGATAGATGATGGTGTTATTTTTTAGTGATCGCACCTTATGATGATAGAGTCTCTCCTCTAAGGATGCATTAGGAAGAACGGTGCAGGAAGAAACCCTAAATTAATTCCGGAATCAATTTCATTACAAGTTTAGAACATTTAACATCAACAAGCTCAAGAAGATGTTTCTCAAGTAGATGTTTGACAGTAAATAGACCTTTATGTATCATAAATTGATCTGAAAATGGTTTTTTACTATCGATGCTAAAGAGTATGACGGCCTTCGGCCGGGCAACAATCACCACTAATATCGGACGCTTTGCGGTTGAAATCCAATCAGTCAACCGTAAATATCTTGAGGTTAACTCATTTATCCCTAGAGAATTTGTCCGTTTTGATCCGGATATAAAAAAATGTATTGGCGACAGGATCCATCGCGGACAGCTCAATCTAAAACTTTCTGTAGCGCTTAGCGACTCAGCACCAGTCAAAGTGACCCCTAACCGAGTGCTGGCAAGGCAGCTTGGCGAAGCGTGGAAAGCAATCGCAGAGGAGATCGGCAGCAAAGATGCGCCTTCCCTAGGCCTGCTCAAAGGGGAGTCCGGGCTGTTGGTACTGGAAGATGCAATCGAAGATGAACAGGGGTTCCGTGAGGCGATATTAGCGGTTTGCGAAGAGGCAATCGATCGTTTGATGGAGATGAAAACCTTTGAGGGCAAGGCGCTCGAAAAAGATATCCTCGATAGTTTAGGAGAAATAGTCCCTCTTATCGACATGGTCGAAGAGAAAGCGCCGCAAGCGACGGAACGTTATCGCAAAAAGTTAAAAGAACGGCTGGAAGAGATTCTTCCTGGTGTTGTTGAGAATGAAGAGCGTATCCTCAGAGAGATCAGCATGTATGCGGAAAAAGTTGATGTCAGTGAAGAAATTATGCGGCTGCGCTCACATATCAGCCAGTTCCGAGAGACTGTAGAGAAATCAGACGGCGGTGTAGGGAAAAAATTGGATTTTCTCGTTCAGGAGATGAATAGGGAAGCGAATACGATCGCTTCAAAATCCAACGAGATCAGCGTCTCTCATGCTGTAGTAGATATTAAGGGGCTTCTCGAAAGGGTCCGCGAGCAAATACAAAACGTCGAGTGATTATGGATAAGAAAGGCCGTCTTTTCATCGTCAGCGCTCCGGCAGGCACGGGGAAAACCACTTTGGTGAAAATGCTGCATGCCAAGGAGCCGCAGATTGTGGAAAGCATCTCTTACACGACACGCGAGCCGCGGCCGGAGGAAGAAGAGGGCAAAGACTATTTTTTTATCAGTAAAGAGGAATTCCAGCAAAAGATTACGAAAGGGGAGTTCTTAGAATTTGTCGAGCTCTACGGCACATTATATGGCACAAGCCGGACATGGGTGGAAAAGCAGCTCGAAAAAGGGAAGCATGTGGTGTTGGTGATCGACACACAAGGAGCGCTGTTGATGCGCGGCAAAGCTCAAGTACCTCTGATTTTTATTGCTCCGCCATCCCTAACTGTTCTGAAAGAACGTTTGGAGAAAAGAGGGACGGAGAGCGAGGGCGAGATCGCTAAAAGATTGGAATGGGCGAAAAAAGAGATGGACGTCAGCAGACACTACGATTATTTGATCGTCAATGACGACCTCGAAACAGCTCTGGATGCTTTACGCAGTATCATCGTCGCAGAAGAACATAAAATTATCTAACACGGAGTGTTACATGGATATCGAAGATTTTTTAACTAATGAATATTTGAAAAAGGATGAGCGTTTCGGCGATGACCAATTTGCCCGCATCAACTACCTGATTCACCTTGCGGAGAACATGATCCTTTCTGGTAGAGACCCGCGGGTTAAAGTGGATTCCCAGAATCGCGCTATTCAAATCCTTGCTGAAGTTGCCAATGGCAAAGATAAGCTAGACGAAATTGTCGTTAGAGAAAGGGACGAGCGGCGGTCGATCGAGACTGCGCCAGGAACGTTTAAGACATCGGCGTCACTCCAGAAGCAAACAGAAGGCGAATCTGAACAATTGCTAACGAACAAATCGTAATGATATGATCATCGCACAGGTCACACAGACGGAAGTTGCCCTCTACAGCATGTTGATCCTCGCTTCGTTCTTCTTGCTGTTCGGCTTCTTCGTCTATTTCTTTTGGCTAGGAAGGGGCAAGCCGCCTTTGAGCCCTTATTCCGGCAGACCGTTGCGACTGGCGATAGATATTCATTATATGACTCAAGAAAAGGTCTTGCGTTACCTGCATTATGACATTCGGCAGTATGATAATAGGATATTCGATTTCAAAAAAGCGGCATTTTGTCGCGAAACGGGTCGTATTTTTCAAAACTGTGTCTCCTGGACAGGAAAAATCAAGCTGGACTGGTCGTTTCTTAATAAACGCTACCCAGGAAATTATGTCTCTTGGGGCAGCTTGACAGATGAACAGAAAGAAGAAATAAGAGCGCGTCATGAGACGCTGGAAGGCTTTCAGACGATGCGCTCTTCACCTTCTCCGGCACCGATGGCGATTGAAGGGGAGTACGCTTTTGCTAAACCTGGGCCTCTCTATGTTGATTTGACTACTAAAGTGCTGCTTGGATGGAAGGCTGTTCCGGGAACGGAATTAGAAGTGCTTATTGTTCAGAAGC
Source organism: Chlamydiales bacterium (assembly GCA_024233575.1). Lineage (GTDB taxonomy): Bacteria > Chlamydiota > Chlamydiia > Chlamydiales > Criblamydiaceae > JACKPN01. The sequence goes on from JACKPN010000002.1 coordinate 295,632, forward strand.
CAAAGCGATATTTTTAAGAGTAAGGATACCGAATGACAAAAGAAAAGGTGCTGATCACATCCGCATTGCCCTACGCGAACGGACCATTACATTTCGGACATATTGCCGGCGCTTATTTGCCTGGCGATTGCTATGCGCGCTTTGAGCGTTTAAAAGGCAGCGATGTTCTCTACATCTGCGGATCCGATGAATATGGCGTAGCGATTACTCTAAACGCTGAAAAAGAAGGAAGGACGCCGCAGGAGCATGTCGATATCTATCATCATGTGATTAAAAACTTCTTCGATCAGCTTAACATATCCTTTGACCATTATTCTCGCACCACTAACGAGTTACATGCTACTCCAGCATACCAATATTTTAATGACCTTCTGAAAAATGGCTATATCGAAGAAAAAGTGACCGATCAACTGTATTCCGAAGATGACGGCCGGTTTCTTGCTGACCGTTATGTAGAGGGAACCTGTCCTAAGTGCGGTTTTGAAAACGCGCGCGGCGACGAATGTCAGAAGTGCGGAGCAAGCTATGAGGCAACCGACCTAATCAACCCTCGTTCTAAACTCACTGGGGCAGCATTGGTTAGAAAGCCAACAAAACATTGGTTCCTCCTTCTAGACAAGTTTAAAGAACGTTTACTTGAATGGCTGGAAACGAAAAACTGGAAGCCTAACGTCACCAACTTCATCAAAGGCTACATTAACGACCTTCATCCTAGGGCAATAACACGCGACTCCAATTGGGGGTTGCCCGTCCCTCTTCCCAACACTGAGGGTAAAGTTCTCTACGTATGGTTTGATGCTCCTATCGGTTACATTTCGGCAACAATGGAGTGGGCGAAACTGAAAGGGAATGAGGAACAATGGCGCGATTATTGGTGCGATTCACAAACAAAATTAGTGAACTTCATCGGTAAAGACAACATCCCTTTTCATGCTGCCATTTTCCCTGCAATGACAATGGGACAAAATCAGCCATACAAACTAGTTGATGAACTTCCCGCTAACGAGTTCTACAAGTTGGAAGGACGGCAATTCAGTAAGTCGGAAGGGTGGTATATTGATTTGGAAGATTTTTTCAAAAGGTATACGGCAGACCAGATTCGTTATGCAATCGCTGCTAATGCTCCTGAGACTGCTGACTCAGAGTTCACATGGAAAGATTTTCAATTGCGCTGCAATACTGATCTTTTAGGGAAATATGGTAATTTAGTTAACCGCGTGATGGTGTTTGCTCACAAACAGTGCGATGGAAAAATTCCTCCGGTTGTCAATTTAGAGACTTGCGACAAAGAGTTTTTGGCTTCGATTAAAAAATTGACCGACGAGATAGCTGATTGCTACGCGCATTTCAAGGTGCGCAAAGCTAGTCAATTGGTCATGGAACTGGCACAGCTTGGCAATGTTTACTTCGATAGCAAACAACCATGGAAAGATGTGAAGCAGGAAGAAACACGCCCGCGGATGGAGACTACAATTTTCTGCTGTTTTGAATGCTTAAAACTCCTTGCTTTGGCATCGTTCCCTATCATACCGGAGTCGGCTGGCAAGATCTGGAACATGATCGGCAACACAAGCGATCTGGCTAAGGAAAATTGGGATAGTGTCACAGAATCAACGCTAGTCTCAGGTCAGCAACTCAAGAAGGCTGAAATCTTATTCCGCAAAATCGAAGATGAAGAAGTTGAACAAGAAGTGGCCAAACTCCACACGCACGTTAACGAAGCCACAGAAACGAAAATCGCGGAATTTTTGCCGGTCAAAGAATCGGTAGCAATAGAGGATTTTCAAAAAATTGATTTACGTGTCGCCGTTATCAAGGAAGCAACGGCAGTCAAGAAGAGTAAAAAATTATTGAAGCTGAAGGTTGATCTTGGATTTGAGGAGCGGACGGTCCTGTCAGGAATCAGCCTACACTATAAACCCGAAGATTTGATAGGAAAGCGTGTTATCCTTGTTGCCAATCTTAAACCGGCGAAATTGATGGGGATCGAAAGTCAGGGAATGATCCTTGCTGGCACGCTCAATGACCACTTGGAAATTGTTACCTTGGACAATCTTCCTGCCGGCAGCATAGTTAGCTGAGTTTTCCCTTGTCGGTTAACTGTTGTTGTGCTATTATTTTGCTTTTGAAACAGAGATAGATGTATTTGGAGAAACTCCTATGTCCAGAAAATGTCAAGTTACAGGAAAAAAGCCCAGCAGAGGTTACAAATACGCAATTCGCGGTATCGCTAAGAAGAAAAAGGGGATCGGCCTTAAAATTACCGGCAAGACAAAGCGCCGTTTTAAGCCTAACCTGATGTCTAAGCGCCTCTGGCTCGAAGAAGAAAAACGTTGGGTTCGCCTGCGTTTGACTGCTGCTGCTTTGCGTACGATCGATAAAGTCGGTCTAGCTACTGTTGTACGCGATATGCGTGCTCGCGGCGAGAAAGTGTAGATATCAATTATCTGCTTGATTTACATTAGGTGTTGCGATTATGCAGCACCTTTTTTTTGTCTATGAAACTTATTTTTCAACTATTTATTCTTATTTTTCTTCTGACCTCCTGCGGCTATCGCTCTCTTGAAGATTTTCGCGAAGATGGCGAATGGACAACTCGTGAGTTGATCGCTGAACTTCAATCTGTTCATGACAGAGAAGAACTGATCAAAAAACTTCCTAAGTTGAAAAAGTTGTTTAACGAATTGTCAGACATCATGATCGCCGCTCGGCAATATCAGGAAAAACATCCCTCAGAGGAAGAGCCTCCATTCACAAAACGACAGCAAGCAACAAGTGAACGGTTGCGCCAGGAACTGAATCGGATATATCTGATCGACGAGGGACGCGAATTGATTGAAAAAGCGGAAGACGAAGCTCTGAATAAGCTAGATGCTTTTGAGCGTACCCTTTTACGTCGTCGTCAGGGACTGCTCGCAGAATAGCTGATCGAATGCCTCTTTTCTTTTCTCGAATTCTTCAGTATGCGTCAGTTCCCCGATATGAATGGGAACGGCTGTCATATAGCCGTTTTTTAGCCATCTGATATCACTGTCAGCATGTTCTTCGAATTCACGGATGCGTGCCCCCATCCAGTAGTAGGAGCTGCCCTCCGCAGGATGGTGGCGTTGGTCAGGGTTTTCTCCCCAAAGTTCCAACCCTTGGCGTGTCATTTTAAAGCCTTTGATTCCAAGATGGGTGTTTTCCGGAAAATTGACGTTCAGCAGTGTTCCACGGGGAAGGGGGTTGTTAAGTAGGTACTCGACAACAGATGGAATATATTGCTCAACATGGTGATAGCCAGGTTCAAGATAGTCACGGCAGGAAAAGGCAATTCCGGGGATGTCATGCATCACAGCTTCCATGGCCCCGGCAACGGTACCGCTATAGAGGATGTTGCGGCCTGCATTCGAGCCCCTATTGATGCCGGAAACAATTATGTCTGGAGGACTATCCAGTATAACGCTCAACGCGAGTTTGACGCAGTCTGCAGGAGTCCCTGATACGCTCCATGCTTGGGCATTTTCACCCCAGTCGACCTTCTGAATATGCAAAGGGTTGCGGATCGTGATGGACAAGCCAACCGCTGACTGCTCAGACGCAGGAGCTATGACGTAAAGGTCGGCAAAATCTCTTAAAGCTTGCCAAAGATGGCGGATACCTGGCGCATGTATTCCATCATCGTTGGTAATAAGTATTTTAGGTCTGAATTTCATTTAAAGGTCCCCCGCAGAAATAAACCGTTATATCGACTGTTTATTTATCAGTCAAGCGGATGTTATAATACCTAATATTGTTAACTATAAATAATTAATTTCAAAAACTGTTATAATAAGATATCTCAATTATTTGTTTATTTTATTATGGTTCAATATCAGAATAAAAAAGATTTGTCTGATCCAATTGCCGATAAAGCGTTTGATTTCCGCGCACACATCTTCCCTACATCTGAAAAAAAAGAGGAGCCTTTGGCTCTGTTCAGACAGGTGGCTCGAAGGTTCTATCTTTCGATAATGGGAAAGCCGGATCCGCAGCTTTCCGGTCGTATACACGATTTGAAAAATCGTGCTGACGAAGTGTACGATAAGCTGTTGCTCCTCAGCAGTGAAATGCAAAAACATCCTTCACTGACACCTTACGCCGAGGGCATTATCCGCCCGCTAATCAAAGAGGCTGATCGAATCCGTGGAAAGACCATGGAACAAGTGAAATTTTTCAACCATTACCAGGATTGGATAGATCGTTCTAAGGTGTGGATAGAACGGTTTAAGCAAGGTACTAAAGAAGAACTCGCCGCGGCGTTGATTGAACATGTGATTAATGAAACGCTTCAACAGATCGATCGCGATTTACAGGTGATTCGCGACTATAAAATGCATTACCTTGACCATCTTGGAATTTCGAATGAGCTGCGCACAGCAATACGTCAAGAGCTGCAAGATGAAATTATTCATCATGAGGCGGCGCTTCGAGCGCTGGCAGTTCCTCCAGATGACATCCAAATGGAGCACTTGAGTTTATGGAAGCGCGACGTTGATATTGCAAGGCAGAAACATTTCGCCCAGGCTTTAGAAAAGATCGACTCTGCTGTTGAAAAGCATGCGGACGACGAGCCGAGCTTTCAAGAGGAGCATGCGCATCTGATAGAAGTTTTTGAGCAGATCGCCCAGATGGAGAAAATGCTGCCTCAGATCGCTATAGTGATCCGTAGCGACAAGCTAATGGATTCACAAAGACATATGCTGAGACGTAAAATCGAATATCTGCAAGATGAAGCCGACAGGCTTTGTCTCGATTTGCGCTTGCCGGAAAAATATGTCGAAAAGCTGTCTGAAATTCACGACGCCCTAAAAAGGGCTAAGTCTGTTATCTAAGTCTTTGAGCTACTTGCAAATAGCTCTTTACACTTGGTCGGTTTAGTCCATATTGAATATCCATGCTCTCCATCTTCGGGAGGTTGCCGACGTTGCCTGCGAGAACGACGTAGCATTGATTTTCGACGGCACGGGCATGGCAGCAGTAGCGCATCCTTCACGACCTTTTCTAGGATGCCCTTATTTCTTAATGTGGCTTTCTCGAGCTTCAATCGCTGTAGAGTTTATAGGTAAATTTAAAATTAATTTTTACTTTAAGTTTTTTTATATTGTTTTTTTATGGTCGATGCATTATAGTATGTTTAAATTTCACCATTTTAATAATAAGGAGTTATTAATGTTTAGTTTTGTTTCAAATATATTTAATTCAGTTAAAGTTGACCCTCAACAAGACGATCCAGAAAAAAACGTTAAAAGAATTGATAGTGAGAAAGTTAAGTCTCTAAATATTTATACACAGATTTCTAGCATCATGAAGATGCCTATTTCAGATAGTGAAAAAGTAGACTGTATTCGATGTCAGCTTCCCGGGATTAGTGGAGTAAAGGCTATCTCTGTGAATGATAATATTCTTAGGCTTGATATAACCAGGAACGGTCAGACAAACGTTTCAAGATCCCTGGGAATAGAAGTTGAAAGAAGCTGCTCTATGATATTTTTGGAGTTTCCTGCTTCTCAAACATTCGAGATTCTGAAACAGGGTGAGTGCGTCATTAAACCTGAAGGAAGAATTAATGATAGAAAGTCAATCACACCATCAGAAATTTTCAGGCTATTTTCCGATGTAATGGAAATGCCTATTTCAGATAGTGAAAAAGCAGACTGTATTCGATGTCAGCTTCCCAAGATTAGTGGAGTAAATGCTATCTCTGTGAATGATAAAGTTCTGGAGTTTTTTGTTAGCCAGTATGGATATACAAACCTTTCAAAATTCTTAGGTATGGAAGTTAATAAAAAATATGAGAAGATATTTTTTGACTTTTCCACCTCAAATTCAGTTAGGGATTACGATAGCACCACATTGTTTTTCGATCGGAATACCACTTTGAAAGTATAATATTTTCTATTCATCAAATTGAATCAAAACTACCACAATGTATTTGTTGCGGTAGTTTTTTTGAATCGCTTATTCATGCCAGACAACGCTGAACAGGTCATGGCGGCAGTCACTCAGGTTGATGACGCTTCTCGACATCCGTGATTCATAGAGGCTATTGAGGTTGAGGTCAGCGAAGATCACTGTCTCAACGTTAGTTGTGCTGTCGGCAGCGATTCCGTCGCGGGAGAAGGCAAAATCACAGGGAGTAAGGATGCAGCTTTGTCCATATTGGATATCCATACTTTCTACTTTCGGGAGGTTGCCGACGTTGCCTGCGAGAACGACGTAGTATTGATTTTCGACGGAGCGGGCGTGGCAGCAGTAGAGCACCCTTAGGTATCCTTCACGCTGGTCTGTGCAGAACGGTACGAACAGCAGGTCGGCGCCTTGATCGACAAGGTGGCATGCGAGCTCAGGAAACTCCGAGTCGTAACAGATCAAGACGCCAATCGTTCCGCAGTCGGTATCGATAGGTTCTAGGCGGTCGCCGCCTGAGGTGTTCCACCAATACTTTTCGTCAGGTGTAGGGTGTATTTTTGCTTGTTCGTGGATAGAGCCGTCTCTCAGGAAGATGAAGCTGATATTTTGGACGGTGTCTTCGCTGATCTTTACCAGGTGCGACCCGGAGATGATGTTGGTGTTGTATTTGACAGCAAGATCTCGGAAGAACTCCTTATGTTTGTCCGTATAGCTTGTCAGCTTATGTATTGCCTCTTCGGGAGGTAGTTCTTGAGGATGTCCAGCACTTCGAACCCTTGCTTGATTTGGAAGTTGATAACGGGGTCCCGGATTTTCTTGTCCAAGACCTTTTGGAGGTAGACTTCCGGGGATCCGACTTGTTTGTATTTTTTTCGTAGTAGAGGCATTCTTCCGGCAAAAGCTATTCCTCTAAGAGATAGTCTTTTACACAATTTTGTGCGCTCTTTATAGAAACGTTCTCCGATACGCATCCGTCTGAAGGCGGGATCGACGAATACCTCGGCGCCATAGAGGAAGTCGCCTTTGGGGTTGTGGGTAGAGCAGTAGGCGTTGCCGGTGATCTTCCGCCAGGTGTGCCAGGCTCTTGGCTTTCTTCTCCTTTGTGATGATCGAGGCGCAGTGGCCGATGATCTCATCGTCTAGGACAGCAACAAACTGTCCTTCGCGGAAACCAGGTGATCTGACCGCGCAAGCGGAAACACCAGAGATATAAATCCAGTGATTCCACCTAAATCCACCGTAAAGACCAAGAGAGTTTGATAAGCTTCCGCTATAAGCTTCGACATCTTGTTGAAAATGCTTTTACATCTTAAGCGTCGGAGAGGTATTGCTACAAGATATGCTAAAAACACGGCTTCCTTCCTCGCAGCAGTTCAAATAAGGTGCCTTGCTCTTTGGGGGAGTTTAATTTAACGACACTATCGAGCTACTTGCAAAATGATTTGGGGCGTTTTTCCTGCAATTTTCCGTCTCACTTCGTGCTCGTTCTCGCAAACTGCCATCAGTTTGCTTCGAACTCCGCCCTTTGTGAGGCACAAAATTGCTAGAAAAACCACACTCAACGAATTTTGCATGCAGCTCTCTAGTAAATATATTCTCCAGCGATTCCGCGCTTTTCGTGACCATCAAGAACATGAAAAGTTCTGAGTTTGTTCAATGTTACCGGTGACAATTGCCCTATAGGAATATAAACAATCTTTCTTCCGTAACGGCGAGCAAAGCTTTTCAAGAAAGTGCGTGGGGGTTTGGCGGCTACATATACAATCAAGGGCTTGACCGCATAATCGATGGCAGCCATCAGCAAAACTTCCGATTTCGACCTGCAAAATTGATAGTCAGGGTCAGACCAAACATCCCACACCCTCCGAGGAGGGTAACTCATCATGAAGCCGCCGTACTCGCAGCGGCTGATCCCTGGGCCGACGACATTGTGATGTGTGTCTGTAGCATAGAAAGCCATATCAGATTCTTGGCTGTGCTCGCCAAGCCATGTGGTGCGCCAGGGAAATTTCTCTTCGAATTTCCCCCCTTCTTCTGGTTGATCTTCATCGAAAATAACGACAACAGATCCAACACCACCGGGAGGCTTTCCTTGAACTTTCACATAAAGCTTCTTCTCTGACCAATGGCGGATCGTTTCGCGAGTATCAATACCGTCTTCGATACTGCTGCTGAAAGGAACAGCGCGAGCCCCTTCTTCTGTTAGAATTTGAGTGCCTTTCTTTTTTAAGAAGTCGCCAAATTTCTCGATGACGATGTCTTCCGGAGGAAAAGAGCAAATTGTAAAGGGGCCTGGTGGATCGAAGCGGAAGTCGCTGCGATCTTTTTTACGCCTTTCAAAGCGATGACTCTTACGTCCCGGTTCCCGCATGTGGAATCGGATCAGTTTGCTGTGACCCCATAGTTCTTCGACTGAGAGATCAATCTCGGGTAGTCCGTCAACATTTTTCAGATAGGGATAGTCAGTTGCTAAAAGCCAGGATTCATAAGCGTAGTTATGGTCGACACAGGCTTTTGCGGAAGTGAGCATCTGAAACAGGTCGGGCAGAAGATAGTCGGAGATCAGCGCATAATTCCTTGCGAACTTCATTAGATTTCTTAGATGATATCCGGGGAAAGGATTCCCTGTGCTTTCGACATAGTTTGCTCCGGCTTCCTGATAAAGATTAAGGATGAGTTTTTGTCTGTCAGGAGGGAAGGCTAGGTTGCCGGTATGTTCATCTTTTTCCAACTGTCGAAGGTGTTCGTAATTCATCGAGATCCAGCCGCACTCTCCCATGACATCGCGGCAGGAGTCTTCTGTGAGGGTGCAGAGCTCGATGACCTCTCGTTTGGCGTGGTCGATCTGGGGAAATGAAGTGCGATCGATAAGGTTTAGTATATTTTTAATATGTGCCATGCCGCCGATAAAAAGAACTTTATCATATTGTAATGAGAGCTCTTTCAACCGCCGTGCCATATACATCTCGCGCTTGAGGTCAAGCTCGCCTGTTTTTACTGCCGCGGTTTTCACATACGAGTCATAAAAGCGATGTAGGCCGATGCGATGGATTGCGTATGGATCAGGAATCGGTTCGCGAACGTTGGGATAAGCATCAACATCGAGGTCGATGCAATAGGCTTCAACCCCAGCCTCCAAAGCGCTACGCAGGCCCTCAAACGCAGCATCGCATGGTTCGGACAAATAATAGATAGGCGATAATTTTTTGTCGTAACTAATGACAACGCTGATATCCGGTAAGCGTGAAGCGGCGTGTAGAAGCTGCAGTTGCATTGTTTCGGCAAGCTCGACTGCTACGCAGTCGGGGTTTATCTCCTCAAAGGCAAGACGTACTTGCGCAGCCATCTCCATGTTGTAATGGATAATCGGCACAGCGTAGATGTTGTCTTTTTTTATGGTATATGAATCCAATGTGCTTACTTGGCCTGCGCTTGTTTTTCGAGGAAGCGTCGTACAGCTAGCGTCATGATCCATGCTGTCGCTGGCACTGATAGATGTTGTATATTATAGTGGGTGTTGTTGAGGGGCTCCCGCTTTCTGATTGCCGCGTATGTAATAAAGGAAAGCAGAGTACCGGCAATAAGGTGAGTTGCAAGGAACGTTCTTCCGTGCAGACGTCTTTGTAATATGCTTGCAGAGAGATAGCTGACTGTGGCCGCTATCGCTGCTTGGCTGCCGCAGTTTTGCAGATAAGTGCAGTAAAGCCTGTCGCCTTTCTTAACGCTGATGCATAGAATTGATAAAGCAACGGTTAGCCCTGCTGATGTGCCGTTCAGAATTGAAAGCCCGGCATTTGCAATTGGGTTGCCATAAGGTATTTTTCGCATTGTGGCGGCGGCGAGATAGGTAAATGCTGTCGATGCAGCAAGGGACAGACCTCCTATGCTTCCTGAAGTGAAGAGCCTTTCTCGAGATGTCGCTTCGCTATTTGCTGTTGGTATCTCGTCTTTATCAATCGGGTCATTTGCATAATTGACATAAGAATAACGAGCGGCAACGATGGCGCCAAAGACAAAAGGCGCGCATGCTGCGTATGCATCGGATAATTGTTGTGACACGGTAACTCCTTGGTTGTAGAGATGCTAGCGAATTTCCCATTTTGCCTCAAGAACCACTTGCAAAATGATTTTGTGTAATTTTTCGTTTCACTTTGCGTTCGTCCACCCGTACAGTCATTAGCTTACATCTCACTCTGTCCATTGAGTGCGGAGCAAGCACGCTAGAAAAATCACAAACGCCTAATTTTGCAAGCGACTCTCAAGTATAGCATTCCTTAATAACTTGTGGTCTGATATGCTCGCGCATTGAATCTGGAGGGACCATGAAGCAGGGAATCAAGTTGCTATTATCTAAACCGCGCGGTTTTTGTGCCGGAGTGGAACGGGCAATCGATACTGTTGAAAAGGCTCTCGAACTTTGGGGGGCGCCGATCTATGTCAAGCATGAAATTGTTCACAATAAATATGTCGTCGATGGTCTTAAGGAAAAAGGCGCTATCTTTATCGAAGATCTGAATGATGTACCTGTCGGAGCGCGTTTGATATATTCGGCACATGGTGTTTCTCCTGCTGTCAGGGAGCAGGCAAAAGTGCGGCATCTAATCGAGATCGATGCCACATGCGGACTGGTGACGCGTGTCCATTCTGCTGTTAAACGTTTTGCTGCGCAGGGTTATCAGATTGTCCTGATCGGTCATCGTAATCATGTCGAAGTGATTGGTACAGCCGGGGAAGCTCCAGAGGTGACGACGATTGTCGAGTCTGTTGCTGATGTTGAAAATCTTACTTTTCCAGCAGAGGAAAAGCTTTTTTACATTACACAGACGACTTTGAGCATTGACGATGTCAAAGAGATTACCGAGGCTTTGATTGCCAAATATCCACATATCGAAACGCTGCCGAGTTCATCGATCTGCTATGCGACGACAAATAGGCAAATGGCTCTCAAGGAGATAACCGATGTGACAGATTTAGTCCTGGTGGTAGGAGATCCGCAGAGCTCGAATTCCAATCGTTTGCGAGAACTTGCCGCTAATAGGGGAATTACGTCGCATTTGATCAATAATGAAAGGGAGATTGACCCTGAATGGTTGACGGGTGTTGCTACGATAGGCTTGACCGCTGGTGCTTCAACGCCTGAAGTGATCGTGCAAAAGTGCATTGAAAGGCTGATGGAACTGGGTGTTAATGAAGTTGAAGATGTCATCTACACGACTGAAGATGTTGTATTTCAACTGCCGAAACCGGTGCTTACCTTGGGTTAACTACCTGAAAATCAACGAACTTTTTTTGGAAAGTATTTTTTTTGTTTTTCGTGTGGTTAATAGGAAAATTCGCTTGATAATAGGTGGCTTTTTCGGGTATAATATGGTGCTTATATGAATAGGGAAAAAGTGAAAAAATCGACTCGTAGAGTACCTAGAAATTACGATGGCACCAACGTTACTTCGCGGCAAGTTGGGGATCTTCTTCCGTCAGTTTTATGCGAGGTCGGAAAGCGCTTTAGCGATAGACCTGACTTAGTCCTAGCCTCATGGCCCGAAGTGATCGGTCCGAAACTTGCCGGAATGACGCAGGCAGTCTCTTTTGTCGATGGAGAACTCCTGGTCAAAGTGGCTAACTCTACCCTCCATAGTCTGCTGAACCAGCATGACAAAGCTAAAATCCTCAGAAGGTTAAAAGAAAAATTTCCCAATATCGAGATCAAGAACATACGATTCCGTATCGGGTAAGCGATAACAAGGTTGTACGATGACAAACGATACCTTATCAACAAAGGATCAAAAGGCGATGAATCCAGAAGAGCAGAAGGAAGAGCTAAAAAAAGACTATAATGCAAGCTCTATTACTGTTCTCGAGGGGCTGCAAGCTGTTCGCGAGCGCCCGGGAATGTACATTGGCGATACCAGCAGCAGCGGACTCCATCAGCTTGTTTACGAAGTGGTTGATAACTGCATCGACGAAGCAATGGCAGGATATTGCACTGCGATCTATGTCACTCTAAACAAAGATGGGTCGGTTACTGTAGAAGATAATGGTCGCGGCATCCCGATCCAGCGTCATGAAAAGCAGTCGGCAAAACAGGGGCGTGAAGTAACGGCCCTTGAAGTTGTCATGACAATCCTTCATGCCGGTGGTAAATTCGATAAGGATACCTATAAAGTATCTGGCGGTCTCCATGGTGTTGGTGTCTCTTGCGTCAACGCGCTGTCGAAAAAACTGATTGCACAAGTTTTCCAAAAGGGGAATGTCCACCAGATGGAGTTCTCTAAAGGGGTGGTAGCCAAGGAACTGGAAATTGTCGGTGAAACGACTAAACGAGGCACTCGCATCACCTTCTGGCCCGATGATTCTGTAATGACCGTTACCGAGTTCGACTACGATATCTTAGCGAAAAGACTCCGCGAACTGGCGTTCCTTAACCGCGGGATCAACATCTATTTTCATGATGAACGTAATGACGATAAAGAAGATGTCAACTTCCATTATGAAGGTGGCCTCTCGTCGTTTGTCTCTTATTTGAATGAGAATAAAATTCCTCTCTTTCCGACACCGATTTACTTCCAAGGAAGTCGTCAGGGTGATGATGGTCCTATTGAAGTTGAAGTGGCAATGCAATGGAACGACACTTTCAATGAGACCACTTTTTCTTATGTTAACAATATTGCAACGCGCCACGGTGGTACGCACTTAACAGGGTTTTCGACAGCACTCACTCGCGTTCTCAATAGCTACATCAAGAGCAATAATCTGCTGCGCAATGACAAGATCGGCATCTCCGGTGAAGATATGCGCGAGGGGTTGACAGCTGTGGTCTCCGTAAAGGTGGCCAATCCGCAATTTGAAGGACAGACAAAGCAACGATTGGGTAATAGCGATGTGGGTTCGATCGTACAGCAGATCGTTGGTGAGGAGCTAAGTATTTACCTCGATGAAAACCCGGCGATCTCTAAAAGTATTGCGGAAAAAGCAATTCTAGCTGCTCAGGCGCGAGAAGCGGCACGAAAAGCACGAGATCTGACGCTGCGTAAGACGGCGCTTGACAGCTCACGTCTGCCAGGTAAGCTGACCGACTGTCAGGAAAAAGATCCTGCACTATGCGAAATTTATATCGTTGAGGGCGACTCCGCCGGTGGCTCCGCAAAATCGGGGCGTGATCGCCGCTTTCAGGCTATCTTGCCAATACGTGGTAAGATCCTCAACGTCGAAAAAGCGCGTCTGGATAAGATCCTAAGGAACCAAGAAGTAGGCAAGATGATCGCGGCGCTTGGATGCGGTATCGGCAAGGATGGGTTCAATATTGCAAAATTGCGATACCATAAAATCATTATCATGACTGACGCCGACGTCGACGGCTCCCATATCCGTACCTTGCTGCTGACATTCTTCTACCGCAATATGCCCGATCTTATCGAGAACGGCTTCATCTATATCGCTCAACCTCCGCTTTATCGTGTTACGCGCAAAAAGAAAGGGCAATATATCCACTCGGAAAAAGAGATGGATGAATATCTGTTGCAACTAGGACTTAGCGATATCAAGCTGCGCCTGGCTGGAGATGATCAAGAGCTTTCTCAAGAAAAGATGAAGCAGCTTATTGACATCGTTCTTGAAGCAGAGTCTTTCGTCACAAGAACAGAACGTAAAGGAATTACCTTCCGTGAGTTTCTTAACGCAAAAAATGAGGCAGGGATTCTCCCGCAATTCCAGATCAATTTGCTCGAGGGTACGCGTTTTGTCTATTCGGCCAGCGAGTTCGAGATGTTGAAAAAAGCAGATGAAGATGCACAGCGACGTCAACATGAAGAAACACTGGAATCTATTCCTGAAGGCGAAAGAAATGAGGAGATGAAGATCTTCCGTGCGAAGCGTCTGCATTTCACTGAACTTTACGAAGAAGAAGCGTTGCAGAACCTGGTGAATGGGCTGAAAGAATTCGGCTTCACTCTTGAAGATTACCTGATCGCTTCTAGAGAACTTGTCACCATTACAGAAGAAGACGACGTTGCGCAAACCATGTCAACACTGGCAGACGTGGTCGTCTTCATTAGAAGCAACGGCAGAAAAGGAATAGAAATTCAGCGTTACAAAGGCTTGGGTGAGATGAACGCTGATCAACTCTGGGAAACAACAATGGATCCTAAAGTTCGCACACTGATCCAAGTCACGCTCAATGATGCTGTCGCTGCAGACCAGATGTTTTCCATGTTGATGGGCGAAGATGTTCCGCCGCGCCGAGCGTTTATCGAACGCCATGCCCTGTCCGTCAAAGATTTGGATGTTTAATAAGAAGGTTATTTAGGAGTTCGAGAGATGTCGTATACCGAAAATGAGACAGTGGTTTCTCGCAATGTTGAAGATGAGATGAAGGAAAGCTATCTACGCTATTCGATGTCCGTGATTATCTCACGCGCCCTTCCCGATGTGCGTGATGGACTCAAGCCGTCGCAGCGAAGGATCCTCTACGCAATGAAGCAGCTAAATCTTGGACCTTCGGGAAAACACCGTAAATGTGCAAAAATCTCCGGTGATACATCCGGTGACTACCACCCGCACGGCGAACAGGTAATCTACCCGACGCTCGTCCGTTTAGCCCAGAGCTGGATCATGCGCTACAGCCTCGTTGACGGGCAGGGTAACTTCGGTTCTGTCGACGGCGACCCTCCGGCTGCGATGCGATATACGGAAGCCCGCTTGACCCATGCCGCTGTCGAACTAATGGAAGATCTTGATAAAAATACTGTCGAGATGATCCCTAACTACGACGAAACGAAAAAGGAACCTACGGTTTTTCCGGCAAAATTTCCAAACCTTCTCTGTAATGGTTCTTCAGGTATTGCCGTTGGCATGGCGACTAACATTCCTCCGCACAATTTAGGGGAGCTGATCACTGCAACAACGCTGCTAATCGATAATCCAACAGCAACGATCGAGCAGATTCAGTCAGTGATGCCGGGACCTGATTTTCCTACCGGCGGCTTCATCTGCGGTTACCGTGGTATCCAAGAAGCATATCATACCGGTCGCGGCAAGTTGACACTCAGGGCAGTGATACGTACCGAAGAGATGAATAACAATCCGGACCGTGAACGCCTTGTCATCGATGAAATTCCATACAACGTTAACAAGTCGCGCCTGATTGAACATATCGCCGATCTGATTAACAATAAGCAGATTACCGGTATATCGGATCTTCGTGATGAATCCGATAAGGATGGCATGAGAATCGTCATCGATCTGAAAAGAGGCGAAGTACCGGAAGTGGTGATCAATCAGCTCTATAAGTTCAGCGACATGCAAGTGACGTTCGGTTGCAATATGCTTGCGCTCGATAAAGGGCTGCCACGTACAATGAACATCAAGCAGCTGATCGCTGCTTGGATTGATCACCGTATCGATGTCGTTCGCAGAAGGACCCGCTATGAGCTAGAGAAAGCGGAAGCGCGCGCTCACATCCTCGAAGGCTACCTAAAAGCAATCGATAATCTCGATGAAGTAGTCAAAATCATTCGGGCTAGCAACAATCGTGACGAAGCAAAAGTTGAATTGATCGATAGGTTTGCATTTAGCGATCGCCAGGCAAACGCAGTTCTCGATCTACGCCTCTACCAACTAACAGGAATGGAGCGCGATAAAATCCAAAACGAGTACAACGATCTGTTGCAAAAGATCGAGTACTTCCGCGCTGTTCTTGCTAATGAAAGCATGGTGCGCGATATCATTAAAGAAGAGCTGGAAGATATCAAAAAGCATCATCGTTCGCCGCGAAAAACACAGATCATTGCTGCGGAAAACGATATGCAGATGGAAGATCTAATCGCAGAAGAAGAGGTGTTCATCACACTGTCTGATGACGATTATATCAAACGAATGCCTATCGATACTTTCCGCGAACAACGCCGCGGCGGTCAAGGGGTCTCGGGTGTCAACTTAAAACGTGAAGACGATATGATTAAGGGGCTGTACGTTGCTTCAACGCATGACTACCTGCTGATCTTTACCAATACCGGACGTTGCTATTGGTTGAAGGTGTGGCAAATTCCAGAAGGAAGTAGAAAATCAAAAGGCAAACCGTTAATCAATTTGCTTGAAGGTCTACGCGATGACGAGTCGATCGCAACGATCCTGAGAACGCGTGATTTTGATGGAGAGAACCGTTGCATCACGATGGCGACAAGAAAAGGAACAGTAAAAAAGACAGAACTGACACACTTCAGCAATCCGCGCCGCAATGGTATCTGGGCGCTTACGATCGATGAAGATGATGAACTGATCGCTGCACGTATGGTTGAACCAGGGCAGCAAATCATGCTGTTCACTTCCGGAGGTATGGCAGTGCGCTTTGACGAAGCAAAAGTTCGAGCCATGGGCCGTACTGCCCGCGGTGTGCGTGGTGCTAAACTAAAAGATGAGAGTGATAAAATCATAGGTCTTGAAGCAGTCAACGGTGACGAGTCCGTCATGATTGTCTGTGAAAACGGTTACGGCAAACGTTCTCAAGTCGAAGACTTCCGGCAGACAAACCGCGGTGGAGTGGGCGTACGGTCAATTATTACCAGCGAACGCAACGGACCGGTAATCGGGGCTCTCTGCGTTACAGACAGTGATGGTATCGTCATGATGTCACAGCAGGGTCAAACGGTCCGGATCAGTATGGCCGATGTACGGGTCATGGGGCGTAACACCCAAGGGGTGCGCCTGGCCAATGTTAAAGCTAGCGATCGTTTAGTCGTGATCCAGAAGTTGGAATCAGCAGGGGACTCTGTCGAGATGGAGGAAAATCCTGTTGAGGAAGAGTGAGCATAAAGGCCTCTTCATCACTTTGGAAGGAGGAGAAGGCACTGGCAAGACGACGCTGATCAAGCGGCTGCAAAATGCGCTTGATGAAGAAGGATTCGCTTCCGTTGCCACGCGGGAACCGGGAGGATCGCCTCTTGGTGAACGAATCCGGCAGATGCTGCTTTCCCATGATCCGACAATTTCGATCGGCAGCTATGCTGAGCTGTTGCTTTTTCTTGCTGCACGAGCACAGCATATTGAAGAGGTGATCGCACCGGCGCTTGAACGAGGAGAAATTGTTCTTTGCGATCGATTTAACGATTCGACGATTGTCTACCAAGGGCATGCTCGTGGACTGGGAATGTCTGCAGTACAGCAACTCTGTTTAAGCGCTTGTCACGGTGTTGTACCTGATATCACTCTTTTTCTTGATGTCGACCCAGAAATAGGTTTGGCCCGCACGAAAGGGGTGGCTAAAGATCAAGCTTCCGAAGGTCAGGTGGATAGGATAGAGCGCGAAGAAATCGCTTTTCATCAGAAAGTTCGTGAAGGAATGCATCTCCTTGCAGAACAGGAACCAGAAAGAGTTCACATTCTCGATGCTAGCCAATCGGTTGATGAGGTGTTTCAACAAGCTTGGAGCTTAATTACTCAACAGTTGCAGCGTAGGTAATATGTTCTCACATCTCATTGGTAACGATCAGATCAAAGAATACCTTCAGCGAATGGTGAAGAAGCAAGCAGTCAGTAATTCTCTGCTGTTTAGCGGTCCGGAAGGTATAGGGAAAAGTCTGTACGCACAGGCATTCGCTAAGTTACTGATCTGCCAAGAGGATCCTCATGGTTCCCATGCGCACAAGATAGATAGCGGGAACCATCCTGATATCTACCATTATCGGCCTGAAGGAAAGATTGGCATGCATAGCATCGAAGCAATGCGCCGCTTCAGTGAAGAGGTGTATATGGCGCCGTATGAAGCTAAGTGGAAGGTATTTATCATTCACGATGCTCACAGGATGCTGACATATAGTGCAAATGCTTTGCTGAAAACTTTCGAAGAACCCGCTTCCTTTAGCGTGATTATCCTTTTGTCGCACTCTCCTGAGCATCTATTGCCAACTGTCTTGTCGCGTTGCCGTGCGGTTCATTTTCATGCAGTGTCGACTTCTACGATAGCCGATCACCTGATCAGAAAGCAGGGTATCGATAAAGATACCGCTTTTAAGTACGCAGGACTAGCACATGGGTCAATAGGAAGAGCGTTGGAACTTGTCAGGAAAGGGGAAGATGGGATTCGCGAACAGTTGCTCGATTTCCTAGCGCAGCAGCGTGCGACATCATACGGAGCCCTAACCTCTTTCGTTAAGGGGATCACTGCACAAGTCGATCAAGCGAAAAAAAATTCGGAAGAAGGGGTTCGTGATCACCTTGCAGCAGGTATGGGAGATGACTTAACGGCAGCGCAGAAACAAGCGATGGAAAAAGAGGTTGATGGCGTCATCTGTATGCGGCAGCAGATGGAAGCGCAGTACCTCCTAGATATCATCCTGACATGGTACCGCGATCTGCATCTTCTTTATAACCACGGAGACCGCAGCCTCATGATCCATCAAGACTACCGCGATCAGATGGAGCGTATCCTTTTGCAGGGGGAGCCAATGCCACTTGAAAGAGTGCAACGGGCCGTTGCTGATGCACGTTTGTCTTTGGCGCGGTCAACAGGTTTTGCGTTATGCTTAGAAAACCTCTTTCTTAAACTTAACCTTCTATGATAATATCCTCCCTATTACAAGGAGATCTTATGGAAAAAGCAAAAGTAGTCATTATTGGTTCAGGTCCTGCCGCCTATACAGCAGCGATCTATACATCACGCGCTAAGCTCCAACCGGTCGTATATGAAGGTTTTTTCACAGGGCCTGCCGGTGGACAGCTGATGACGACGACGGATGTTGAGAACTATCCCGGTTTCCCTGAAGGGATCACCGGTCCTATGTTGATGGAACATTTACGCAAACAATCGTCACGCTTCGGATCAATCTTGATCAGCGATGATGTCACGCATGTCGATTTGGGAAGCTACCCTTATAAAGTGCACGGGAAGAAGAACTCTCATGAGGCGATGTCGATCATTATTGCAACCGGTGCCAAAGCGAAGCGCCTGGATATTCCCGGAACCCACGAGGGTGAGTTTTGGCAAAAAGGGGTGACGGCCTGTGCGGTCTGCGATGGTGCGATGCCGATCTTCCGCGATAAAGATCTCTACATTATTGGCGGCGGGGACTCTGCAATGGAAGAAGCGCTATTTCTTACCAAGTACGGAAAAAAAGTCTATATTGTTCATCGTCGCGATGAGCTGCGTGCTTCGAAGATCATGCAGGAACGTGCGCTGGAGCATCCGAAGATCGAAGTGTTGTGGGATAGTGTCATTTCCTGCGTCAGCGGCAGCAATATCGTTGAACAGGTTAGCATCAAGAATGTAAAAACCGGCGAGATTACTAAGCGACCTGCCAGCGGGGTTTTCTTCGCTGTCGGACATGTGCCGAATACCGATTTCCTTGATGGTCAAATTGAACTTCATGACAATGGATATATCAAAGTCGAACCGGGAACGACGCGTACAAGTAAAGAGCTGGTCTATGCTGCCGGCGATGTTCAAGACTTTGTGTACAGACAGGCGATCACCGCCGCGGGTACAGGATGTATGGCAGCGACCGAGGCGGAAAGAGAACTGAGCTCGCGAGGGATTGAATGAAGCTGCGTTCGTGGATTACTGCGTTTCTGCTTTCGACTGCGTCTCTGGGTGCCACGGACTTTCAACCGTGGTATCCGCGGGATCTCGAAATTCAAACGCGTTTTCTTTATGCACAGCAACGTTATGACAATGTCGATACTATTACAGGATCAGTGCCACAAAGATCAACGAATAATTTTTTTGGCGCTGGGGTTGAGGTAGCCTATACCGAATGGTGCGGTGAAGTTGAACTGATGACTTCACAAACATTGTCACGGGCATGGTCGCCTGAATACCTGCGCGCTACAGCACGCTATCAGTTGATGGACGATGTGATCGGTGATCCTGTGAGCTTGGTCGTCGGTGCTACTGGCACCTATGTTTTTGGTCAGTCGATCAAAGATATTGCTGTTTTTCATCAATGCCGCGTAGAAGGCGAGCTGCATCTTGCAGTGGGTAAAGAGTATTCTACAGGGGCAAATTGGATTGCTCGTGCTTGGGCGCTTGGTGCTGTTGGCGGTGGAGAGCATGGCGCTGCGTGGTATCGCGGGTTGGTAGTAGCCGATTATCTCTATTGTTTGAATCATGAGCTTCGTGTGTTCGTCGAAGGTTTGCATGGCAATGGCAGTCAAGCTCTCAATCTTTCTGTGCCTTTCAACGGTTATGGAACGATCAATTACGAGACAGGCGATGTTGGAGGTCGCTACTCCTACTATTTTGATTTCTATGGTTCATTTTCATTTACTTTCGCATACAGGTTCTATGCGAAGAACTGTCCTGAGTATGCCAAAACGTATGCGATTGAATTTCTCTATCCTTTTGGTTTGTAAATAAAATCTTGACGTGTTAGTAAGCCCTAGACATGTTTGTCATGTTAATTTGACGACACGCTCTAGGTTGTCCAGATGGCAACAGCAGATGCATGTGTATCACAGTGACTGATACTGATCATGATATTGGGATTTTCAAACTTCTGGTTCAGACGGCCTGATAAAATGACATAAGGCTTGCCCTGATCATCGTTTAGAATCTCGATATCTGTCCAATTAATCTCTTCTCTAAGACCTGTTCCTAGCGCTTTGGCAATTGCTTCCTTGGCCGCCCAACGACCTGCAAAGTGTTTGGCAGAAGAGCGATGACGGCGGCAATAATCCGACTCTGTTGATGTGAAGACGCGCTCAAGAAATGAGCGCCCATTTTCCCCTTCGAGAACTTTGTTGATGCGGGCGACTTCGATGATGTCGATCCCGAGGCCGCGAATCATAGGGTAAAGAATCTCTTAGAGCTGTCGTTGTTACTGCTTCCTGCAGCGGCACCGGCATATTCATGCTCTTGATCCAGATCTTCATAACCTTCTTCAACAGCATTACAGAAAATCATACGTCCCGATGAGGTGTGTTTCACAGAAAGGACCTGCGCTTTAATCGCTTCACCAATATATTCTGCACCGCCATTGATAACAACCATGGTGCCGTCTTCGAGGTAACCGACGCCTTGACGAGGCTCTTTACCATAGCGCTGCACTTTGATGTTAATATATTCGCCTGACTGCGTTAACGGTTTGAGGGCATTGCAAAGGCTTTGAAAATTGATGATCACGACATCTTCAATTGCCGACTGCTCGACACGGCTCATATCTGCTGTCATGATGTTGGCTTCTACGAAGCGCGCCAGTTTCACTAGCTTGCTATGGCGGTCTTTAACTTCAGGGAAGTCGTGATCATTGATGCGAAGACCTAGCGTGCTGTTGTCTTCAAGTTTTTTTAGTACTTCCAATGCGCGACGGGCGCGGTTGCGCTCGCCTTCTTCGCCATTTTCATGTTGTTCATAAAGTTCTTTAAGTAGGAAGCGCGGAACAATTAGTTGGTTATTGACAAGACCGGAGGCTGCAAGGTCAATCACACGTGGATCGTTTAGCATGGAGCGATCGAGGATGATATCTCTTTTCTTTACTGCAGCAGGCTTTAGTTTGATAAATGGCAGGCTGACGTAGAGTTCTTCCGAAGCAGAAAGAGTTAGGAACATTCCCATATAAGCGGTCACAAGGTAGATGCCAAGACGTGCAAGAGTAAGGGAAGATTCACTCATCGGCAGCTCGGCAACATCGACGACGCTAGAAAAGATGAGCATAATCCCTTGACCCATCAGGTAGCCAATGAACAGCCCGATGAGTGCAATGTTCAAGGAACGTAAGTCAAATTTGTTAAAGAGTTTCTCAAGACCAATTACGGCAATGGCGAAAAGCACGCCTCCGACTATGCCGATCCCCATAGAGACTAGAGCAGTGTCGCTGATATTCATTGTCATGGTGTATGCCGTTGAAAATAGGATGCACATTAGAAGGAAGAATGTACGGATAAATGATAGGGATATCTTCATAGTTTTACCTTGCTATACTGTCTTGTGGTTTGCAAATTAACTCTCGTTGAGTAGATTGTGCTGATTTAACGACTTATACTCGAATATTGCAATAAATGTCTATTAATTTTTCTAAAATCGCTGAAGTAGAAATAGGATCGACACAATTCGCCTTGTCATCGGATGTGCGCTTATGTTAAAATCTTTATTCATCAAATTGAGAGGTATTACATGGGAAGGATGAGTCACAAGTCGTTAATCTTTATATCAGGATGCTTATGGATAGCTGTCGGCATGTTCTTGTTGCCGCGCGGATTGAAGCTTCTTGTTGCGGGCAGTGTACCAGCTCGCTATTTTGATTCTTTGCCCTATCCGTTGCTGGATTATTTATCTCCCATGGTAGGAGGGATTGAGACCGCGGCTGTGATCATTATTGCAGTTGCTTTGGTGATTGGATATCTTAAAGCGCGTTTTGTTCTCAGCAAGACAGTGAAACGAGTTGTGACGAGGGTGTTGAGTTTGCCGAATCCTGTGGCGTTTACAGCTATCTATGGAAAAGGCTACCTGCTCTTGATCGCTTCCATGATGGGGCTTGGGTTTGTCATCCGCTATACAGGAGTGCCTGACGACGTAAGGGGATTGATCAATGTGGCTATCGGGTCAGCGTTAATTAACGGTGGGTTGATCTACTTGCGTTGTGGATTTGATATGAAGAAAGCAGAAACGCTTATCTGATCAGCTGACACCAACCTCTTTGTTTACCAGAACGGAGAGGTTGGCATCTCTTTCGAAATTCTTGCTTCGTATTCGTGATGCTAAGATCGCGAGTTTGTTTTCCTCGTCAGGCCGACCACTTATCCACAGCATTGTTGTAAAATTCAAGAAACAGTCAAATTTTTTCCTCACCCTTTTGAATTAGGGTGCCAATCGGTAGCTTTCTGGCATTCCGAAAGCTGTCATCATAGTTAGGGTTGCAGATTTGATAAACACCGCGATTGACTGATTTTTGGGGTTTCAGGTAGATGGTTTGTCTCCAAAAATGGTCTTTATTCCGTACATAGCTGTTTCGATTTACTATCTTTTTGATGGTCTGCTCCTTTCTTCCGTGCTCTTCTTCCTTCTTCAGCACCACCTAGCTCTTTAATTCTTGCAGTAGGTTGATTGCGCGGTTCTATTGCGATATCGCCCTTGGTATTGATTCTTGCATTGTAACGAGGAGGTATCTAGGGCTTACACCAGCTTCGTAGATAGCCCCATAACACTCTGCTACATCAAAAGTACCGTCTTTTCCGACTGTAGCTCTTGGATTTGCTCTAGACTTTTACTCTCTGAAAGCGATAGCATATCCGCTTTCTAAGTAAAAGGAGAAGGCGATGCAAGGATCGAGTTCAGATTGTTCTATTGAGCAACTATCCAATGTACTAGCGCTTTTGTATTCACCTGGTAACCAAGTTGAGAGTTTGGCCAAAAGGATTAATGAGTTTTCAGATAATATTCATAAAAAAGCGCTAGAAATTTTAAATTTGCAAAATGAGATTCAACAGTCTGAAAAAATAGATGTCTCACAGCTTCAAGATTTACACGATAGGTTAGAAAGTTTTAAAAATAAAAAGGTCGATCTTTTGGATTGCGTGCGATTGTATGAAGCTCTAAAAGAAGATTTAGTGGAGGGGCATCAAAAACAGTTTGAGCAAATACTAACCAGTCTACAAGCTCTGTTTGTCATGATACATGGTGAAACAATCCAGGACGATGAGGTAAAAGTTGATCAACATAGTGTGAGGTGCCTTAAGTTTCTCGAAATAGAACATGGCCTTGTTAAATCACCTGTAAAGCATCACTGTTTGTTTGAAGCCTTATCGACGGGAATGAATCATCAACTGTCAAGCAGTGAGATTCGTTATCAGATTGGCGAATATATTCTGAAGAATTTTTCTAATTTAAAGGACTTGAGTGAGTCGAATGGTGGATTCAAGGAGATGGAGAATCAAGCTGATCGCTTGAGTGAATATTTAAGCACTCTCATGTATTGCAACGATTCATCAATGATAAATGGAACGATGCGGGAGCTCTTCATTTTTGCGTTGGTTACCAACCGCAAAATTTGTGTGTATTCGCCGGAAGCAAATACAAGATGTTCCCTTCATACCTTTAACAAGAATGGAACTGATCCAATTTATTTTTTTAAAGTCAAACATAATCAATGGGAGCTTTTAGTCAAAAAAAATGATTTTCCAATCGTAACGCTTTGCTGTGCTGAGCGAGGAAAGGCTGAAGTTGATGATTAATATCTTTTTTACTTTGCTCGGCATTACTAATTAGTTTTTTCCAACACAGAATAGGGTAGCCCTAAGCAGAATACAGAAAGATACAACAGTCGTCGAGATAGGCCGCTAATCATTTGTGATATTTGCTGCCTTTCGCAATTTCAAAAGCACGGTAAATCTGCTCAAGCAGTATTAGCCGTGCACATTGATGTGTCAGTGTCATAGGGGAAAGACTTATCAGTTCCGCGCCCTGTTTGATCTCTTTCGGAAGGCCTTCGGGGCCTCCGATCACTAGAGTGAGCCTCGCTCCATTTTCTTCCAGTTTTCGCATGAGAAATTGTGAGAAAGCAACGCTGTTCATCAGGTTACCTTGAGCATCGAGGCAGATATAATGACGTTCTTTTTCTAACGTTTTGATTAGTTGATCATCATTTTTCACGAGGATAAACTCAATCTCGGCGGTGCCGGTCAGACGTTTGCAATATTCAGCTAGAGCTTCATCGAGCCAAGACTCTTTTGTCTTGCCGATAGTAAGGATTTTGATCTTACTCATGGTTTTTCATCATGCGGTCCATGTGCTTTTTTTCATCGCGTTCTTTGATGGTCTGTCTTTTGTCATGAAGTTTTTTTCCACGCGCGATCGCTATTTTGATCTTGGCATACCCTTTTTTAAGGTAGATGGCAAGAGGGATGATGGTGAGTCCCTTTTCTTGAATAGCTTTGCAAAGTTTAGCCATCTCACGCTTGTGGAGCAGAAGTTTGCGGTCGCGGCGTTCGGGATGGTTATGGATGTTGCCGAAGCTGTAGGGGGCGATATGCGCGCCGACGAGCCAGAATTCTTCGTCGATTAGGCGTACATAGGACTCAGCAAGGCTGCCGCCGCCGTTGCGCAACGATTTGATTTCGGTACCCTGGAGGACGAGGCCGGCCTCAAAAGTTTCTAATAGCTCGTAATCGTGCCGGGCGCGTCTGTTGGAAACGAGGTCTGTGTTGTTATTTTTCATCGGACGTTGGGATGATTTTTTCGTGTTATTATATCGGTTACAGACAATAGTTTCTATGTTTTTATTGACGAAAGCTGAGACGGAGGTATAGGATAACTCCTTTTTTAGGAGGTTGATATGCTTACAGAACAAAGATCAAAAGAGACCTATCGACAGCTATGTGATGTGATTCCGGGGGGAGTCAACTCGCCGGTTCGCTCTTGTAAAGGTGTTCGTGACACACCGATGGTTGCAGAGAGCGGGCAGGGCGATATGATCTATGATGTAGATGGTAACGGATATATTGATTATTGCTGTTCCTGGGGACCTTTAATTCATGGACATGCGCATCCTGCGGTGATTGATGCGGCTTCCCGTCGGCTGCAGCAAGGAAGCAGTTTCGGTGTCACAACCGCTATCGAGGCTAAAATTGCACAAAAGGTCGTTGATCTAGTTGATAGCGTGGAAAAAATTCGTTTTGTTTCCTCAGGGACGGAAGCGACGATGACGGCAGTGCGTCTAGCCCGTGGATATACTGGCCGTCCGCGCTTTGTTAAGTTTACCGGGCATTATCATGGACATAGTGATTTTTTTCTTGTCAATGCGGGATCGGGGGGGCTATTGGGAGTGACTCCAACGGCAACTTCGGCAGGCATTCCTGACGATGTGGTAAAGCATACGGTTTCCTTGGATTTCAACGATCTTGAGGGGTGCCGCGCCTACCTGACTGATCCTGCAAACCGCAATGAGATCGCCGCCGTGATTCTTGAGCCGGTGGCGGGAAATATGGGGGTCGTTCCTGCAACTCGTGAATTTATGGCAATGCTAAGAGAGGTGACGCAAGAAATCGGTGCGCTGTTGCTCTTTGACGAGGTAATGAACTGTTTCCGGTTAGGGATCCAAGGGGCGCAGTCTCTCTATCCGGAAAAGCCGGATCTGACCTGTTTCGGTAAGGTGATCGGCGGGGGCTTTCCTTCAGCAGCCGTTGGCGGAAGCCGCGAGATTATGGACTATCTGGCGCCATTAGGTCCTGTCTATCAGGCCGGGACATTATCCGGTAATCCTGTGGCGATGGAAGCGGGGTACCAAACGTTGCTCTTATGCGAGGAACCAGGATTCTATGAAAATCTTGCGGCAAAGACGCGGCGGCTGACGAAGCCTATTCATGAAGCGCTAGCAAAGACGAAGATTCCTTGTTGCTTGCAAGAAGAGGGCTCTATGCTGACTATTTTCTTCGGACAGAAAAAAATTGAAAATATGCTGGATGCGAAAAAATGCGACCTCGAGATATTCGGACGCTTTTTCCGCTATCTTTTTGATCGTGGAATCTATATTCCACCGTCGCAGTTTGAGTCCTGGTTTGTTTCATCGGTCCATACTGATGAGCATATTGACCAAACACGTGATCATATTCTCGAGTTTATTGAGAAAGAACTATAATGACCCAAGCTTTGGTATGCAGATAATAGGGATAGAATAGATTCTTAACAGGTAATTTTGAGACGCCTTGCTCTTACGCCAATAATCATCATTAGCGTGTAGCTTTAATATGGGCATTCAGGTAGACATTAGTTAGTAAAACTGGATCTTTGTCATGTGCCGTTTCGTATTTTTTATTCTGATTGCTATTCTTTCGCCATCTGTAGCATTCCCTGATCAATTTATTGACCTTAAAGGGGTTCTGAATGAAGAAGTGATGCGTCAAGCAGAAAAAGAGTTGGGTTCTGGAAATTATCAGACGCTAATCGTCGAGATAGATTCGAACGGTGGCAATCTCGAAAGCGTTTTGCAGTTTGCTGCAAAGGTCTACGAACTAAAAGCTGAAAATGAAATTAGAGTCATTGTTTATATCAACGATCAGGCTGTTGGCCCAGCGGCAGTGATTCCTTTTCTTGCTGATGAACTCTATACCTCTTATATCGTTTCTTGGGGAGATATCCCTCTTGGTACCAATGATACAGTTCCTACCAACTTATTGCGTAATCGGGTGGTTAGTTTGATTCCCGTGAACCACAAGGAGGTAGAGCGTCTTCGTGCAATGGCGGTTGCGATGACCGATTCCGAGACGATCCTAGTGGATGACGGAAAGTGGCATATTGCCAAAGGCGACGATGCGGCGGGCAAGGTGTTAGCGAATGCCAATGAAGCGCTGGTGGTAAGCCAGCAGGACTTGAAAAGCGCCGGACTGGTCAATGGGGTGATGTCTCCGGCAACGTTTCAAAAAAGGTATGCGATCACGGAAGAACAACGTGTTCAACAAAAAGAGTCGACTACATCGTTAACGGTCTCACCCAAGAATTTTCATGAAAGCCTTCGTAATCATATCAAGTTTTCTGAAGAGGGCCCCAACCTTGTGGGTTACATAAAAATCGGCGATCACTCATCAATGATCAGCCAGTCGACGTGGTTGTTCGTCAAGTCAGCAATGGAATATTACAAAGAGAAGAAGCCGATATTTATCATTCTTGAGCTGAATACACCAGGAGGGGAAGTGTTCGCGGCGCAGCAAATTTCTGATGCGTTGCAGAACATCGATACGCAAGAAAGCATTCCTGTCGTCACTTTTATCAACGATTGGGCGATCTCTGCAGGAGCGATGCTGGCCTATTCTACGCGTTTCATCACAGTGGCAAAAGATGGCAGCATGGGCGCTGCCGAGCCTGTTACGGCGGGAGAAGGTGGCAAAATGGTGGCGCTACCGGAAAAAATTAACTCAGCTTTACGCGCTGACTTTGCCAACCGCGCTCGCTTTTTTGATAGAAATAGTGATCTCGCTGAAGCGATGGTGGACAAAGACATCATTTTAGTGCTGCGTAATGGCAAGGTGGTCAGGCTGAATAGTGACGAACAAATACGGTTGAAAGGGCCTAATCCCGATGTAGTAATCACCGAGAAAGGAAAATTACTGACGTTAACAGCAGAGCAATTGATTAACTATGGCGTTGCTGATCAGCTCCTGATGCCGACACGATTGGAGCCGATCACAACGGCGGAAAAAGAGAAGGCGCAATGGCCGGCAAGCAAAGAACTTCTATTCCAGGATCCTTTCTTTGCCGCGATCCCTAACGCAATTGTCGATGAATATCACATGGATTGGAAGACACAATTTTTTGTGATTTTAGCAATGCCTCTTGTGTCGTCGTTACTGTTCCTTGGCTTGTTGATGGGGTTTTATATTGAATTTAATACGCCGGGCTTTGGCTTGCCGGGGTCTATAGGACTCATATGTTTACTGCTGATTATTATTTCTAACTTGTCGCTCGAATTCGCCAACTGGCTTGAGGTGATTCTCATGTTAAGCGGGATCATCTTGGTTGCTGTAGAACTGTTTTTTATTCCTACCGGTGGAATTCTAGGATTTGTCGGTGCGATCTTCTGCCTTGGCGGGCTGTTTGCGATTATGCTGCCCGGTGTCGAGACTGTTGATTTTGAATTCGATACCGGAACGGTCAACGCTGCCGGCGAGGTCTTTTTCGAAAGGCTGGTATGGTTTTCAGGAACACTGGTTGTTGCTTTTGTTCTAATGGTGCTGCTGACGCGTTATATCTCACCGTCATGGGCGGGGATTAACCGTCTTGTTCTTCTTGGACACGAACTTGACAGAGAAGCTGGTTTCTTTGCCGGCGAAGACCCGCGCAATCTCCCATCGCCTGGATCAAAAGGGGTAGTTTTTGCTACACTGCGTCCATCGGGAAAGGTGGAGATTGCCGGGAAAATATACGAGGCGGTTACTGCAGGCGATTTTATTGAGAAGGGTACGGAGATCATCGTGCAAAGATTAGATGGCAGCGTTATGATTGTCGAACCTGTGGAGGAAGAAATATAAATGGTTGCGCTGATTATTCTTGCTGTCGCGTTTCTTGCGATATTTTTTGAGTTTCATCTTCCCGGAGGAATCTTGGGGACCATCGGCGCAATTCTCTTGGTGGCAAGTGTTGTTGTATTTGCTGTTGAAACGGACTCGCTGATCGCTACACTAGTCTATATCATCGTCGCCGGAATCTTATTGGTACTCTTAGTAAAATTTGCTCTATGGCGGATCAAAAATTCTAGTGAAGAGTACGGTATCTACTCAGGCAAAGACCAACAGGGGTATCTTGCTTCGGAATGGGATCGTAGTTTGGTCGACAAGGAAGGCATCGTTTCGACCGATTTGCGCCCGGCAGGACATATCAAAATTGCAGGTCGTCTCTATTCTGCTATCTCCCAGAGCGGATATGTTTCTAAAGGGGAGACCGTTGTCGTGATCGGCGGTGAAGGCGAAACTTTATTTGTTAGATTAAAGGGGTAAAGAAGATGGAATATTATATTCTTTTTATTGTTTTGGCCATCTTGGTGGTCATCCTGCTCAGCATTCTCGGGCGGTTTATCAGTCTCTGGTTTCAGGCTTTTGTTTCCGGCACGCCGATTCCTTTGTTCAATATCGTTGGAATGAGCCTAAGAAAAATTCCCCCACGCGTCATTGTGGTGGCACGTATTTGTGCCTTTAAGGCCGGTTTGAAAGATATCTCAGTATCGGATTTAGAGACGCACTTCCTTGCCGGAGGGCATGTTACTGAAGTTGTTCAGGCGATGATCGCTGCCGATAAGGCGAATATTCCATTAGATTGGCGGCGTGCGACGGCGATCGACCTTGCCGGTAGGGATCTTCGTGATGCGGTGCAGACCTCTGTATATCCTAAGGTGATCGACTGCCCAAGTCACGGGGGGTATATCACCGGAGTAGCTAAGGACGGGATCCAGGTTAACGTCCGTGCTCGTGTGACGGTACGCACGAACATTGCCCAGCTTGTGGGCGGAGCTACCGAGGAAACGATCATAGCACGTGTTGGCGAGGGTATTGTCAGCGCCATTGGCGGCTCAGACACTCACCTTGAGGTGCTGGAGTCACCCCAGAGGATTTCCAAACTGGTACTTGAGAAAGGTCTCGATTCCTCTACAGCGTTTATGATCCTTTCGATAGACATTGTTGAAATGGTTCTTGGTGACAACGTAGGTGCGAAGCTGCGTGCAGATAAAGCGGAGTCCGATAAGCGGATTGCTCAAGCTGAAGCGGAGAAGCGCCGTGCAATGGCTGTGGCGATGGAACAGGAGAATATTGCGAAAGTTCGCGATATGGAAGCCAAGTTGATCGAAGCGCAAGCTTCTGTACCTTTGGCAATGGCTGAGGCGTTTAAAAAGGGAAATCTTGGAATTATGGACTACGCCCGAATCCAAAATGTTCAAGCAGATACAGAAATGCGTAAGTCGATCTCGAAAACAAAGAGCGACAACCCTTCGAATGGATAAGCGATGAACCTGATTGAATTTATTGGATTTATCGTTGCAATGGTGGCTCTCGTTTGGCTGTCAACTCGGCAGCAGATCGAGCGCCGCCGCCGAGAGAAAAATCCCGAACTCTATGAGAAACAGCAGCAGGAGAAGGATCGTGCATTGAAAGAGATGTTGCGTTCCATGAACCTGGAACTTGTGCAAGACCAGGAGGAAGAGGAGGATGAGGAGTTCTTGCCTCCACCACCGGTATCCGTGGAACAAAAAAAAACAACTGTTCACCGTTCTGTTGGAAAAAGCTATGACTTTGAAGCAGAACTGGAGGAGCATCATCTCAAGACCTCTCTTGAAAAGCAAAAAATGACTAGTAGTTTTGATGATCGGTATAAAAAACAGCGCCAACCGATAATCAGTGAAGGGTTCCGTATTCCTGCAGAACTAAGCCCGTATGCGATTCGCGTCGAGAATGAGACATCGATCGCTGAGGAGAAGATCAAACAGCTTGATTCTTTGCAGGATATGGTTATAATCAACGAAATTTTCGGACCACCGCGAGCATTTACGATTCATGACCGTTTTTGATCAATATCATCATCTTCTCAAGCATATCCGCGATCATGCTGTTCAATGCGGTCGCGAACCTGATGAGATCACACTGATCGGAGTGACGAAAAATCACCCATGGGAGCATGTTCATCCTGCTTATCAGGCAGGTTGCCGCGACTTCGGTGAAAATAAGGTGCAGGAGGCGTTATCCAAAATGGAGGAGGCGGCTGACGACCTGCGTTGGCATCTAATTGGCACCCTCCAAAAAAATAAGGTACGCAAAGTAATCGGTAAATTTGCACTGATCCACTCGGTGGACAGTGTAGACCTTGCAAAGAAACTTTCGGAGTGTAGCGTGGAAGCGGGTGTGACGACAGCAATTCTCCTCGAAGTGAATAGTTCAGGAGAGGCCAGCAAGCATGGATTTTCCTTAGATGAAGTAGAAGAAGCGTACCAAAGGGTCAAGATGTTCCCCAACCTTGATGTTCAGGGACTGATGACGATGGCACCCTTCACCAAAGACGAACATGTGATTCGCAGCTGTTTTCGGTCGCTGCGGGAGCTGCGCGATGCTTATGGCTTCAAGCATTTGTCCATGGGAATGTCCAATGATTATCCGATTGCCATCGAGGAAGGGGCTACCTTGTTGCGTATTGGAACACAGATTTTTGGTGTCCGCGAGCTTGCGATGTAAAAGTATCAGCACAGCATGAATTGTCTCTCTTCATAAGTTAAGGTCGAACATCTGTTTGATAATAGCTGTTTTTCATGTACAACGCGATGGATATGGTTTCAAAGACTGTCGGTGGCAACGACTGTGACTTTTCTTTCTTTAAGATCGGTGCGTTTGCTGTACCATAGGTTTAGGTCTGAGCTTAGCCATGATTCGATACCTGCTATCCCTAGCTTTTTCAGTAGAGACCTGTCATGAATACCTTTAGATTGATTCTGCAGGTTAATGACCTCTTCATCAAAGCTGACAACCCATCCATGATCATCGAAGCTCATAAAATCCTTTCTGTCTCCTGTGCGCGTTTTTAGTTCTTCGAGTATCTCTTGCCAAGCTTCGATAAATGATGTCTTGGTTGTCTCTCCATTATTTAGTTTGACGGTGACGTTTTCATTGATGCGCGATTTTAGAAACTCGTGGAAAAGGGGGCCTAATGATTCCGGCAGCCCTAGTTCGAGGCACTTGATTGGAACTTCGGCGTTGATGGCGGAATACCATAACAAGCGCACGTTTTGCATGAAGTAATAGGCTAGCGCCTGTTCTTTTCCCAGAAGATACTCTTGAAAGAGCTCTTCGTTCATCTTTTCGCCTTTCTGATTATAGAAGTTTCCTGCACAAAGTTTTTTGTAGTTCTTCCAATTATCAGAAACTGTATCTACAGTGGCGAGGGCTTTAGCGCACAGATCTGAATTTTCCTTGAATAACTTCGCTAGGTGGTATTGAAGAATCATTTCTTTGCTATTCTTGTCCGGATGCCAGACGTTTTCAGAATCTTTAGCCATGAGTCTTTTGAAATCCTGAAATACCGGCCATAGTTGATGGGATTCGGTGATGTCGTTATTATTTTCATCAACGCCATTAAGAATGAAAAGCATTTTAAGCAATGACCATTGGAATACTGCGTATGTATGTTCGCCCACTTGCAGTCCACCGCCAAGATCGTGGTCTACAGCAATCATCTCATACCCCATTCCGCTTTTGCTTTTTGTCATGAACGGAGTATGTCCGGGAAGGGGAAGCGCATAACGCTCTCTGTCGGTAGCGGAAACCTTTTCTTGGTCAACAACAACCGCAAAACCGTCTCCTTTAGCTTCCAGCGTGATGTATCCAAGATTTGTGATAGGTACATACTGATGAGCGGTACGGTCGTAAATTTTGACTTCGCCACCTCTTTCTTTAACGATGCCCATAGCCAGACCTAAGTCTTCTTTGGAGAACATATCGGAAATTTTGATCTCCTGTCCGAAAATGCGGAAGGAGACATTTGTTAAGTCGTCAAGATCAATAAAGAAGTAGGGAACTTCGGAAAATTCGACAAGTCCTTTTAGGCCATCGAATGGAAATTTGTGATTTTCGTCATAGTAATGAGGAAAGATAGGCGCTTTATTGAAACCTTCCATCATAAACTTGTATGCATCAGGATAATCTACTTTGCCATTTTCCGTGATTATTTCGGATATGAGATGATGCCAGATACTTAGCATCTGCTGGTTTTCGCCAAGCCACTCACGTCTGCTGAAGAAATCAGCTTTTGCAAGATCGAAATTATTCTCTCTCAACTTATCAAGAATCTGAAGGTTTTTTAACGGTGAAATATGACAGCTGTTATTGTATTGCTGTGTGAAACAGTAGCTCTTATGAGAATCTGGTTTTCTTTTGAAAGGCGCAATCATCGCCGATCCGAATAACTTGAAAATACCTAAGGTTATTCTGAAAATCCTTAGTACGATGTTGCCAAGTTTGTCTTTCCAACCATCAATGACAACTTCCTGATCGAATATGGGCTCTACCTTTTCATCTTGTTTGGCTAGAAGAGGGGTGGTTATTGCAGAATAGTTTGTATTAATCATTTTATAAAATCATGTTTTTTTTATGAAGATTGTACAATTTAATTGTTAATTTCTTATTAAGATGGCGAGTCAAATTTGAACGGAGGTGCTTTTTTTTTGTCTCTTCCAGAGATTCACATTTCAGCTTGACAAAGAAATTTTTAATAAAGTATAGTTAATGACTAATTAACGTAGGAATTGTAATGAATTTAAGGAAATTCTTTAATAATAGCATTCTTTTGCCGGCGGCGCTCATTCTTGGTGTTGCAGCTGGTTATCTTGATCTGCCAGCTTTGAATACAGGTGCAGATGTGATATCGGAAATTTTTATCAACCTCTTGAAACTGGTCAGCCTTCCTATTATCTTCCTGTCAATTGTATCGACAGCTTCGGGCATGGAAAGCATGCGTGAGCTTAAGAATATGGGTCAAAGGGTACTGAAGTATACCTTGTTGACGACGGTGATCGCTGCAACGATCGCTTTGCTTCTCTATATGGTTATTGATCCGGCACGTACGCCGCTTGAAGCGGGTGTTGGTGTTGCCGACCAGCTTGAGGTCAACTATTTCAAGTATCTGATCCAGGTTGTCCCTTCTAATATTGTAGAGCCTTTCAGTCAGAATAATGTGATCGGCGTCCTTTTTATCGCTATGCTGCTTAGTTTGGCGATCCTGGCGCTTCCTGATGAAAACCGTACTGTTCTTCATACGTTCTTCAAGAGTTTGTACGCAGCGATCATGAAGGTCACATCTTGGATTGTCCGGATGATGCCTTTAGCGATTTGGGCATTCATCACTTTGTTTGTCCGTGACTTGAACGGCGGAATGGATATGAGCAACCTGGCGCTGTATCTGTGCGTTGTGGTGCTGGCCAATTTGGTGCAGGCTTTTGTTGTTTTACCTCTCTTCCTTCAAAGCAAGGGGATTTCTCCTTATAAGGCGCTTCGAGGAATGTTCCCTGCTCTATCTGTAGCTTTCTTTAGTAAGTCTTCCAGCGCTGCCTTGCCGATGGCGATGAAGTGTGCAGAAGAGCGAGTTGGTGTTTCGCGCAAAGTTGCCGGATTCACCCTGCCCCTCTGCACAACGATCAACATGAATGCCTGCGCGGCCTTTATCTTGACCACTGTTCTTTTCGTGTCGATGAGCTACGGAATGACTTTCTCTACGGTGGAAATGGTCGTTTGGATCTTCGTTGCTACAGCTGCGGCTGTTGGTAATGCAGGGGTACCCATGGGGTGCTATTTCATTGCGAGCGCTTTCCTTGCTGCAATGAACGTACCGTTAACTTTATTGGCAGTGATCCTTCCCTTTTATACTTTGATCGATATGCTGGAAACAGCGATTAATGTATGGTCCGATTCTTGTGTAACGATGATGGTTCAGAAGGACCTTGATCAGGAACAGGAAGCGGTCATCAGCGAAGAGGTGTCGGTAACAGCTTAAGTTGCTGATAGTTAGCGAGGTACTCTTTTTGCCCTGGAAAAGCGGTAAGATGTTAAAATGGCGCTGGAAGGCATATTAGGTATTTGCCGTCCGCGCCAAACTCTTTTGTTGAAATATTCACAGAAAAATCAGATGATATAAGCCCCATTAGGAGCTGAAAAGACGAAGAGGAAGATTGTGAGCAAAACAGCAGAACAACATCATGGGCATGTACAATATCATTTTTATGACCATGATCGCAAAAAAGTGATCAAAGAGCTGGGAAAAGAACGGCTTCTTGAAGCGCTTCGATGGATGTTGTTGATCCGTAATCTCGAAATTCGTGCTGAGTCGGCGTACCAGCATGGTTTAGTTGGGGGCTTTTTTCACTCTTACATGGGACAAGAAGCGATCCAAACCGCAGCATATCAGGCGATCGGGCAAGAGAATTGGTGGGTAACGACATATCGTTGCCATGCTCTCGCATTGTTAACAGGAGCAACCCCGAACGAGGTGATGGCCGAGTTTTATGGACGATCAACAGGAAATGCGAAGGGACGCGGCGGCTCCATGCACCTATATACCGACCGCATGCTTGGCGGTTTCGGTATTGTTGGGGGGCAGATTCCCATCGCAACGGGTGCGGCGTTTACCATTAAGTATCTCGATAAAAAAGATGAAGTTGCCGTTTGTTTCCTAGGTGACGGTGCTGTTCCGCAGGGGGCGTTTCATGAGTCGCTGAACCTTGCTGCACTTTGGAACCTTCCATGCATCTATGTTATCGAAAACAATCAATGGGGCATGGGGACGGCTGTGGATCGTGCTGTGAGCGTGGAACATCTGGCGGAACAGAAAGCGCCGGGATATGGTATGAAGGGATATACTTTCGACGGGATGGATTTCTTCAATTGCTATGCGGGCTTCTCTCATGTTCATCAAGAAACGTTGAAGACGAGCAGACCAGCTCTTGTTGAGGTGGTGACGGAGCGTTTCCGTGGACATTCGATATCCGATCCAGGATTGTACCGCTCTAAAGACGCGCTCAAAACGTGCATGAAGCGCGATCCGATCGTGATTATGCGCGAGGCGTTAGAGGAGGAGGGAATGCTCGATGAGGAAGCGTTCAAGAAAATGGATAAAGAACAGAAAGAGATCGTTCTTGAAGCGATGAAATATGCCGAGGAAAGCCCGTGGCCTGAGATCACGGAGCTCGAAGAGGGTGTTTTAAAAGAGTGATCGTAATGGCAAAAAAAGTTATCGACCTGAGAACAGCTATTCGTGAAGCAATGGATGAGGAAATGGAGCGTGATGAACGTGTGTTCCTCATGGGCGAAGAGGTTGCGGAGTATAATGGAGCATACAAAGTGTCCAAGGGTATGCTGGACAAATGGGGTCCCAAGCGTGTGATCGATACACCCATTTCCGAACTAGGCTTTTCTGGTCTTGGCATTGGTGCGGCAATGACAGGGCTGCGGCCTATTGTGGAATTCATGAGCTTTAACTTCTCTTTCGTCGGTTGTGATCAGATCATCTCCAATGCTGCAAAGACTTATTACATGACTGGTGGGCGCTTCTCTGTTCCTATCGTTTTCCGAGGCCCTAACGGCGCTGCTGCACAGGTGTCATGCCAGCATTCGCATTGCGTAGAAGCGTTGTACGGCAATCTCCCGGGACTGATCATCGTTTATCCGAGCAATCCCTATGACGCAAAGGGTCTTCTGAAATCAGCAATTCGCAATGATAACCCTGTCCTGTACCTTGAATGTGAACTGGCATACGGAATGAAAGGGGAAGTGCCCGAACATGAGTATCTCGTGCCGATTGGTAAGGCGAAAATTGTCGAACAGGGAAGCGATGTCACGATTGTCACACATGGCGAAATGGTTAACGTCTCTCTGCTTGCTGTCAAAGAGCTTGCAAAGAAGGGGATCAAAGCTGAACTGATTGACTTGCGCTCGATTCGTCCTTTGGATATGATCACCGTGTTGAATTCGATACACAAAACAAACAAATGCGTGCTTGTTGAAGAGGGGCATCTGTTTGGGGGCATCTGTTCCGAAGTCGGATTCCAGATACAGGAAAAAGCATTCGATTTCCTGGATGCGCCGATCGAGAGGGTCTGCCAGAGGGAAACGCCGATGCCTTACTCGAAGGTGTTGGAGGCGGAAACGTTGCCGACAGTGCCGCGTATTATCGCTGGGGTCGAGAAAGTACTAAGATAGGATTGAGATATGCCGTTTACACTGACTATGCCGAAACTGTCACCGACAATGGAAGAGGGAACAATCGCCAAGTGGCATAAAAAAGAAGGAGACTTCGTTGGCGAAGGAGATTTGCTGATTGAAGTGGCTACCGACAAAGCAACGGTAGAGCATAATGCGCTTGATGAAGGGTACCTCAGAAAAATCGTCGTTCCCGAGGGTGGCGAGGCGGCAGTGAACCAGGCGATTGCCATCTTATCTGAAAAAGCTGACGAAGATATTTCCGGTTATCAGCCTGAGGGCGCTCGCGTTGAAGCGCCACAGTCAAAAGAACCAGAGGCAGCAGCAAATGGGACTGAAACTCCCGCTGCTGCACCATCAAAACCGCAGCCGTCTTCCGGAGCGATGCATCAACCCGTTTTCGCCCCACAGCCGCCTTTAGAAGGATATGAATTTGAAGAACCGCGAGATAGGCAGGAAAAGCGGCTTAAAGTGTCGCCTCTTGCTAGGAAGTTGGCCAAAGAGAAGAAACTTGATATATCCACTGTCAAAGGAAGCGGACCGGGTGGCAGGATCATGAGCCGTGACTTGGAAAAAGCACAGGCATCAGGAGACTTCGCTTTCGGCAGTCGCGAAGTGCCAACGATACCACCGGGAAGTTATATAGAAGAGAAGCTGACCCCGATGCGTAAAGCCATTGCGCGCCGGTTGCAAGAGGCTAAGACCTTTATCCCTCACTTTTATGTTTCGCAGTCTGTTGATGCCATGGCGATGGTGGAGGTGCGCGAACAATTGAAAAGTCAGGGGGTGAAGGTCACTTTTAATGACTTCGTTATCCGTGCTTGTGCAATGGCTTTGAGGAAACACCCCAATATCAATAGCGCTTTTAATACGGAGAACAATACGATCGTTCGGTATCAAACAATTGATGTCTCCGTTGCTGTCAGCATGGAAAGCGGCCTAATCACGCCGATCATTCGTCATGCCGATTACAAAAATCTCGGGGAGATTTCGGTCGAAATGCGCAGACTGGCGAAGCGCGCGAAGGACGGCAAACTGCAAGAGCATGAATACAAGGGCGGTTCTTTTACGGTCTCTAACCTCGGCATGTTTGGCGTTACGGACTTCATCGCTATTATCAATCCGCCGCAGTCGTCAATTCTAGCGATTAGCGGTATCAATGATGTTCCTGTCGTTAAAGAGGGACAAGTCGTACCTGGCAAGGTGATGAATATGACTCTTTCAGCTGACCATCGGGTCGTCGATGGTGTCGCTGGCGCGCAGTTTATCAATACTGTAAAAGAATATTTGGAAAATCCTGCCTGTTTATTGATCTGACTTTATCAAATCTTAATAAAATTTTGCTAAATTCCTGATTCATGAACTTAGTTGTTCAATGGATATCAACAATAAGTGAATTAGGAGTTGAGTAATGACGTTTACAGCAAATGTGGGTCATGTGCCTGCAGGGAGAGATCGTGATCGATCAGATTTTATTAGATCTGATGATAGGTCAAGAAGAGGTGAGGGTAATTCTTATCGTGCTAATACAAGAACCAGGGATGGTGTTCACGTTCCTGCTGGAAGAGATCACTATCAGCGTGAGTATGTTGATCGATCACGAAGGATAGCGAACCATATTCTTTCTCCTGACGATGGGGTTATACATAAAATTGGGCATGTGCGTTGGGATGGTTGCTATCCAAGCTTTAATATCCTTTCGGTTAACACACGTGTAAGTTCCAGAATTCAACGCGGAAACGATCCAGCTGATACTACACGATTTTTCGTAGGTCTTATAGGAACCGTTGTGGGTGGGTTTGCCCTGTTCAGCATTGGTCGTACTTACAATCACCTTGTAGAAACGACAAAAGAAATCAGCACGATTAACACTTTCACAGCTTCACTAAACGATGTTGCAGAGGAAAAGAAGGAGAAATATTTAGAAATAGCTTCACACCATAAGGCGATTTTCTCGCGAATCAGAAATAATGCCATTGTAAACCTTGCTATGCTCGTAGGTATGGTGGCCAGTTCAGTATTCTTGATTGCCGGAGCCATATTCGCTTCAGGTGGATTAATGATTACCGGCGGTATTATTGGTTTGATTATCGGTGGCGCGGCATTACTGAAATGGGGGCTAGACTCTACAGATACTTATATCAAAGAACATGCGGAAGCGATGGAGCAAGAGTTAGATTTAATCTGATAAGAAGTGAGCGGGCATTATGCTCGCTCACTTTTTACTGTTTCAAGCTCTTTTTCGATCTGCTTGAGCTTTTCCGCTAGCTTGGGCAGGTTGCGTAGAAAAACGGCTTGCTTGTTAAACTCATGAATAGGAATTGCTGGGCGCCCGCTGTAGATTCCCGGCTTTCTGATGCTTTTTGCAGTTGCGGCATTGGCAGCTAGGATCACGCCGTCGGCGACTTTGATGTGGCCGGTAATACCGACCTGCCCGGCGAGAATAACATTATTGCCGGTTTCGCTAGATCCGGCGATGCCTGACTGTCCGACGATGAGATTGTTATTACCAATTTTACATCCGTGAGAGATTTGTGTTTGGTTGCCGATCTTAGTTCCCGCACAGATGCGTGTTGCCTTAAAGCGACCACGATCGACCGTGGTGCAGGAGCCGATTTCAACGTCATCCTCAAGGATGATGATCCCAACTTGGTTTAACTTCACATGCTTACCTTGCTCATTGGTGGTGTAGCCAAAACCGCAGCTGCCGATGACGCTGCTGGACTGAATGATTACACGGTTACCGATTTGGCAGCGTTCTCTAATAGTGACATTAGGATGGATATAGCAGTCTTCTCCAATTGAGCTGCCTGGGCCGATATAGCTGTTCGGGCCTATAAAAGTGCGGTTACCAATGGTTGCGCCTTCTTCGATCACGGCATAGGGCCCTACGGTTACTTGATCGCCGAGCTTGACAGTGTCGTGGATAAATGCAGAGGGGTGAATTCCGTGCAGCGCAGACTTATTTGTATCTTTACCGCGGAACGCTTCGATCACAATTTGAAAAGCGCGCGAAGGATCTTTGTGGATAAGATAGTTCTTTCCCACTACTTGCGGCAGGTGGGGGGCGATGAAGATCACTCCGGCACGGCTCTGCTTCATCGCATTTTCATAAAGAGGGTTGGCAAAGAAGGAGGCGTCTGTAGATTCAGCGCTTTCAAGGTCAGCAATATCGGTTATAACGATTGTGCCATTCCCGACAAGCTCGGATTCTGTCATCTCAGCTAGCTCATCGGCAGTGTATGATAGCGTTTCGGTCATGAGACGCCTCCTTCTCCTAGAATGTTATTCTTCGTTCTTGCTAAAAGTATCGTCCATTTTCTTGATGATCGCAGATGTGATATCAAGTTTGGAACTGAAAAAGAAGCAAGCGTCTTCATTGATCACGCAATCGAGGTTCATCTCTTTTGCAACGCTGTTAGCGGCTTGATTCACCTGTTCTGTCAGCTTTTGAATGATCTTAAAATTTGCTTGGCTGAGTGTTTGGTAGAGCTGCTGTTGTTGTTGTGCGAGCTCTTGGCTTAGGGCACGGAATTTGTGCTTTAGTTCCGCTTCCGCTTCAGGGGATAGGCTGTCAAGATAGTCGGGATCATTGAGCTTAGCAGATATCTCTTGCAGCGTCTTTTCTTTTTGCTGCATCACCTGTTCAGCCTGTTTTTTTAGAGCTTCAAAGGATGCTTGCTCTTGCTTGCCCATTTTTGAGCGGTCGACACACTCTTTAAAGTTGACGACGCCGATCTTCGGCGCTGTAGGTTCTGCAGCGTCGATTTTGTGACTGCTGAACAGAAGCGCAGCGGCGATAAACAGCATCGTTGCCGTTTTCTTCATTTGGTTTTTCATCATCATCTCCTTCCTATGGATGTTCTTTTAACGATTAAAAGTTCTAGTGTACATCTTTTTCAATAAAGTTGAAACCATTAGAACTTACCGCCCAATGAAATAAAGAAATGTTTGACTTCGTCAGGGGATGCGGGCGTTAGCGGATAACCTAGTCCCATCGTGATGGGCGGATTGCCTTCAAAGACCTGAAAGCGTATGCCGAAGCCTACAGATGTATTCAGATTGCCGAAGTCCCAGTGAGCTAGAGACAGATAACCAGAGTCGACAAAGAAGAAAGCATCGAGACAACTAAGGATACGGTGATCATACTCAGCAGAAAGTACCTGCATGGAGATGCCTCCCTTGGGATCGTCATCATTGAATTGTGGTCCGAGACGATATGGGGTAAAACCACGGATCTCATTATCGCCTCCAAGAAAAAAGCGTTCATCGATTGGAATGCTGTCAGCGCTAGTTTTGTTGATGGGTTGAATAAAACGCATGTCGCCGCGCAGCTTGATGACACCGTCTTTAGATACGGAATAATACCAGCTGTTCAGGTATGCAATGCTGAAGAACTGGAAGTCGCCTCCAAGTCCTGCGATCTCGTTTTCGAGGCGTGATTTAATGCCGCAAGAGGGACGTAAAGGATGATCGGTTGAGTCATAAATAATCGATGTGCCGAAAGCAGAGATGATGCCATTATTTTGCGCCTGTCGAATTAGCGATGGCGTAGCGTCTGCAACGTCTGTGATATCGATATCGGTATAGCGCAGACGGTAGTGCCAGCCGGTTCTAAGGAATGCGTTATAGCGGTAGAGGCCATAGAGGGAAAACCCGTAAGAGTTGATAGCATAGTCGTCGGAGATATATCGCGTATTTGCTGATTCGACGTCAAAGCCGATACTCCATGGGGTGTCCCAGAAGTACGGTTTTGTCCATGATAGTTGGTATTTACGGCTTTTCACACC
The DNA here is from genome assembly GCA_024233575.1 of Chlamydiales bacterium. GTDB lineage: Bacteria > Chlamydiota > Chlamydiia > Chlamydiales > Criblamydiaceae > JACKPN01. The sequence goes on from JACKPN010000002.1 coordinate 337,490, forward strand.
CATCGATACGGTCATGTGCAGGTATTCACCACCACCACGGAGACCGCGGCATCCGTCTCTCCAAAAATTGCATAGTCCTTTGGAGTTGAAGTTTTTCTCTGTCAGGTTCAGCCCGCCGAATAGTTGTTCTACCGTGCTGAAAGCGCCGAAGAAGCTGATGTTCCCTGTGCTGGTCTCTTCTACCTCGATGTGCACATCGCGGAAGTTGCCTCCAAGGCAGGTTGGAGCATCAGAACTGACAGCGTATACGTTGACGCATTTGAAATAGCCGACGTTCCGGAGGCGCGCTTCTGTGCGGCGCAATTTGTCCAAGTTGAAAACTTCTCCAGGAACGAGAAGGGTCTCGTGAAGAATGACCGGTGTTTGTGTTTGGCAGTTCCCCATCACTTTAATAAGGCCAACACAATATTGTTCGCCTTCTTCAATGGTGAAGTTGACCGTATATTCACAGCGGTCTTCTTCGAGGTGCGCCTCGAAGTTTACTAGAGCGTCGATATACCCTTTCTTTCCGTACAGGTTCGTAATGTTTTGCGATGAAGCGCGCAATTGGTCTGCTGAGAAAACGCCTCCGGGGTGTGCGCAGATCAGCGTTTTGATCTCATCGTCGCAGAAGAGGGTGTTGCCTTCGAAGGTGATTGCGCCGAAGTGGTAGCAAACACCTCTATCGGCAGTGATAGTGATGATAATGCGATTTTTTACATCGGCTTCAGTAACGTCAATAGAGACTTCAGCATCAGCATATCCGTGGTTTTGCAGGTAGTTGAGAATGATGAACTGGTCTTGCTGTACCATCTCTTCTTGATAGGTGCCTTCGCCGGTCATCCAGCTCATGAAAAAGTTATACTTCTTCGTTAGCATCATATCGATGAGCTCTTCTTCCTCGCATTCGGTGAAACCGCAGAAGTTGATTGCTTTAATCCAACCGGCGCGTCCTTCGTCGATGCAAATGTTGATGTCGACAACGTTGTCGCAAGTGTCGAGTTCGATATTATAGCTGAGCTTCGCTTCGAAGTAGCCTTTTTTGACGTAATAGGCTTTAAGTTTATGAAATGCGCGGTTGAACGCTAAGCGGTCAAAAACGCTGCAAGAAGCAATGGCTAACTCTTCACGCAGTTCTTTGTCGTTGACGCCTGCATTGCCGTGGAACTGTATATGTCTGATTGTCGGCTTTGTCCAAATATGAAGGATTACATGCATTTTGTTGTCGACAGAAATAAGCTCCGGTTCAATGCGGTCATATTCTTGAATTAATGTTTTGAGGTCATTGTCGAATGCGGCTTGAGAAAAATAATCGCCCTCGCGTGTTTTCATGCGCGCTTTTACACTGCTATATACGGCGGGACTGGTATCTTGGTCATTTTCAAAAGTGATTGTGATCTGCTCGACAAGCTGATCGTCATACTGGAGCGGCGCCGCCATGATGCCGAAGGGAACGAGTAGTGCAAAAAGAGTAAGTGCGAATCGGCTGATTGTCTTCATATAGGCCTCTTAGATTTTTTTATTATGAAAGGCACCCCATCTTATGTGAACAAAACAAAATTTTCAAGGGTGGAGTTAATAGAATTGCTCAATTTAGAAGAGCGAACGACCGGAAAACGCTTTTGCAAGCGTTCCACCGTCGATGTAATCGAGAGAACTACCCATAGGAAGTCCAAACGCAAGTCTCGAAACTTTAACGGTTAAAGGTTCGAGTTCACTCTTTAGCCATAGCGCTGTGGCATCGCCTTCAAGAGTTGAGTCGAGAGCAATGATGATTTCCTTAACAGAATTGTTTTCGATTCTTGATTGCAATGTGCTGACATTCAGCTGTTCGGGGCCGATTCCTTCCATCGGAGAAATATGGCCGCCGAGAACATGGTACATGCCGTGGTATTCGTGAGTAGATTCGATGGCGAACACATCGCGCGCAGAGGCAACGATACATAGCACCCCGTCAAGCGCTCTTGATGGGTGGCAGAACAAACATTTATCGGCATCCATCAAGCAGCCGCAACAGGGGCAAGAGTGTATTTTTTCCGGAATGTCTTTGACGCAATCGGCCAACTGTTGCAGGTGGTGAGGCTTCCAATCGATCATTTGAAAAGCGAAGCGTTCAGCTGTTTTGTTGCCTACACCCGGCAAGCGCTTTAAATTTGCAATCAGAGACTTGAGATGTTCAGGATAATTCATGTCCGTATTCTAACGGAAAGTGCGAATTTATAAAAGATCTCAAAGTGAAACTGTCTGACATTCGTTAGGTGTTTTTTTGTTTCCTCAGCCTTGTTGCTCTTTATGAATACTGAAAATAAAGACATTCAACTAATTTTGAGAGCTGTTCCTACTTCTTGCTATTTTTTTTAGTCCACCGTATAACCACCGGAATTCAAAATGGTTTCAGGAGAATATGTCATGTCTATCTATGCTGTTAAAACGAACGATGAGATTCGTCGTCAATTTGTGATTGATCACCGCATGCAAGAGGGTAGGTTCAGTCGTTTTGCGACAGTCTATGCCTATCGCATTGCTTACTTTGTCGTAGGAATCTTTTCGTGTCGCTTCAAGTGGTACAATAATGACTGTATTATTCGCGATTTGATCAGAGCCGCCAGAAAAGAGAGTGACAGAGATGAGGCAGTTAATGATTTGTTCAAAAGCGTTTACCTGGCCTGTTCTGACGACCAGATAAAAAAGTATGAGAAAGAGGAGTTTGCCCTTGCGATGAAGATTCGAGTCGGCAACCTTCCTGAAATGGTTGAGGGGACGTTAGCCCAGGTCAATTATTTGGATGATGGTGACCGTAAAAAAGTGCTCAAAAAAATGTGGTCGGCGGATAATGTCCATCTTATCGATTGGATTAAGAGCGGAAGCGTTGGCTCCGATCACTTTCTGGAACTTGTTGGGGCTGATGATAGTGAAAGAATAGAAAAGGTAAGAGGCAGCCTCCCATTTGAAGTAATTGATAGCGCTGTAAAAAAAATGTTTGTTGATAAGAGGGGTTCTCCAGAGCATAAAGAATGGCTGATCAAGATGGTTGATGACTATCCCGATCGCGCTATTGAGGTTTACAATAATTTTTCAGATACGTGGAAAAAGTCTGCAGATCGTTTGGAGATGCTTAAAGAACTTTGCTTAAATGAGCAAGTTGACCACATGCTGGTTTTTGAAGAAGTGAAAAGAATATGGGATGAACTTGACAAAGAGAATTCGGATTTAATCAATGCCCTGATCGATTTTCTTAAGGTATACGATTTCACAGACGGTGACAAAGAGCAGTTGCTTATTAAAATAGCTTTGTCGCTCCCGGACGCCATGGAGGTGCAGTGGTATGATGAAAACTACGAAAAATTGCAGCATCTTGAAAAAGGAAAATTTACTGATAGTGAAAGAATTGAGCTGCTCAAAGCTCTCAACCGATTCAATGATTTTGATGTACGTGCTGCGCGTAAAGCAGAAGTCCTTTTGCAAAAGAGCGTTACAGGTAGTAGCAACAGTGGAGGTGTTACCGTTTCTCAAGATTTTATTGAAGATGATGTATGCGCAAAGATATTCTTTAAATGCTATCAATTGATTCAAGAAGAAATGCTGCCGCTGCAGCGTTATCGGCTTACTCAGCAACAGGTCGAAACAGTAAATAATGTTCTTCAGGGTAAAGCATAATCATTTCTTGTATCAATTAACTGCTTCTGGTAAAATTTTAATAAAAATATTGATTATCAGGTTTGTTATGGTATCTCATTCAAAAGCGCGCATCATCGGTGTGGGCTCCTATCTTCCTGAACGTGTATTAAGTAACGCAGACCTGGAAACGATGGTCGACACGACTGATGAATGGATCACCAAACGTACAGGAATGAAAGAGAGGCGGATCGCCCGCGACGATGAAGCGACATCGGATATGGGGGCTGCTGCTGCAGAAAAAGCACTGAAAGCTGCAGGCATCACAGCTGATGAATTAGATCTGATTCTTGTGGGTACGATGTCCCCTGATTATTTGTCTCCCAGCACATCGTGTATTATCCAAAATAAAATCGGCGCTAAGACGATTCCTGCAATTGACTTTCAGTCTGCGTGTACGGGGTTCATCTATGGGCTTTCCATTGCAAAAGCTTATATCGAGTCGGGAACATTTCGGAATATTTTACTGGTCGCTTCAGAAAAGATGTCAGCTTTCACGGACTACACCGACAGGGGTACGTGCATCCTTTTTGGTGATGGCGCTTCTGCAGCGGTCATAAGCGGCGAGGGAGCGGGTTTGGCTGTCGATACCATTTGCTTGGGATCTGATGGCAGCCTAGCAGACTTAATAATGATCCCTGCCGGCGGTTCACGGCTTCCCCCTTCAAAAGAAACCGTTGATCAAGGAAGCCATTATATCAAACTTCAAGGTAAGGAAGTGTTTAAGCATGCAGTGAGAAGGATGGAATCCGCAATGAAAGAATGTATGCAGAAAGCCGGCAAAGATGAACAGCAGATCAGCTGGCTTGTTCCGCATCAGGCAAACTTGCGGATTATCGATGCAACGGCAAAATATATAAATCTCGCAGAAGAGCGCGTATATAAAACAGTGCATAAATATGGCAACACTTCAGCCTCAAGCGTGGCGATCGCCCTTAACGAACTGCTTGATGAGCATGTCATTCATGAGGGGGAGCACTTGATCCTTGTGGCGTTCGGTGCCGGGTTGACATGGGGGTCTGCATTATTGACAAAGGTGGAGTCATGAGCAAAGAAAAAGTAGCATTCATTTTCCCTGGACAGGGCTCGCAATATCCCGGAATGGGAAAAAGCTTCGTTGAAACGTTCCCTACAGCACGCCACACATTTGAAGAGGCTAACGACCTCCTTGGACGTGATATAGCATCAATTATTTTAAATGGGCCGGAAAAAACGTTGACTGAAACGCGTAACAGCCAAGTGGGAATCTTCGTGATGAGCGTTGCTTTGCTTCGTGTTGTTAAGGAACAGTTTCCTAATTTAGTGCCGCATTTTAGTGCGGGCCTGAGCCTCGGTGAATATACAGCTCTCCATGCTGCTGAATATCTCGACTTTGCTCATTGCTTGCCATTAGTGCAGCATCGAGGGCAGTTCATGAACGATGCTTGTGAAAAACATGTTGGCACGATGGCAGTCATTCTTGGTCTTACGGCTGAAGAAGTCGAAGCTTTAGTGCGCGAGGTCAATATGCCTAATGATCTATGGGCTGCCAATTTCAATTGTCCTGGACAGGTGGTGATATCCGGTACACCTAAAGGTGTAGAGGCAGGGAAAGAGATTGCTTTGCAAAGAGGAGCTAAACGCGTGCTGCCTTTGCAAGTGCATGGAGCTTTTCATAGCGGTCTCATGGAAGAGGCGGAGGAGTATCTCAAGCCTTATATCGAAGAGGCGCCGATCACAGGAGGAAATGCAGTCTTGGTCATGAATGTCACCGGTAAGGAGGAGAAAGACCTCAATGCGATCCGTAAGAACTTGATTAAGCAGGTGACAAGCCCGGTTCGTTGGGAACAGGGGATTCGTTTTATGATGGATCAGGGGGTCGATTTATTCGTTGAGATCGGATGCGGTAAAACATTGGCGGGATTCAATAAACGGATAAACGTTCCGGTACCTACGATAAGCATTGAAAATGCTGAAGATCTAAACAAGCTCGAAGAGATAAAGGTAGGATAATAAGATGTTTGATTTATCAGAACGCACAGCAATTGTCACTGGCGGGAATGCCGGCATCGGCCGTGCTATTGCCCTTAAGTTTGCTAAACAAGGCGCTAATGTTGCGATTTTCGGCAATGATATCCAACGCGGAGCACAGGTTGTCGAAGAGATTCATCAGCTTGTCGGCAAAGAGGTTGCCATGTTTTATCAGGTCAATGTTGCGGATCAGAAAGAAGTTGATGAGGCGGTAAAAAAAGTTTTGGATCACTTTGGCAATGTGGACATATTGGTAAATAATGCGGGAGTTACCCGTGACATGCTCCTTATGAGAATGACTGAGAAAGACTGGGACGATGTCATGGAAATAAATGTAAAATCTTGTTACAATACCACTCATGCGCTTGTACGGCATATGATGAAAGCCAGAAAAGGGGTGATCATTAATATGAGTTCTGTTGTCGGCATTTCCGGCAACGAAGGACAGGCAAACTATGCGGCGTCGAAAGCGGCGATCATTGGTTATACGAAATCGATCGCGCGCGAGCTGGCACCGCGCAATATACGTGCGAATTGTGTTGCGCCAGGGTTCATACAGACACGGATGACCGATAAGCTTACACAAGAGCAAAAAGAAGCAACGCTAAAAAATGTCCCGCTAGGCAGGATGGGTGAGCCTGATGATATCGCTAACGCTGTATTATTTTTGGTTAGCGATGAAGGTGGCTATATCACAGGACAGACGCTTACTGTCGACGGCGGAATGGTAACGGTAACTAATGCCAAATAACTCCAAAGGAAATTGGTATGCCAACAAAAAGACAGAACAATTGAAATTGTTGGTTAAATTCATGTAGATAAATGATGCAATATTATAGAAGTCTTTGTTCAGATCTTGACGTTGACTCTGATCTAAATATAGAATTGATCAACAAGTGACGTTTGAAAGCGAACGTCGGTTGTGAGATTCCTCAAGAAGATGAGAAGCTGAAAACTGTCGGCGATGTGGATCAAATTTACATCGAAGACCGCAAGCAGCCAAGCAAATCCAGTAAATATTTCGGCGGATTTTAACCGTTGCGCAAGCATGCTTAACAGCGGTTTTTTTTTATTCTGCAGGCTGTTGTGTTAAGTTGGAAAAAATATAGATGCTCAACATGCTCAGCGTAAAACCGGGGATCATCGAAGGGATGGGATAAGACATTGTGATCGGGCTGACATGCGGCCATACCCGGCAATGATACCACCCCGATGCGATACCGGTGTAGATTAAAGCCAAATTTATTTGCCTTCTTATAATAGAGTCCCATGAGAATGAGTGGACCGAAAGTGCAGCCCAACCCTGACCATGCATAGAGAACGGCATCAAGAACTGTCGAGCTCTTCTTGAAGGCAATGACGAGGGTGATGGAGAGACAATCACACGCGCTGATCTGCGAGACGGGAGGAGTTCAAGAGGCGGCATCGGGCGTGCAGCTTTTTGTAGGTATATGCCCTCATGGCATAGAGGTACAGATAAGGATTTGTGAGAGTCTGATTAGACATAAAGCCAAAGGACTGCAAAGAATGAATCTTCATTAGCTTGGGAAACAGATCCTTGACTATTTCGACAAACACAAGTTCAGGATTTTGCAGACCTTCAGGGAAATAGGCGATTCCGATAATCCCGATAGCTGCAGCGGCTGTTAAAGTGACGGTTTGCCAGGTCATGCCAACAATCATCGCTTTCCGCATTTCGCTAGAACTGGATATGCCCATAAATTTTGTGATGATATGAGGCTGACCAAAATAACCTAATCCCCATCCTAGAATCAACGATAGTGTGCCGAAGAAGTAATTGTCCCCTTCAAGATTAAAAAATGAAAGGCTTTTTGCTTTGCTTTCCGTAGCAACAACAATGTCTTGAATACCATCGGGAAGTGATAAGTAAGCGACAACAGGGACGATGATCAGGATGAAAAACAGGAAAACGGCTTGAAATCCATCGACTTTTGCAACAGTGCTGTATCCACCCATGAAGGTGTAGGTCATAGCTACTAGTGTAGCGACAGTCAGCCCGAAATAATAGTCGATACCAAAGAGAGACTCCAGCAAATACCCCATGGCAATCAGGCCGGCTGCAAGATAACAGGTCAGGAAAATAACAGCCATGATAGCAGTGATAAAGTTGATTGTTCCTTTATCATCGCGATAGCGTCCTGAGAAGTATGCAGAGAGAGTGTATGCGTTATATTTCTCAGTCTCATCGCGAATTTTTCCTGCAACAAGGAGCCAATTGAAAAACATTCCTGATAGAAGGCCAATCCCAATCCATGCATGAGGAAGTCCTCCAATGAAGATGGCTGCGGGAAGGGCCATGAATAACTGCTACCGGCGTCACTTTGCATGCGCTGGAGAATGCGCTTAACTAAAATTTAAATTCCAGGATCGCCGATAACAAAAATCGGCATCATTGCGTTGACGGTGGTACGAAATAACAATCACCCCGATGGCTAGTAAAATAAAAAATAAACAGTAAAAAGCGATTAAAATCTGGGTATCTGGCTAACGCAAATTCCTTTGTTGATCAGGTTATTTATGCGAGTTCGAAAATAAAAGTCAATATTCTCATCTCTCAAAATAGAAGTGATAACAAAGCGATAGCCTGTGATAATTAATAATAAAAGCGCAATGATGTTGATGATTGATTGATCTTGGCGTAGGCCATGTCACGCTTTTTTTGATCATCCTCGAAGGATCCATAGGCAAAAGTGTTAGGTGGGCCGAGACGTAAAACATCATTACAAATTACTTACTAGGTGATGCGAGATCGCAAGTACGCATATACGCCGATCTCTAACGTTATATATATAGGAAGAAGTAAAGCGGCCATCGCCGTGTTGATGAACAATGTTGTGGATGGCAACGCTATCATCGGGCGTGAGGGGGGATTAGGAGTCATCCGGCATTCATGTGAACTACCGGCAACCCAATGCAGCGGTTGATTTTCTACGGCAACACCAAGCGCGCAAGACCGCCCCACATGAGTATAAGAACTCCCAGAAATCAAAGCGTGTCTTTATGTCATTAACATCGAGTAATCCTTGTGAATCAATATGAGGCGTCGCGCTCAATGCTGCTTGCAAGGCTTCCTGGGATACCGTGTGGAGTGGTGATGTGGAGAAACATGACTACCGCAAAAGCAACAATAGCAAAAAAACAGAACCATCCGGCGGTGATCTAGCTTGGGAGATCTCAGACCGTTAAGTTCAGCAACAGAGAACTGCCAAAGCAATGAGAATAAGAAGGACGGTTAAAGGAGAACAGATGCCCATCCAATCAAAAACTGATCTGAATGTTCATATCTGTGCGAAGGCTTTATAGCTTATCGCACTATGGTTTATCGGTGTGCATATTCTTGATGTTAGTGCCAGAATGGGATTGCAAGAACAAGAGCTTATAAATATAATCTTAAGGTTCAGTCGTTTAAGGTTTGATCAAAGACGCCCAGCATCAGGTGTTGTAATGGTGCCGAGGATCCACATTGAAACAGGCCGTCCGGTCTTAGGAGCAAAAGTATGGGCGATGAAGGTGTCGACCCCGTGTTTGCACATACCGGCCGCTAAGAGAAATCCCCCAAGGAAGAGCATAATCACTGGGCTAGAGAAGGGGATGAGGAAAATGGTGTAGCCTGTGCGCTCCATTTCCAGGACCCCATCAGGTTTTCCTAGTAAAAAGATTAATAGAAGGACAATGGCTAGCGATGTAATATACAGAGGCAGGATTTCCAGAGACCAAAAAACTGCGGCGAGGATGAACACAAAGGCGGTGCGTCGAGCAGACTCGGGACAGCTTTCCGGCAATAGAAAGTAGACGATAGCGGCCAGGAGGACGGCACCGATCGCTAGCAGCGTTTGTGTTTTGGGTTTATAGCGTGATTGTTCCATAACATCTGTTATCATTCATTTTCGTTCAAAAAATCATAGAAAAATATTTTCTTATCAACCAGAATGCGTGGTATTCTAGAACAAATAGAAGGGTAAACTATGCTGAATTATTCGAAGATACAAGAAATTTTAGGGGACGAAGCTGATGACTTGCTGAATTACACCTGTACGGCGGTGACGAAAGACCGACTGGTATTGCCTGGACCTGATTGGATTGACATGGTGACAGCCAACAGCAGTAAAAACATTCGAGTAATGCGCAGCCTTCAACAGTTGTTCAATCATGGCCGCCTTGGAGGGACAGGGTTTCTTTCTATCTTACCTGTTGATCAGGGAGTTGAGCATTCGGCCGGGGCGTCTTTTGCACCGAATCCAATCTATTTCGATCCGGAGAATATTGTTAAGCTTGCATTGGAAGCCGGATGTAACGGTGTTGCATCTACTTTGGGTGTTCTTAGCAGCGTTGCCCGAAAATATGCGCATAAGATTCCTTTTGTCTTAAAGATTAATCATAATGAGCTACTGACCTATCCGAATAAATATGACCAAATTCTTTATGCTAATGTCCATCAGGCTTATGAGATGGGGGCTGTCGCTGTTGGTGCGACGATCTATTTTGGTTCCGAAGAGTCTGGACGGCAGATTCAAGAAATTAGCGAAGCTTTTTCAGAGGCGCATGATCTTGGAATGGCAACAATCCTTTGGTGTTATCTTCGTAATCCCGCTTTCAAAGTGGATGGCGTCGACTATCATGACAGCGCTGATTTGACCGGACAGGCAGACTACCTTGGAGCAACTATCGGCGCGGATATTGTGAAGCAAAAATTACCAACAAAGAATGGTGGTTACAAGGCTCTTAACAAAGAGAAGAACAATTATGGTAAGTGGAGTGAGAAAATTTATACAGATCTCTGCGGCGATCATCTGATCGATTACTGCCGGTATCAGGTATTGAATAGCACGCGCGTGGGGTTAATTAATTCAGGCGGTGCTTCGGGCGCTAATGACCTGCAGGAGGTGGTAAAAACGGCAGTAGTTAATAAGCGTGCAGGTGGAATGGGGCTGATCAGCGGTCGTAAAACATTCCAGCGTCCTATGAAGGAAGGGATCGAATTGTTCCACGCGATTCAAGATGTATATCTTTGTAAAGAAGTGACCATAGCGTAGCGAAAGCGCGAGGAGAACCTCGCGCTTTTCCATTATGGATTTGTTATCTCGTAGACAATAGAGACGGTTGCTGAAATTTCTACATCGCCGCTGGAGATTGGAGTCGCAACATCCATGCTGCGGGCGGCGTATAACATATTACCTTTCATTTGCGGAGTGGGAACCTGCGCATTATCGAGGTTAATGCGCTGAATGTTACCTAGCTTAATGTTGGCAGCTTCTGCGAGCGTTTGTGCATCTTTGATCGCATTTGCAGTTGCTGCGGAGATTGCTTCAGAACGTTTCGATTCCGCGTTTTTCAGTCCGAAGCTGATTTGATCAATACTGTTGGCTCCAGCTTTATTAGCCGCGTCGATGAGGGTGCCGGCCATGGAAAGCTTACCGGTTTTGATGTTTAAGGAATTGGTTACACGATATCCGTTGATTTTAGCTTGCCAGTCTGGAGGCGGATTGCGAGGTTGGGGAGTATATGTTGGCTGTATGGAAAATCTACCAGTTTGATACTCGTCGGTAGTTAGTCCGGTCTGCTGAAGAGCTGCGATTACCGACTCCATAAGCGTGTTGTTTTTTGTTAATGCGCTCTGAGCATCGTCTGCTTCTGTCACCACCCCGACGGTTAGCAATAGTTCGTCTGCAGGCTGATAAATTGCGGCTCGTCCTTCGATGATCATTTGCGGCGTCAGGTTCTGATCAGCGGAGAAAACAAATACAGGTGCTAATAGCATAAACGTTAATGGAATAAGTTTTTTCATTTTTCTGGTGTACATAACAAAACCTCCTTTAGTTAAATTATGTTTTTACAGAGAGAGGAAACCTTTGCAACATTTTTTTTGGGTTAAGTAATGCGTGCTGTTATTTGTAGTGTGAAGGCTCCGATAGCGAGCATTGTGTTGATGATGATCAGTATTGGCTTTTTCATGAGCTTCATCAGTATACGGATGCGTCTCGAGGGAGCTACGGATACGTGGATAGGCATCGTACAATCTGCATATTTCACAGGTCTTTTGGTTGGATCGATTACCGTGGAGAGGTTGATTCATCGCGTAGGGCATATTCGTACTTTTGCTGCCTTCGCCAGTTTATGTACAGCAACCATTTTACTACAGGAGCAATTGACGTCCTATTACTTCTGGGTTGTGATTCGTTTTATTGCCGGCTTTTGTATTGCTTCGATGTTTGTTGTTATTGAAAGTTGGCTTCTGGATAAAAGTAGTTTGAATACACGCGGGCGGGTGCTTTCCATTTATATGATAGCTCTTTATTGCGGTCAGGCATTAGGGCAGATGTTCGTTGATAGGGTTGATTTACTGATGCCGCAACCTTTTGTGATTGCGGGGTTTATTTGCGCATTGTCAGTGATACCTGTTTGCATGACTAAAGAGCAGTCGCCGGATGTCCAAAATCCGATTATTCACGGTATTTTGACTGTTTTTCGTCGTTCACCTTTTGGTTTTACCGGCTGTTTTCTTTCGGGAGTGATCCTTGCGTGCATCTATAGCTTTGGTCCGACTTATGCATTTCAGAAGGGGATTTCCGTTTCTTATTTTATGAGTACTACAATTATTGGGGGAATCGTACTGCAATGGGGGCTTGGAAAATTATCAGACCTAGTCGATCGTCGCAAGGTGTTGATCGCAACAGCTGCGGCAACAACAATTCCGGCGCTTTTTCTCGCTTATGCACCTTTTCCTGAAGTCTGGCTGTTGATATCCACTTTTCTTTTGGGAGGGTTCTGCTTCACCTTGTATCCTCTAAGCATTGCACAGGTGTGCGACAAATTAGAACATGGGGCTTTGACATCAGTTACCGGCATATTGCTTCTCGCTTTCAGTGCTGGGGCGATGGTAGGGCCACTCTTAGCGCCGCCATTTATGTATTACCTTCATGAAGGGGGATTGTATGTGTTTATTGTTTGGATTGCCCTAGCGCTGACAGCTCTTGGTTTTTTTGCATTGTATAAGTTTGACGCAGTTCCTCTGGAGGAACAAGGGGAATTTGTTTCTTTGCCGGCAACGACGCCGGTTGCTTATGACCTGGATCCACGAGTCGATCCTGAGGAAGAAAATATCGAGGTAACAGATGATGATGTATGGCGGGAAGTTGATCCACGAAAGTAAAGAAGAAGAGGCCTCGGTTCAAGTGGTTGAAGATCATGAGAGCCGCCATGTGCATATGGGTACCCCTTCGCGCCAGTCATCGATGCTTCTATCGGATCCGTATTTCCTCGTACAGAAATATATGCGGGTGATGATGCTGGCGCTGATTTTTAATCCTGAACCTAAAAAAGTCCTTATTTTAGGTGCTGGAGCGGGGTGTATGGCTAAATATCTTTGGAAGCACTTTCCTTTTTGTCATATCACCGCTGTCGATGGCAGCAAGGAGATCATTGATATTGGTCATCAGTACTTCCACCTGCCAAAAGAAGATCCGCGCATCGATGTCGTAACTTCAGATGCCTTCCTGGTGATGGATCGTTTTTCTGACTGCACATTTGACCTGATTTTGGTCGATCTCTTTGTTGGAGACGCCATGCCTGAACAAATGGGCAACCTCCATTTTTTTGGATCTTGTTATCGGGTGCTTAAAGAAGGCGGAGTCCTTAGTTGGAATACGTTGAAATATACTCCTAAGGAGTTGATGCTTGCTTCTGTAAAATCTTTATGTACTTTTTTCTTTAGGAACCTTTTGATTCTTCCTGTTCAGGAGGATATTCCCGATCGTTTTGATGGAGGGAACAATATTTTCATTGTCTTTAAGCCGCCAGTACCTGATCTAACGGTGGAAGAATTAAAAAAGAGAGTCGGCGCTCTTCAAGAAACAACGCACGACGATCTCGCTGATCTTTTTACTGAACTCAATGAGTTTCAGGGGTATGGCTCTCTTTTTCAGCAATAGTGTAGTTGTATAATAGTACGAAATAGAGACCAATGCTGATTACTGCGGAGAAGAAACACCAAACTGACGTATAAGTCGTGTAGTAGAAGTAGTTTGCAATAATCGAAGAGGTGAGGACGGCCAAGCCCCACAACCACATGTAGCGGTAACTGGAGAGGAAGGTGGGGATGATCACGATAGCATTATAGATCACGGTGACCATCCACTCATAGTTTAGTTGCGGGCCTTTTGTAAAGTAACGGATACTGTTACTGACAACGGTTACTTCAACGCCGCTTCCTGGAAGATATGATCCATTGAAAAAAGAAAGAGTGATGCCGGCAACAGTGACAAGAGCTAGTAGTATTTTCCTCCATTTGACCTCTTCCATTGTGAAGAACGCGAAAGGGATCCATATTGGCCAGATGAGGAAGGCGAATGTTAGGAAGAAGTATTCGCAAAACGTCCGCAGATGTGCTGGCAAGGTCAGCGCATCCATTGAGAGCCAGACGAAGCCTTCCGACATCTGCTGAAGTGCAAAAAGAAGTGGGATCGCTGCCACTAAAAGCTGCTTTCTGTTGCGAACGGATTTCATGGTGATGATGCCTGTCACTCCTAGGACGGCAGAAGCAGTAAAACTGGCTTCAGCAGAAAAACACATGACGATTCCTCCATCGTATTACTGCATCAAAACAAAGTATGAGATTTTTTAAAATATTTTTTCAGTGAAGAAAAAGCCCTGCTTTTTGATCTTTGCGTTTGAGACGATCGCATTGGTGCCATGGAGGGATGGGCCGCTACCTGTCCATTTTGGAGGTGGAAGGTTCTGCTGGCTGCAGAGAGTCACATACAGCTCCTGCCGCGTCGGGTGCTCATCGCCTACAATATTGTAAATACCTGTTAGCCGTTTTTCGAGAGCGAAATCGATAGCTTTTACGATATCATCGCGGTGGCTGTGGTTGGTAGGGAAGTTGCCACTTCCCGGCAAATCTCTCCCTGTCATCCACTTAGCTCTGTTGGTGAGTTCTCTGTTAGGACCGTAGATACCGCCAAGCCGAAAAATGCACACATCCACTACAGCAGACTGACATGAGAGATAAACGGACTCCGTTTCGGAAAGAATACGGGAATTCTCGGTCAATGGATTTAACGGTGTATTTTCATCGACAGCATTTCCTTTTTGATCTCCGTATACTGAGGTGCTGCTTGTGTATAAAATGTAGAAAGGAACTGTACGTTCAGAGAGAGAGATTTTGATATGATGAGCAGTTTGCAGATATGTATTCAGATAAGACTGGTCTTTTCCAGGGGCTACACTGATAATAATCCCATCGCAAGCGGATAGAGTTTTTGTTAGCAGATCTTGTTGGCTGCCATCAAGGAGTATGGCTTCCGCAGCGATTTTGTCGAGAGCCTTAAGTTTTTCTTTTGTGGTTGTCGTAGCCCATAGTTCGTGAGGACCTCTTTGCCAAAGCATTAGCAGGGCAGTCCCGATGTAACCCGATCCAAGCAGTAGTATACGCATATTAGAAGTAGATCATTCACACTGATTTTTTTACATGTAAAAGTGCAAAATATCGCTGCCTGTTAATTCAACCCTCTTAAAACTCTCATCTTTTATTTGTTTCCTGTTCTGAGCTTGGATTTTTTGTAATGAGGAAGTGATGCTGTTCGGTTGGGAAATTGACTAATAGGCATTGGGCCTCCATAAGAGGAGTTGCGTATTCGGTAAAGACCAAGATTTCCTAATCGGTCTATACGAACAGATACTTGCTGTAGATCCTGTGACCAGTATTTCAGAAAACTAAAAGGTCCGTCTAAAAACTCTTTATTTACAAGTTGTTTAACTACTTCTTCAGCTGTATGCGCTGCATTTAAATAGTCCTCGAATTTCTTAACTTCTTCACTCAAACTGCTATTCGTAGCAAAATGACGCATGTTTTCTAATGAAGAAGCAAGAACCACATAATCATCAGCACGAAGAGGTCTTTCATCTGGATCTATCGATCTCGTTAATATGTTCATGATATTCAAAATGCTAAAAGGAACGGAGATACGCGTCATCCAACGGTCAAAAATCAAGCGCGAATGTTTTTCAGTACGTTCCGAAAGCACGATCTTTGGAAGTTTAAGGGGTTCTAAACACTGTATCTTTTTTAGAGTCTCCTTGGAAGGAATACTATCCATATTTGTTTGTGAAGGACCTGATACGATCATTTGTTGAGCGTTAATTCTAATAAGAGGCGCTCCTCCCTTGAGAATTTTTTTAATAATATCGTTGATAGCGGAATCTTTACTAGGCCCTTGCTGATCACATTTGACACCTAACTGAATAAAATTACGCGTTTTTAAAATTTGCATAGTGGCATCAGAGGCGACCCATGTACCTAAAATCGTTGCAGCAATGGCTACTGGAGATTGAAAAAGAGTTTGTTCTGTTGCTAGACACCAAAAACCTGATGCAGCAGGTGTTCCGAAGACAGCTATTGCAATACGCCCTGTTAGTTCTGTTAATCGCCCTAATAGTTTTTGATATGAGTAGCGAAGCTGATCTTTTGTGATCACCACTCTGCTCATTTCTTCGGTTTGTTTAACTTCAGTTGCGAAGCCTCGTCGTTGCTGTATTTCTGCAGAGTCTACAAGCGGGGATAGACTTCTTAACATGAATCTAGGTCCTTCTCTAGACGCCATTCTTGATAAACTGAACATTTATTGTATTCGATTATTTATATTTTGTCTTAAATCTCGATTGGCGCGATTAAAATATGCTGCTGCTATGCCTGTACCTATTGCTACGGTTGGATTAAGATGAAATAAAGCGTTTCCAGTTGATCTATAAAAATGGTGCATTATCTTTGCAGAAGCCATCCAGGGAAGCGTTAAGCTAAAAAGATAGTTTACAGCTTTCACTTCCGGGGAAGTTGTACCTTTATTAATCTTTTTAAATATTGGCCGTAGGGCGACGTTTGCTAATCCCGATATCCCCCCATAAACAAATCCTGTTTCAAAAGAGGTGGCTGCTGTGAAAAGAGTACAAGCAAAGCCAGTGCCTATGCCTCTTCCAATCGGATGCCATGCCCAAAAACCTGGCGAATCATGTCCATTGAATGTTGTATTGTTTTGTATATTATCCATGACGTGAACCCTAGTTATCGTTTTCATTCGGAAGGGGAGGGATTGACAGCACTCCTATTGGGAATCCTTTGGATTCGCCATTCTCGCTATCGCTCGAATCGAACCCGAGTGTTTTCATCTCCGGTTCATTCTTCAAAAGATTCGGAAGAGGAGGGATTCGAACCCCCGTCACGGTTGCCCGTGAATCTGTTTTCGAGACAGACGCATTCGGCCACTCTGCCACCCTTCCTTATTTTTGATAAAACATGTTGCCAGACAATGGATTACTTTTCAATCTCTATGAAATTAGAGATTTGATCGTTAAATTCAATGGGAGTTTTTCACTCACGGTCGGTACATCTGCATGTGAAGATGGCATCATTGCCAAAATATTATTCTGTGTTGATTAGACCTTGGCAATCATCAAACATGTTAATCAACAGCTTATGTAAGAATAAAGTACGGAAGACATGGGACGGTCTTCGAACTTTTCCATTTCTCAAAGGATCACGCTGCAATATACGCCACCTCATCATCAAGACTAAACAGGAATATTCGAAAAGTTCCTTGAGTGCTTCTTGGGTAGGTGTTCTGTGGGAGGTAGTCATCGGAGCGAAATTTCTTCCAGAAAAACGAAGGAAGTTCTCGTCGCTTAGTAGTGAGATCAAAGATTCGTAGAACATCCTCTGCAGAGTTTCTATCCAAGACCTCAATTTCTAGGCCTTGTTCTGCGAGTAGGGCTTCCACATGTGGAACATCGTCCAAAGATGTATCTATAAATGCAATATTACTCTCTTGGATGGGGATATCCTTTAGAACAGATGCCCAGAGACTGTAGAAAACGTTGGTAATAGGATGTCGCCCTGTTCGAAATGTGGCTACCGTATCCACTAGACAACTCTTATCAATAGCGAAAGTATGACTTCCGTAGCCATGATTACCCTCGTTGTTATTCGATACATAAACACCGGAACCGGTGTAACCTGATGAGGACTGCAAGATCGTTTTGCTTTCAATAATGCTCTCTAAACCGGTTCTAGTTGCATGAAAATAGTCTGGCAGAGGAACATTAATCCCTCGTCGCAGTTTATTGAGTGTCGAGAAGAAATAATTAGCAACCTTTTGGTCAACGTCGTTCGTGTTTTGAATATAGCTAATTGCCTCTAGCACACGCGCTTGCTTTTCAGCGATATCAACCACGTTGGCTAACCAGTCTTTCCCTTCATACAGGCATGCACCTGGTACCGGCTCTATCTCCAGTCGCGGTATGAACTGGCCCAGATCTTTCGAAAGTCGCCTGGCGATAGTTATTTGCCTCAGATGCTCTTGGCTCTTTGGCTCCTGTTGTATCTCCTCTTCCAAACGCTCAAGCGTTCGATTGACGAGCTCTATTTTTGCTAGCACTTCAGAGCTAAGGGTACTATTTACTTCTTCAGCCTGCTCATTCACATACATCTCTACAGGCAAGTCCGCTGATACAAGTGAGCTTTCGATTGCCTGTAGTTGATACGCGCCGAGGTTGTAGAGGACAACAAAGCTTTCATCACTCCTCGAAAAGGCGTTCATGCTCCAGTTTGGGGAGCCATTGAGAAAGATATCTTCATCGACGAGCATGAATTTGTGGTGTAGATGTTTGCCGAGTCGCACCTGGATGCCGCTCTGTGTTAGCATCCGTACAGCATCCGAATTGAGGTCTCCCACGACGACATCTACCTGCACGCCCCGTCGGCTGGCATTAATGACGGCTCGACTCGCATCCTTGAATGTCCAGACATTCACAGAAATTCGTAGATGATGTCTCGCGCTATTGATCAGGTCTATGATCTTCTGCTCACCGATCTGATTCATCTGCGCTTCAACCAAACTAGGAGCCTTGGGATCATTATGCGGGAGGATATACAGCTCTAACAGCTCCTCCCCATATTCAGCAGACAACGGAGCGCTTTCAGTTCTGGTAAGCTTGCCGGCAATGCTCATCGCTTCATGGTGTAGTTGTGTAGCGAGCACTTCACTATAGAAGCCTACGGCTACGTTGTGTGATTGCGTGAGGCTGTTATGCGAGAAATTCGCTGAACTCAGCCAGATGTATGCTTGATCGACTACTAGGATTTTGTGATGGACATGCCCATCACCGTAGGTACGTGTGTCAACCTTTATGTCCGGATGTAATACCCCCTGGAATCCATTGAAGTGATCACGATCGATGACTATTTGAACTACACAGCCATCGCTGGCTTTCTCATTGATTATTCTGATCACTTCTGGGTCAGAGAACGTGAAAGAGAACATCAGGATAGAAGACTTTGCCTGATTCAATAGCTCATAAACCGACCCCTGTAGTGAGTTGTTTTTCGAATCAACATTGCTGAGAATCAGAGGTGCGTTTTCAATTCCTTCTATGAATTGTTGCTGTGGTGCCCTGACCTCATTGGTTGTGATCGCAGCGCTTAGAGTGCCTGCCTCGAAGGAGGGTGTAAATCCTAAGCAAAGAACGAGTGCCTGGATTAACAAAAATAATCGAGTTAATTTTTTCATTTTAAAACATTTTTTATCTTGTTAACTAAAATTATATTTATATCTAACAAATCAGCGCTCCTTAGGCAGCGGGTGCTACTTCAAAAACTTCATCGATGTCGATGTAGTCATCTGTATCGAAGGGGATAGGAAGATCCAATTGCTCATTACCAAGTGTAATGTGAAAGTCATGTCTCTTCAATTTCGGTTTCAGACCATAAGAGATTCGCAACCTTTCTAATGCAGGAGAGTCCGCAGCTAGTAACCAAAGACGCTTTGGACCTTTTGCTGTCTTTATGTCGATGTAGCGAAGTTCCTTTACCTCAAAGGTAAACCATTCTCCAGCTTCCGCTAATTCCCAGATTTCGCGTTCGATCATTTCATCTTCATGAATGACACTGATGTGAGCCCCCATTTTTTTGGATTTAGTGGACACGGCATCAAACTCACCCTGGATCGGTAGTTTTGGTGAAACATCATCAATAAAGTCATTGCTTACATTCAGGTAAACAAAACCATTTTCTTTTAAGTACAGCTGACCTACAGCATCTACTTTTGCGGCTGTGGTAAGAATTTCCTGATCTTCAACAACAACAAAATCTCCTTCCGTTGATAGGCCTATAGTAGCCTCATCAGAGAAGTTGAGAGGAGAAAGGATATCTATCCCTTGCCAACCTTCTGGCGCAGCAGGCATCTGCTTTCCTAATGTGATGTGAAAGTCATATCCCTTTAGCTTTGGTGGGCAGTCATATTTCTCGCGTAGGCTTTCTAACTCAGGAGAGTTGACGGCAATTATCCAAAGTTTTTTTAGGCCATCTCTTGTGTGAAGAGTAAAACTTCTAATTTCCTCCACAAAGAATGAGAATGATGAACCTAGTTCCTCGGGTGATATTTCTTCGTTCTCGTGGAATACACTAATGTGAGCGCCCATTGATCGAGAGGCCGTGGGCCGTGGTCTTAGAAGTCCTGGATAATCTAGCAAGGGAACGACAGAGTTGATCAGGTCATTCGAAACATCAAGGTAAACGAATCCGTTCTCTTTTTGCTTAAGGATTCCTTCGCTTGAAACGATGACAGCCTCTTCAAGAGCGATCGGCTGGTCTTCAACTCGATAATCCACTTTCGCTGATAACATCGAAAGGGAGAGTAGAAAAAGTGTAAGATAACACAAGCTCTTTTTTGCAATACTCACGGTAACCTCCATAATAGGATGAGTTACCTTTAAGAGGATAAGATAATATTGACATAATGTCAACAAACACAATGACTTACGTATTTTTAAAATGTTAAGATGAGACTTGGTATTCTTGACCCTTAGCGGGTAAAAAGGATTGGAGCTACCTTGATTATTCGCAAAGGAGTGGCTGGAATCCTCCTTACTAAAGTTATAAGACCGAGATAGTCAACATGAACGATGTAATAAATATTTTATAGGGCTATATTCAAGCGATCGAATCGGCAAAATCCCCACAAATTATCGCAGTAAATGTCGGGCCGTTTGTTCGGTTTAATCACAGACATGGACGGTAATGAGTTCTATCTTCCAATACACGGTATTCAAGCAAAAGATGCATCAGGAGGAGGGCAAAAATGGTTAACTATAATTGATGCTGAAAATGATGGTGTTAAACGATCTAAGAGTATGCTCAAATACAAGGAGAAGCACGGAACAGAGAATATTAAATTTTAGGTTTAACTTGATTTTTTATAGGGGCTATCGTATTTAACCCCATCATTCTTAGTCCTAGAGTGTAAGGGGTTTTGAAATGAAAGTTGTGTCAGGGAGTGGTTCTGCATATCTGCATAACTTAAAAATAACACCCGTTTGTGTGGCTTTGATCCTAGGAGGGGGGGGCTTTACGCCATTTGCAAAGATATTCGCAGGAGATATATTTAGAACAAATAGTGTATAATTATTTCACATCAGTCTTAAGATCTTTAATGTTTAAACGCCTTGTTGCAAAAATCAAGAAATAGCCTAAATTCCCCTTACCCTACTGAATTAGGAAGCTAATTGGTGGCTTTTTGGCATTCCCAAAGCTGTCATTATATTTAGAGCTGCGCATTTGATAAACACCTCCGTTGACTGATTTTCGGACTTTCGGCTGGTTAGCTTGCCTCCAAAAATTGTTTTTATCCAATACATCGCCGTTGCCAGAGCGTTTCTTGGAATTCCATTTACAACAGTTACTGCAGTCTATTTGCTCAGTAGCCAAATCGTAGTTCGAGGTCGGGAACTTTACCTATATCTTCTCCAAAGGTGAATTCCTCTTTGCAACCACTCATATCTGCGATCACTTCGTAATTTCTGTCATCCAAAAGACGGGTTTCTGGGTTCACAGTAACTCGAATGATTTTGCCTTCTTTTTCCAATTGAGTTGGCTTTTGAAATTTCCATCCAGAAGATCTATCTGGATACACCAAGATTACACAATCCCTTTTTTGAATATGATGCATTATAGTATCAAACCCTTCTAACTCGTTTAATCTCTTCGGTAGGAGGGGTTGTATTGAAGAAAAGGTTGGATCACTATCCAGTGATTGAAAATTTCTATAATTAACAATAACTCTTGCTGCTAACAACAACTCGATCGCCTTGACATTTTTATGCTTAATAGCACAATCTAAGGGCGTTAATTGGGGCCAGTGGAATCTATTTGGCTTTATATTGATATCAATACCTGCTGTGATGAAATCTGTGATAAAACGACCGCTAAAATCGTACTGCATTGCTAAATGAATGGGCGTATATCCTTTTGCAAAAAGTTTTGTCAGAGCCCCCTTTTCCAGCAGCAGTGAAAAGAGTCTATAATTATTGTGTTTAATTGCTAAGTGCAATGGGGTAAATCCGATATCATCGGACTCATTGATATCACATCTCTCTCTCAAACATCGGTCAATAGCCTCTTCATCTCCTGCTGCAATAGCGATATGTAATGGGGGTGTTTTTTTTTCGGTATCTTTGTCTTGAAGTGGCCCCCATACTAAATTAGAATTATCCAGTAACCCATTTTGCCTCAGCCACTCGTACATGTCCTTATCACCGCGATATTCACCTTCCCAAAGCAGTGGAGCAGCTTCTATATCACTACCTTCGAGTTCCTTAAATCGAGTGACAGTTTCTGATCCAATCTGCCACCCCCAGCCTGGATTTTCCGTGCCTAAATACTGTTTGTGCAAATGACACTGACGCTCATCCGTTTTGATTACTACAAAGTGGTCTAGCGAACGCGTAGAGTTATAATAGCGCGTCAGAAAGGGCGCGCGCGTCTCAAGACATAGCCGAATCATTTTCTCATTAAAATCGATTGATTCGTCGCGCATCGTCTCATTTTCGTGAAGAAAGAAAAATCCATCGAGCAGAAGATGCCCAGTTTTAGGACGAAGTAGATCGTACGCTTGTGTGAACGTACCAACAGGGTCTACAAGATGTCTAAAACACCATCTCGAAACAACTACATCGACCTTGTTCGCCAATTGCAGTCCTCGCTTTTCAAATTCGTCAATGAGTGTCTCTATGTGAAATTGACCGAGCTCATACAGTCTGCATTGTCCTAGCTCTGTCACAGCTTTTTCTAAATTCGTCTCTCCACGGATTCCGATGATATGTATTATGACGTCTTTGGGAATGTCTTTTTTTGTATTTAGATATTCAGCAAGCCCTCTACCCCATTGATAATTTCCGGCTCCGATATCCAAGGCGTAAAAGTCCTTAGTTTCTGAAGGTGCCTCTCGGATGATTTTTTTCATAAGTTTATGTTCTTTAATACCACCGATACCATACGTATAACTTCCATTAAACAAGCCCCATTGACTATTGGTATTGCTAGCTATTGCTTGAAATGCTCTAGTGATGGCAAGGTTAACTTCTGATGTCCTTTCTTTCCAGGAGAGATAAGTAGCAGGGATTGGACGAGGGATTGTTTGTTCAATGGATATAGAGCCATTCGCTAATGCTCTTTCTACTTCCGATCTTATGAACTCCGCTGGAGACTTTGGTGGAGTATATGGAATGAGGGCCATGCTCATTGAACTTGCAGTCATACGAAATGCTTTGTTTTTTTTGCAATTAACAAAGAACTTATCAATTACACTGGACGATTGCAAGAAAAATCTATTGACAAATAATTTCTTCTGAATGTGTTCTTGTTGTTCTTTAAATATCCTTAAGGGCACCATGACTATTTATCTTGCAGCTGATGTGCCACTATTACAGGCATTCGCCACTTTACCAGATCCGAGAGTATCTCGGAACGGCGTTGTTGCAAAAATAGCTGCGGAGAGGCACTTCACAGCTTGATGTAAGACTTGTAGACCTGTAATTTTGTTTTTGTAAAATCCAAAAACAGGTTCAAAAATGACTCAGACAGCAAAAACGAAGTACCGCATCCGCAACTATTTTTGCAACAACGCTCCCCCCCTTAAAAAAATTCATTCATATGAATTTTAACAAATAATTCCCCTGAATCTCGATAACTGCACATAATAGGACATAATTTGTCATGAAGCGAAATAAGATCTACTTTTAGGTCTGTTTTATCTTTCAATTCTTCAAATAAATATAAATGATTTTCAAAAAGAAATGAGAGTGTGTTCCATCTTGGCTCAACTTGAACAACTCTTTCAGTCAAAGCCTTTGCTTTGTCTTGAAGCTCACTGTCTGAAAAAGACTTCAATGAGTCTTTAAGAACTGAGCGGACCGCCTTGGCTGTTTCCTCATAAATCTTCGGTCGAATAAAATTTTCTATTCTTTTATAAACTTCATTTTTAACCTCTTTACTTAGAGGTTCAGGCTTGTTACCGACTCCCCCCCATTTTTACGTATTCTTCTTGCGAAAGTTCATCCATACTAACCCCAGCAATTAGAGGTATAGCAAAGTGCTCTATATTTACACTGATCGCCTGCTCAATTTCGTATTGAGCAATTATCTCAATAGAATCTTTTCTTGAAATAGTTGGTAAAGAATTCATAGTTTTTCCTTTTGTTAATGCAACTAAATAATACGCGAAATGATAACATTTAAGTCATTAAAATCTAAGGTCATTCTCATCAAGGACTGTGTTGTAAAAATCGATTTTTAACTGAGTTATAGACATTCTCTGATTTAAAAAAATGTCAGATAGGAAACAAATTTTACCAGGGAAAGAGAATCTTGAGGAGTGACATAGTTGATAAACTAGACCGACGAAAGATGGTTTTTCTCAGGTTAAATTTGTCGTAAGATGACTTTTCAGTAATTCAGAGACTGTCTCTAAGTTGGCAAGTCTTTTTTCATTTTGAGATGACGAATGTTGACCTCGATGAAGTAATCGCCTTCAGGGACGTAACCATGCCGTTCATAAAAACAAACAGCTTCAT
>JACKPN010000003.1 GCA_024233575.1 Chlamydiales bacterium
TATCTTGTCGCATGCTAACCAGCACACATTGTCCCAAGCGATAAAAAATGCCTATTGGGTAAGAGGCTGAAGTTTAGCGCGCTTGGCAGGGCCGGCGATGCCGGCCCTGCCAAAATCCAAGGTCCAAGGTCCAAGTTCCAAACCAAGAGCCAAGTTTCCAAGCCCCAAGGTTCTTACTTCCGGCGCACCCCCGCGACACCGACGCGAGCATTGTCGTTGTCGTTGCCGACGACGAGGCCGGCCGGGGCGAAGCCCCCAACAACGAGTTTCCAGCCTGCAATAGGTTCTTCCTTGCAGCAGGTATAGGTCCATGGTTCATCACCGAATAATCTCTTCCCACTCCCAACGTATTCAACAAAGTTGCAAACCGCCGCCTGCAAAAGAGTTGGAGCATCATAGTTTTCAACCCTTGATGCAAGGGCTAACTGATCATTTCTTAATTTGCTTCGGCTATTGGGAATCACATCCGTTGTCATCAAGGCCCAATACGATTCCTGAACAGGGTTATCGCCATGCAGCTGCTTAATTCGATCCGACATATAGCGATAACCTTCTTCAACTTTGTTCCCCTCAATGGGGCTTTTCGCCAGCTCTCCCATATTGTTTAAGGTAAGGCCCTTTGGAACAAAGAAAAGCTTGGTGGTTTCTGAAACTGTTTTCCCATCAAAATATGGTGAGGGCTTATCCAGCTCTTCTAAAAGCCCTTTGGGAACTGGAGGTGAATCAGAAAGGTCAATTTCAAGCTCTTTAAGCTTTTCCTCCCCATAAAATTTGATCCACTCAGCGGGACCAAAAGCTCCTTCAGGCAGGCTCTTTTTTGAAAACTGAAGAAAATCACAAGCAAGTTTATATAAGTCTTCCAGGACATCCGGATCCTTTTCTCCAGTTTCAACCATATGAAGAATTCCATAAAATCCATTAAGAGTCACATCGGACTCGGTCAGATTAATTGCATTCTCCTGAACTTCTCGCATAGGATGCCCTAATACTCCTTCAAAGAACTCTGCGCACAAAAGGAGCTTTGCTTTTGTCTCGACTAATTCCTCTCCCCCTGAAAATTTTAAGGTAATTCTTTTCGTTAAGGAACCAGCCTCTGGCTTCTTTTTAACCAACTGCTGAATGACTCTCTCTTCGTATTCAATTGACTCTCTATTTCCTAGTATGACGAGTTTTTTGATCTCTCTTTTTTCAATGAAGCCCCATAATATTTCTTCATCAAGATTTTCCAAGCCTTTTTCGGTAAAGGTCAACGTTCCTTTATCGACATCATACCGGCCTAAATTTGACGGGCAAGAGCGAATGATTCTTGCCTTCTCACAATCGGAGAGGATATCATGGAATTTTATCTGTGCGATGCCGTCATCTACTTTGCAGCATGAAGCAAAGATCAGTTCATTCCTGAATTTTTGAACTTCTCGATCTTTGCAGTTCTCTGTAAGCGTTAAAACTCGCCCCACGACCTCTGAATCCTCGTATAACTCAGGATTATTCTTTAAAATCTCACTGATTTTTTTAACCTTTTCTACCACATTTCCGGCATAACTCATTTTTGCCTGAACTTTCTCAGGTACAGGCGCTGTTAATAACCATATTGAAGATCTTTGATTAGAAATAGACATAAATTTCTCATTGGATTAATTTTAATTTCTATTATTTTATATTAATTACGTAAAAAAATAAAAGAACAATATTTTAAAATTCTTCTGAACAATTGGCGGGAGGGGTGGAAGCCTCCACTGAGAGACCTTCAAATGCCAGAAATTTGGGTAAGAAGCTGAAATTTAGCCCGTTTGGCAGGGCCGGCGATGCCGGCCCTGCCAAGATCCAAGATCCAAACCAAGAGCCAAGTTTCCAAGCCCCAAGGTTCTTACTTCCGGCGCACCCCCGCGACACCGACGTAACCATAGTCATCGTAGTCGGAGCGTCCGCCATAGAGGTCAAGGCCATTCGGCCAGAAGCCTCCTACAATGGGGTCCCAGCTACAACCAATAAGCTCATCCTTGCAGATGGTAAAGGTCAATGGATCATTACCGAATAATCTCTTTCCACTCTCTACGTGTTCAACATAGTTGCAAACCACCGCCTCCAGTAAAGTTGGGGCATCATAGCCTTCAGCCCTTGATGCAAGGACAAACTGTCTCTCTGTTGGTTTCCCTCGACTATCGGGAATCACATCCGTTGTCATCAAGACCCAATACGATTCCTTAACAAGAATATCTCCCTTTTCCCGATTAACTTTACGGCACATCAAGCGATAACCTTCTTCAACTTTGTTCCCCTCAATGGGGCTTTTCGCCAGCTCTCCCATTGTGTTTAAGGTGAGGCCTTTTGGAATAAGGAAAAGCTTGGTGGTTTCTGAAACTGTTTTCCCATCAAAATATGGTGAGGGCTTACCCAGCTCTTCTAAAAGCTCTCTGGGAACTGGAGGTGAATCAGAAAGATCAATCCCAAATTTTTGAAGCTTTTCCTCTCCATAAAATTTGATCCACTCAGCAGGGGAAAAAGCTGTTTCGGGATATTGCGGACCTATCAAATGCTCTTGTATTTCTGTGAATCCTAACGCCTCAGCTGCCGCAAGAATAATCTGCCTTTGTTGCTCATTTTTAATTGATGACTCGTCCGGCAAAATTCTATGACGAATATATGGGTCAAACCACTCTTGAAAAACCTTGGGGTTTACCTCGACATATCGATCGCCTTCCCCATATTCCTCGCTATTCATAAGAGTAAGAACATTCATCGAAACAGCACCTATCGCGCTAATTGTCTCTTGACTAAATGTAAATTTTTTTCCACCAATATTATAAACGCAAATCTTTCCTTGATTAGGCTCCGAGTAGGTCTCTTTGTTCGGCCTACCATCCGCTCCTATTGGGGTCATATCTCCTCCTGATTTTACAGGTAAATGGTTGTATTTTTAGATAATTAAAGCATTTTTTTCTATAAAAATAACTTATTGAAAAAGATTCAAATTTATCATTAAATTATATCGTTTCGGTAATATAGGGGCGTTTACGGATGCCCCTCCTGAAACAGTTCGTTTTTGCTTTTCGAGCTGGTGTCGGAATACCGACAGTTCAAGGGGCACGGTAGCGCACATCATTAAAAGTCATTTTGAGAAAATTAAGCCAAGGGATTGATTTTGTCGGCTATATCCTTTTTTTCACCCATACTTTACTGAGAACGCGCACAAAGCAAAAGATGAAAAAAAGACTAAAAGAAGGCTATGAAATATATCTAAAAGGGAAGATGGACCAAAAATCTTTCGATCAACGCCTGCAATCCTATTTAGGTATCTTGTCGCATGCTAACCAGCACACATTGTCCCAAGCGATAAAAAATGCCTATTGGGTAAGAGGCTGAAGTTTAGCGCGCTTGGCAGGGCCGGCGATGCCGGCCCTGCCAAGATCCAAGGTCCAAGGTCCAAACCAAGAGCCAAGTTTCCAAGCCCCAAGGTTCTTACTTCCGGCGCACCCCCGCGACACCGACGTTAACATTGCCGGAGTAGTTGACGACGTCGAGGCCGGCCGGGGCGAAGCCCCCAACAACGAGTTTCCAGCCTTTAATAGGCTCTTCCTTGCAACAAGTATAGGTCAATGGTTCATTACCGAATAATCTCTTTCCGCTCCCAACGTATTCAACAAAGTTGCAAACCGCCCCCTCCAGAAGAGTTGGGGCATCATAGCCTTCAACACGTGATGCAAGAGCTAACTGTTCATCTCTTATTTTTCCTCGGCTATCAGGAATTACATCCGTTGTCATCAAGACCCAATACGATTTCTGAACAAGGGCATCACCATGTGGCTGCTTAATTTGACCCGACATTAAGCGATAACCTTTTTCGACTTTGTTTCCCTCAATGGGGCTTTTCGCCAGCTCTCCCATTGTGTTTAAGGTAAGACCCTTTGGAACATAGAAAAGCTTGGTGGTTTCTGAAACTTTCTTCTCATCAAAATATGGTGAGGGCTTATCCAGCTCTTCTAAAAGCTCTACGGGGACTGGAGGTGAATCAGAAAGGTCAATTCCAAGCTCTTTAAGCTTTTCCTTCCCATAATGCTTGATCCACTCAGCAGGGGAAAAAGCTGTTTCGGGATATTGCGGACCTATCAAATGCTCTTGTATTTCTGTGAATCCTAACGCCTCAGCTGCCGCAAGAATAATCTGCCTTTGTTGCTCATTTTTAATTGATGACTCGTCCGGCAAAATTCTATGACGAATATATGGGTCAAACCACTCTTGAAAAATCTTGGGGTTTACCTCGACATATCGATCGCCTTCCCCATATTCCTCGCTATTCATAAGAGTAAGAACATTCATCGAAACAGCACCTATCGCGCTAATTGTCTCTTGACTAAATGTAAATTTTTTTCCACCAATATTATAAACGCAAATCTTTCCTTGATTAGGCTCCGAGTAGGTCTCTTTGTTCGGCCTACCATCCGCTCCTATTGGGGTCATATCTCCTCCTGATTTTACAGGTAAATGGTTGTATTTTTAGATAATTAAAGCATTTTTTTCTATAAAAATAATTTATTGAAAAAGATTCAAATTTATCATTAAATTATATCGTTTTGGTAATATAGGGGCGTTTACGGATGCCCCTCCTGAAACAGTTCGTTTTTGCTTTTCGAGCTGGTGTCGGAATACCGACGGTTCAAGGGGCACGGTAGCGCACATCATTAAAATTCATTTTGAGAAAATTAAGCCAAGGGATTGATTTTGTCGGCTATATCCTTTTTTTCACCCATACTTTACTGAGAACGCGCACAAAGCAAAAGATGAAAAAAAAGACTAAAAGAAGGCTATGAAATATATCTAAAAGGGAAGATGGACCAAAAATCTTTCGATCAACGCCTGCAATCCTATTTAGGCATCTTGTCGCATGCTAACCAGCACGCTCTGTCCCAAGCGATAAAAAATACCTATTGGGTAAAAACCTGAAATTTAGCGTGCTTAACAGGGCCGGTGATGCCGGCCCTGCCAAGATCCAAGGTCCAAATTTCCAAGCCCCAAGGTTCTTACTGCCGGCGCACCCCCGCAACGCCGACGCTAACATAGTCGAGGGCGCGGTCGACGAGGAGGCCGGCCGGGACGAAGCCCCCAACAACGAGTTTCCAGCCTGCAATAGGTTCTTCCTTGCAGCAGGTATAGGTCCATGGTTCATCACCGAATAATCTCTTTCCACTCCCAACGTATTCAACAAAGTTGCAAACCGCCGCCTGCAAAAGAGTTGGAGCATCATAGCCTTCAACTCTTGATGCAAGGACTAACTGTTCCTCTCTTGATTTCTCTCGGTTGCCGGGAATCACATCCGTTGTCATCAAGGCCCAATACGATTCCTGAACAGTGATATCGCCATGCAGCTGCTTAATTCGATCCAATATATAGCTATAACCTTCTTCAACTTTGTTCCCCTCAATGGGGCTTTTCGCCAGCTCTCCCATATTGTTTAAGGTAAGACCCTTTGGAACAAAGAAAAGCTTGGTGGTTTCTGAAACTTTCTTCCCATCAAAATATGGTGAGGGCTTATCCAGCTCTTCTAAAAGCTCTCTGGGAACTGGAGGTGAATCAGAAAGGTCAATTTCAAGCTCTTTAAGCTTTTCCTCCCCATAATGCTTAATCCACTTAGCGGGACCAAAAGCTCCTTCAGGCAGGCTCTTTTTTGAAAACTGAAGAAAATCACAAGCAAGTTTATATAAGTCTTCCAGGACATCCGGATCCTTTTCTCCAACTTCAACCATTTGAAGAATTCCATAAAATCCATTAAGAGTCACATCGGACTCGGTCAGATTAATTGCGTTCTCCTGAACTTCTCGCATAGCATGCCCTAATACGCCTTCAAAGAATTCTCCACACAAAAGGAGCTTTGCTTTTGTCTCGACTAATTCCTCTCCCCCTGAAAATTTTAAGGTAATTCTTTTCGTTAAGGAACCAGCCTCTGGCTTCTTTTTAATCAACTGCTGAATGACTCTCTCTTCGTATGCAATTGACCCTCTATTTTCTGTCAGTATGACGAGTTTTTTGATCTCTCTTTTTTCAATGAAGCCCCATAATATTTCTTCATCAAGATTTTCCAAGCCTTTTTCGGTAAAGGTCAACGTTCCTTTATCGACATCATACCGGCCTAAATTTGACGGCCAAGAGCGAATGATTCTTGCCTTCTCACAATCGGAGAGGATATCATGGAATTTTATCTGTGCGATGCCGTCATCTACTTTGCAGCATGAAGCAAAGATCAGTTCATTCCTGAATTTTTGAACTTCTCGATCTTTGCATTTCTCTGTAAGTGTTAAAACTCGCCCCACGATCTCTGAATCCTCATACAGCTCAGGATTTTTCTTTAAAATCTCACTGATCTTTTGAACTTTTTCTACCACATTTCCGGCATAACTCATTTTTTCCTGGGCTTTCACAGGCACAGGCGCTGTTAATAACAATATTGAATGTCGCTGATTAACAATATACATAAAATCCTCATCAAATTAATTTTATTAATTATGTAAAAAATAAAAGAACAATATTTTAAAATTCTTCTGAACAATTAGCGGGATAGGCGGAAGCCTCCCCTGAGAGACCTTCAAATACCAGAAATTTGGGTAAATACCTGAAATTTAACCCGCTTGGCAGGGTCGGCATTGCCGGCCCTGCCAAGATCCAAACCAAGGGCCAAGTTTCCAAGTCCCAAAATTCTTACTTCCGGCGCACCCCCGCAATGCCGATGTAAGCAATGTCTCGGTTGCTGTTAACGACGAGGCCGTCCGAGGCAAAGGCCCCAACAATGAGTTTCAAGACATTAATAGGCTCTTCATTGCAGCAGGTATAGGTCCATGGCTCAACACCGAATAATCTCATTCCACTCTCAACGTAATTAACATAGTTGCAAACAACCGCCTCCAAAAGATTTGGGGCATCATAGCCTTCAACACGTGATGCAAGTGCTAACTGTTCATCTCTTCTTTTTCCTCGGCTATCAGGAATTACATCCGTTGTCATCAAGACCCAATACGATTTTTGAACAGGGATATCTCCATGTTTCTGTTCAATTAAAGAGCACATGTACCAATAGCCTTTTTCCACTTTGTTCCCTTCGATGGGGCTTTTCGCCAACTCTCCCATGTTGTTTAAGGTAAGACCTTTTGGAATAAAGAAAAGCTTGGCGGTTTCTGAAACTTTTTTCCCATCAAAATATGGTGAGGGCTTATCCAGCTCTTCTAAAAGCTCTCTGGGAACTGAAGGTGAATCAGAAAGGTCAATTCCAAGCTCTTTAAGCTTTTCCTCGCCATAATACTTAATCCACTCAGCAGGGGAAAAAGCTGTTTCAGGACATTGCGAACCTATCAAATGCTCTTGTATTTCTGTGAATCCTAAAGCTTCAGCTGCAACAAGAATAAACTGTCTTTCTTGCCCATCTATAATTGATGACTCATCCGGCAAAATTCCATGACGAATATATGGTTCAAACCATTTTTGAAAAATCACGGGGTTTATCTCGACAAATCGATCGCCTTCCCCATGCTCCCCACTGTACATAGAAGCAAGAATGTTCGTCGAAATAGAGCCTATCGATCTAACTGTCTCTTCACTAAAAGTAAATGCTGTTCCACCTACATTATAAATGTAAACCTTTCCTTGATTAGGCTCCAGGCAACCTTCCTGGCTTAAGTGCAACCTACTATCTGTTATTTCTGAAGTCATCTTTCCTCACATTAATTAATCTTATAGCATCCACATACGTCTACTGTTGTTGTTGAAGCCTCTCCAAAACCGACAAAAATGCCTTTAAGGCTATTGCCAACGACTAGGGATACCTTATTACCATTTTGCTCGATCGTATCGCCAGTGCGCGTATATGTGATCTCCTTTTCATTCCAATCAAAACATTCCAACTTTCTTTGGACTAATAGCAGTGCTGTCGCTGTCAGCATGTCAGGAATAGTGCTTCCAATCTGACTCAGCAGCTTGTGATGCTCATGGGTCATCTTAAGACGGCTCCCGGAAATGATCCTGTTTGTAATCACCACTGTATGCGTCTTCTCTACATTCTTTTTTCTATGCTGATCCTCGATATCGTTGTAGGCCAAAGACAAGGAATGTCCGCTCGCAGAGGCCAATTGCTCCAATTGTTCCAAGCAATACCCCTTCGGCATCGTCAACACCATAACGCCTGCATCGCTCTCGACAACTTTCGGCGCTGTCACTACCTGGAGAAAACTCAATAACTGCCTTTTCTCGCCTCGCGTCAATGAGCATTGATCTTCAATAGACAAGCCAAAATGAATTTTCCAATCTTCAAGAGTAAACTGCTTTAGATCGGGAATAAACCTTCGCAAGTTCCAAAGTTTCTCATCCTGTGCGATAGCCGCCCAACGCCGGCATGTCAATGATGCCGAAGCAAGATCGTCAAGCGTGAACAGCTCAAAAATCTTCTGCAATAGTTCATCGGGAAGGACGCTGGAAGTAGACCGAAATACCTCGTCGAAATAAGTCTCTGTCGGCTGGTGCACATACGTTGATAGAATAGTACAAGAATTCATAAACCCATCGTGAAAAGGGGATACCATAATGAAACCATTCATGATTTTCAACATTTCTTGCTTGAAATAATGGGCTGTTTTAGTCGATGATCTCTCCTTTTCAACCAGGAGAAAATCATGAAAAGACTACTTTTTGCCATCTTTCTTGCGGTCTCATCACTTCAGGCGCAGATCATCGAAACGATGCATCTGGAAGAGGTGCGCGAATTTCTAACACCGGAAACACTGGTCATCTTCGACATCGACAACACCTTAATGGTACCGGCACAAGATCTCGGAACCGACCAATGGTTCCACCATCGTATCTACCATTACATCGACCAAGGAATGGAAAATAGAGCTGCTTTGGAAAAAGCATTAGGAGAATGGATGTCAGTGCAAAGCATCACCAAAGTCCTCGAAGCGGAACCGGGCGCTGCCAAACTGGTCAACGACCTGCAAAATGAAGGCTACACAGTCATGGGGCTGACATCACGAGGTCTGGGTCTCAGCACACGCACCATCCTCCAACTGGACTCTCTGGGGATCAACCTGGAAAAAACAGCGCCGACACACGACGAATTCCACTTCATGAACACCCGCGGCGTCCTCTTCCGTGAAGGAATCCTCTTCACCTCAGGCACCCACAAAGGAACAGCATTTGCCAAGTTCCTCGATCGCGCTCACTACACACCGAAAGCCGTGATCTTCATCAACGACAAACATTCGCATATCGTTCCCGTGCACGATATGTGCGCGCAGCTGGGCATTCCTTGCATCGGCATGCGCTACGGCTACACCGATGCGCAAGTGGCAGCATTCGATCCGGTCCTGACAGACTTGCAATATGCAGAATTCGGCAAAATCATGAGCAACGAAGAAGCAAGATCACTCTTGAACAATAAATAAGACTCCTTACATACACTAAAAGTATGTTTGGAAACTGCTACACAAAGGAACCGCCTCTGCATCAGGCGGTGATCGACAATGACATCGACAGAGTAAAGGAACTTGCGCAGCAACCTGCCGAGTTCCTGAAAGTCAATGCTTTGGGGTTCACCGCCTTAGAGATTGCCCACTTCCTTGACCGCAAAGAATCCATCACCCTCCTCGACAAAGCCCCACCGCATTCCATAACGGTGCAACTTCCCGATGCTGCACATACTAAAGAGCTTAGCGAAAGCGACTTCAACCAGGAATTCAACATCGACTACGCTCCCTACCTGCGCTTCGCTTCCTATAAAGAGCTGAAGAAAGTGATTAGGGAATGTCCGTTAATGATCAAAAACAAGGTCACGGGTCATGAACAGCGGGAGCTAGGACAAAAATACAGCGAAATGATTGCATCAGGGCGTACGAAAAAACTGACGATCAAATGGATAGACAGCGTTATCGGCTTTGGCGTCTATTCCCAAGAACTAATCCAGCCGGGCGAATACATCGGAGAATACACAGGCCTTCTACGCCAGACAAGACGCAACTCACACGATTTCAATGCTTACTGTTTTCATTATCCAACTCGTTTTTGGTCTTTGAACTACTACATCGTCGACGCGCAAAACGAGGGCAACATCACACGTTTCATCAACCACAGCGACGAGCCAAACCTTGAACCATTCGGCGTTTATGACCGCGGCCTCCTCCATCTTGTCCTCATCAGCAACAGGCAAATCCCCCCTAACACACAACTAACGTACGACTACGGCGACGATTATTGGCAACGTCGCATCAAGCTCCCCTTGTAAACATAAGTATTTATTATGTATTAAAAAGATTAGAGGTACTGTTATGAGCAAAAAGTATGTGATTTTCCCGATCATCGGCGGGATCGCTCTGCTATCCTTAATTTTCTTTCGCCCCCACGTCTCTCACAACAATGACACAATTAAAATCTCGGGCAATATCGAGATCACAGAAGTAGAAGTCAGCTTCAAAATCCCGGGACGCGTCGACAAACGGCTCGTCTCCGAAGGGGAGTTCGTCGGTATCGGGCAAAATGTCGCCCACCTCGACCACCGCGAACTGTCACAGGAAGTCGCCGTCCATGAGGCGGAAGTGCAGGCAGCTCAAGCGCAGCTGCAGGAAATGGAAGTGGGCTACCTCCCTGAAGAGATCGCTCAAGCGGAAGCCAAAGTGCGACAAGCGGAAGCAGATTTCAATCGCTATCTGGCTGATTACGAAAGACAAAAAAAACTCTTCGAAAATGAAGTGATCTCCTCTCGTGAATTCGATATGAGCAAATCGGCCTACGAAGTTGCCAAAGCAAAACAAACAGGAGCAAAAGAACAACTGGCGCTTCTTCAGCGCGGCATCCGCAAAGAAAAAATAGACCAGGCACGCGCACAGCTAGAAAAAGCTAAACAAGGGCTTGGCCTCGCACAAACAAAATTGAGCAATGCCAACCTCACATCACCAATCACTGGATATGTCCTCTCTGAAAATATCCAGCAAGGGGAGTTCGTCGCTCCAGGAACACCGATCGTGACCATCGGTAATCTGAATGATGTGTGGATGCGTGGTTATATCAACGAGCGCGACCTAGGCAAAGTCCGCCTAGGCCAACATGTCGACGTTACTTCCGACTCCTACCCTGAGAAAATCTATGACGGCACCATTACGTTCATCTCACCAGAAGCGGAATTCACGCCGAAAAATGTTCAGACGGAACAAGAGCGGGTAAAGCTTGTCTACCGGATTAAAGTGTCAATCAACAACCCCAATCAAGAACTGAAACCGGGGATGCCTGTCGATGGCGTGATCGACCTCAATGATGAAAAATAACAATGCAGATAATCGAAACGCAACATCTGACCAAAGCCTTTGGCAATGTCACCGCAATCGACAACCTGACCTTCTCAGTTGAAGAGGGTGAAATCTTCGGCCTCGTAGGTCCCGATGGTGCAGGAAAAACAACGCTGACACGCATGCTCACTGGAATCCTATCCCCTTCAGCAGGAGAAGCATGGGTCGCAGGATATAACATCGCCAAAGACGCGGAAGCGATAAAAGAAAAGATCGGCTACATGAGCCAAAAATTCGGTCTCTATGAAGACCTGACAGTTCTTGAGAATATCGCGTTCTTCGCCGATATCTATGGTGTCCGAGGAAAAAATCGAAAAGATAAAATCGAAGAACTCCTCCACTTCAGCCAACTGCAAGAGTTCCACGACCGCCTTGCCGGCAATCTATCAGGGGGGATGAAACAGAAACTTGCGCTTTCTTGCGCACTGATCCATACGCCCAAGATCCTCTTCCTCGACGAACCCACAAACGGCGTGGACCCTGTCTCACGCCGCGACTTCTGGCGTATCCTCTACCATCTGCATCGCGAAGAGGTAACGATCTTCCTGACAACAGCATACCTTGAAGAGGCGGAACGATGCGGGCATGTAGCCTTCGCACATAAAGGGAAATTCCTCATCGAAGGAACACCAAAAGAGGTAAAACAACACTTGATCGGTAAAGTCCTCGAAATCTCCTGCGCAAAGCCGCGTCGCGCAATGTTAGCACTGCAAAACACACTCGGCAACGACTGTGTAAAACTGTTCGGCAACAGAATCCACGTCTACCTCTACACCGAACAACCTAAGATACTTGTCGCCAAAGTAGAACAAATTCTCGACAGCAACGAAATTCGTGAACACCATATCATCCTTGCTGAACCGACACTCGAAGATGTATTCATGTCGCTGATGCGCGAAAGCGAAGAGGAGGCGGCAGATGCAGTCCTCTGAGACTTATGCTGTCTCTGTCAATAACCTGGAACGGCGCTTCGGCAACTTCATCGCGGTCAATAAGGTGTCGTTCGACATCCCTAAAGGCACCATCTACGGTTTCCTCGGCCCTAACGGCGCCGGCAAATCAACGACGATACGTATGCTTTGTGGCCTTCTGGAGCCAACAAGTGGCACAGGCACGGTCGCAGGACTAGATATCAAAACGCAAGCGGAAAAGATCAAGTCGGAAATCGGCTACATGAGCCAAAAGTTCTCACTATACGAAGACCTGACCGTCGAAGAAAACATCGACTTCTACAGCGGCATCTACCGCGTACCGGAAGGAATCAAAGCGTCACGCAAAGAGTGGGTAATCGAAATGGCGGGACTCACCGACCACCGCAGCTCAATGACAAAAAGCCTCTCCGGAGGATGGAAGCAGCGCCTGGCGCTAGGATGCGCGATTCTCCATAAACCATCGATCCTCTTCCTCGACGAACCAACAGCGGGCGTCGACCCGATCAACAGGCGGCGCTTCTGGAACCTGATCTATGACCTTGCCGACGAGGGTGTGACGATCTTCGTCACTACACACTACATGGACGAGGCCGAATACGTCGACAACATCGCCTTCATCTACAGAGGGATCATGATCGCCCATGGCACGCCCGACACCCTAAAAACAGAGATCATGAAAGATGGCGTCCTCGAGATTTTCTGCGAACAGACAGAACGGGCGATGATCATGCTGAAGCAGATCCCCGACATCAAAGAGGTAGCGCTATTCGGCCGCGGCCTCCATGTTGTCACCGGCAACGTAGAAAAAACCATTCCCATGATCCAGCAACTGCTCAAAAATCCGCATTACAACGTCACCTCGATCCTACAAATCCCCCCCAACATGGAAGACGTTTTTGTTTCGCTGATCGAATCCCACGACACCAAAGGAGGCGCACGATGAAAATGCACCGTCTCCTCGCTATCGCAAGAAAAGAGTGCATCCAAATCAAAAGGGACTGGCGCAGTCTCTTCCTCACCATCGGCACGCCGATCTTCCTCCTGGTCCTTTTCGCCTACGCCTTGACTCTTGATGTCGACAATGTGCCAATGACGATCTGGGACCAAAGCAAAACACCGGAAAGCCGCGACCTGATCAGCCGCTTCGTAGGCTCTCGCTACTTCACAATAAAAGGAGGCTACGCTAACAATTACAAAGAGATCGAACACGCTCTCGACACGGGTAAAGCGTCAATAGCCTTGGTCATCCCCGAAAACTTCGCCAGCCGCCTCGACTCGGGACTGCCGGCAAAAATCCAACTGCTCGTCGACGGCAGCGACGCCAATACCGCTACGATCTCCCTAGGCTATGCCGATGCCGTCGCCCACGGATTCTCGAAAGAACTGTTTATCGAAGAGATGCGCCACCAAGGAAAAGAGCCGCCAAAGCCGGCGATCGACCTGCGCACACGTGTCTGGTTCAACCCCGATAAAGAATCAAAAAACAACATCATCCCGGGACTGATCGGCGTGATCATGATGGTGATCGCCTCCCTGATGACGTCGCTGACGGTCGCACGCGAATGGGAACGGGGTACCATGGAACAACTGATCGCCACACCGATGAAATCAACAGAAATGATCTTCGGAAAAATGCTTCCCTACTTTGCTATGGGAGCGATCGACGTCCTCCTGATCGTCTTGATCGGCAAGTTCGTCTTCGAAGTGCCGTTCCGCGGCAGCTATCTGCTGCTTGTCGGCATGGCGACGCTGTTCCTCATCGGCGCCCTATCTCTGGGAATGCTGATCAGCATCGTTACCAAAAGCCAGCTTCTGGCAAGCCAGCTGGCGACAGTCCTGACATTCCTGCCGTCATTCCTCCTTTCAGGATTCCTCAGCGCCATCAACAACATGCCGGAACCGATCCAAGCGATCACCTACTTCGTTCCGGCACGCTACTTCATCACCTTTTTGCGGGCGATCTATCTAAAAGGGGTCGGCCTGTCGATTCTCTATACGGAAGGAATATTCCTGCTATTGTTTGCACTGACAATGGCTTTAGCTGCAAATATCGTATTTAAAAAGAAACTGACATGAGGCTCCCATGCTGGAACGGATAAAAAACATGCTGATCAAAGAGTTCCTGCAGCTGTTCCGCGATCCGCGTATGCGCAGCATCCTCCTTGTCGTACCGATCTTCCAAACACTGATCTTCGGCTACGCCGTGACCACGGACGTCCGCAACATCCGCACCGCCGTTTACGATCTCGACAACAGCCCGGCCAGCCGCGAAGTAGCCGACGCCTTCGGACAGTCCGGATATTTCAATATCGACTACCACATCGACAACGACAAAGACGCACAATACCTCCTCGACAGCGGCAAGGTGCTGACAATCATCAGAATGAACCAGGGATTTCAAGGGGACCTGCTCTCCGGCACGCCGGCGCCGTTGCAAGTGATCATCGATGGCACCGACGGCAACAGCGCACGGATCATCCAGGACTATGTAGGAAAGATCACTGCCCACCTGTCGCAAAACATCGTCCTCGACACCTTCTCCAAGCAGCACGGCCCGCTAAAAGATAATATCGCCATCCAAGTAGACAGCCGCGCCTGGTTCAATGA
This sequence comes from Chlamydiales bacterium, assembly GCA_024233575.1. GTDB lineage: Bacteria > Chlamydiota > Chlamydiia > Chlamydiales > Criblamydiaceae > JACKPN01. The sequence continues at coordinate 14,855 of JACKPN010000003.1, forward strand.
GGAACTGGAAAGCCGCAACTACTTCATCCCGGGAATCATCTCCACAATCCTCACGCTAGTCACCCTGACCATGACCAGCATGTCGATCGTTAGAGAGAAAGAGATCGGCACCATGGAACAAATTCTTGTAACTCCAATAAAAAAAATCGAGTTCATCCTCGGCAAAAGCGTGCCGTTCTCGCTGATAGCCATCTTCGACGTCATCGCCATCATGACGGTAGCAGCGTTCTGGTTCGAAGTTCCGATCCGTGGCAGCCTGCTGGTGATGTTCATCGCTGTCGGCTGCTATCTCCTGACTATTCTAGGTGTAGGGTTCTTCATCTCCAGCATCAGCTACACACAGCAACAAGCGCTAATGGGAACGTTCTTCTTTTATTTTCCTATGGTGCTGCTGTCCGGATTCCTATTCCCCATCGCCAACATGCCCGAAGCTATCCAGTGGATCACCTACCTCAACCCGTTGCGCTACTTCGTCACCATCATCCGCAGCGTCTTCTTAAAAGGCGTCGGACTAGAGATTCTTTGGCCACAAATGATCGTTCTGGCTATGATGGGACTGTTCACTATAGGACTGGCAACACGACGATTCCATAAAACGCTAACATGAAACGATTACTTCTTTTACTACTACTGTTTACCTCCACACTGGGCGCCGATTCGCTTGATCTGAAACAGTGCCAAATGATCGCTATCGATAGCAACCCGCTATCGCGCGCAGCAACTTACGGCATTAAAGCGGCATACGAAGGCGTCGGCGTTGCACGCGCGCCATACTACCCCAATCTGAAGCTCGATGCGCATTACACACGCTGGCAGATACACAACTTTCTCAAGTTCAACGTACCTCCCGCACTTGCCGGCCTGATCAGCCCCTATGAAATCAATCCTGAGTATATCGGCCCAACAAATGACTACGGTATCACCTTGTCGTCACGCTACACCATCTACGACTGCGGTGAACGCAACGCACGGCTGATGTCAGCACTGGCAGAACAAGGACAGGCGTGCGAAGAAGCAGAAAGAATCCGCCAACAGATTCTCCTCAATGTCTCCTTAGCTTACTATAATCTAATCAGTCATCATGAATTGCAACAAGTTGCGAAATCTAATTTGGAACGTACAGAAAAGCATCGTAAAATTGCTGAAGAGAGAAAAGAAGTCGGAGCAGTGCCCCTTGCCGATGTCTACCGCGCACAGGTCAACGCCGCTGAAGCAAAGCAGGAACTCGTTCACGCTAACAACCTTGTACGCATCTCGCAAGGCAATCTAAGCACATCGATGGGCCTGCCACCCGATACGGAACTATCGATCCTGGCGGAATCGCCCGACTATTTCTCACCGGAAACGATCAGCTTAAAAAAAGCGCAAAAAAATGCCACCAAAATACGTCCTGAGATCCGCGCGCTAGAAAAACAGCTGTGCGCTCTACGCTATAAGATTAAAGAAGCGGGAAGCCAGTTCGGACCACGCATGGAAGCTGAAGGCGTCTATGGCAAGCGCGACTCCGACTTCTTTCCCGGCGATGACGAATGGGTCGTCGGAGTCTCTGTCAGCATGCCAATCTTTACAGGCTACGGCCTAGACCATAGCCTACGCCGTGTCAAAGCAGAATACTGCCGCATTCAGGCGCATTATGATTCCTTAACGCTGAACGTGCAGCAAGAGGTATGGAAAGCATACTCCACACTAAACGAAGCGTACGAAATGATCCTCACTTCCGTCGCACAGGTGGAAGATGCAAGCGAAAGCAACAGACTTGCCGAAGAACGCTACCAGGCCGGGGCCGGAACGATCACCGACTTACTCGATGCACAAACAGCGCTGGCACGAGCCGAAGCGACGCATGTCGAAGCTCTTTGGAGCTTCCGTGCCGCCCTTACTGTCTTCCAATGGACGCAGGGACTATTGGAGCCCGAGTAATGCTAAAAGGAACACCCTTGGACCATCTGAATTCCAATCTTCCATTTTCTTGAACAATGATCTCTTTTCCACTGAACTTTCCTTCAAGAAACGACCCTTTCAAAATAAAATTAGAATTCAGACAAATATCAATCGGCTTGGAAAGGTCAACTTCACCAATCAGATTAAATATTTTTGACCCGGAACTAGCAAGATAAGATTTTTTTAAATAGATATCGAAAAGATCTTGAGCTTCTATATCTTCAGAATCGGGTACGGAAGCAAAAGGGTTGCTAACTCTTTCTATTTTCCACTCTTTACCGCTATACCTGACAGAACTAACACGGATAGGAACACCTTTTCTCCAAGTGATGCGCGCTAACTTGCTTGTGCGATAATAAACGACTTCATTACCATCAACAATACCGTCCCCATCCTTTGTGTATACGACCTGTTTAACTGTTGAATTCTTAGGAAAAGCAAACACATTTTTTCCACTTACACCTATCTCTCCGATCTTTTTTTCGTCATAGGCTACGCGAGAATGATCCTCCATCGCCGCAAAAAAATGATTCGCTGTCTCCTGAAGACCTTCTCCCTGCGTGTCAAGCTTGCCATTTTTCCATAATCCTTCAACCACGCGCATTTCTTCCTGATAATATCCTAAGCCATGAGGAGATCTTTTTTCATTCACCTCGCCATAGTAGTGACCACCAGGCTTTTTGTAGGCCACCTTCGTAGTACCTAAAGAACCCTCTATTGAAACATTATTGATCGGAAGTTCACTCAAATCTTTTCGATAAGGTTGATATCTACAACTAGAAATAAAAGACATTAAAAAAATCCTTTTTTATTAATTAAACATTGAAATTATATTATAAATAACTTATACACGCAATTCAAGATTGTATTTTAACAGCAGATGTTATACTCTCGAACGTTATGATACAATTTGACTCGATAACAAAAGCTTTTGCGGGCGAAACGATCCTCGATAGAGTCTCCTTCATCGTGGGTAAAGGGGAAAGGTGCGGTCTCATAGGACGCAATGGTTCCGGGAAGTCCACGCTACTGCGTATGCTCATCGGCGAAGAATCCGAGGACGCAGGCACCATCGCGATCCCCAAAGACTACCGCCTCGGCTACCTCCAGCAACATATCTCCTTCAGCAAAGAGACCATCATCGAAGAAGCCGCCCTCGGTCTCCCCAAAGGGTATGAAGATCACCTCTACCTCGTCGAAACAATCCTATTCGGCTTAGGCTTCACCAAAGCAGACATGGACCGCCCGCCAAAAGACCTCTCGGGCGGCTACCACCTGCGCCTGCACCTTGCCAAAGTGCTCGTGTCAGACCCTGATTGCCTTCTGCTTGACGAACCGACCAACTACCTCGACATCGTCTCAATCCGCTGGCTCCGCGACTTCCTGAAAAACTGGAGAAAAGAGTTTATCCTTATCACACACGACCGCGCCTTCATGGACAGCGTCACCACTCACACCCTCGGAATCCACCGTAACAAGGTGCGCAAAATGCAAGGGGACACGGAGACGCTCTTCAGCCAAATCCTCCTCGAAGAGCAGGTACACGAAAAAACGCGCCTCAAGCTAGATAAGAAACGTGAACAAATGGAAAGCTACATCCGCCGCTTCGGCGCCAAAGCAACCAAGGCTAAACAGGCACAGTCACGGGCGAAAGCGATCACCAAGATGCCCACCCTCGAGCAACTAGCGCAGATCCATGACCTCGACTTCACCTTCACACCAGCGCCATTTCCCGGAAAGAAACTCCTTGGCGGCCACAACATTACATTCAGCTACAACGAGGAGACACCATTGATCGACAGCGTCTCCCTCCAAATCGAAAGAGACGACCGCATCGCCATCATCGGAAAAAATGGCCGCGGCAAGTCGACGCTGCTCAACCTGCTCGCTGGAGAGATCGTTCCACACAGCGGACATATCAAAAATTCCCCAAATCTAGCATTGGGATATTTCGGACAGACCAACATCAACCGGCTTCATACAGGACGGACCATCGAAGAAGAGGTGGCATCCACACGTCCCGACTTGACAACCAGTCAGGCGCGGCAACTTTGCGGCGTTATGATGTTTCCCGGCGACAAAGCAAAAAAAACAATCTCGGTACTGTCGGGAGGCGAACGCAGCCGCGTCCTCCTGGCAAAGATCCTCGCACAGCCATGCAACCTGCTCTTCCTCGATGAACCGACACATCACCTCGACATGGAGTCAATCGAATCGCTGATCACGGCAATCAATGAATTTCCCGGAGCCGTGGTTATTGTCACCCACAGTGAAAAGTTGCTGCAAGAGCTTGATCTAACAAAAGTTGTCGTCTGCCGCGCCGATGGACAACAGGTAATCGAAGGCGACTATGTCGATTTCCTCGATCGGGGCGGATGGGAAGAAACAGGAGCATCAAAGAAAAGAAAAAATCTGGGAAAAGAGCGTAAACAGCAGCGCGCAGAGATCATCCAAACAAAAAACCGCGCCCTGAAGCCTCTCAAAGAGGAGATCCGTACGCTCGAGCAAAAGATCACAAAACTGGAAAACGAGCAGCAAATCACTGAAAAAGCACTGATCGTCGCCTCTCATGACAACGATGGCGCTAGCATCGCGAATCAATCCGCACGGCTAACGGAAATCAAAACGTCGATCGATGCTCTCTTTGAACAGCTGGAAACGGCGACCACCGCCTTCCATCAGGAAGAGCTGTCCTATGACAGACAGCTCACCGAATTAGATTGAATGACATGTTTCAGCAACAGGAATGGATGTTTTGCCATCCTCAAAGGTCGTCTTGCACTGATTATTAGATCCACGATGGATATGTTGCTGGATAAATACAGGTTCACCTCGAACCCATCCGATAACTGTTTTCTCGCTTCCATCTTGTGATCTTGTGATGATCTCGCTACCAAACAATTGTCCATCCTTTATATCCACCTCAACATAACAACCGTTGATTTCTCCTCGGTAACAAACATTTGGCCCGCAGTTCTGAATGATCTGACGCAATAACTCCCTACTCATCATAGAAACCTTATACGCTTCACGCTGAAAAGGAGTTTTGGGATGAAGCCACCCGTCTTTTTCGACAACCGTTACCTTAACAGCCTTACCATTGTTTGCATTAAAAATCGTTGTTATAGGCGATAAGTTTTCCTCTGCCCGTAAAGGAGATCGGTAAAATAGACTGCAAAGAGCGTCAGCCGCTGCCGTACGCTCTTCACGCTGTTTTAGATCTTCTCGCTGTTGTTGTGTTGCATGAATCCAAATACTATCAGAGAAATGATTTTCATTAAATAATGGTATTTTGTTTACTTCTGAAGTCATAGGATAAACCTTGTAAATACTGTTAATATAAAAAGACATAATACCTAAAAACCAATTAATTATAAACGTTAAAAACAAATCATACAAAAAAGATACCTCTCACCCTAGCACTCCTTTTCTGAGATTGCTAATTTTACCCTCTATAGCCTTGACAGAAATGACTTACAACCCTAGAATCAATCTTCTCTACTAGCCATAAAGAGGAGTATACACACCATGACAAAGATCAAACCACTTGGTAACCGCGTTCTCATTAAAAGAAAAACTGTTGCCCAGTCCAAAGGAGGCATCCTCCTTCCCGACTCCGCACAAGAAAAGCCTAAAGAAGGTACCGTCGTCGCCGTCGGCCCCGGAAAAATCAACGACAACGGCGAAACCGAAGCGATGAACGTCAAAGTCGGCGACCAGGTCCTCTTCAGCGCCTACTCCGGCACCGAAGTCAAAAGCGGCTCCGATGACGAAGAACTGCTCATCATGTCCGAAGACGAGATCCTCGGTGTCCTAAGCAAATCCACATCATAAGGAGCGATCCCATGGCAAAAATGTTAAAATTCCGCGAAGATGCGTTGAAACAGATCATGAAGGGACTGAAAACTTTGGCGCGCGCCGTCAAAGTGACCCTTGGTCCTAAAGGCCGCAACGTCGTCATCGACAGCGGCTTCGGCACTCCAACCTCAACAAAGGACGGTGTCACCGTCGCCAAAGAGGTCGCCCTGAAAGATAAATTTGAAAATATGGGCGCCCAGCTTGTTAAAGAAGTTGCCTCCAAGACTTCCGACGTTGCCGGTGACGGAACAACAACAGCGATAGTCCTGGCGGAAGCGATCTTCACCGCAGGGGCAAAAAGCGTATCAGCCGGCATCAATCCGATGTCGCTGAAACGCGGCATCGACAAAGCAGTCGATGCGCTATGCAAAGAACTAAGCGCTCTAGCAAAACCGATTAAAAGCAACGAAGAGGTCAAGCAGATCGCAACGATCTCCGCTAACAACGACAAAGAGATCGGCGCCATCATCGCCGAAGCGATGGAAAAGGTCGGCAAAGACGGCATTATCTCTGTTTCAGAAGCAAAAGGTATCGAAACAACCCTAGACGTTGTCGAAGGGATGCAGTTCGATAAAGGCTATCTTTCTCCTTACTTCATCACCAATGCAGAAGGGATGAGCACAGAGTTCGAGAACGCTGCAATCCTGATCACGGACAAAAAGATCTCATCAGCAAAAGAACTGGTGCCGATCCTGGAAAAAGCGATGGAAAATGGATCTCGCCCGCTGCTGATCATCGCTGAAGATGTCGACAGCGAAGCGCTGGCAACCCTCGTTGTCAACAAGATCAAAGCAGGCCTTCCTGTCTGTGCTGTGAAAGCCCCCGGCTTCGGCGACCGCCGCAAAGCGACACTGCAAGATATCGCCATCCTCACCGGCGGCACTGTCGTCAGCGAAGAGGTGGGAATGAAGCTTGACGAAGTCGATACATCCGTCCTAGGTCATGCAAAAACAATTAAAATCACGAAGGAAGACACGACCATCATCGACGGCGCCGGCAAACATCAAGCGGTGCAAGAACGTGCAGAACAAGTGAAAGCGGAGATCGCTAACGCCTCTTCCGACTACGAAAGAGAACAGCTCGAAGAGCGTTTAGCAAAACTCGTCGGCGGCGTCGCCGTCGTTAATGTCGGCGCTGCGACAGAAACGGAACTCAAAGAGAAAAAAGCACGCGTCGAAGACGCCCTGCACGCAACACGCGCTGCTGTCACTGAGGGTATCGTCCCCGGCGGCGGCGTTGCCCTGTTGCGCTGCGTTGACTGCCTCGATAAGCTAACTGTCGACGATGAAGAAAAAATCGGCGTCGCAGCAGTGAGAAAGGCAGCATTCGCACCAGCAACAGCGATCGCTAACAACTGCGGTAAAGAAGGCAACTTGATCGCTGAGAAGATCTACGAGAACAAAGGCGCGTTCGGCTACAACGGACTCACCGATTCTTTCGGCGATTTAATGAAAGAAGGCGTCATCGACCCCGTTCTCGTAACCAAAAGCGCCCTTAAAAACGCAGGTTCGGTATCGGGTCTTCTGCTAACAACAGCAGCAATGATCACCGACAAGCCTAAGCCAAAATCCGATGCTATGCCTGATATGGCTGGCATGGGCGGAATGGGCGGAATGGGCGGAATGGGCATGGGTGGTATGCCCGGAATGGGTGGTATGGGGATGATGTAATCCCGCTGCCAAGGGAAGCGCGCATGCGCTTCCCTATCTACATGGAGGAAATAACAATGCCAACATACGCTTATCACTGCACAAACTGCCAAGAGGAAACCGAAGCGTTTCAAAAAATCACCGATGCACCTCTAAAGAAATGTCCGCAATGCGGAAAGGAAACCCTCCAGCGTGGACCTGGCGGCGGCATCGGTCTGACATTCAAAGGAACGGGATTCTATATCACCGACTACGGCAATAAGAAAGAAGGATGCTGTCCATGTGGAAAAGATAAAGGAACGTGCAGCACCGAATAGTCAGCTATCGGCGGACGAAGCGCATACCGATCCAATCGCCATGATGAATGGTGTCGACCAACGTCCATCCCCACCGGCTTGCAAGAGCCAAATACTCTTCTTTACCCTCTTCAATGATACCCGACACCAAACATTCGCCAGGAATGGCGTGCAACTGGTCCAAATTCTCCCAAGCAACTTCCTGCTCACTCATGATCATATTCATCAGTACGACAACATCATCAACTCCTTCAACCGAAAATGCCTCAGGCAGACAAAAGCGTACCTTCCCTTCCATGCCATTGACTTTGGCATTCTCATAGGCATGAACGATCGCCTCATCGTTGATTTCAACACCAACAACACTTTTAGCGCCCATCGCGATCGCCGCCAATGACAGAATACCGCTGCCTGAGCCGATATCCACAACATAACGGCCCGGAACACTTGATGCCATCATCTTCAATACCAGTCGTGTCGTCGGATGCGTCATATCGCCAAAACCGGGTCCAGGCCTCAACAACACTTCACCTTGACTGCCATAATTACCAAGGTCGACATGCACAAAACCATCATCACGGTAAAGGGAACAATGCCTCTTCCATTCCTCCTCCCAATCAATTTCCATCGACTCAAAAGGCGCAACAGCAATAACAAAAGGAAAGCGCCCCTTCCACTCCACAGGCCTTTCGACAGCAACGACGATATTAATAGACTCCTCTTCTTCTTCACTGAAAAGAGGAGTAACGCCGGCATTGCTCAATTGCTCCCAAGCATCATCGGAAGAAATGGCCACTGTTAACGTAAAATACAGCATCATAACTCCTCGGACCGCTCAAACAAATAGGCAATATGATTCCGCCGCGCCCACGCTTCCATGAAATCTTCATACCGATAGCGGACATGGGCGGCATCATCTACAGGAAATGCAGGATCCATGCAAAGAACTTCGCTATTCGCAGGATCGTAACCGGTAACAACAAGAAGATGTCCTTTGGAATATGGTTCGGCACTGCCAGGAAGAGGGCCGCGAACGCTGACGACCACAGGAATGCCCGTCTCTAAACGACGGTGAATGGCATCGAAGTCGTCAAGATACGACACCCAGCAGCGCCAGGGATCGCCCAGCTCCATATACGCCTGCGCAACATTCAAAATCCAGTTGCCGTAGATCAGAAAATAATGATCGTGAACCTTGTCGGCGAACTGCAAAATGCTCATATCCCTTGCCCCCGACAAATACCTCACAACGGACAACGTCGACGTTGGCGAGCATAGACGCTCTTTAACTTCATCAGGTTGCGTCATCTGCGACAGTCCCGAAACCGGCAGGGATACCGCCTTCCAACTTTTCTTCTTCGGAGGACCCCTCATGCTTTTGTCCGTTGTTGTCACATGCAACGCACGAAACCGTCCCAAGGGAGCACCATCAACACTCAAGACCAACACGCGAAATGCCGATGCCCGCTTTCCTTCAAGTACCGACACGCAGTCTTGATAAACGCGCATGGGAAACTCCTGCACCTCCTGCTGCGTCGTGAACTGATTGTTGCTGCCCCATAGCGCATAGAAAGCCCATGGCGACCACACACCGTCGACCTGCAAAGAAACATAGAGTTGAAAAGCTCCCTGTTCAGGGCGCTGCGCATTCCAACTAATCAGCAACTCATCGAAGCCGCCACCAACAGCCTGCGCCCACTCATAGTGATCGCCTTCAGAAGACGCCAACTCATGATGATGTACTGTCGAAACATTTCCAAAGACCGATGTTGCCATAAGCATACCAATAAAGATTATCCTGCGTAACATGTACTCCTACACTACAGCAAAACAGCAAGACGGAAGATTAACACTCGCAACCCGCTTATTGCAATAACCAATCTTGCGGTAAACTCGTCCATCGACTAATTTGAAAGTCTGGATCAGCAAGGGGACAGCAAGGTGGATATCAAGGTTAAAAAAGGACTGAATATTCCGATCAAAGGTAAGCCATCCGGCAACGTGCAAAGTCTAGCGCCATCTGGACAGCCGGAGCAGCAGGTGCGGGCAAAACAGATATCTCTGAACCTCTGGCCTTTCGAAGAATTACGTCTCAAACTCCTGAAGAAAGTCGGCGACACCGTCAAAATTGGTGAGCCTATCGCCGAAGACAAAGGCTGCCCGGGCCGCTATTTCGTCGCACCGGCAGCGGGAACGGTCAAAGATGTACGCCGCGGTCTGAAAAGACGGATCCTCGACATCGTTATTGATGTCGCCCCACAGGAAGAAGCTGTCCAGTTCCCTCCGCTCAAGCCAGAGCAGGCAACACGGCAGCAGATCATCGACCGCCTCATGGAAGGCGGACTCTTCATCAAAATCCGCCAGCGCCCTTTCAACATCCTCGCACAGCCGCACAAGACGCCGCGCAGCATCTTCGTCAAAGCGATCGAAACCACCCCCTTCACTCCACCAGCGGAAATGCAGGTCAAAGAACATGAAGAAGCATTCGCAACAGGACTTGCCGCTCTAACAAAGCTGACCGACGGCCCCGTTCACCTCGTCTATGGAAAAGAAAGCAATTGCTCTGCGTTCACCAACGCCGCCGGCGTACAAAAGCACACCGTTTCCGGTCCGCATCCTGCAGGAACTCACTCGCTCCACATCCACAATATCGATCCGATCACCTCCGTCGAAGATGTCGTCTGGACCCTTGATGTCCATGATGTCATCTGCATCGGTGAATTGCTCAACAATGGCCGCTATTACACCGAAAGAGTGATCAGCATCGCCGGTCCTGCAATCATCGAAGGACAAACAGGATACTTCCGCGTGCGTGAAGGCATGCCGATCGCCGCTCTCGTTGCCGGACGCTTGCCGAAAGGCGACATCCGCCTGATCTCCGGCGACCCGCTTATGGGATCAAAAGTCAGTATGGAAGACTTCCTCGGCGTCAAACACTACAGTTTCACCGCCATCGAAGAAAACACCACACGCGAACTTCTGGCTTTTATGCGTCTGGGGGTCAACAAATTTTCCTACAGCAGAGCTTACTTTTCCGGACATATCGACCCGTCGAAGAAGGACTACAACTTCACCACAACCAAACACGGTGAGCACCGCCCTTTCATCGACCCCGCCATGTACATAAAAGTGATGCCAATGAATATCCCTACCATGCAGCTTGTCAAAGCAGTCATGGCGGAAGACTATGATCTCGCCGAAGAGCTCGGCCTCCTCGAAGTCGCTCCCGAAGATTTCGCTCTGTCGACCTTCGTCTGCCCTTCCAAGATGGAGATGACCGACATCATCAAACAAGGCCTCCACAGCTACGCAGCAGAAGTGATTCAATAAGGTCATTAGCGTAGAACCATTCAACTCGTTGATTGTATATCTCTTCCATGATTGAGCACTCCTAAATATGTCATGCCTGACAAATGCAATGCGGAAAAGTCAATCAGCGAATCAAACGACGAGTTCATAGCTAAAATACTTCGAAAGAGGAGTGGTCCGATGATTTTCGGCATTCTCGCGAGGAAATATCAGCATCACATGCTTCGAAACCCGCGATTACCAGAACGTTCTTTTGAATTCCCCTGATCGATACTATCATCGAAAAAAAATATTATACTTCCGCGATTGTAAGAGATTTGTTATATTGTTTCGAGCTGCAGACGAAGCACTTCGTTTTCACAGGTTAATCAATTGGTAATTCCGTGTTTTTTTGCATAAACAAAATTACAGGTTTTCAAGTCTTAGATAAAGCCGAGAAGTACCTCTTCGCAACTACTTTTGCAACAAAACTGAATATAAAAATTCACAACAAATAGGATTGAATCATGTCAGTAGAGCACCTCAATAAAATGCTGGTAAAAGCTACTATGCCTTTGGCTACAGTTGACCACTATCTTAAGAAAATCGAAACTTCGACTAGCGATGACACCAAACAAAAGCTAGCCGATCTAGCCCAAAAATACCCCATTGTTTTTGGCCACTCAGAAACAGATTTCACCAACTGGAGAAAGGCCGCAACCGCCTTCATCCAAACAGTTAGAAAAATGAATATTAAGTCATTAACCACCGATAGTTCTTTAGAAAAAACGGTTCAAAAGGTCGCTGACGAGGCAATCTATCGCGTGTTTGCTGGCTCTCTAACTGAAGCTGGCGAAGGAAGACAAACAGCTGAAGAAGCAATCAGCAGTCTTGCCAAGAAAACAACTGTAGCACAGCAAAAAGCGTTTATTGAAATGGCAGCGCGTTATCCTGCAGCGTTCGGTGCCCCGGAAGAGCCTATAACCGACTGGAAACAAGGCGTCCGACAGTTTGTCAACACTTATGCAGATCTTAAAAGTAATGATTTAGAAGAAAAACAAAATATCTCAGAAATTGATGAAACTATCGCAGGTGCTCTCGGCAGCTTTCTAAGCTACACACTTACCCCTGAAACAGTAAAAACCTGTATGCGCACAATCAAGATTGGAGCACCAAAAAATGGAATAGAGTATGAAAAACTGCTTGCTAACATGCAAACAATAGAAAGTATCTCCGGTCGCGTTCATTTGGTCAAACACGAACATACGCAATTTGGGTTGTCTGGCGAAGGAAACTTTACCTTTCCTGGTGACCTAAAACGTGTTTCTCCCGATATTCACGTTGTCGAGATGCCTGGAGTTTGGATTCAAACGCTATCCAAAAGAATAGCCGAACTCGAAAATCTTGTGACGCTAAATCTTGCTGACAACGCTATAACAACGGTGCCTGATGAAATTGGCAAATTGAGAAATCTCAGAATCCTAGATCTTTCAAATAACCAATTAACGGCTCTGCCTAAAGGAATATCCAATTGCCATTTACTAGAACAACTTAAGTTGAGCGGAAATAAAATCAAAAGCTTGCCAGAAACTATTTGGTCTCTGGCAACCGAACATAAGCTGAAAATGATCGACCTTCGTGGCAATCCCTACGAGCCTATAACCCAAGATGAGCGTGATCTCTTCAAAGCTCTTCTAACAAACGGCGTTCAAATCAAATTAGGTCTAAAGCCCTCAAAGAAAAGTTTCCCTGCAGAAACGTCCGGCCGAAGTGGATTGCTAGGCCTTTTATCAGGTGGACCTTTTCTACCAACGCCTGGATTGCTAGAAGTTTTATCAGGGTTGACGAAAAGTCCTCTTAGTCAGTAGGATACAGATCCTTCAAAATGCAAGGTGTCATAACTTGTCTATTTTCCGGAGCGTTAGCGCTCCGGAATTCAACCGATCGGTCACTTCCTAGTCATTTCTATAACTAAATACAACTTTCAACTGTTATGCCAGTTCGCCCCGCTGTTGTATATCCAAGCAAAATATGAATTTTTCTCAGCAATGCGCAGCTCTACAAAAACGATCATCTTCTCCACAGCGCAAAAGGGTGAAACATCAGAGCCGACGTCTACGTAAAAATTCACGTGGAACTTCTAGAGAAATACCCCCGTTAACACTTTACCTCGTGAGTAGATACCAGCATGACATGCTTAGGACCACTCGAAAAAGACTCAAAGGATGATTTCGATGTAATCCGCTTCACCACAACTTTATGAACTGATATCTTTTTCTTCTCATATTGTTCTTACTATTCCCTTAGATACATTCTCTGATTTAAAGAATTGTCAGATTGGGAACAAATTTTACCTGGGAAAGAGAATCTTGAGAAGTGACATAGTTGATAAACTAGACCGACGAAAGATGGTTTTTCCCAGGTAAAATTTGTCGTAAGATGACTGTTCAGTAATTCAGAGACTGTCTCTTAGAGGAATGATGACTGTATCTCCTACATTAGATAGCTCATCGCCTGAATGGGTCTAGATCCTGGTAGGTGAATCCGATACTAAGAGCAAAATACCGCCAACTTCTGCTGCAAAGGAAAGATATATTGAAAGAAATCGCCCGGGTTTTACTAGAGAAAAAATCGTATGATTGGGCGTCCTAGGAATCGCAATGCTGTTATCACTCTTCTCCGAATGGCAGTGGCGAGCATTAAGACAAAAATCATGGAGGATGGTATGAGGGAGATTTTAAAAAATGTGTAGCTTATGTGCTGCTATCCCGAGTATGTTGAATCTCATCATAGCCCATTAACTGTCTGTATTATACAATATGGGCAGTTTTTACAGGATGCGCGGCAATAGATTGTTACATAGGCGGAGCATGCCTAGAGTGCCCTGCCGCTTGCGGACTATTTGGGTGCCTCCATTACCAAGAAAAACGTGCAAAGCATTCTTTCGATAAACTTTGAAGCTTCTTTGCTAAAAAGCAGCTTACCAAAACAACAGTGAGCATCTTCCATAAAGGTCTGATACAACATTACATGCCCATGTAAGATAAGAATTTTTCTCAGCAATACGCTGCTCAACAAAGGCTGTCATCTTCTCTACTGTACAAGAATGAGGGTAATCGACGCTGACACCGATTAAACCATGGATTCCACGAAGAAAAATACCATGGTCATAGTATGAACGATTATTTTCATGAAGCCAACGGATTGATTGGCAAACGCCTTTATCTTTAGCAACTTCTTTCAATTTTACCAAAGTCTCTTCAAGCGTTGTACAGGAACGGAAACTAGCAACGTCTTGATTTTCAATTGTTTCGCTAGAATAAACACGAAAACCATTTCCGTCCGATCTCAAAACAACAGTAAAACTCATAACAATCTCCTTTTTAGCTACTTAAAGATATCATCGAACCGATAATTCAGCAACAACGATCAGAACTGGAACGCCGAAAACGAACGTTAATTCATCCTCACCTCGATGTAGCTCCCGAAGACTTCGCTCTGTCGACATCAAACAAGGCCTCCTTAGCAGAAATGTTTCAATATGAAATTCCATCTAAAAAGCCGATGACAATAATCGCATCAAGCATCGTTGTGTCATGGATTACAACTCATCTTCAAGCTTGAAGATTTTATGGCCAGTAATAGGTAATGTGCAGATCAGAAGCATTCTTATCTACTGCATTCGTAGTCTGATCTCTATAATCGTTGCTGCATGTTAGTGTCTTCAGCCCACGATGAGAGCAGCAAACCTCAAGAAGGTCAGGTGAAGTAATTGCTGTTCCCTTCAACCCTAGTGTCCTTAACTTGGGCATCTCACTAAGATGACCAATCAACCAGCGGGTATGCAAATCTTCGCGATAATCAAGAATGACCAGTTCCTCCAGTTCGGATAATGATTTAAGTTTATCTAATCCCGTAGGGGTGATATTTGAAAAGGACGATAATGCAAGTGCTTGTAAACGTTTCAATGAAGACAAACATCCAAGATCCTCATCAACTAAATCGGAATATTCCCAAATCATCAATTTAGTAAGATTTGTTAAATCTTTAAGACAACTTAAATTAAATTTGCCTTCAATTTTTTGAATGTCAATTGTTCGCAATTGAACAAATTTACCCAATTGATTGGCAGCAGCTCCGCTTAACCGATCAAGTTTCAACATAGCTAAATTGGCTAGCTCCCCTAATTTTGTCATTACCTTTTCTGAAACTATTTCCGAAGTACTGAGTCTTAACGTTTCCAAGCGCTTTAATTCCAGTAAACTATCGACATCTTTTTTCTTAAGTCTGCTCGTCCTTACCCATGTGATCTCAAGCTCTTCTAAACATTTTAGCTTTGATAAGTTTCGAATGCCTTTATCAGTAAAGGCCGGCGTGCCAGTATTCGTCGAGCCAACTGCTAAAGTTAGCTTTTTTATTTTTTTATGCTTTGCTAACTTTTTAGCTCCCTTGTCTGTAAGTAAATAAGGCATATACGTCACTAAATCGTCAGAACGCTTGGAAGCTGTCAAAACTTCAAGCTTTGTAAGTGATAACAATCTATCTATCACTTCATCACTAATAAGAGCGACCGTTAGTTCAAGATCGCGCAAATGAATAAAACGTTTTATATCCTCTTCTGGTGTGTTCAGGAATCCCTTGTAAGGCACAATCAACGTTTGAACTGTATTTGTCTTTCTTGCCAATTCTGTGAGTAAACAACTATCTAGTTGAATGCGTACCTTCTTGAATTGGAAAACAGCGGCCAATCCCATCATTTTCTTCTGAAGATTGCTCTCCAACCGATAATGAATATCCAACTCATTACTCCCACCCTCTACATAGGGAGTCATGTGATGCAGAAGAATATGCCTAAAAAATTTATTCACAGAACCGGCCGTAGGAATTGTTTGCCTCCAACGTTCGAAGTATGAAGCAAATTCTACGTCAGTCGAATGAGGACTCTTTCCTTCAAGAAGGATTTCGAAGATCATCATCCAAATTTCCAGAGGCAAGGAAGGACGTGCTAGTGAAGCAGAAATATCGGTTACTTTTACGATTAAGTCTTGGTCGACAAGGCTTGTCTTCATCCTTTCTGCTAGCTGACTAAGTGAAGAACTCAACTGTGATGAATCTCTTTGATCTGAAAAATTACTATACAATTGATTCTCGCAGCCTGTTAGAAAGGATCTCACATCCTCTGAAGACAACGGGTCGTCATAACATAATCGGTTTATACGGGACTGGGTCGGATTCAATACCATAACTATTGAAAATTTCCTTATATAATTGAAAAATCTTAACGATCTATTTTTTAAGTACTTAAATATATCATCGAACGCGATTATTCATCAATGATATTCATAGTTCTACCCCCTTAGAGACATTCTTTGATTTAAAGAATTGTCAGATTGGGAATAAATTTTATCTGGGAGCTACTTGCAAAATTATTTGGGGCGTTTTTCCTGCAATTTTTCGCCTCACTTCGTGCTCGTTCTCGCAAACTCTCATCAGTTTGCGTCGAACTCCGCTCTTTGTGAGCCACAAAATTGCTAGAAAAACCACACCCAACGAATTTTGCAAGCAGCTCCTGGGAAAAAAAATCTTGAGGAGTGACAGAGTTGATAAATTAGACCGACGAAAGACGGTTTTTTCCAGATGAAATTTATCGTAAGATGACTGTTCAGTAATTCAGAGGCTGTCTCTTAAATGCACCCACTGTAGACCACTGTACGAAACGTAAATACGTTGAATAAAATAATATCCTTACACCGTTGCACCTTCAACGAACACCGATACACCCTTCAAGGTTCCGTTTGCTTTTTCTCCTACTACTCTTTATCCTCATCCCTTTTATTCGATCAAAACACGCTTCATGCTAAGAACGCTCATCATCATCGCCCTGGCCGTGGCCGTCCACGCCGCAGCCGATTACAGCCGCCTGATGGATGATCTGGTGATCGTCGACTACATCAACCGCTGCAACTGCGAGCGCCTGCCTGTCTACTACAACAATTTTCTTCAAGGCGGCTACATCAATATGCCCTCAGCACGGATGGGCTACGAGGGAGAGGTCGCCTTTGGCTGGGCAGATGTCCACCCCTACCAAAGCTGGAACCTGCGCGTACAGGTAATCGACCGTCTGGAAACAACTTTTAACTACCGTATCTTCTGCGGAGTCGAGGATCCCGTTCTCAGCTCGACAGGCTTCGGCGACTTTTCCGATAAAGGCGCCAACTTGAAAATCGCTATCCTCCACCCGGAAGACAGCGATTACCAATTTCCGGGCTTTGCCATCGGCGTCGACGACTTCATCGGCACGCGCGCTTTCCGCGCTCGCTACCTAGCGGCAACACAGGTATTTATTAACTACGGCATGGAAGCGACGATCGGCATCGGCGAATGGAGGATCAATGGCGTTTTCGGGGGGATCTCCTGGATGCCGTTCCACCGCTCATGCCACTGGCTGCTGCGTGGAATCAACCTCAACATGGAATATGATGGCACCGACTACAGCTTTCCGACAGAACCGCATCCCGATGGCAGAGAACAACGTTCTCCGATCAACTACGGGGTGAAATGCCGTATCGGCAATGTACTAGATCTGTCGGCAAGCTACATCAGGGGACTGGAATGGGCATACTCGGCATCGCTATGCTACAACTTCGGAACAACAAAAGGTTTCCTCCCCAAGATCGATGATCCTCTTCCCTACCAAGCTCCTGTCAATTGCGAGCCGCTTGGTACACGACGCAGCAAATGCACGCTGGCGCAAGAGCTCTCCCATGCTTTCTGCCAGCAAGGATTCGATTTGATGCAGATGCAACTTTACTACGATGCCTGCTGCGAGAAAACCCTGCGGATCCACATCTACAACCGTAACTACTCAACACAAGAAGCCGTACGCTGCCGTCTCGATAATCTTCTCGTCTGCCTCATCCCCCAAGATATCGATAAAGTGATCGTAGTCATGGACTCGGAAGGGTTCCCTATCCAAGAGTATCATTATCCGATGGCATGGATACGACAAACATCATGCGGATATGAACGACGCCTCCTAAGCCCGATCCGCGATGTGCGCACACCATGCACATGGGAGGTAACATGCCTCTACAAAAGAAAACGCAAGCTATGCAACTTCCATCTGCGCCCCGACGCACATACTCTCTTCGGCTCCTCGACAGGAAAATTCAAATACGCGGTAGGGCTGAGTACCGGCATCGACGGCTATCTCTACGACACTCTCTACTACACGGTACGCTTCGGATACCTCGTCGTCTCCGATCTCGACGATGTCTGCGACTGCGATCGTCTCAACCCCTCACAGCTGATCAATGTACGGAGCGACTTCACCAACTACCTAAAACAGCGAGGACTCACAGTCACGGAAATGTACCTACAGCGCAACTGGAACCTGGGAAAAGGGTGGTTTTCACGGCTGTCAGTCGGTCACTTCGAAAGAGAATATGGTGGTGCAGCCGCAGAACTTCTCTGCTACCCGGTAGATTCCTGCTGGGCATTCGGCATCGAAGGAGCCCTGTTAGGCAAACGCCACACTACAGGAATCGGATTCACCGATAAAATCCGTAAACTGGTCGGTTTCGTCCCTACCTACCAGCACTTCATCGGCACACAATACTTCCTCAATGGCTACTTCGACTGGAAACAAACACAAATCGAATTCAAAGCAAAGGTTGGCAAATTCCTTGCCAACGACTACGGTGCACGGTTCGATTTCTGTCGTTATTTCGACAGCGGCCTGCGCCTCTCTTTCTGGTTTACGCTCACCAACGGCAATGACATCATCAATGGTTCCGTCTACTACGACAAAGGGATCGCTTTCTCGATGCCTTTAGATATCTTCTATACATACAGTACCCGTGAACGATGGGGATACGGAATGTCAGCATGGCTTCGGGACGTAGGTGTCACAGCATGCACAGGGCGTGATCTATACAATATGATAAATGAGCAAAGGCAGCAGTAAGATACTGAACGCCACAACTTTAAATATAGGCCATCCGGCATTGACAGGATGATCGGCAGTTGCTACGCTCACACTATAACCATCCCTTTCTAGGAGGTACTATGAGCCCACTCAATAATATCCTCTGTTGCAATACAAGCGACTTTTTAGAAGCTGTGGACAACTGTAAAAATCACTCGTTGCTGCTAGATCTGTTCGAAGCTTCCCGAAACAACGCTACCTGGTTCAGCCAAGCTCCTATCACTGAGGACCTTCCTGAAATCATCTCAAAACACATCAATGGAAGATGCTTTACCCAAACCGACCTAGGACGCATTCTCGCTGTCGCCAAAGAACTGCTCCCAAATACCCTGACCATTACCCTTAGCGACGGTGAATACCCTTATAACGAGAGTCTTTTCAATAAGACATTTCCAAACGTTGACATCAAAACATTAGAAAAATTGACTATAGACGAGTTCAAGCTCCTTCTGAAAGGACTGATAGCCGACGAAGGAAAGAAATTCTTCGCTAGCGATGTGCGCGAGATCCTAACGATTGCAACAAAAATCGATATGAGACCATTTCCTAAAGCCATCTGGAACAATACAACCCTCGACAAATCAAGCGCAACTAAACTGCTTCTATTAGCCAACACTCTAGAATGCAGCTCTCTTGCAGAAGATTGCATTGCCATGCTGAATAAAAAAAATAGCAACAGCCACTGTTATGAATACGATGAAAACAGGAAAATCACAGCAATGACACTTTCACTGAACTGTGCCGATGAAGATATACTCAACGAGTTCAAAGCGCTTATCCCTGCCTGCTTTTCGAAAAACTACGCAATACGCATCAAAGAAAGCGCCCTCGAGAACGCTCCTCTATTAGCAAACATACTAGAATGCGCCGCCGAAAAATGCCCACCAAAGGCGATGATAATTGAATTCAATGATGCCGGGCAATACCTCAGCATCGAAACAGTCGAAACAATCTTGCATGGAATAGGAAAAAATACAGAAATTTCATGGAGTACCACAAAAACCAATATCACCTCTCTAGATATTCAAGGATGGTGCAACCTCGGGTACAAATTCGGCACGGTATACACAACACTCTCAAGCGAAGAGATCCTAAAGGAGCTCAGCAATCCTGCGAGCAGCATAAGTGAAAATAAAATCGCTACCAGCGCGCTTGATGGAGATTAAACTCTCCATCAACACGCGGTCAGCATCAATCCATCCACGTTCAGCTGCAGCCATCACCATGGCATACTCGCCACTGACATGGTACGCACCGATCGGCAGATCGGTGCGTTCGCGCAATGCGGCAATCACATCGAGGTAAGGAAGGCCCGGCTTGACTAAAAGCATATCCGCTCCCTCGGCTTCATCCAAAGCTGCCTCAAGAAGTGCTTCACGACGATTAGCAGGATCCATCTGATAGGTTTTCTTATCGCCAAAACGAGGCGCGGAATGAAGGGCCTCGCGAAAGGGACCATAGAAAGCAGATGCATATTTCGCTGCATAAGAACAGATACTGACACCATGATGCCCTTCACTGTCTAAAGCCGCTCGAATTGCTGCAACCCTGCCATCCATCATATCGCTAGGAGCAACGACATCAGCGCCGGCCTCGGCAGCGATGACAGACATCTTTGCCAACAGATCGACAGTAGAATCGTTGATAATGCACCCAAAATCATCCACAAGACCATCATGGCCATGATCGGTAAAAGGATCCAAAGCAATGTCAACCATCACACAAAGATCAGGATAAGCATCTTTAAGGGCGCGTACAGCACGAAAAACGAGGTTGTCAGGATCCAACGACGCCGTGCCCGTAGAATTTTTTTGTTCGTCAGAAATCACAGGAAAAAGATCGACAGCACGAATGCCCAGATCATACAACACTTCGACCTCCCGCAACAGTAAATCGATAGATAACCGGCAAACGCCGGGCATGCTGGCAATAGGCTGCTGCGTCTCTTCACCCTCAAGAACAAATAAGGGAGCAACAAAGTCTCCCGGATGCAGACGGGTCTCTCGAACCAAAGACCTTACTGCCTCCATCTTCCGATTGCGACGCGGACGGGCAGTGAGCGATAAGGATGTAGTCATCAAAAACCTCCTAAAGAAAAACATGGATATTACACGATAAAAAATTAATTTTCAAAATCATCGTACCGCGTTAACATATGTAAATAATTTATTGAGTATTCAATGGCGCCGATTACAACAGTAAAACACCACGGACATCAAGAAGTGTATATCAATGTCAATCCCAATCCAGAAGCTCTCGATACAAGGGTGTCAATCAGACGCACCCCATGCTCATGCTGTCTACGCATCTCCGCGGTCGCCTCATTATGGCTGGCAGCAGCATCAATCTTTTTTAGCGTCTATTTTTCAAAAGACCTGCCAACATTCGCTGCGGGGTTTCTCGGCACAGGTCTCGCCGTCACGTGCCTATTTGTCGGAGGAGTTTTCTGGTTTATGGCCGATACGGAAGAAAATACCGGTAAAAAATAATTATTCCCAAAAAGTTTGAACAGCATTAGGATCGTCAATTAAAAATTAGGTAGACAAAAGGCGTTAATGACCATCCAAGACGATCTTCCAATAACTTCGAACGACATTGTTCTATCGATAGAACCGGAAGCTGTAGGAGCGCTAAACTCAAGCTACCGGATCAGCAAACTAGACGCTTGTAAAAATGAATGTCTGTGCATTTCATTGATCATCTTTCCCATGATCGCCATCATCTCGGCATCAGTATGGCAGTTCGTTGAACCGAAATATCAAGGGATCTGCACATTATTTGGGATGACTTCGCTGATATTCAGTATTTTTTTCGCTGCCATAGCATGTGCAAAAGCTGAGCATGAGGATAATGAATAATGATCAGCGTTACAATCCTCACAAAAAATAATGCGCGCACCCTCCCCAATGTGCTTTGCATGCTTGCTCCATTCGATGAGGTGCTGATCTACGATACGGGATCGACCGATGAAACGCTCGCTATCGCAGAACAATACCGCAACACCGTTATCTATAAAGGGCCTTTAGCAGGATTCGGACCCACACACAACCGAGCATCGGAATTGGCAAAAAATGAATGGATATTATCGATCGACAGCGACGAAGTTCCAAGCAGCGAACTGGTGGATGAGATCCAAAATATGCAGCTCCAAGCTGGCGTGGTCTACTCAATCCCACGATGCAATTACTACAATGGAAAATGGATCCGCGGTTGCGGCTGGTATCCTGACAGAGTACGCAGACTTTATAACAAAACAGAAACGCGCTTCAACGATGCGCATGTCCATGAAAGCATTCTTACAACAAACATGCACGAAATTGACCTGAAAAACCCGCTGAATCACTACTCCTACACCTGCCTGTCGGAGTTCATCGCAAAAATGCAGGCATATTCCGACCTCTTCGCCCAGCAATGCCGAGGAAAGCGCTCTTCATCACCATGTAAAGCTGCTTTACATGCCAGCTACGCATTTATCAAATCCTACTTCCTTCAGCGAGGAATCTTTGATGGTTATGAAGGTTTTACCATTTCGTCATACAATGCGATGACTGCATTCTACAAATACTTAAAACTCTACGAAGCCAATAAGCTTCTCAAAACACGTCGATGTCCTGAGGAGAATGCCAGCTTGCCAACGGAAGCTAAAGGGAACCAGCCGTACCCATCAACATCTTTACGCACACCACAATCAAAACGTACCGGATATAACGTCACACGGTAACGGGTAAAGGTATGCTTCTGTGTCGGCAGCAGGATCGGATTAGCAACTTCCAAGTCCCACGCTTCCATGATGCGCGCTTCGACAACCTCAGCACAAAGACCTCCTTCTTCAGCATCGAAGTAGGGAAATTCATGCAAATCATGCATAATATCGCCCTCCTGTCCACGTCGGAGTAAAAGCTCGCCCTCAGCAACAATAACAACCACAGCGCGATGAAGATAGAGCGTCTTGATACTCTTGCTTTTTACCGGAAGCTGCTCTGCCTGGCCATGAGCATACGCTTGACAGCTTCCCCTCAAAGGGCATTCTCTGCACAGTGGCTTACGCCCGCACACTTTAGCGCCCAGCTCAATCAGCGCTTCGCTAACCTCCCAAGGACGCTTTTCAGGAAGAATTTCCTCAGCAATAACGCGCATGCGATTCACTGTGGCTGTCTTGGCGATATCGTCATCAATACGATAATACCTCGCAAGAACACGTATCACATTACCATCAACGGCGGCAGCTCGGCGACGAAATGCAAAACTGCGTATCGCTCCGACGGTATAATGACCGAGGCCTTTGATTGAACCAAGGGATTCTGCGTCTTCAGGAATCTTCCCATCAAACTGCTCTATCACTTGCCGCGCGCCTGCATGCAAATTGCGCGCTCGTGAGTAATAACCGAGCCCTTCCCATACTTTGATCACTTCATCTACAGATGCCGCCGCCAACGCTTCAACGCTTGGAAATCTTTCCATCCAACGCTCGAAATAGGGAATCACCACAGCAACCTGCGTCTGCTGCAGCATCACCTCAGAGACCCATACCGCATATGGCGATGGACTGCCGCGCCATGGGAGGTCTCGCCTTTCTTCCAAAAACCACTGTCTTAATTTTTCTACTTCCATTGCGCTAGGATTTTCTCACAGACGATGATAACAAACTAGATTGAAATAAATTTTGAAATCATGGACAAGAGGATCTTTTAACACGACGTTGGAGATAATGGCATGTCCGTTTCCGCAATTCCTACCTCGACAGCTGTCGCAATGCCCACTGAAGAAAAACCGCTGCAGTTCAGAACGAAGATCGCAATAAATGAAATTCCAGACCATAATCAAACGCCGGTTTCTCTTGACCTTACCTATGCGAATATGATGATGAATACAAAAGCTATCTCAGAAATCCTTTACCCTTTTTTCGGTGATGAAAAAACAGAACTTAGAGAGCTGGTCTGTAAATTCAACAGCAAATTTGACGACGACATGCTTCTTGAAGTGTTCCGACGTTCGCCTAACCTTATTTTGCTCGATCTGGAAGGCTGCGACAGCGTCAGCGATGCCGGCATCTCGTCACTTCCCGGCAGAATCACTGAACTCGACATCTCCGGCTGCCCCGAACTGACCGCCTTCATTAGCCGTTTTCCACAACTTGTATCCTTAAAGGCCAACCGCACACATCTTTCAGACAAACAAATCATTGAATTTGCCAAACACCATCCGCATCTTGTTGACATCGAGCTGGAAGGCTGCCCAAATATCACCAATAAATCATTGAAAACTCTAGCAAAACTGCCCAAATTAAAAAAAATCAGCATCGTCGACAGCGAAAATACCCACCCAAAAACACTGAGTATCGCTGCAAAGAGAGGGAAATTCATTCTATATGGAAACAGACGTTCAGTAAAGACACTTACTGCTTGACTTGACCGTTCAGCTCTTTGACGACAGGCGTAATCTCACCTAGCAATTGCTTTGCACGATGATCCCAAGTGTGATGCGCCATCACCGTCTCACGACCTCGCTTAGCGACTGCTTCACGACGGCCGTTGTCCGACAGATACTCATTGACTTTTTGGTTCACTCTTCCCATCTGCTCCAGTTTGTAAAAAGCAACATTATCACCATCACTAAACTGCTCTTTCAAATAAACATTCTCATTAGTGAACACTAAAGCTTCCAGCGCCATGCCAGCTAAGATACGCTCATGCGAGCCATCCTTAATCCACGGCGAGCTGTTCAGCAAGATCTTGCTCTGCATCACAACTTCGAGCGCCTGCTCATATGGAACGGCCTCATGCACAACGATGTTCGACTGTCCGGCAAGATAATCCTCCCACCCTGCCTCTCCTGTCGACGCGCCATACACATGAACTTCAGCATCGGTAACGGCGCGAAGCAAGTCTACGCGGCTCTTTCCTTTGATATACATTTCAAGGTCGTCAAGGATAGCAATAAAATTAACCTCGCGAGCATCGATAGCGCCATGTTCCTTTATCAAACGATCCATCGCATCAACAAAAGCTTGAACGTAAGAAATTTTCAGATCGGAAAGCGTCATCTCCGCCGCTTCTTCCATCGCTTGCCGAGCAACGTTAGGGTATTTGTTTGACCACTCGGAACGAATCGCCTCATAATCGATACAAGAATTAAGCATCACGACATCGTAGACCTTTTCGACAGCACGATCGGGCTTCAGCTCCCGTTCAACACCGTGAGGCATAAAAAAAACATTCTTACAATTCATCCCGCGAAAGAAATCACACCAATTTCTGTCGATGCAAGTGATGATCGTAAACGGGCTTTTAATGAGTGAAAAGAAATGATTAGGAGAGTCAACAAGACATGCAACATGCGGAGTCTGTATCAAATCGCAAAAAAAACGCCCTTCTTCATCAGGTAAAAGACCGTTGAACGACAGCGTACACTGCGGCCGATCGCCAAAGATCTGCTCAAGAAATGGACGCGGATTGTCATACTGCGCCTCCATCAGCCTGCTGCTAACCCCAACACGCTCCATCGCCTCATGCATCTTGCGCGTGAAGTGATGCAATACTCCATATTGGCTGCGCGGGGGCATAAAAATATCGACACGGTTTAACATTGCCACGCTCTCGCTAGACATTCCTGGTTCATCCTCATACTGCGTTGATTACTCTATTATTGCAAGAAACTGATAGCGAAATCAGTTCATCGGAATCCATTTTTTTCGCGCACCCAACGTTTTTCCGCGGTTGCCGCGCTTCTGCTCGCGCTTTTTCTTCTTCTTAGCCAGTATCTTAGACTCGCGTTTGACGCCAAGAACAGCATCGATCTTCTCTTCCAGTTCCTTGGCTGCGGATAACGCCCTGTCCACTTGCTGAATACCGGTAAGCCGCTCAACATCCCTTAAAAAAATTTGATACTCATTAGGAATCTTGTCAAGATTGGAGTTAATGAAATCAAGCCTCCTTACTACCTCCTGGCGCATCTCCTCCATCCTGCTCATCATCTGACGGACTTCAGGATCTTTAGCTTTGCCCTTATAAGCAAGTTCTTCTGTAGAGCCAATTTTTTTGAGGTCGGGAACAGAAGCCTTTTTTTGAGGCATAAGCGAACCACGATGCTTCTTTGATAAAGAAGCATCACCATCTCTTTCTTTGTTCTTGTCCGGTTCGGCTTCACCGTTCATCGTTCTCGACCTTACTTAGTTAAGTGTCAGCAGTATCAGCAATCTAGTGAATACACCTATAATAGTATATTATAGTCTATTAATAATAATTTTACAATTTTTCACTCCTCCTGCAAAAAACATCCATGAACGCCCCCAAAATCAGGAAGAATTACTAACATTACCTTGTTATCTATTACGCTTCCATTTACTCACCAAAATATGGTCTCGATACGTTTTAAGGGTTCACTAGATATTTTCCTTAGAGAGACTCCCCGTGAGCACTCACGATACGTTCACGGCTTCGAAAAAATGATCTTTTACGCGCCATTTAAATATCATCTTTGAACAACACATAAAGATCACTTTAAAAAGAATTCTCAAGTCGTTGAAATTAATCCTTATGTAGAGTATGATTCCTGACGCAGGTGTGTAAAATTTCATCAATTCTTAGTAAGTCAAGGGTATGCCATAATGAGTTATCTTAAAGAGTTCCACTCTCTCATCCTCAAACGCGATCTCACAAAATTTCTCGTGCTCTGGGAAGAATATTGCAACAATGACCAAGTTGACGTCGAAGAAATGGTCAACCTTCTCAAAATGATCAAAGGCTCCGAGCTGGCTCCTTCCTTTGGCAAACATGTCGAAATGGCGCTTCCACTCTGGGAACATGCGCAAGACGGTATCGATAAGTATAAAATCTTCAAGCTTCTCATCGACCTGCAAAACAATAACAGCGAACAGCTTGCCGAATTGACCATGCAGCTGCTCCAGGAAAAATATAAAGATGATCCGGAATTCCTCGAAAGAATACGCCTGATCGGTCTGCGTCCCATCGGCAACTTCCAGGGTGCTCTTTCTAATTACGACCTGCTCGCCCATATGAAAAAAGGCAAGTTTGTCTACCACACCGCCGGATGGGGAACGGGCGAGATCATGGAAATCTCTCCATTACGCGAAATGTTGACATGCGAATTTGAGTATGTCGCCGGACGTAAACACCTTACCTTCTCCAACGCTTTCAAAACACTGACGCCTCTTGAAGACGACTCCTTCTTGGCTCGCAGATTCGGCGATCCCGATGCGCTGGAAAAAGAAGCAAAAGAAAACCCTTTAGCAGTCATCCACCTTCTTCTTAAAGACTTGGGACCACAAACTGCTGGAGAGATCAAAGACGAACTGTGCGACCTAGTAATTCCTGAAGCTGAATGGGGGAGATGGTGGCAGGCAACACGCGCCAAACTGAAAAAAGACACCCTTATTGAAACACCGTCATCTCTCCGAGATCCATTCATTCTACGTAAAAACGCTGTCAGCCATGAATCCATTCTTCAGGAAGCAATGGATGAGACAAGCGACATCAACGAGATCATCCTGACCTCTTACAATTTCGTCCGCGACTTCCCTCAAAAATTGAAACAGGAAGAGGTACGCAATTCAATCAAAGATAAACTGATAGGGCTTCTAAAAAATCCGGACATCAATAAAGCCCAAGAGTTGCAAGTTCATATTTTCCTCGAAGAACTCTTCAACGAACAGTCAGAGACGTTAAGCGTTGAACAGATGATCAAAAGTCTGGAACGTGTCGACATCGTCATTAATGCGATCGATATCATCGCCTTCAAAAAGCGTACCCTGAACGCTGTCCACGAGTATCGTGAGGATTGGAAGGAGCTATTTTCAACGCTGCTTTTCAAAATGCAACAAAGCCAGCTGCGCGACTATCTTCTAAATGAACTGAATAAAGAGGGTACCAAAGAGATCCTTCACGCAAAAATTACCGAGCTTCTGGAAAATCCGATAACGTGCCCCGAAGCACTCGTTTGGTACTTTCAGAAACTACTCGCCAAAGGCAATAAAGACTTGCCCTATGCCGACAAAGACGGCATCAGCCGTTTCTTCGAAAGCTTTATGATCCTGTTTCATACCATCGAGTCAGATCCTAACTATCGCGATCTGACAAAGAAAATGTATAATATTCTTTTAGCAAAGAGATATCTTGTCGTCCGCGAGATCCTCGAAGGGACCTCTCTCGAATATACCAAGGAGTTTCTGCTTCTCGCATCCAAGTGTCTTACCCTTGCGGGCCACGACATGAAAATTCTGCGATCGCTTGCTGAAGTAGTACACCCAACCTTAGGCCCGAAGAAAAAACGAAAAGACCGCACATCACTTGACGGCCACGTCCTCTGGACAACAGAAGAGGGTTATCTTCGCACGCAAGAACGCGCCAAACAGATCGGCACCGTCGAAATCGTTGAGAACTCTCGTGAAGTTGAAGAAGCACGTTCTCATGGTGACCTGCGTGAAAATGCCGAATATAAATTCGCTGTTGAAAAACGCGCTAATCTACAACGCGAGCTAAAAACCCTATCAGAGCAGCTCAACAAAGCACGTATTATCACTCCTCAAGATATCGAGAATGATGAAGTCGGCATCGGCAATATCGTTGATCTTGTCAAGAAAGACGGCAGCACAATAAGCTACACGATCCTAGGACCATGGGATGCTGATACCGAGAAAAACATCCTTTCCTTCCAATCTAAATTGGCACAAGCTATGGTAGGTCTCAAAGCTGGCGATACCTTCACCTTCAAAGATGAAGAATACACAATCGCCGGCATGAGAAGTTTCATGGAGTAATCGATGGAAATTGTCATTGCAAGTCGTAATGTTCATAAAATTCGCGAATTTCGCGAAATGTTCGGCAACCTTGAAGGAGTAGACTTTACGTCGCTCCTTGACTATCCCGAATATGAAGCGCCCGCAGAAACGGGTAAGACATTCAAAGAAAACGCACTTATCAAAGCGAAGCACGCCGCTGCCAAGCTCAACAAATGGGTGCTTGCCGATGATTCCGGTCTTGTCGTCCCCACTCTCAACGGCGCGCCGGGGGTTATCTCCCGCCGCTATGCCGGCGATGACGCCACGGACGCTGAAAACCGTGCTAAGCTCCTTGAGTCAATGCACGGCTTCGAAGATCTGAAACGCGCCGCATACTACGAATGCTGCCTCGTGCTCGCCGGTCCTGAAATTGTGAAAAAAGAAGTTACAGGTATCTGCGAAGGAATGATCACCGAGAGCGAGAAGGGAAGCAACGGCTTTGGCTACGACTCGATTTTCATAAAGCACGACTACGATAAAACATTCGGTGAACTTGAAGAAAACACAAAAAACCGCGTCTCCCACCGCCGCAAAGCGGTCGATAAAATGCTGCCCACGATAGAGACACTTGAACAGTGCGCTATATCGTAGATGGCTACAACCTGATGTTTCGCGTGCTGCATGCCGGAGAAGACCTGCAGCAGCAGCGCGAAGCGATCATCCGCACCCTCAACGACAAAGCTAAACTCCTCAATCTCAACCTATCCATCGTCTTCGACGGCCACTACGCCGAAGGTGAAAGCACACGTACTCACTACAACATCATCGAAATTCATTACTCCGCAGAAGGACAAAGCGCCGACGACTATATCTTCACACTCATTAAACATAGTCCTCGACCACAGCAAATCACATTGATATCCTCAGACAAAAAATTGGCATGGCGCGTCCGACGCCTAGGGGCCAAGACAGAAACCGTCGAATCTTTCATCAAACAGATCACGCAGCGCACAAAACAACGGCGCCAGATCAGCAAACAAACACCGAAGAAGCCAATTTCACAACCGCCGCCGCTGCAAAAACAAAGCGAAGACGCTCTTTTCGACTACTATCTGCAAGCTTTTGAAGAGAAGGATCAAAAACCGGTGACATCAAAACGGAAAAAAGCTGTTTCTGACAAAGACCGCTGGCTGAAAATTTTTGAAAAAAAAACAGAAGAAGAGGGGAATGGAGCGTAACGGAGTCGAACCGATGACCTCAACAATGCCATTGTTGCGCTCTACCAACTGAGCTAACGCCCCAAAGCCTAGGATGTTATAACTTTCCTCTATTTTTACGCAACTGATACCTGCCTCATTACCTACACATAAAAAAAAATTCACTTTAGTATAAAGGTAGTGAACCACGGAGACCACCATGTCATTCTTCGAATCAATCGAAATGCTTCCCGACGACCCAATCCTCAGCATCACCCCACTCTACGCCGCCGATCCGCGCCCGCACAAAGCCAACCTTGGTGTCGGCTCATATAAGAATGCCGACGGCAATCCCCTCGTATTAAATTGCGTGAAAAAAGCAGAGGAAACGATTCTTAAACAAAACCTCAACAAAGAATACCTCCCTATCGACGGCCTTGCCGAGCTGCGCAGACATTCGCTTTCTCTGATCTTCGGCAACAATAACGCTGCCATCAAAAATGGCGAAATCTACAATGCTCAGACCATCGGCGCCAGCGGCGCCCTGCGCGTCGGCGCTGAATTCCTTGCTGAAAAAGGCGACAGAACCGTCTACCTATCGCATCCTAGCTGGTCCAACCATAGGTCGATCTTCTCCCAAGCCGGACACAAGATCAACTACTACCCCTACTACGACAGCGCTACACATGCTCTCGACTTCGACAAACTGCGCCAAGCTATATCCGAGATACCGCCCGGAAGCGTTATCCTGCTTCATGCATGCTGCCATAATCCGACAGGCCTCGATCCTACCGACGACCAGTGGCGCGAACTATCGCAGCTAATAAAAAAATACAAAATCCTTCCTTTCTTCGATTTTGCATACCAAGGGTTTAAAAATGGACTCGATGCCGATGCCTTCGCTATCCGCCTCTTCGCCGACGAAGGACACGAAATGCTGGTCGCTAACTCCTACTCGAAAAATTTTGGTCTTTACGGCGAGCGGATAGGCTCCCTGTCCATCGTCACCCACAACAAAGATACCGCAGCTAAAGTAGGATCGCATATCAAAAGACTCGTGCGCAGCAACTACTCCAGCCCGCCCATCCATGGCGCGCGCATCATCGCAACGATCCTCGGAGACTCCGCTCTGCGTGAAGAATGGGAACATGAGCTTGCCAACATGCGCAGCCGCATCCACGAAATGCGCAAAGCCCTTGTCGCCGGTCTTCTCGCAAAAGGAGACGGCAAAACAGATTTCAGCTTCATGAACAAACAGTCAGGCCTCTTCTCCTATACCGGCCTCGACAAAGACCAAGTACATTTTCTGCGTCAGGAAAATGGCATTTATATGCCCTCTAATGGCAGAATCAACGTTGCAGGATTAACATGGAAAAACATAGACTACTGCATCGAATCGATTCTTGCCGTAACCGACAATGAGAAGAGCAAAACTCAACACATCTAACGTCATCCTTGCAGTCCTCCTTCTGCTTCTCTTCAGCATACCCTCACAGCCGGCAGAACGGCTGCGCGGTACTACTGCTGCTATGCTGGCACCGGCATGGCAGCAAGCTCTTGATCTCAAGCTGCTTCTTAATATGCCTCTTTTTCCCGAGAAAGAAAACACAGCATCGCAAGAAGAGCTGGAACGATTGCAACTGGAAAATCAATCGCTCCTAACAGAAGTGTCACGCCTGCGTGAGCTCTTCCACCATGAGCTTTTTCTAATCACACAGCTGCACAACAACAATGACACTTCTCTGCTTCAGCAACATCAAAGCGACCTGAAAAATATGCTCGCCATGCAGATGGAGACTATCCCCGCAAGGATCATCTTCAGATCGCCATCATCATGGAGCAGCTCACTATGGGTCAACGTCGGCAATGCGGATAACGCTCTTCTGGAACGACCAATGGTACAGATCAATAGCCCCGTTGTCGTCGGCAGCTCCGTCGTCGGTGTCATCGACTATGTCGGCACCAATCAATCGCGCGTACGCCTGATCACCGATTCCGGACTAACCCCTTCTGTCCGAGCCATCCGCGGCGACATGCAGAACAGCCATCTCAACGATATGGTCAGCATGCTCCTCGGCACCCTCGCCACACGAAGCGACCTCTTCACCAATGCCGACGAAAAAAAGAAAATTCTCGACACCCTACAGCTGCTGCGAAAAAAGACAAACGGCGAAACATGGTACCTGGCGAAAGGTGAAATCCAGGGAAGCAGCGCCCCCCTCTGGCGTTCCCGCGGCAACATGCTGCGCGGCATCGGTTTCAACTACGACTTTGCTGACAATGAAGGCCCCGCCCGAGACCTGCGTACCGGCAAGCCGATCAACGCCGCTCCAGACTTCCCTACTATGGCGATCATCCAAGCCGGCGATCATCTCATTACTACCGGTCTCGATGGCGTATTCCCTGCAGGCCTCCACGTTGCGCAAGTCTCCTATGTCGCCCCGCTACGTGAAGGTGACTACTACTATGAACTCAATGCAAAACCTACTGCCGGTAACTTCGACGAACTGTCGCTTGTCTACATCATGCCGCCTGTCGGCTATGATCCGGGAGAAAAAGCCCACTGCTTCCGCCGATGAAAAAACTGTTTCTTTTTCTCCTCCTAGCACTACAGCTGCCTCTCAATGCCGGCATCAAAGACGCCATCAACCATCACGACGTCAAGCTTGCGATTACCGAAAACAGACAGTACAGCGTCAATATCGCCATTACAGCAATTTTTCGTGACGAAGCGCGTTTCCTAAAAGAATGGATTGACTTTCACCGTCTTATCGGTGTCGAACGCTTCTACCTCTACAATAACCTCAGCTGCGACGACTATGCCGCCGTCCTAGCCCCTTACGTCGCTGCCGGCATCGTCACCCTCGTCGAATGGCCGCATGAGTCTATAGGTCTGGGCGACTGGAACAACATACAAACAACCGCCTACCGCGATGCCATGAACCGCGCACGCATTGAAAAAGTACGCTGGCTTGCTGTTATTGACGTTGATGAATTCATCGTTCCAACAATCCACCACACCCTCACCGACCTTCTTGAAGAACACCGCCACGCATGCGCCGTCAGAGTCAACTGGGTATTTTTCGGCACATCCCACGTTACAGAAATTCCAAAAAACAAACTGATGATCGAGATGCTGACGCGCAACAGCGGATACGTCGGCGAAAGCCAAGGGTATAAGGCGATCCTCCATACAGGACGCTGTGAAACCGCCGGCCCGCACGACGGTCTCTACAACGACGGATTTGCTCCCATATGGCTGCCCTATGCCACAGCGCAGATCAACCACTATTGGTCGCGCGATGAAAAACATTTTTACCAGGTGAAGGTTCCACGAAGAATCAAACTCAATCAAAGTGTTGCAACCAGCGAAGAATGGGTAGACAACTGGAATAAAGAAATTCCCGAAGCCGCGCTGCCAATCCAATGCTACATTCACGATCTACGCCTTCTAATGGGGATGCCCAATGAATAAATGGCTCATCCTCATTATGATAGCTCTCCACGCCTGTTGTGAAGGATGCTGCGGTTTTTACACCGGCATCAGAGGCGGCACCGCTATCCTCGACGACCGCGTTCCCGGCTACGACTTCGACTTCGATCCCTGCATCACCGTTGCGCTTCTTGCCGGCTATGCTCCCGCAAGCAACTGGCGCATCGAAACGCAGGTTGGTTACCTCTATAGCAACATGAATGACATCAAAGTCGATGGCGACCCCACCGCTGTTGGCGGAAAAGCAGAGATTATCTCTACTACCATCAACCTAATCACCCTCCTGCCGTTCAACAACAAAACAGCGCTTTCCACAGGATTAGGCATCGGCGCAAAATATGAACATCTCAACTTGTGCGGAAAAAACCTGCCGCCGATAGATTTCTACGAAACTGACTTCCTTTATGAGATCATGGTCGGCGTCAACAGACTGTTTAACCGTTGCTGGGAAGTTTCCCTGGAGTACCATTTGGCAAACCCCGATGCAGACCTGAAAAGCCATAGCTTCACGGTAAATGCTCGCCGTTTTTTTTGAATCGCGTTATAACAGAACTATTGCGAAGGACATAAAACATGCGTATTCTCTTCACTGGTGCTAGTTCATTCACAGGCATGTGGTTCGTTAAAGAACTCGCTGCTGCAGGCCATGAGGTTCACGCACCTCTGCTGCACAGTCGTAGTGAGTACTCAGGTACCCGTCTGCAGCGTGTTCAAAAACTTAAGGAATATGCCACTCTCTACGATAATATCCCTTTCGGCAGCCGTCTCTTCCTCGACCTCATCGAAACCCAGCCATCTTGGGACCTATTCTGCCATCACGCCGCCGATGTCACTGACTATAAAAATCCGCAGTTCGACTACGCTGCCGCCCTAGCCAACAACACCCATAACCTCGAAGAGGTCCTCGGCACTCTTCAAAACCGTGGCTGCCACCGCATCCTCCTTACCGGCTCCATATTTGAGCAAGGGGAAGGCGAAGGGAACGACGACCTCCGCGCCGTATCACCATACGGTCTTTCCAAAGGGCTTACCAGTGCCGTCTTCACTTACTTCGCCGCCATCAAAAAAATGTCTCTCGGCAAGTTCGTCATCCCCAATCCCTTCGGCCCCTACGAAGAATTCCGCTTCACCTCATTCCTCGTCAAAACATGGTACGAAGAAAAAGTCGCATCCGTCACCCATCCCGACTACCTCCGCGATAACATTCCCGTTTCCCTTCTTGCCAAAGCCTATAGCCATTTCGCTGACGATCTCGACAGTTATTCCGGTTTCCACAAGCTCAACCCCAGCGGATACACAGGAACTGTAGGGGAGTTCACAGCGCTCTTCGCCGAAGCCTTGCGTCCGCGCCTCTTCCTCCCTTGCGAATATGACCTAAAGCCGCAAGAAGACTATTCGGAGCCACGCACACGCATCAACAGCGACGTTCTTGACCATACCCTCTTGCAATGGGACGAGGACAAAGCATGGGACGACCTTGCCCGTTACTATAAGGAAACATATGGCTCTTAAAATCGACCTCCTGAATCCTACC
The DNA here is from genome assembly GCA_024233575.1 of Chlamydiales bacterium. Taxonomy (GTDB): domain Bacteria; phylum Chlamydiota; class Chlamydiia; order Chlamydiales; family Criblamydiaceae; genus JACKPN01. The sequence continues at coordinate 49,833 of JACKPN010000003.1, forward strand.
TTCAGCCAATATTCCGTATTGCAGCATTTCACCGATCAGATGTCTCAGGCACTTCAAAGGCACGGAGTCAAGACGCACCTGCTCACTCTCGACGATCCACAAATCTTTCTACAGCAAATTCAAGAACACGACCCCAACTACACCTTAAGTTTCAATGAGATCGAATCAGATCCCCAAGGCCGCTTCCTATGCGATCTGATGAAAATTCCCCACATCAATATCATCGTCGACCGTCCCGACCACTATTTCGTCTCTGCCCGCGGCAACTGCAATAACATTCTCAATTCCAGATATAGCGTTCTTACATTTCCTGATCGTGCCGCCTGCCGCCTGCTTGAGTCGCTCGGGCACACGCGCACCTTCTTCCTGCCCCATGCCGTCGAGCGCGACCTCAACGGACCTGTCGACAGCGACAGACCCTACCCCATCACCATGCTCTGCTCGCTTTACGACTATCAGCACAAAGAAGCGCAATGGAAAGTGCAGTATCCTTCCCATATTATTGAGGCAATGGAGAAAACCCTACACGAATGTCTATCAAACAAACATAAACCCTATTATGAAACCTTCGCATCAGCGCTCGGACTTTTTGACAACGGCATCTACTCTCCCGATATCGTCCAATACGGACCGCCTCTTAATGCCCTTGAAGAGTATATCCGCGGTTTTGACCGCATTGCCCTGCTCCGCAGCATCACCGATGTCCCTATCCATCTTTTCGGAACGACACCACCTTCAGCGGACTGGGAAAGCTATCTCCACGGACAGCGAAACATCACCATTCATCCTCCTGTATCCTATGATGAAGCGCTTGCCATCATGAAGCAAAGTAAAGTCCTCCTCAATAGCAGTCCCACCATTTATGAAGGCGGCCATGAGCGCATCTTTACCGGCATGGCATGCGGCGCTGTCGTCGTCACCCAAGAAAATCCCTATCTCTCTCAGTACTATACTGACAACCGTTCCATTCTCTTCCGCAGTGACATCACCGGCCTTGTCATTCAAAATCTTCTCGATGACGACAAGCAAAGACAAAGCATCGCCGCTGAAGGGCAGCGCATCACCTATGAACATCACACTTGGGACCACCGAGCAGAAACATTACTCAACACACTGGAGAATTACTGATGACAGCTCTGTTATCGCCCTCGCCAACCATTACACACACGCCGCAAAAGAAACAGATGACCATCGGCATCGCCATATTCACTCACGAGTCCGTCCATCATCTTCCCTTTTGCCTACCTCCTCTTTTAAACAGCCCAATCAAGCCACGCGTCCTTGTCGTCAACACCTCCTCCAATGACGGCACCCTACAGCTTGCCCGCGACCTTGGAGCCGAGACCCTAGTCATTCCCCGCAGCGACTTCAATCACGGCTCCACCCGTGAGCGTGCCCGTCGCCATTTGGGTACTGACATCGTTGTTATGATGACCCATGACGCCTATGCTGCCGATCCTGATATGATTGAGAAGCTCATCAAGCCCATTATTGAAGGCAAAGCTGCGATCGCCTATGCCCGTCAAGTTCCCCGTAACGACGCTGATTTTTTTGAATCCTTTCCTCGCAAATACAACTACCCCCCGAAAAGCCAGCTGCGTTCACTAGCCGATACAAAAACCTTCGGAGTGTATACCTTTTTCTGCTCCGACTCCTGTGCTGCCTATCTCAACGGAGCTTTAGACAGCGTTGGCGGGTTCCCTGCTGTGCTTGTCGGTGAAGATACCGTTGTCACCGCCAAGCTTCTGCGCAAGGGACATCGTATCGCCTATGTTGCCGAAGCCATTGTCATCCATTCGCATCATTACACCCTTGCTCAGGAGTTTCAGCGTGCTTTTGATACCGGCCTTGCCCGTCGCAGTTATCATGCTCTGCTGCAGTGTGAAAGTTCTGATATGAAACGGGGCATCTCCTACGTCGGCGCCATGCTGCTAGAGCTTGCCCGTAGTCAACCCCAGAGCATCCCTTATGCTTTGTTGCATACCGCTGTACGCTTTACCGCTTACCAGCTTGGGCGACTCTCGCTCAACGCCCCCCTCTGGTTTAAACGTAGGTGCAGTGGACAGCAGTATTACTGGAAATAATAAAATGGTTCATCTACTATTTCCTTTTTTCACAAAAACAAACATATTAATATCAAGCATCTCTGCACAGTTAAAAAATAAGAAATAAAAATATGATTATATCATCAACTAGCATCAACGAAGCAAAAGAATGGTTAAAAACGCATCAATCGAAAACGGCTCAACAAAAAATAAAACAATTTGCTGGCAAAATCGAATTTCAGGATGAAAAAGTCGTAAAAAAGGTCGCCACCCTAATAAAAGCGGGCATGGATCCAAATGCAAAGCTTTCGGGTTTCGTTTACCCTACTACGCTTTCTGGACGATTCACCCATCTCCCTAAAACTTTGCCGCTGATTTACCGCGCCACAATTGACGGACAAACCGATCTAGTCCGCGTTCTTCTTGAAGCTAATGCAGATGTTGAAGTAGAAGATAATAATGGCAAAACGGCATTGTTTGTTGCTTGTCAAAGAAACGAAGTAGACATCGTTGATTTGCTTCTTGAGCACAAGGCCGATATAAATCATCGCGATAGCGAGGGAAATACGCCATTACATGCTGCATGTGCAGAAGGAAATATCTCAATCGCTCAGAAATTAATTAAATGCGGAGCAAGCCCTGTTTGTGAAACAACAGGTCATTTTCAAACGCCACTACTTGTTGCTCTTTATAAAGAACATTTTAAACTAGTAGACCAGCTTCTCAAACTCCCCGCTGCACTGGAATATGTAAAAAATAACAGCTCCATCTTAATGACAGCAGTTGCTGTAGAAAAAGAAAACCCCAACGCCGAAGTCTTTGAAAAATACGCTATAAAATTCATCGACCTAGGAGCTGATCCGCACAGCATCATAAACGAAACGCCTGTATTTACCCCTTGGCTATCCGCAGCTAGTACAGGCAAAACTCTCTTGATAAAACATATTTTAGATAAATATCCCGATAGCCTGAACAAACAAGCTGGTAAAAGAGAGAGAACAGCCTTACAGATGGCTGCTCGCTGGGGGCAATTTGACACAGTTCAATTTCTATTAAAACGGGGTGCTGATACAACAATAAAAGATATCCATGGATGTACTGCTAAAGACCTTGCTGAAAGAGAAGGAAATAGAGACATTGCACGCTTGATAGCGCGAATCAAACCAATTACAAAATGAGAAAATAATAAAAATATTTGAAAGTGCTTTTTCAAAAAAACTACAACATCCTCAAGTGCTTCTTTAGATCTTCATAACAAAGGGCATAAGTAGGAATAGGGCATTGCAGAAAGTATATGCGGAGAAACTGAAACCCTTTCCTCCGACTATGGTCCTTACGATGTCGTTGTTGGAACCTATGTATTTCCATTTATCCCAGGTAATCAATTCAACCATGTCATGAAAGAAAATGTTTTGGGACGGGTCAAGCCCGAAGGTTATTTTGCCGGAGCTTTCTTTGGAGAAGAGCATGCTTGGAAAAACGACTCTTCGATTACAACCACTACCGTCGAAAAAGTGAAAAATCTCTTCGCTTCTATGAACTTCACAATCTGCAGTATTACCGAGAAAAAAGAAGAGTTGCAGACCGTTTTTAACGGTAAGCCACTATTTCATACTATAGAAGTCATTGCACAGCGCAATTCCGAATAGGAATCTGTTTCGAGGTTGTCGCAGACAACCTCGATGCGTCCGGATTGTTTTCTGCGCAGCAGAAAGCAATCCATACCATAGCCGCTCATCCATCAAGCAGCCACAAAAAACAAAAAGGGGATGCAAGGGGGCTTGCTCCCTTGCCAGGGAGCGCGAGGGATGGAATCCCTCGCATCACCTAATCCTTAGGACCGATCCAAACGATGCCTTCTTCGAGCCATTGCATCTTGTCTTCCAGCACCTCTCTAGCAAGCTTATCCGCTTTTCTGTCATCGTTGTCTTCTAAAGCACGTAGACGTTTGCGTACGCGTCTTTTTGCAATCGTACAGAAGTATTCAGCGAGTTTTATCGGAGTATCGTCGTTGGGGTTTTTCTTATAAAGTGCAGTAGCATAAGAGCATGTTGCCGCCATGACAAAGAGGTCGGTACCGATCTCCATTAGCCTTCCCAGGATCATCTGTTTGCTTTCCAGTTTTTGTTGATACTTCGCCATGTAGTAGAAAATGCTGCGTGCCAGTTCGTGAGAAGTGTAGTCGATGAACTGGAAGTTTTTTTCCAGCTTGCCCAGTTGTGGGAAGCGGCGGTGTCTTAGGGACTTGAAAAATTGTGCGGGATACCATGTCAGGTAGAAGCCTGCGAGGCTGAAGGCCGTTTTAAGTTTTTTGAAGAACGAGCTTTTGCCGAAGAGGAGATCTTTGGCGCGGTTCAGATGCGGGTCCATCGCTTCGCGGGCGAGGAACAGTTTCATGATCTCTGATGTTCCTTCGAGGATCATATTGATACGGCAGTCGCGCATAGCCCTTTCCACAGGATAGGGCGTTTCTCCGCGACCTTTTAATGAACGTGCCGTTTCGTATCCGCGGCCGCCTCGCAGCTGCATAGTCATATCGGTGATCTTCCACATAGATTCCGTGGCGAAGAGTTTTGCCATTGCCGCTTCAATGCGGATGTCGACAAAGCCCTCATCCTGCCATTTGCTTGTCAATTTGGTGATTGCTTCGATGGCAAATGTTGTTGCGGCGATGAAAGCGATCTTTTGCTGTCCCGTTTCATGTTCACCGATAGGTTGTCCCCATTGCACCCGTTCTTTTCCCCAACGTCGGGCGATGGATAGCATTTGCTTGCATCCTCCTGCTGATGCAGCGGGAAGGGTGAGGCGTCCTACATTGATCGTTGCCAGTGCCATTGCCAGTCCGCGGCCTTCGTCCCAGATCAGATTCTCTTTAGGAATTTTGACATCGGTGAATTTAATAAGTCCATTGTAGATACCATTGAGGCCCATGAATTCGCAACGATGGAGAACTTCCACTCCGGGCGCATCCATTTCGAGGATGAATGCTGAGATCTGCTGTTTTTCCTTTCCATTGACGATCTTTGGCTTCGTTTTTGCCATCACCACGATGATATCGGCGATGGTACCGTTGGTACACCACAGCTTGGTGCCATTGAGGATGTAGTGCGTGCCATCATCACTGAGGATCGCCTCTGTTGACATGCGTGCCGGGTCTGATCCGACATCTTCTTCCGTAAGGGCAAATGCCGATATCGCCCCTTCGGCAAACCGTGGAAAGAATTTTTTTCGCTGTTCTTCTGTTCCATACATCTTCAGAGGCTGCGGAACCCCGATCGACTGGTGTGCCGAGAGAAGCGTCGCCGTCGCCCCGCAATATGAAGCCACTTTCATCACTGCACGGTTGTAGTTGACCTGTGACAGGCCGAGCCCGCCGTATTCTTTCGGAATTTTCATAGCGAAAGCTTTAAGCTTCGCTAATCCTTCGAATACTTCTTTGGGGATTTCGTGCGTACGGTCGACCTCTTCAGGGTCGAGATGTTCTTTGAGGAATGCTTCCAGTTCGGCGATATAGGCGTCGCCGATTTTTTTATCCTCTTCGTCCTGCTCGGGGAAGGGAAACAATAAAGAAGGATCGAAGTTGCCCATGAACAACTTTCCGCCGAAGCTCGGCTGACGATACTCCTTGTTTCGCGCCTCTTCAGCAACTTCCATCGCCTGTCGCTTTGCCTCGTTGCCCTGTACCGACTCGGCGAGGATGGCGCTTGCCTGCTCTTGATGCTCATGATCCATGATTGATACCTCTAAATCGTTAATTGTTGGTGCAGCTTCATTAGACCGCTGTCCAACGGTTTTCTTTTTTCAACCGATTCTTGGAGCGGCACACAAACCAGATTGCCGCCAGCTTCGCCCACCATCACCATGTGCTTGCCTTCGAGTCCGCAGGCAACAGCATAGCTTCCTAGCCGTGATGCCAACACGCGGTCGTATGCTGATGGCGAGCCGCCCCGCTGCAAATGCCCCAAAACCACTACACGGAAGGGGATTCCCGATTCCTTTTGCATTTTTTCTGCTATCTCAAAAGCGCCGCCCCCATCGTCACCTTCAGCGACAATGATAATACTGCTACGCTTCCCCCTGTTCATCCCTGCTCGCAATTGATCACACATTTCTCTGATCACCGTTATCTCCTCCGGTACGGCGATCTCTTCGGCACCTGCGGCGATACCCACGAAAAGTGCGATATATCCGGAAAGCCTGCCCATCACCTCGACGAGAAAGATGCGCTCGTGCGAATCCGCCGTATCGCGGATTTTGTCTATAGCGCAGACAGCAGTGTTGATAGCCGTATCAAAGCCGATGGTGTAGTCTGTACCGTATAAATCGTTATCAATCGTTCCCGGAATGCCAATCAGCTTGCCGTCCCACAGATCCGACAAAGCGAGCAATCCGCGGAAGCTCCCGTCACCGCCGATGACAATCAACACGTCGACTTCATGCTTGATCAGCTGTTCTGCAGCACAACGCAAACCTTCGGCAGTTTTAAATGCATCGCATCGCGAGGTCTTTAATATCGTGCCGCCACGTTGGATAATATTGGATACCGATCGCGAGTCCATCGTAAGAAAGCGCCCATCAATGAGGCCTTGAAAGCCGCCGCTGATTCCTAGAATTTCACAGCCTGCACAGATTCCGCTACGTACAACCGCACGGATACAAGCATTCATTCCCGGTGCATCGCCGCCGCTTGTCAATAACGCTATGTTTGTCATTCCCGCCGTTCTCTTTTCTGCACCCTTCCAACATTATGTTAACATATTTTTAGAATTAAAACATCTACTTGCATTATCTTGAAAAATAAACACCGTAGGCGGGACATGTATATCAACAAAGCAAAAGCACGCTCATTCATCGAAAGTCTGATCAAACACGCGGATATCACCATCAACGGCAACCGAGGATGGGATATCACCGTCAATGACGAACGCTTTTTCACCAAAGTACTTAACGAGCAAGAGTTAGGTTTTGGTGAAAGTTACATGGATGGATGGTGGGACTGCCCCCATATCGACCAAATGATCGACCGGCTGATGCGCGCGCGCATTCATGAAAAAATCGACCCCAATATTTCGTTCTATTTACAGTGCCTGCTCCATAAGCTGGTGAATTTCCAAACGATACAACGGTCGAAGCAGGTCGCCTATCAGCACTATGACCTTGGCAATCCTCTCTATGAAAAGATGCTCGACAGCCGAATGAACTATAGCTGTGGATACTGGAAACATGCCGACAATCTTGACAAAGCCCAAGAAGACAAACTGGAGTTGCTTTGCCGCAAACTGCATTTAAAACCAGGAATGACACTGCTCGATATCGGCTGCGGGTGGGGAGCGATGGCGTACCACGCCGCCAAATACCACGGCGCTAAAGTCTTGGGTGTCACCATCTCCAAAGAGCAAAAGATCATTGCTGACGAACGCTGCCGGGGACTACCGGTCACTATCAAGCTTGAAGACTACCGCCACGTTACCGGTACATTTGATCGCATCGTCTCGATCGGTATGTTCGAACACGTTGGCCAAAAGAACTATGCGACATACATGAATCAAGTACGCCGTAATCTTTCCGACGATGGTATTTTCGTTCTGCATACCATTGGAAGCAATGAAAGAACCCTTCGCGGCAACCGTTGGATCACCAAATACATCTTCCCTAACAGCGCATTGCCATCGCCAATGCAGATCGCTAAAAGCTTCGAACGGCGCTTCGTCATGGAAGATTGGCATAACTTCGGTGCCGACTACGACTTCACACTGATGGCATGGCACCATAACTTTATCGAAAACTGGGATACCCTTAAGCATCAATATGATGAGCGTTTTTTCCGTATGTGGAACTACTATCTGCTCTCCTGCGCAGGCGGCTTCCGCGCTCGTGAACTGCAGCTGTGGCAGATCGTTCTAACTAAGTACGGCATCCCAGGGGGCTACCAATATGAACCGCTAACTACTGAAGAGGCACTGGCGGTAAATACCCACACATGCTAAATATAAAATAATTTATTTACGGAGGTAAATATGGAAGCAATCAAAAACAACTGGAAAATGTTAATGTTTGAAGGGGTGGTTCTTGTCATCCTGGGTATCCTCGCCGTAGCGATGCCTGTATATTTCACCATCAGCTTCGAGCTGCTGCTAGGCTGCTTGCTGGTGATCAGCGGTCTCGTTCAAGGATACCGCGCCTTTTCGATACAAGGGGCGCCAACATTCTTACTGTCAATGCTCGGTGCGCTCATCACCCTTGTTGTCGGCGGACTGATGCTTTTCTACCCACTCACCGGCGTTCTTACTCTGACAGTACTGCTGGCGATCCTTTTCTTCGTCGACGGCGTGTTTAAAATCATCCAAGGTTTCCAGATGAAAGAGTCCCGCAACTGGGGCTGGCTTGTTTTCAGCGGCATCCTCGGAATATTGATCGCTGCCATAGTCTGGTCAGGATGGCCTTACAGCGCGATCTGGTTCATCGGCCTGATGGTCGGCATCAACCTGATCTTCATGGGATGGGCTGCTATCATCCTCGCCATGGAACTCAAAAACTAGCCTCACACAGAAGGTAGGCACATCCTACCTTCTGATCATAATTATATTTTGTTTGACAATTTGATCGTCGTCAAATAGAAATTTGCAATACATGCTATGCCTAAAATGGAGAAATTGACATGACTCTTACAAACGATACACCAGCGCAACAAATGCTAGTGGATATCAACGAACTGTTTACACAGTATGATAGCGACTATAGCAATCCCCGCGTGATAACGACAAGCAACGGCCGTACCTATACAGTTACAAACATGCTACAAAACAAAGAGGGAGTCCTTGCCCCTGCTCCTTGTAGAATGCGCGGTATGTTCTTTTGCGAGCATTGCAAAGGCACGGACCCTTGGACTGAAACAGGAAAAACATTTCCTGGTAGCACATGGACTCAGTTTTCCCGAAACAACAACGATGTTCTCCTACACAGCAAAGACGTTCATCTGCTGCAAACGCACCCTGATAAAATGCCCGAAAACACCATGGAAAAAGCCACAAAAGTGTTCCTCGATCAGCAATAAAAAAAACTTCATCGATATGAAACACAGAGGTTTCTGCAGTGTTTTGCACTGACCCTGTGTTTCTGTCTTTTTTCAACATATGAAACTGACAGCCAATCAGTTATAAAAATTTCTATTTTACTTTTACTTTGTTCCATCCGCAGATTATATAGAGGATTAGGGCATCATAATACGTGAATTTTTTCATGGAGGAAAAAATCATGACTATTCCAAGCAATGATCAAGTAAAAGAAATCGGCGCGGAAATCAGAGATCTTTTAAAACAGTATAATATCTTAGAGATTGACGCTGAAATAACGACAAAAAGCGGCCGTACCTACAAAGTAGCCAACATGGCACGTATAAAAAAAGGGGTATTTATTCCTTCACGGTACATACCACGCGGGATGTACATTTGTAACTATTGCCACGATCCCGAAGCCATTTGGAATGTGGAAGGAAGGGTCATTCCTCACAGTTCATGGACGCGAATTACCCGAAACGGAATCCAGATCATTCTGCATAGTAAAGATATTCATATGCTGAAAGAACACCCAAGCAAATACTCTAAAAAAAGGCTGGCAAAGGTCTCACAGATATTCCTAGACCAACATTGAGCTTTTTTACCCTACTCATCTTCTTTGAAACGATAACCAACACCGCGGACCGTCTCAATCCAATGGAAATTTGGACCAAGTTTTTTACGCAATGCAGCGATATGTACATCGATATTGCGGTCAACAATAAAGGCATCATCGTTCTGCACATCATCAAGCAACTGGTTGCGCGTTAACACCTTGCCGCGACTTAACGCCAGTCGCTTCAAAATACCGAACTCCGAAAGCGTTAGAGTAACCGGCGAATCGCCTTTCCGCACCTGATAGCGGTCGATCTCCATCGTAAAAGGACCGAAATTGATCAGCTTCGGAGCCTGCTCTGTCTGCGAACGACGACGCAATACCGCTCGAACGCGAGAAAATAATACCTTGGGAGAGAAAGGTTTAGTTACATAATCATCAGCGCCGAGCTCTAAACCGAGAACAACGTCGATCTCCTCGCTCTTGGCAGAGATCATAATCACAGGAATATCCTTTAAATCATCATCATTCTTCATCTTACGGCATACATCCAATCCGCTTTGACCAGGAAGCATGATATCCAGGATCACCATATCAGGCTTCTCACGCTTGATCGCCATCAATCCGTTCAGTCCATCGACTTCTGCATGCAGTTTATAACCGGACATCTCTGCCTGCAGCTTGATCAATGCAGCAATATCTTCCTCATCTTCAATTAAAAGGATGTTGGGCTTGTACATCTTCCTTAACTCCTTATCTTCAAAAAACCGCGCAATGATACCTAAGGATCGGTTTTTCTGTCATTCAAAGCCTTCTCTCTTAATCTTTATTAAAACAAATCTTTATTACTCTTTCACTAAAAATTTACAAAGATCGAATAATAATAAAGGTAGAAATTCTAATGGCATTTTAACAAAGTAAGGCTGTTCGCAATATCTTTCATCTATTATTCTGAGGTATATAGGATAGATGCAAGGATTGCTGAATGTCTGCAAACCATACCGACCCCTCACAAAATATCGTCGCAGCGCCAATACAGCCGCTGGACGCTGTCTTTAAGCCAAAAACAGTTGCCGTTATCGGCGCTAAAGACGACCTCGGCGCCGTCGGCAGAACGATCATGGCCAACCTGCTCTCCGGTACCTTCAACGGCGCCATCTACCCTGTCAACCCCAAGCGCAGCGAAGTAATGGGCATCACCTGCTATCCCGATATCAGCGCCATCCCCAAACAGGTTGACCTTGCTATCATCATCACACCGGCAAAAACAGTGCCGGCAATTGTCAAACAATGCGTGGCCAATAAAGTAAAATCGGCAATCATTATCTCGGCAGGATTTAAAGAAGTCGGGCCTGAAGGGCTCGCCATGGAAAACGAGATCGTTGCCACAGCGCGCAGCGGGAACATGCCGATCATCGGCCCCAACTGCTTAGGGGTAATGAATCCAATCTACGGCCTAAATGCCACCTTCGCCAAAGGAATGGCTCTACCCGGAAATGTTGCTTTCATCAGCCAATCGGGAGCGATGTGTACAGCAGTCCTCGACTGGAGCTTCAAAGCGGGGATCGGCTTCAGCAGTTTTGTATCAATAGGCTCCATGGCCGATGTCAACTGGGGCGACCTGATTCACTACCTCGGCGACGACCCGCAAACACACAGCATCTTGATGTACATGGAAACAGTAGGCAACCCACGAGCATTTCTCACCGCCGCAAGGGAGATTGCCCTTGAAAAACCAATTATCGTCATCAAAGCGGGACGCTCGCCTCAAGCAGCAAAAGCAGCGGCCTCACACACAGGATCCCTCGCCGGCAGCGATGAAGTCTTCGACGCAGCTCTCCTGCGCGCCGGTGTTCTTCGCGTCGATACCATCTCCGAACTGTTTGACATGGCATCAGTGTTATCACGGCAACCTCTACCCAAAGGACCTAACCTATCAATCATCACCAACGCGGGAGGGCCGTCAGTCCTTGCAACAGATACTGCCGTTCTCAATGGTGCGAAACTAACAAAGCTCGACGACAAAACCTACCAAGCACTCAACAGTACGTTGCCGCAAGCGTGGAGTCACGGAAACCCTGTCGACATCTTGGGCGATGCACAAGCTGACCGCTATGTCAACGCTGTCGACATCCTCGCTCAAGACAGCAACACAGACGGCATCCTTGTCGTCTTGTCACCACAAGATATGACAGATGCCGTTGGGACCGCCGAATGTCTGCGTCCTTACGCTCGTCTTACCGACAAGCCGATTCTTGCCAGCTGGATGGGGGGCGACGCCGTCAGCCAAGGTGTGCAAATCCTTGGTCACGCAAATATCCCTACTTTTTCCTACCCCGACGATGCAGCATGGTCCTTTGCGAAGATGTGGAGCTACAGCGAAAACCTGCATAGCTTATACGAAACTCCATCGATCCGCGATGACATCACAGAAGACACTGCAATACTGCCGCAACATCGCGAAGCCAAAGCGCTCATCGATAAGGCGCGCAGCGAAGGAAGAACGCTACTCGACGAAGACGAATCAAAAAAAGTCCTCAAATGCTACGGCATCCCTGTCGTAGAAACAGTGACGGCAACGTCAGCAGAAGAAGCCGCCGCACGCGCGGACAGCTTAGGCTATCCGGTCGTTGCCAAACTCTATTCACAAACGATCACCCACAAAACAGATGTCGGAGGAGTGATCCTCAACCTGGAATCTGCTAACGAAGTACGCCACGCCTTTGAAAAGATCCGTCATTCCGTCACTGAAGCCGCCGGTGCGGCAGCTTTCGAAGGAGTAACGGTGCAACGAATGGTCAAACTCGACGGCTATGAGCTAATCCTCGGCAGCTCATGCGATGAGCAGTTCGGCCCAGTCCTTCTCTTCGGTACCGGCGGTCAGCTCGTCGAAGTCTACAAAGACCGCTCACTCGCCCTGCCGCCGCTCAACAGCAACCTGGCAGCAAAATTGATCAACAAAACAAAGATAGCCGACGCCTTGCGCGGTGTCCGCGGACGCAGCGCCATCGACATGGTCAACCTAAAACGAATCCTTGTTCACTTTTCACAGATGATCGTCGAAAATCGCTGGATCAAAGAGTGCGACATCAACCCGCTGTTAGCCTCGACAGAAGAGATCGTCGCCCTCGATGCGCGTATTGTCCTCCACGACCCTTCATTAAAAGAAAGCGAACTGCCGGAACCGGCAATACGCCCCTATCCCATCGAATACATCAATTCCTATACCCTTAACAACGGGATAGCTGTAACAATACGGCCCATCCGTCCCGAAGATGAACCGCAAATCGCCGACTTCCAACGGAAGCTTTCAGAAGAAAGCGCGCGCCAACGCTACTTCGATTTTGTGAACCTCGACAGCCTCATCACCCACGAACGCCTCGTCCGCCTCTGCTTCAACGACTACGACCGCGAAATCGCCCTCATCGCCGAGGATGACAGCAACACAATCATCGGTGCAGCACGCCTGATCAAAATTCCCGGAACAAAAGAAGCAGACCTCAAGATGATCATCGCCGACAATATCCACAACCAAGGACTAGGAACACAGATGCTATCGCAGCTGGTCGCCATCGCCAAAAAAGAAGATATCCAACAAATTCGTGCAGCTATCCTGTCGGAAAATAGCGGCATGATCCACATCTGCAACAAGCTGGGATTCAAAATACAAACAGGACCGGACCCGCATATCACCTACACGCAGCTGAATGTTGCAACACGATAGTTGCTGTATTTGAAATATTTGCTTATATTCATTTTTTGATCGAATACGCGAATAATCATGGAATATCTAAAAACAGCCATCGCCACAACCTTTGCCATTATCTGTCTGATTCTCATATACATGTACTTCACCTTCGATACCTCCTTCGAACTCGATGTCGCCCTGGAAGACTACCAGAAAGGCAACTACAAAGAGTCGTTGCAGGTCCTCGACAAACTCAAAAGCACAATCACAAACGGAACAGCGCAGCTTTACCGTGCCTATGTTCTCCGGGATCAAGGCGACCTGGAAGCTTCGACACAACAACTAGGTGAAGCTGCAGACCTTGCGCGCAATACCACACTCTCCCGCGTCAAACTTGAAATTGCCATCAACCAGGCGTTGAACGCCTACCTGCAAAATAATGATCAGGCATTTCAACAATATCTGGTACAAGCAGAAGAGATCGCCGGCCCAAGAAACGAATGGGTCCAATTCTTTACCGCAATCAACAGCTACATCAAAGGGGAATACAGCCAGGCCTCGAAACAATGGGTCCCCGCAGATGATCTGACCCCCCTGTCGCCATGGATGAAACAAGGGTTCAAAAAAATCTTCACGCCGTTCTGGATCTCCACACGAAAAGCCCGCAGCGAAATGGAAACCGGCAACTACATCGAAGCACGGCAAATGTTAGAGAAAATGCTGGCAGACGCTAACGAAGAGCAGCGCGATGAGCTCAACCTGCTGATCGGCCTAAGCTACGCCCGTGAAGCACAAGACAAACCGGAAAACGCCTCTACACCCTATTACAAGCTAGCTTTCTCTTACTTCGACCGCATTCCTATTCTCCATTCGCGCTTCTCCCGCGAACGCCAAACACTGATCAAGAAAATTTTCGCTCATACGAATGCTTTGGTTAAAAAGAAAGACTTCAACGACCTCTCTTTCTACGCACAAGCTCTCGAAAAACTACAAGCGCGCGCAGAAATCAACTCGCTGTCCAAAACGCTTTACATGCTGATCGAACAAGCAATCGCTGATAATAACTGGCAAATGCTCAACAATCTCACCGAATTGGTTCAAAAGATTCTCCCCCAAGGCGAGCTTCGCACCTCCCTTGCCAACCGCTTCGAGCTGCTAATCACCGAAACTTTACAAGCAGGCAACTTTAACAATATCGGCCTATACTGGAAGGCGGCTCAAGCATTCTCTCCGGATCCCGATGCTTTGCGCAAACGGATAGTTGCACTCACAACGAAAAAAATTCTCTCCCTCATTCCCGTGGACAACAAGAAAATCACATTGACGGAACCCTATATCACCTTCTGGCAGAACATCGAAAAAGATCACAAAGAACGGCTGGCCTTCGCCGAACAATTGGCATCGCTTGCAATCCAAATGCTACAACAAGAGGGCGACGAAGATAAAGCAGCATCGCTGCTCACCATAAGCAACAATCTGCCCTACCGTACCGAACAACAACAACTTAAACAGTCAATCGATAATGCAATCACAAAATTATATGCAAAAGCCGTCGACGAAGACAACATCACCCTGCTCCCCTACATCTTAAAGATCTCCAAACAACTGAAGCTAACCGGCATCAACTTCAACGACAAAAATGAGATCAACACACAAGTCAAAGATGCCGAATATTTGTTCAGCAACAAAAACAACAGCAAAGCGCTTCAAACTGCGGAATGGGTACTCCTCCTCGATCCACAAAACCAAAAAGCAAAAACAATCGCGGGCATGATTTCCTACTACGAAGGCAACTACTCTCATGCCACGGCATACTTGCGTGGGATCTCCAACCCAAATAGAACAGTATCGATTGCTCTAGGCGTATCCGAACTTCTTTCCGGAAACAAATCAGCGGGAGAACAGCTGCTAAAACAGCTAAATCAAGAACAACCGCTAGATAAAGAAACCTACCTAAGGCTAGGCCTAGGTTCCCTTGCTATAGGTAAAATCAATGAAGGAATCGATTGGCTCAAAAAAATCGAAATACCTGACGATGAAGTAATCGCAGGATTCCTCTATGCCCATTATAAAAAAGAAGAATGGGAAGAAGTACTCAAAGCGTTCGATAAACTGCAAACCCCTTACAATAAAATCGACGGCATCGAAGGACTGGTCGTCAATACATTCATGAACCTGGATGAAAATGAGGAAGCGGAAGAACTGCTGTTCAACTTGCTTAAATACCCTCAAGAGGATACCGATAAATTCTCACCGGCATTTCAAACCTTCGACAAGCACACGCTGCAAAAAATCAACAAGGACTATATCGCCGGCAACTTCTACCGCCATGTAAAGGAAGACAACAAGAAAGCGCTCTACTATTATGACCAAATTGCCGACCCCACCGATGATACTCTCGTCGCCAAAGCCGAAACGCTCCTTGATCTCGGAAAAAAACCGGAAGCGCTGGAAGCTTTTCAGCTTGCCCTCGATAAAGCTAAAGACAACAACACCCTGACCCTGTCAATTTTACCGATCCTCGCCCAACTGGCGATGGAATACGGGCGCAATATCGAAGCTTTCTCCTACCTGCACCGCTACTACCAAATGAATCCCGAAGGCAATGCCCACCGTCTCGAATATGTCCATGCTCTCATGAACATCGGAAGATATGACCTGGCACTCAAAGAGATGCAAGCACTGAAAAATGCCAACACGCTCCCCAAAGATCAAAGGATCAACTACTTAAAATCCCTTGTCATGACCAACCAGTTCCCCGAAGCAGACTACGCGGCAGCACAATGGGAAGCAGAGCTGCAACCATCCCTTGCTGAGCGTCTGCGCGTTGCACAGCTGATGACAGTCACAAAAAATATCGATTTTTATAATAACGCTATCAAAGACACCGTCGAGAAAAAATTGATCAGCGGCGAAGAAGCCGCAGAGCTGATGATGCTCTTCATCAAACTTGGCGACTACAAACACGCCCTCAGCATCAAGCACTCGCACGGCAAAGCGCTAGAACAAAATGTCGATGGGTTGATGGCTTTGGCAACCCTTGAACTACGCCTATCGCAACTCACCGATGCACTGCAACATGCGCAGCAAGCGCTGACACTCCAGCCCAACAACCAAGCAGTGCGCACATTCATCGAAACCTACGACCGTAGTGGCAATACCCTGGAACAACTAGTAGCCCTCTACGAAGAAGCGCTCAAACAAAAAAAGGAAAACGTCACCCTCAAAGTCAGCTACGCCAGAGCCCTAATCGAAAACGCCATCAATAACAGCACCGACAACAGCAAGCTCGACCCAAAAACATCCGCACAGCTGCTCAAAGCACTGAACATCCTCGACCGCCTATCTAATAGTTATCCTGAAGTGCCGGAAATCTACTATCTCCTAGGTAAAGTGTATTTCCTCCTCGATAACAACTACTCCGCCGCGGAAGCTCTCAAAAAAACAATCGCTCTCGACGTTTCCAAAACCGATGCTTACCAGTTTCTCAGCCTCACGCAAGAGTTCGGCGGAGATCTTGCCGGTGCTATTGAAACCCTGAACAAAGGGATCTCCTTTGAACCCGATAACGCCACAGCCTGGCGGCAACTCGGGCGCATCCAAACTGCTCAAGGTAACTTGATCGACGCAATTAACTCCCTTAAACAAGCAATCAGGTATGCTCCCAATATCCCTCAGCCCTATATCCACTTGAGCAAACTGATGCTGCAACTTAATAATCCTGAAGATGCAAAGGCCGCCCTCGAGAAAGCGATCAAACTCGACCCCAACAACATCGAAGCACTGGAACTTCTCCTTTCAACCTTGAAAGATCCTACTCTAAGGGTCGACGACCATACCGAGGAGAAGCTGAAGCGGCGACGCGCAGAAATAGAAAAAAAACTTTACGATCTACGTTCAAAATAATTTGTCAATTGCGCTTTTAATACCAAAGCTTTAGACTATTATAAAAAATTTTGTTGTACACGCAATGTATCTCGTATTCGTCCTATACGCCCTCTTCGCCAGCGTCTTCACCATAGCAAAGATGGGCCTCAACTACACGCAGCCCATTTTCTTCGTGGGATCGCGCATGCTGATCGCCGGCATCGTTATGGTCGCCTACCAAGCAATACGCCATCCAGAGCGCTGTTCCATTAAAAAAGGGGACTTCGCAGGGTTGCTGCTACTCGGCCTATGCAACATTTACCTGACCAATGTCCTGGAATTTTGGGGGCTTCAGCATCTGACCTCCTTCAAAACCTGCTTCATCTACAGCCTGTCGCCATTCCTCTCAGCGCTGCTCTCTTTTTTCCTTCTCAAAGAGACCATTACCCCGAAGAAATGGCTAGGACTGCTAGTAGGCTGCATAGGTTTCGCTCCGATCCTACTCAGCCAAGGTGCCGGCGAAGAACGCATCGGCGGCATCCTAATGCTCTCGTGGGCAGAACTCAGCGTTCTCGGCGCAGCTACCGCTTCCGTCTTCGGATGGATTCTCCTCCGTCGCCTCGTCAACCAAAACGGCTATTCTCCCAATTTTGCCAACGGCCTAAGCATGATGATCGGCGGGATCATGGCACTGGCGCATTCCGCCATGACAGAGAACTGGGATCCGCTGCCTGTCACTGAATATGCTCCTTTCTTAGAAGCAGGCCTTGCATTGATCATTATCTCTAACTTCATCTGCTACAACCTGTACGGCTATCTGTTGAAACAATTTTCCGCCACCTTCATGTCCTTCGCCGGCTTCACCACGCCGATCTTCACAGCACTCTACGGCTGGCTGTTCCTTGACGAAATCATCACCATGCCGTTTATCATCTCCGTCTCCATTGTCTTTTTCGGCCTGACCCTCTTCTACCAGGAAGAGCTAACCGTCAAGCTACAAGCAACTGTGGACTAATAATGACAGCGATCGGTACGTGTAAGTCCTATTTCCACTACCTGCGACAAAGGGAATGCGGCATCACATCGCCAAAATTTTCGACAAAAGAAACAATCAAAAATAATATCGCCGCCAACCGGTTTTCAGAAACATTCATACCGATAAAAAACGGTATTGACGGCTATGCGGCAGCTGGCAGATATTTCACTACAGCATCTGTGGTATCAACTGATACGTCTCCTTTAACCTTAGAGATCTGTACAATCGATATTTTTCTGAAAAAAACGATTTGGAAAATCACACAAACGCTATCAAACCGTAGTCGGATCAATTCTGTATGCTTAGCACATAGAGTTATCGCTACCATGGATAATAATCAAGTTTCCATCTTCCAACGTGGCTATTTAACTAATCAGTTCTCAATCCGCGGAAAATGTGACCCTTTCCTCCTTTGCGATATAAATGAGAGCATCTTCATTTTTGATCGTGAATCACTCTTGTTACGATACAACATCAAGGACTGTTCTTTAGAAACAATCAAAACCCAATGTTCTTTTCAGAAAGACTATCTCTGCTCCAAAAACGAAAACTATTTCATCATTAGCCGTGGCATGTTCGAAGAACAGCAGCCGATTTTCCAAGTGTTGAGTTATAGCGTAAAGACCTCGCAATATCATCACATGACCTTCAAGGGGCTAGAAAATCCTAAATGTAAACTGCATGAAAACCACCTTTTTATCGGATATCACGATAAAGAAACCAAAGAACCTAAAATCAAAATTGTCGATTTGCAATCTGGAGATGAGGAAATGCTTCCTGAGGATGCAGTAACATGTCTAACACAACTGTCTGCACTCTGCGTTGACGACCGCCATATTGTGTATTTTGATTATTATGATGATTACACTTCGTTGATTTCATGCTTTTCCCGTAAAGCTCCTTATCAGCACCTATATCGCATGATATGCAAACATAAAAAGGCTGAAGGCTTGACAAGAGATCCTATCCTGCATGACGAAGTTTTGTGTCTAAAACTCATAGATGAACATTCACCTGAAGAAATTTACGCTTTTGATGTTAGGACAGGAAAAAAACTCGCACAAATTAATCTCAATGCATCCTCTCCATCATTGATCAATTCAGGAAAATTCTTTTCTATCCAAAAAAACGGTGTCTGTATCCGCGACTATCTCACACCCAATTCGTAGCATTTTTGGATAGTCCTAAACATGTAATGCTGCCATCTGCTCGCGATCATTATTGACTTCCTTGCTTCGCACTTGTCTAGCATTACATATTTAGGACCACCCTTTTTGTAAGATCTTTTTCTGTTTTAAAAATTTAGATCTTGGCGTTTTTTATAAAAAATAGTATAAACAGTTAATTGTCAGGGGGCTAGTATTTAGGATTTATATAACCCATTAAATGCCAAGGCGATAGGCTTAAACAATGGTAACGTCAAGAGTTGAAAACGAAAGCTATCTACATCTTGATAATGACTTTTTTAATGAAGAATTAAACAAAGTCATCTGCTCCATCCTACCCCAATTCGATAAAATGGCGAAGGCCTATCTGACCTTCAACTTAGTATTCCTGCTCCTCGCCTTTGTCGAAGCTGTGACTTTCATTGTTTTCTTTGCAACGCTCGCGCAATCATCATTGCTGGCCTTCAGCCTCGCAGTCATCTTCCTAACGATTTTTTCCTATTTCATCCTTAGGATGTACCTGCAAGCAAAACGCCCTGAACAGTTTATCAACTTCCGCGACCGCTATCTCCGCGGATGCAAAAATCTAATCAATTACCGCGAAGGGATTCCCGAACATCATATCGCCCTTGCCCACGCCTGCAATAAGCTGGCCACAAAACTTGAAGGAAGAGAATATCTATACTACCATCCGCCGCAAATTCTTGATGCCGTGGCTCCTAGCGTCGAAAAATTCAGCTGTTGGTGGTTCTGGGAAGACCTGCTACAAATGCGTGAGCTGCTCCTCAACGGTTCCATCGAAGAACATCTGAAACTAGTCAAATGCGAACCGACAAGCCTGGATATCCATGCAGCCCTAGCAAACGCCTACGTCATCCTCTCCAGCCTGTACCTCGATCCGGCCAAGCGAGGCAGAGAAAGCGACGACCGCTGGGTACCGGAAGACCGCTACACCGCAGAAATGGAGAAGAAGTTCCGCGAGACAGCAGAACGGGCAATCGAAGAGTTCGAAATCCTTAACGACTACGCTCCCAACGATCCTTGGGTGCATATGCAGCTGGCGTACAGCTACCACGACCTTCAAATGCCCAAGGAAGAGATTCGTGAATATGAGCATATTCGCCGCCTGCGTCCCGACGATAAAGAGGTCCTTTTCAAACTAGGATGTCTCTACTTTCAGCAAGGCTTTAACGCTGAAGGACTCAAGATTTACGAAGAGCTGAAGCGCTCTCACTATGCCAAAGCCGAGGCATTGATCGCTCACTATGGAAACGAATAACAAATGCTTTTATTTGCTATCTTTTGCGGATTTAGCAAGAGCGATACACCCTAGGTAGACTCTTGATTTTTTATCAAAATAAAGCCATTGTCCAGATATGACACAATGAAAAGGATAAACTATGTGCAGCGCCCCCATAAAAGAGAGTTCGCCAAAAAAAGGATTTCCCATCTGGTTGCTTGTCCTGATCACTCTTTTGCTGCTTGGCGGCGTTGGTGTCTACTATGCCATGACAGGAGTAGGCGTCCTCGTTAAA
The DNA here is from genome assembly GCA_024233575.1 of Chlamydiales bacterium. Classification (GTDB taxonomy): domain Bacteria; phylum Chlamydiota; class Chlamydiia; order Chlamydiales; family Criblamydiaceae; genus JACKPN01. The sequence continues at coordinate 70,781 of JACKPN010000003.1, forward strand.
CCTGTGGAGGAACAGCTCAAGGCTCTGGAAAATGACCAAGTCACCAAAGCCTACTTCAACTACACTTCCAAAGAGTTCCAAGAAGCAACTTCGCTGACAGAGTTCAAAGAATTTCTCAAAAGGCACCCTTCCCTAACAGAATACCAATCCTATTCATTTCGCAGCAGAAGCATTGAAAACAACATCGGACAACTCAAAGGATATCTGATCTCCAAGTCCGGAGGAACGACGCCGATCGAATATCTCCTCGTCAAAGAAGACGACGAATGGAAAATTCAACGGATCGAAGTAGGACCGCAAGGACTGGCCGAAAGCCACGACCCGCAGCTGCGAGCAGAGATACAAGAACCTATCAGCGAACAGCTGAATGCTCTTAAAGAAAAAGACTACGAAAAAGCCTACGAAGATTATGCCTCCCACGACTTCAAGCAAGCAACACCACTCGACACTTTCGAAATATTCATTGATAATTATCCCATTCTGACCAATTTCGAGAAGTTTGACATCGCCAACTATTCCGGTTCCGAGGATCGCGCCAGCGCCAACGTCCTGCTTTCTAATGCTGATGGCACTGTACCGATCGAATACCGCTTCGTCAAAGAGGGCGGCAAATGGAAAATCTGGAGCATGCGCCTAATCCTGCCCCCTGATGAACAAGTAGATAACCCAAATGAAGACATCCCGGCATTGGCAGCCCCAATCAACGAACAACTGGAACTGCTCAATGCGGGCAATATCAAAAAAGCATACGCTATCGTTGCAAAGGGATTCAAAAGCGCAACCTCAGAAAGCGACTTTGAAAAATTTGTCAGCCAGTTTCCAATTCTGTTAAACAACCGTGCGCGCCTCATCGAGCACTACTTGAACAAAAATAACGCTAAGTTAAAGCTCGAGCTATCCAACGACAACGAATCTGCAGATGTTGAGTACACTCTCGTTAAAGAAGACGGCGAATGGAAAATTCTTGGAATCGAAATGGTCGGTAAAGAAGACGAAACGCCAGCAATAGAGAAAAGCACGGAATTCGACTCGTCAGTACTGAACAAAACAATCGAAAAACAGCTGGAAGCGATCCGTAATCATGACTATACCAAAGCCTACGATGAATATACTTCCAAAGAATTCAAAAAAGCGACCTCCCTTGATGACTTTATGTCATTCATCAACAGCTATCCGATCTTCTCCGAAAACAGCTCCTCAAATCTGACTAATTTGACGTTCAACAATAACATCGGCACCCTTACAGGCACTTTAACCTCAGTCGATGGAGATGTTAAGAACGTCGAGTACAACATGATCCAGGAAGACGGAGTATGGAAAATTCTCTCGATAAAGATCCTATCGCAAGAACAAAAAGTTGAAGAAAAACAAAATCTTTCTGCCGTAAAAGACCCGATCCATTTCGATGCCATCGATCTTGGCAACGCTATCAACGCCGAAGGGACCATCACCTATCCGAAGACAACATTCAGAAACGATGACAAAGAAATCTACGCTACCCTGCATCTTAGCAATGCTAAAGTCGGCGACGAGGTCAGCGTCAAATTACAACACCTTGCCAACGGCGCAAGCATTTCTCCGGTTTCAACAGTCATCGACAAGGCAGGAAAAGCAACCCTTTCCTTCGTTTTTTCTGCACCGAAACAAGGGTGGCCCGCAGGCAAATACCAGCTCCAAATACAATCAAAGTCAGGAGCCGAGATGAAACAATCCTTCGCTGTCGCGAAGTAATCGCCCAATCCATTGACAAGATTGATTTTCTTTATCTATTGTGTTTGGAATCTATCAGCAAGCAATAGGAAGAAATCATGTCCAGCAAAATCGGCAATTGCCTATTACAATACAGCTCATCTGTTCTGACAGTCATAGAAAAAGCTCCTCTGATCACCATTTCAGCGGCAGCAGGTGCGGTAGCTCTTTATGCTTACCAAAAATTTGCCTCGAACGAGGTGCAGAAAAATGAAAACCTCGCAGAACCAATCGACAGCAACCTTCAAGAACGGATGATGCATTCACCGGCGAAAACAAAATTTTCGCTCACAATAAAATTCAAGGATCCTCTAAGCGACAACACAAAACAGCTCATCACACAACAATTTGGTTACTGTGGCGAATTTTCTCAAAATTTCACCCTGACAGGATCTTACACTTGGCAGCAGATCGAAGGATTACTCGACAACCGCTACTTGGAGAGAATCGATGAGCAAGTTCATAACCCTGCTATTTAGCCTGCTCCTCCTAACAACACACCCTGCCTTTGGCAATGCGCCCACACGCGTCATCGACTCGCAAGGCATCCTCGAAACCATCGACGGTCACGTCCTGGCAATCCGTGAAAATAATCTGGCAAAAGCCTACGGCTACACATCCAGAGACTACCGTAGAAATACCTCATTCATCGAATTTCAGGAACTGGTGAAACTTGTCCCTGTCCTCTACAACAACAAAAGCATCTCCATGCAAGGGCTTGGCGAAAAAGATGGATCGTGGATCTACTGCGGTACTTTGACTTCCAATTCCGGAGATGTTTATAACGTTGAATATTACGTTGTTAAAGAAAACAAAAAATGGCGGATCATGGGAATGTACCTGCAGGAAGTCAGAAAATGACGGATAGAGCCACTTGCAAAATTTAGTTAGGTGTGTTTTTTCTAGCAATTTTATGGCTCACAAAGGGCGGAGTTCGAAGCAAACAGATGACAGTTTGCGAGAACTAACACGTCGTGAGACCGAAAAATGCAGGAAAAACGCCCCAAATCATTTTGCAAGCGAATCGGATAGTTGTTACTTTTTTAATCTCGCAATGTGCAGAACGTCATAGAAAAACGCTCAAAAGAATTTTGCAGGTAGTTCCATAAAAAAATAATTTGTATACTGTTTGATTGAGTATATACGGAAAAGATCATGCAACCACGACATCTTCTGCTCTTTCTTCTGCTGTTCACCGCTCCGCTGACCGGCGAAAACAATGACGACGAGCTGCTCTTCGCCCGCCGCATCGTCGAATTTTGGAAAGAGCGCGACTATGGTGTTGTCAAGCAACAAACACTGCGTTTCCTTGAGGACTACCCAGAGAGCACTTTCGGCGACAGCTTCCTGGCGATGCTCGGCGATGCCTACTGGCATGAATATGACTACGTTAACGCCCTTGTCGCCTACCGAAAAATCCAAGATGAAACCCTCAAAAGCAAAACGTACAACAACCGCCTCGACTGCCTCTATCATCTTGGTAATAACAAAGCATTAATCGCCGAACTTAAACCGGTAATCAAAACAATCGGCGCACGTCCAAGCAATGTCGAGGAAGAACTCTACTTCTATTACTACGCCGAAGCGCTGCTGAAAGCGGCGAAAGAGACAACTAACCTCGCTCATGCAGAAAAATACCGCAAGCAGGCGCGTCGATATTATAAAGCACTCATCGATACACAGCATCAAACCAACGCCCTTCTCGGCCTCGCAGAGATCGACCGGCTTGAAGGCAACAGTAACAGCGCTATCGACACCTTCAGAGATCTTGCCGATAAACATCCGGAAAAACGGGAAGAGCTTCTGTATCAGGCAGCACGCCTCCAGGCATCCACAGCCCCCGAAGAGGCGCTCAGCACCCTAAGCGAAGTGCAACAGATGGGCGGCGACTACCGCCACAAAGCAGCACTAGCCAAACTACACCTGCTCTACGACCAAAAACAATACGACAAGATCATCAACGAAAAAGATCAATTAGCCGACAACCTGCCGACAGAATACCACGACCTATTGAAATATTACCTTGGCCATAGCTACTTCGCAGCAAACCGTGCAGAAGAAGCTGAAGAAACCCTGACGCCCCTCACAAGCGAAACGGCTAACCTTAAACCACCGCAGAAAAAAATAACGGCAATGACCCTGATTGCCATCACCTACCGCAAAGGAGATCTTCCGAAGCTAGAGCGCCAAGCTGACGCCTTCGCCGCACAATATCCGAACGATCCTCTCCTCGCCAAAGCCCACTACATCCGCAGCCTTGCCTACAAGCAACAACACCAACCACTTAAAGCTCTAGCATACATGGAAAAAGTGCTGATAGAATTCCCTGCCTTCGACAGCAAAGAACATGCAGAATTTGAACGCAATGCCCTCCTATACGACAACAAAAAATGGAGCCGTGCACGTACAGAATTTCAAAACTTTCTCGCCAAATACCCCAATAGCCGCTACGCCGCTACCGCCGTGCAATACATCCCAAAGTCGACACAAATGCTGCAACAGGAAACAGGCGACGACCTTACGCAACAGCTAATCGGCGACTTAGAGTTCGTTCTCAACCATAACGGCATGCCCGACAGCCAACGCCCCGCATATCTGATTAACCTTGCAAAAGCCTACTACGACAGCGGCAACTACGATAAAACAATCAACATCCTGCAAAACACCGTCCAAAGATATCCCAAAGCCGCCAACCGACATAAAGCGCACCTCCTTTCAGCAATGGCATACCTGCAAGGGCCCAACGATGAAGAACAGTTCATTCGCCAAGCGGAAAACGCACTCAAAGTCAAACCCGACATCGCCAACGCTAACGCTCTTCATCATCAGTTGTTCAATGCCTACATCCGCCGTGCCAAAGCGATCCCTAAAGAGATGTGCTCCCAGACAAAAACACAGCGCGATTATTTTCTCGGACGCGCAGCGGAACACCTCTATTTTGCCCTCAGCCAGGATCCTGATCATGTACCGGATACCAACAAACTATGGCTTGCCTACTACTATTACGATCAAGTAAAAAACCGGCAGAACAGCCACCATATTACCCCATTGACAGATCCCCGGCAGCAAGCATATGCGCGGCGCGCCATCGACGCATACCACGAAGCGCTGAAATTCGATGAGAAAAACGCACCGCCGCGCATCTCTAAAGCGGAGATGACCCTCGAGCAGCCGCTCTTCAACCTCAGCACCCTCTACGGCTGGCTGGGCAACAACGAGAAACAGGAAGAGCTCCTCAACCATCTCGCCATCCACCATCAAACACACCCGCTCTGGCCATGGAAGCTGCAAGCGCATGTCGCCTTTGCACAAGGATGCTGCCAACAACGTCAAGGACAAATCGCTGAAGCACTCGCCGCCTACGAGCTGCTCCAGAAGCAGAAAGACCCTTCCCTCGCCGCAGCTATCAAACTGCAGGAAGCGCGTGCGCGCTATGCTACAGTCTCCGAAGCGGAGCTCAGCACCGAAAATCCCGCGATCAAACAAGCGATGACCGCGCTGCGCGACCTGCGCACACACCGCCGCCTAATCCAGGAACCGACACACCTGGAAGCTGCCATCGATTACGCCCACATCAGCGCAGCATTAGCGGACGACGATAAGAAAAAACAACGTTTTCTCGAGATGCTGCAAGAGACAAAACAAGAATTCGCCGGTAAGGAAAGCATCTGGGCAAAAGACTACCAAACCAGCCGCGAGCTCTATCCGGAAAAAGAAACCTTATACCAAGCATACATGACGCTGATAGACGCCCATATCGCCGGCACCGAAGCGCTCCTCGAAAAAGACAGCCCCACAGCGCATCAAAAACGGCAAGTAGCGCAAGAGCTATACAAAAAGATAGCACAAGGGGAATATGCCCTGACACCATACCTCGTTCATGAAGCAGAAAACGGCCTCAACACTATCGAAAAGGACAGCTGACAACGATGACCGAATCACCTAAACGCCGCAGCGCACATCAGAAAATTTTCGCCTTCACCGTCGTGGCAACACTGCTGATCCACACCTGGGCGCTCTACACCTTCCAAGGCATCAAAATGACGATGCCTACAAGCACAAAACCGCTGATGGAAGCGCATCTTGCCGAACGTACCCTCGATGATAACCAACACATTAACAACGAAGAAGCGCGCCGCAACCTGCAGCTTGCCGCAGCCTTCGTGGACCTGACCGAACAGCGGGAAAAATCACGCACCCTCGACACCACCATGGGGCACACCGAAGAGCAAGGCGATGAGATCGCCATGGCCGACACCGACGAGATCACCCTGTATGACGAAGCCATTTCCTTCGACGAGAGCGCCGTCACAGCTACTGAACTCCAAGACTTCGAAGAAGACAAACTAGACCTGGAACTGGCGATGGCCAACACCTCCCAGCGACTTCCTACACACGATACCGTGCAGATCCTCCATGATGATAATGAGCAGTTTACGACAGACCTGATTCAAGCAACCGAAATTGCGCGCGGCACTGAACTTGCTGAGGAAGACTTCACACCACAACACGGCATCCAGATCGGCTCTCCCGACGCCGATGCCCTTGCCGGCAACGACTTTGAAAAGCGCACAGGACTGCTCAACCAAGGAGAGACAAACCCTAACGATGATGCAATTACCGGCATCGTCCAAGAGGAAAGCATCATCAAACAGCGTGAAAGCGACCATGCCGACGACCAGCTTTCGACACGAGCGGCAATTCCAATTGACGGGAGAACACGACCCGTCTTCGAAGAAGCCGCCAGCAATACACCTGCCAACAGCAGTGGCGCCATCGCCAGCAGCGATGACTTCTACGTCGACATCTCCTACGCCAAAAAGAATAACAGCAACAAATATCTATTCCGCATCCTGCTCACCCCCAAAGATGATGTCGCCTTCAAAAAAATCAAACAAAACGTCTATTTCCTTGTCGACAGATCGCACTCGATACGCGAAGATCGCTTCTACTCCACCGTCGATGCCGTTGCCGCCGCCCTCTACTACCTGAAGCCGAACGACACCTTCAATGTGATCTTCTTCGACAAAGAGATCTCCGCCATCAGCAGCAGCAACATCGCCTTCTCTCCCATGAACGTCTCCAATGCCGCAGACTACATCAAAGCGGAACAGCACGGAGGCATCTTCGCCTCGACCGATCTCTACCGCTCGCTGCGTGTGATCGTTCCTACGCAAGTAGCTCCCGACGAAGTCAACACCGCCATCCTTTTTTCCGATGGCAATACCGTCAACAAACCGGAAAAACAGCGGCGTATGACACAACAATGGATCGATCAAAACCGTGGCAAAGTCTCTCTCTATTGTGTTGCTGCCGGGGAAGACAACGACTTCGCCCTCCTCGACCTTATCAGCCAACTCAACAGAGGAACACTCCATGTCGCCAATAGCAACAATTCGCTGACGCGCACCGTCATCAACCTGATGAAGGGGATCCAAACGCCAATCGTCAAAGATATCGCAGCAACAGCGGTCTATCGCGATGGCAGCGGCGAAGTTGCCCTCCTTCCATCCAAAGGACAGATGCACCACATGTATCAAAATATTCCTTATACTATCTACGGCGAAACCGATGACCTCAAAGAGTTCCACCTGATTCTTCAGGGGAAATACTATGACAAATGGGTCAACATCAAACGGATCATCGACTTCAAAGACGCCACCAACGAAGGCGCAGATGAGCTAAATAAAATGTGGGCACTTAATGAGGCCTATATTCACTATAATAATTTCTTACATAACGGCGATCGCGACCAGGTAGCCACCGCCAAAAAACTGCTGGCACCCTACAAAATTCCCGCAGCATTTTAAACATAAAACCTATCCGTAAACTCATTGACTATTATTACCTAGTAACATAATATTTATCTAAAAAACAACTATTGTCTATGATAAATAATACTGAACTCTATAATAAATACCCCCATTTCGAAAGTTTAAAAACATTATTTTCTAATAACGACCCTAAATGCAACTGGAGCAGTAAGTCCCAAAATGCACTCAATAAATGCGTCAAAGATTACACCTTCCCGGAAGGAAAAAAGGATCGGTTCCTCTATATCATTAGGAGAATAAAAGAAGCGGTAAAAGCAATCTTCGGTCGCTCGGAATGGCAGCAGACGCGCAATACTCTTAGCGCATGGCTCAGTTCAGTCTATCTGAACAGTCAGGGTACAGTAGCAGCAAAACTAAACGACCCGCAGATGAAAAAAAACGTTAAACAATTAGCTGACAATATTCTACGCGATTTATCAGGCTACTCTCTGCTTCAACCCAATAATAACTGCTTATATACGCATATAGAATCGATGCTCGACCTGATCAATAAGACACCTAAAACAGAGACCTCTACGACCCTGAACAATATCTTGAATAGCAAGCAGAACCATCATAACAATTCTTCGACACCAAAAGCAGAACGGCTTTCGACTCCTGTCGCTATGAAACCTGTAACTGTTTCCAATCCGATGACCTCAACACAGCAAGCTCATAGCAATAAGAAGTCAGTCTCCCGCAAATCTGCTCAATGCTTTCACAATCCTCTCCCAGTTTCCGTACGTACAGCAAAACGGCAACCGTCGAATGGTGATAAGATTAAAAAACTCAATGCAAACGCTCTAAGTGAAAAAAGATTTTTCATCCAAAAAATTGAACGTTTTATTTATCATATTCATAAGTCTCAAGAGACGCATAAAGAAATCCACATCAAACGATTGAATGAATTAAAACGGGCAGCAACAAACAATAATGCTAAAAAAGTAACCAAAATGGACAGCGATACCCATGGATTTTTCAAGCTATATCCAATCGAGCTGGATAAAAGGTCCTATCCTTGCCTGTTCTCCAGTCCGCGAGTGCCTAGAAGCTTGCATTGGTTATCTCTAATTGAATCTGAAAAAAAAACGAAGGTCGACAAGTTTTGGAACGCAAAACCTCCCATTAAACCTGCTTGGCCTTTTCCAACTAATCAACATGGAAACTCCAGACATCAAACGGCGGCCCGCTTGTACTGATGGAGCATCGAGCGGCCAAGGCGACGAGAGTTGACAAGGACAAGTTGCTTTAACGGTACCGAAACAGGATCGAAATCCTTACTGTCTTCAATGAACAGCACACCGTCAGGCTTCAACAACTGACTACCATCAATCATGGCCAAAATCTTCTCGCTATATCCTTTCTGATACGGAGGATCGACATAAATGATATCATACGCTCCGCGATGCGTCGGCAAAAACTCTAATACATCACAATCAACTACATAGGCATCATCATCAACGCCTAGCATCGAGATGTTTTTCTCAATTGAACGCACACTGCTGCGTGAACTATCGACAAAACAAACGGAACCGGCCCCACGACTCAACGCCTCAAAACCAACAGCACCGGATCCGGCAAACAGATCAAGAAAGTCTGCCCCTTCGATATAGTGCTGCGTAATATTGAACAACGCTTCCCGCAGCCTTCCTGATGTCGGACGCACGTCCATGGTCTTGGGGCTGTCGAGCTTGCGATTCTTAAACTTTCCGCTAATGATCCGCATCATCCTTCTTTTCTCCTACTCGCCGAACAGCCGCTTCGATACATCGTCAATAGATGGCCCTTTCTTTGGCGCTTGCCCCAGCAACTTATACTCTTCACAATAGTTGAACTTCTCCCGATCAGTAACAGGGTCCGTACCGGGCACCTGGCAATCGTTAGGCATGCCGGGCTTGTAGTACACACAATTTTTACAGCAATGAAGCCAACTGTCGCAATGAGGACACACTTCCTTAAAAGGCACCTTTCCAAAATCAAAGGGCTCGAGGGGTTTCCCACAATGCCAGCACTTTATTTCTCTTTCCATTTCTCTACCAGCTCATCATCATGATACCTCTGCAGCACCTTCGGTGTGCCGTCATCACGATATTTGTTGAATTTGCCATGCTTCTTCCCATCGCGATACTCGCCATCGAAAATAAGCACGCCTTCCGGAGACCATTCCTTGGCGGGACCGTTCAGCTTGCCGTCTTTGTAGTTTTTGACAGCAGCGATCTGTCCATCGTCATAATACACAACCTCTTCACCATCAGGTCGATCGTTAACAAAAGAGATCTTCTTAAGGATGTTGCCGTCAGGATAATAGAGAGTAACCGGTCCATTCTTTTTACCATGGACATAAGTAGTCGTGGAACGCTTATTACCAGCCTCGTCATACTCAATGACTTCGCCTTCAAGAAGTCCATCAACATAATTACCCTCAAGGGCCTTGACTGTACCATATACTTTGTGCGGACGGTGATAGACAACATGAGGACCATTCAGCTTATTGTCATTGTAGTGATATATGACCTGCTGCCCATCGGGTTTAGTTAGTAAATATTTGCCGTCGAGATTACCACCGGCATAGTTAGCATCTTCCAATAGTTCGCCATGCTCACCCCAAAGCGCTTTTCGCCCATCCAAAACGCCATGATCATAAGTGATAACAGCTTCAAGAGCGCCATTGGAATGATAACGCTTCTGTTCGCCATGGAGCTTGCCTTGGTCATCATAGTTGAACACTGTTGCAAGCTGTCCCTTTGCCTGCCCCTCTTTTCGGGGATAGTAATCCTTGTGGGTGCCTACCTGCTTTCCCTCATCATACTGCCGCTGCTGATGGATGCTGCCATCCTCGTACCAGGAAACAAAGTCGCCGTCAAGCTTGCCGTTTTTGTAGAAAGCGCTGGAAGCGAGCTTGCCGGAGGAATAATAATGCTCATGCTTTCCATCTAGCTTACCGTCAACAAAAAAAGCGACAAGCTTGGGGGTATTGCCCCCATACCACTCTCGATAGAAACCGTTAGGGCGGTCATTATCGTACTTGGCTTCGAACAGCAATGAGCCTTGATCATTCCATTGCCGCTGCCAACCATGCCTTTTTCCATCCAGAAAAGCGAAGCTGCTCTTCTGCTCGCCATTCTCATACCACTCCTGATGCACGCCGGTAGGCTCGCCTTGAACGTATTCTCCCTCGAACTTCTTCTTTCCGTTGGGATACCACTCCTGGCTTTTTCCTTCCTTAATTCCTTTGACATACTGCTCCCTGAGAGCATATTTGCCATCAGGATACCACTCCTCGCGAAGACCGTGAAGCTTGGCGTCGATATAGTTGCGGCGGCTTTTGGGCTTGCCATTGTCGTAGAACTCTTTCTGCTGACCGTCAAAGCGTCCGTCGACGTAATTGTACTCTTCCTTGAGCTGACCATTAGCATACCAGGTGCGATAGGGGCCATCGCGCTCTTCGCCCTTCAGCGAATACTCGGCACGTTTCTGTCCATTGGCGTCATACTCGGCAGCAGGACGGAGTAAACGTCCTTTTTGATCATACTCGGCAATATACTCTTCCTGACCATTAAGGTGCTGCCGCCAGTGGCGTCCCTGGGGCATGCCACGCAAATATCCGCCCTCGCCCCGCTTGCTGCTGTCCTCAAAGAAATATATCTCAAGACCTTCTTTTTTGCCGTCGATGTAACTAACGGAATAACTCTCCTGGCCATTAGGATACAGCTTCTGATGCAGTCCTTCCGGATGGCCGTCACGGAAGTCCTGCACTTCCTTAACGATACCGTCAGGATAATAATAGCGAACAGCCGGTGTCTTGCCGCGCCCCTGGAGCTTGCCGACGGAATAAAGCTGGATAGCTTTTAACGTTCCATCAGGGTACCACTCCCGCACCTCGCCATCGTATAAACCTCGATTGTAGTGAGCCGCAAAAGCGCGATGGCTGTTTTCATGGTATTTCACATACTCGCCATCAAGCGTATCGTCGCGATATCTCGCACGCTCGGCAACAGCACCGCCGGGGTAATAGGTTTCTGCAACTCCATTGCGCTTGCCGCTGCTATAATTAGCCATGCTCTTCAGCGTGCCATCATCATAAAAGCTTTTTACCGGCCCTTCAAGATAACCGCGGTCATAGGAAGCTACTCTGGCGATCTTTCCTTCAGCGGTATAGTCGATGCTAGATCCGTGAGGAACGACGCGCATTCCAAGTTCGCGGGCGCGGGCAGTCGTCGGATCAAGAACAATCAGATCCGTCTCCCGTGCAACATGGCCGTCTTCACTATACTCCAACTGCTTGACAGGCAGATCGCCGGAATCACGCGGTTCATAGTAGACGACAACAGCAGGTGCATTATGACCGTAGGTTTTCAGTACCTTAAGGCGCCAAGTAGGCTGCCGCTGCCGCAGCTTTGCGACCACAGGCTGTTCCTGTGCAGACACCAAAGGAAAGAACAACAATGAAAATAAAAAATAGCGAACAATAAACTTCATGGACGACAACCAAAAATACTTTTGTAGAAACATTTTAACGTAAAGAGAAGCAAAGATCAAGCTTCGGCAGGTTCTTCTTCCTCTTCAAGGGCAGCATCGGCAGGAAGACGGGCAGCAACGGCAATCGAAACTAAAAAACCTGTTCCCAAAATGGCTAGCGCTTTGGCCGGAGCGTCCTGCTCAAATAACGTAGTCAACAGACCGCCGCCGCCAGGACCGATCGCTTCGCTAACACACCATACCAGCCCCATCAAGACAGCGCTGACAATACCTGGACTTTCGGGCATCATACGGTACGCGAAAGCGACAGAAACAGGATTGACCACCCCAACGGAAGCGCCAAAGACGAAAAGTAGCGAGCCTAGAAGCATGGTCGACTCAATATAAGGGACAAATAAGAACATATAGAAAGTCGTCATCCCCATCAATGTCGCAACAAAAAGAACAAGGCGGGAGGAATATTTATCTGCAAGATAACCGCTAGGAACCATCATAAAAGCAGCTCCCAAAATGAAAAACATGTGCGCGCCGCCAAAGCTGATCCAGTTAGGATAGCCGCGAGAGATCAGAACGTCGGGAAGCAAAAAGATCGTCGCCCAAAAAATAGTCTGATTCGTGACCTGCATCAAATACAGATTGCGAAGCTCAGGCTTGGAAAAAAACTTTTTGATACTCTCGAAATCAATTCTTTTCTTACCAACCTTGGGTGCTTGATAAGATCCCGCCACTTTAGTGAAATATAACGTAGCGACCAGCAACAACGTCGGGATCATCAAAAATGCTGTATTACCATTAAAACCAATATACACCTGGGAAAAAACAATCTGGCTCGCTGCCATTCCTACAGCGCCGCCGGAGGCAAAAATCGTGATAAAAAGACCTTTGCGGCGGCGAGTCAACGTGCCAATGACACTCGTTGCCGACGGATGAAATGCTCCTGACCCCAAACACACGACCATAAAGAGCAAAAATAGGTAGGAATATTCTTGAGTATACGCAAGCAAAGCACTGCAAACTGTGCCCAACAGACCGCACATCACCAGCGTCTTTCGGTAGCCGTTATCACTGAGAGAACCAAAAAACAGCTGCATCCCTTCGCCAAGAAACGCACATGTGCCGTAGATCATCCCCGCCACAGCAAGATCGAGATGCACCATAGTCTTGTACACCGGCCAAATACCAATCATGAAGTCACACAAAAAGTGCGCACCCCACATAAGGCCTAATGATACCAATACGTTCTTTTTACTTTCGTTACTCATTTTATTTTCAATAGTTTAGATAAAAAAAGTATAACGCTGACACACATTAAAAAAAAGAAAAACTTGTTTTTTTGGCCGTTTTATTCAAAAACAAAATTTGATACACTTCGACAAAAGTTCTTGGAGACTTAGATTGCTGCCGAGCCATAAGACAAGACAGTCTCTCATCCTCTCTTTCATCCTCTTTCCCCTGCTCTCTTTTGCCCAAACACCGCTACTCGACCAAATGACCCTCGAAGAAAAAGTCGGCCAAATCCTCATGGTCCATTTTCATGGCGAAGTTGTCAATGAAGACGCCCTTTGCCTAATTGAAAATGCACACGTCGGAGGATTCATCTTCTTCAATTGGTCCAACGGCCTCAGCAGCCCTGAACAGGTACAACAACTGACCTTGGAGCTGCAAGCACAAGCTCAGCAAACGCCAATAGGAATCCCCCTATTCCTCGCCGTCGACCATGAAGGCAGCATCGTCACACGGCTAAAACATGGCTTCACCGTCTACCCGGGAAATGGAGCCATCGCAAAAACAGGGTCGCCGCATTATGCGCTCCGATGCGCCAAGGCAATGGGTGAAGAACTCAAAGCGGTCGGTATCAACATGACCCTAGGACCCGTTGTCGATGTCAACAGCAACTTACTCAACCCAATCATCGGTGTTCGCTCCTTCAGCGTTATCCCCGAAGTCGTCACGACCTTCGGTAGAGCAGCACTAGAAGGCTATCGCAACAGTGATACCATTGCAGTGCTGAAGCATTTTCCCGGACATGGCGACGTCACCCAGGACTCCCACTACGACCTACCCGTCGTCAACAAAAGCATCCATCAACTGACCTCCACAGAACTATACCCCTTCATGAATCTTGCTCCTCATGCCGACATGATCATGACCTCGCATCTTCTCGTTCCTGCTCTAGACCCCTTTACCTGCGCGACCTTGTCTAAAACTATCATTACAGACCTCCTAAGAAATAAAATTGGTTTCCAAGGGGTGATCATCAGCGACTCTCTAGTGATGCAAGGACTCCTGAAAGGATGCCCCTGCATTGAAGAAGCAGCAATCCGCGCCTTTGAAGCAGGCAACGACATTCTCATCCTTGGAGGGCTGCAACTGCTGAGCGAAAAGAAAGGCCTGGAACTCACAGTCAACCAGATTCTAAAGGTCTACCACAGCCTACTCGAAGCAGTAAAGACAGGAAGGATCAGCAAAGCGCGCCTCAACGCCTCTGTTGCGCGAATCCTGCACCTCAAAGAAAAATACCATCTCTTTGACTACCAATTTCCCGACGTACTTGAGATCAAGCAGAAAGTCAATAACGCCGAACATAAAAAACTGGCGCAAGAGATCGCCTACCATGCCTTGCACGCAGACGGTGCCGACCAGCTAGCACCCATTTCCTACAGCAAACAAAAAGTCGTCGTGTTAGCTCCACAGGCAACGCAGTACGACATCAACCTCACCTCCCTGACAACAATAGGCAAAGAGACGCAAGTGATGTTCTTCCGCCACCTCAACCCAACACCGGAAGAAATGATTCAAGCAGAGAAACTAATCGAATGGGCTGACGCAATCATCGTCTGCACTTATAACGCCTGGAAGAACACAAACCAGGCTGCATTCATCCATAACCTTGCTCAAAAAAACAAACCTGTTACAATCATCGCGCTAAGGGACCCTCAAGACCATGCTCTCTTCAAAGAAGAGGTCGATGTCTGCGTCACCACTTCGAGCCCCGACGCCTATTCAATTCAATGCGCTATAGACCTCATCACCGGAGCCAACAATGCCAAATAAACTGCTGATCATTCTCTTGCTCTTCCCGACCCTCTGCAACGGCATCGAAATCTCGTCGCATGCCGCAACGATAGTCGGGCATAAGATATGGAAAAATGAGTGCGGAGGAAAAGTCGAAGCACTCACTACATGGAATGAGGGGGAAGAGTTCGCATCAATCGGCATCGGCCATTTCATTTGGTACCCTAAAGGTTACGAAGGGCCTTTCGATGAACAATTTCCCAAACTGCTCCAATATTTCGAAAACGAAGGAGTGTCATTGCCGCTATGGTTGAAAAACAGCAAAGAATGCCCCTGGACATCGCGGGAATGCTTCAATAACGATCTCAAAGAAAACAAGCTAACAAAACTGCGGCTTATCCTACTTAATACGGTTGATCTGCAGGTGAACTTCATGGTCAATAAGCTAAGCTCGCTGCTGCCTCGGCTTCTGGCAGCATCACCCGAACAAGACCACGACCTCATCAAAGCCCGCTTTGCTCGCGTTCTCGAAAGCGATGCCGGTATCTATGCCATTCTTGATTACATCAACTTCAAAGGGGACGGAACAAATCCCAGCGAGCGGTATGACGGCAAAGGATGGGGACTGCTGCAGGTTCTGCAAACAATGGACGACTGTAACGATGCCATTGACGACTTCGTTACAGCAGGAAAAAAGGTGTTGAATACACGAATCGAAAGAGCGCCGCCGGAACGCAATGAGGGCCGCTGGATGAAAGGCTGGTACAACAGGCTTGATACCTACTTGGATACATCGTTAACCAGTTAAGGCTCGATCACAACATCAATCGGAGGCATCAATTCCTGAAGATATAGCTGTAACCCTATATGGTCCGCTATCTGGCCTACACTTACGTAACGGTCGCGGTTTGCAGAAAGGTCATCTTCTATTTCGTTAAACTCATCGGAGGTGATCGTTATTTCTTTATTGCGATGTCCTGTTAACAGTGTATGAAGCAAATTGGTTCTACGTTGTGTTGTTAATGAACGGAGAAGCTCAGAAGCCTGCCGTAAATGGCGCGCGTCAAGATCTCTACCAATAACCATTTCATAAACATTTGCTGCTTTCTTATAGCAGTCGTCTATGGATTTCATAATCTCTTTGACTTCCTCCCAAGGAAAAAGCGGAGGAGGCGGCGCTATAGCAATTCTATTTATCAATTCAGTGAAATACCTGAGAGGAATAGGGTATTCATAAACCTGCGCTTCAATATCAAAAACGAACGGCTTAGCCAGAAAATCTTCGTATGATGCAGATTCATAAGCAGGAAATATCATAATGCCGCTTTTATCATGCGCACATTTTCTTGTATAGATCGGCTGCAAATAACAACTAACATAGCAACCAAATAGAGTATCCCCATCACTTGCAGTGCCTGCGCCGGCGGCTCATCGCTGAATAGCGCGGCAATACCGCTTGTTGCCATCATCCCCAGGCTCGCAACACATGTGGCGCCGCCCATCAAAATGCCGCCCGCCAAGCCGCGCAGCTCCGGACCTACGCATCGACTGCCGGACGCAACGATAACAGGATTGCCCACGCCCATCGCCCCACCAAGAAAAAACAAAAGAACAGCACACATGGGAAGCGCAATCGACGAAAGCATCAAAAAGAGGTAAAGAAATAAACCGCTAAAGGCAATCGCCGCAAACAACACATGCCGCGCACCATAACGATCAGCAAAATGACCCGCAGGAACACTGAACAATGCCGTGCCTGAGACAAAAAACAGGTGGGCGCCACCTAAAGCAAACCAATCAGGAAAGCCGCGTCCCCGCAGAATATCGGGTAACAAGAAAATCATCGACAACAGCAGCGTCTGCAACAGAACCTGCAAGGTAAAAAAACTGCCTAAATTGCGCAGGTGAGGACGCAGCCCACGAAGCTGGTCGCGAAGGCTGGCAGCTGCGCCATCGCCTCTCCCGGGGGTCTTGATAGCCATCAACGCCACGCCTATGACGACAACAGGAAGCATCAATATCCAGGTCTTTCCTTCAAAGGCAGTATAAGTGGCGGAAAAAATACTCTGACTCATCGCAGCGCCAAGAGTGCCGCCAGCAAAGAACAACGAAACAAAAACACCGCTCGACGACTCAAACCACTGACCAATCAACCCGACAGCCGCTGGATGGAAGGCACTCGACCCCAAATATGCCAGCAAAATCAACAGAAAGAGAAAAAGATAACTCTGGGCATAGGCGAAGAAGGCAACCCCAGCCATAAGCAACAACCCGCAAGCAATTAAACGCTTATGGTGACCGCGATCGCTCAGCACGCCAAAAATCAGCTGAAGTCCTTCACCCACAAACATTCCGCAACCTGCTATCAGCCCGGCTTTCGTTAAATCCAATCGCGCCAAAGTCTTAAATACAGGCCACACTCCAAGCATCAGATCCATAAGGAGATGCCCGCACCATACCACAAAGAAATTGCGATATATCAAAAATGTTCCGTTTTTTATAGACATAGGCATTTTTTAAATTATTAATTAAACAAAGTTAAATTATAGAAGTAAAGATAATTAAAGTAAATAATATATTTAATTATTAATAAATCTTTACAAAAGGGACTCTTATTTTGCCTCTTGAACCCCTTCGCCAGTTCTGTTAAATAATAATTTAGGACAAAATCACCGTTAGTCTTATGATTGAGCTACAGATCAAAAAGCAAGACAAACAACGAAAAACACAAAACACATATAAAGTACAAAGGAGTACCAAATGAAAAAATGCGATTTTAAAAAGCTGGCTGCTATGGGGATCGCTGCAGGTGCGATGGTTTCAGCGCAGGCAGACGCAACAACTGCATCAACCGACACAACTCAGACTAACGACACCTACCTTGCCGGTGGACATAGCTGCGGCGCCAACAGCTGCGGCGGCAGTAGCAACAACGGAAATGACAATAACGGCAACGGTAATGGCAACAACGGAAATGGAAAAAACGGCAACGCTAACAACGGTAACGGCAATTCCTACTACAGAAGCAACAATTACCGCGGCCAAATCTCTATGGGCGACGAAGTTGACAATGCTGACAATGCCAACGGCGATGAAAACGCCAACGACGATGCCAGCAATGGCAATGGCAATGGCAACAACGGCAATTCCAACTACAGATCTACACGATACCGTGGCCAAATCTCCATGAACAACGGCAACAGCTGCAACGGCAAAAGCGGCTGCGCTAACAGTAATGGAAACGGCAACGATAATGGCAATGCCAACGGTAACGGGAATGGTAACGGCAAAGGTAACAACGGTTGCAACAATAGCAACAGCGGGTACTACAGACGTTAATGTTCAATTTTAAGAGCCGGCGCCTGCCGGCTCTTTTCAAAACAAAAGGGTATCGCTCATGAAGAAACGTCATCTTTCTAATTTAGCTCTTTTAGGAATCGCCAGCGGCCTTATGGTCACCCAGCAGGCTCATGCCGACGAACAAGGCGCAGCAAACGGAACTGAGCAGCAAGGCTGCGGAGCTAAAAACGGCTGCGGCGGAAAGACGGATGAAGACATCAAAGATGCAAACAACAGCAATATGGGCTACCACCTCATGAGTGAAGATGAGCTGCTTCTCGAACTCAACCCTCAAGGGGAAGACCTCTTCGAAAACCTAAACAGCGAAGGTAAAGATCTGGCACGCTACGTCGCCAGCCAACGCTGCAACGGCACCAATCTATGCAAAGGCCTCAACGCCTGCCAAACAGAACACAATGCCTGCGCTGGACAAGGTTCCTGCAAAGGAACCGGCAAATGTGCCTTCTCAGATAAAAATCTCGCCGTCAAAGTCGTGGCCGACCACATGAAAGCGAAGCGCGAACAGTCGATGAGCCATTAATCATCCCATCAACTATGTGAGGCGATTGCATATTTCTTTGTGAATTTTCTGCAAGCGGCTCATTAATGATAGATTTTATTTCACTTCCCTTCCTAAGATAAGAATTACAGTTCTTTCTATCAACGGAGAAAAGGATGAATCGAAGGCCTTTCCCAAACCTCGGTATCGGTATCGGGCTACGCCCATGCCACTATGAAGAAATCTTCCGCGACAAACCGGATATCGACTGGTTTGAAATTATCAGCGAAAATTTCATGGTCGACGGCGGCAAACCGATCGAAAACCTCAACCGCATCCTGGAACGCTATCCTGTCGTGCAACATGGGGTCTCATTAGCAATCGGCAGCCCCGACCCCCTTGATTTCAATTACTTAAAAAAACTCAAGCAGCTGACGCGGCTGACAAAAACGCCATGGGTGTCCGACCACCTCTGCTGGGGACGGCGTCCTGGGGCGAACTACCACGACCTTCTCCCTTTGCCCTACACCAAAGAGGTCATCGACTATGTCGTCGAAAGAGCGCGCATCGTTCAAGACTACCTTGAGCTACCCTTCGCCCTGGAAAACCTCTCCTCATACGTCGCCTTCCGCAACGACGAAATGACAGAATGGGAATTCTACGGAACGATCGTCGAAAAAGCCGACATCTTCATGATGCTCGATGTCAACAACATCTACGTATCCAGCAGGAACCACGGCTTCAACCCCCGCGACTACTGCGATAATATCCCGATCGACAGGGTACTCCAAATCCATCTTGCGGGCCACACCGACCACGGCGACTATGTCCTCGACACCCATGACGACTACGTTCGCGATGAAGTATGGGATCTCTATGGCTACATCTACCCCAAAACCGGAGGAGTCTCCACGCTTCTAGAATGGGATGATAACTTCATCTCTTTCAACGACACCTGGAGCGAAGCGCTAAAAGCAAAAAAATTCCAAAAACAGCTGGAAAAAGATGCCCCCGAAGGCACCATAACAACGCCGTCTCCGGAGGGTGCGCTAAGATGACCACCCAAGATGAAAAAATTCCGCCGGCCTTACTACAAATTCAAAATTGGTTTGCCGATGTGATCACGCAGCCGATTGATCAAGAGAGCCGCATCAACCCCATCGCTCCCAGCGGAATAACAATAGAAAAGGAAGCGCCAAAATTCATCGTTCCCAGTCCAACGCTGCAGCCTTGGCAGCGAATACAGATCTACAACCAGCAATACTGGTGGCGCCTGCTTGGCGTACTGCAAGATACCTACGCACTGACAGTACGTCTTTTCGGCTACCGCGAATTCAATGAAAAAATCGCAATTCCCTACTTAGTGAAGCACCCACCGCATCACTGGTCGCTTGATGCTTTGGGCGATCACCTGCCGGAATGGGTCCATGACGCCTACCATGAAAATGATAAACCCCTTATCAGCGAAGCTGTGGCAATCGACCACGCCTTCAACCACGCTTTCACCGCCGCAGAATACACACCGATCAACAGATTAAGCGTCACCAAGCAAAGCGATTTCTCCGAGCTCCTCAATCAGAAGGTCTTCCTTCAGCCACACCTGCATCTGTTCAAGCTCACTTATGATCTGTTTCCCTTCCGAGCGCAAATGCTCGACGAATCTCCGGACTACTGGGTGGACCATGACTTTCCTCCCCTAGACAAAGAGGGTCCCTACTATTATGCTCTTTATCGCAACGAAGAAAATATGATCTGCTGGAAAACGATCGCGCAAGGGGAGCATGCCTTGCTTCATCGCTTCAGAAATGGAACAACCATAGAAAAAGCGTGCCAATGGCTGGAAAAACAAGACGATCAACTGTATAATGAAGCAGCTGAAAAATTACATATCTGGTTCCAGGAGTGGACAATACGCCACTGGCTGGGAATACCGGAACATGACTGAAAACTTCTATGAATATCTCCCAATGGACCGCACGCGATGCCGCTTACCATGCGTTGCTCGCTTTCTATCGTAAAGGAACTTTCCTCAACGACACTCTTAACGACTGGAGAGCGGCGGCAAAACCCGCATCGCGTGACGAGCGCCTAGCTTATGAGCTGGCCGCAGGATGCTGCAGAATGTCCCTCCGCCTCGACTGCCATATTACCCAGCTGCCGACAGAAAAACCGCCTCAGCTGAAGCGTAAAGAGCGCACCATCCTCCACCTTGCACTCTATCAACACCTCTTCATGGAGCGTATCCCTTCGCACGCCCTCGTCAATGAAGCGGTCGCCCTGGCCAAACGACACTGCCATACAACATTCGTGAAATTTCTTAATGCGATCCTACGCAAGCTGCCGGATACCACGTTTTCACCGCCATCCTCGACCCACCAACGCCTTTCCTATCCCGAAGAGTTCGTCAACATGCTGACCGCCGACTACGGCGCCTCGCAAGCTGTTGCATGCCTAGAAGCGATGAACTGCCCGCCGATCATCCAGGCACGCCGCCGCGCAGACAATGCCGTCATCACAGTAGAAGACTTAGACTCTATCGCACAATCCCGGGACTACTATATCCAAAACAGTACGCCCATCGCCTTAATCAGTGGTTTAGCGGAAAAGACCAAGACCCCTTCAACGCTGCTTGACCTCTGTGCATCACCCGGAGGTAAACTACTCCTCGCCCATGACCTCTATCCCCAAGCGCAACTCTTCGCAAATGACGTATCACAACAAAAACTTCATCGTCTGCAAGAGAATCTGCAAAAGTATAACGTCGCTGCCACCCTTTTCTGCTCTCGCGGGGAAGATCTGCAAACAGAACAAAAATACGACTTAATCATCCTCGACGTCCCCTGTAGCAACAGCGGAGTTCTTAACAAACGACCTGAAGCGCGCTGGCGCCAGCAAAACAGCCATGTAGAAGAGATCTGCCTCCTTCAAAAACAACTCCTTGAAAACGCAGCAACGCTGCTTAATCCTGAAGGAACAATCTGGTATCTGACATGCAGTATTTTGAAAAAAGAAAATGAAGAACAGATGTTATGGGCAGAAAAAAACCTAGGCGCTAAGACCATTCTCCAAAAAACAATCCTCCCTGATACAGAAGGCGCCGATGGCGGCTACAGCTGCTTGCTTGGCTCCACAGCATTATTTTGAAAAAATCTTTCAATCTCTTGGTCAAGAACGACAAACTTTTTATTTAAATCCATTAAAGATTCCTTCCACACTGTTATAGATTCTAATGCATGGCGAAATTTTTCATCACATTCGCCTGCACTGAAAATTTTCACAGGGTCAGCAGAGATAATTTCTTGTGTCTTTTCAGCATTTTGTCGTATTTCTTCTTGCACTTCTCGTAGCAATTTTCGGTAGCTTCTTTTCGGAATGGGTTTTGTCGCTTTCTGAAGATGTTCAATAATACGGTTCGTTTCACTCAAAAGAATTTTATAGCTTTCATCGAAAAAAACGTTCTCTATAGTCTCTTCTATGAATGCTGTCTTTTGCGGAATCGTTGCATAGACTGCATAAGGTTTTATTTGAGAAAAAATTGATAATCTTCCTATTTTTTTAACAAAATCATTAACCGGAAGCGACGAAATCGCCCTTTTCATCTTTCCCTCTCCACAAACATGCTCTATCCGAGTGACTAGTTCAGGCTTATCGAAAGCCAAAATTGCCAATTCGCAGGGCAGCATCTGAAGCAATATTTTACGAAGCTGCGCATATTCTTTAGGGGTGCTCAACCTATTTGAATCACAAAATTCGGCTACCATATCCGTTTCAACAATCGGATCAATAAAATAACCAATCATTTTGACTGCCCAAAATGAAAATTGAATCCCTTTTAACGATGAAACCCGCTGAGCGAATGTACGGAAATGCTCATTACTCTCGTCATCTTGATTGCCAAATTTTTCACAAAATTTCATGTATTTTGTTCTTGCTACTGCCCCTTCGCGAAAACTGTGGTTCAAAAGCTTAAAGTAATTCAAAACGAAGTCGTCATCGGGGCAAACATAACTTAACCGAAAAGCTTTTCCACGACGGAGTATGAGCTCACCCAGCCCATCAGGAGAAATGAAAGCTTGAAAAGTTAAATTGGCACAGCGAGAAAGTTCTAACAATCGCATCTCATCTAGCTGCGCAATACCACGGTCCGCGTCTATAATTGCCTCATCAGTAATAGCCGTTCCCGATAAATTCAAATATTGCATCTTATCTAGTCGCGTAATACCGTGATCCCTATCAATAATTGCCTCATCGGTAATAGCCGTTCCCGATAAATTCAAATATTCTAACGATTTCAATGATCCAACGCCTTTTTCATTAAGGATGGATTTATCCGTAATCTTAGGACAACCTTTAAGGTTAAGATTCTTAAGATTCGGGCAATACGCCAACAGCTCAAGCAACTGGTTATCATCTAACATTCCGCCATAAACAGAAAGCGTCAGCGTCTCTAAATGAGAACCATGGAAACGCAATAAACTTTTTAAACTCCCTGAAGCAAGAGGGTACTCATCAAGAACAAGCGCATGCGAATTAGTCATTTCACTATGAATCTCCTTCCAAGCCCAATTGCTGTAACGAGCGCTTCGTTCAGCAAACAGAGCAAGGGGAAGCTCTTCTGTCAATACTGTAAATATCCTTTCGTTGAGTATTTTTTTTTGTTCATCTGTTGATGAAACTGGATTATGAAAGAAAGTACTCAAATAATCTTCTTTTGCTAAGACACACACAGAAAAGCTAATCGTTTCTCGATTCCTTTTTTCTACAGTAACCAACGCCTTGACCTTTCTTGTGTTTGGATTAAAGTCAAATTGATCAGATACATGAATACTATGAACAGATAAACGCATCGTAAATACACCTATTTTTTACGTAAGCATCTAATGTACAGTGATTAATAGTCAACTTTAATTTGACAAATCTATTGAAAAAAAATTAGAATCATGCAATTGTAAAACAAAAAAATATTTACTTATCTCCATCACTCAATGACTACCATTTCAAAAAAACGTTTTTCCTCTTTCACCTATCTTAATACAACACAATTTCTAGGCGCCCTCAACGACAATATTTTCAAATTGTTAATTGTCTATTTTTTCATCGATCTCGAAGGAGTCGAGAATAGCTATCGCATCCTCTCAGCAGCCGGCGCTACCTTTGTTGCCCCTTTTCTTCTCTTCTCCACATCCTCAGGGTTTCTGGCGGACAGATTTAGCAAGAGAAACATTATCGTCCTAACAAAGCTGCTCGAGCTGGTCATCATGTTGCTTGGTGTCCTTTTCTTCTATTTTCAGAGCAAGCTAGGCTCGTTCTTCATCTTATTCATGCTGGCCACCCAAAGCGCTCTGTTCGGCCCGTCGAAATATGGCATCCTCCCTGAAATCGTCGAGGAAGAGAAAATCTCGCGCGCCAACGGTCTCATGAGCTCATTCACCTTCCTGGCGATCATCCTAGGAACTTTTCTCGCCTCGTTCATTGTCGATATGTCCGGCCGCAGTTATATAATCGCTGCCGGCATCTGCACGCTCTTTTCTCTCATCGGCTTTCTC
Organism: Chlamydiales bacterium; assembly: GCA_024233575.1. Classification (GTDB taxonomy): domain Bacteria; phylum Chlamydiota; class Chlamydiia; order Chlamydiales; family Criblamydiaceae; genus JACKPN01. Next base: position 95,221 of record JACKPN010000003.1, read on the forward strand.
GCAAGTCTGCGGATCGAATACACACCGCCAGCAGGCGCCTACCGCCGCTTTAACATCTTCTTCTTCTCAGAGATTTATAAGAGCATCAAGATTGCCGCTCGCGAACCGTCACTGATGCCGGCAATTCTCGGTTCCGCTTTCTTTCTTTTCCTTGGCGCCTATGTACAACTGAATATGATCCCATACGCCACCAACATCCTCAACATGACCGACGTCCAAGGGGGATACCTATTCCTTCTTACCGCTGTCGGCATCGGCACAGGATCAGTTATTGCGGGAAAAATCTCCGGGAAATCGGTAGAACTAGGCCTGGTACCCGTTGCCGGCCTGCTGATCGCAGCCACAGTCTTCCTCCTCGATTACTACTCCGACAACCTTCTCTATGTTATCCCTCTCGTCGTCGCCACGGGAATCTTCGGCGGCATCTACCTTGTTCCTCTGGATTCCTTCATACAGATTGCCGCCCCTAACAAATACCGAGGACTGATCGTCGCCACTGCCAATTTCATCGGCTTTATTGGCGTTCTTTTAGCATCGCTATTCATATGGGTGATTACTGAAGCCCTCGGCCTCCAGGCCGATAAGGGCTTTTCCATCGTCGGTATTTGCGTTCTGCTTGTCGCACTGCTTTTCGGCTTCCAATTTTTCGACTACACGACACGATTTATCTGCATGGTTCTTTCCAAGCTGCACTTCCAGTCTACTGTCAGCGGCATCGACAATATCCCGGCAAACAAGCCCGCTATCTATGTGTGCCGTCATACCGCTTGGAACGACACACTTTTGATGCTCGGTTCACAGCGGCGGCGGATGCGTTTTTTTATCGAACAAGAACAAGACCACTCAAAGATTCTCAAACGACTGTATCGCATGCTTCGTGTTGTGCTAATGCCTGATATTGAGACCCTTGACAGCTCACGGCCATGTATTGAAGCGATCAAAAAGAGCCTGAAAAAGGGAATATCCGTCTGTATCTTCGTGGAAAATGAAAACCTTGAAGAAGAGATCGCTAAACTAGCAAAAACGCATGCCTACCAAGAGCTGCTGTCAAAGAAAGACTACCCTGTCATACCGGTAACCATCATCAAAGGCGTTAAGGATAAAGAATCGCGCGTCTTCACTCGGCTAATGGCCAAATTGCGTGTTCCTGCTGCTGTTACCTTCGGATAAAAAAAATGCGAGGGTCGCAACCCTCGCATTCACATCGCTAGAATGCGTAGATTGCCTCTACACGAACCTGACTGAAGCGGTGCTTCTGCTGGTCATTAATCTGAATAATATTTTTTGAATATTCAAAACGCGTATCCAGCGACAAGTTATCTGTGAATGCGTAAAGAGCTTGCACACGGAATCCATAGAAGTTGGTATTACCAGTGTAAGGAGACTGATAAACGCTTTGTCTTAGCACGTTTCCGTTACCGATGCCTGACATATCACGGTCAGGAACTGAATATGCTTCCACCCACTGAAACTGGCAGTCGAGAGCCCAGTCGCAAGCATAGACAACTTCACCAAGGGTAAAGCCCGCGTACCAAGCCATGTCTTCCTTGCCCATACCTGAATCGGTAGGAGGGGTAGCATCATGGTTGATGAGGACGGCAGCATAAAGCTTGGTAGGCACTCTCAGCATATCAGGCATGTAGCGATAGCAGAATGTCCACTGTGACACCAAAAACTTCGTTCCGACAGGATCGCGGGTATCGCAGCGGTTCACGCCATTCTTTCTCCAGTCAATGAAACTATACTTAATATCGATGCCATAATCACAGATATCCAGCATGGCAAGTTCAGTCACCCATGCATAATGGTTGACCTTTTCATCCACAACGAAACCGGCAAGCTTAATGTAATAATCGCCCCAGCAGTCGAAGCAGCTGTCATAACGCAACAAAACGCCATCAAAAGTGCTAAGGAACTGAACGTTAGACTCAAACACCTGATACAGCTTGCGACGGCCGATCTCTACATCAAAGCGTGTGCATCCGTTGCAGCACAAATTGTATCCAAGATATGCCTTCTTCAGCGAAAGATCGCAGGAAGCGCCGCTTCCGTGTAAACCGGAAGGATCATCTTCACAAGCCTTGTTGAGCGTTGTTCCCGCAGTGTTGTCCATCTCAAAGTGAGCAACTGCCCATGCGCGGCCGCAGACATAGTCGAATCTTAGGTTAAATGCGACATCCCAGTCAAAGTTGGAGATAGGAACGTTTTTGCTATCTTTAGCGCTTCCACCGCGAAGCCTTCGTTCGCATTGATGCTCTTCAGCATGGCGCAAATCGGCACGGACGTCGCCGCTGATCGTCAATGCACAGCCTTTTTCCAGTACATTGATGGTTCTTTTTGTGTTGATATAGTCGTACAAGACATCCCAATCCTTTTGGGAAAGCTCCTCGTCGTACTTAGAAATATCGCCATCGTCGCATGACTCCGCAGCGTAAGCAAGCGGGCACATCACGATGAATAAAGGTAACAATAGCCGTAAAAATCGTTCGCGTTTCATATCTTCTCCGTTTTTTCTTCGACAGAAAAACTGCATGTTTTTGTTGAAATCAGGGGAATAAATTACCGCATTTGTCCTGTAAAGTCAATGAATTACAGCTTAAGAGCCCATTTTTTTTGAGTAGATGAGAAAAACTTAAAAATAAACATAATTAACAAAGTTAAAATACATAGTTTTACTAACAGTTATTATCTTATTAAAAACACTGTATAATTAAAAATAAAAAGGAGGGTTTTATGTACAGGGATGTGGTGCGCCCGGACTTAATGATTAGAGCCGCTCAAGCAGCCTATAAAGACGTAGATATTCAAATTATCATGCAGGAAGACCTCACGAACAATCCTACCGTGCAAAAAAGAGTCGAAGACCTCGCATTAAAGACCATGGTTGGAGAAAAAATTATCGATAACCGAGTCGAACATGAAAGAGATATTTCCGATCACGTTTGGAAGCTAGCAGACAAAATGAAAACACACCGGATCTTACCCTACAAAAGAAATGAAGCGATCAAAGCTGCTAATTTTTTAGAGATGACCGCAATGTATGTTGCTCGCCTTTGGGTAAACACAAAAGAAGCGGAAGTCATGTTCAAGCGATCGATAAAAGCGATGCATCAAACAGAGCAAATCGTGAAGCTTCTCGAAGGGAAGCCAAAAAAACAAAAAGCTGTGCTTAAAAGTCATATCAAAACATTAGAAATTCTAATGGGCAAGCTGCTAACTACCGGAATGGACGACACCCATAAACGAGCATTTGCTAAACAATTTGAAAAAGCTTTTAAGATACTAAAATCCTATAACAGTCAATTATGACCGATATTCGATGACGCGAGTGTAGATCCCCCACTTTTCGTCGGGATTGGAACCGTCAAGCGCCGACTGCCAAACGACCATTGGCTCGCCATGCATTCCGTAAAAATTTGTTTTCCAAAAATCCAGCTTTCCCGTTCCAGGATTAATGAGAAACGAAAAGCTTTCACTAGTCCAGTTGGTATCGGCAAAGATAATCGGCTTAGGAAGAAGAAACCCCTTATCGCGACCAACCCTTACCAGCTCGCGATGATAGTCGATGCCAAAAGATGTCTGTCCTTTTACTAAGCATAGCAAGCTCTTACAAATATTCAACAAAGCATAACTGCCAAATACCGTATCAGCCGTGACTCGCGGAAGGAACTCGGCAACAATCTCTATCGCCCTGTTGACCTCTTCTTCCGTCACCCCATCCAAATGTTCCAGCAGCTCACGAATACGATCTTTAAGCTGATATCCGGGGAACAGAGGCAAATGAAGATAGAGAAGGCTGTCAATTTCTCCGGGATCAAGAACAGGACGACGTCCATGGCGCAGACCGGGGTCGCGCAGCATCTCGTCTATCATATATGAACGGAAGTCTGCAGGACGCATCGACCCGCGCAAACTTTCAAAGGTCTTGCGAAAGTGAAACTGATAGTTTTCAGGAACACGCGCGGCAAGTTTTTCGACAAGGAAAGCAATCATATCCTCATTCAACATCAGATCGATAAGGGCTCTTTCCATCGGCACTACCCAATGATCCCGTACCCAAGTATAGGTATTTCCCTCGTGCTGCCATCCTTCCCGAAATGGAGTAATCCCAGGCTTCAGAAGAAACACGTGCGTAGGGGAGCGCATCAGCATCGACCGCCGTGGATCTTCGATAAACCCTTCCATTTCTTTGTAGGGGATCTGCTTCAAGGTATCGCAAATGAAAACAAGCAGCTCCATTGGCGATTCCGCCCATCGTTCAACAAAAGTGGCATCCTGCTCTAGGCGAAAATAGCAGCTAAGAAGCGTATCGACATTGCCGCCGGAAGTGTAAACCCACGGTTTCGCCTCAATCTTGTCCATATTCTCCAGCGGCTGCGAAGGAAGAACATGGCCATGCGCACGCGCCATCCGCTCCAACGCAGTCTCCAAAAACTGCGGCATACGAATATGGTTGATCATATCCGAAGTGATCTCGGCAATATCCTGATGCAGCCCTTTGAAATATTTCTGATCCTGGATCTCCCGCTCTGTTGCTGTAAAGAAATTCGTCAACGCCTGGATGAAATCATTGCTGTCATCAATTGTCGTCCACTGGGCCGTATGCGTGCGCCCATGCTTGTAGATTAAACGGAACCCTGCAGGGCTGTTGTCATACTGACTCTCCTGAACATCTATCATGCCGGCATCGTAGATCTCCTGAAAATAACGGGGAAACAACAAAAGATACTGTTCAATCAATGCATCATACAACTTGGCGAATCGCTTCGATTTCAGATACGCTTCGTCGCGCATCTCTTTGACCCTATGCATCTCATGGATCTTAGTGCGGTAGTCAGCCTGCAGCCAGCGCGCCTGGCTCTCGCTAGTGGCGTTATTAAGGCGCGACTCCATAAGCGTTATCTGTCCATGGACGATCTCCATCTCATCATGGTATTGCTGTGCTTCCCTATTGTAATTTTCTAGCTTGCCAAGGATCACCTCATACAGACGCTTGCCGATGCCTCCCTCTTCATTAGGATGCAATCCCAAACTGCTATATAAATTCCATTTGGTGAACTCCGCTTTCGTCTCGGCAAAGGAGGCGATCGTAAACTCCCAAGAACGCAAAAGGGCATTATCGGTCACGCGCTTGTAAGCGCTCTTCGCTGCGTCCAACGCTGCAAGATAGCGCGCACATTTGGCCCCCTTTGCTCCAAACCCTCCTCCGGCCGCCGGAACATCGACTAAGATGCCGCTATGCGCCAAACTTGGCGGACGGTGGCGGTATTCGCCGACCTCCTCTTCGGTCACACCATATTGCCTCATTAGAAGCTGCTCGAGAATCTCTTCACTTGTTGTAATGAAATAGGCGTGCTCATGCTTCCAGTCGCTAAACAGCTCCACCAGCAGCTGGTACAGCTGCATCGCCCTGTCGCGCATTTTCTGCTCTTTATCAATCAGTTCAACAGCTTCCAAAGCGATAATCAACCCCGGAGAGGAAAACAGCTCCTTCGCGTTTGCGGACGGGTCGCTTCCAATAACAAAACGCCGCTTCAAATCCCCATGTCCCCAACTTTTGCTCAACGGTGCGAGATACTCAACACCGGCAACAGTGCGCGTTAATGCTCCAACGGTAAAAAGATCGCGCAGATCACGGAGGAACGATTCCGGTTGCTCCTGATGGATAATGATTGCCGGCGCCGTAGCGAAGCAAGAACCGATTCCCTGCCTTAGATAGCAGAGCCATGCGGCTAAAACTGCCTGTCGGGCATGGGCAACGGTAATCGTTTCATGCGCCGAGAGGTTCAATGTTTCCTTAATGAGCTGGTCGGCATAGGGGTGCTGATGCGGTTTGGGGATCGTCTCCAAGGCGCTGGCCAACTCCTTATTATCCCGAATTTTTTTAAGGACATCGAGCAGATGTTCCTGCTGCTTAACATCGTCCTGTCTCCTGGGACCAAGAAAGTATAGATGATCTTCCGTGGCTTTCACTGCCCGGTCGAGCGCTTTTCGGTCCAAGCGACCCTTGCTTTCAATCAGCAGCTTCGCCAAACGCCTAGACCGCGTACAGTTGCGGTAGCTGGAGCTTTCCTGCAAGTTAGTCATATCCAGCTGTTTGGTGATCTCGTTCAACTCATCGGCACAAACAGCCGCAATAGGATCCTTCCCATCCTCCAGTTGACGGCGACGATGCACGGCAACGCCATAAGCACGCGTAAAAAAGCGCGGATCATCAAGAGGGACTTTGATGTAATTTTTTATTTGATCTGGGGTCATTACTCGGAAAGCATTTACATTTGATCTGAAAAATAGCATACCACAGAGCCACTTGCAAAAAGATTTGAGACGTTTTTCCTGCTATTTTCCGTCTCATTCTCAACTTCTTCTTGGAAAATGCCATCAATGCCCAACGAATTTAGCATGCTAGTTTCAATAAAAAACTTCTTATTTTGCAACCGAGACAATGCACAACCTACAACTTTTAGAAACAACATACCTATTAATCCCAAGAACGTTGCCAAATGAAGAGAATTGACCGTCGCACACACCGGCGCTGATGATTCCAAACTCCGAAAAAACATTGGCCATAAACTTACAACACATACAAGCTACAACAGCAGCGGTCAGTCAAGACGCCGCATAAAATGATGAAACGCTGTCGAATTTTATTCTCTGATCCTCTAAAATAGTGACATTTTAGAAGAATAGAGGAATAAGATGCACATTACCGTCAAAGACCCTGCAAAAGGCGAAGAAAAAATTGAATTACCGGAAGGCAGCAGCGCCAGAGACCTGGCGGAACAGCTGAACCTCAAAGGTCCCGACCAGGCGCTCGCTGCCGCTATCAACGGCAAAACTCGCGACCTGTCAACGCCTCTTGCCGATGGCGATACTGTCACCCTATGGAGCTTCAACGATCCCGAAGGCAAAGAAGTGTTCTGGCACACATCCGCGCACGTCCTCGCCCAAGCAGTACTGCGTCTATGGCCCGATGCCAAACCCACCATTGGTCCTCCTATCGACAACGGCTTCTACTACGACTTCGCCAACCTGGCTATCTCCGATAGCGACTTCAAAAATATCGAAAAAGAGATGCAGAAGATCGTCAACGAAAATTTCAAATCGGAACGGCAGGAATTTACCTCTAAAGAAGAAGCTCTCAAAGAGTTTGCACATAACGAGTACAAGTGCGAGCTGATCAACAGCTTCGACGAAAATGAGGGCCTTAGCGGTTACCGCCAAGGAGAGTTTTTCGACTTGTGCCGCGGTCCCCACCTCTACAGCCTCGGTAAAATCAAAGCGCTCAAAGTCCTCAAAACCTCCGGCGCCTACTGGCGCGGAGACTCCAACAACGAAATGCTCACCCGCATCTATGCAACATCGTTTCCCGACCGCCAGCAGCTCAAAGACTACCTCCACTTCCTCGAAGAAGCAAAAAAACGCGACCATAAGATCCTAGGCCCCAAGCTCGACCTGTTCAGCCTGAAAGAAGAAGCGCCGGGCATGCCGTTCATCCACCCGAAAGGAATGGCGATCTGGAAGCGGCTGGTCAACTACATCACCGACCTTCTCGCCGAAAGAGACTACATCGAAATCAAAACGCCCACGATGATGAGCCGTGAACTATGGGAACGCTCAGGACACTGGACAAACTACAGGGAAAACATGTTCACCTCGGAGATCGAAGAGCGCGACTTCGCGATCAAACCGATGAACTGCCCGGGATGCATGCTCTACTACAAAACCCACGTCCACAGCTACCGCGAACTGCCGTTGCGCATCGCCGAGATCGGCAACGTCCACCGCTTCGAACCGTCAGGGGCGCTGTCGGGGCTTTTCCGCTGCCGCAGCTTCCACCAGGACGATGCACACATCTTCATGCGCCAGCAAGATATCCAAGACGAGATCCTTAAAGTTCTCGAACTTGCCGATGTGATCTATTCGGCATTCGGCCTGCAGTACCACCTGGAACTCTCGACACGGCCAGAAGAAAATACAATCGGAAGCGACGAAGATTGGGAGATCGCCACAAAAGGCCTTCAAGGCGCTCTGGACGCCTACGGAAAAGATTACCGCGTCAACGAGGGCGATGGCGCCTTCTACGGACCAAAGATCGACTTCCATATCCGCGATGCCCTTGGACGCACCTGGCAGTGCGGCACCATCCAGCTGGATATGGCCCTCCCGGAAAAATTCGAACTGGAATATACATCGCAAGAAGGAGGCCGCAAGCGGCCGGTCATGATCCACCGTGCACTGTTCGGCTCCGTAGAACGCTTCTTCGGCATCCTGATCGAACACTTCGCCGGTAAGTTCCCACTATGGCTAAGCCCGCGGCAAATACGCATCCTCACCGTCGCCGACCGTCATCAACCGTATGCGCAGGAACTCCGCCGCCGCTTCATCGCTGAAGGATTCCTCGTCGAAGTCGACGACACAGGGGAATCGGTAGGCAAAAAAGTACGCAGCGCGCAGCTTGAACAAGTTAACTATATCCTCACCATCGGCGACCAGGAGATGGAAAACAAGACCATCAATCTGCGCACACGCGACAATGTTGTCCATGGAGAACTGGATGTCAACGACTTCATCGCAAAATTGCGTGAAGAACTGACGAGCCGCAGCCTATCGTCACCTTTCTCTGCTAAAGAATAGTTCAAAAAATCTATCCAATACTTTAGGATTGGATAGAATTTGGACGCAGAGGGGGCAGTCATGAAAGACAACAAGCAGATCATCGCCATCAGCAGCTTCAAAGGGGGGACGGCAAAGACGTCAACGGCTCTGCACCTTGGCGCAGCCCTCGCCCTTTTCCATAAAAAAAGGGTGCTGCTGATCGACTTCGACGCACAAGCAAATCTAACGACAGGTCTGGGCTTCGACCCCGACGAATACGACAGCATGGCACCGGTCCTGCAAGGCAGCAAAACCATGCAGGAAGTAATTCTTAACAGCGGTATCGAGAACTTGGATCTCGTCCCTGCCGACACCTACCTCGAGCGTGTCGAAGTGACCGACAACCTGGCCAGCGATCGCTACTCCCACGAGCGGCTGCGCGATATCGTCGCCGATACCGATTATGATTTTATCATCATCGACACCCCGCCATCACTATGCTGGCTGACCGAATCGGCATTGATCGCTGCCAACCACACGCTGATCTGCGCTACGCCGGAGTTTTACAGTATCAAAGGACTGGAAAGGCTGTCGCAATTTATCCAAAGCATCGGTCAGCGCCACCCGCTGAACATTCTGGGAGTAGTGCTCTCTTTCTGGAACGCACGCGGAAAAAGCAATCACGCATTCCTTGAAGTGATCCAAACGGTCTTCCCCGATAAAGCATTCGACGTGAAAATCCGCCGCGATATCAGCGTCTCCGAAGCGTCGATCTATGGTAAGCCGGTCTTCCTCTCGACACCATCGGCACGCGCTGTCGGCGATTACAAAGACCTCACAGAGCAGGTTCTCACGCGCATCGAATCTTTTGCGACATCAACGATATAGTGTAAAGCGGTTTTACATCAAAGGACACATACATGGGAAAAGTGAACACACTCCTCGCCGAACGTCTCAAAAAAAAGAAGCACGAATCGCCGAAAATGAAGCAGATGGCACAGCGGTCTGCAGGCGGCAATCTCTCGGGCTTCTCAGGGATTTTCAGCATCCAGGACCTGAGCGATCGAGAAAAAAACACCATCGAAACGATACTGCAGGAGTACTCTGAAGGTCACGAGAACATCTCAATGGACCTGCGCTCACTGATCTCCATCACCAGCGAAGTCAAAGCAATCAACAACCAAGCGGCAGTCCTCCACGGAGAACGTATCAAAAAAGCGCATGGCATCCTCACCCGCTACCGCGATGGCGCCTTCACCGCATGGCTCATGGCAACATACGGCAACAGGCAAACACCGTACAATTTCATGCAATATTACGAATTCTGCGAAGAGCTGCCAAAACAACTGAAACCGCAGCTTGAACAGATGCCGCGCCAAGCGATCTATACCCTTGCCAGCCGCGACGGTCCTTTCGACAAAAAGCAGGAGCTCGTTGAAAGCTACAACGGTGAGACCAAGCAGGAACTGCTCACCAAAATCCGCGACCTCTTTCCTCTCGATGAAGACGACAAGCGCCGGCAAAATATGGGCGATAACGCCATCAAGGGACTGAAAAAAATCCGCAGCCTCGTCAACAAAAGGGGAGCACGGATCAATAAAAAGCAGAAAGAAGAGATCCGTACGATCATCCGCGAAATCGAGGAGCTGATTCAATGAACGACACCTATGTCAGCCCTCTGAACAGCCGTTATGCCAGCAAGGAGATGCTATTCCTTTTCTCTCCACAACACAAACATACCCTGTGGAGGCGCCTCTGGATCGCCCTCGCAGAAGCAGAACAGGAACTCGGCATCGCCATCACCGACACCCAGATCGCCGAAATGAAGCAGCATTGCGAGACCATCGACTTCGACGCCGTTGCCGACTACGAAAAGGACCTGCGTCATGATGTGATGGCGCATATTCACGCTTATGGCGATCAATGCCCTCACGCGCGGCCGATCATCCATCTCGGCGCCACATCATGCTACGTTACTGACAATGGCGATGCCTTGCAGATGCGTGAAGGACTAGATATCATCAAAGAGAAACTCACGGTAGCCATCAGCCAGCTCAGCGCCTTTGCAAAAGAGTACGCCGAGTTGCCATGCCTAGGCTTTACACACTTTCAACCGGCGCAACTGACCACTGTCGGCAAGCGCGCCTGCCTCTGGATTCAAGAACTGCTGATGGACCTGGACGAAATAGAAACGCGCGAGAACAAGATGCGCTTTCTTGGCGTCAAAGGCACTACAGGAACGCAAGCATCTTTTCTCGCCCTGTTCAACGGCGACCACGGCAAAGTCGAAGCCTTAGATCGCCGCGTTGCCGAAATGTTCAACTTTGCTAACTGCTTCCTTATTTCCGGACAGACCTATACTCGTAAGCAAGACGCTTTCATCCTTAACGCTCTTGCAGGCATTGCCGTCAGCACGCACAAGTTCGCTACCGACATCCGCCTGCTTGCCAACCTCAAAGAGATTGAAGAACCTTTCGAAGATAAACAGATCGGCTCATCAGCAATGCCATACAAACGCAATCCCATGCTTTGTGAAAGGATCTGCGCCTTATCGCGTTTCGTCATCAGTCTTTCTGAAAACCTAGCCTACACAGCAGCAACTCAATGGCTAGAACGCACCCTCGACGACTCTGCAAACCGTCGTCTGGCGATCAGCGAAGCATTCCTTGCCGTCGACGCCATCCTTAACCTGATGATCCGCGTCACCAAGAAGCTTGTAGTCTACCCAAACGTCATCGCCAAAAGGATCGATGCCGAGCTTCCCTTCATGGCCACTGAAAATATCCTCATGGCTTGCGTGCAGAAAGGCGGTGACAGACAAGACCTTCATGAGCGTATCCGCCAACACAGCCACGCCGCAGCTGCGGAAGTCAAAGAAAAAGGCAGCGATAACGACCTTCTCCAAAGGATAAAAGGAGACTCCGCATTCAATCTCAACGCTAGCGAACTTGACGATATTCTTGATGTGAGACAATTTATTGGCAGGGCACCGCAACAAGTGGATGTTTTCTTATCCGAAGAAGTCGAGCCGAAGCTTAACAGCTACACTATCAAAGCACAGTGCTCTCTTGGGACAATGTTGTAGGCTGTTCCAGCCATTGGATAATCTGTTGATGAACACCTGGATGAAAAGGTAAGCCAAGGTGTCCGGTATTTGCAAACTTACGATGATCGTTTTCGCTATATGCCGATGTCAGCACAGACCAGCTCAGAAACTCATGCCTTGCAGCAAGCTCAAAATAACGATCGCAAGCTCTAGGGACGCCAGCCAGTTTGTCAAATAGCAGCCATGTACGTTCGGCAATCCACCCTAGAACAATGCCCTTGCCAACATCCGCGTGAAACTGTTTCATCGTATCTAGGACAACTTCACCGGCGCGAGAATAACCAATCAAGTCAACACTAACAGCTCCGCCATACAAAGATTTGATTTCGTCAATTTTTCTTGCCACTATTACAACGTCATTTCTTGATACATGTCCTAGCTTTCCGACGTTAACGGTAAAAACAGGGCCGACATTAGTATTTTCCAATTTTTTGACAAAGTCCCTCCAAACGCCTTGACCATGACAAGCGCCATGAATCAAGATGACAGGCGTTTTCTTTTTTTGCTCTTCAGTGAGAGATTTTGGATTGATGCCACGACAGGTAAATTTTCTGCTGTATTTGACGCTGTACATGCCAATCATAGCAGCAGACCGATACTCCATCATCACAATAGAGGTAACAGCCGCAACAATTCGATGATCACGCTGGATCAAATACTCCACAACCTCTCTTTTCTTTCCTTGATACATTGATGGCACTTCATCCTCTGAAAGAACTATCTCTTCATTAGCATGAACAAAGCTGTCAGCAGAAATTGATCCCAAATTAACGCCTTAATTATTAAAGGGAAAAAATAACATTTCATATTATTTACTCTCAACTCAGCAACCAGAAAAATTTTGATATTTTAGATACCGTCTCTTAGACCGATGCCGATGGCTGTTTCAGCCATTCGATAATCTGTTGATGAACACCTAAATGAAAAGGCAAACCCAGATGACCAATGTTAGCGATTCCATGATGATTTTCCCCGCAATTCGTCGGACGATAACCAAAGAGAAAATCATACCTAGCTGCCATCTCAAAATAACGACCGGAAGCTACAAGGCTCTTGTTTAGTTGATTTGAAGAAGGGACATACCCTAGACTGATGACCTTAGCCACATCCTTGTGATGTTTTTCCGCCGCGTCGACAACAACTTGACCTCCGCGAGAATAGCCAACAAGATCAACAGGCATATCAGAATCGTATAAGGATTTGATTTCGTCGATTTTTCTTTTTACTATCTCAACGTCATTCTCTGATGGACGCCCAAACTTTCCGACCTTGACTGTGAAAACCGGACCCACATCGCTGCGTTGTAAACTTTCGGCAAAATCTTTCCAAACCCCATGGCCATGGCACGCACCATGTACCAAGACAACAGGCTTTTTCATTTTCTGTTCATCAGAAAGAGTTTTCGGATTAAGGCCGCAACAGGTAAAATTTTTACTGTATTTAACGCTATTCAAAGCTATCCGAGCAGCAAACGCGTACTCCATCATGAAAATAGAGGCTATAGCAGCCGTTATCATCAGATTCAGCCGAATCAAAAACTCCACTATTTCTCTTCTTTTACCTTCGTACAACGACCGGACCTTGTCTGCAGTTGCAAAAAATGCTCCGGAAAGAACTGGGGCTTCCGTTTCTTTGGAATAAAGATTTATTGATCCTTGTAATAGGTAACTAGAATTAATAGGTTTCAAATTAATACCGATCAACTAAACAAAACAATGTTATGCATTATTTATATTTTTTTTCAACTTATCTCGGCATTGCCTGCCTCTATTTTGAATTCCTATTGAAATTTTGGCTCATTTCAGAAAAAATGAACCAATTAACGATTCAAAGGATTTTTATGATCGGTACAACAGAACTCATTGTTATTCTCTGCGTAGCCTTGCTCCTCTTTGGCGGAAAGCGCCTCCCCGAACTTGCCCGTAACCTTGGAAAAGGACTTCAAGAATTCAAAAAGGCGACACTAGGAGCCGACGAAGATAAAAAAGAAGACTAAGGTTCATGGAAGAAAAGCTATCGCTCTGGGATCATCTCGATGATTTTCGCTCATGCCTCATCAAAATGCTGCTGGCAATTGGCTGCGGCTTTTGTGTTGCACTCGCCTGTTATGCTCGGGTTTTCCAATGGCTCACCCCCGCCGAGGGACCACCCCTCTATCTCTTCTCTCCCTTAGACGGAATTTCTGTGACCATCAAACTCTGCTTCTGGGTAGGACTTGCCGTAAGCAGCCCCATCTGGTGCTTCTTTTTGTTCGAATTTCTGTCCCCCGGTCTGAACATCAAAGAAAAGCGAGTGTTTATCCCCTTTTTCACCCTCTCTTCATTGTTTTTTTTCGGAGGAATGGCTTTCGCCCATTACGTAACGATCCCCTTAGCAAACGGCTATCTGCTTGCCCTGAACAACCAAATCGGCCAGAACCTATGGTCGCTTTCCGCCTATATCGACTATGCCCTGCTCCTCTATCTTGCAAACGGAATTGCCTTTGAATCCTGCCTAATTCTCCTCTTCCTCGTTCATTTTGGCATCTGTACCGCACCGTTTATGGTGCAAAAACGCAAGCCAGTGATTATCAGTATTTTTGTGATTTCAGCTCTCTTAACACCCCCGGATGTCGTTACCCAGCTCTTAATGGCCCTTCCTCTGCTACTTATTTATGAAGGAGCTATCATTTATTCACGTCTAAAAGCCCCTTTATTTTCAGTTGAAGCTAAAACTTCAAATTAATTTAATTTTATATTATAATATAATTATAGAACGTGTGTTTTAATACAAAACCCGCGTTAACATCCTCTTTTAATAACTAGTAATATCATCTAGGGGGTGATTGTCATGTTATTAGATAGCGAAATGGAAAAATTATTCCGCACCTTATTAACTAAAGATTCTGCACAAATTTACTTTTGCGGTTCGAATTTGTTAATTTGCATTATTGATAATGCCTCGAAGCTATCCGTGACAACGCCTGTGTATTTTGGCAACGACTATATTCCTAAGAGCGTTCGCCAATGCACAGAGAACACACCGCCCTTTCACAGTGACTCGATCAAGACGTTCGTCACCATTGATGGCGATCAGGTCACCTTGCGCTATTTAGGGAAAATCGACCCTTTGAATAACTACAAATTCCGCGAGCTGTTAACTGAATTCTGCTACATGGCTGAGAAATGGCGCGACTACCTTGACGAACACGACAAAAAAGACTTATTGCGCGTTCATGTTCAATAGATCGTCGTAGGCTGTTTTGATCTCGATTCCGATCTGTTTCATTTGATGAAAGTGCGTATCCATCTCTTGGTCCTCATCTTTTGATGCTGATCCAGAGGACACGCCAAGATATGAGGCCAGCTGTTCAAAGCGTGCCTGCAGATGCGTTGTTGCTAGCCTCTGTTCCGGGACGCGCTGCCGTCGCACCCTGTCAAATTTTTTCTGATCGTTCATACGTTCAGCCTGCTAAAAGAACAGGAATTTGTCAAGTGATACGCCAGTCGATCGGTTTCTTGCCTACGGACACCAGGAATTCATTAACTTTTGAAAAGGGACGGCTGCCAAAAAATCCCCGATTTGCCGAAAGCGGACTCGGGTGCGCCGATGTGATTACATGGTGGATTCTGCCATTTGCCTCATCAAGGATATGCTGGCATTTATCCTGTGCATTCTTTCCCCAAAGGATGAATACCTTCGGATCGTTCTTTTCGCACACTTTGCGGACGATGGCATCAGTAAAGCGTTCCCATCCCTTCTTGTGGTGGGACATAGGCTTTCCCTCTTCCACGGTCAGCGTGGCATTGAGGAGGAGCACCCCCTGTTCTGCCCACGCTTCAAGGCACCCATGTGGAGCATCGGGAATACCAAGATCTTTCTCCAGCTCTAAAAAAATATTTCTCAACGATGGTGGTTTTGGCGTTCCTTTCATCACGCTGAACGACAACCCGTGGGCCTGCCCTGGACCGTGGTAGGGATCTTGTCCCATGATCACCACTTTCACCTTGTCTATCGGCGTCTTCCACAAAGCGTTGAAGACACAATCCTCCGGAGGATAAACAGGGCCGTTTGTCTCTCTTCTCATTTTCACAAATTCTGCCAGCTCGGTGATGTATGGTTGCTGCAGTTCCTCTTCGAGTGCCTCGTTCCAGCTTGGTTCGATCGCGAAAGGGCATTCTGTTTGGCTGTTCATGAGTTTCTCCTCTATTTTTTTGCGGCATTATGGATGATTTTTCTCTTAACATCAAGCGTTGACGGCAATTGAAATATCCCTTAATATTAGACCCTTCTGAACCGATATGATGGGATATTGACACATGAAAAACCTCGCAGAAAACAACGTAATCCGCTTCATCAACATCTCTAAAAAGAAGGAAGGCGTTTTTGCCAACTTCCGCGTTAAGGGGATTAAAGGCGGGACGACCTTTACAGCGTCGATAACCGTAGATATTGCTGCTGCTGGCGTTGATCTTGCCGATCCTATGGAGAAGATCATCGAGGAGTGTGCCCGCATCGCGGCGAAAGACATCCGCGAGCCCAAGTATCAGTTTGAAGGCATTCAAAACATTTAATCATATCTGGGTGTAGCGCAGCTTGGCCAGCGCACTTGCATGGGGTGCAAGGGGTCGGAGGTTCGAATCCTCTCACCCAGATTCTTTTCTTCCAAGGACTTATGAAGGCTTGACCGCTTTTCTTAAGTCCTTATTTTTTCTCGGGTGGTGGATAGGTGGTGGATGGAGCTCACTCAAAAATTCCAAGTAATGGGAGTGAAAAAAAATTAATGTCCTTTCGCCTTTTAATAAAAATATTTTGCTTCTTGATGGCTTTACCCACTTTTCTTTGTGGAAAAATTTTAGAAACAGATTCAATGATGTCTATTCTTGACTATGTTCAAGAAAATACTCTTGTTGTGGCCGACCTTGATAACACCCTCATCGAATCGCAGAATCAATTAGGATCTTCCCAATGGGGCGACTATCTTGGGGCTATCTTTACCGAACCAAATAGGTCATTTGAAGAAATCGATTTTTTAGTCGCGGAAACGTGGTGCAAAGTACAACCATTAATAAAAATCCAGTGCGTGGATCCTCAAACTCCTCAAGTGGTTAATCAAGTGCATGAACAAGGAATAGTGTTTATGGGCCTCACAGCTCGTCGTCCATGTGAAATTGATTATACCCATAAGCAACTAGTTTCTGCTCAGATAATGCTAAGCAATATTATAGAAGAAAGTTGTCTAGAAGCCACTTTAGACTCTCGTAAGGGTATTATTTACCATCAAGGAGTTGTTTATTGCACCCCCATTAACAAAAAAAGTTATGCCCTTAAACTCTTTTTAGGAAAATCTAAACTCTATCCTAAACGAATTATTTTCATTGATGACAAATTATCACATGTAAAAGATGTTGGCCAGTTAGTCGAGGACTTAGGAATAGATTACATTGGAATTCGTTTTAGCCGTGCAGATGAAAGAGTGCAATCTTTTTGCCCAGAAATTGCAAAAATTCAATTTGATCATCTTCCTCAAATCATTTCAGACGATGAAGCTATGCTAATTTTGAAGCTTCAGCAAGAAGATAAACCCGTTCTAATTAGCCCATAGGTGTGTATTATGCGAAATTTACTTAAGATATTCATCTTAACTGTTTTTCTTTTTACGGGAACAGTTGAAGCAAAATGTGACATAGATTCTTTATATAATCAATTTAATAGTGAAAACATTTCTCAAAATGATATCAAGCAATGGTTAGGTCAATTTGATTCAGAAGATCAAGATGCGGCCATTTTGCTGTTAGAACAAATTCAGTACTTTTCCTATAAGCGGTTAATGGCTGATTTGAAATTACTGCACAAAAATCTTCTCTCAAAATTGAAAATAGATGGGTTCATTGAGAATCCTGAAAAAGAACTAGTCTTCGAGACTGTAGATTTTTCGAAGACATATCCTGCAAAAAGTGGTGACCTTATCTCCTATTTTTACAGAAGTTCAAACCTAATTAGGGCTGTTTCTTTTAAGAATTTAGGCGATCTTTCTATATCAGACATTAATTCAAATAAAGCTCTTGTTATCCTTGAAGACTATGTTGGCACAGGCACTCAATTTTTATTTGAACTCTATTCAAAACGACATCACGAACTATTCAATAGTTATAAAAAAGTTTATTTTGTTACTTTAGTCGCCACAAAAAATGCAGTCAATAGATTCGAAAAAATAACCAATGGAGACTATGATTCATTAGCTCAGGACTTCATTTCAATCATGAACATCCAAGATGAAAATGCAAAAAAAGAAGCTCAAGAAAACGTTAGAAAAATTTCAAAAGATAAACTTGAAATTATTTATCTTCATAAGGAAATTCCCATTAATGACAGCCTAAGGAATCCTGAGACTACAAACAAGCTTTTAGCTTTATTAGATAAATACAATATTAAGCGTTATTTAGGAGGAAATTTTTCTTCTTTTGGACATACCGTCTTTTTTTATAACTGTCCTAATAACCTTCCTGAAATCTTGTGGAATTCACAATCAATTCAAAGAGATGGAACTCCTTGGACTCCTCTTTTTAAACGTGTAGAGGATTTAAGCATCTATGATATGTCAAAAACTATACCTATTGAAGAACAAATTTGGTGATCCAAGCGTATTTTCTTAATAGAAAACATATAAAACCTACCCAGTTGACAAAATGGGTAGGTTTTATAGAAACTACGAATACTTTATTAAATAGCCTTCTGACGGCATAACCTTTCCATGAGGTATCCTACGGCCATTATCAGGCAAACATAAAATAACATCTGCCTCAATAGTTGGAAGATTGGAGTGTGGGCAAATATCTGGATCGTAGACTACAGTAGCAATTCGTCGCTTGCTTTGGCTACTATTCAAAGAAACTTCTAGCTTTTTCAATCGTCTTTCAATTGATCTTGTCATTTCGCTCTCACTCCCTCTAACAGACTGACTCTTTTCTCAATATCATGGGCTTGAATGGTCCTTACAAAAGCATCGACGACTCTAGATATCGATTCACCTTCACTGGGCGTAATATTTCCGCTTCCTACAGCGTCAATAATTAGCGACATTGCATTTACGGCATCATCCGCTGTTTGTAGTTTTGGAAGTTTAATATCGATGGCACGATCTCGTTTCGGCGGCAGGATTCGATCTAAAACAAGTTTAATAGCCTGCATATTACCGATTAATGCTTCTTCAACTAGTCTTCGACAAATATTATCTAAGTCGCCATGAAGCAATTGTTCAGCCGCGAGCGTAGATCGATTCTTTGTGCCTTTTGCTTTACCTTTTGGATTTCCAGATTGGCCTTTCTGAAATTGTCCTAATCCTTGCATTTGTCCTGCATTTTCAGGCATTTCAATCCTTTACGTCGGTGAATTCAATGAATTTTCCCTCATTCTATCGAGAGGATTCCTCTAAGTAAACTGAAATATATTTACAAAAAAGCCAGTAAAAATGCAGGGTAAAGATATGAGATTTTGATGATTTAGGAGAATTTTTCGTATTTTTATTGAATAATATCTAATTTTTAGGCAGAATTTAGCTATGATTATTGAATTTTCCACCAAAAATTTCCGATCCTTTAAAGAGTTAGCGACTCTTTCTCTTGAGGCAGAAGCCCTCAAAACGGGCAAAGAAGGCCTCATTTCAACCGAATTTAAAGTAAATCTTCTTCCCGCCATTGGAATTTTTGGACATAATGCAAGTGGCAAAAGCAATCTTATTAAAGCTCTTGCCTATATGCAATGGGCGATGCTCAACTCCGACTATCTTAATCAACCGACGACCAAATTTCCTTTTCTGCAACCATTTCTTTTAAATGCTGAAAGTGGCAATGAGCCTTCATTTTTTCAAATCGTTCTTTGGGACCCAGAAACCAAGACAGAATACAGATACGGATTTGAAATCAACTCAGAAAAAGTTGTGAGTGAGTGGTTAGAAACAACTACAAAAGTTAAGAAAAACCGTCGGCGGCGAATGATTTTTCTTAGAAAAGGTCAAGAATTTCCGGAAGTAGATGATAGTGTAAAAAACAGCGTGGGCCATTTGATTAACAATGTAAGGCCTACAGCCTTGGCTTTAACTGTTTTTGCTCAATTTGCTGATCCCATTTCTTCACAGGTTGTAAAGCTAGTAAATCGTCCTAATTTCATGATATTCGATGGCGGTTCTGCGGACCCGATGGGATATGCTCTGCAACAATACCATGAAAATCCGGAATTAGCTCTTAAAGTATTAAATTTATTAAAGAAACTGGATTTAAGTATTCAAGATCTCAAAGTGATTCGTGAGCCATTTACTGAAGCTCATTTGAAGGTCATTCCACACGAGCTAAAGTCTCTTTTCAATCAACCAAGCGATCTATTTCGGGCTGTCACCCTTCATAAAATGTATGGATCTTCAGAAAAAAATCGTCATGTCGAATTTGATTTCAACAATCAAGAATCCTTCGGAACGCGGCGCTTGTTTGTTCTTATGACCTTACTGGTTCAGATTTTGAATGTGGGAGGAATTTTTGTACTGGATGAACTTGGATCTAGCATTCATCCCTTTATGAGCAGAGAAATCATTTCTCTATTTCAAAATCATGAGACTAATCCCAAAGGGGCACAGTTAATTTTCTGTAGTCATGAAACCTATTTGCTTTCAAATCAGGTAGGCCTAAGACAGGATCAGATTTGGTTCACCGATAAAAATGCACAAGAAGAAACTGTCCTTCGTTCTCTCTTAGAATACAATATGAGAAGCGAATGCGAATTTGAAAAAAACTATCGTCAAGGACGCTTCGGTGCAGTTCCTGTCATTTGGTCTTAATGGGATAAATCCGAAATGCCTAAACGAAAACAGAAAATAGAGCCTTGGCATCTTCGAGAAGAAAGGAAGCGCAAAAAGCACACTGTTTCCGTTCGGAAGCGCTATTTGATTTGCACAGAAGGAAAAACTGAAGCAATTTATTTTGACCATTATAAAAGTTCTACAGGGCCCGTTGTCGTAGCATTAGACAAATCAGACCATAAAGTTAGCCTGGTCAAAAAAACGATTGAAGAAAGAGATCTAAGAATACAAGCTGACGAATTTGATGATGAAATAGATGAAGCTTGGGTTGTACTAGATCGTGATGCTAATCCCCTGAACAGAGTAGACAAAGCTCATTTTAATAGGGCTTTAGAACTTGCCAAAATCAATAACATTCATGTTGCTTACTCCAACGATGCATTCGAATTATGGTTTTTGTTGCATTATCAGGATTTATGGGCAGCTACGCACCGGGACCAGCTTTATAAAATACTGTCAACGCATCGAAATGAAAAATATGAAAAGCCTCTTGATCTATACAAGGAAATTAAATCTCTGCGCTCGGTAGCTCTAAAACGAGCCGCCAAGCTATTGAAATCAGATCAATCACCTGTTGATTGCAATCCTTCAACAACCATCCATATTTTAGTTGAAAAGCTTATTGCCGAACCAGGATTCAGAGAAGAAAATTAATTGAAGCAATACCTCAAAGGTTTTGTTTGAATGGTTTGAGCTTGTTTGAAAATTCATCCAACGGTCTGGTACTGAGAAAATATTAGAGTTTGAAAGTTTGAGTCTTTTTGCGTCTCTTTCTTTATTTTTTTGATTCAACGACTTGATCTTCGAGAAAAAGATCAAGACCATTGTCAAACTACTCAAACAAAGCTCTAAGGAGTGAAAACTTCTGTTTTCTCAGAGAGGGTGGAATCCTAAAAATGCTTTGAGTTTATGATCCAAATTTTTCCAAACTATCCAATTTCATGAACTCGCTAGTCGGATTTGATCAGAAAATAACCTTCATCTTTTTTAACTGGATTGCTTGACTTTCCAATTCGACCAGACTCCTCTAGAATTTCAAGTACTGAGTCATATGATAATTTGCCCCCTGAAAGAACTTTACTGGCCAGTAATTTATGTCTTAAGACTGTTCCATCGCATTTTGCAATATAGTAAAGCACTTTTCTGCAATTTCTCTGCATTTCGGATTCACCAAGTTCCGTATCAAAGAGAAATGCGGTGCTTTTGATAGCAAGCTCGACTATGCTTAGTGCTGCAGAAATTGATTCAGGCCAAACTGCGAAATCTGATTGCTGTAAAGAGCCTCTATCAGCTTCAAAGAATGGTTGAAAGATTATTGCCAATTTTAAAATGTAAGGACTCCACCTTTTGAGATAAGGATCTAGGACAGCCTGAGCTTTTTCTGAATAATTCTTGGAGTCCTTATACATTTCTTCATGGATCGTTTCAAATAGTTCTTTTGTCTCTTCTGGTAATTTGTACACACGATATTGCATGGCTGCAGTATTTAAAATATCTTCAATCCTTTCTTGAGCAGAAAGGAGGGTAGATCGATCTTTTTTCTTCGGCAGGGCTGGAGGAGTTTCGTTGATTGAAACAGGAAGAAAAAGCAAAAACCTTGCGAAAAATCCACTATCAACATCACTAGGTTTAATCTGGTCTTTAATCCAGTCAATCGTAGACACTCCACATATACTGATGAATGGTTTTTCTATTCGAAGAGTGCCGTCACCTTTGGTTTTTTGATCAAAGCTATCAGGAACATCGTATAGAGCCGTAAATAACGACTTAAGACCCTCGTTGTATGTTTTCTCTAAATTAGAAAGCCATGTAGAAAATTCATGATGGAAAATAGTCCCTCCTCTTCCTCTGGAGATATCTTCAATTAATCCAGGCCCAGTGGTAAGATTTGGGAGCATAACATCGCTTTTCAAAATTTCAGCGTACTCCTTATCGATCCATTTTTCTATAGGTCCATCCTCTTTTTTCCTACTTCCCTTGTCACCAGAAGCCGATTCTTGTTCTTTTATAATTTTTACAAGTTGAGTATGTTTTTTACGCGCGATTGCATTTCCTAAGTTCAACGCCGTGCTTTTGAATCCACCGCTTTCTAAAATGTTTAAAATCCACACATTGGCATATAAATTTTGAAAATATTCATTATCTGGAATCAAATGATTTGTTTTAAAAAATCCACTGATAGTCGAAACAACAGCCGATGTTGTCATAATCGGATCTGCGTTCGAAAATTGCCCCATCTCTGAAAGGTAATTCTTTAAACATAAAGGCAAAGCTAAAAGAGAGTAGCGCTCTGTGGGATGTTGTTTTTGGATGATTCCTTGAGCAACTTTTGAAGGCAAATCTACAGAGAAAGAGATCTCCAGCAATTGCCTCTTTAATTCTTCCACCCCACTAATCTCAAGAAGATCATTAAAATCTGTCGGCCTTTTCCCATTTTTCAACCTATAATCCAAGGAAAATTGAGGAAAACCGACCCCACATCCATATTTTTTAGCTATTGCTATAGCCTTGTTTCTTCCTGGATTATTTTCTCTTTCCACATCATCGTCACCTGCTATGATAATTCGATTATTCGGATATTTCACTTTTAAGATCGCTATGACAGATTCAATATTTCCACAATCGAATGCAATGACAACAGGGCTATCCATTGCTTGATGGATACTAGCTCCAGAAGCATAGCCTTCACTTACATAAATGAAATACGAACCGGCTATAATTCCTATTTCGAAAAAACACCCTTTTTTCTCTCCACCAGGAAGAAAGAATTTATACACAGAACCATCAAACTGATTTACAGAAATGAATTGAAGAGAACGGATTTTACCTTCTACATTTCTAAGCGGTATTATAAGGGCATCATACCCTTTTAGATTCTTTCCAAAGCGAACGTTATAAGCCTTCACATTCTTTAATCTTAAGTATGCTTTATGTTGATCTGTATTAGGAGTTGCAGAAGCCTTATTCCAAATCTCATTAGCTTCTATTGCGACTTCTTCATGGCGTTTTAGGCGTTCTTTTTTCGTACGCAAGATTTATTTCTTTCAGATGTTGTTGTAGAGCCATACTTTCTTCAATTGAATGAGAAAAGATAAAAATCATCCTTCCATGATTGATATTGGAATTTAGCTTCTGGATCACTCCAAGATCCATAACACATGACCAAGTAATCATTTTCTTGAAAGACCCAAGATCTGGCCACATACCATTCATCCTTTTTTTCTTGTTCATATCTCTTGAAAAACGATGAATATTCCCATCTAGCTGGATAGGTCCATCAAAAAAGATTCCATTTTGATTCATATGTAGGAGGCAATTGCGCTCCAAGTCATTTAGGGTATGGTTATTCATTGTCCATTACCCTCTGGCTTGTGATTTTGTTCCCAGGCTTGAAGATCTATCAATCGCCACCGAGTTGAACCACCTCCAAGCTTTACTGGTTTAGGAAATTTCCCCTGTTTAACCCATCGCCATACTGTAGGGCGACTGATGCTGTAACGACTAGCGATTTCTGTATCACGTAAGAAGGGTGTTAAATTCTGCATTGCATAACCTCATTTTGTTGTTATGCGATGCATATTGACACTTAAAGATTTTTACAGAGGATGTTGTGCACAAACTATATTTTCTTTTTCCTTACATAGCCTGTACGTGTTTGATGGACATGCGACACAGATTTACCAACACGCTTAGCCACTAATTTATCAAGGGCATGAATAGACCAACTCGATTTTTTCTTTTTTTCTTCATCGAACAAAGCTTGATATTCCGCTTTCTTCGCTTCTCTCGCATTTTTATACACCTTAGCAGTTTCTTCTCCTCCTCGCCACCAACCATCGATTTTTTTTCCTATTACAGTCGGGGCTAGAAAATTGAATCCGAATAACTCTGTTATTTGGTCCATTTTTTCAGTGCATTCAATAAAATCTAGCATTTGATCAATTAAGGCCAAGGAAGCTTTGACTTTAGAATTTCCAAAAAACATTTGCTCTTGCTCATGTGTCATCGCTCCTCCGCAAGCCCTCTCCCACTCCTTGCGCATTTCATTTATCTGCTTTTGTTTAAAATTTCTTAATGCGTTCACAATCTCTTGAAGCGTAGCAAAAGAAGAACATTCCTCTTTCATCTTCCATATTTTAGAAAAAATATTTCGATACCTTGGATCTTGCGCTATTTCTTTTCTTATAAAGTCCGTGTCTAATTCTTCCTTAATCTCCATTCTGAAGACCTCTTCTTGCTAAACTTTCTAAATGATTTCCTAGCTTCTCCCACGCCTCTTTCATTTCAGCCTCATAAGTATGTCGTTGATAGATGCGTTTGACTCGATTTTCCTCTAAATGATTAAGGCAACGTTCAGCAACTTCAGGAAGCACACCAAGAGCTGTCATCATGGTTGCGCCAGTTCTTCTTAAATCATGGGGTCTCCAAAGACCTCGGGAAAGATTGAGAGCGGCATTATTCTTAGTTCGATTACTTTTATCTGGGTGTAAGCGTTGACGATCTGTAATTTGCCTTGTCACAGTTTTAGGACAAATAGGATCTTGTTTACGTCGACTTGCAGGGAAACACCACTCTCCACCGCCAGTAATAGTGTGAAGCTTCTTAAAAAGGCTAAAAGTAAATGGGGATAAGAAAATAATCAGCTCACGATCATTTTTGCTGTGTTCAGAAGGGATGAGCCAAAGCTTGCGATTCATGTCCACGTGGCTCCACTGAGCTTTAAAGAGCTCACCTATACGGCAACACGTACCCAGAATAAGCCAAATCCCTAATTGGATTGTTTCTGCAAGATTTGTAGATGAAAGTTGTGTAGCAAGCTGTTGGATTTCATCTTCATTAAGCACTCGTTCGCGTTCGACATTTGCACCGCCAATTGTCGTTTTGCTAATAGCAGCTGTAGGATCAACTTCAAGAAGATCGCGAGTCACAGCAAATCGAAACATTTGACGGATAAGACTAAAAATTACTTTAGCCATCCGGTTGACACCGCGTTGTAGTAGCTTGTCTGTAATTTTAGTGATGTCACCTTTTCGGACTTCTTTAACGTTGAATTCTCCAATAAAAGGAATAACATCTTTCAACATCATTCGGCGGGCTTCAGCCCCTTTGTCTTTACGATTCACAAGGTCGATGCTAGCCCACTGTTCGAATAAATCTTTTACAAGAACTCTACTTGCTTGTTCTCGAATAGCCTCCGCAGCTCTTTTTCGTTTATCTTCTACTGGATCTGCTCCGTTATGGCGTACATCATTTTTCAATCTCTCTGCTTCTCGTCGTGCCACTGTAACAGTAATATTTCCAGCATCGTTTCTTCCGTCTTTAAAACAACCCAACCCTTTTTTCCGTTCACGCCATTTTCGTTTGTGGCAAGGAACGGTATAGCAAAAGATCCATGATTTTGAACCTGTCGGCTTTACTCTTAAGACTAGACCTTTTACTAGTGAATCGCGTATATAATAAGCCTTCTCCTTGGGCTTAAGTCTTTGGCAGTAATCATCAGCGTTGGTTTTGGGAATGGTCTCTTTCATAAGGAGCCTTGTATTTTGGGTGGTGGACAGGTGGTGGATGAAACCACCTAATAATGAATCCAACATTATGCAACAAAATATTGATACAAATCAAGACAAGAGATAGCCTTAAGGTCTATTTTTGAGTAGAAGATGAGATTGAATGAAATGGGAAAATACAGGAAAAAACTTGCATGGGGTGCAAGGGGTCGGAGGTTCGAATCCTCTCACCCAGATTCTTTATTTCTAACTCAGTTCAAGATCGGTTTTTGCAACACGGCCTCCCCCGAAAATGCTTTTTGAATCATTTTCGGTATAGCCTTTTTAAAGTTAAAGAAAGCTCATGCCGAGTAGGCTGGTAACCTGGTTTACTGCACCCAACGCCAAATGACCTGGTGTTTGCAGAGTATAGCGAATACGATTTGCCTGATACAATAAACTAACAACCTCCTTAGCCCTGTTTCGATTGGGACTATCCGAAAAGCTGACTTGTAAAGCGATTGTTAAAGCTGTTAGACCGCAGTTGTTTATTTTGGTGCGAGTCAATTTATCTGACTTCATCAACTCTTTAACTGCATTGATAGCGCCTTTCTCCGCCGCCATCATCAACGCAGTACGATCATAGCCATAGGTAGACGTACTCATATTAATCCCTCCATCGTCATTTTTTAAGATTAAGCTGATCACTTCATGCGCATCTTGTCCAGCAGCCCTAATCAGCGGTGTATTTCCAATATTGTCTCTCGCATATACATTAATACCAGGCTGCTTCAGCAAAATTTCGCACACTTTTGGGTAGTTTTCATGCGCAGCAAGATGTAATGCCGTCTCTGAATTATATGAATTTACAAAATTCGCATTAGCGTCTTGCCCAAGTAAAAAGCTCACCACCCCTTCGCGGCCGCGTTCAGCCCCATGTAAAAGAGCAGAATTACCCTCTCCTTTCAAGGTGCAGTCGATATTGCTAACCCGTGAACACAGTGCCCTTACAAGCGCCACTCTTCCATGCATTGCAGCATAGACAAACGCACGATCAATATCCTGATTATAGGTGCTCTCTTTCGCCTCAAGTTCATCTGGAATTTCGTAATTCATCAGAGCACAGGCTATCTTTTTCGCATCGGAACGGGAACCCTCAACATGCCTAAAGGCTAAGTCAAAGGTTTGTTCATCAAGAAGGCTCTTTGCTTCCTCCACCATCTTGCGGTCTTTACGGGGATAACGACTAAAGAATTTAGGAGGCATAGCAGCAATACAGTTAGGAGTCTTTTCTTTCGAGTGCTGTAACAAGATTTCAACCCCTTCGAGGTAATTTTCAAACATTGCCCACTCAAAAGCATTTTTTCCACTCTTATCACGGGTTGTTAAGTCTGGCGAACCTCGTTTCAACAGTTCCTTTAATGTCTTCGGCTGCTTGTATTGACACGCATACATAATCAACGTTGTATCGTTGCTGTCAGCATCGTTAGGATCAATATTTTGATCCGTGAGCAGCTCTTCGGTAACTCTCGATTCAGAAATTAGATTTTCTGTTCCCTGTATTATTGCGCGGCGCAACGCGCTATGGATGTCGTCTTGTGTCAACTTATTAGACTCCATCAGTATCTTAACCATCGGCCTATCACAATGAAATGTTGCCTGTGTAAGCGCTGTCTGCTCTGTATTGCCAATCGTTACCGCCTTGCTAGGAAGAAGGGACTCGACTTTCACTATCTCACGGGCCATCCAGTGGCTTTGATTTTCTACCGCATTGAAAAGTGGCGTATATCCAAAAGGAAGTGATTCGTTATAATCAAAATCTTTTGCCCAATCCTGACTTCTAAACGCGAGATAGCAGTTTCTGGCACCACTGCTCGTAATGACACCCAAAGTATATTTTCTAGCGTCTAGATTGAAGGTGCTATAATCAAAAGTGAAAGTAATCTTTGTCCATCCAAGACGTTCACTGTCATGACGTTTCGCAATGCAGTCATAAATGCGAGTCGCTAACCGCGTTAATGATGGTTCATTTAATTCATTAACATTAACAACGCCAAGAAACTTTTTAGCCAACTGTGTTACAAGATCGGAATGTTGGGTGAGCGCCCTAAATCTCTTGCATGCAAAGCTGAAGCGAGCGATGTCCTGCAAATCTAAAAAGTTGACTATCAGATACCGCCATAGCTCGTTAGGCATTCTGTTTAAATCAAAAGGTTGTACTTGAGGTTGGATGTCAGTATAAACATCGTAGGATGAAGTTGATCTTATCATTTTGTCCTCACTTTTTAGAAAATATTTAACCGACTTTCTGTAAATTCAGGTAGCACTTAAAGGTGGGTTACATAAAATTTGATAAAAATTCAGGCGACAAACTAACACGCATAAATGATTTAAGTCTTTATAAAAAAATTAGAGTTAATGACGAGATAGAATACAAAAAACTTACATGAGGTGCAAGGGGGCGGAGGTTCGAATCCTCTCACCCAGATTCTTTTATTCTAATAACTTTTCAAAGTGTGCCTCAAGGGCTTTATTGACATCGGGCATTAACTCATAATGCCTATGCGAAATGCCTCTCCAAATTTCGTTCAATGAAAGAAGATTTTTCTTATATAATGAATTCATTAAAGGAGCAAATAGCCTGTCTAATTGGTTGTTTGTATTATTCAATGAAGCCCATAACATTTTCCTTCGTTCATCGCGATTTGCTGCCAACAGAGAGTATCCTGTTTTAAATGAAGTATATAAATTACCCAAAAAAACAGATCTCTCATTAAATTCTTTTGGTGACAATACTAGTTCCTTGAGATTTACTGTTTCAGAAAGGTGGTCGTTGATTTTTATAACTTTATCAAGATCTCGTTTCGCTGCTTCAGCTAAGATGTCGCTATTCGCCCATTCATCAATAATATCAAGAGCCCATTTTCCCTCTTCAGGGTTAATCTTTAACTTGGACTGCGTATCAGCTGTGTATATAAAGTTTACAGCTAATATGTACCAATCGCTTCTTTTCACCAGCTCTTTGAGGAAAATTTCTCTCTTGCTTTGATCGCAACTTTGATAAAAATCAACTACGTGATTAGCTAGAATAACCCCTGAAAAAGGCTTTTTAGAAAGTGTTGGAAATACGGATTTTTCAAGAAGTTGTTTAAAACTCTCTAAATTAAACCTGTTTATAATTTTGTCCATTTTTTTAAGAACATCAGATGCGTATTTACCTTGTTTTGACTCCTCCAATGATACCCGAGCATCTTTTTGAATAGCCCAGGTTATCGTGTCAAAATGTGACTCAAAAATCTTATTTTCAATTTGATATAAAGCTCTTTCCGTCTTAATTTTTCGATAACTATCTTTAACTTTTTGAAGCAACGTAACGGGTGTTGCATGACTTGGAATAGCCTCCGAAAGTTCAAATAACTTGTCTAATACTAAAATAACTCTATCTGCTTTGGCATCCTTAAGCGTTTCTATGTTTTCTAGAACTTCTTTTGAAAAAGTTTGAAAATTGGGGTTTAATGTTTCTTTTATTTCTTTAAACCTTTTTTGAGCAGCTTCAGTCGTTAACCCGGTAATTTCTTTAACTTTTTCCTCTAATGAAAAATTTGGTTCCCATCCTGCCTCAATTAGGAGCTTTTCGTATTCTGTGAATTGGTAATTTCCTATCTTTAAAACATTCATAATTACACCCCTTATAATAGATAATTATAACTGTAACAATTAATTATTTCATTAATCTAACTTTGTTAGATATTTTTATTGTTAAAGAATAATTAAAGAGGTGCCTTAATCGAAAAATTCAAACGTTAGAGGTATTCTCTGATTTAAAGAATTGTCAGATTGGGAACAAATTTTACCTGGGAAAGAGAACCTTGAGGAGTGACATAGCTGATAAACTAGACCGACGAAAGATGTTTTTTCCCAGGTGAAATTTATCTTAAGATGACCGTTCAGTAATTCAAAGACTGTCTCTTAGAATGGCTCTAAATATTGACTTATCAATAGGATTCAAAATATGGTATGTACAATGTGCTTTAGGATTTTCCTCAATCCTCTTGTTTAACAGGGCTAGGGCGGCAGCGTAAACTACCTCCTTTCCTGCATTAAAAATCCCTCTTGCGAACAATATGAGCTACCTAAGACTTTTACTCATTTTTATCACTTCTTGCTGTTGGGCGAACGATACCCATATCAGCGGAGACTACACTTGGGATCTCCAAGGCAACCCCGTTGGTGGAGAAAAACAAGGATTTGCGCAGGCGGGATGCCTAACACTCCTAGCAACAGTCGACCTTGACCACTATTGCCATCTGAAAGATACATCCTTCGTGATTTCCGGAATTTATCGTTCAGGAATTAACCTGTCGAGCGTCTATATTAACAATGTGATGTGGGCATCACAAATTTTTGGAGGAGAAACGTGGTGGCTTTGCAAACTCTACCTCCAAAAAGAGTTCTGCAATAAGCGATTGACATTGCAAGTAGGACGTCTAAACATGGGCGAACTTTTTGCTTACAGCCCACTCTACGACTTCTACGTCAACAGCGGTATCAACGACTTCATCTTCAACCTCTCTGAAAATGTCTTTTTTCATGACACTCCTTATGCAACATGGGGCGCTTACCTTCTGGCAAACCTCACACCACAACATAGCGTGAGCTTAGGGGCATTCAATGCTAATGAAAATGTCGCAAAAAATTCCTCCCATGGATGTAATTTTCAATTCACCAGCACCCAAGGCCTCGCCTGGTTTTCACAGTATACCTTCCAACCGCCCAAAAGTTACCTGCCAGGTCATTATAGCGTCGGCACCTACTACTACACGGGGGTTTTTGGGAAGTTACAAGGGGGCAATGTACGTGGAAATTGGGGCTGGTACTTAATGGCAGATCAAACAATTTACAAAATAGACGATGACCGTAAAATTACCCCCTTTGTAAATTTCTGCTATGCACCTATCGCCTACAACCAGATGCCCTATTTTACTTGTGCCGGAATCGTTTTTGAGGGCCCTTTTGCCCAGCGGCCTAAAGACTTCGGCGCGATCGGTTTCGGCTACGGAAGTTTCAGTTCGGCACTTCGTGCAGTTCAACGCATGGGAATATCGCCGGAATTTGGAAACCTCCCCCAAAACTTTGAAGCGATGATCGAAATTACCTACGCCTTTCAAGTGAACAAATGCTTTGTTCTCCAGCCTGACATCCAATACATCATTGAACCTAATGGTTATAAAGATATCGAAAATGCTTTGGTCTTAGGGGTGCAGCTGGACGCAACTTTTTAGAGATGCCACTCTACTAAACTCTCTCTCTGTCTTTTCTCCAAACAAGAAATAGAGGAATACTCACAAACACGACAACACCCACTAATAAAAATGCTACGTAAAGCACCATGGAAGCTGTACCGTCTGCACGAACTGCCGGAGGGGGAATAAATCCAAAAGCAATGCAGAATAATGAACTCAAAAATGCGATGCCGGATACAAGCCAAATCCCCAAATTTCCTCCCGGAATTTTATACTCTCTAACAACATCGGGCTGGCTGTAGCGCAGCTTAATCGCTGCCGCAAACATCAAAAGATACATGACAAGATAGAGCTGGGCAGCGAGAGCGCTCATAATCCAAAATGCACTGCTAATCGTAGGCATAAACAAAACAACTAGAGAAAGAACGGAAGAAATCACAGCCTGAACAATTAACGATCCTGTCGGCATATGATAGTTGTTTTGCTTCTTCATATACTGCGGAAGGTAGCCCTCTTTAGCGACCTCTAAAATACCTTTTGAAGGCCCTAGCATCCAGGTGACCACCATCGCTAAAGCGCCATAAGCAAGAAGCAAAGAGACTACAGGAGTCAACCATGAAAGGTTATGAGCTTCAAAAAGCAAAGCAAATGCCTGACATACGCCCGCACTTAAACTTAAATCCTTCTGAGGAACAACAATAGATATGGAAAGCGAACCTACAACAGACAAGAATATAATAATCACACAAGCAATAAAGATCGCTCTCGGGAAATTTTTGGCAGGATTATCGACGTCCGTAACGTGAACAGCAGACATTTCCATCCCTGCAATCGCCATTAACATCCCGGCAAGCAGCATCAATTGATTCAGATTGCTAAAATCAGGAATCAAAGCTTCCAAGCTAAAAGCGATCGCTAAAGGAGCTCCTGAAAAAACATAAATGACGCCAAGGATAATAATTAAAATCCCTGGAATAATCGTTCCAGTGATCACACCGGAAGAGCTCAAGAAAGCCGAAAGCTTCATCCCGTAGAAATTTAACAATGTGGCCGTCCAAAGTCCCGCCCAAATGATGGCGAGCACAAACCACTTGTTATTTGCCAATTCGGGGTTAAACACATAAGCCAGCGCAGAGGCCACAAACGCTAGAACAGCAGGAAACCAAGGCAGATTTTCCACCCACTGCATAAATATCGCCACAAAACCCCACTTAGGTCCAAAGGCTTCTTTTACCCAAAGGAATACTCCCCCTTTTTGAGGCCACCCGGACGCAAGCTCAGCAGACACCAACGATGATGGGATAAAAAAGCAAAGCGATGACAGGGTTAGGTAAAAAATTAAACTGTAGCCATATTCCGCCATGGCGGGCAGATTGCGCAGCGAGAGCACTGCCGCAACGTTGATCATTGCGAGTGTAAAAACACTAAGCTTATGTCGTGAATTACTCAATTATGAACCTTTTTTAATGCATAGCGTTCTGAAATATTTCTTTCCTTCTTTCGATACGCGCTCCACACCATGAATATCGCTTTCATAACCTGGGAAGACGTTTTCAAAATCTTGACGCAACCTGAGGTAGTCAAAGATAGAACGCGCTTTTTCATTCATCGCTTCGCCGCCCATCATAATTGGTATTCCCGGCGGATAGGGAACAACCATCACAGCAGGAACACGTCCCATCATATCGTTAAGCTCCACATACTCAACATTTTTTCGAACGACTTCATGATACGCTTCCGAGGGTTTCATCACCTGGTCGGGTATCACCTCAAAAGCCTCCTGCATCTTCGACAATAAACAATGCTCCCGAATATATTTGTGCATGGCATCGGAATGGTCTTTCAGTCCGACGCCTTCATATCTTTCGGGGTATGCCTGTATCAATTCAGGGAAAACTTCAGATAAGAGTGCATTTTGGTCATAAAGCCTCTTGAATTCAAACAACTCGGAAAGCAGGGTTCCCTGCTTCGCTTCGGTCGTTCCTAAAGAGTTGAGCAGCAAGAACGAGTAATAATCTGTCTTTTCGCAAACAATCCCTCGATCAATCAAAAAGTTTGAAACGATCGAGGCAGGAATTCCGAAAGAATCCATGTTGCCGCCTTCATCGATACCCGGCGACGTAAGCGTTAACTTGATCGGATCCAGCATGACATAGTCCGATTCAATGTCATCAAAGCCGTGCCAGTTATTCTCTTTAGAAAAAACCCAAACTTCTTGTGTCTCTGCCAAAAAGTCGATGTCTGCATCTTCAAAGGGTATGTATTTACGCCCATGCTTGACTTTTTCAGGCTGCCACATCCCGAAAAACCAGTCATTTTCGGCTGCGCACTCTTTCTTTGTCCTGACGATTTTCTGACGAAAAGCTATAGCTTCTTTAATGATGTCGTCAAACATAATCTGGCCGTTGTCTTCCATCATCCGAGTGGCAACATCGAGAGAGGCTATCATGCTATATTGCGGAGATGTAGAACCGTGCATCATGTATGATTCATTAAATTCGTCCGGAACAATGCTGACCTGCCCACCGTTTTTGATATGAATCATGGAGGCTTGTGAGAATGCTGTTAAAAGCTTATGCGTGGACTGTGAGCAAAAAATGGGGGGATGGACTTCCTTTTTACTTCCCGGAGCCATGCCATAATGGTTTTTGTAGAGGGGATGAAAATGCGCATAAGCATACCACGCTTCATCGAAATGAAGGTTCTCAACGCTTTTCTGCAACTGTTCTTTAATATTGATGACATTATAGCAGATTCCGTCATAGGTGGAGTTGGTAAGCGCCGACATTTTGCAACGATCTTTTTTAAGCTCATCAGGAATAAGCTGATTGGCTTGAATTTTTTGTTGAATCGTTTCCGGAGAAAATTCAGAGAGAGAAACAGGGCCGATAATTCCTCTTTTATTCCTACGCGGTATCATATAAATGGGATAGGCATCTGTAATAACCATAGCGTAATTCAATGACTTGTGACAGTTGCGATCAACAAAAGCGATGTCATCTTTAAGCACTTGGCTTCTCCAAATGACCTGATTGGCATTGGAGGTTCCATTAAGGATATAATAGCTCAGATCTGCCCCAAAAACTTTAGCGGAATTTTTTTCTGCGTCTCCAGTAACGCCGCTATGGTCCAAAAGAGATCCAAGCTCGGGAACAGATACTGAAAGATCGGATCGAAGAGTATTTTCTCCAAAAAACTTATAGAAGGCTGCTCCAGCCGGACTGCGTAAAAATCCCGTTCCTCCCATATGTCCGGGAGTATGCCAGGCGTACTTGAATTCGCTGACATAGTGAACAAGTTCTCCGAAAAAGGGCGGATAGATCTCCCGTATGTATTCTCTAACGTGCTGTTTAATGCGCCCGGCAAGGAAAGGTATCGTATCCGCTGTTTTATAAAGGCAGCCGTTCACATCTTTAAAAGCTTCAACCGGGATGTTGCTGATCTCTTGACGCCCTGTTAGCAATAGAATCGGAATTTTTTGAAATCTTTTCCTCATGCGCCGCACAAGCTCTAAGGCTGTCATTTTTTCTTCGGGCGTCTCCTCGGGAATGTCCCAGTCAACGACAACGCAACCCATATCCGATCTGGAGCGGTAGATTTCATAACCATCTTCGTATGAGAAAGATGGAATCACATCACAATGCTGATTGGCAATAAGTTCTTCACGAAGTTCCCTCAAGCGAAACCCTTCATCACTTACTTCATTGAATTGGGCAGATATGATCAGTATGGGCCACTCAATGGTATTTGATTTCACAAACTCGCCTTCCCTCTTAAATTAGCAAATACCCCTTATATATCGCCTTACCTCTCAAGAGTCAATAATTCATCAATTATTGTTTGAATTGTAATTGGACATAAACATTGTTCGTTTATGAATTCATTGTGATTATTAAAAAACTATCTATAGTAAATTGTTATAGTTAAAAACACCAATCTTTCTTTTTACTAATACAATTGATAGCTGGTTTCCAATGCCTTGAGACAAAATTTAAATCCTTATTAAAGCTTTGATGTCTACATCAATAGATTTTGAATTTGTCTTCTCAGAAAAAGAAATCGAGATCCTGCCAATATGATGATACCCTTGGCAAAAATCAACTATTTTTCAAGATAGGACAGGAACGCAAAACGTAAAATACTTTTTCTCGATCCAGTAAAAAGACCCTCTATAAAGACCCTCTATAAAGATAGAAACCTTTTGGGTTAAAATATCAAATTCCATATAACTTTCCATGGCGTACTCCTTATCTGGATTGTGGAGGTCATTCAACTTCCATTTCAGGAGCCAGCTTTTTTAGCGATTACATTATGTTCATTAGTCGCGTGAAAAATTATACCCTTAATAAGTTGAGAATGGAGACAACATGTCATTTCTAACAAGATTACATAGAGAAAGATACCAACCATGCTTACAAGATACCGTGAGTACTCTAAACAGCATGCGCCCCTATACTGCACAGCACCTCGACGAAGAAGACATTGCTGACCTAAAAGAGAAATACGGCAATGAAATTGTAGACGCTGCTATCACTGATACAACATCTGTCATCGCTAGAACTTTCATCCAGAATCATAAACAACAAATCAAAGTCACAATAAACGCCAGAGTGCAAAAGTCGTCGAAACAAGAAGTAGAATGTGAACAAAAAAATGTCGTGAACAAGGTATCCGAATGTTTTTACGTCAGAAGCGAAGAGTCATTAAAGCGCATTGAAAAGGATGTCCAAGCGGAATTTAAGAAATCAAACCCTGAAATTCTTTTTGAAGATGAACAACCAGTAAAGGTTATCATCAACGAAATCCATGAATATTTTGATCGTATCAATGCCGTTGCGGAAATCGCAAGAAAACACTCTTCTGATGTCTCATCTAATCAAAACAACTACGATGCTGCCAAAGAATTCGCTGAAAATGAATGGCCGTTCTTAGGATCATACATTATTGGTCGCAGCACGATCACAGATGCGGTGGCTTTAGAACAAGAGGTAGAGTCGCGTGTACTTCTGGAGAATGTAATAAAAGAGATCGATCATAAAGACAAAATACTCTTGAGACTGATCTTAAAAAGTCATCCCGACAAGATTGAAGACCATCAAGAGCTAAAAAAGCTATTGATTGAGCATCCTCGTGAGATCAGTCTCGGTGGCAGCATTAACACAGTATCCCGAAAAAAAACGAAACTCAATAAGGACGTAGATGCTGTTGGATTGAGCTTGGGAGAAGAGATCCGCGAAATACACCACCTGCTTCAAACATCTCGTCTCGCCATATTATCCACAACATTCTTGAATCCTAGAAAAAGCGATGTCTACAACAGAAACCCTCTCTACACCGCCGGTACAGGTAATGACCGTATCATCATGAAAGTCATTGAAAATGGGGATTTCTATAAAAATGAGATCGCTGCCAGCGAGATGAGCGAGCTTTCCGGTTTCACCGAGATTACTCTTCCCACAAAGCGAGGATCCTTTAACGCTGCTAATTATAATAACGAAGGTGATATCGAAAGAAAAAGTCTGGGAGTTAAACAGAAAACAGGAACTCTTCTTGAGACGCCAAAAAAGAAAAAGCACGCTCGCCGTCTCTCTAACCCTGATAAAGTCTTAATGCAAGGATATTTATCAAACATTTCAGGGGTCCAACTGCACCTGGATGTAACCAAAAAATTGGGACTGGAAATGCAAAAACGGCAAGGTGGGCTTTTTTCCCTGAGGTTCACGCCACCAGCAGATTATTCCAGAGAGGTAGAGGCGTTTTTCCAAATAGAATCTCGCTCTTTCCAACTTAATACCATAAACAGCTTTATTTTAGGTGACAGAGATGCGAACCCTGGTAATTTTCTGATCGCAAAAGAAGGAAAACGCCTTATTGGAATCGATCACGAGGATATCATGCCTAAAAGCAATACAAGCATCGATCCCATGATGCCTGTTGCTGTGAAGTCAACAACAGATATCAGAACAGGGGAAACGAACGTGAAAGATACTATCAATTGCAAAATGAATAACGTCTGCCCCATTCATAACTGGCTGATTGGCCTTCCACAAGCGATTGAACCCTTTACTAAAGAGGTGATCAACCATGTTCTCGATAATCTGTCAAGAGAACGCCTCGAAGAGTATCACAGCAATAGAAAAACTCTCTTTAGTAAGGATCAAGTGCAAGCACAGCTTGAGCGTGTTGATCTTGTGCTCGGACTCTTCAAACAAGAGAAAGAAAAAGAAGAAGTTTCGCTGACACCTCGCGACCTCTATTTAAAAGTTGTTGCCGAGCACCCTACATATAAACTTCTATCAAAAGAGATGGGCTTAGCTCCCTACTTTGTGTTCATGTTCCTTGGAAAGGTCCCTGCAAACGTTAATAGCCCTGACGTTCAAAGACTAAGTAAAAGAATGGCTCGCCATGTGGCTAAAGCAATTTGTAAACAGGTAGTAACGATTGCAATCAAAAAGAAAATCGAAGTTACAATTCCAAGAAAATACATCGAAGATCCAAACTTTGCTGCAGCAAATATCTCAACAAGCCTAAAGCAAACACAAGAACTGCAGACATGGATGGAAGGCGATAACGACTTGCGCAGGTTACTTTGGGGTGAAAAGAAACCTGTTCCTGAAGAAGAACAAGAGTCAGAATCTCCACAACGGCTTAATCGCTTTGATTTCCTTTTCTAAACATCGTTCCTATGCAACGGCCGCTAATGCGGCCTTGCTCTTACTGGAGAAGATATCGTCGAACTATGTCTCTCTTGCCCAAAGCTTCGCGTTCTTAAGATTTACGGTTCCACATCCGATATTACGGGGCTTTCAAAAGAGATGAGTGGTCGGATTCGCCCCTCTCTTTCTCACCTAAAGTCTTTATCACTAAAACCCTTATTTGGGGAGAGGTTCTCTTATGAAGGGTAAATCTTAACAACTCTTCAAGTTGCACCCAAGAGTTTGATAGAGATGCTTTACACTTCGGTAAAGCTCTTTAAACTTCTGATGCTTTTTACCGTATATCTCTCTACGCGCTTCATCAGGAGCAACCGTCCACTCAACTTGGGGACTTGTCTTTATTTCGTTGTCGAGAACATTTACACCTAAATACGCCAAAAGTGCCGCGCCAAGCGCCGCACCGCTTTCTCTCTGTTTGCGATACATTAACGTCCTACCAAGAACAGATGCAAGAATAGTTCCCCAGTAAGCACTGTTGGCTCCTCCTCCAACGACAGAGACTTCATCAATGGCAATATCCACAGCATGAAATGCATCCTGACCGTCTAAAAATGCAAAAGCTACTCCTTCGAGAACCGCATTTGTCAGATCACCGCGCTGCGTGTTATGCGTCAGCCCCAAAAAAACACCTTGAGCATATGGGTTATTATGCGGGGAGCGCTCACCGGAAAGGTAGGGAAGAAAAATCTCTGTTGAAGGGGGGCGCTGTTGCGCTTCCTCAAGCAACGTTTTTACTGACTGCCCTCCAGTAACTTTTGCCAGCCAAGACAGGCTGGAAGCTGCGCTGAGATGAACGGTCATGTGATGCCAAAGGCCAGGAATACAATGGCACATGCTATGAACGCCGCCCTCAGGATTGTAGCGGTAACGGTCGTCAGACACAAAATAAACTCCGGAAGTGCCAAGAGAAAGAAAGGCCTTACCGGAATGCATCGTGCGACTGCCGACCGCAGTCGCAGCATTGTCGCTGCCACCGGCAACGACAAGTACGCCTTCGGAAAGCCCCCACTCCTTAGCAAGACCGGATAATAGCGTTCCGGTAATCTCCGTCCCTTCATGCAAAGAGGGGAGATGGCGCTCACTGATTCCTGTCGCTTCGATAAGCTCAGAAGACCACCGTCGCTGCCCCACGTCCAACCAGCCGGTTCCCGATGCATCGGACAGGTCCGTCGCTGCATCACCTATCATCTTCAACCGTAAATAATCTTTAGGAAGCAATATGTACTCGACAGAAGCAAAGACTTGCGGCTCGTGATTCCTGAGCCACATCAACTTGGGAGCAGTGAATCCAGGCATCATGCGGTTCCCTGTAATCCGCCAGAGATCGGGAACGTTCTCTTCAAGCCACTTGGCTTCGTCAGCCGAACGGCCGTCATTCCACAAAATAGCTGGACGCAGCGGCTCTTTTCTTGAGTCAAGAAGCACAGCCCCATGCATCTGTCCTGTCAGCCCGATAGCTTGGACTTGCTTCATCAACAAGGGTTCCCGCTCCTTCAACACAGACATCGCCTGCTGAAGCGCAGACCAATAATCATGCGGGCTCTGCTCAGACCATAAAGGGCGAGGAATACTTACCGATAACGGCACGGCCTCAGAAGCAAGCGTCTGGTGCTCTTCATTAATGATCACGGCTTTTAGTGATCCGGTACCTAGGTCTATTCCCAAAAACATGGATCCTCCTTGGACTGTTCGGAAAAACATACGGCATTTTCTTCAGCGACTGCAAGTTGATTTCACTCTCTGTTGATAAGAGGCCTTTTTTCTGTTGATGGCATTGTCAATTGCAATGTCGATAAGGCTATTTTGTGCGTAACTCGCTTGTTATGCACGCTATTTTCACAATGTATTGACAGGAGTTTTCTCTAGGTAATAAGGGGGGTTATCAACACTTCCACAGCGATTAAAGAAGAGGACAAAACTTAGAGTTAATATACTCTTAGTTATCAGGCGCTGTGGAAAACTTAAAACTTTACAATCCAACGAAATGTTGAACTTTTGTCAATAACCCTAGGTATTTCTGTCGACAATCTTGTGCATACTTTTGTCAACAGCTCGGACTTGTGCATAAGCAGTAGGGTTATGGACAATAACTATCATGACTATAAACAGAGGATTTCCTCTCCTGAAAAGAGGGGGTTGTCGACAAATCCACAGAATTCTTAAAGAAGAAGTAAGCTATCATTAAGATATTTATCTTAAGAAAAAGGTGTTGAAAAAAAGCGCAACCCAACCGACAATTCTTATAAACATCGAGAGCAAGGTTTTCCTCAATGAGTCAATACTCCCCTGATAACTTATTCGATCTAAAGGGTTTCGAACATAAAAGCGTGTTCGATAACTGCTCTTATGCTTGGGAAGTTCTTCCAAAAATCAGCGATTACCTTTCCAACTATCCTCTTGGAAAGATCGAATGTGATATTCCCGATGGCGTGATCATTATTGATCCTCATTTGGTCTCTATAGGCACAGAGACGGTCCTGGAGCCCGGATCGTACATCAAAGGACCCTGTATCATTGGCAAGGGGTGTTTTGTCCGTCACGGCGCTTATATTCGCGGCAATCTGATTGCCGGTGACAGATGCGTGATCGGCCACACAACAGAAGTCAAGAACTGTATCATGATGAACCATGCTCAAGCGGCGCACTTTGCCTATCTTGGTGATTCTGTTTTAGGAAACAATGTGAATCTTGGCGCGGGTACCAAGTGCGCGAACTTAAAGCTCGATAATCGCTCTGTAAGCGTATATCTCAACGGCGAGAGGGTCGACACCGGCTTAAGGAAGTTTGGCGCAATCCTGGGCGATTCTGTGCAAACTGGATGCAATTGCGTAACCAATCCGGGCACCATCATGGGCAAAGGCGCGTGTTGCTACCCATGCACAAACTTTGGCGGTTATATTCCTCCGGGTGAAATCGTCAAAGGAAACACCATACTTAAAAAGGTGCAGTAACTTATGAGCCATACCATCACTTTTATTGGATGCGGCAACATGGGCGCCAACATGGCGCAGATGTTGGCAAAGAAACATCAAGTCCGTCTCTACGATCGACACTTGGAAAAAGCGAAAGCTCTTGCCGATGAAATCGGCGCTGTCGCCTGCTCAACCGTTGGAGAGGCGGTTCAGGATGCGGATTACATCTTGTTATGCGTTAAGCCTCAAGATCTTAAAGAGGTTTCAGCTTCGTTATTCGGAAAGGTTCGCGATAGCCAAACCGTTGTCAGCATCCTTGCCGGGGTGCAGTTGTCAACGCTGTCGCAGCACTTGGGTTCTGTGAAGCTGCTGCGGATGCTTCCCAATACAGCCTGCGCTTATGGCAAAGGGATCGTCGCTATTGTTGAGGAAAAAAACGGTAACAGCAAAGAAGTTGAAGAGGTTTTTTCCGACCTTGGCCGCGTGATATGGGTTCCGGAAAAACAAGCCAATGCAGTTTCTGCTCTAGGAGGTTCGGGATTGGCTTTTGTTTTCATGATTGTAGAGTCATTTGTAGACGCGGGCCTTGCCATGGGATTGCAGGCGGAACAGGCCAAAACCATTGCATTAGAGATGATTACAGGTGCTGTTGAAGTGATGAATCAAACAGGAAAGTCTCCTTCAGAACTTAAATGGCAAGTGACTTCGCCGGCAGGCTGCACTATTGCCGGCGTCAAGCAGATGGAAGATGAGTCCGTGCGTTCGGGACTGATCAATACTATCCTTGCGACTCACGACCGTTTTCTTGAGATGGAGTAGGCCGGTCAGGCTCGTTGTAAGGATAGACGGTGCTTGCGGCTTTTTGCAATGCTCCCCAGTGTCCGCGGTCGAACCAGTTGTCGGTACTGCCATTCCAGAATAAAACCAGCCAGATAACGCCCCAGATTGGACAAAGAATATAGATCCACTTAAGCCAATGAGGAACCTTTGCATCTTTTGATGTCACGGCGCCATCGGCGTAGATATCGAGTTCGTCATCATTTGTCGTCATCAGTTTTCTCCGTAATTTTGTCTTCGTCGGTTTCCATCATCTTGTTGGCGGGGTCTTGGTCCATGTCAAGGCGTCCTTTTCTCCAAAGATAAAGAAAGACCAACAGGGCGCTTCCAAACATTGCTATCGAAAGGGCGTAGTGCAGAGTCTCTCCAACAACACCGCCGCCGTCTAGCTGGTCCATTATCGACGTCTCCCCTCGATGATTTCCTTAGTATGGACGGGATCTTTTCCAAGCCACCACGCTTCTGTCGGCGGCGTTATCCGCGTTCCTTTGGTCATCAGGTATTGGAAAATCGCCTCGAATTTATAATTGGGAATGCCGACCTGCCCTTTACTGGTGCCTCGAGGGTCATTGTCGAAGAAATGATGGAACGCGGGCATGATCGACCCTTTGCTTG
Source organism: Chlamydiales bacterium (assembly GCA_024233575.1). Taxonomy (GTDB): domain Bacteria; phylum Chlamydiota; class Chlamydiia; order Chlamydiales; family Criblamydiaceae; genus JACKPN01. The sequence continues at coordinate 137,564 of JACKPN010000003.1, forward strand.
CCGTCTTGGGCGACCAAAAGTGCCCTTTATGCCAGTCGCGGATTGGACGCTTCACGCCGACGCGCGACAAGTCGGGGCCGATGCGGCGGGTTCCCGGGAACGTGACATGCTGATAGATATATTCTTGTGGCGAAGATGGCGGCGCGGGATAGGAGTCCGATCCATTGAGGACGACGTCTTGAACAAGAGTCCGCGTTTGATCGGTATGGCAATACCAGCACCCTTCGATACGGTAAATGTCTTCGCCGTCTTGGATGAGCTCTTTGCGGGAATGAAAGCCCAGATCGTGATTGAGCAGTTCGTCTAAGCTGGTAATTGTTTGTCCGTTAGGATTGTAGCGCCATCCTTCGCGGTCGCCGAATTTAAAACGCGAAACACGGTAAACGATCGGATCATAGACATAGATAACCCCCGGATCAGAATGCCAGTCCTGCCGTTTCTCTTCATCCAAGATCACAAAGTCGCTATCAACCCAGTTCTCGAGGTTGCCTTCGTTTGAGGCGACAGCAAACCCTTCATCGCCATCGGGAGCATATAGCTCAAGAATGACGTAGTTGACCTTTTCACCTTTATTTTCTGTCTGCAGCTTTTTTTGTAGCGCATCGGCGGCGGCAACGGCATCGAAGCCCGCATTTTTCTCAGGTCTTCTAAGCAAGAGCAGATCGGAAGAGAGCTTTAATGTTTTATCACCATGCTTTGTGATATATTTTTCCAGAGCCGGAGGCGCAACAATGCGGACGGTTTCGCTCTCCTGAAAGGCGGTCAGCGTGTATCCTCGACGTATATGATAGACGAATTGCAGCTCCTGTCCCCCGGAAACAGTGCTGCTGATATACATATTGGGATCGACAACTTCATACATCTGTTTCTGATAGGCGCTGCTTGGCGAGATCCATGTAGGGTCGACATAGGCTGGGATGATCAGCGTGACAATAATCGCTGACGAAAACAGGATGATGATGCCAATGAAAGTGGCGATTGCCGACCACTCAATCTTGTAAGGGAGTTTGTCGCTGCTCATGCATTGGCCTCCTTCTCTTCTACCGCCACAGGGGGCAGGACGATGGTGTTAAAGACATTGATCGCAAAAAGAATCGTACCGATGAAGATAATCACTCCTCCGATCAGGCGCAAGACCCACCAGGGGTAAACGCTGGCAACGGTATCCAAGAATGTCAAATGAGACAGGTTGTTATGGAACTGGGCATAACTGCTGCCGTCAGCCCATGACGCCCACTCCATTCCTTGTAGGAAGCCGCCAAGCCAAAGCGCCATCAAGAACGGGATGCTTCCTAGCAGTGTCAAGGAGAAATGCCAATTCATCAGTTTCTCCGACCAGATGGGTTTCTTGGTCAAGTGCGGCAGCGCTTGGTAGACGCCGGCGATGGCGAAGTAGGTAAAAGCTCCGAATAGCGCCATGTGCGCATGGCCGATGATCCAGTCGGTCTTAGAGGTGATTTCGTTTACATTGCGCAAGGCCTGCACTGGGCCTTGGATGCAAGTCAAAAAGTAAAAAAGGTTGCCGGTCATCAAAAAACGTATCGGCGCGCTTTGGTTATAGGCGTCCCAGTGCCCCTTTAAGGTTAGGAACAGGTTGGTGATCACGGAAAAGACCGGAACGAAAAGCCAGATGGAGAAGATGATCGAGACGGTCTGCAGCCACTGCGACATCGGGCCGTGGATGATGTGGTGGGCGCCGACCCACGCATAGACGAAGGCGATCGACCAGAAACCGATCATCGACAGACGGTGGCTGTAAATGGGGGTTTTGGCTAGTTTCGGCAGCGAATAGTATGCCGAGGCAAGACCCATCGGCGTAAAGATCAGACCGACGAGGTTGTGGACATAGAAGAAGCTCAGGTTAACGCGAGAGATGCCCCCGGGCACCCAGTACATGGCCCAGGTGCCTGCAACAAAGGTGAAAGTTGTCCATACCATCGTTCCCATTGTATACCAGAGGGAGACATACATTTTCTTGTACTGACGGTTGGCGATCGTCATGAAGATGTTGACGACGACGAAGACCCATCCTAGCGTGATCATCGCTTTGACAGGGATCCACCATACGTAGTAGGGAATCTCCGCGTATTCCCAGCCGAAGTTTGTGCCAAAGGGATAGGAATTGGTTGCGATGATCAGCCCGGGCCACCACAGCGCCGTCGAAACGTAGGCGAGCTTAGGGCTCCACAAAGACACGCCGCATAGGCGTGGTACGAAATAGTAGATCAGCCCAACGTCGACAGAAAGCAGCCAGAGGAGGGCGACGCTGTTGACGTGTACCGGCCGCACGCGTCCGAAATGCACATACTCACCCTGAAAGTAATCTGGCCAAACAAAACCGTTAAAAGCGATGAATACGCCCACAGACATTCCAAAGACAAGGAAGACGATAGCAGGGTAGATCAGCAGCTTTGCCGGCAGGTCGTTGTATTCATAAGTTGTTTGTTGCGTTGCTGTGGTTTCCACTTTTTCTCTCTTGGTATCGTGTATAGAGTTCTTGTTCTTTAGTGCGCAGGCGCTTTGCCGCTTCAAGGTTGCTGACCACCTTGCGCTTCAGCTTGTCGAGCCCGCCGATGCTGATGTTCAAGTCTTTCAGCTCTTCGGTGCGCTCTGGAGAGGCGATCCTTCCTTGAATGTGCGTGCGCTTTTGCTTTAGGGCTTCGATGTTTTTATCGATGGTGTCGAGAATCTTTTTGCGCTCTTCTTCGGCTTTGCCATCTTCCTTTAATGTCAGAACGCCATCGACAAAGGTAAAACGACCTTCTTCGGCTTTAACCATTTTAAGAAAAGGGGTCAGGGAGATGCCGTTGATTTTTTGAGCGAGCATTGCCAGGCCGATCTCTTCGTACAGATCGCGTTCTTTAACGATTGTTTCGGATAGCTGGTTCAGGGTGTTGTCGACAACTTCAGCTTCATTGAATTGAGCGTTGAGCTCTAAGAATTTTTGATAGGCCTGTACCGCTTCATCAGTGGATGCGAGTCCCGCTTTCGCTTGGCTTTGTAAAGCGGCTTGACTTTGCTTGGCTTTTTCCAGCTTATCCATGATGGCAACGATTTGCGGCGCCTCTGCAACGCGGGCGCTGTCGACGGCAAGGATCGCTGTATTGAATGCCTTGTAAAGAGCGCCATAGAGGGCATCGCGTTCTTCGGCTTCTTCGCTGAGTGTACGGATGTACATTACTAACTGCATGCGCTGTTTGGAGCTTGTCTGGTCGCCCCATGCCTGCATCGCTGTTCCGGGGACTCCGTACTTGATGGAGCGTAGCCAGCGCAGGTCGTCACGAGTCTTGATCCAGTCGATATTGGTAAGCATCCGCGGCTTGGCGTCGACCATTGCTGTTGCGCGGTTGCCGGCGCCGTCGGCGTCGCGTCCATGGCAGGAGGCGCAGTTGAGCTCGAAATAGCGTTTCCCTTCTTCAAGATTTTGCGGCGTGTAGTATTTTTTCTTGATGTAGTAGCCGTATTCGTCAGCCCCGCCTTCGACAGGTGGTTTTACAACATCAAAGTATTTGGTAACGTTGCTGTTAAGGTTGGAAACTTTTGGCTCTAGGTCGACATAGATGTTATCGCCGGTGGGCAATGCTGTCAGCTCAGGAGCTAGCGCTTTGTCTTGTTTTTTCTCTTCTTTGGGCGTTTCGAAATCATGCTCTGCATCGAGTTCGCCGCCTTCCAGCTGCAGCTCTTTGATCGCATCTTCCGGGCCGTACTGCCATTTGGGAACATCTTCAGCTTTTCTGATTACCATACCCCCTGGCAGCATCGTGAAGAGCCAGTCGGTCAACAGTTTGATATCTTCCTTGCTGATCACCGGAATGCCATCGTCTGTCGGTTTTACTGGCGCTTCGCCCCATGGCGGCATTGGGGTTCCTTTTACGCCGTGGGTGATCGATTCGATTACGCGCTCGCGCGTCAGGTTGCGCATGAAGTCGGCATTTTGCAGATTTTTAGGCACGGGATAGATCCATTCTGAGACGGGACCGTTTCCTTGCATGAATTCGCCGTGGCACTGTGAGCAGAAGATCTCATAGGCTTTTTCAGGACTGAATCCATTGTTGGTCCAGATTTCTTGTACAGCGTTGCGGTTGCGGACGCCGAGCACATCAAGCATGTAGGTGAGCGCATAGAATTTGCTTTCATCAAAGGGGAATACCGGCATGATTGATCGCGGCACATGCGAGGTTGGATTTTTGAAGTGTTCAATCAGCCATTCGTCTGTGCGGTAGACTCCGGCCCAATTTGGCCGCGGACCGATCAGGCGTCCTAGGCCGTACTGTTGGACATACATCATCATCACGCGCTTTACTCGCTCTTTCCACTGTTTCAGCTTCTCGCCTTGATATTCTGAATTTTTTGCACGCGCTGCGTAGCGGAAATTGGAGTAGAGCGATTCGACAGCGTAGGGATACTCGGCTTCGATTCTTTCTAGCAGGGCGTTTTCGCGTACGTCATCGACGATGCGGCTGTCGATCTCTTCTTGATGATTTTCAAGAGTTTTAACGATAGTAGATCCAGGGACCTCCTCAGGGAACAATTTTTCAAACCACTGTTCTTGATCGTAAAGAGCGTCGAAAGAGGGTTTGTTTCCTTTTTCGATGGCGAAGCCGACATTGGACTCAAACCCTTTTAGCCTGTGGCATGCGGCACATCCCTGTGTGGCGAAGACTGTCATCGAGTAGTCCAGGTCATGCAGCTTTGCCGGAGGCACCTGTTGCTCCCAAGGCAGTTTTTTTCCAGCTTCCCACTCTTGGATGGCGATCTTGTGGCCCGCTTCCGATTCATTTTTCCTGTGGCCGGTCTGTCCCAACAGGAAAGTCATCAACGCTTCCTGTTCTTGAGGGTCAAGCCTGAGATTGGGCATCGTTGATGTCTTCAGGTCGGCCTGTGGCCAAACGATCGACTCTTTGATGAACCATGGGTATTTTAGACCTTCCCGAGTCAACTCAGGCCCGATGCCGCCGCGAGCGAATCCCGCGATTCTGTGGCAGGCATAGCACGCTTGGGAGATGTAGAGGTTGCGTCCTTCCTGGTAAGTCCCTGTCAATTTGTCGATATCGGACTGGATTGCATTGAGAGCGTTTGGATCCTGCACCGTCGAATGGAGCGATTGCTCGGCATCACGCACATGTTGAATTAAGGCACGCTCGAGGTTTGCTGCTGCAGCTTTTTGGAAAAGCGAGCCTGTTGCGTTGCTATTGTTGGTAATGAACGTTTGAATGGTTTCCATTGTTGGAGCGATGCGGTATTGATTCTGCAGTTCAGCGACAAGCTCCTTGCTGCCGATTGCGTTAACAAGGGAGCCGTTGATTTTACGGAGCACTGTTTTGTCGCCGCCGCTGCTGTTTTTTCTGACGAATGAAATCTGTGCATTTAAAGCGTCAAGTTCTTCGGGAGGTTTAGTATAGTCTTGTGATTGTTTTTCAAGATCTTGCAACGTTTTTTCCGTGCCTTTTTCGCGAATCATCAGCTTAAGGCTGAGAAGAGTGGCCACTGCTTGTTTTTCCGTTTTTAATGCTTTCATGACGGCATCGCGCTTTGCTTCGCGGCGTGATGCGGCGACGTTGGCTTCTTCGTAGGCGCTTTTTAGGGTGTCGGGACCTGTTTTGTGGCACTGTACGCACTTAGCTTCCATTAGGGCGCCGACGTAGATTGGGGTGGTTTGGAACAGGAGGCTGTGACCGGGCTTATGGTTGAATACTTTAGCAAATTTAGGGTCGTTTTCTGGATCGCTTTCGATGAAGATCGGTGTTTCGCCGTGTGTTTCCGTTTCATAATGACCGTCGAAAACTGGGCCGTGCGCCTTTTCCGTTGTCAAACCGCGACCGTTGCCGTTGTGGCATGAGGTGCAGCCGTACTCTTCGATAGGGTGATATTCGAAGGGACGTGTCTCCCTGCCCATCAGCGGGTGCATTCTTAGCACTTTCGTGACATCGTAGGTATGTCCGTCAACATGAGCGGTTTTAAGCGACTCGTACTCTTCGGCTTGATTTAAGCGCTTGCGTACTTCGCTGCTTCGCCCTTCATTTTCAAGTTCTTCATTAGTGGTTTTGTCGCGCAGGGAGGCTATCGCCTGGTCAAGCTTTGCCCATACATCATTTTCATTAGGAACTTTTACAGGAAAGCCATCGGCATCCAGCTCCATATTCCCGTTAACATCATAGGCAATTTTTGTTGGCGAAAAGTGCTCGAACTTGAGAGCGACATGGCATGATGTGCAGCGGTCGATGCTTGCAGGGCCTTTGTCTTCTTGCTCCATGACAATTTGCTTGACGCCGGTCTTGAAGGGCGGCACGGGCTGTCCTGTGTAGGTGGAGCGGAACTCTTCCAGCGCAATGTAATCGTTCTGGTAGATCTTATACTCGGGAAAGAGCTCCCGATATAGGAACACACCGAAAAGCGCTGTTGCGACGACGCCGGTGGCGATGAGAACATATTGGTAGGTATTACCGCGCATGATGATTTACTCCTACATCAGTGCCTTGCAAAATTTTCTGTCCACGGCCAGATCCATCCCCAGTTCGCACCACGGAAGTAGACGCCGATGATAATTAATATTCCCTGCAACGTCATAAACGCTGTGTAGAAGAAAATAGCCAGATAACGACTGCGGTGGAACCAATACCCTGTGCCGTGAGGGTTGCGGTCGAGATAAGGGATCGCTGCCAAGCCGACGATGATCAGGCCGGGAATGCCGACACCGCCCCAGAAGGCATTATAGGCGACCATTTCTTGGAGGCCGAGGAAGTACCAGGGAGCTTTTGAAGGATTAGGCGGCGTGCTGGCGTTGGCCGGTTCTTCGAGCGGTGCATCGATGAATGATAGCGCAAGCACAAGAACCAGCGTGAGAAGGAAAGCGACTAGTTCAGCGCGCAGCAGATGGGGCCAGGTGAAAACGAAGTTATAAGGCCCTTTGTCGACGGTGGGGCAGGTGCCGCGTACTAATTCCATCAGACCATAGGTGCGTTTGACGCCCGGAGCGAAGGTCTCTTTTGTGTCGGAGCGCTGGACGACGCGAACGGGGTCAGGGCGAATTTTGTCGGGCGGCCGCGACAGGCCGCCGTCTTTGCGTATCCGCCAGAAATGGACGCCGATGAGGATGCCGGCAATGAGCGGTAGAAGCGCGACGTGAAGGACGTAAAAGCGGATGAGCGCATCCTGTCCTACCTCTGTTGACGCTAGCAGCATCACCTTGTTGACGTTATGCTCAAAACCAGGAAGATTAGGGACATACCCTGCGATGTTGGAGCCGACGGTCACCGCCCAGAAAGCAAGCTGATCCCAAGGGAGGAGGTATCCGGTAAATGATAATAGCAGCGTCAGAACCATCAAAATGACACCGATCACCCAATTAAAGCGGCGATCACCCTTGTATGATCCTGTGTAAAAGACGCGGGACATGTGGAGGAAGACAAAAAGCACCATGAGATGCGCGCTCCAGCGGTGCATGTTGCGGAACATGCCTGCGAACGGCGTCGTATCCTGCCAGTCTTTCATGATATCGTACGCGCGGTCTTCGGCGGGAATGTAGTAGAACATCAGCACGATTCCCGTATAAGTGAGAATCAAGAAAAGGCTGGTGGTGATTGCGCCAAGGCCGAGCGTGTAGAAAGGATCAAGAGAATGTTTATGGCATTTCACCGGGTGAAAGTGGAGGAAGAAGTTTTTGAAGACCACTTCAGAGCGGTCGACGTCATTATTGGGGTAGTTGTGCCGAAATATTGATCTCAGGATCAAGTGCGGCAGGTTGGCGATGTACTCCGGCCACGTTTCCCGTTTTTTTCCTTTAAACGTTGACATAGGTCATTTACTCCGAGTCGTTTCTATTATTATGCGATTGCTGGCGCATACCATGCTTCGTTAGGGTCTAATGTTGTTTTTGCCTTGTCGACGAGCAGTTCGCCTGACGCTCCTTTAAATGTATGGAAGTAGACGAGAGGCAGTGGTGCGGGACCGCCGGTATTGCGGCCGTATCTGTCGTATGTCGATCCGTGGCAAGGACATGCGTAACCTGTGTCGACCATGTTGACGGTGCAGCCTAAGTGTGTGCAGACCGCCGTTTGTACGCGAACTTTACCACCCATGGTTTCGATGAACACTTTTTGCTTAGGATCGAATACCTTGCCGTCTTTGGAAAGGACTTCGTCCGGTCTGCCAATGGAGAACACGCTTGGGGGAACTTTCATGGCGTTGGGGTATAGATATCCGAGCAGCGACGCTCCGAACATCTGACCCAGGCCAATCAGGCAAGCGCCGACGCCCATCAAGGCAAGGAAGGTGCGCCGTGAGATGTTAGGGTCGTTGCTGTCAGGGTCGACATTCAGTGAGTTGCGATGTTTTGGCATACTTACTTTTCCTTTTCGTCTCGAAACATTTGGTATTTTACATCTTCAAGGTCTTCAAACTGACCTTGTCTCAGGTAATAAATGTAGATCAATATTCCTGCGACGCCAGTCGCTACTGATCCGATAATATAAATCATCATGGCGTCTACCCTATCCAGCGGAACGTGTAGTTCATCGCATCCATCGTTACTGCTTGCGTCGGGCATTTTTCTGCACAGAGCCCGCAACGGATACACAGGTCTTCATCTTTTAGCATGGCAGAACCCATCGCGTGCAGTTCGTCGTCGCTCATCTCATAGGAATCCACACCATAAAAGTTGTCGACAGCTGTGCGCATATTGCCTTCAGCACAGTCCATATTCACTTTATTGATGGGTATCAGCTTCAGGCAATTAGTTGGACAAACATCAACACAACCATTGCACTTAATACAAAGCTCTCCGTTAAATACAGGGCTGACATGACATTGAAGACAACGATTAGACTGTTCATGAGCCTCATCGACGGTGTAGTTGTTTTCTACCATATTCTCATTATGGATGCGCTGCTTAGGCGGCTGGTTTGTAGGCAGCTTCCACTTTGTGCGGAGATAGGTTTTGTCACGCATCGGCGAGACTTCAGTGAATTCCGCAGACATTTCGCGATAAGGCTGCGTGCCGCGGAGATCACTGTCGATCGCGCGCGCCGCCTCCTGGCCGTGGCGTATTGCAGTGATGAAAAGCGCGGGCCCAAAGCCGGCGTCACCGCCGCAGTAGACGCCAGGTACAGTTGTTCTTCCCGTCCCTTGTTCTGTCTTGATGATGCCCCTGTCAATTTCTAGCAGGTCTTTTTTGCTCCACCCCCGGAGAAAGCTGGAATCCATTCCCTGACCGATAGCCAGAGCGATGCTGTCGCAAGGGATGATATATTCCGCATTCTCGATCGGTTCCGGCTTAAAACGCCCTTGGTAGTCGAAGAGTTTCGCGATTTCCTGTACGCGCAGACCGGTAATGTTACCTTTCTCATCACGAATCACTTCTTTGGGCATCAGTCTGTTATGGATCTTGATCCCTTCTTCGATGCCATCTTCGATCTCGAATTCATCGGCGGTTTGCTCGTCGCGGGTTTCCAAACAGACCATAGTGACGCTTTCAGCGTTGTTGCGTACGGAAGTGCGCGCGACGTCATAAGCGACGTTGCCACCGCCGATGACGATGATATGTTTCCCGATTTTCCATTTTTGCTCTGCGCATCGCACACGCAGGTACTCGATGCCGCGGATGATGTCGGGCTTGTCGGCTCCAGGAATCGGCAGATCTCGAGATTTCCAGAGGCCGATGCCAATGAAGATCGCATCGTATTTTTGATCGAGATCTTCCATTGTGATGTCGCGACCGATCTTAGTGTTGTAGAAAATCTTAGCGCCGAGGTGCTCGATGGCGGCAATTTCATTGATAGCGACCGTATTTTTCAGACGATAATTAGGAACGCCATAGGTGAGCATGCCTCCGGGCATGCGCATCATCTCGAACACGTCGACAGCATATCCTAGGCGCAGAAGGTCATGTGCAACGGTCATTGAAGCGACGCCTGCGCCGATGCAGGCAATTTTGAGGCCGTTCGGCTTTGGGGATGTCGTGCCGCGGGCATAGCTATAATCCAGCGACCGAATATGCGCCTCCTTGCTTAAGCCGAACCATTCGTCAAGAAAGCGTTTCTGCGCGCGTATGGTCAGCGTTTTGTCAACGCGGTCGCGCCTGCACGAAAGCTCGCAAGGAGCCCCGCAGATCATCCCGCAAATCGATGCAAAAGGATTGGGGCCGCGCGCAATTTTATAACCTTCAAGATAATCTCCGCGGTGCAATGCCATCATATAGCCGCGAGGATCCGTATTGACGGGACAGCCATCACGGCAGTCGATTTGCCGCAGATAGTAATCCAAATCAGGGATGACTACGTCGTAAAGCTCTTTGTATGTGTCTATTATGTCGTCAGCGCTGCTAGACACGCGGCCTCCCGAAAAAGCGAGATTCTTATTAATAGATTAAAGTAGAACCTTAACAGAGGAGGCGCTTTTTTAGAATGGAATTTTATTCCAACTTTTTCTTCCAATGCTCGCAAAGCAATTGATGCTCACGTTCATCAGCAGGCGTTATTCCAATAATCTCCTGCGACAACACTTTTATTTTCATGAGTAGCGTTTGAGCACACGACGGACTGCTCCAAATCCAAAGAGACCAAGTGGATTCTTTTTTTGTCGAAAAGCTGATAAAGAGGCGTGTCTCATAGGAGTTGACAACAGAAACTATCTTCCGCGCAAGGCTAAGAGCATCTTTTGCTGAAGATAAATCTTCACCGAAATAACCTTCATTTTTTTTAGGTAAGATCATTGTTTCAAGGCGGTCTGTTGTGGTAACGCCATCGTTGAAGATGATGGCGACAGAATGTTCGCCTTCGATGATTGAATTTGAAAAGCTGGCATTAGAACCTTGAGCTTCTCGATGAGAAACGGTAGTAGCGGCATTCGTATGACTAAAACGTTCACGGTATGTTTTGGCCAGACTGCCTCGTTCATAAGAAGTTAGATATGTTTCGTAGCCAAAGGTGTAATTCCAGACTGTTCTTAAAGCTTCAAAAGTTGTTGAAAGAGGGTAACGGACTGCTTTCCAGGAAAAACTGTCAGTGGGCTCGGTAATTTCTGTATAGATCTCTATTTGATGGTCCTCTTTACACCAAACTTCCCGCAGCTTTACCGCTGTTTCAATAAGTTCTTGATCGGAGTCTTCCCCGGCTTCAAGAAAATTAACTCCGGGTGTTATGGTAAACCCGAAATGATTAAAAGATGATTCCGAGACAGTCATTGTCGTTTTTCCTTGCTAAAGAACTGGAGTATTGGGATCAATCGGCGGACTGATCAGATCATTGAGATTAGATGCATAAGCCATAAAATAATCCTCGTTTGAAAAATGAAACATTATAAAAGGAACCGTTAATGAAGGAAATAGTAAATTTGCTCAATGAAGCAGGGATGTTGGCGCGGATACCGCGATCGGGATTCGCCTTCCTAGGCAGTGGAAAGCAGTCCGTTGCAGAACATACCTATAGAATGACTATTGTTGCTTTTGCTTTGGCAAAGCTTAATAAGGAGCCTGTTGATATGCATCGCTTGACGATGATCTGCCTCTTCCATGATCTTGCTGAAGCGCGTACAGGCGATCTCAACTACGTCAACAAAAAATATGTGACGGCCAACGAAAGCGCTGTTCTTAAAGAGCTAAGGGAAGAATCGCCTTTTGGTTCGGAGATCTGCGCCTGGATCGATGAGTATAACGACAGGGCAACTACTGAAGCGAAGATCGCTCATGATGCAGACCAGATTGAACTGCTGCTTGTACTTAAAGAGCAGATGGATATCGGTAACAGCCGCGCTCAAGGGTGGTTTGACAAGACGGTACAGCGTTTAACGACGCCGCAGGCGAAAGCTGTCGCCGAGACAATTCGCGCAACGCCTGGAGACGCGTGGTGGCTCAAAGATCTCGATCATCTTCACTGGGTAGATGGACGTTCGGGAATAAAGACTTAATTTTTTCATGAGTGATATCAGCTAAAGCAGGGAGGGAATGCGGATTAGCATTTGCCAGATCCCCGTTAGCATCACGCTGAATTAGCTCGCGCTTGATTGCTTCCCATGTATTTTTATTATTAGCTTTGGTTTGTGCATCGCTGCTTTCGATATCTCTGCTGAGATTCTTCCAAAGCTCGTATATCTCTGGGTTAGTCATTTTTTTTAAACACTCTTCATTTACCGATACATGAGTATGTCTAAAAGAAGGTACTTCAGTATTTGAAATAGCTGTCATAGTTTTCTCCTCCAGCTGCCGGCTAGAAAAACCGTATCTGAAATAAAAAAAAAGAGCATTACAATTTTTTGAAAAATATTAGCTCTCTAGAGAATGGAAAATTCTTGAAAGGGGTCGGCTGAAGGAAGCGTTTTGATTTCTACACGCTCTACTTTTGCGTTGCCGTCAGCTTCTTGAATCCTTTTAAGGAGCTGGTCTAGCTGCTCTTCCGTACCTTGAGCATAGAGCTCGACGGTGCCTTCAGGAAGATTTCGTACCGTGCCGACAATTCCCAATTTGTTTGCATGTTTTTCTGTCGTTGCTCGAAAGAACACACCTTGCACGCGTCCATGGAAGATGACATGAATCGTTTTGGTGGCGCTGTCGTTCATCAGGCGCTCCTGTAAAATGGCTTTACATCAAAAATGGTTGAAGAATCGTTTTTTGGCAAAGAGAAATTTTCTACTATTGACTATGGAAGAGAATTAACAGAAAAATTGAACGAATCAAGAAATTTACGATTGAATGCATATAAATTTTTGTTACTGCTGTTCCATGTGTTGCTTTGGACAGTATATCCAATCACTGCGAGAGCCCTTCCCAATTGGAGCAGGGGCATTATTAACTGGTAGTTTGGGATAGGGCGAACACTTGAGTATCCATCGAAGAAGGCTTTTTTATATTTCTGGTCAGGAGCCCATTTGAAATGCTCTATCGAACAGAAATCCTGCTCCGCAAACCCCGAACGGGCGCTAGACCAATCAATAACCCCCTGCAATTTGCCTTGCCAAATGAGCATATTTCCCGGTCGGAAATCGCGGTGTACGATGCAGGGGCCGTCAACGCCTGCTAAAAGATTCCGGCAAGTATTAAGATATGCGCTACATTTTTCGATGAGGCGGTCTGGAAGATGCCCCCTACATTCATCCAATTCTTCTTGGAACTTATCATTGAAATAGGGATCTGGATATCGAGCTAGAGCCTTGGGTTCTGTTAAATCCCCGTATCCCTCTGTTCGATTGTTGTGAAGATGAGCTAATGCGACGCCAATTTCAAAAGACAGATCGCTTGACCAATCACCATCTTCAAGAATTTTTCCTTTTACACATTCCATTAAAATAGCGCCAAAATGGCTGCTTGAAGGTTCAATGGTGTCAATAATATGAGGTACGGGAATGCAGTTTTTAAGCCGATGAAGAAAAAAGACTTCCCGAAAGTAATCATCAGCCCGAGGGCAAATCTTTAAGATGAATGGTATGTTGTCTGGCGTGACAACCTTATATACCTCTGCGATGATGGCATCGGCGTGATCGATATGGTTGAATGTAGCTGCTTGGAGAGTAAATTGTTTTTTATAAACTTCTAAATTGACGTCCACGCCTGTGCTCACACCTTTTAACGTACTATGCGATTAAGCTTTCAGTTTCAACAGTTTCGTCGCCAAGCGGAAACTCCGTGATCAGGCGGCGAACCTCATCGGTTGAGACGGCTTTACTGATCAGTCCTCTGAACGCACGCGTCCCTGCTGACTTCTTGATATACCAGCAACCGACACGGCGCATATCGACGCAGACGCGGCGATCGCTACGATAGGCGCGCGTATACTCAAAATGCTCGAGAAGCTCTTGTCGAACCTCTTCAACGGAGCGTTCTCTAGGATCTAGACCGTCGAGGACGTGAAGGATGTCTTCAACGATCCATGGCTGTCCCATTGTTCCACGTGAAACCAGGACGGCATCGCATCCTGTTTCTTCAAACATCCGCTTTGCAGCATATCCATCGAAGACATCACCGTTGCCAATCACTTTGATTGAAGTGCGCGCTTCGACGCACTGCTTGATGTAATCCCAATTTGCCGGGCCGCGGTATGCTTGTTTGCGCGTTCTGCCATGGATGCAGATTGCGGCAGCGCCAGCCTCTTCGGCTATCTTGGTGATTAGCGGCGCGTTGATCTCTTCTTCACTCCATCCGGCACGGATCTTTACCGTGACGGGGATCTTGACGGCAGCGACCATGTTAGCGAGAATGTCGCCGATTTTTTGAGGGTTTTTCAGAAGGCCGGAACCGCTTCCGTCTTTCGTGACTTTATCAACAGGACAGCCGCAGTTAAGATCGATGACATCGAAACCTAGCTCTTCAATCATGCGCGCCGCTTGACCGGCGATCTCAGGCTTACTGCCGCAGATCTGACCGCCGATCGGATGCATATCCTTATCGTAGTCCAACATATGGAAAGTGTTCGGATCGTGACGGACAAGAGCGTCCATTTTGACCATTTCACAGTACATAAGGCCGGGGCCGTACTTCGCCGACATTTTACGGAAGGGAAAGTCTGAACATCCCGCAAGAGGTGCATAGAAAATATTGTTAGGAAGCTCGGTGTTGCCGAGTTGGAAAGGCTGTTTTTTTGTCATCGATTAAAAAGAAATTATTTTATTTTTTTATGGAAGCGTTTGATTAATATTCCCACGTAAGCAAGAACAGCTAAGGCGATGATCGAACTGAGGTTGTATTGGCCGATGGGAGGGATGATCCACCGGAAGAGATCTAGGTAGGGATTAGTAAAAATGCCTAAATATTGGATAAACCGTGAGGACTCAAACTCCGGAAACCAAGTGGCGGCAATCCGTACCAATATCATGATGAGGTACACCTGATAAAGACGGAATAACCAACCGGTCGCTGTTTTTAGGCTTCGTGATTTCATGAACCCAGCATAGCATAAAGGACAAATTTAAAAAACAAATAATCCAATGAGATACTTCAGTCCCCACTCAATCACACCTAAGGCGATGAACGCGACGATCGGGCTGATATCGATCATGCCGATAGGAGGTATGAACTTGCGGAAGAGGTTCAGATAGGGATCGGTATAGTAACCAATAAATTGAATCACCTTCATCGAACGAAGCTCGGGAACCCACGAGGCAATGATGCGTATAAAGAGCATGATCATATAAACGCGGAAGATTAGGTCGATGATAGAGATAATTGTCATAGCAGTTCCTTTGTACAACTCGGTTATAAGGGAAGAAAGTTTTTTTGTCATTAATGTTGATGCAGTACGCCCGTTTACGCTATTCTATGGCAACGTCCAACAAAAGGTCTCGTCATGAGTGAAGAGCGTATAAAAATTAAAATTGCCCCTAATTCCAAAGAATCGGAGATGATGGTTCTCGGTTGCATGCTTACAAGCATCAACGCCTTGAACATTGCTGCCGACGCTCTTGATGACAGCGACTTTTATTTTACCGAGCATAAAATCATTTTTGAAGTCCTTAAGACGCTTTACAAGAATGACAAACCGGCAGACGTCCACCTCGTAGCAGAAGAGCTGAAAAGGATGGACAAGCTCAAAGCGGTCGGCGGCGTGGCTTATGTGACAACATTGGCGCAATATGCAGGTACATCGGCGCATATCGAGCAGTATTGCGACTTGATCCGCGATAAGTCGATATTGCGCAAAATGATCACGGCTTCGCAGTCTGTGGAGAAACGCGCTCTAGAAGAGCCGCAGGATGTATTCGATGC
The DNA here is from genome assembly GCA_024233575.1 of Chlamydiales bacterium. Taxonomy (GTDB): domain Bacteria; phylum Chlamydiota; class Chlamydiia; order Chlamydiales; family Criblamydiaceae; genus JACKPN01. Next base: position 153,252 of record JACKPN010000003.1, read on the forward strand.
CTTAGACGAAGCGCAGCAGCTGTTCTTCAATATCTCGCAGTCGCACAGCCCATTGTCGGGACGTACAATATCTGAAGTGCTTACGGGCGTTAAGTCAGAAACCGGTCAGCCCTTTCTAAAAGAACTGGAAGAGCGTCAGGAGGAGTACAAACTTCGCGGGCCAGAAGATCCGGGTATTTCCGGTATTCCGACATTCTTGCACGATCTTGACAAGATGATTGATGGGCTAGGCGCATCAAACTTGATGATTCTCGCTGCGCGTCCCGCTATGGGTAAAACGGCTTTGGCGCTCAATATCGGCGAGAATGTTTGCTTCAAAGGGAATATCCCCGTGGGAATTTTTTCTCTAGAGATGAGCGCGGAACAATTGGTGCACCGTCTTGTCTGCTCGCAGGCAGAAGTGGAGTCGGACAAAATTAAGACGGGATCGTTGAACGGCGTTGAATATCAACGGATTGTAGGTGCTGTCAATGAAATGCAGAACCATACGATGGTGATCGACGACCAGCCCGGACTAAAAATTACCGACCTCAGGGCGCGTGCACGACGGATGAAGGAAAATTACGATATCGGATTCTTGATTATCGACTATTTGCAGCTGATCTCAGGATCGGGATCTTCTCGAGCGTCTGAAAGCCGTCAGGTGGAGATTTCAGAGATTTCACGTATGCTGAAAAATCTTGCCCGAGAACTCAATGTGCCGATCCTGTGCCTGTCGCAGCTGTCGCGTAAGGTAGAAGAGCGTCAAGGGCATCGTCCGATGATGAGCGACTTGCGCGAATCAGGGTCTATCGAGCAGGATAGCGACGTTGTCATGTTCCTCTTGCGGCGCGAATACTACGATCCGATGGACAAGCCGGGGATGGCGGAGCTTATTGTCGGCAAAAACCGTCACGGCGGTGTTGGCAGCGTCAACCTTACTTTCCGTAAGGAGTACGCCCATTTCTGCAACTATACGCCGCTTAACAACTACGAGAATGGCGAGATGGCGCGGGATCCGGCTGCTGAAGCGGCGTTCCAGGAGTTTTCTCCGGTCTAATAGGAAGTTCCGTGAGGCTATCGATAACTTTCCAGTCAGGATTGATCTTGTCGGTAGAGAAAAGAAGCAGTCTTCATAACGATCAAGCTCATCCGTTGACATTTCCATCCCTGTTTTCCGCAGGTTCGCACGAATCTCCGATGGCGTTAAATTATAGATAAGGTCCCGATGGAACGCTTGAAACACCGACTTGCCGGGTGGCGAATTAGCGACTGTTGCGCATTCCCAAATCAAAAGAAGGGGACAATAAATTAAAAACAGAGTGAAAACATTTTTTTTTCTCCTAGTGATCTCCAAAGACCTAGCTAATGACATAAAAAATCCCCACTTTCAAACGCTTTACTTTTTAATGAATATCTTCTAAACTGGGTCGTTGTTATCAAATTAAACGTCATAGATTTGAGTAAACCGGAGTAACTATGTCCTCAGTAAAGAAAAAACGTAAGTACAAGATTGCGAAGCACAAACGCAAGAAGCGTAGCCGCAGAGACCGTCACAAGTCTAAGTAAAATCAAATAAAAAGTTGAGTTGCTTATGTGGAGGTATCCTGTCAAATATGATGTCATCGTGATGGGTGGCGGGCATGCCGGATGCGAAGCAGCATTGGCATCGGCCCGAATGGGTGCGCGCACCCTTCTTCTGACGATGAATCTGGATACCATCGCCAAGATGAGCTGCAATCCCGCTGTCGGAGGAATCGGCAAGGGCCATATGGTCCGTGAGATCGACGCCCTCGGGGGCGAGATGGGCAAAGTCATCGACTGCACAGGCATTCAGTTCCGCATGCTTAACGCAACAAAGGGGCCCGCCGTTTGGGCTCCGCGTGCTCAAGCGGACAAGGTTGCCTATCAGTTCGAGATGAAGCACCGTTTGGAGAAAACGGAAAATCTCGAGATCAAGCAAGGAACGATCGAGGAGCTCATCGTTGAAGAGGGCGCTGTCGTAGGAGTGATCACCAAGGAAGGGATCATCTACGATGCCCAAACGCTGATTATCTCCTCAGGAACATTCCTGCGTGGCTTGCTGCATATTGGTGAGAACAACTACTCGGGCGGACGCGCCGGCGATCAGCCTGCGGTCGGTCTGTCCGCTTCTCTTGAAAAGCTCGGCTTGAAGCTGGGACGCCTGAAGACCGGTACGCCGCCAAGGGTGAACTGCCGTTCGATCGATTATTCTCTTTGCGAGGAACAGCCCGGCGATGAAGGTGTGAAGTTTTCTTTTGACAAAGAGGAGCGTTCACGCCTTCCCCAAGTCTCTTGTCATATCACATACACAACACAAGAAACTAAGCAGATTATCCTCGATAATCTGCATCGTTCGCCGATGTACTCGGGCATTATCAAAGGGATTGGTCCACGTTATTGCCCCTCGATCGAAGATAAAGTTGTCCGCTTTGCCGATAAAGAGCGGCATCAGCTGTTCTTAGAGCCGGAAGGGCTAAACACAAACGAGGTCTATGTCAATGGAATTTCCTCGTCCCTGCCGATCGATGTACAGATGGCGTTCATCCGCTCGATCCCGGCCCTTCGGGATGCCGAGGTGATGCGCCCTGCTTATGCGATAGAGTATGATTATGTTCTCAGCGGTCAGATTCTTCCCTCTCTTGAGGCTAAAGCTGTTTCAGGGTTGTTCCTTGCGGGACAGATTAATGGAACGACAGGATACGAAGAAGCCGCAGCACAAGGGTTGATGGCCGGAATTAATGCAGCAAGCAAAGTGCAAGGCAGAGAGGCTTTAATCCTTAAAAGGTCTGAAGCGTATATTGGCGTAATGATCGACGATCTTGTTACCAAAGGGCTTACCGAACCATATCGTATGTTTACCAGCCGTGCTGAGCATCGTCTTCTTTTGCGCCAGGATAATGCTGACCTGCGTTTGCGTCGTTATGGCTACGAGATCGGACTGATTGATCAAGAACGTTACGATCTGCTTGTGTACAAAGAAAGCAAGATCGCCGAAGAGACGGCGCGGTTGCACAAAGTATACAAGCATCTCAATGGTCGAGGCTACTCTTTGGGGCAGCTTCTTTGCCGTCCTGAAAACACTTATGCTACGCTTTTGGAGTTGTATCCCGACGAGATGCATGATTGGGGCGAAGAGGTAAATTTTCAAATAGAATTGAACCTTAAATATGCTGGATATATTGAGCGTCAACAACTTGAGGTTGACCGCCTTGAGCATGTCGAAAAAGTGCGCATCCCCGAAGGTTTTGATTTTGCTCAAGTACTGGGCCTGCGTAACGAAGCGCGTGAGCGTCTATTAGAAAAACGGCCGATCAATCTAGGTCAGGCAGCACGCATCTCCGGGGTATCGCCTGCCGATATTTCCGTTTTGATGATCGCTCTTACACGGCGTGCCCGCGTCTAATCCTTTCGTTGGTATTTTTTACAAGATCCCGTACAGTAAGCGATAAAATTCCTTGTGGAGGCGATAGTGTTTCGTTTTTTCTTTTTTCTTCCTTGTATCTTGGCGGCAACAGCATCGGCTTTTACCTACGATGAAGAGTTTGAAATCCATCAACCGCAGATCAAGGTGATGGAGAATCAACAAGCCATTGCAGAATCTGTAGCGGAGATGTTGGTAGCAAAAATTCGTGAGCGCAATCGCTGCCATGCCCGAACCGTTCTAGGTCTGGCGACAGGAAAAACGGTGATCCCCATTTATGAAGCCTTTGTTCGCAGGGTTTTGGAAGAGAAGTTGGACCTTTCGCAAGTGTATACTTTTAATCTTGATGAATATCTTGGCATTCCCAATGACAGCGAAAAGTCGCTTTACCACTTTATGAATACTCACCTGTTTTCCTCGTTGAAATGCTCTGTAAAGTACCCTAAAGGGCTAAGGGAGCAGCAGACCTTTCTTCCTAACGGTTGGGCGAAATCGGAAGATGACCTTTCACCGACAGAATTTAGAGCATTTAAAAAGCATTTTCCTAAACACCTTCAGGGTGCTCTTTTCAATGAAAAAGAGGAGATGTGGGTGTTGAAGCGGCGCGCCGCCGAATATGATAGGCAGATCCATCGTTTGGGGCCTATTGATATCCAGATTCTGAGCTTGGGCGTCAACGGTCATATCGGTCTTGCTGAGCCGGGAACGCCGTTCAATAGCCGCACTCATGTAGTTAAGCTTGCTGACAGCACGCGTATTGAAAACAGCCGCTATTACGGAGAGTCGGTCGAACAGTTCCCTGAATACGCCATTACAATGGGAATCGGCACGATCTTGCAGGCAAAAAAGATCGTTCTCTTAGCCTATGGAAAAGAGAAGGCTGATGTTGTCAAGCAGACCCTTGACCACCCCCTTTCCCGTTTTTTCCCTGCGACGAGTTTACGGCTGCATCCACAGGTCGTTCTGTTTATTGATCAGCTAGCCGGCGAAATGTTAGGGAAATAATGCCACAGAGTATCATTCATCTTCTTCAGCTTCATCAAGTGCCCATTTTTCGCCAGCTTCAGATTGAAGAAGCGCTCCTGCGCTGTGATAACCGTAACTGGTGTATTCTTAATGAAGGGTCGACGCCTGCAATCGTGATGGGAATCTCAGCTAAAGAGGCTCAATGGGTCAATCTGCCTTTGTTGCAAAAGAAACCGCTTCCTTTGATTCGTAGATTTAGCGGAGGCGGCACCGTTGTTGTCGATGAAAGCACCCTCTTTGCAACGTTGATCGGCGAGGTAGAAGACTCCGGAGTTAGTTGCTCTCCCGACCATGTGCACTCGCTGGCTTTACAGATCTATCAGGATCTGTTTGTTGATGATCGTTTCTCGCTACGCGAAAATGATTATGTATTTGGAGAGAAAAAATTCGGCGGCAATGCGCAGTATTTACGGAAAGGACGCTGGCTGCATCATACTTCATTTCTGTGGCAGTTTGATCCACAGAAGATGGAATACCTTACCCTTCCACCCAAGATGCCCTCCTATCGCAAAAAACGCCCCCATCATGAATTTTTATGCACACTAGACCAATGGCTGCCATCGCGGGAGATGTTCAGAAAAAAAATGATTGATGTTTTGAAGAAGCGTTACCATGTTCGAGAAGTTGGCCTTGAGGAGATCGAACCATTTTTATCGATACCTCACCGTAAAGCAACGAAGCTGATTTCGGTATAAAAAAAGACTGCCGGAAGGGATGCGGTCTTCGCACAATCAACAAAGTTTGTGCAGGTGGGTCCGTTTCCTAAGTTTCGAGTTCATTTAGAAGCTCTACGCCTAACGTCCTGGTCCCTTAAACTTAATAAATATCGTTGATGAGCATTTATTCGACCGGCTGTCCCTGGCGGCAGCGAAGTCTTTAAGGCTTATCGCCTTGTTCTATCTATATTTATACAACATCGGACTTTTTTGCCGCTAGTACCTTTCCGGTTGCGGCGGAATTTTTCCGTTATAGCCAATGCAGCGGTAGATCAGCGCGGCTTTTACAGCGGTTCCTTCGCTGATGTAAAGCGGTTTTACACCGAGATAATCGACCTCTTCGAAATAGTCTTCCAGCTCCTCTTTTAACGCTTCAGCTCCTTCGATCTTCTTTTGCAGATGAGGCGCGTTGTCGACCATCACGAAGTAGCCGTTTTTCCCCGCTTTTTGTTCCATTCCGGGCCAGAATGAGAATTGATTCAGCCGCGTCCCATGCAGGTTGAGAAAATAAGCCCTCTCTTGCTTGGGACCGTAAAAGCTGAGAATACTTGCTGTCTGATAGGTGCTGCTGAAGAGAAAATCCTTATCAGGGTCATATCCCTCCGAAGTTAACGCTGGTGACAGCGCCTCCCAACCTAGATTATGCTTGAAGGGGTTCATTTTGAATGGGATGGGAATGAAGTTGAATGGAACGCTAAGTAGGAGGATGCAGAGAGCTAAAGAAAGGGCAACACCGGCTTTCAACCATATCAGCAGTTTCGGTTTTCTCTCGCAAGCATACCAGCATAATAGCGTAATTCCCGTGGGGTAGGCGTAGTCGATCCAGTTGCCCTGCATCTTTTTGAACATTGAGAGAAAGAGCGCACCTACCAATAGAAAAAAAGTAATCAACCCACATAGTCTCGCGGAAGAGGGAAAGGTGTTGAATTGGCGTACAAAAGCAAAAAGGGTAATCGCTAAGAGAACAAACAAGATTGGCGATAGCAGTGCTGTTTGCGCTCCCAAAAATTCCCAAACATTACCTTGGAAGATTGCGAATCCCGATTTTTTGGCGAGGTCTGATCCGTGCAAATTGTAGAAGACATGGCGAAAGGTGACCCAGCCATGCTGGATGTTCCACGTGAAACTGGGTAGCAATCCTAACAGGGAGATCAAAACGCCGGCGATAACTTTTTTACTCCTCAAGAAAGCATAGTAAGGCATCATTCCAAAGATAATACTCCACAGTAGGAAGATAGGCCATTTGAAGAGAGAGCCGCAACCGATCAATAAACCTATCAAAAGATAATCGGGTTCTTTTCTTTTTTCCCATGCACGGCACAGCATTCCGCATGCAAGCGTCCAAAAAAAGACCATTCCTGTATCGGTGATTGTCAGCAATGTCCCCATCATTCCCAATGGGGTTAATGCCATTACTATGCCTGACCAGCAGGCGGTTTTATTTGTAAAGCCACACTGCCGCGCCATCCAATAAACGGCGAGGGGCAAGAGAGTTCCAAGAAGGAGAGCGACCACTCTGACGCCAAAAAGCGTATTTCCGAAAGTACGTGTGCCTATCCAGATCTCCCATGCGATGCCTGGCGGTTTACTGTAATATCCCCAGTCCAACGCTTGGCTCCACGTCCAGTATTGCGCCTCATCCGGCCCCAAACCAATAGCGCCAGATGTCGCTATCCACCCTAATATCAGCAATTTAATGCCTAAAACCAAGTAAAGCGCACGATTCATCATTCTCTCAATCCCGTAATCATTATACCAAAAATGATTCAAAAAACGGTTTTTGGCAAAGAAAAAATGCCTAATTTTGAATTATTTTCCATTGTAAATAGTATTATTAATATTCTGTAAATTATAAAAAAATAATTTTAATCCATGATATAATAATTATGTAATTGTAATATTATTAAGGTAATGAGATGGATCCAATTAACAGGGGTAATAGTCCAGAATTTCATACTCCGCCAAGTTCTCCCGAGGTAGACCAAGTCAATGCTATTATTCCTGCAGCGACAGCGAAGCCCGTAAGTTCGGCGATGCAGGTATATCAAAATTTGCAGCGTCTTCATCAAGTTTGTCAGGTGGCGGGAAATGTTATTAGGCAGCCGGGAAGGACAGCTACCGCCGGAATTGCCTTTGCTGCAGCATTGGGAAATGTCCTTAGCGGCAATCTGATCACCGGTGCTGTGATGGCTGTCCCTGCGACTGCGGAACTGGGAAGAATATTGAACCTGTGGGGATCGGGCAATACTGCATCGCTAGCGATCTTGAATGAAGCGAAAAAGAATTTGGAATTCATTGAAATGCTTTCGAAGCAGAATGAACAAAACCTTGAAGCCTTGCAAGGGAATATCGAGCAAGTAAAGACTCATATACAGTTAGTTCAACATATCACAAACGATATGAGGGCTAAAAACATTGTCGTTCAACGGGAAATTGTAGAACAGTCGGAGCGGGCTCTTTCCATTTTTGATAGAGCTATTGATGAACTGAAAGACTCGGAAATGTTGTATCTTGAAAAAAAGCAAGTGAAAGGGGAGGCTACGCAAATCTATCGAGATATCAAAGAGCAGTTAACGGCGATCAACGAGGCTTTGTCTACAGAAGTTTCCAAAGAAAATTTTTCCAATTATGAGACCCTGATCGGCAAAACCCTCGAAAAGTTTGAACAGGCGATGAAGAAAGATCAAATCGCTGAAAATCTCGAACAGCAGATCATAGATGCGTCCATGAAATCGACACAAAGCTTTGGTGAAGCTTTTGCCGCCGCGATGAATTTAGGCGCTATCGCTAATACTCATTTGCTTCAAGCGAATAAAGATCTTGGAACGATTAAAGAAACAGCAGAAGCCAGCAACGCAGAACTTCGAGAAGCGGAGATCCGTACAAAAATGGCGCAACGTGTTGCTACATTGACGACGGATTTAGCTAGGAAGACACAGAGGCAGTTGGACGATGCCTCCGAAAGTTTGAGTTGGAGGCTTGATCCTGCAAAAGTCGCTACCGGAGCATTCATCGGAGCGATGATCGGCGGTCCTATCATGGTCGTCGTTGGAGCATTGACTTATGAGGCCCTGTCAAACGCTCTGCCAGTAGTAACAAAGTCTGCGCTGATGCTTTCCGGCAAGGAAAATTTACCCACTCTGGAAGCTCCACTAGATACCCGTTCTGTTGCAGTAGGATATCAAAAAATCTCAACAGGGCTGCTCGGGCAGTTGTTTGGCAGGGAGTCTCAAACAGTTGGAATTTTGAAGTTTAAGTTGAACGAAGAAGGTCCATTGATTGAATATGAATTCAACAAGAATTTGCCGGGCAAGTACAAACTGAATCCTGCTTCAGTAAGAGCGCTAGGACTTCGTTTGATTGAGGCAATTGAAAAAAAAGAAATCGACCTGAATCGTTGCGCAGAGATTAAAGAGATGCTGGACCGCCCTCATAACACGGAACATGGCGATATTCGTTTTGTATCTAAGGATGATGCTGTTTGGCTGCCTGTCGAGGGCGCTTTGGCGTTGCAAGCGTTTGATGAGATGAAAGAAACCGGTCAACTTGAAGGTTTGAAAGCCGATAATCTGCTGACAGCGCCTGAAGATGAAGGGTCGGATTGGGTCGTTATCCAATAGACATTGACAGTCGCATTTGGCCAGTAGTTGACAATTTTTTCTTTGACGTCGCCTATTGAAAGCGTTATCAGCCTTTTCCAGCTGCTTCCAAAACCTTTAGGTATTTCTTCAAAATTATTGTGCGTTATTTCAAGGTGTTTGAGCTTTTTCCAGGTCTTTCCAAAGTCTCTAGGCAAGCTGGATAACTGGCAGTCGTCTAAGTGCAATACTTCCAGTTCAGTAGAATTGACCAAGAAATTTTCCGGTAATATTTTTAAAGGGTTATGGCTTAAGACGAGTTGTTTGAGGTTTGTTAACCTTAGTGAAACAAAGTCGGGGACATGAGAAATGTATCCCGGAGCAAGGAATAATTTTTCTATCTGCTCATTTACCTTCTCTAAAGGAGGGATAGAAAGACGGCAGTGTTTAATAATAATTTCTAATTCGTTGATCTTATCGTTATCACAATTTGCTTCTTCTTGAATCGTTGCTTTGATCGTTTCCAATGAAGGGGTACTTAGAACATGGGCGGGACGCTGCAGGCAGCGCATGATCGTCGAGTAGATATAGCGGATTTTCTGATCATCGGTTTCTAAACTTTCCGGAAGTGGCAAACCGGAAAGGGTTTCATGGGTTATTAGATAATATAAAGTGTTATTTATTTGCATAATCTTTATTAGCTTAATTCTTTAACGCATTAAATGCAAGGTTGTTCGGGATTTCTATCAGGAAAGTTGGACACTTATTTTAGAGGCATTTTCTGATTTAAAGAATTGTCAGATTGGGAACAAATTTTACCTGGGAAAGAGAACCTTGAGGAGTGACATAGTTGATATACTAGACCGGCGAAAGATGGATTTTTCTAGATAAAATTTGTCGTAAGATGGCTGTCCAGTAATTCAGAGACTGTCTCTTTAAAGCTTGTCAATTTACGTCGCGACCGATGGCGGCAATTGAGTCTGTGAATGTTTTTTTAAAGCGAGACTCGCATGCAGTGAAGGGAAGAGGCGACCTTTAAAAATTTGGCGTCGACGGTTTTGTAAGATATTGAGGTCTAATCTAATAGATTCCGTAACCAGTGAAAACATGCTAACACTGTCTTGTGGATTGTTGTCATCCAAGACTCATCTTTAGGATTGTCTTCGTCTGAAGTGGCGTTTTCAGGTTGAATAACAACATAACTCTTACCCTTTAATGCATCATGAAGTTCCTGATATAAATCATTGTATTTTTCATCAAAATCCTTTGTGTAGTGTAAAGCTCCCATGATAATAAACAGTTTATGGAACTTTTCGTAACAATTCTTGATTTTGTCAACAAGGTACTTTTGATCTATTCTCATAGACGTGTCGAGGGCCTCGTCCGACCATTTGTTGAATTTATTTTCAGCAAGCGCAGCAAGTTTTTTTGGAGAGGTGTCTTTAGCAACTTTCCCTGGCAGCATGTAGCGTTCAATGTGTCGTATGCGATTCTCAACGGCTTCAACAGTGAATTTTTCAGGTGTTTTAAGCTTGGGTAAACATTCTTTCATTAGGTTGTTTACAGGTGCATACTCTTCATCCAACCACTTTTGGTTGTTGGGTTCGCCCCATCCTTCAGCGCAGAAGGTAATATCAGCTTTTCTAGCGATTTTTTCTTTTATGAGCCTGAATTTACGTGTACCCGTTGCAGCTTCCAAAAGGACAAGGGAATTTTCTGCGTAATACTCTTTGAGTATTTTTGCTTCTAAATCTTGGTAGCGTTCATCATGATGAAGCTCTAGAATAATAATTATTTTAGCGTTAGAAATAGTAGCTTTTGGTGAAGATTCGTGAATTGTTTCTTTTAAAGATGTAAAGCTGCCAATGCTGCAAGATGTCATGAATAAAAACTAGATTTGTTTTACGTTAGTTTATTATCCATGTAAATTTAATACAACGAAACAAAAGAAATGTTGCTTGTTTTTTAACAGAGTTATTCTGACCCTCTATCAGGGAAGCTAAATAAATCTTTGAACGCTTGCAAATTGACGTCTCGGCCGATGGCGGCGATCGCATCCGTTAAAGGAATTTTTTTAGGACAGACCCGTACACAGTTTTGTGCGTTTCCGCAGTCGGCGATCCCTCCTTCCTCCATCAACGGGCGTAGCCGTTTCCCTTTTTGCTTGGCACCGGTGGGATGTGCGTTGAATAGGCGCACCTGCGCCATGATCTGAGGACCGACAAATTTTGATTTGTCATTTACTTGGGGGCAAGATTCCGTGCAGCACCCGCAGGTCATGCAGGTAGAAAGGATATACATTACTTCCTGCTTATCCGGGCTGATACGAGGGCCTGGTCCTTTATCGAAGGCGCCATCGGTATCGATCCATGCGTGGACCTTCTTGAGGTTATCGAACATGATGGTGCGGTCGACCATCAGGTCGCGAACAAGAGGAAACTTCGTGAAAGGGGCAAGGGTGATCACGTTGCTGCCCGTTTCTTTGATGATCGGTTCAATAAGCGCCGTACACGCCTGGCGCGGTCGGCCGTTGACAAGCATGGAACAGGAACCGCACACCTCTTCGAGACAGCCTTGTTCCCATGCGACAGGCGTAACACGCTCGCCATTCCTGTTCACAGGATTTTTCTGAACTTCCATCAGGCCGGAGATCACGTTGGCGAAAGGAACGAGGTCGATTTCGAACTCTTCCCAATATTGCTTGCCGGGGACTCCTCGGTAGATTTTCAGAATATAGGTTGTAGGCATTGCCATAGCATCCTCTCTATATTGGCAGCTTGATATTTTCGGGGATATTTTCCAGCTTCGGCTGGACTTTTTTCGCTTTCGTATAGTCACGAAGCACAGGCTTAAGGTGGCGTGTGTCGACTGGCTCGTAGGTGATGACCGGCTCGTCCTTGTTCGGATCATACGTCGCGATGGTCGTCTTTAGCCAGTTCTCATCATCGCGGTCAGGAAAGCCCGTCTTATAGTGAGCGCCGCGAAACTCGTCGCGAAGAAGCGCTCCTTTGGTGATGATGAGAGCTAAATCAAGCATGTAGGTGAACTGATTGGCAAACTGGTAGGTCTGGTTTGCAAAACGTCCATGATCGTCAAGCTTAATGTTTTTGAACCGTTTGCGAATCTCTTTGATGAAGTCTAGCGTTTTTTTGAGGTCGGCATTGTTGCGCTTGACGGTTACATTGCGCACCATCTCGTCGGCAAGCTCTTCATGTAGCTGGTGAACATTTTCATTGCCGTCGCGTGCCATCAGTTCGTCGCGAACCGCTTCCTCGTGATGGAGCGCCTCATCGAAAATTTTCTCCGGACACTCTTTATAGCTTTTTTCGAGGTTTTTCAAGTAGCGGGGGATCTCTTTTCCTGCAACGAGACCAGAGAAGACGCACGAGAGCAGTGAATTGGCGCCTAAGCGGTTAGCGCCATGAAATTGGTAGTCGGATTCACCGATATTGAAGCAGCCGGGAATATTGGTCATCTGGCGGTAGCGCTCCATTCGATCAGGGTCGTCTGCAGCTGGCCAATCGACCCATCCACCTCCCATCGTGTAGTGAACGGCAGGGAAGATCTTCATCGGCACTTTACGCGGATCGTCGCCGGTGAATTTCGTATAAATTTCTAAGATCGCCTCAAGTTTATGCTTGCTCTTTTCCGGGAGACCGCTGACGTCGAGATATACCTGATTTTTGCCATCGACGCCAAGTCCTAGTTCGCAGACACGCAGGATCTCGCGAGCGCCGATGTCGCGCGGTACAAGGTTGCCGAACGCAGGATACATCTCCTCGAGAAAATACCATGGCTTTCCTGTTTCACCACAAGGAATCATCTTGCCTTCAGGCGTTTCGATCTGTTTTGTCGAGTCTCCCACAACCCAAACGCGTCCGCCTTCGCCACGCGCCGATTCCGACATTAAGCGCAGCTTGTCGGCGCCGGGAATCGCTGTAGGATGGATCTGGATGAATTCACCGTTGGCGTATTTCATCCCTTGTCGGTAGAGGCGCCCATTGGCGGCGCCGGTACAGAATGTTGAGTTTGTCGATCGCTTGAACAGCAGTCCCAGCCCTCCTGTGCCGATGACAACAGCGTCAGCTTTGATGACATGGAACTTCATGTTGAACAGGTCCATCAAGACGACGCCACGGGCGATGCCGTCATCGTCAATGACTAGACGAAGAAATTCGTGGTTCTCATATTTCTCGACGCGGCCGCGCGCTTCATGGCGCCGTACCTGTTCGTCGAGAGAATAAAGCAGCTGCTGTCCTGTTGAAGCGCCACAAAATGCCGTTCTGTTGTACAGCGTACCGCCGAAGCGGCGGAAGTCAAGATATCCCTCCGGCGTCCTATTGAAAGTGCACCCAAAACGGTCGAACATGTTGATGATTTTCGGCGCCGCCAGGCACATTTCGAGGATCGGCGGCTGGTTGGCGAGAAAGTCGCCGCCTTTGATTGTGTCGTAGGCATGAATGATTGGAGAGTCGTTTTCGCCCATAGTATTGACGGCGGCGTTGATGCCACCCTGAGCGCAGACGGAGTGCGACCGTTTGACTTTGGTGACGGAGACGATGATGACGTGACAGCCCTCTTCGGCGAGCTTCATCGCTGCGGCGAGGCCGGCAAGGCCGCCTCCGATGACGATCACACGTTTAGGTTCTGCTTCTTCGGGCATAGTGACCTGCTAGCTTTTTAAGTTTATCCAGTATGTTCCCCAGATCGCTGCCATCCCCAGGAATCCGATTAGCAGCATCAGCCCTGTGGTGAAGGCGCGCATGATCGCCTGCGACCGGACGGTGAGGGTCATCCCCCAGGTGATGCAGAAGGTCCATAGGCCATTGAAGCCGTGGAATACTGCGGCCATAACGAATAGGGTGTAAAGAACGATCATGATTGGGCTTTTGAAGGTTTCCCTAACGGCGAGTAGAGTGGCTGTGCCGAAATTTCCGCTGACGGCAACGGCTTGATCGTTCTCCAGAGGCCATGCTTCTAGCGCCGATAGCCATTCGCGCTCCTGGCTCCGATGTTGCGCGTCAATTCGTTTGCTGATTTCGTCTTGAGAGAGCTCATTTACCGCGGGTTTTTCAAAAATTCCCTTTAACGAAGAGATGAGATGACTCATGGTGTCCGTTGAGACGGCGGCTTTGACATTAGGGTTCAACAGCTCTTCACGCTGCTCTTGAATCTGTTTTTTCGAATAAATTTGTGTGCCAAGCCTGTCGGCGAGGGTATAGATTCCGCTGTCTGGTGTTACGCGGATCATGTAGTAGTGCTCCGTTCCTTTTTGCGCTGTGGTGGGGTAGTTGATAAAACGCATCTGGGCAACATGCAAGGTGATGCCGAGCAGCAACATCCAGGAAGTGATCCGCTGCCATGTGTAGGCGTGATTACGGGGATATTGAGGAAGATAGGGGTCTTTGCCGGTGTTGCTCATCGAATTGGCTTTGCTGGTCATCAGGTACTGAATACCCCATATCGCGTGGATGAGGATCGGCAGCGCGAGCAAGCCTAGCTCGATGGCGGGAAGGTACGGCAGATTATGGATGAAATTGACCGCTCGGACAAAGCCGTTGCCATCGTCGCCGACCAGTAGGGCGGCTTGGGAGTTTGTCAACAAGTGTTCGATCAGGAAGATGACCAGCCATAGGCCCATCAGCGATTGCATTCGGCGCCAAAAGAAGGGTCGGGGGAGTTTTTCCGGTGTCGCCATGGGCTTTACCTCCACCAATACTCATATCAAGAATTTTTTCGTTTCGCAAGGATAAAGACAGGATAAAGGTGCATTTTAAAAATTTGTATGTTACCATAGGCGATAACCTATTATCTTGATAATAAAAGTTTTGGTGGTAAGATGCCGGAAATAGTCAGTGCATTGCAAGCGATAGGAGTCGATATCGGCGGACGACAGGTGCGCGCGGCACGTCTGACCCTGCAAAAGGATGGTCCAGTAGTTGAAGCGGTATACCGCGTTGTGGCCGCAGATAGCGATGAGGATGTAAATCCGCTTTACATCAGCGACGAGGGCAAAGAGCTCAGCGCCCTTCTTGACAAGGAGCTGAGTGTGACAGCGCTTCATACGAAGCAGTGCCTAGTGCGGCAGCTTGATCTCAAACTGAAAAAAGAGCGCGATATCGAAGCTGTACTTGCGTTTCAGGCGGAGCCGCTGCTTCCCTATCCTGTGGACGAGGCGTTTCTCGATTGGATTCCTTTAGAAAAAAGCGATGACGGCACACGTATTGCCATCATTGCCGCACGCAAAGAACATGTTGCCGAGCATCTGGAGAAGTGGCGCCGAATGGGTGTTGAACCCGAAGTGGTCAGCGCTGTTCCTGCAGCCCTTGCCGTCTTTGCCGGCCGCTACTCCCCTATAGATGGTACACAGTTTGTGATCAATATCGGTGCAGAGTTCACCACATGCGTGCTCGTTAACGGCGGCAAACTGCTTGCTGCGCAGTCGGCCCACTTCGGTACTTCGCATATCGATGAAGAGAGAAAGGTGATCGAACAGTGGCGCAGCGAGCTGACGCGAATCCTTTTCTCTTTGGAAAAACAAGCGAAAGGCGCTGAAGCCGCTTCGGTGCTCGTCACCGGCGAAGGCGCGGCGATCGATGGGCTGGCCAAAGAGCTGCTCGAAGGGGTCGGAAAAGATGCCGTTCCTCCTATTGAGGGAGTTCTTCCCGTTGAACAAATGCAGGAATATGCGATCGCTATCGGCCTGGCCCTGATGGCGCTTCCCAAAACTCCCTGGCAGATCAACTTCCGTCAGCAGGAGCTTGCCTATCCTAACCCATGGCGCCGTTTGATCAAGCCTGTATCCCTCTACTTTTTGGCGTGCGTACTGCTTGCCTGGGCGGTCAGCACTTTTGGTTCGGCCTACTATGGTTATCAGCAAGATCAAGTCAAGGAAGAGTATGCCGATCTTCTGGCCGTCATGGACAAGCCGTATGATGCTTTTGAAGAGGAATTTTCCGCAAAATTTGGCACAGATGGGCAAATGACCCTTAAGAGCTTGACCAACGAAGAGCTCACAGCGCGCCTGGCATATTTGGAAAAAGAGATCAAGGCGGCACCGGACACAATCGCCCTTCTCCCTGATGTTCCTACCACTAGCGACGTGCTGGCGTGGCTAAGCACCCACCCCAATGTCGTCAAGAATGGCGAGCCGTTGTTGAAGATTGACAATTTTCATTATGTCATGGTGCAGCGGCCTGAAGAGAAAAAGAGGCAAAATAGATATCAGGTGAAGGTAGAGCTGGAGTTCAGCAGTCCCAATCCCAGCCTTGCCCGCGAATTCCACGATGCGCTGATCGCTCCCAACGATATTGTCGACCCTAAGGGGGAGATCAAATGGAGCTCGCAGCGCGGCAAATACCGCACCTCTTTTTTTCTGAAAGATAAAACTAAGTACCCGTCAGGGCGTAAACCGTCGTGAGGATGAATATGCTGAAGAATATCCCCAGAACACGCTTGCTGCTTTATCTCATGGTCATCGGATTGCTGCCCTTGATCTTTGTGTTGGCAGGGATCTATGGCAAGAAGCAGGAACTGGCGCAGTTGGACGAATCGATCCAACATGTGCAGCAGATGGCCCTGACATTCAAAAAGCGGCAAGCGCAGAATATCGCTGTGCGCAACCACTTCCGCGATGCCGACCATTTTTACATCGATAAATACCTAGAAACGTTGACATTTCTAGAACCGGAAATTGAGGCGTTGCAGAAGATCGTTAACAATAAAAACTTTGCCGGAGACCCGGTGATCAAAAAGCGGTTGGAGCAGCTGACAGGAGAAACGAATTCTCTGTCATTTACCGAAGGCGCTGTGCAGTCCTATCCCCATTATCAGGAAACGACAGAAACGCTTGTCCGTCCAGTCGAAGTCAACATCGAAGATGTGCAGAAAGTGCTTTCCAGAGTTGAAGGGAAAGAGATTGACGGTAATCGTCCGGGCCCCAATAGGCCGCAGCTACTTGTTTTAGACTTCAAGCTCGATAAAAAACGTCACGCGGATAATAACGAGGTCTACGTGATGAATATGAAATTATTAAAAAGAGAGTATCTATGAAGTATATTTCAATCATCATAGCCAGCATGCTGCTGGTCTTGTCATCATGTTCGATGGGAGACAGGCAGGCGGGAGAACCAGTTCTCACACACGTTAATATCGTCGATCAAAATGGCCTTTCAGAAACGATCAGCAACGAAGACCGCCTTAAACAGTACCGTCGTGTCGACTTCACCCAGCCGCAGCCGTATCAAAAAGTGATCCGTGTCTACAGCCGGGACGTCAACGGCAACATCCGAGCTGTGATCACTAGCTACCATCCGAATGGGCAGATCAAGCAGTATCTCGATGTACTAAACAACACTGCCAATGGCAATTTCCGTGAATGGTACCAGAATGGTAACCTTAAGGTCGATGCCTACGTTGTTAACGGTATCGCTGATCTGAATACTGCGGCCGAGCAAAGCTGGCAATTCGATGGCTGTTCGCGCGCTTGGGATGAAGAAGGCAACCTTGTTGCGGCGATTCCATACGACAAAGGCGAGCTGCAAGGAGATTCTCTTTACTATCATCCTAACGGAGAATTGTGGAAGCGTGTTCCTTTTGTCCGTGGCGAGATGCATGGTACTATGGAGATATACCTCGACAGCGGTGAACTTCTTGCCACTGTACAATATGTTAATAACGTTAGGCACGGCAAAGCGAACCGTTACTGGTGCGATGGCGCCATTGCTGCTGATGAACACTTCGACCACGGGCTGTTGACCGGGGCGACTTACTACGACCAGACAGAAAGACGTATTGCAGCAATTAAGGACGGTTATGGCCAGCGAGCGGTCTTCGGCAAAGACACGCTTGTGGAGTTGCAAGAATTTCGTAGCGGCATCCAAGAAGGACAGGTGCAGGCGTTCAGCGAAAGCGGTGACCTTGTTTCATCTTATCATATCGCCAACGGCGTCAAGCATGGCGAAGAGGTGGAGTATTATCCGAAGAGACGGGATGAAGTGAAAGCTAAGCCGTGTCTGCTGGTCAACTGGTATGAAGGATGCATCCAAGGCATTGTAAAGACTTGGTACCCTAATGGAAATCAGGAGAGCCAACGGGAGATGAGCGAAAACAAGAAAAATGGCATGCTCACAGCCTGGTATGAGAACGGCAGCTTGATGATGATTGAAGAGTATGACCAAGATATCTTGCAGAAAGGGAAATACTTTAAAAATGGTGAGAAACGCCCGGTCAGCCAAGTGAAGGAAGGAATGGGAACCGCGACCTTCTTTGATCCTAAAGGATCCTTTCTCCGCCGTGTTGAATATAAAAACGGAGTGCCTTTGGAATGATGAAAACCGCTGTTCGTGAGCAGTACAAACTGATGCGCGGTGCCATCGCCTCAGATAGGCGCAGAGATGCTGCCCAGCAGGCATTAGAGGCGGTGGTCGCACTTGCTGCAGAGCATACACTTGTCATGTCATATGTGAGCATTGGTGATGAGCTGTGCACACGAGCGATCAATCACTTTCTTGCAGAAGAAGGTAAGTTGGTGTTGCCACGTGTTGAAAAGGAGCGAATCATTCCCTGTTGCGTGCAGGATGTGTCGACGCAGCTTTGCGAAGGCGCTTTCGGCATTCCGGAACCGATAGCGCGCTGCGCTATTGCCTCGCCGACGTTAGTTCTTGTTCCCGGTCTTGCTTTCGATGCAGCAAACCATCGCGTTGGTTACGGTAAAGGGTGCTATGACCGCTTTCTTTCCTTTCTCTCTGCCGATGTGCTTTGCTATGGCATCGGCTACCGCGAACAGCTGAGCAGCGCTCTGCTGCCGATAGAAACAACAGATCGACAGCTGGACAGCATTTTCCTCTACTAACCATGGGTAAAGAATTGCGCATCATTTCCATAGCACGTACCGATGAAGAAGCGGCCATCCGCGCCGTTCCTGTTTTTACTTCAGGAGTTCAGGCAGGGTTCCCTTCTCCTGCCGATGATTATATTGAAGGGCAGTTGGACCTCAACCAACTGATGGTTAAGCATCCCGCAGCGACATTTTTTGTGCGTGTCGAAGGCGATTCGATGCGCGATGCGGGAATTCAGTCGGGCGATATCCTTGTTGTCGACCGCTCTTTAGAAGTGGCTAACGGTAAGATTGTTATTGCCGTCGTCGACGGCGAGTTCACCGTCAAACGCTATTTTAAAGATGCTTCAGGCATCTATCTTTTTCCTGAAAACCCCGACTATCCGAAGATGAAGATCGAAAAAAGTAGTGATTTTCAGATCTGGGGTATTGTATCTTACGTCATTCATAAATGCTGACATTCCTCTGTTTCAATGAAGGAGATTGCTGATGTATGTGCGGAACCACACAGTTATAAGAACTATAGCCTCTGAAATGTGCAGGATTGGCGATACGCACCTCCCTATACCAACGAGAGTTGCTGCTTTAGCGAACATTGCCGAGCGCGGTTATGACAGCAAATTCATTCCTTATCTCTGTAGTTACTGTACTGATGAGCTGCTTACGCACGTTCCACTGCAAGTGCATAAGGCGGTGAAACATGCGATCGGTTCACCTAACTACCAAGAGATTATTGCTTTGAGCAAAAGATTTCTTTGCGGTAGTGAGCCTGAGGTTGCAGATCCTCCGAGAACCGTAGATAGTGAGGTATATCATAATACAATTTTAAGGCTCTTTGAAGAGTGTGCTTTGGGCGAGAACAGAGCTCAGTGCCCTTTGTATATTTCTGATAGTCAGGAGGAAGTGATAAGCGTAGCCTTATCAGAAGAAGAGTCTAGAATTGATCAAATCGCAAAAGAGTATCTTGAAAAAGCAACTAGTGGTTTTGATTTGATTAAACAGCAAGCCTTAGAGTCGCCACCTCTTTCTACAAAGAATAACAGTGACAGTGAAGATGACTGCTTTTGGAGTTGTTTTGCTGACGAACCGGTTGTTACGAACTCTGAACTCGAAGCTTTATATAAGACAGTAGATGGTAATCTTCCTCCTATTGATCTAGATACCGATAGTGAAGCCGATGGGGTCTTTCAAGAAATAATCTCTTCCGTTTCAGATCAGTCTAACCCGGGATGTGAAAGTTCTAGTAATTCCGCTTGCTTGGTTGGGCGTGTTCAAAAGTCGGGTTTTCCCGCCAATGCAAATAGACCCGACCTTGAAGACGATGGAAAAAGGGAATTGGCCCAAGGATATTTGGTTTTTTTTGAAGAAGAGCCTAAATCTAGCGATTCGCTGTGTTATTTAAGTTATAACTAATGTTTTATCTTTAAATATTTACTAGTATTTAATCGTATAATTAAACTATAATTACTTTTCTTTGTAATAGATTTAGGAGATCATCAAATGATTGATGGAATTGTTGCATCAGGAATATCACCCACCTATGAACAAAAGCAGCAGCCCTCGGACTTGGCGGTTATGATTGATCAGGTGGCTACTGCATTCAGGGAAAAGTCAGAGCAACTTCAGGACTTTTTTGGTCCTGTAAAAAAGCTGGTTTACATCAATCCAGAGCAACCACAGTACAACGGCCGGGTATTCTTCGGTATCCACAAAGATCGCCAAGTAGAGCTTGAAGGTCAATGGACTGAGGTGAAAGCCAAAGTCTTAGAGGAAATGGGTCTTGATGCTGAAAATACCTACTGCGTTCAGGTTGTTGGCGATTCACAATGCTACGACGAAATAGGCACGACTCATAACCGTGGCCTTTTGCATGCAAGGTTGCATAAGAATGCCATGATTTTGTGGGGATTTACAGGTAGGATTCGGGATGGTGGTCGTACCGCGGATGTCAATGGCTTGGTAAATGAGTTTATCATTAAAAATCCCACCTACTGGGCTGATCGCTGTTTGGCAAACGTGGTGAGTTACCACTCCAAAGTAGCGCTTGGGATGCCGGGAAGTTCTGGCTGGGGATGCGACGGATCTCATCTGGTGAAGCATTTCTGGATGGTCTTCGGCGATGACGACACTAATCGTCCGAATACTCTTGCACGTTTTGGCGCTGATGTCCCTTCCTCTGACAACCTGTCTGAAGAGGTGATCAGCCTTGAAGGAGGAATTCAGTCGCTCAATCAGGTAATCCGGTGCTTGAGCTTGGGACAAAAGGTCACTGTATCTGTTGATTCGCGAGGCCCTAACCACGAGCCATCATGGGTCCATTCATTCTCGGGGAAACCGCTCTATAGAGATTTAGAAGGGAAAATTTATTACGTCAGAAAACATGACGTCAATGAAAATGCGGGAACCATCGTCTACACAGAGGGTTATACCGATATAGAGATCGATAGCAAAGAAGTAGAGGATATCCGTCTGTACACACAACAGCATTGTAAATACTATGGCGATTTCTTCAGCGTCGGCGGCGTCGCTCGGTTTTTTCAAGAGAAAGCGAAAGATGTTGCAGCTGATGAACTTAACGGAGAGATTTATCGACAGTGGTGGCAAGAGTATACTAGCAGCCATTTGCCCAGTAATCCCAAAGCGAGAGACTTTGAAACGAAAAAACAATTGCTGTTCGAAGCAGAAGCACAGATTGCACAAGTCGGTGACAAGCTCATCCACAATGTGTTAGTCGAAGCTTGCCCGCGTTAGAGGTACGGCCCCTAAATGAGCATCGTCTAGTTACTCAATGCGTTCATTTTGCAAGATGAAACTTCAACATCTTCTGCGATAGCGTGTAGCTTTTCCCTGTCAGGCCGATGCTGCTAAAGTCGAATGTTCTTTTATCGACATATTCCAGCTCCTGTTCTTCCCCGGAAGAAGTTTTTAATGTAGGATTTTTCCTTGTTGAGCCACAAGGAGGAAACTCTAAATAAGATGTTTCTGAGAATTCGATACGACTAAGTATACCCTTATCCCACCAAAAGTTCTTTACATCTAGCTTGACTTCTTCAAGTGGGCGACCATCATCATAAGCTTTGTAAAGAATCATTCTTTCTTTTTTAGGATCGGGTGTTAGAAGAAAGTAGCTGCCATTGTCGTTTCTGTAGAGAGAAGGAATCGTTGTTACTGTCGGAGCAATAATTTTAGCTTCACCTTTTTGTAGCTTTTCGATCAGAGTGTCGACTTCATTAACACCACGTCTTTCATAGGCAGTAAGGAGCTGATGACCAGGTGCTTCGAATATCGCATAGGGTGAAGTTAATTTCAGATAGTTTTCATCCCTATCTTCATAACCAAAATAACGAGTATAGAAAGTGTGTTTGGAATGCTCAAAAAACTGTTTTCCACAGTAAACGAAACGATCTGCGTAGAGTGCATGAAATTCTCCTTCTCTTGAAGGCGACCACCAAAAGCTGCTCCTAGTGACCGCTTCGCCAAATAATCGTTTAATTGTTTCCTTTTCTATAGAACAACCAAAATCTATAACAAGTAGAGAGTCTCCTTTTTCTCCGCGATATAGTCTGCAATATTCAGGGGGTCGATTTTTCAGCTTTTCGATAGTTATTAAATCCATTTCCTGAAATAGAACTTTAGCTTCCGATGACTGGGGAAACCCGCATATTGTCCGTGATCTCGTGTAACATTCGATACTATAAGATTCACGCGGCGAGTCTTTCACATCAGGACGGGCGTTCGCGATACCAAAAAGATCTATGAGTACTTCAAAGATATTTTTTTCCTGGTTTTCCGGTAACTCTAATACCTTAATCAAATCACCGACTGTTTTAATATTTGCTGACATGAGACAGCGCTGCAATGAAACTGTAGCTACCATAGAAAAAGCAACGTATAGGAGGCGCCATGTGATGACGTCTATTAGCGCTTTTGATGCTGAATCATGAAGAGAATATCCGTTGCGGAGCTGTTGAAGGATCGCTTTCGTTTGATATTCTTCAGCGTTAGTTGTTTTCACTGTTTCAGAAATAGCGTTTAGATGATCTTGGCATTCACTCACTGTTTTCTTACGAATTGGATCCTCACGGTGGACCTCAAATCTCAATTCTAGAGCTATTCTGAAAAGCTTATCATATAACTCGCAAGCGTCAAGGATATCGATTTTACGAGGCTGCTTTTGTTCTTTAAGCTGTTGAGATATTTCTGACAAATCGGTAAGGGTTTTACGTATAAACTTCGCGATTTTATCTTGGCATCCTTTGCACATATCTTGATCACCACATTCCACTCCTGCCCAGATTGGCATCTTTTCTATTTCGGATCTCGGAGTCTCGCAATCTGTTATGAAACGGCGTTTAGGATCTTCTCTATCGGATTTTTCATGGAAAAAATGATTCCAATCGGTGAGTTTATCTGTAAAAATCGAAGTCATAAATAGTTCTCTTTTAAAAAAATAAGAAAGATAAGGTAATAAGCTATTTTCTTAAACTCTAAAACTGTTTTTGGAACGATTTTGCATGTTCAGTAACTCGCGTTTTTTTGTTACAATGGTGCTATGCGGATAGCGCTTGTCGATTGCAATAATTTCTATGTCTCCTGTGAAAGGGTATTCGATCCAAAACTGGAACGCTGCCCTGTCGTTGTTTTGTCCAACAACGACGGCTGCATCATCGCGCGTTCCAACGAGGTGAAAGCGCTCGGCATTCCGATGGGGGCTCCCTATTTTGAATGGCGCGAGCGCCTGCAGCGCGCCGGCTGTGCGATCTTCTCCTCCAACTATACGCTTTATGGTGACATGTCTCAGCGGGTGATGTCGCTGCTGGAGGAGAATGTTCCTTGTATGAAGTAGCTTATTGGGTGTTACTTTTTTAATTTGTCATCTATGGCGCAAAATATGCTTATAATAAAACCTTCGGTTGACATGTTTTGTTTCTGTCGGTGTTTTCGACGAACAGTGTGTGCGAGATATGTCACTATTTTAAATATCTATCATGGGAAATATTTCGAAATGCAATCCGTCCATGGCGTCCTATTTCTTGTTTTCTATCTTCTTATACGCTTTAATAGCCCCTTTCTTAAAGTTCTGGTTGTGAGGTGTATGGTAAGTAAAGTCTTGAGAAATTGTGTAAGACTTACTGCCCCTAATGGATCCGATGCGATAGTCTGAGAATCGAAGTAATGACCAGAGAGTCCCCTAGCTTTAGTCATGGGGAGTTCTCAAAAAAAAATCGATTTTTGGAAAAAACGGTTGTCCTAAACATGTAATGCTAGACAAGTACGAAGCGAGAAAGTCAATATGCGAGCTAAACAATGAGTTTATAGCTAAAATGCTATGAACAGGGAGTATGACGATGATTATCGGCTTTTTCGCATCTAGATGTCAGCATCTCATGAAGAATAATACCAAAAAAACAGCTAAATTTTAGCTTTAGCAGTTGGCTTACTTATTATATTTTTTTATCTTAAGAAGAGATATTGCAATGAGTTTTCAAACAAATAAAACTGTTCCTGTTGGGTGTGAGCAAACTTATCAAACCTATAATAAACCTGATAAACAATTAACATTTTTTCCTTTCGACTCCTTCTCGCTCACGCAAAATCTTTCATCAACAGAGCAAGAAACTGTCCAAAAGCAGCTTAATACGGTAACTGAAGAGGAGCTAAATGACTTTCTAGAAAAAATATCTACTTATGAAGGGATGCTAAGCATCACTAACGATATGGAACGCTATGAGCGCTATCCCGTTATCGGCTTAAAAGCATTACAAATTGGTAGCGTCACTGAAGAACAAGTAGCAACTATATGTTCGCTATATTCTGCTATCAAACAAATGGTTGTTGATCCTACGCGTTATTCATGGAGTCTTGGTCATGATGAGAAAAACACAAGTGTATATAGTAAAATTGAATTAACAGATGATCAAAAAAAGAGTCTTAGTTGCCAGATTCGTTGTCATTCTTTCGGCCATCATAATGATAAAATGTTCATTTATTTAAAAAATTTTTTTTATGCATCTGATGAATTTAAAACTGCTCTTGCAAATCCCATAGAGCAATCA
This sequence comes from Chlamydiales bacterium, assembly GCA_024233575.1. Classification (GTDB taxonomy): domain Bacteria; phylum Chlamydiota; class Chlamydiia; order Chlamydiales; family Criblamydiaceae; genus JACKPN01. The sequence continues at coordinate 177,890 of JACKPN010000003.1, forward strand.
CCATTTTCAGAACGTTGCTTTTGGACAATAGCTTGCCCGCTAGACCATGTGTGTAACTGGTCACCTTTATATCATCGCATTCATGATTTAAGTTTTTCATTCTTGAGACTTATCGAAAGAGTTGATGAGTACCAAACTCCATTCACATCCCTGAAGCAAAAATTAATGATTATTCCTTCATTTACATGGGTGAAAACGACACTTAAAATCATGTTCCTGTCAAACTCTATTCTTAAAATACAACCAGTTTTTGGAGAACTTTCCAAGGAACACATTATTGCCGCAAAAAAAAAACATATACGTCCTGTTAATTTCTCTTTTCCTGGTATTCCTCTGCCCCCTTCAGCTGATGGATATCCAACAGGGGGAGATTGGTCATTCACCTTACATGATTATTATCACGCATGGAGAGATTCAGTTATCCCAAACTGTTACCTACGAGTATTCGTACGCTTTATGCATATAATTGATGACCTATTGAAAGATGAACATATCGGTCAAAAAGATAAAGATGGTCTTAAAGAGATTCAATGGAAGTTAGCTGATGCTGATGGTTTAGTCTCAATGTCGCCAGTTGAAAATAACATGGCAAAGATATCATGTCTTTCAGAGGTTCTCAAAGTTCTCAACTTACCTGAACAATTGAAAAAAGCCATTCAAAGAGACTACTCTGAAAATTCTGATGTATGGGGTGCAATCGATCTACCTTATAATGATAGATCGTATTTGTCGTTGTTGTGCTGTAGTCTCAACATGAAATATGACACAAAGTCTTTTTGATACTGAATCATGAGGAGAATATTCGTTGTAGAGTTATTGAAGAATCGCTTTTGTTTGATATTCTTCGGCGGTAGTTTTTTTACTGTTTCAGAAATAGCGCCTAGATGACTTTGGGGTTTTGGCCTTGTTTTATGATAAGCCGAACTTTCGCAAGGAGCCTCATACTCAATGTTAGAGCTATTTGGGAAAGCTTATCGTTTAATTCACAAGCATGAATGATATCAATTTTACGAGGCTGCTTCTGTTCCTCACGTCTGCCAAGTTGTTGAATTATCTCTGACAAATCGGTAAGGATATTACGTAGAAACTCCACGATTTTATCAGCACATCCTCATCTTTCACTGATGTCCAGCTTTCCTATTTCGGATCTCGAAGTCTCGCAATCTGTTATGAAACGGCGTTTAGGATCTTCTCTATCGGATTTTTCATGAAAAAAACGATTCCAGTCGTTGAGTTTATCTGTAAAAGTCGATGTCATAAATATTTCTCCATTAAAGAAGTAAGAAGAATATGGTAATCAGCTATTCTCTCAAACTTAAAAACCGATTTTGAAACTTTTTTGTCTGTTCAGTAACTCGCATTTTTTTGTTACAATGGTGTTATGTGGATAGCGCTTGTCGATTGCAATAATTTCTATGTCTCCTGTGAAAGGGTGTTCGATCCAAAACTGGAACGCTGCCCTGTCGTTGTTTTGTCCAACAACGACGGCTGCATCATCGCGCGTTCCAACGAGGTGAAAGCGCTCGGCATTCCGATGGGGGCTCCCTATTACGAATGGCGCGAGCGCCTGCAGCGCGCCGGCTGTGCGGTCTTCTCCTCCAACTATACGCTTTATGGCGACATGTCTCAGCGGGTGATGTCGCTGCTGGAGGAGAATGTTCCTCATGTGTCGATCTATTCGATCGATGAGGCGTTCATGGATTTGAGCATTCCCGATCCCGTGCAGTTTTCCCGGTGGCTGCGTGCACGTGTCAGACAGTGCGTCGGCATTCCTGTGTCTGTCGGTATCGCCCGCACGAAAACGCTTGCAAAAGTTGCCAATCATATCGCTAAAAAGCAGACCGATAAGCAGGGTGTTTTTCTTCTTTCTCCAGAAAATGAGACAGCGGTCTTAGACCAATTTCCCGTGGAAGAGATCTGGGGCGTCGGCCGGCGGTATGCAGAGATGCTGCACAGCTATGGGATCACTACGGCACGGCAGCTGCGCGATGCCGACGACAACTGGGTGCGCAAGCAGATGTCGGTGATCGGGCTGCGAATGGTGTGGGAATTGCGGGGTCAGGCATGCCTCACCCTTGACGAAGCGCCTGCCCCGAAAAAATCAATCACTTGTTCACGCTCTTTTGGCAGGGCCGTTACCGACTACGATGAGATGTGCGAAGCGGTCTCGTCGTATGCTGCACGCGCCGGAGAAAAGCTCCGCGAAGAGGAACAGCTAGCCTCTTCATTGACGGTCTTTGTTCTGTATCATCCATTTAAATCCGGATCCAACTATGCGCGGATCGTCCTTCCCGAGCCTACAGCATATACCCCGTCGCTGATCCGCTACGCTAAAGAAGGGCTGCAACAGATTCATTACAAGGGTGCCGTTTACCGTAAAGCCGGCATTATTCTCGAGGGCCTATTGCCAGAGATCGCTGTTCAGCGTGATCTGTTTGCGCAAAAAGATTCGATGACGCCTAAGCAAAAGCAGGCGATGGAGGTGATGGACCGTCTTAACAGTCGTGCAGGAAGCCCTGTTCTGCGGATGGCAGCGGAAGGGATAGAGAAGCCGTGGAAAATGCAGCGTAGTCTCTGTACGCCGCATTACACCACATCATGGGATGAAATTTTAACAATCAGAATTTGACAAGCAACTGCGAAATTTCCCCTTTTCTCTTACAGGGCGATGATTTATCCTACGACCGGTGACGTGTAACAAGGAGAACTCTTATGACACAAGTAGATCCAGAAAGAAAAAAGGCGTTAGACCTCGCTGTCAATCATATTAAAAAGCAATTTGGTGACGGCGCGATTATGGCCCTTGGTAATAAATACTCCGGTAAAGGTGTTGATGTCATTTCGACAGGCGCCTTGACACTTGATATGGCGCTTGGCATTGGCGGTGTGCCGCGCGGCCGTGTCGTTGAAATTTATGGTCCGGAATCTTCCGGTAAATCGACACTGGCGCAGCATATCGTTGCTAATGCCCAGAAGAAAGGCGGTCTAGCAGCTTACATCGATGCTGAACATGCCCTTGATCCCGGATATGCAGCGAAGATCGGCGTTAATCTTGACGAACTGATGATTTCGCAGCCAGACTGTGGTGAAGAAGCGCTTAACATTGCTGAAATGCTGGCGCGCTCTAATGCCGTCGATGTCATCGTTATTGACTCTGTAGCAGCTCTTGTGCCTAAGTCAGAGCTTGAAGGCGAGATCGGCGATACTTTCGTTGGTCTGCAGGCACGGATGATGTCACAGGCGTTGCGTAAGCTGACAGCAACGCTTTCACGCAGCAACACCTGCGCGGTGTTTATCAACCAGATCCGTGAGAAAATCGGCGTCATGTACGGCAACCCGGAAACAACGACAGGCGGCCGCGCTTTGAAATTCTACTCATCGGTACGCCTAGATATCCGCCGCACCGGCAGCATCAAAGGTCCCAACGGCGAAGAAGCAGGCAACCGCGTTAAAGTAAAGGTCGCCAAGAACAAGATGGCGCCGCCATTCCGTGTTGCAGAGTTCGATATCCTCTTCAACGAGGGAATCTCGCGTGCCGGCACAACGCTTGATATGGGCGTCGAATACGGTATCATCGACAAGAAAGGCGCATGGTTCACCTATAAGGGTGAACGTTATCAGGGCCGCGATGCTTTCCGTGAAGAACTCAAGAAGCGCGAAGATCTGCTGAAAGAGGTCGAAGAGCAAGTGATGCAGATAGTGAAAGAAAAGACCAATCCTACCGAAGCTGCAACGAAAGCGCCGGCAACGGCGAAGCCGACAGCAAAGCTGCCTGAAAAAGAGCTGGCAGGCGTTTAGGGGCGGTATTTATTTACCCGATGCACTAAGAGAGCGGCGAGCCTGTCCAGGTCGCCGCTTTTTATGTTTAACGCCTCGACGGTCTGTGTGAATCCCCGCATTTCTTCGTGGAACATTTCTAAGGCGCTTTCCAATCCGAAGATGTTGGCAGTATTGACCAGGCGCTCGTTGGCGATATCCTGCTCTTGGTCACCGAGGTCGTCAGCGATCTGGAATGCCATCCCAAAGTGGGATGCGGCCTTTTTGACATCATCAAGCTTATTGATGTCGCCTCCTCCATAAAGCCAGCCGAGGACAAAAGAGATCTCAAAGAGCGATGTGGTTTTTTTGTGTATGATCTCTCTTACCGATGCTGCTGAAAGATCGGAAGGATACAGGTCCATGTACTGTCCGCCTGTCGCTCCGTTCAATCCTGTATTGTAGGTGGCGTTGGCGAGCGCTGCCGTGCAAATCGCATCGGCATTCTTAGCAAACGGCAGGCTGCTTTGTTTCAGCTGCTGTGCACCGGTTGCCAGACACTCGTAGCCCGCAGCAATCAAGGCATAGCTGGCAAGAAGGGCAGTGGCTTCACCGTACGCCTTATGTAAAGCGGGTTTACATCGTCTCTCATCATCATCGTCCATGCAGGGAAGGTCGTCGGCGATCAGCGATGCCGTATGGAAGAACTCGACAGCAAGCGCGGCTTGCGTGACGTTGCCGCCCTTGGCAATACCATCGGCAATCATCATCACCAGCGCGGGCCGGAACCGCTTACCGCTCCCTGTGAGAACATAGCTGCATGCTTCATGCAGTTTGTCTTTCCCTTGGTGTGACAGTAAATAGCTGTCGATCGCCTGTTCTGTTCTATGTTGATAGGGTTCGAGAATCGATTGAAGAGGGTGTGTTGTTTGCTGCACAGCTGGTACCAGTGGTTGTTAATATCATTTATGAGCCACTTGCAAAATTAGTTGGGGCGTTTTTCCTGAAATTTTCCGTTTCACTTCGTGCTCGTTCTCGCAAATTGTTAACAGTTTGCGTCGAATTCCGCCCTTTGAGAGCCACAAAATTACTAGAAAAACCAAACTCAACTAATTTTGCAAGTGGCTCTTATAGTAGCGATTTTCGCCCTTTTTTAGCACCTTCGTGAAGAAGTTATTTTGTCAGGTGGTAGGTTTTGCGATAGAAGTCGACGAGGGTCTTCTTAAATTCGGCGCCGGAGGTAACGACTTTATTGCAGTTGGGAAGGCTGTTGAGGAACATCTTTCCGTACCCTTTATTGATGAGCCGCGTGTCGAGACAGACGATGCAGCCGCGGTCGCGTTTTTTACGGATGAGGCGGCCAAACCCTTGTTTGAATTTCACAATAGCTGTAGGGACGGAATATTTTTGGAATGGGTCATCGCCGGCGGCAGCTATCGCTTCGGCGCGGGCCTGGATAATCGGTTCGCTAGGAACCTTGAATGGCAGCTTGACGATGACGACGCAGCGGAGCGCCTCGCCGGCGACGTCGACGCCTTCCCAGAACGAGTCGGTGCCAAAGAGGACGGAACGATCGATCTCGCGGAATTTCTTTATCAGGACATGGCGTCCGGCATCGCCCTGCTTGAAGAAAGGATAGCGGTTATCTTCTAGCCGTTTTTTCAGCATGTTATAGCAAAGACGGAGAAGAGAGTAAGAGGTAAAGAGCACGAAGGTGTTGCCGCGGCTTGCCTGAATTGCTTCCCAGATCTTTTCGACAGCTTCCTTAGCGAAAGATGGATGTGTCGGCGGCGGAAGGTCGGCAGGCACGGCAAGGAGCGCTTGCTCCTGGTAGTTGAAAGGCGAGTCGTAGATGCTTTCGGTGATCTCTTTTTCCGGAAGCAGGGCTTCGGTTAATCCAAGGCGCGATCGGAAGAAGTCAAACTTTTTATTTGTTGTGAGTGTTGCGCTGCAAAGAACAATAGTAGGAAATTTGGTGAACAGATGGTTGACCAAGGCGCGGGAGATGTCGAGTTCGGCATCGAAAAGGCCTATGTTTGTCATGGTTTTCAATTGCTGCCGCATCATCCAGCGGACGCAGTTGGTGGGGATCTTTTCCTGGATGAAGCTTTCCAGCGTATTACAGGCGTTTTGCAAGCGTCCTGCCAGTGCCGTGATGTCAAGGCGAAGGCCGACGGTCTGTTCGTTAAGGTGTTCGTTATTAAGGTGTTGTATGTCGCTTTCAATAGCTGCCGTTGACTGAACAAAACGGCGCGCAGCATCCAGCAGCTCTTTACAACGCGGAAGGACTTCTTCGCTCCAGGTGGGTTTTTCCTGAAGCTGCGGCAGCAAGCGCAGCTTGCTTTCTCCAGGCTGTGATTCTTCGTTAGCCTGGGGCTTAGCACTTTCAATGAATTCAATAAAAGCGTCGAACGCGGCAATGAGTCTGTCGACAACTTCATGCCGCATTGCCGGGAGGTCTGTAGCGAGTCTACTAAGGATGCTTGTGACTTCTTTTGGCGGATCATGGTCAAAGCAAGAGGCAACTTTTGCGCGCAGCATAGGCAGTTTTCCGGAAACTTTTCCCTGCTTTTCCGCTGTCATACGTCCTAAAATACGCAGAAACTGCAGGGTGCTGCAATGCGCGGCAAAATGGTCGGTGGCGATATCTTCGATGTTATGCGCTTCATCGAGGATGATGTGGGTGTATGCGGGAAGGATGGCAGCGCCTTTGTAGTTATCGGTTTCCGCTCGGTAAGAGAGATCAGAGAAGAGCAGGCTGTGGTTCGATATCAGAATCTGCGCATCGGCAGCTTCCCGGCGTGCCTTGAAAAAGTGACACTTGTGGTAGTAAGGACATTTCTCGCGGTTGCAGGTGTCGCTTTCTACGCACACCTTTTCCCACATGGCATATGTTGGATGGAAAGGCAGGTCGCTGCGCGATCCGTCCGCTGTTGCATCGTTCCAGGCATCAATGCGGTTGAATTCATCGACTTCTCCGCCGGAGAGCAGTTGCAGCTCGGAGCGGGTATCTTCAAGTTTTCTCAGACATAGGTAGTTACTCATCCCTTTGACAATCGTTGCTTTAATGTCGATGCTCAACGCATGACAGAGAGTGGGAATGTCTTTATGTAGCAGCTGCTCTTGCAAGTTGATGGTGTTTGTTGAGATGACGGTGCGTTCCTTCATCTGAAGTGCCCAAAGGAGAGCTGGAATGAGGTAGGCAATGCTCTTGCCGGTTCCCGTGCCCGCTTCGATGATCGCTATCTTGGAGGCATTGTACGCTTCGATGACGTCGTTCAGCATCTGCTGCTGTTGGGGGCGCGACTCGAATCCGCGGATACGCTGACTGAGAATGCCGTTTGACGCGATGATCTTCAGCGCTTCGGTGGTGTCGAGCTGGTTTGGAGAGGTTGATAAACTCATTGCCCCTAAAAGATACTTCATCGTAGCGATTCTTGGGAAGAGGATAGTGGAAAGGTGCGAGCATGGGAACAAGCTGGTTGGTTTTACAGACAATGTGCCAATAGACTTGTTGTCTTTTTGATAAGTTCTCAATGCTCTCTAATCTGCTATTTGCTATTTTTTCTCCTATGTCGACTGCAAAATAGCGTGAAAAACGCAATGCTCGTGCGAACCGAAATAGGTCGACATTGTCGCCTTTCTCGTCTTTGAACACGTAGTGCAAGATAGGATCGTTTTGTTGTTTGCATAGATGGTCAGAATCAATTTCTTGCTTGCGGATTGCTTGCTGCAGTTTTTCTAAAGTAGCTATACATGCTTCACTAATGCGGTCTCGCGAGCTGTTTGGTAAGAAGAAACGGGTTACTTTGAAACGCTGATCAGCTTGGAGCCATCCCTTTTCATCAACATAAACAGGACGGCCACTGAGCAGCTCGTTGTAGATAACATCGACATTGTGTTTGGTCTGTTCAACAGAGAGCGGCATCGTATCCTCCCCTTTTACGACGAAAGGGAGCATATATACCAATAAAAAGATTTAACTTTCCATACATCTGAATATAAAGAGGCACAGAAAAAAAATCTTCTGTGTCTCTTTTAAGACTCCAAATCCATGAGGTCGAGGAATGCTTTGAGTTGCTTAGATCGTGTAGGATGGCGCATCTTGCGAAGCGCTTTTGCCTCAATTTGGCGGATGCGTTCACGAGTGACGGCAAACTCAAGACCGACTTCTTCGAGCGTTTTAGGCTTGCCATCTTCCAGGCCGAAGCGCTGCTTGAGGACGCGGCGTTCTCTCTCAGTAAGTGTCGAGAGAACTTCGCCCATTTTATCTTTAAGAATGGAATAGCCTGTCGCTTCCGCAGGAGAATCAGCACCGGTATCTTCGAGGAAGTCGCCGAACTGGCTCTCGCCGCCTTCACCAACCTCTGCTTGGAGCGAGATAGGATGCTGAGCAATCTTATAGATTTCACGGACGCGCTCAGCGGAGATGCCTAGCTCGTTTGCCAGCTCTTCCGGTGTCGGTTCGCGGCCCGTTTCCATCATCAGCTTCTTCGCTCCGCGCAGCACTTTGTTGATTGTTTCGATCATATGCACAGGGATACGAATGGTACGTGCCTGGTCGGCGATGGCCCGGGTGACAGCTTGCCGAATCCACCAAGTGGCGTATGTTGAAAATTTATAGCCGCGGCGGTATTCGAATTTTTCGACGGCTTTCATGAGGCCCATGTTGCCCTCTTGGATTAGATCGAGGAAGCTCAGACCGCGGTTGGTGTATTTCTTAGCAATCGAAATAACAAGGCGCAGGTTGGACTCGACCATCTCGCGCTTAGCTTCCTGACTTTTATCCATCCAACGTTGCAGCATGCGAACGTCTTTTTTGAACTCGTCAAGAGTACGGCCGGCGGCAAGCTCACGCTTATGCAGTTTGCGCTCGGCAGCCTTGAGCTTCTGAAGTGCGAACTTATTGCGCTCGGCCCGTGGCCTAAGCTCAGTGATATCTTTCTCCAGCTCAAGGAATCGGTCGTAGGCGTTGTTGATCACTTCGCCGAAGTCTTCGATGATATTTGTTCTTAAGTGGAAACGTCGCAGGTAAGCTTGTGTGCGGATGCGGCTTTTTTCAATGTCTTCCTGAACTTTGACGTAGTCGTTTTTTTTCAGTTTCTCATGATGCATCCGGAACATTAACTCATCGAGAATATGATCCTCTTGCTTGAGAAGATCGATCAGCTTGGGCAGCATGTTGAGAAATTCTTGCTTGTTAGCAACCTCTTTTTCGGCGATGCTCTTATCGAAACGCTCTTTTCCCTGCTCAAGAAAGCGACCAATTGAGATCGCTTCGCGTGTTGAATAACGGAAACGCATGATGATCCTTTCGATCTGCATCTGCGCTTTCTCGATACGCTTGGAAATCTCCACCTCTTCTTCTCTGGTGAGAAGAGGCACCGAGCCCATCTCTTTCAGGTACATGCGCACAGGATCGTCGGGGGAACCCTCGACGCGCCTTGGCATTCCTTCCATCTCTTTCGCTTCTTTCTTCCGCTCTTTCTGCCTGTCTACTTCCGACTGGTTGAGGATCTGGATGTCCATACCGCTAAGGAAGATCAACACTTGGTCGATCTGATCGGCAGAGTCGAATGTCATCGGTAGGATTTCGTTGATTTCCTCATACGTGATGAAACCTTGATCCTTAGCTAAGGAGACAAGTTCGTCGACTTTTTGTTGATGTTGCGGAGAAAACGTGTTTTTGAAATTGGATTTGCTCATTGTACCTTAAAGTAAGTTATTCTTTAGCGGGCTGTTCTCACAAATGATGTATTGACGCTGATAGCAATGGCGAAGTCTCATGGAGAATTTGGAATTATTATTAAAAACGCGAGAACAAACAGAGGAATATTGGCGTATTTTCCTGCTTTTTGTCAAGGATAACGCAGCCATACATTAATATTGTGTTTTCCTCCATTGACATCAAGACGTCATGATTATTGAACTGTATCTTTATTTATTGCAAGCAAAAGTTTTAATGTTGCCGTTTTTATCGAGAAGTTTATGATAGTCAAAAACTTTTTTCCGATTGATGCAGATATACGCACGCAACGATTCCAATTTTCTTATTGCCGCTGTTGATGCGGATAAAAATAGCGATTACTACTGCCTTGAGTGTGGGGGTACTGTCCGCTGCAGGGGAGGCATTCGCCGTCGCTGCCACTACTATCATCTGTGCAAACCACGCCGTTGCCGTCAGGAAGGTAAGAGCCTCGTTCACTTACAAGTTCAGGAGCACCTTCATCATCTATTACCCGGCAGCGCATTGGAGGTGCGGTTCGATGCTATAGACCGCATCGCCGATGTGGTGTGGGAACAGGAAAAGTTGATCTTCGAGGTACAGTGTTCGGCGATTTCGGCGGAGGAGCTGCAGGCGCGCAACGCAGATTATGGTAAGCTCGGGTATCAGGTGGTATGGGTTCTTCACGATCGTCGGTATAATCGACGGCATCTGTCAGATGCGGAGCTAGTTCTTCAAGGCTCTCCTCATTATTTCACGAACATGACAGATGTTGGAAGCGGGCAGATCTACGATCAACGGGCATGGATCGAAGATGCAGTGCGTCGCCGATGGAGCGGGCGTGCCTTTGTGGATCTCTCAAAGCCTGAGCGTCTGAATGGTGAGCTTTTCTTTTCGGGAGACCTTAGAGCGCGGATCGATACGAAGAAATTGCCCATCCGGCGAGCCGAGTGGATATACGGCTTTTGGGAGCGTCTTGTCTGTCATCCTTACCGCCTGCTTCTTCAAGTGCTGCTTGAGCGTGCATGCCGCTAGAATTGGTATCCTTTATAAACAGAAATGATCAGGGTTTGCGGTAGGTTGATTCCGACCTTGCCTCCCCAATAAGATTCTTCATCGGTATTCATTTGCTGCCAGCTATAACCGTTGCAAAAAGAGTGTTGAAACGAGGAGCGTGGAGTAGAGCTTTTGAAGGTGTATTGGCGGTGAGACTTGCAAGTTAGATGTTTGCGGGATTTGCAGATATGTTTGCGATTGACCGTGTGCAGGGAGGTGGGCTGTCCCTGGAGCATGACAGGAAAAAGTGATATGAGTAAGAGTAGTAAATTTTTTTTTATCGTCATTAAAAACTACGACCGCGGTAAATTGAGAAAACAAAGATTTGGGGAATTCCCAGTCCAAATTCAGCGCCCCAGAAATTGTCGCCTTCCTTTTCGGGGATGCTTCTATACCCATAACCGCAGTAGAGACCACTCATATCAAAAGGGAGACCTTGATTTGGGGGGCTTTGAAGGGAGATAGAACCTGCCATGGTAAAATAACGATCGTAGCCTTCCGCAGGTTTTCCTAAGTTGAGCCCGAACGTTAAGTAGGAAAATTCAGGGTCATCGATAATGTGACGCACATAGCGTGAAAATACGACGCAGCTAATTTTTTCTTCTTTCCCGTCGTGTAGTTGAAAGCGAGTACCGATTTGAATTCTTGGCATCGTATCCGCTCTAAATTCAACGTCCATATTTTCGGTGATTCCGCGAGTAAAGCTAACTTCGGCAACCGGAAAACATAAGTTAGTGTTGACGCCAAACTGACTTTCGCATTTTCCCGGAGGTACGGTATGGGCGGGATGTGCTGTGGGTCCCACGCAGGCTGTAAATAGTAAAAGAGGAATAATAAGTAGTTTTTTCATTTATAATCGACAATTGGTGAATAATTAATGCAAGATTATACTGAATGTAATCTTTTACTGAAAGGTAATGTTAATTAGAGTAAAGAACGCCTACAACATTATTACGAAAAACACCTGTAGGGATCTTTGCCATCTCGCATTGCATGAGATGATCCTGGCCTGCACGGGACTTCAAGACAAGCCGCGCTTGCGTTTGGCTCATGGTGCTCAACCTGGCGATCTCCCCTTTCCATTCATGGATCCCCTCTTGAACAATGGTAGGAAAGTCCTGAATAAATTTATTGGGGCTCCATCCAAGTAAACTTTTAATTTGATTATTCACAAATAGAAGTTTGCCCTCTTTCGGGGACCAGACAAAAACGGTACCGCCGCTCTCGCTGCTAAGGCTGTCGCAAAGCCTTCTTAGATCCAGAGCGTAGTTGTCGAGGGCTAGGTCGCGGAAGCGGGAATTGGGGCTGTTAAGATGGTGGGAGCTGGTGATTTTTTGGGCGATGTTGACACAGCGCTTTAAGAGGGAAACAGCTTCACCGGCGTCATGGACGTAGGGAGGACTTGGAGGGCTTTCTTCATCTTTGTCGCTTTCAGTAAAGGTGTTATACTGTACAGCGCTTTCTTGCACGGCAAATCCGCCTTCTTTTTCGAGCGTTAAGTCGATGTCGGCAATATGCAGCAGCGTTTTGATTTCGTAAGTGAGGTCATGGATCTTGTTTTCGAGTTGCTCAACTTGACTTTGTTTGCTGTCACATTCGGCGCGCAGTTCGGAAATGGTCTCTTCAAGTTCGTTCACATGCATTTTTTCTTTTTCTAATGCCTCTTCGGCAGTGGCACGGTAGTGGTCGTAGGTTTCTTCGACTTTTTTTGCTTCGCGTTGAAAGAGGTCACGCTCTTGGGATAATTTTTGCAATTCTTCATTGCGGTAAGTGATCTCTTCAAGAAGCTGGGTGTGGGCATCGCGAAGTCCGACGATTTCTTCTTCAAGCTGAGCGAGCTCTTCACCGGAGTTTTCTTGAATGATGGGGGTGTCAGGCTGCTGCAGAGGTTCAGAAGATTCGGCTAGCTGCGGCTGCGCCGTCTCCCAATTGCGTAAAAGGACAAAAAATACGAACGTACCAGCAACCGCCAGCAGAAGGCCTATTGTAAATAGGCTCCAGCTGATGCGCAACGGTACGATGGCAAGGCTGTATGCTACCGTGAGTACCATCGGCAGCAAATACAGCAGCATCACCGCGCCTGCCATGGAATGGCGTGTCTGCAGTTGTTTCCACATTGGCGATCTTAGAAGTAGCTACTCTATAAGCGCATTATACAGATCGCGAATTAAAGAACATAGAATGAGCTGATTTTTTTAAAAAACTATTATATAATTTCTAGCTTGATGTGGATTTCGCTGACGGTTAAGTTTACGCGGCGAGGATTCCACGAGCTGTTTGGTTCGATGCATACAAATGAGGCTCCTTTAGGATGCCACAATTGCCAGCTGTTCTCTTCGGCGTCATCATCATACGTTGTGCGTAGCTTGTAGTCGCCTGCATCAAGAATGATTTCTCCGCGAAGCGGATCGGGAAATGCATGGAAAGTGAAGTCGGTATCCTTGTCCAGCTTATAATGCATCATTTGCGTTTCACTGTCGAAGCCCCACTCTTCGGGAATTGGGTGGTTTTTTCCTTCGAAAATATACTTATTCGCAACGCGGCTGCTGACGGTTCCCGTACCGCGAGGTAAATGGTAGTAGTAGTGGATGCCGATGATTGAGTCATATTGGCCAACAACGGATAGGGTGAGCTCAAGCCCTGTAGAGGTAAGCGACACGTCGGCGTCCATCGTGAAATTTTGGCCTTCCAGGTCCTGCAGCATATGTCCATTCCACATGTCTGTGCCTTTGAGGGTAGCGCGAATGGTGCTTTCAGTTGAGATATAGGTCCATGGTGCATACCTGCCGATACCATGAGTAAAAGGGTCGAATGCACCGCCTTCTGCTCGCATGGCAGCGATATGAGGGTAAAGGCTCTCGTCGGGAACGGGAGGGATGATCTCGGGGTTGCGTTTATGGAAATGCGGGCCGATGAGCACTCCTAATCCGGCGTTGGTTTTTTGAAATTCGGCAGCCGTCGATTGGTCGAGAACTTCGATATCACCCTTTTTGTAGCTGATCAGGGACATTCCTTTTTCAGGAAGGAATGTGGCTTCGAGAGGAACGCCGTCTTCGGTCTTGTTTCTGAGTACGATAGCGTTAGCGAGTTTGCTTTCTTGCGACATAGTAACCTAACCAGATGAAGTATAGTAAAAGGACCCAGAGCACTGCAGCATACAATGTCTCTTTCAAAGGAAATTTGTGTTGGAGAGCGGAAGTTTCCGGATGGTTCTCTGCGTACCAAACCTTCCATGCTTTGCTTGTTTGCATCGGGATCGCCTCTTCGGCAGCCCAGGGATTGCGATAAAATGTAGTGTCGATAATCGTTTCGCCTTGATATTTCTTTTCGTTGACATTGAAGGAGTACTCAGCTTTCAAGGCGTAGCGTTCCTCTGCGATTTTTTCCACAGACCAGCTGTTGATGACTACGCCTGCAGTTTTATTGAACTGGATGTAGTCGATCAGCTTCTCTGCAGCGCCCCAAGAAAACCATAGGGTGATCAGTGCCATCAAGGCGATCAGCCCAAGCCACGTGCTATTGGGTTTCATTGGCGGCAGTTCCTCTTATGTTGACGATTCGATAAAATGCTTGAGGCGCAGGCACTTCGAAGGTCATCGGCTTTCCCGTTGTCGGATGGCGAAAACCGAGACGGTAAGCATGCAGACACAGCCGTTTTGCCGGGGTGTCGCCAGCGCCGTATTTGGTGTCGCCGGAAACAGGATGGCCGGCGCTTTGGCAATGGACGCGGATCTGATTTTTGCGCCCTGTTTCTAGCTTGAGGTCGAGCCAGGTATGTTTTTTAGATCGCGCAACGACGGTGTAATGGGTCACGCTCAGACGTCCGCGGCGCGGATCGTTGGTCTCATGGACGTTGTAGTTGTTGTCTTCGTAGAGATAGGAACTCCACGTTCCTCTGCCTTTTTTCATCTGCCCCTCGACGATTGCGCAGTAATTGCGGTCGATATCATGTTTTTCAAATATTCTTTTTAACTCGTCTAGGGATTTTTCGTTAAGGGCAAAAAGCATGACGCCCGAGGTCTCCTGGTCAAGACGATGCACTACGTGCACTTTTTTTGGGCGAAAGTGGCGCTTTAAGATCGCATGAGCAGTATTTTCGGTGTCAAAATTTGTTTTTACGCTAAGTAGGCCGGCGGGTTTGTTGATAACGATCAGGTCATCATCAGCATACAAGAGCTCGATGCCGCCTTCGATAACATTGCGCTTAGCGTTTACTTCGACAAGCTGGCCTGCTTCTAGCGGGGTGTTGGCAATCTTTGAGATGGCGCCGTCGACAGCAACGCGCTCGGTTTTCAACCAGGAGCGAAGCGTCGTTCGCGAGCTGTTCGGTGACAGATGTGCCAGCGCATCGATAAGTGTCATGGAATGAGGAACATGGTATTGCATAACTATGAATGATACGCGATCGGACATTACCATTCAAACACCTAATTACGATTTGACCTATTATGCTTTTCCGGGTATACTTGTCATACTTTTAGTATACAAATATTTAACCTTAGAGGAAATATGGCTAAAGACTCCGGCGAAAAAAAGAAAACCAAGCGCCCTACAGCACTAAAGCGCGATATACAAAACTCGAAAAAACGTGCGGTCAATAAGTCGTTCAAATCGGAAATGCGCACTGCTATCCGCCGTTTCAACGAATCTGTTGGCACTACTGATCCGACAACTGTAAAAGAAAAACTTAACGACGCATACAGCATGCTCGACAAAGGCGTAAAGCGTGGTATCATCAAGCTGAATACCGCAAGCCGCACCAAGTCGCGCATGGCTGCACGCGCTGCGAAAGCATAATAAGCCGGCCGCATTTTGCGGCCCCTTAGGTGGAGTGATATGCGACCGTTTACCCTATTTTTAGTTGCCTTATCTATCTTCGTTCAGCCGCTAGTTGCGGGTGACGAGCCTATCCCCGCCTTTACTATCATGGTGCCGATGCGCGACGGTACCGAACTTCCTACAGACATCTACCTGCCCGACATGCAAGCAAAGGGACTTCCTTGCATTCTCTTGCGAAGCACAGCTGGGCGCAAAGCATTTCCGTGGCGAGAATACGCCCACCTGACAAAGCTCGGATATTGCGTTGCCATCCAAGACACCAGAAGTGCTATTGACCCCGAAGGTAAAACCATACCTTTTTGGGCCGACGGCTGGGGGGTCGAGCGCGATGGTTACGATGCCGTCGAATGGCTGGCGAGTAGCATTTATACTAACGGGAAAATCGGAACGATCGGCTTTTCGCAGTCAGGGATCACGCAGCAGATGATGGCGCCGACGGCGCCGCCATCGTTGAAATGTCAATATATTGGCGTCGCTCCGGGAAGTCTCTATCATTACGCAGTCTTCAACGGTGGACAGTTCCTCAAGGCGCAAGTGGAATCGTGGATGGGATATTATGCGCGCGATCCCAGTCATCTCAGCTACATGCGCAACCAGCCTTACTACAATGCGTTTTGGGATGCATTCGATGCGATCAAAAGAGCCGACCAGGTGTGCGTTCCTGCAATGCATTATAGCGGATGGTACGATATCTTCGTGCAAGGGACTATCGATAACTTCACTCAGCTGCAAGAACATGGCGGCGACGGCGCGCGCGGAAAGCAAAAGCTGGTCATAGGGCCATGGACACACTTCTGGCCGTCAACAATGAAGCTAGGAGACTTTGAAGTGCCTGCGAACGCACAGCAGATGCCGATGGAGTATCTTCCGCAGAATTGGTTTGCTTACTATTTGAAGGGCGAGGAGAACAATATCGATGATCTTCCCTCGGTGATGTATTACACGATGGGACCCCTCGATGGCTCGCCGTCGAAAGGGAATGTCTGGCACTCGGCAGCCTCTTGGCCGCCGCCCTCCACTCAGACTGCTTTTTATCTTACCAAGGACATGACGCTCACAACGGACAAACAATCAACAGAGTCGGAGATCTTTGTTTACGACTACGATCCCAATGACCATGTTCCTACCCGTGGCGGACGTAATCTTTTCATTGAATCAGGACCAATGGACCAGCAGGAGATCGAAAGTCGTAGCGATGTATACGCTTTTACTTCACAACCTCTAAATCAAGATACGGAAGTCACAGGACGCCTCCACGCGAAACTTTTCATTTCTTCAACACACGCAGACACCGATGTGATCATCCGCCTCTGTGATGTCTACCCTGACGGGCGCAGCATTCTTATATCAGATGCTGCTGTCAGAACCGGTACCTTGAAAAAAAATAACACTCCGCAACAGGTTATTCCCTTAAACTTCGACCTTTGGTCAACAAGTCTCGTCTTTGCCAAAGGTCATCGCATTCGTCTCTCAGTTTCAAGCTCTAACTATCCGAGATACGAAAAAAATCATAATCTAGGAATTCTCACAAAACATAACGAACCTGCCGATGTCGCTACGAATGCGATCCATGTCGGCGGTACGCACGCTTCGCATTTGATGCTTCCTATCGTAGAACGCTAATATGCGAGGGGCTGCGCGCCCCTCGCGCTCCCGCGGCAAGGGAGCAGGGCCCCCTTGCATCCCCGATTTGGTTGCGCGGGAGAGGGGTGGTGTGGGTGTGCTTGCAGGTCGGTGGTTTGTCTGCTGCTGCGCAGCAAACAAACCGGACGCAGCGAGGTTGTCTACGACAACCTCGGAGATCAGTCGGTCTTTTCTATGGGACGCTTGGCATGCCACTTGGGCTCGGTAGCACAGGCAGTAAGGATGTTGTCGCGGATGGTTGAGAAAGGAAGAGAAGCGCCGAAGGTATAGGTGTACATTTGTTCGCGGACGGAGGAAAAACGCTCGGCGTCGGTGGATAGGTTGGCTTCCATATGAGTGTAAATGTTGCTGTATTGATCGGGAACGATGGGGATGCCGCAGAGGTATAGCAAGGCACGGCGGTCCATCTTCGGGTTACGCTGTTCTTTGTTTAGAAAGAACATGGGGCGGTTGAAAACAAGATAGTCGTAACCGATCGACGACATGTCTCCGATATAGATATCGCTGTGCTTCAATAACGGATAGATAACGGGGAAGTTGGAAACAAAAGTGATGTTGTTACGACCTTCATATTTGCCGGTGATCTGATAGTAGCGGACGGTATCGTCTTCTTCAAGACGAGGGTGCAGCTTGACGATGAGATTGTAGTTGTCAGGGAGGTTGGCGAGAATGGCATCGGCGCCGTCGAAGAATGAAGTAGACTCTTCGATATCCAGCCATGTAGGAGCGTAGATGATGGTGGTCTGCTGTTTGGCAAAACGTGACAGTACCTCCTCATTGACAAGGTTGTCGAAATACTCCTCATGCATCTTGTAGTAGGTGTAGCGGTAGTTGCCGCAGATTACGTAACTTTGCAGTTCCTGCAAATAGCCTTCACTGGCGATCAAATCCAGCATATTCTGTCCGTAGATCAGTGTGATATCTTCCCTTGCCGATTTCAGAAGGTAGTAGCCCTTGTCGGAGAAGCCGTGGGGGACGTGGACATTACGTACTCTTTTCCCATACCTCTTCTCTAGAGGAGCGAATTTCTCTTTCAGTACATCACGATCCCAGAGGTCGGACATGAAAAAAGTATTGTAGTTAGCGATGAGGTATTCCGGGGAGAAGTCGGCGAAGTCGATACTTATTGTTGTAATATCGGGATAATAGCGTTTGCAAGCTTCCTCCTCATCGGGATCGACAAATAGCATCGGCACATCCATCATCACGCTGATTGGCGCTAGATGGTCAGCATAGTGCATTTGTTGTAGGAGGTTGACAGCCACTCCTTGAAATTCTCTCATCATTCCTCCGTAGTTTCGCGGTTGTCTTTGACAACCGCGATGCGTCCGGTTTGTTTGCTGCGTAGCAGCAGACAAACCACCGACCTCAAGCAATCCCACACCATCCCTCTCCCGCGCAACCAAATCGGGGATGCAAGGGGGCCCTGCTCCCTTGCCGCGGGAGCGCGAGGGGCGCGCAGCCCCTCGCTTAAATTTGACAGAAAACGCAAAAACTCGCAAGGTAAGTACATGAAAGCGATCATTTTAGCAGCAGGAATGGGCAGCCGGCTAGGGAATGGCGACACCCCTAAGCCGATGACTTTGCTTAGCAATGGCAAGAGCATATTACAGCAGCAATTGGAAAACTTAAGTGCTTATGTAAATGAGATTGTTGTTGTTGTTGGTTATCGTAAGGAGTTGATAGAGGAGGCATATCCTCATCTAGTGTATGTAGAAAATCCGCAGTTTGCTGAAGAAAATACGAGTAAAAGCTTGTTGCGAGCGTTGGAAAAGGTACAGGGCGATGTGATGTGGCTTAATGGCGATGTTGTTTTTCGTTCTGAAATACTGAAGAAAGTCGTTTCTTGCGACGGCAGTGGAATGGTCGTCAATGTCGGGCAGGTTGGAGATGAGGAAGTCAAGTACCGTACAGATGAACGAGGATTGATTGTCGAGGTCTCTAAACGGGTGAGAGAGGCTGAGGGGGAAGCTTTGGGAATCAATATCTTCCGATCCGGTGATCTGGACTGTTTGCGTGAGGCATTGAGTGAGTGCTCTGCTGGTGATTATTTTGAAAAAGGCGTACAGAGCTGTATCGATCGTGGTGTTGCTGTTACTGCGTTGGAAGTCGGACTGGATGAGTGTTGCGAAGTCGACTTCCCTGAAGACCTTGAGCGTGCTAACGCTCTAATCAGTCAGTGGGTGTCATAACTCTCCGGTCGGGATCTTTATTATATTCAGCGATAATAGCTTGTTTGATCTCTGCGAAGGATTTTTCGTCGCCGAAAGTATATTGATATAGCCGTTTTCTTGCATTTGTGTACGCGTTGCTGCTGTCAATTTTTTTATAGAAAGTTTCAGGTGTGGTCAGGATGCCGCATTGTGTTAGAGGCGAGGGTTTTTCTATTAGAAAAAACATCGGTTTATCGAAGATGAGGAAGTCATATCCCAGCGATGACATGTCGCCGAGGTAGATATCGGCATATTGCAGAAGAGGATAGATGAGGGGGAAGTCGATGAGAAACTGGATATTTTTTTTGTTTTTATAGCGGTCGAGAATCGGATCCAATCTGCGCGGATTAAGGCGTAAGAGGGGGTGCAGTTTAACGATCATGTTGTAGGAGTTTGGGAGGTTGTCAAGGATCGGGGCGGCATCTTTAAAGAAAGAGGTCGACTGCTCATTGTCCAGCCATGTCGGTGCATAGAGAATAGTCGTTTGTTTTTTGGGGAATCGAGCAAGTACTTCGTTGGCAACGATATCGTCAAAAAATTGGTGGTGTCGTTTGTAGTAGGTGTAGCGGAAGTTGCCACAAACCACGTATTGAAATAGAGCATCGGCGTAGTCGCTATTGGCTATCATGTCCAGCATTTGCTGTCCGTAGATCAGAGGGATATCTTCCAGAGCTGCCCGCATGAGGTAATGGCTTTTGTCCGAGTAGCCGTGCGGGATATGAACGTTGCGCATGACCTTATTGTATGGAGCGAACTTTTCGTAAAAGAGCTTACGGTTGACAAGATCGGACATGAAAAGGACATCGTAGTTGTCGGCAAGGTATTCTAGTGAAAGCTCATCGATTTCAATGACGTCGACATCGGGGTAGTAGTGTTGTGTTTGCTCAGTCAGCCACCGATCCGTAGTAATCATGGGAATATCCATAATGGTCGTGATTGGAGCAAGGTGATCGACAAGGTAGAGATGCTGGAGGAGATTGACAGCGACGCCCTTCTTTTCCACTAGATTTTCAGCTTCACTTTTTTCAAGGCGTTGTGAATAAATTCCGCTCGCTGGTGTGGTAGTTTCTCTTGAGGAAACTCCTCTTTTGCTTGGCAAAGAAGGTGCGCGCGGCGGCAGTTGAAAAATAGTTCGTTGAGTTCTTTGATGGAGACTCCTTCAATCCAGTTGAAGTCAACACCAAGTTTAATGAGGCTTAGTGCGTTAAGTGCTTCTATTGCTTCGATCTGGTATGAATGCATTAAGATGCCGTAAGCGCGGCTGACGCGGTCTTTCATGTCTGCGCTTTCATTTTGTTTGGTATGCGAGCGCACGCTATTTTCTTCAAGCATCAACTTTGTTGTCAGGTTGCGGACAGCAGAGATATTGTTTTCTTCGGTTAGACCAAGAGTATAATTATTCTGAATTTTTATGATGTCGCCGACAATCTCTGTCGGGCTGCCATGGAGACCTGTGATCTCGAAGTTTTCATTTGTATGCTGTTGGAGAATCTCGTCGATTTTTTCCGAATGGATCAATGCGGGCAGCTGCAGGAAAACGGCGACTTTCATTGCTGTGCCGCAGTTTGTTGCGTCTGCTGTGAGAAAACCGTACCTTGGTGAAAACGCATATTGGATTGTTTTTCCGAGCTTTGTTTCCACTTTGATCAGATTATTCCAGGCATTTTCTAATTCGCCGTGGTATTCGATGAGTGTGAAGTGCAGGTGATCCAGCATATTGATCGATGCCATAAAAGTGGCGCTGCTATCCAAACAGAAAGCTTCACCCGCGTGCGCTTGTTGGAATACTTCAGTGCTGAGAAAGTGCTCCATTAGGAACTCTTTATCTATAGGTGTCATTTCCTCGGCGCGAGTGATGACGGGGCTATTAAGATCCTTTATCTTGAGTAACTCTTTGCTGATCAAGTCAATGATGGTATTGCGTTTTTCTGAATTAAGCTTTCCTGGAAAGTTAAATTTCTCCAGATTGCGGAAGAGGGTAATCGACGAGGCGAGCCAGATCTTATTGTCGCTATCCTGCCAAGGGTTCTTTTTTGCGAGTAGGTCCGTGCAGCTATTTTTCTTTGCCATCGCCGCCTTCCGTGTTCTCTTGTAGTGCGTTGATCTGATCGCGAAGGAGTGCCGCTTGCTCGTAGTCCTCTCGTTTGAGGGTTTCGTCGAGCGCTTCGTTAAGCGCTAATAATTTGAGTGTTGGGCTGATCTCAATCGTCTCACCGGGAGCGCGGCCAATATGAATAGGGATCGATTTTCTTGGCTTTGCAACGCGCGGCGGCAGCTTATCAGCGGCTTGCAGCTCCGCAAGGATCACTTCATCAAATACTTCGTAGCAGTGGCTGCATCCTAGGGGGTTGCCAACTTGCAGTGATTCAAGAGTTGTGCCGCAGTCGCCACAGGCGAGGCCGGCGATCTGTTCTTTGTCTTGTTGCTGCGGTGTGGGGGCGCCACGAAGCTTACGTTTCAGTACAGGGCAATCTGCGCACATCATTACCTCATTGACCTGATTACCAATGATTTCCGAATAGCGTACCGTTAGCGCTTTTTTGCACTCGCTGCACTCCAGTGGACGGTCGGGTAGGTGCTCTTTAGAGGGTTCTGACATACCCTCATTGTGTTGAATCAAGCAATAATTGTAAACTATGGATGGTGTGAGTGTAATGTGTTGGGAATGAAAAAGGAAATGAGTCTTGATGGACTCGAACCATCGACCCTCTCATTAAAAGTGAGATGCTCTACCGACTGAGCTAAAGACTCATTTATTGACCCCAAGGGGATTCGAACCCCTGTTATCGGAATGAAAATCCGGTGTCCTAGGCCTGACTAGACGATGGGGCCATTCTGCTCCTCACTTGCGTAAGGAGCTTTAATATTACCGTTTAGGCGAATTTTCCGCAACGCTTAAATGGTCATAATCTCTTTTTCTTTCGCCTTTGTTAGTTCGTCACATTTTTTACAGTATTTGTCTGTCAGGTCTTGAATCTCTTTCTCAAGTTTTTTTTCGAGATCTTCGCTGATATTGCCATCGGCTTTCTCTTTGCGTGCAGTTTTGTTGCCTTCGGCACGCTCATGGCGGATGCTGATTTTTCCTTGTTCGCCAAATTCATGACATTTTTTTGCCATTTTCACACGTTGGTCTTGATCCATTGCCGGGATGGTGATGCGGATGATCGAGCCGTCGACGTTGGGCATCATGCCGAGGTCTGATGTTTGGATCGCTTTAGCGGTCGCGTCTACGTTGCTTTTATCGAATAGCGTGATTTGGATCGTGCGCGGTTCGGGAGCGGTAATGGATGCGATATCTTTGATGCCCATCTCTGTTCCGTAGACGGAGACTCTGACGCCGTCGAGGATCGCAGGGTTGGCGCGTCCTGTACGGATGCTGTTAAGTTCTTTTTCCAGGTGTTCAATAGCGGCGTTCATGCCATTTTCAACATTTTTTTTGATGTCCATGATTTTAATCCCCTTTGACTAAGGTTCTGTGGGTTTTATCTAAAATAATTTCTTTAATAG
Source organism: Chlamydiales bacterium (assembly GCA_024233575.1). Taxonomy (GTDB): domain Bacteria; phylum Chlamydiota; class Chlamydiia; order Chlamydiales; family Criblamydiaceae; genus JACKPN01. The sequence goes on from JACKPN010000003.1 coordinate 200,630, forward strand.
AGTGGTTGCCCAAGCGATTCATGTTGAAGACCAGAATCGGCAGGTTATTTTCCTGACAGAGGGCGATTGCAGTGCTGTCCATGATTTTCAGCTCTTCGGAGAGCACTTGCTTGTAGCTGATTTCTTCGTAGCGAACGGCGTCTTGATGTTTGATTGGGTCTTTGTCGTAGACGCCGTCGACTTTAGTAGCTTTAAGTAGAATGTCGGCGTCGATCTCGCTTGCTCGCAGTGCGGCGCAGGTATCGGTGGTAAAGTAGGGGTTTCCCGTTCCGCCCGTAAAGACCAGGACGATGCCTTTATTGAGAGCTTCGCGGGCGTGAGCCCAGTTGAATCTTTCGGCGACGCGAGGGCAGTCGATGGCGCTCATCACTTGTGCGTGGCAGCCTACAGACTCAAGTGCCTGCTGCAGAGCTATTCCGTTGATCATGGTCGCTAGCATTCCCATGTGGTCGGCGGGTGTGCGTTGCATGGCTGTTTCGCGGAGGTTGATGCCGCGGAAGATGTTGCCGCCGCCGATGACGATGCCGATCTCGATACCGTCGTTGTGCATTTTTTGTATCGACTGTGCCACTTGCTGGCATGCGTCGAAGTCGATGCCATATGCTTGTTTGCCCATGAGCATTTCACCGGACAGTTTGAGTAGGACGCGTTTGTATTTCATGACGGTATCGATAAAAAAAGTAGCAATTGTGCTTTAGTTTAGTGCTTTTCGCCTATATAGGCAAGCCTCGGCGATTGGGTGCAATCGCCGAGGCTTGTACTGTGGACGTTTGAGTATGGCGCTTACTGGCCGATCGACCAGCGGTTGAAGCTGGTGATTGTCAGTGCTTTGCCGCCTTCTTTGGCACGCTGCTCCACCACCTGCGAGACGCTTAGTTTGTCGTCGCGGATGTATGGCTGATTTGTGAGGCAGCTTTCCTTCATGAATGCAGCAACCTTGCCTTCGAGGATCTTTTCCATCACATGCTCAGGCTTGCCCTTAACTTGTTCGCGGCCGATCTCTTTTTCACGCGCGATCGCTTCTGCAGGAACGGTATCCGGAGAGAGGAATTCCGGGCTGGCAGCTGCGACATGCATCGCGATATTTTTTGCCAGTTCTTCCTCGCTGCTTGCTCCGCTGATCTCGACAGTCGTCAGGATCTTACCGCCCATGTGGGAGTAGACGCCGACAGATTTGTCGCTGGTCTTTGGTATTACCAGGATTCTGCGGATCTGGATGTTTTCTCCGATCGTTTGGATGATCGTTGCGCGGTACTCGTCAATTGTCATGCCGCTCTCTTTCGAGAATTTTTGCTGCATGAATGCTTCTAGGTCGGCAGGCTTTGTCATCGCTACCTCTTCGGCGATCTGGTCGACGAATTCTTGGAAGCGGTCGTTTTGCACGACGAAGTCTGTTTCGGCGTTAACTTCGACAATACCGATGGTATCGGCGGTTTCGAAGAAGCCGATTTTGCCTTCGTTAGTGGCGCGTTCTTCTTTTTTCGCTGCTGAGGCCATGCCCTTTTTACGTAGGTAGTCGATGGCGCCTTCGATGTCGCCGCCGGTTTCTTCCAGAGCTTTTTTGCAGTCGCCCATGCCGATGCCGGTACGGTCGCGCAATTTTTTAATCAAGTCGACAGAAATAGTTGTTGCCATAGATTAAGCCTCCTCTTTGCTGATTTCCAGCTCTTCAACAGCGCCGCTGATGAAGCCTTCGATCTCTTCGTTGCTCTCGTCGCCTTTGCTGATGCCGATCTGCATCTCGTTTTTCTTTTCGATGATCGCATTAGCGAGTGCTTGCAAGATCAGTTTCACGCTCTTTAGGGCGTCGTCGTTACAGGCAATCACGTACTCGATCGGATCTGGATCGCAGTTGGTATCGACAAGGGCCATCACCGGAATGCCCAGCTTGTTGGCTTCGGCAACGGCGATATGTTCTTTGCTAGGGTCGACAACGATCAGCAGTCCTGGCGGTTTACGCATGGAGCGGATGCCGCAGAGGTTTTTCTCTAGCTTCATCTGCAGTTTTGTTTGCAGGGACAGCTCTTTCTTTGTCAGGTCTTCGGAACCTGTTGAGATCTTTTTCTCGATGCGCTCGAGTTTTTTGATCGACTGGCGGATTGTTGAGAGGTTGGTCAGCATGCCGCCGAGCCAGCGCTCGCAAACGAAGAATTCGCCGCACTGTTCAGCGAGTTCGCCGACGACAGCTTTTGCTTGTTTCTTCGTGCCTACGAATAGGATTGATTTGTGGTTAGCGACTGTCTGTTTGACGACTTCGACAGCTTCGCGGATCTGTTGCAATGTTTTCGCAAGGTCGATGATGTAGATACCATTGCGTTCTTCAAAGATGAAGCGTTTCATCTTTGGGTTCCAGCGGCGTGTCTGGTGGCCGAAATGGGCACCGGACTCTAGTAGTTCCTTAATGGAAATGACTTCGTCTTGGGATGTTGTAGTAGCCAAGCCTTGTCCCTCTTAGTTTTTGACGTCGGCATCTTACTTTTGTAAGATTTCGGTCTTGGTTTATATTCAAATTTTCTTTTGTTTTACCCTTATCGAGACCGCGTGGCACTTAAATTTCACTGTTATTGGAGTAGGTGTCGATGAAAGCGAAGCGTCAGGCGGTCTCGATAGGTGGTAAAGCGCCTGATCAGAATCGAACTGACACTCGTAGCTTGGAAGGCTACTGTTCTACCATTGAACTACAGGCGCGTAATTAGCATAAAGTATCTCTAAAACGGCATTTCTTTGCAAGAACACAGTGAAAATTGCTGTCAGTTTTTAAAATAAAAATATTTTTTGTACGTATGAGCCACTTGCAAAATTATTTGAGGCGTTTTTCCTGCAATTTTTCGTCTCTCTTCTTGCTCGTTCTCGTAAACTGTCATCAGTTTGCTTCGAACTCCGCCCTTTGTGAGCCAAGAAATTGCTAGAAAACCACACCCAACTAATTTTGCAAGTGGCTCATTATATTGTGAATTCATACAATCTCCGTTATTGGATGGAGAAAGCTGTTAAGCTAGGCCATGCCTCAATGAGGCGTGGCCTAGAGTCAGGGTGTTTTAGTTGGCCTCTGCCTTTGACTCGCTGTTGTAACTTTTGTTATATGTCTCTAGCAGTGCTTGAATGTCGTATTCCTCTGAGATGCGTTTCGCAAGTTCCAAATAAATCTCTTGGAGCTTTAGGCCTTTTGTATAAGGTTGATGGCTGCAAAATTGAAATTTGTTGTCGACCCATATAGCAAGGGCTTTCGCATAGTTTTTGTCTTCCATAGTCTTAGCGTCCTCGAAAAGAGGATCGAGCGCTTTTAGGTCCGGCTTCCCGCTGAAAGTCATATTTTGCTTTTCCATATAGAAAAAGATCATATTTGAAAATCTGTGCTGAATATGGAATACATCCACATTACCTTTCTGAAGCCATTCGGTATAGGACTTGGGATCTTTCAAGGTCACCGTGCAGTTTCCGAGGTCGTTGTTGGTAGATTTCAATACTAAAAGTTCCGAGACACAGCTGGGTGCTTGAGAAAGCTGATGAGCTTTAAATTCAACCCACTTGTTCCATTGAAGCTCTCTCAGCATCGGCAAGGTGATGTTTTCGCATTCACATTTGATGAGGGTTTTTAAGGCTTCACCTATCCTTTGATGAGTTTCATTAACTTTTTCTAAAGGAGGGATAAACCCTAAGTGAGGACCGGATCGTCTTTTATTATCAGGCTTGGCACATTCATTTGCCACGAAGATATAATATTCTGGATTATCTATAATTTTTGTACAGAGTTCGGTATCAGTAAGCGTACTGATTTCTTCGATGATTTTGTTGCCTGGCCATATAATGGAGGCTTCAGATATTTGTTTTTGGGCACAGATAGCGCTTGGAAAAGGCAGTTGTTCTGCGAGCTTGCTCATCGCTTCCTTGACGACCTTAAATTGACCTAGAATAAAAGCATACTGTTCAGGCGTTAGATTTGGGAGTTCCTTTTGCATGCCACAAGAGAAGAGCTCTTCGATAGTTACTGCACGCGGGGTAGTATTCGATAAAACATTAGTATGCATGATTTCCCTCCTAGTTAGGGTTTGAATAGGCTTTTACATAACGTGATAATTATTGTGCAAGCAGAGCGAAGGTGCCGTGGCGTCCGCTGACGGGAGTTCTTCGGTAGGAAAACCAATTGTCTGGATTGGCGAAGGTGCAGATTTCTGCGATTTCTATGTGGTGTTTGCTGATACCGGCTTCAGAAAGCTGCCAGCGGGCGATTTCCCATAGATTGAAGTAGTTTTCTCGAATTTGAAAATCCCAAAATGGCTCTGGAAATTCCGTTTTGTAGTTGACGAATTCCGCGTGTTCCGGTCCGAGGCTGGGAGAGATACAGGCGAGGATGTCTGTCGGACTGCTGTAGTAGTGTTTTTTCATGAAAGCGACCGCTTCGCTATAGATATTTTTGACATTGCCACGCCAGCCCGAATGGATATTCACCACCGCATGCTTGACGGGGTCATAGAGAATCGCTGCCTGGCAGTCTGCATGGGTCATGCAGAGCGCTTGTCCCGGAATTTGCGTTGCCAGTGCATCGCAAGGCCCTATGAGCGCTTCTGTGGAGGAATTGATGGCAAGAACACGGCTACCATGTTCCAGTTTTCCGCGTACAAGACGGTCCCAGTTTAGGATGCTTTTGGCAGTCGCGTAGTTGGCGTCAACATGTTCATTCCGGTCTCCTACGCTGTAGCTGAAGTTGAGGCTGCCGAAGTCGCCGTTGCTGTGTCCTCCCTGTCTCATGAAGACAGCGTGCCTGATTTTGGGGCAGTCGGCAAGCAGGGTGAACTCCAGCCAGCGTATTCCATCTTGTTCTCGTTCGATCATTGCTTTTTTTCTGCGTATGGATTCCAATGGTGCCTTTATAACGGAGGAGGAGCGGCGATGCAAGAGCTGATACACAATGAGGTCGTGGGAAGTTATATTGCCGGAGCGTTCGCTGTAGACGGCGGCAAGAGAGAAACACTAGTGAGCCCTGTCACGCAGGCGCCATATCACGAGATCGTTTATGGAGGTCGCGAAGAGGCTGAGGCAGCTATTGCTGTCGCTCAGGAGGCATTTTTCGTTTGGAAAGCAACATCCGCGCCACAGCGTGCCCGTTGCCTCCGTGAGGTTGCACAAATCATCCATTCACGAGAAGGAGAGCTTGCTGAGCTGATCACCATGGAGATGGGTAAGCCGATCTGCGAGTCGCGAAAAGAGGTTAACTACGCAGCCGGATTTTTTGATTGGTTTGCCGGTGAAGCTGAGCGCATCTACGGCATGACCATCCCCTCTCAATTTACCAACAAAGAGCTAAGCATCCGATACCAGCCTGTTGGTGTGTGTGGTGTCATTACTCCATGGAATTTTCCCTTGGCGATGCCTGCCAGGAAGATTGCCGCTGCGCTGGCTGCTGGGTGCAGTGTTGTGATGAAGCCCAGTCCTGAAACGCCGGTCTGCGGATTGGTGATCGGCGAGATCTGCCGTCTGGCAGGGATTCCTAATGGGGTGATGAATATTGTGGTTGGCGATGAACAGGCGATTGGCAGTGCGCTTTTGGATTCGAACATCGTCAGAAAGATCTCCTTCACCGGAAGCTGTGAAGTGGGAAAGTATCTATATGAAAAATCGGCTAAGACAATGAAGAAGATCACGATGGAGCTTGGCGGGAATGCCCCCGTTCTTGTCTTTGATGACGTACCTTTGGAACAAGCTGTTGAAGGGAGCATCGCTACAAAATTTCGTAACACCGGCCAGACCTGCATCTGTGCAAACCGTATTTTTGTACAGAGTACCATTTATGAAGAGTTTGTCGAGCAATTTACTGAAAAAGCCAAAGAGCTGATTGTCGGGGATCCTCGTCATGAGCAGACTCAGCTGAGCAGTGTATTGCATCCTGTTTCTGCTGAAAAGGTAACAGGCTGTGTTGCGGATGCTTTAGATCTTGGCGCCACAGGTAATCTTCTTAGTGATAAGCCTAACGAAGCGCAGGTGCTTTCTGGCGTGACGCCAGTGATGCGTATTTTTACTGAAGAGGTTTTCGGTCCTGTTGCGGCGCTTATTCCTTTTACCGCTGTTGACGAGGGGATCAGCATGGCCAATGCTGGAGACTATGGGTTGGCGTCTTATCTGTTTACGCGGAACATGGCGATTGCTCATCGAGCCATTGAAGAGTTGCAGTATGGGATGGTAGGGCTAAACGATCCTTTCCTTAGCACTGCGCAAGCTTCGTTTGGGGGAATTCGTCATTCCGGTATTGGCCGCGAAGGAGGGCCGACTGGAATTCGCGAGTATTTGGTTGAAAAGTATGTGTCCGCTCAAATCTCGATGCTTATGTAAATCCGCTTTACAAATAGTTGATTCATTTGTACGATGCCTCGAAAAATATTTCGGAGTGCATCATGGTTGGTCATTCATCTACATTTCAAGGGGTGCCCAGAGAGGATATATTGGCGCGGTATTTTTCGAGTTGTGATTTGCCCCCCAATCAGGAACTGATTCCTAGAAGGTATTTAACACTGTTGAGAGAGCGTTTAAGTCTGCAGAAAGCGTTGAGGCAAGATCCTTGCGGTAGAACGCCGGCTCAATTGAAAAATCGTTTAAAAAAATTGACTGGCAGGTTGGCTCGATATGAGCAACAAGTTCATCTAATTGAATATTGTTTTAAAGTCGAAGGGCTTTCTGGTCAATACGAGAAAGATGTTGTCAATTTGGTGTTAAATACACCGAAGAGTGAACTTGATCAGAGCTTATTCCTTAAAATTTCGGAGCTCAATAACGAAAAGCTTCAGTTTCTCCTTGCGCATGCTATTCAAACACCTTCAATTCGTTCAAAGGCATTTGCACATCTTGCTTTAAACAGGTTAGACATTGATTTAGTGCAATCGATTGCTGATGAAGATTTAAGGAAGGATACTACTAATGCGATTTTTATGAGAATGTTGCAAGAGCTTTCATGTGAAGAGATGTGCAAGACGCTAGGAAAAGTCATCAATTATTATGATCGTGAGCAAGGGTTTTGCAGCTATCGTGCAGAGATTAAAAAATCGTTGCGTATTCACTTAGAGAAGGCTTCGACCCCGACATTTTCAGTGGATCCGACGGCTATTTGGGCAGCGGATTCTTCGATATTGTCAACATGCGACCACTTATTCTTTCAACATGCGGCAGCGAAATCTACAACCACTTGGTTTAGTACCCGTATACTTACCATGTACAATTATTACATGAAGAAAAGTGGTCTATCTCTTGAGGAGATTAGTGATTTTGAAGCTGAAATACGGGCAATGAAAACAGGTTATTCATATAGTGGTTTTGAAGATAATGGAGAAATTGTTCGGATTTTATCGGAGCCTGATGAAAATATTCGAGACAAGAATTTATTACAATTAATTTGCAAGAAGATGGAATGTTTAAAGTTTGAAGACTCTTTAATAATGGCACGAGTGATCAAAACTGATGAAATTCAACAAATAGCTTTGAAAAAAATTGCTGTGCTTGGCGTTTATAGCGACTTTATTGAGAAAGATTATGCTGCTGACAGTTTTGCCATAGTTACGGAGTTGATCAAGGAAAAAGCGGAGCAAAAGCGAACCGTGGAACAGATCATTGACGTGATGATTGCGAATGTGACAGGTCCGTCAATTTGTGAGCGATTATCAGAGATATTGGACTCCGAGTTGTGTGAACATGCGTTTGGATATTTTGAGCAGACATTTTCTAAGTTGCTTGAAAAAGAACGCATAAGCTATCTTAATCCTCTAAGCCTGAATAGCTCAGATGGTAGAGCAGCGCATTCGTAATGCGAAGGTCGGGGGTTCGATTCCCTTTTCAGGCAGTATCTAACCCTCCTAGGCCAAATGGTTTAGAGGGTTTTCTTTTTTCACACAAAACCTCTCAGGACCTCAATTTGTCACATTTTTGTCACAGCAAGCTTCAAAAGCTGTCAGTTTTTAATAATAAAGACTTGATGATGATGAATGTGAAAAAGTTGTTTGATGCATGTAAAGCGAGCGCAAACAAGTCTATTTATTTGATAGCGGTACTTGCTTTTTCTACTGGTATGTGTCGATGAGAGATCATGTATTTGACTTGGGCGGACGCTGATTTTGAGGGTGAGAAAGGATTGTCCTAAAGGAAACCAAAAACGGTGATGTTAAGATCGTTTCTTTAGTCTGTTTAGCGTGTCGATTGTTTTAGTGAATCGAACGTCCCCAGGATCGTTTGCTTGACGGTAGTTCGGTTTTCTCCTTATCAATGACTTTAAAGACCTTTTGTAAGGACTCCTCAGGTAAAGTCATATCTTTCTCGATGGAATAAAATTCATCGATATCAGTTTGTGTACCAGTTTCTAGATTGCGGACGACCATCTTGTTATCAGGTTCATCGTAAGAAAAAACGAGTTTGTTGATGGTGAAAACGGATTCGTAGATTTCGTTAATCTTTCGTGTACATAATAAGGATCCAGTTTTTAGATCTATAAAATGAACATTTATTCCCGTGAAGAATATGGAAGAGATTTTGAAGAGCTGCATAGCTATGCACGAAATTGCTTTAACTATTGAATTGGGCTCCGCTAATGAACTGCGACGGAATGATTTTGAAAGATATTCACGATATTCTTGATTGCTTGCTCTATGAGTAAAGAGCGTAAGTGTTCCATTGTGATGACAGCTTGCAATAATCTGTTCTCTGGAACGATCAAAAACTTTTTTTCTTTGTATGTAGTGGATCAGCCAGCGCTTTGATTTCATGTGATAGTCACGATAGAAGCTATATACTTCATCGTTTGTGACGTAGTAGTACCTGTTCTCGTGTTTATGGTGTTTGAATGCTATATGTGGATCATGTCCTACGTAGACCTTAGTGTCATCGGAAATCGGATATTTGATATCGAATTGTATAAGTTTATTAACAGGTATTAGAGTTTGTATTATGCGGACGAAGCCATCGTCTATATCGATATCGAAATTTCTTTTAATATTTACAAATGCTAATGGATTAGATTGCGGATATGAATTAGGAAGAAGAGTATATCGGCAATTAGGCAAATCCATTTTTTCAGAAATATTAATGATAATTTTTTCACCTGTCTGATACTTCCACTGAATAAGGAAGTTTTCTGCAGTATAGGCAAAGATGTAAATGTCAAAAACGTCCATTGCAAAGATAGGTTTGCCATTTCCCGTTAACGATTTTTCTTCGCCGTTTAGAGATTTAACGATGACGTCGCTTCCTCTAATGAAAAAAGTATGATTGCCGTATCTAACAGGGGGTGGATTAAAAAATAGCTCATTATGAGGACCTATTAAGCTTGTCCATTTATCCAGTTGCCTAGAGTCAAGGGAATTATACCACCGCCTCCGCCCATCTTCTTCATCATAGCGCTCAATTCTTGATTGGCTCTGACAGCAAAACTGACGGTTGTAGATGATTGAAGTGGCTAGATCTCGTACTGAGTCTGCATATTGAAAAACGGTAAACCATGAAACGCCCACTCTCTTGAGCACAGGAAGCTTGTTTTCTCTTAGTCTTTGTTGAGCGTGCTCTTTCCAAAGTTGATTGTCGGCAGCTACATTTTCCCATTTGCGACAGACCATTCTGCAGTGTAAAACATCGTTAGGTGGTAAATAAGAAAATATCTTGATGAGAGTTTCATTAGGAAGTTTAGAGATTGGAGGATTCGGTCGACATTGAAAGAATTGATATAAGTAAGTTGATAACGCAATCATGAACTTCTACATTACCCCACCGAGGTTAATAATGAAAATATTTCTGACGATAATCGGCATTATTGCAAAAATAGCTGCGGAGAGACACTTCTCAGCTTGATCTAAGAACTGTAAATCTGTAATTTTTTTTGCAGAAATAGAATAGCAGTTTACAAATGACTCACACAGTGAAAACGAAGTACCTTTCCGCAGCTATTTTTGCAACAACGCCAGTTATAGACACGACTGAGATTTTATAATAATAATATTTGCATTGTCATAATAGATGGAGAAAAATATACTTCTTCCATCAAGATTTTACTTAGGAAATTTTATGGAAAAATGGATTTTTGTTTTACTAACTTTTGTATCTGCAAATCTTTGCGCTGAGAAGAACGTACTGGCGATTTCTGGCAGCACCAGAAACGAGTCTTTGAATAAAAAGTTGGTCACTGAAGCTGCATATTGGGCGTCTCAATCCGGAGGAACTGTGATTGAGATCGATCTAAAGGAATATGCGATGCCTTTTTATGACGGTGATCTTGAGATAAGCGAGGGAATGCCGGAAAAAGCTCAACAGTTGCGCGCATTGATGATCCAAAGCGATGTGATTTTGATTGCTTCACCCGAATATAATTGTTCGGTATCTGCTGTGCTAAAAAATGCAATTGACTGGGCATCAAGAAGTGAAGAGGGACGTTCTTCACGCGCGGCTTTTAAAGACAAAACATTTGTGATCATGAGTGCTTCACCGGGTTCAGGGGGAGGAGCAAGAGGTTTGGTGCATTTAAAGGAAATTATCAAAGATATCGGCGGGACGGTCCTTCAGCAGCAAGTTGTTGTTCCCAATGCATACCGAGCTTTTGATCAACAAGGTCGACTGATTGATCCGACCCAAAAGTCAATGCTCCAAGAAGCTGTTCATGCAGCAATGAAAGCCGCATCCTAACGATACCAAAACAACTTGAAAGATTGGTTTTGGACGGCTCTAAAGCTCTTACACGAATTGACTTAATTCTGACGTTACGACTAGCATCCTTTGCGAATGATAACCCTTAGAAAGGAAATGGGATATGAGTGCAGTAGCTATGAACTAAAATTCTGTTATGTTTAACCAGTCTCTTGATGAAATAGGTTCGTTTGGACAAAAAGTAATAAATTCGGGAACTGTTGCTTCAGTACTTCTTGGATCCATCGGCGGATGGTTGGCGGGTGTGGGGACAACTCCCGGGTTCCTTATTATGGAAGAGTCGTAACAATCAAAGAGAGAATCGCTGTTTTAGGCGGTTCGAAATCTTAAAATTTTATCGGCAGAGAATATCCTGGTTAGTTTTATTCTCTGCTGTCTGTGTCACTGAGTTATTAAGCCCCTCTCCAAGATAAGTGTTCACGGATTGTTTCCTTAGGGAAGCCCATATTTTGCGCATCTTGGTTACTTTTCTCCTCGCCCATAGCTCAAGGCTATTGGCTCGTTTAAAATCAACCGATCTGCATCAAACTATGCATTTTCTCTAGCCCCCCCTGAACTCTTACTCTCCAAGCGGTCCGTTTATCCTCTCTTAACTACAGAGATACTTTTAAGTTATGTTTTTTAGATGACTTTACAATGAGAATTTAATAGACTTATTATAAACGATTTTATACAATTAATCCATTTCTTAAAAATGGTTTAATTGTATGGTAATCCCTAATAATCAGTATTCGCAGTTTAAAGATTATTTAACACAAATTGCAGGTCAAAAAATCTCCTATTGTCAGATTGGGAACTCGCTTTCTGTTTCCGATGTTGCTGTCTATCGTTTTTTGAGCGGGTTCACTAAAAGGCCTTTCAAAATGCTGTCCAATTTTATCTCAAAATATCCGGACGAATTTGCTAGATGGCCTGAAGAAGGAAAAAAAATCAATCGCGTCATCCAAATTTCCGATATCGATTATTTTTTAGAACCTTCAAAGCTAGACCCGCCTCCAAAAATTCCCGCTACGCTTGCTTTAAAGAACAGAACCAATATTGTGATCGGATACAGAGGTCATCAAACGATTAAAGATGGCCAAGGGATGCTGTTCGACCATCGTACTTTTCAGAACATCACAGGTAAGAAAACGGCGGTTTCTTATGATACGGATCATTATCAACAAGCGAAAGAGCTGTTTCAACAAGCGATCCGTCAAGTCCCATCTAAGCTTCCCCAAGATTATCCGGTACGGCAGCATGTAAGCTATGCCGGAGGCCTGTTGGTCATCACCGGACGTCCACGCTCATTGATGAATGAGCAGTTTCGGGAAAAACATGAGTGGCAAATTATCCGCCATGCCCTTAATCGTGGGCAGCCGATCCTTGCAATCTGTGCAGGGATGTGGAGGGTGTTGGAAGTGATGTCAACTTGGGTAGATGATCCTGATAACTTGCGTAAATCCGCATCGGAGCTGTCACGGGAACATCTCGAGAAAGATACTATCATCGATGTGAAGGACCACAGCTTTACCGGCGGGATGATCAGGCTCGATACTACAGGCAGTCGCACCACACACAATATCCAAGTTCATGACGTTATGGTTGTAAAAGGTACGTATCTTGATCAGATCACCAAAGTAAGAACACGGCGTTTCCCTGTAAATAGCGTTCATTGGAAAGCGGTCAATCCAGAGAAGCTTCCTCAGACTGTTGTGATTTCCGCTTACGCTGTGCACAATCCTCAGATCAAAATTTTCAAAAAAAATTCGACGTTTATGGAGCCGCAAAAGTATTCAGTCGAAGCTGTCGAGTCTATTAATAATACATTTCATGGGACCCAATGGCATCCGGAGGGGTATCCTTATGATGGCCCTCATCACCGTATCATCAACTACATGGCGAAGATGGGTGAGACATACACAGCAAAACGTCAGATGTTCAAACAGCTGCATCAAAAAGTTCCCTTTTATAGATGATGCCTGTCTTTGGAATAGGCGGTGGCGTGCGGTAAAGAGGGATACGAGGGGTCTTACTTAAGGGGAGTTAGAGGCCTATCACTGCGAGGGCTGGTAAAATGTGTCGCAGGACATCCCGAAGCGCTAATTGCTAATATCTCTGGATAGTAGATTTTGCAATGTTCTTCACATGGGTTCCAAACATCCAAATACCCGAAGCTTCCATCGCTTAGAGGGACCTTTATTACCTTGGGGGTAAGGTACTTTATATTGCGTTCAACACCTTCAAATTGTGCCACAGCTAGGTTAAGTTGGTCTTTGCTCTTAGATGTGTGAGGATACCGCCACAACGTTCCGCTAAATGCAACCATTCCTACATCTTGAGGTTTAAAGGAGACAAAACGTCCTGCTTTGCAGAGGCCTGCCATTAACGCTACTTCGACACATCTGGTGCGGGGCTTAATCCAATCGGAGGGTGCTTGGTGGGGTGTGCGCATTTTCAAAGATCTGATGAGTAGGTACTCGGACGTTGAAGGAACTCTCGTGAGTTCGAAAATCCATTTTTTCTGCATTTCATTAATCTTTTCAATAAGTGAAATCAATCTTTTACGTAAAGGGCCATCATTTTTGGGATTTCTATCTTGAGAAACGGCAAGCAATACCAAGCGTTTACCTGGGACCACAACGAAGCCAAGACATTTATTTATTCCTGCAAGTGGAAAGGTGTCTTCTAAGTCGTTTTTCAACTGCTTATGTGCATGTGAGAAAAAATCGCTAGCCGCTCTTTCCGTTATTTCAATAGATTCATCCGAAGGAGATAATAGGCTATCAGAGGTGTACAGTATCGACTTGCTCATGCACCCCACGTTAGCCATTGTTGTTCTGACAACACTAGGATGCTCCACTTCCCTTTCACCTAGCAGTTCTTTTTTATCTTTGAAACTGGTTAAAAATGGATGCATCCGAATTGGTATGAAAGTTTTAGCAATAGGACTTAAATCTTCATCAACCGGTGTTGTTGATTGATTCTCTCTCGTATAGAGTCCAATACTAGGTAATGATGTACTTATAATATTCATAAAACACGCCTATTTAATTTATAGCTTATTATAATCATTTCTTGTAAAGAAATGATTAAGATTGTTTTAGAATTTGTAAAATATAAATTAAATTGTTAAGAAAGCTTTTCTGCTGCCCAAGCATTGGCAGTTACGATCTGAATCCCTGGTTTTTTTGGGCCGAATGCATAGTAATGGGAGGAGAGGGTAAGTGATCGATTCACTCCTTGCAAAGCTTGTGCTGTCACCTCTTCAAGAGGGAGATGGGGATTGTTCTCGATTGTTTTACATACCGTATGATAGCGAATTCCGGAGGTTCCGGGAATAAGGCCTCCTTCGATCGGTTGTTGTGTGGCAGGGTCAATAAAATGGTTGGTGACAACCAGATGTCCTCGATCATTTAGTGAACGTGATAAGTGGTAGACATCTTTCCGAGGATGCATCTGAAAGTTGCACGCGTTTTGGCCGTCCGCGACAGTGAGATGGAATGAGGAGGCGGTTTTCCGTTGAGAGGCCACAAACTGCTTCACTTCGTCGACAGTATTGCATGTTTCAATGCAGGCGCGTACCCATAGCCCGCAAGGGATCCCGCTGCCGATGCTGCGTTCTGAACATTCGTTTACAATAGCGGCAAGTTTTAGATCGTCGTCTTTTATTTTAATGGCTGTAGCGACGGAGATGACGCCGGGGTAGATATGGGAGCGGACTTGCGATCCGTCCTGCAGAAGATCAACGCGCGTGATTGCAAGCTCGCCCATTCCTAAACCTGGCCAGTCCATATTTCTTGCAACGACCATCTGCTCATCACGTTTAATTACCATAGTGCTGCATCCCATGTCGCCAAACAGCACATTCCACAGATATTGAAAGGCTTTTTTGCCTATGAACGGCTCTTTACCCATCTTGTACGTATCAGTGAAGCAGTGGATTTGTAAGACTTGCTTGGAGGTGAGCCTCCAAGGGTCTTCATTTTTTTCAAACCAGTCATTCACGCCGTCTTTCAAGCCTTTCATTTCGGTTAAATAATGCTCGGGAATTGTGTAGCCGTCGATTTTTTTATCTAGCCATTCTCCTTTGACATCGCCGGCTCGCAGCTGCGCAAAAACAATCAACGGAGGAAAAACGCTTTCGTAGATATACCTCACTTGGGGCGCTGTTAAAAAACCATAGGCGTAGCCTTTATCATAAGGATCATCTGTTTTGATGGTAAGCACAGGCTGTGCGCTACCGTTTGCTTCTCGTACATATTCCAGAGAACCGATTTTTTCATATTTTTGTGCTTGATAAACGGGAGTAGGGCTTTCGGGGTTCCATTTGATGCCAAACATGCCAATAATTGGTACGGCAAGTAGATAGATAGTGACGTTACTCCATTGAATGGCATTTTTTGCCAATAATGCCAGGCAGATAAGATTGACGCTGAATGCTAGGGTGGTAAGGAGCGGATAGCTGTCGAAAATTGGCTTTGCGATATAGGGAGCAGTTGTTGCTACTGTAGCAACTGCTGTTGCATATAGGGTTTGCTTTAGTGAGTTTCCTCTGACTGTCTCGCAGCTTTCATCAATAAATTTTCCGATGTTACAACCAATATTCGAAACCATGGACAGCCCGTTGTGTGCAGCTAAAAAATAGCAATTTAGGTGAAGGCTATATTTCTTTGCTAATACTTTCTATTGCTAAAATAAGTGTTTTTTTCATAGTCTTGACAAGACATGAAAAGTGATTTTAACAGTATCGTAAACCTATTTCGGCATACAGCGCAATAGATCGATACGCAAAAATTGATAGAGGACATTTCACATGAAAAAGATCGTTACATTGCTATTCGTTGCTCTTTTTTCACTATGCAATGCTGAAGAATGTTGCGGATATTATGCGTATGGTTCATTGGTCTATCTTCATACGCAGATGGACGATTTGGAATATGCCGTCCATAGGACGAATAACGTTATCTTTTCGCCATTAAGCGTTGAGACAAACGGTGTCGACAGAGATTTAGATTTTACTTGGAAGCCAGGTGTGCAGGCAGGAATCGGAATTGATACAGGCTGCGGCTGGTACCTTGAGCTTTCGGGAATCCACTATACTTATTATGTTGGCGGAGAGACAACGCTTGAAAGTAATGAGTTAAATGTGGAGCAGCTCAATCCCACCTGGTTTCCTGGATTAATGGGATTTTCCTGCCTTTCCGCTGATGCTGAGTGGAAGTTGGACTATCATGTAGTGGATTTCGAAGTCGGCAAGACGCTTTGTTGTTCAGGATGCGTCTCTTTTACTCCATCAGTCGGAATACGCTATCTCAATGTCGGACAGCGTTATCGCGTTGCATATACTGACTGTGCCTACCTCATCAATGACGGCGGCAGTGATGTCACCTTTTTTAAAGACAACAATCTTTACTTAGAAAGCAACTATAACGGGGTAGGTATTAAGATTGCGTCGAATTTCAATTACCAAATGTGCAGTTCTCTGGAGTTTGACGCTACTGTTTCAACGTCGGCAGTATATGGCGGTCAGGACACCGACTCTTATGTCAATGGCGCGTTTCCATCGACGTTTACTGGCAGCTTGATTTTGTTTCCGGTCATTTATACGAAAAATGATTCTCCCAATCGGTTGTTTTATAACCTCGATTTGGAGGTAGGCTCCACATGGAATGCATGCGAATGGTGCGGATACGAGCTATCTTTAACGGCTAGTTATCTCTTTACGATTTGGTTTCATATGAATCCTTTCATTAACAACTCTTTCAGTGACGACCCGACAGGCCTTGTTGGCGCGGTGAATACAAACTCTAGTTTAGTTACTTCCAAGTTGCACGGTAATCTCCAGATGCATGGATTTACCGTTGGTGCTAATGTGAAGTTCTAGAGACATTAGGCCGCAGCTGATTTTTGGAGTCTGATGTTAATCGGCTCCAAATTACTCTATACTGACCCGTTCCTTGGGACTTTGAATCTGATTTATTCGGATTTCACGATCATGTTATGGCTTCAGATGCTTGTTTTCACGTGACTCAAAAGAAACAGTTTTTTATCACTGTTTTTCGATTTATTGACGGGCAACGAGATCTAGTTGATATGCAGTTGTTAACACCCCAATAACTATATTGCGGTGAATCTTCAGAGTAAGATATCTGCGACTCTTGCTTTTAGAATACCCTTTTCAAAAGTCGTAATGGAGAGATTTTGGCAAATAAAGACTTTGTCAGTATTATGACAAATAATCAATTTATTAAACAGTTATTCTGATCCGTTGTAAAGAATTTTATATAGATAATATTTTAATCTTTAAAATAATCCGGCATTAGTATAAAGTTCTAATTAACAATAGGTTAATTATGAAAGTTCAATATAGAATCGACCTCATGACAGGCCAGTCCCATTCTTGTCGAGATCCAAATCTAGAGAAGAGGACAATTGTCAAAGATACCTCTGAGGATCAAAAACAGACCACAGATAAAAAAACAAAAGACGTAACTGCCGCTGCTCTTTCAAAAAAATAGGGTTGGCACAATAATTGCTTGTTTTCCTATGTACAGGAGGCGGCAATGTCTGATGATCTATCACCAATTTCGTCATCAAGTCAATCTGAGTATCAGAAACTACCTGAAGCGCTTAAACTTACCGGCAAGGGAGAATTTTTTTCCGTCGAGTTGAAAGATGTCGATGAAAAGACGGTTATTCTTCAGGCGTATATTCATGAGCCTGCAGAGTCATCTAAAAATTTTATTCCCTTACATATAGGCAAGGAAAAACGGAAAGTTTGGGTCAAAGCCAGTGAGTTGGAGAAAGCCACAGGTATTTCTAAAGATATTCTTTGTCGTTCAAGCAATCCCGAAGAAATTATTAGCAAAAGGCAACATTTGTTGGAGGTTGTACGCAGAACGGCTGATGCTGCGGAAAAGTTTTTTAAATTATCGAAAGAAGAGACTCTTCCGCACCTGATGAAGGCCGCTACCGATGAAAAACAGTTTAGAGGCGGTACAGTGTCTCCTATAAAGGCTGCCGAGCAGATGTACAAGCTGTCAGAGGAGGAGCACAAAGGCAAGCTGCTTTCTGTGTTACTATTTAATTTTAGGGATGTTGAAGGATATTTTCCTAAACAGAAATTAGCATTAGGCGTAGCGCCTAGTTTGAAGTTCGTTGAAGGAAAAGCGGTATTTGGAAGCAAAAAAATAGGTGAAGGCGGTTCTGCTAAGGTCAGTGATACCGAAACTGTATCTTTTCAAAGTCAAAAATATGTCAAAGTGGTTGCTCGCGACCGGAAAGGAAAAGAGAAGTCAGTTGAGCAATTGAAGCGGCATCTTAGCATTGTAGAACAGCTAAATAAGTCGGGCGTCAAGCATGTTCCGAAAGTCCATAGTTTTGAATTTATGACAACTACAAAGAAACATGAACCCAAGCTTGTTGTCCTTGTCAACCGTTTAGAGGGGGATGTGGGGATGAAACTTGAAGAACATGTAAAGAGAAAGGAAGCTATGCCTGCTGCGGAAACAGCCAAGTTGCTGGAGTACACTGCAGAAGCCCTTGCAGGGTGTCATGAGAACGGTATTGTTCATAGCGATATAAAACCGGGCAATATTCTTCTTGATAGCGATGGGAATGCTGTATTGCATGATTTTGGCATCGCGAAAGAGAAAGACAATTACATTATCGGAGGAACCCGAGCCTACCTTCCCCCAGAAGCACTAACTACGGATAGAAAACTGAACGTTTTCAGTACTTTGAAGCCAAGTTTTGATCTGTTTTCTCTCGGTGTTACACTCATGCAGCTGACTTCAGGAACGTATTTATTAGAGGAAGGAAGCATCGAATCTGAGATCGACCAATATTCTGAAAATGTGTTGCATTCTGAAGAGATACTACTTTCAGAAGAGTTTTCCGAGGATTTCGATCTCGATTCCGAGGCAAGTTCTAGCGAGCCTCTTACAGTCTTCGGCAATAAGATATACGCTGAGGCTGAGGATGATCAGGAGATACAAAACAACATTAACGAAGTGAGGCAGGCGGTCCTTGATGTAATGAACCCTCTGCCTCCCGAAGATAAGATATATCGTATCATGCTTCTGGACTTGGCGAAAGATTTGCTTAGAATAAACCCCGACGAGCGGCCTTCCGCCGCCGAGGTTCATCAACGGTTAGTTGACATCAACAAAATCTGTCGACAAGCGATTGAGAGTGGACGTGTTGAAGATCACCTTCGCTAGAGTGTGTTGTCAATTAAGAATAATTGGAATTTTTCTGGATTTTTTTGCTTGTTCGTAGACAATTTTGCAGCCCCTACTTGGAAAGTAGGGCAAAAAAGTGGTTAGAAACAAGCGAAAAAAGATGAAAAAGCCCTTTATTCCTTAATTTGACGACACGATTTAGTCCCACTGTAACATTGCCGCGCTTTGGTATTCGGTGACGCGCGTTTCAAAGAAATTTTTCTCTTTCGTTAGATCCATCGTTTCACTCATCCAGGGAAATGGATTTGCTGCACCGTAGAGCGGTTGCAGGCCGATACGCTCCATGCGCCGGTCGGCGATATGCTGCACGTAATCGATGAAGAGCTCGGCATTGAGTCCCATGATCCCATTGGGGAGACAGTCTGCTGCGTAGGCGATCTCCAGCTCAACGGCCATTTTGATCATCTCGATGATCTCATCACGCATGTCCGGTGTCCAGATCTCAGGGTTCTCGCGGATGATCCCGTTGATCAGGTCGATGCCGAAGTTGAGGTGGATTGACTCGTCTCTGAGGATATACTGGAACTGCTCTCCGATCCCTTGCATGAGATTGCGACGATGGAATGAGAGGATCATCACAAAGCCGCTGTAGAAGAAAATCCCTTCCATGATGATGTAAAAGCCGACAAGGTTTTTGAGGAATTGCTGTTTTCCTTCAAGTGTCGTTGTTTCACCGTCAATGAGGTGTTTGGTCAGTTCCATTTCAAAATCATCTTTTCTTGCGATGGTGGGAATCTCTCGGTACATGTTGAAGATCTCCTGCTCATCGAGACCCAGCGAGTCTACGATGTGTAGAAAGGCATGGGTATGAATTGCCTCTTCAAATGCTTGCCGCAGCAAATATTGTCGGCATTCGGGATTGGTGACATGCTTGTAGATGGCTAGAACCAAGTTATTTGCGACGAGGCTTTCCGCTGTGGAAAAGAAACCCAGGTTACGTTTGATTACGAGAAGCTCGTCGTGGGAGAGCTCTCCAGAGCGCCACGTTCTGATATCTTGCGCCATCGGTACCTCCGAAGGCATCCAATGGTTGGCGCACCCATTAAGGTAGTGTTCCCATGCCCATTGGTATTTTAAAGGCATGAGCTGGTTGACATCGACTTCTCGGCAATTGATAAGCCGTTTTTGTTCTGCGCGATTATTTGTTACTGGCATGCTTCACACTCCCCATCTATTGAACAGCTGCGTTTTACTTGAATTTCGGAGGAAGCGCTTTTGCTCTTCATCCATTTTGGCTGGATGCCAAACCGGTTGACGTCCAGCGTTGATTTTTCTACTTGCGTTGCTGCTTTGGTGCGCAGGTAGTAGGTGGTCTTCAGCCCTTTCTCCCATGCTTGTCGGTACATCAGATCGAGCTTTTTCCCTGAGGCTTCACTGAGGTACAGGTTCAGTGACTGCCCCATGTCGATCCATTTCTGCCTTCTGGCTGCTGCTTCGATGAGCCACTCGGGAGCGATCTCGAATGCTCCTTTGAATAGGCGTTTCAGGTCTGCAGGGATCCGTTCGATTGCTTGCACGGAGCCGTCATGATATTTGAGTTCATCAAGCATATTCCTATCCCATAGATTGCGATTTTTTAGCTCTTGGACAAGCCTGCTATCGACTGCTGTGGTCTCCCCCGATAGGTTGCTTTTGACGAAAAGGTAGGCGTAGATCGGTTCGATTGACTGGGAGACTCCGGCGATCAGGCTGATCGTCGCTGTAGGTGCGATAGCTAGCACCTGCGAGTTGCGCATGCCTTTTTCTTTTACGCGGCGGCGCAGGGGATCCCAGTTCAGCGTTGACGTTGTGTCAACGTTGAGGACCCCCCCGCGAGCCTCTTGCAGCGATCGAATGGTATCGATAGGGACGATGCCCTTGCTCCAAGACGACCCTTGGTAAGTCGGGTAGCTGCCACGCTCTTCAGCGAGCGCGCTTGAGGCGGCGAGCGCGTGGTAGCTGATCAGCTCCATAGAACGGTCGGCGAAGGCCACAGCTTCCATGGAATCGTAGGGAATGCCCATTTCAATGAGAGTGTCATGAAAGCCCATTAATCCTATTCCTATCGGACGGTGGCGCAGGTTGGAATGGCGAGCTTCGTCGGTAGGATAGAAATTAATGTCGATTACATTGTCCAGCATGCGCACTGCTGTTGCGATGCTTTGCTGCAGGGCTTTTTCGTCGATGGCGCCATCACGCAGGTGCGCGACGAGGTTGATCGATCCTAGGTTGCAGACGGCAGTCTCTTGCTTGCTGGTGTTGAGCAAAATTTCGGTACAGAGGTTCGACGAATGAATGACGCCGGCATGCCGCTGCGAAGACCGCAGGTTGGAAGGATCTTTAAAAGTGATCCAAGGGTGTCCGGTCTCGAAGAGGCGCGAAAGCATTTTGCGCCATAGCTGCCGTGCGCTGATCTCACGAAAGTTGCGTATTTCCCCTTCGGCGGCGCATTTTTCATAGTGGGCATAGCGCTCTTCAAACTCCTGTCCGTAGAGGTCATGCAGGTCGGGGACCTCGTCAGGACTGAAGAGTGTCCACGATGCGTCGGCGATCACCCGCTTCATGAAAAGATCGGGAATCCAGTTGGCGGTATTCATGTCGTGGGTGCGGCGTCGGTCGTCACCGGTATTTTTACGGAGATCCAGGAATTCTTCGACATCCAAATGCCATGTCTCCAGGTAGCAGCAGACCGCGCCTTTTCTCTTCCCTCCTTGGTTGACAGCGACAGCGGTATCGTTGACGAGCTTGAGAAAAGGGATCAATCCTTGTGATTTGCCTTTTGTTCCTTTGATATAGGCGTTGCTGGAACGGATCGGCGTCCAATCGTTACCGAGCCCTCCCGCCCATTTCGATAGTTTGGCGTTGTCGCCGATTACCTTGAAGATATTCTCGAGATCGTCATCGACGGTAAGGAGGTAACAGCTTGATAGCTGCGAGTGTGGCGTTCCGCTGTTGAAAAGCGTTGGCGTGCTGGGAACATATTTCAGCTGTGAAATGAGGTTGTAAAACTCTATTGCCCTCTCTTCGCGGCAGTCCTCTTTCAGTGCCAGCCCCATCGCAACACGCATCCAAAAATATTGCGGAAGCTCAACGCGTATCTCTTCGAAGCGGATGAAATAGCGATCGTACAGCGCTTGGACGCCGATGAAGGGAAGTAGCGTATCACGTTTAAAGTCAAGATGCTGAGCCAGGCGGTTAAGGTCGAAATCGAGCAGTTCCGGATTGAGGAACTCTTGATCGACGGCTGCTTGAATAAACGATAGGAAGCCAACTCTGGCATCTTCAGAGATGCCAAGACGTTCTAGAGATTCTTTTTTGATTTTTGACAGCAAGATCCTGCAAGCAACTTGATCATAGGCAGGATCCTGTTCGATCATCCCCTTTACGGTGAGAATGGCTATTTTTCTGATTTCTGTAGGCGTCACTCCGTTAAACAGTTGTTGTTCTATTTGGCTGACAAGCTCTTCTAGGGAGCAGCAATGGTCAAGTTCCTCGAAAGCAAACAGTAAACTATTCGTAAGCCTTTGTCGATCGTACGGTTCTTCTTCGCCGTTTGGCAACTTGATCGTTAGTTGTCGTGGCTTCTCATCGCGAATTTTTCGCGCTTTTGCATGTTCTGCGCGATAGAGAATATAGAGGCGGGCGACCTCATAATGTTCTAAGCGCATTAAGATGATTTCGACGATATCCTGTATTCTTTCGACATCAATTTCTCCATTGAAAAATTTGCCGGCGTTGAGCTTTTCCATGACGGCATCAGTAACGGTAGTAATGATTTGTGATTTATCATCGTCTAGAGAGGATCCTTTAGATATCCCCCAGAACTCCTGGAAAGCGCCGGTTATGGCTTTCTTTATTCTTCCACGGTCGAAAACAGCGTTTTTACCGTTTCGTTTCCTAACGACTAGCTGTTGTGATTGATTGCAAAGTGTCTCCATCGTTCCTCCAAAGTGTTATATGGAGGGAACATGCGGCTAGGTCAATCGGTCAAACTGATAACGATTGAATAAGCTTGTGCCCCCTCGAGCAATCGGTTCGCCTGTACAATGGAAAAAAGAAAGCACGCAGCATGCGCAAACGTCTCTTTCCAACCTCTCCCTCGAAGGCGAAAGCTTTCGCATCATCAGCAGGTCTTCGGACTTAAGGGCGCATGTTTTGCCTACTCTTCACAGCTTCCCAGCATTGAATGCCAGTGCTTTATCGTGAATTTCGTTCCCTAATACCGCTACGGGGTAGTCTTGGACTTTCACCAAGTTCCCTTTTAAGGTTTTGATTGCATGACAACCAGAAACCACTGATAATGAATATGATCTGTTTTTCTCATCCCTTGTTCCTTATGAAGCGAAGAGACGAGAAGATGCTTTCATTCATAGCAAAACAGCTGATTTCATGAATATGTTTTTCATCTACCTAAAAGAAAAATGCAAAATTTCTCTCTCTAATGTCTTTATTTCTTTTATCTAGCATGACGTCTTTTTAAGTGATTATAGATTAGATTCTTAAAAGAAAGGTGCTCACTATTTCTTGGTTACTTTTTTAACTTTATATCAAGAAAAACTTGCTAAAAGCGCACAAAATGCAAAATTTTTATTTGAAGATAAAATAAAGATTATTTTAGGGTACGCCTAAGTAACAGGCAAGTATGCCTTTATGCTTTTTACCATTCATAGATCACGAAGAGAGAGGAACTTATGGACTGGAAGAAACTGATTGTGATTAGTGCGTTGCTGACAGCAACATCTGCACTGCAAGCAGGCAATTCCTGCAACTATGATAACAATTGCTGTTATCAACCTAGCTGCTGCGATTTTGGCGGCTTTACGATTTCTGGCGAATACCTATATTGGAACGCGAGAGTACCGCAGCTTGACTATGCTGTTAATTATGATGCTAACAACTCTGAATTTCCTTCCAACAGCGTGAAGCGTATCTGCCCTGAGTATGATAGCGGCTTCCGTATTGGACTTGAGAAAGAGTGTGACTGCTGGGTTTATGGCGCTAGCTATACCTGGTATCGCAATAGTCAGTTCAGAGATTATATCGATACAGCCGATGCTAACATTGCCGGAACACGTATCATTGATGACTTAACAGTAGTTAGTCAAGGCGAAGACATCGTTTACGCTTCTGCTGATTGGAAGCTTGATTACGATTATGTCAACTTGTACGTTGCTTATGACAGCTGCTACAGCGATTGCGTTGATGCAAGACTGTTTGGTGGTTTCACCTTCGCATTCGTTGACCAGCGTCTGATCTCGCAGTATTCAGACAGCTCTGACCTAGACGGAACAGGTACTGATTGGGATAAGGTTACTGAAAAGATCAACATGGACTCCTATGGTCTTTCGTTTGGTATTGCACCAACATACCACTGGAATCAGTGCTTTGAGCTATTTGGTGTCTTCTCCTACGATACCTTGCTGACAAGAACTGACCGTTACTTCTTGTATCAGACAACTGTAACTGGTGGATCAACCATCACCGATGCTGCTGATCTAAGAGCGGAAGATTGCTGGAACCTAGTTGGCGTACTGAACCTATCAGTAGGCGTTACCTATATTTGGAATAACTGCTGGTGCGATCAAGATGTTGCGATCTCACTAGGTTATGAGTTCCACAACTGGTTCAACACTCTAGGCTACCTTGATCTGCAAGACGAGTCTGGCGAAATCACCTTCGACCGCTACCTTAATGGTCTCGGATTCGACGGTCTATTCGTCAAAGTCGCTGCATCATTCTAAGGTAATCAATAGGTTGATGTTAACAGGACACGCCGTTGGTGTGTCCTGTTTTTCTATTTATCTTTGGCAAGACCGTTAAGGAACTCTTCCATTGCTGCGCGTTGCTGTTCTAGCAGTTTTCTGAATGTAAATGTATAGATTTGTACAGTCTCTTCTTCACCTGTGTGGATATAGATCATGTAGCTGAAGGGTAAATTTTGGATGTCGGCATCGATTTGCATATATTTAACAGGAAGACCGTTGACTTGACGCTCATCTTCTTCGTTAACGACCACGTTATCTGCGACGCTTTCCAAGTGCTCGATCAAAACTTCTCGCATCGTATCTAAGGGGATGGCGATCTCTTCACTGATGAACATCGCATAGACGTCTTTGCCTTTCATTGAAAAGGAGATTTCGGCGTCTTCATTGAGTGATTGTGTAAGTTTCGTCCAAATTGTCGGATCATACCAAACGCCATAAGGAGTTTTTGCGCTTTTTGCAAATTTTTGCGCTGCCGGTTTTTTATCATGAATAGCGGCTTCGGCATATTTCCATGTGCCATCGTCATTAAGAATGGCGCGTTTGCCTTCTGTGGTAATTGCGGAAATAGGATCTGCAACAACGATGCGACTGACAGCGATTAAAGTTAAAAATAGAAAAATAGTCTTGTTAAACATAAAAACCTCCAAAGATGAGAGGCATTATACAGGAGGAAATGTTTACAGTACAGTCGTATGGGAATTAGGGGTCGAAATAGGATTTTTTTTAATGGCGTTGGTTCATATGTTCTAAAATCCATTCGCGAACATCTTGCAACTCTTCTTTAGCGTCCATTTCATGGATTTTTGGATATTCACGGAATTCGATGTGAAAGCCTATGCTGCGCAGCTGTTCTACCTGTTGCCGCATGATATCGATGGAAAGATTGTAATCTTCAGTACCGTGAGTCACTAACCAACGTCCTTGTTTCACTATCTCGCGATTAGCTTGGTTCATCAGGCTGGCAAGGCCTTCGATCCTTCCGCTAATGGCGATATATCCAGCCAGCAGGTGTTTGTAGCGCGCGCCGAATTCAAAAGTGAGTGCAGCGCCTTGCGAGAAACCGAGCAGGAAGGTGCGTTCTGGGGGATAGCCTTCGCGGTCGCAGAGGGAGAGTGTTTCTTCTAGGATTGCGTACGCATCATGGCGGCTGTCGGAGCTGTCGTACCACATGTATGAAGAAAATGAGCGTATCGGCCCATTGAGATACAGGTAGTTCAGCTTTGGGATATTAAGCACCGCATCGAGGGTGTCAAAATCATGGCCGGAGCCACCGCTACCGTGCAGGGTGATCAGCAGCCAGTCGGAGTCGGCATCTTGCGCGGGGATCCAGACTCCCCCATTTTTTAATCTTGAAACGATAGCCATGGTAAATGCTGCAATTATAGCGAAGAACGGATTATAGAGCCATCTTCGCTAATATTTATCCTTGCAGCGTTTTTAAATGCTCATGGTTCTCTTCGATCACTTTGTTGCTTTCTTCGATCACTGCGCTATTTTCGCGGATCACTACTGTGCTGCGCTCGACTGCTGCGCGATTGCGGTTGATCGATGCTGTGCTTTTATTGATCAAGCAAGTCATCTGGTCGAGAGTTGCACAACCCGTCAAAATAAGCGACAGCAAGGGAAGCAATAATAACCGTATCATCATCGTTGCCTCCTACATTGAGCCGTTAGTTGCACTGAGTGTTTCGTTGATCGCTTGTATCTGTTTGCGGTTTTCATCGATATTGCGGTTTGCCTCTTCAATGGCGCGGATATTTTCGCAGATAGCACGCGTGCTCATTTCCACTGCACGTTGGTTGCATTCCATAGCACGCATTGTTTGCGAAACGCCGCATCCCGAAAGAAGCAATCCAGCCAGGGGCAGCAGCATGATGCTTTTTTTCATAATAACCTCCTGATGGGTTAATCAAGATTAATACCCAACGGAGCTTTGATTTCAATGATTTATTTGATAAAAGGGAAGCCCGGCAGTGGACCTCCCTTTACAGAAATACTTAATTGGTAGGAATGATCACTTCGTCGATGACATGAACAACGCCATTGTTGGCGTTCATGTCAGGCGCGATGACGTTCGAGCCGTTGTATGTCACACCATTGTCTGTAGCGCGGATCTCAACGACTTCGCCGGAAGCCGATTCCGCATTCATATCCTTAATGTTTTCACTGGTGATCAACCCAGGGATCACATGGGTAAGGAGAATTTTTTTCAGTTTTTCTTTGTTTTGAGGCTTCATCAAATTTCTAAGACGCTGTTTTCCTAAAGCAGCAAACGCCTCATTTGTTGGAGCGAATACCGTGTAGGGACCGTGTCCTTGAAGCAGCACGAGAAGATCGGCAGCTTTTAGTGCTTCTACAAGAGTTGAGAGGTTAGGGTCATCAATAACGAGTGTGGGAATATCTGGCTGAGTAGTGAGCTGTGTTTTTTTGTAATTATCCAAAGCAACGGCGTTGTTGCTGAGGAACAGAGCTGCAGCAAGCAGCATCATCAAGGCAGAGAGCTTGAATCCTTTCATAACGTCTCCTATTTTATTGAAGGGCTGTTTCCTCATCATAGACATTTTCGTTTTTTTTCCATGGAAAATTTATCAAATCTTTAAACGTTGGTTGTTAGTGTGATAGAAGCGTGTTTCGAATGTTAAATTTGATAACAAATCAAATCGTCGGTTAAAAGGAAGGAACCGGCTTCAATTTATCGGAGAGATTCATGGACAAGGCAAAATTCTTTTTTCTATTTTTTATATTTGTTGCAGCTTCCGTTTTTGCATTCGATGACTCGCGAAAAGAGGCCTCGCAGACTACCTTGGACGCTAATGCCAAGCTGTATCAGTTACTCCCTTTTAATAATAAACAGTCTTTTGACGATGCCCAACGCAATAAGGTTGCAGCGCTATCGGATCGGATGATTACCACGCAGAATGGTTTACCTGTCTGGAATCCAAAGGCTTATGGTTTCATTAAGTTGGATGCCGATGCTCCCGATACTGTCAATCCCAGCTTATGGCGCCAGTCGCAGCTGGTCAATATATCAGGCCTTTTTAAGGTCGTCGACCGCATCTATCAAGTACGCAACTATGATCTTTCAAATATGACGATCATTGAAGGCGATACTGGCATCATCATTGTCGACCCCTTAATTTCTATAGAAACGGCGAAAGCTGCGCTAGATTTATACTATGAGCATCGTCCTCAGAAGCCGGTGATTGCAGTCATTCATTCTCATAGCCACGTCGACCACTACGGCGGTGTTCGCGGCGTTGCCGGTGAAAAGGATGTCCAGGATGGTAAGATCAAGATTATTGCTCCCGAAGGTTTCCTTGCTGCTGCCGTTGCTGAGAATGTGCTTGCCGGCAATGCAATGAGCAGGCGTGCGACGTACATGTATGGCAACTTGTTGCCTGCCGACCCCAAAGGACAGGTTGGTGCGGGGCTGGGAATGACGACATCGTCCGGTACGGTGACAATCTATCCTCCGACTGATGTCATCACTAAAACAGGGCAGACCATGAAGCTCGATGGGCTGACCTTTGAGTTTTTGCTTGCACCCGATACCGAAGCGCCGGCAGAGATGCATTGGTATATTCCTGAACTGAAGGCGCTTACAACCGCGGAGAATGCGTGTCATACCTTGCATAATACCTATTCTTTGCGTGGTACGAAGATTCGTAATCCTCTGGCCTGGTCGACATACTTGAATGACACCCTTGTCAAGTGGGGCAATGATGCTGAAGTTCTTTACGGCATGCACCATTGGCCGGTGTGGGGTAAAGAGCAAGTGCAGGGGCATCTTAGTAAGCAGCGCGACATGTACAGGTTCATTAACGACCAGACGCTTCGTTTGGCGAACCAGGGATATACGATGGTGGAGATTGCCGAGATGCTCCAGCTGCCGGAAAATCTGGCAACCTATTGGTCTGACCGCGGTTACTATGGTACGATGAACCATGATGTCAAGGCGACCTATGTCTTTTATTTGGGATGGTTTGATGGCAATCCAGCCTCTTTGCACCCTCATCCTCCTGTCGAAGCTAGCAAACGTTATGTCGAATATATGGGTGGCGCCGATGCCATCTTGAAGAAAGCGCAGCAGGCATATGACGCCGGCGATTACCGATGGGTTGCCGAAGTTGTTAACCATGTTGTTTTTGCCGATCCCAAAAATATGCAGGCGCGTTTTCTGCAGGCTGATGCCTTGGAGCAGATGGGCTATCAGGCAGAGTCAGGTCCATGGCGAAATTTCTACCTCAGCGGTGCCCAGGAGCTTCGCTATGGTGTTAAAGATTTGCCGGCGCCATTGACCGCCAGCCCTGATACGATCAAAGCGATGACGCTTGATCTGTTCTTCAATTATTTGGGAATGCGTCTTAACGGTCCTGAGGCTGCCGACAAGAAAGTGGCGTTGAATCTTGTCTTTCCCGATGTCGATCAGGTGTTCTTTCTGCAGATGGAAAATGGTGTATTGAATCATACAGCCAATCTGCAAAAGGATGATGCTGATGCCACCATCACCATAGATCGTTCTACATTCAATGAAATTGCTTTGAAGGAGATCTCGATCAAAGATGCCATTAAGGATGGAAAGGTAAAGATCTCCGGCGATCAAGGTCAGCTTCAGGTGTTGGTAGAAAATCTAGATAGTTTTGATTTTTGGTTTAACATAGTTACCCCTTAGGAGAATCTCATGAATTTTGAGGGTTTTGTATTGTTGCCGTTGCCGGATCCTGATCAGACGATCATTGATGAGCGCAATCAGGAGATTTTCGAGATCAATAGAGATCTTGAAGGTGCTGATGAGATGTTTCAGATCTTTGCCCGTCTGATAGGTGATCAGGGCGATGAACTTAGAGAAGCTGAGGAAAATACCGACGTTGCTCGCAATGCTTATTATTCAGCAAACCAAGAGCTTGTCGTGGCCGGCGGCTATCGTCGTGAAAAAGATGCTACGGTGATAGGAATCGGTACAGGTTCGGCTCTTGGCGCTCTTTTCGGTGCCGTCACTTTTTTTGTTTTTCCTGCGGGTGTAGCTTCGTTATGGTTTTTTGGAATGACCGGAGCTGGAGCCGCTGCAGGTGGTGTTGCGGGCAGAGAGATCGGCAAGCGATAAAGGATACAGCAAGTTTATGAAAATTCTTCTCACCGGCGCTAACGGTTATATTGGGTCTCGGCTGCTTCCTGTGCTTGTGGAAAAGGGACATCATGTGGTTGCCTGTGTTCGCAGTGAGATGCGCTTTCGCGTCCCTGAATTCGTTCGCGATCAGGTGACAGTCATTGAAGCTGACTTTTTGAAGCCCGAGACCCTTAATAACATTCCTGATGACATCGATGCGGCGTACTATCTTCTTCATTCGATGGCTCAATCCAAAGAAGGATTCGAGGATCTTGAGCAGCGCTGTGCGCGTCATTTTGTTGAAGCGATGAAGAAGACCACGGTCAAGCAGATCATTTATTTGAGTGGCTTGATTCCCGAGGGAAAACTATCGAAGCATTTACGTTCGCGCTTCGACGTCGAGAAGATCATTGCAGATAGCGGCATTGCCTATACCGTATTGCGTGCAGGGATTATTATCGGTTCAGGGAGCGCTTCATTCGAGATCATCCGCGACCTTGTGGAGAAACTGCCCGTCATGGTTGCGCCCCGCTGGGTGACGAACCGCTGTCAGCCGATCGCTATCTACGATATCCTTCAATATCTTGCCGGCGTTATTGGCAATGATGCGTGTCTGAATGAGATTTTCGATGTAGGAGGTCCCGAGAAGCTAACTTATGAAGAGATGCTTTACACCTATGCTGAAGAACGTGGACTGCGTCGGTATATCATCAATGTCCCAGTACTGACGCCGAGACTTTCTTCCTATTGGCTCTATTTTGTGACGTCAACAAATTTCAGCCTTGCCCGCTCTCTCGTTGAAAGTCTCCGCAATGAAGCTGTTTGTAGAGATGACCGCATCAGCAAATCGGTTCCAATACGGTGCATGACCTATCGCGAGGCGCTTCGCAAGACATTTGACAAGGTCAACCAAAATGCTGTTGTTTCTAGTTGGAAAGATGCCTTGTCTCAGGGAATGCTTCAGTCGCCGATCAGCGACTTTATTGAGGTGCCTACTCACGGTTGTCTTACTGACGTTAAAGCTGTATCTTTTGATTGCGATCGTGAGCAAGTTATCGAAAAAATTTGGTCGATTGGAGGGGATCACGGATGGTATTTCATGGACTGGGCATGGACTTTGCGCGGTTTTATCGACAAAGTTGTTGGCGGTGTTGGCGTTCGCCGCGGTCGGCGCGACCCGAGAGTTCTTGCTGCCGGTGATGTATTGGATTTCTGGCGTGTCATTGTAGCTGATAGGCCTGCGGGGCATTTATTACTTTATGCTGAAATGCGTTTGCCTGGAGAGGCATGGCTGGAATTTCGTGTTGAGGAAAAGCGCATGGTACAGAAGGCTACCTTCAGGCCGCGTGGTCTGTTGGGAAGGTTATACTGGTATGGGCTCCTTCCTTTTCATCACCTCATTTTTGCGGGAATGGCTAGGGCTCTCGTTACTGCCAAGTAGCGGGGGCACTGTTTTTCGTGACTTTTTGTATCGATAACACAAGCAGAACCCCATTGTTAGATAGAGAAGCATGGACGCGATGAAAATTCCGGTAACGATGTGATGGTAGAGTGGGCTGCTGCTTTTGAATACATGAGCATCAAGAGAAGAATCTTCTCTTTCTAAAGCTTCAAAGCTGTCAAATATCAAAGAGCGGGGAATTTCTTCATTCAGATAGAGTTCATTTTCAAAATATTCAGTTACAATTGTGGGGAGTGAGGATACGAATGCGATAATCATCAGACTTTTCCAATTTTTTGAGATTCTTAACAGATCTGTTTTTTTTTGTGCAAAAAAATCACTATGCTTACTATGGTAGTTGTTTAATTTTAAGCCGTTGTAAATGAATAATTTAATCTCTTTTTCTGAATTTTCCGATTCTGCTGAAGGATGTACTTCTGATTTAGGCGCTCTCAGTTATTATTCTTTCACCGACAGGATATCGTGTATTCGCGAAGGAGGAAAAGCGGCTTTTATCGCCGGTTTTGTTTCGATGATCGCCAGCTACAATTTAGGAATCGATTGGACAGTTCCTGCCGTTGTTACCGGGATTTCTTGGGTTGGTTGGGCTGCGGCGGCCGAGTCATTTAATCGCCTTGAATTTTTTGCTAAGAAAGCCATTTCTTCCTTTATTTGCGACCGTTTGCTTAAGAGGATCGAGGATCAGCTTGATGAAAGTGAGTTGGTCCTTGATGAGCTTAAGCGGTACTTCGAGTTTTGTTTGATTGAGCACTTCGAGGAAAGCAAAGCCGATGGGAAGTTGCAGCTTGATATTTTTCTCGTACAAAATGTGATCGACCAATCCGAGGATGATCTCTTCATTCCTAAGCATATTCGTTGTCTTGTCTCAGAAGACGGCATAGAGTTTCCTGAAGAGGATAAGTCAATAATAATGTATTCAGAAAAGGCTTTGGAGTCACTTTCTCAGTATGATGATATTCTTGAAATGACCTTACGGAATATCCATTAAAACTTTGTTTCCGATTGTCTGAAAAGAACGAATCCATGGTAGACTTTGGTATGATTATGGACGTTCCCCTATTTCGTGAAGATAGTCTTGTTGCTACTTTTCTTCATCGACGTATTATTGAAGATGAATCGATTGATAGCTCTTTGATACGACGTGTTGCTGTAACGGCCTTGGCGGCCATCGCTGTTCTTTGGGGGTATGTCAGCTGTTATCCCTATGTGGCGGCATCGCTTGCTGATCCGAATCGGTGGGTTGCAGGTCTTTCTGTTGTTGGCAGTATTGCGGGTTTTGGCTCGTTTGCTGCATATCATTTATTGAAATGTATACAGATGGCTACGGCAGAGCGTTCCTTTGAAGAGAAGGAATTGAGGGTGCATTATGAGTACCGTGCCGTTGTGGTTACAATTGTCGCCGTTTCGATCATATTGGGAATCTACTCACAGTTTCCTCTCACAGAGGTAGCGATGGCTTTCAGCCCTATTCTTTGGTTAGGTATTGTCGGTGCCATTATTTCCGTTAGCGGTGCTGCTGCCCCACCGGGATTGTCGTTATATCAAGGGTTGAAGTGGGTCGAATACCATATTCGAGAAAAGTCCAACATTTTGGGGTTGTTTGGCAAAGTCTATCAGAAAGCGCAAGCTACAAAGACATTGATCGTAGCAAACTGCCGTGAAAACCTTGACGAAGGCCTGCGCTGCGATATGGCTACGCGGCAATTACGGTTTTCTGGCATTTATCAAAGCACAGATGATTCAGTGCAAAAAAAAATTACTCAGTTGGAGAAGAATTTTTTCACTGTTCCGCGTTTTTCACACCGTGCTGTTGCCTCGAAAATTGTCGTTTATCCTTCGCGAGCTTTATATGTTGTCGGAACCGTGGCGACAATGGCTTTCTTGCTTGAAACAGCACTGCTTGCCAGGGATTTGGCAAAGGAGATTACCTCTAATGCAGGATTTATATACGGTACAGCTCTGTTATCGGTGACGCCATGGATCTATGCATGCCTGACAGTACCGGGAGAGGCTCTCGGGACAATCTATCAGCAATTCACTGATCTTTTTGATTTTGAAAGGGATAAGAGTTTCGTCGAGCAATATTTCCCTAAAGCAAGCAAAGGTCTTTACCTTGCCAGCCTCCTTCTCTCTTGGTGCGCTTATGGTGCGATTGTTTCTGTTGCGGAACAGTATTTTAATCCTCAAAAAGTATTAGGAGATGTTTTGTTAAGCGGCAGCTTGCTTACAGTTACGTCGTTTTTTTTCTACTCGATCAACAAGATATCGGAATATTTTTTAGAGTTTGCAGCAAGTAGAGGTATTGCCGGAGAGGAAGTTGCCCATGCTTATGATTTTAAGAGGCGCGTCAGCCTCATGATTGGAGGTATGGAGCGTCTCTCTTTAGACGATGTCGTCGCATTTATTGAGTATTTGCATGCTGATATTAATGATGACGGACCTGAATTGTCTTTACGCGATCTTGCAGAGATGCGGATGCAGTGGTCGGAAGGTAGTATTTGAACCACTGCAGGTTGCTGTTCATCTCAATAAGCTGTAGTTTCGGCTCGTGAATATGGTGTCCTGTGCGTGGATAGATCTCCAACTTTGTCGGGATGTCACGGTTTTTGAGTGCCCGATAGAACTCCATCCCCTGTGCTAGCGGGACGCGGGTGTCGTCTTGTCCATGCTGGATAAGAGCGGGGGTATTGATATTAGCGACATGTGTGATTGGAGATCGGTCACGGTATAGATCCGGCTTCTCCCAATGGTAGCCGCCGAAGTAATCATAGTTGAAACGGTGCAGGTCCATCGTCCCTGCAATGCTTATCTGATTTGTTACCGGTGCCCACAGCGATGCTGCTTTAAAGCGGTCGGTTTGGGTGATGATCCATGCTGTCATATATCCCCCATAGCTGCCGCCCATAACGCCGAGAGCATCGGGATCGGCGATGCCCATGGCGATCACCTTGTCGATGCCGGCCATTAGGTCGCGGTAGTCCCCACCTCCCCAGTCTTCATAATTAGCACAGCGGAATGCACGGCCATATCCGCAGGATCCGCGCGGATTAGGCCGGAGGACCGCGTAATTTTCTTCAGCGAAGGTGGCGATAGGATAATTGCTAATGCGCCCAACATAGGACTCATCAAAGAATGCCATTGGCCCACCATGGATGATTAGGAGAAGCGGATACTTTTTTCCCTCTTCGTAGTTTCTGGGGTAGGTGAGCAGTCCTTCGATTGTAAGCCCCTCATTTTCCCAGGAAACGACCTCTGTTTTGGGTAAGTTTTTAGGCATATGCTTGTTATGGTCGGTGATTTTTTTCGGGTTATACCTTGACGCTGAGCTGAGATATAGTTCGGCAGGTGTTGATGAGTCCTGCAAAGTGAACGCCAGGTAGCGACGGTTGCTGCTCAGAACAGGGCTGCCTATCAGCATGGCGCCGTCGTCGAAGCGGATCGGGGAGCTGCCGTCGATCGGTATCGACCAGAGGGCGTAGCGCGTCTTATAAGGCTCGAAAAGGTAGAGCTTTTGTCCGTTGCGATCCCATCCCAAAAATGAGGGGCCGGTCAAGAAAGGTCCCTCCTCCTCTGTTGCTGCCAGCTTTGTTACCTCACCACCTTCTACGGGAATAGTTGCAAGTTGGCGGATGAAAGCGTAGCTTTTCTTCGGGTCACTAAGAAGGAAGGCGATGGTTTTGCCATCGGGAGAGTAGTGTGGTTTCGATTGGCAGCCTTCGACCATAGCTATTTTTGCGATCTCCCCCGTGGCGATGTCGACCGTGGCGATGCGGCAATCTTGATAGCGGCTGTCGAAACCGCTTTCCGGAGCGTAAGTGTATGCCACGGCCTTGCTGTCAGGCGACCAGTCGAAAAAGAGATCATTTGTTTCAAAGTCGCCGCCGCTGAGAACATATTGGTCGTCGGCAGATAGTAGCTTTTGTTCGCCGCTATCGACGAAGACGAGATAGAGCTGCGTTGGCTGTTCATCGCTGTCGGCGACAGTCATATCCATTTTTTGTTTGATTTTCTCTATATTTTCTTCGGACAACGGTTTTTTCATAGTAAAGGCGATCATGGTACCATCCGGTGACCATCGGATCGTTTGAATATCTTCTGGAGCTTCGGTAAGTTGGCGAGGTTCTCCGCCATGTGCGCCCATAAGGAAAATATTTGCTTTGTCGTTGCGTTTTGAAAGAAAAGCAATCTGTTTACCGTCTGGCGACCACTGCGGTGAGTAAGATCCCGATGGGTGGTCTGTAAGAGGATGCGTTTTTGTCCAGATCTGACGTACGTAACGGCTTTCGTTTTCGTTCATCAGCGCAGTCGATACTGTGTAGAGAATTTCTTGTCCGCCGGGATCAATATCGAACTCGGCAATAGTTCTGTATTGCATCATCTGTTCAGGCGTCAGAGCGTGAAGGGAAGAAAAAAAGAAGCTAAGTAGAATTGTGAGTTTGTGCATGGCGTGTCAGAATGTTGAAATTAGAAATTGATCTATGATACAATAAATAGAAATAATGTAATCGTCAATCTTATGAATAAAATAGCTTCTGTAAAAAACGAACAAAAAGCCCTTCTCTCTCACGCTAGTGAGGAGATATCCATTGAAAAAACTGTCGCCGAGTATCAAAAAAAAATCGTTAAAAGAGGTGGCATTTCTGAGGCTACAGTTGACGAACAGTTGGCTATTGTTGATCAGCTTGCGGCATTCCCTTTAGGACGATTTCTTTTACAGAATCGCGGATTGAACGGTTTTTGGACCGATTATATTTTGATGCATCCGCATACCGGTAGGATCACTGGCCTTGGCGCTGACGGCAAGTCTTTTTCAAAGCTGGAAGAGTTTATTCTGAATCGCGCGCCGACGGTATTAGCGACGCAGGAACGGTTTGAAATTTTTCGATATCAGACACAGATGAGGGTATCTGAAGGCGTACGCATCATTTCGGTGCCGTGCGGGCTGATGAGCGATCTATTGACGCTGGACTACAAAAAAGTCGATGCTTTCGAGTTAGTAGGCATGGACTTAGATATCACATCGATCCATTATGCGACGCAGCGCGCCGCCAAGTATGGCCTGTCGGAGCATGCATCTTTTTTTCTTGCCGATGCCTGGGCTGATGGTGCTGTTGAACCTGCCGATCTTTTGCTTAGCAACGGTTTGAATATCTATGTCGACAAGGAAGAGACTATCATCGATCTATACCGCAGTTACCATAGGATGATCAAGAAGGATGGGCTGTTGATCACGAGTTTTCTGACCCCGCCGCCCAATGTTGCCGAGAGCGAGTGGTACCTTGATTCCATTGACATTGCAAGCGCGATGAAGCAGAAACTGATTTTGACCGATATTCTTGAGGCAAAGTGGAATAATTTCTGGACGACGGAGCAGGTCATCGGT
This sequence comes from Chlamydiales bacterium, assembly GCA_024233575.1. Classification (GTDB taxonomy): domain Bacteria; phylum Chlamydiota; class Chlamydiia; order Chlamydiales; family Criblamydiaceae; genus JACKPN01. The sequence goes on from JACKPN010000003.1 coordinate 237,219, forward strand.
CATCTCGTTGAAGCAGGATTCGCAGATATACAGATCATTCCTGATACGGCGAATATTTTTCCTACCGTCGTTGCCATGAAAGGTTAGATTTAGAAAGCACCCAGAGCTTTGTAGGTGGCGATTAAGCTTAGGGCGATGTCTCCACGTGCCAAAGCTTGGCGTTCCTGTTCTTGAAGTTGCGCGTCCTGCGAGTTTAGAACGCGGGTGAAGTCGGCGATACCCTCGACATATTGCGTTTTCGAAAGATCGACGGAACGTGTTGCTGCGGTGACGCTTTCCTCTAGGTATTCCACACGTTCATGCGCTTTAATGAAGGCGTATAATCCGTTCTCCACTTCTTGGTATCCTTTAAGAACTGTATTTTGGTAGTTGCCGATCAGCTGACAGAGCCGCGCCCGTTCGGCATCGATCTTGCCGGAGATCCTTCCGTAATTGAGCACCGGCCACGCTAACGTTGGTCCGGCGAAGAAAGTCAAGCTATCGTTTTTCAGCAGACAACCATTGAAGCCTGTTCGTGTTTGAGAGGTGTTGCGACTTGTTTCGAACCCGACAAAACCCGTTAGTGAGATGTGAGGGTATAGTTCTGTATAGGCGATGCCGACAATCGCATTTTGTGCAGCCACTTGATTGAGTGCGCTGCGCACATCGGGACGGCGTAGCAGCTGTTCTGCAGGGACACCTGTCACCACTTGCATGGGGGCTACAGGGATTTTTGTTTCGCCGCACATGATACATTGTAAATCTTTAGGAGTAACGCCTAGCAGGACGGCTAGAGCATTTTCTGTTTGGCGGATAAGAAATTGTATTTCTGGGACCCGTGCTTTGGTGCCATAAAGCTGTGATTTCGCTTGTTGGACATCCAGCTCTGTGACAAGGCCGCCCTGAAAGCGCGCTTCAGCGATTTCCAGGCTGCGGTTTTGCACCTTGACGTTGCTTTCTACGATGCTTAGCCGTTCTTGCAACGTACGCAGTTCGACGTATGTTGAAGCGACATCGCCATAAAGAAGGACAAGAACATCGAAGTAATCGTCGATGGTGGCGCATAGTTCCGATTGTGCTGCGGAGACACCATAACGGAAACGTCCCCAGAAATCGAGCTCCCAAGTAGCGCGAAGACCAACCCGCGCATCCCAAAATTGGATGTCTGCCGGGGCGGCGGTGTTGGGTGCGTTCTTGCTTGCGCTCGAGCGGATGACATCGGCCTCGATTTGCTGTGTTTGAGGGAAGATTTCACCAAAGGCGATAGCTAGGATGGCGCGTGCTTCTTGGATTCGGCAGCATGCAATTTTTAGATCCAGATTTTGCTCATAAGCCATTGTTATCAATGTATTTAAGCATGGATCGTCGAACTGCTTCCACCATTCCGACAAGTCCGCCGGTTCGCTGACGATCCGCGGGCTCTCTTCGATCCATTCCCACTGCACCGGAGCGCATGGTTGTCGGTATTTCGGTCCTACAGAACAGCCGCACAAAGTGATGACGATGATCGTAGGCCACCATCTACTCATCGGAACCTCCGGCTTTTAGTCCATAGAGAAAGGAGTAAAGGATGGGTACAAGAACTAGCGTGAGGAGCGATCCTATGGATAGACCAGCCATGATAGCGATCGCCATAGACTGCCAGAAGACATCGGTCAACAGTGGGATCACGCCAAGGACAGTGGTGCCGGCGGCGAGGATCACCGGGCGGACGCGTGTGACGGAAGCTTCGATGATTGCGGTGTAGCGGTCCATGCCCCCTGCGATATTTTCGTTGGCGGAGTCAAGCAGGACGACGATATTTTTGTTCATCATGCCGGCAAGGCTCATTGTTCCGAGAAGTGCCATAAAGGTGAACGAAGAATCAAAGAGCAGTAGTGCCGGAGTGATGCCGATCATGACAAAAGGGATCGTGATCAAAATGATCAACATTGGCCTGAAGGCATTGAATACCGTTACTGTCAGAAGAAGAATTAAGATCAATGCCGGAACGATTCCCGGGATTAGTGCCGCTTGCGATGTCTGCGTGCTGTCGTATTCTCCGTCCCAGAAAAAGTGGTATCCTTGAGGAAGTTCCATGTTATTCAGGTTTTCCAGAACACTTTTGCGAAGGTTTGCGAAGGTGTCGCCAGTTGCTGCTGCACCTTGTATGGCGACACCACGACGGCGGTTGAGTCTTGTGATGATGGGATTTTCCCATTTGGCGTTGATGCCGTCAGTTACTTGGGATAAAGGAATTGTATTGGTGGATCCTTCAGGCTTGACCTGTAGATTTGCCATTCTTTCGGCAAACGATTCTCTTTCGTTTTCAGGCTGTCTGACGATGATCGGAAGCAGGCGGTCTTGCTCGCGGTATAGGCCAACATCAACGCCATCATACGCACGTCGTGTTGCGCCGGCGATATCATCGCGAGATACTGATGACCATAGGCCGCGTCTTTCGTTGTATTCAGGAACGACTTTTAGTGTTTGATTCATCATATTGAGGCGCCAGTCCTTGCCGTGCGGCGACGCTTCGGTGATGGCAAGCGCCTCATTACCCAGGACGCGCAGCGTTGTCAGATCAGCTGTTCCCGATCCGGTGATCCATAAGTAGAAGGGCCAGGTATCGCTGGGACCCACGCCATATTTTCTGAAGCGTAGCATCGCTGTCGAGTAATTTTCCGCCGCCCATTCTTCGTACTTAGCAATAAAGGGATTGACCTCTTCATAATTATTAAAACCGATGATCATCTGTGCGTAGTTGGAAGTTTGCCCTTCCGAATCCACGGGAAGGTAGAAACGCGGCGGTCCTGCACCGATAAATGTCGTCACTTCGCTGACAGCGGGATCTTTGATGAACTGTTTTTCCAGTTCGCTGACGGCGGCGGCAACATCAGCGATGCGTGTACCTTCCGGCGCCCAATAATCGACCATCAGTTGCGGTCGCGTTGAGTCGGGGAAGAAGAGCGACTTGGTGAATCCAAAACCCCAGATCGATAAGGCAAACAGGCCGATCAAGGCCCCCATGGTAATGATGCGCATGCCTACAAGTCTTTTCAGTATACGACGGAACCTGCTGTAGAATGGCGTATCAAACTCGCCTCCCTTTTCTTTGTCTTTATTCGGTTCAGGAATTATCAAGATACATTGCAGAGGCGTAACGAACATGCCGATGAGCCAGCTGATGATCAGTGATGAAGAGACGACGAGAAAAAGTGTGCGGCAGTATTCTCCAGTACTTTCAGGTGAGGCGTAGATCGGGTAGAACGACAGCACGGCAACGATCGTTGCAGCAAAGAGAGGGTAGGCATTGGAGACGGCAGCATCGACAGCGGCTTTAGTACGGTCGACACCTTGGCGAATGAGTACTCCTGCCTTGTCGGAGATCACGATTGCATTATCGACCATCATTCCCAAGGCGATGACCAGCGCTCCCAGTGACATGCGTTCTAGTGGAATTTTCATCACTGCCATGAAGATGAACGTTCCTAGGATTGTCATGATCAGATCGCTGCTGATGAGCATTCCCATGCGCCAGCCGCTGGGGATGATCAGCACGACTAGGACGATGGCGATCGCTTCAAGAAGGTTGACGATGAACCCGTTAACGGCGGCGGAGACCAGGTCTGACTGCCATGCCACCTTATGGATTTCTACTCCCACGGGCAGCATTGGCAGCACCTCTGACAGCCTTTTGTAGAGGTTTTCTCCCACAGTAACAATATTCGCTTTTTCTGATCCGGCGATCTGAATGCCAATCGCCGGCTTTCCGTTGTAGTGCATGATAGTTGGCGGTGGATCATAATATCCCCGCTCCACTGTTGCCAGGTCGTTCACGCGCAGAAGTTTATCTCCGTAAGCTTCTGAAATTAAAATACTTATCTTCTCTTCGAGTGAGCGTCCGTCATTTTTAGAAAAGAGAACGTCAAGCATATCGATTGGTTGTGGGCGCACCGCTAGCTTGCCGATATCTTCGGGAGATTTGAATTCTCCCGTTGGCGCGATCCTTAATCTTTCGTTGCCGATATCGACGTTGCCGGCATTGACGACCATGTTTTGGTTGCGGACGGTATTGACGAATGTCTCGCCCGTGATACCGACTTGCGACAGCTGTTTCTCACTGACTGTGATGTAGACGACTTCGGGTTGAACCCCCCAGAGGTCGACGCGCGTGACATCTTTAACAAGGCTTAGCTCCCGCTTAACATCGTCTGCAAAACGGCGCAGGTCGCGGGGGCTGAATCCCTCACCTGTGAGCGCTAAAACAAAACCATAAACGAAGCCGAAGTCGTCATTGACGATTGGTGTTTTTGCTCCGGGAGGCAGGTCTTTAGTGGTGTCGTTGACTTTTTTTCTTAGCTCGTCCCAAATTTGCGGCAATTTGTCCGACCAGTAAGAAGCTTGGATGTCGACTTTAATCACCGATTTGCCTGCTTTTGACGTCGAGTAGATCTTATCGATCTGTGTCATTTCTTGTATGGCTTGCTCCAGCCTGTCGGTGACCTCCTGCTCGACCTGCTCAGGGCTTGCTCCTGGGTATTCGGTGATGACGACAGCGCTTTTGATGCTGAAGGCGGGATCTTCGAGCTGCCCCAGAGAAAAAAAGCTAACCGTGCCGCCGATCACCATCAGCAGGCAGAGGAAGTAGGTGACTGCACGGTTGCGGATGAAATACTCGACAAGGTTTCTCATGACGCAGCTTTCTCGATGACGATCTGTTCTCCCGACGCATCCAAGGCAATCGGTTCAATAACGACAGGCTGTCCTTCTTTCAGAAAGTCGACGCCTGCGGTGACGACCCATTCGTTTGGCAGCAATCCTTCGGTGATGAGAATACCCCGTTTCGTTAGCTGTCCTTTGACGACGGCACGTTTTCCTACCTTTTGTGTTTCCGGATCCCATACCCAAACATAAGTTGTTGTTTCGTCAGGATCGGTAAAGAGCGCAGAGAGAGGCACCTCGAAGCCATTTTCGGAGAATTGGAGTTTATCGTTCATCAGCTGAACCTCGCCGGCCATGCCAGCGAAGATAGTGACATCTTCAGGTTGTTTCATCAGGATCGTTACCGGGAATGTGCGCGTCACCGGCGATGCTTCGGTACCTATCTCTTTAATTTTTGCGGGAAATGTGCTTCCAGGATAGGCGTCTAGGGTGACCTCTAAGTTTTCCACTTCGGTGATGTAGGGAATAAGGCTTTCAGGAACATCGATGACCATTTCGATGCGTGAGGTATCGAGCATGCGGATTACTGGCTGTTTTGCTTTGACGAACTCGTAGTTCTCGACGTAGGTGGCAACGACCGTTCCATCATAAGGCGCATTCAGGTATGTGTAGCTGAGAGCATCCTCGGCGGCTTGCACCTGTGCTTGAGCCGCTTTTTCCTGAGCCACCAGTTGGTTTGCTGTTTCACGTTTTTGGTCGACCATTGATTCGCTGATGGCACCAGGGTCTTGGTTGCGTATGCGCTCCACACGCTGGTAGTCGCTTTTTGCGAATGCCAGCTCTGCTTGAACTTTTTTTAGATTTGCTTCGGTATTCTCAAGAGCCACTTGGTAGTCGCGGGGGTCGATACGCGCCATCATAGTACCCTTTTTCACGCGGTCGCCGACATTGACAGGGAATGCTATCAATGGGCCATCGACGCGGAAGGAGAGGTTAACCCGTCCCTCGGCGCGCGTTGTTCCCGGAAATGCTGAACCACGCAGTCGTTCTGTATCGCTCACTTGCATGGCGCGCACGCGCCGCCCCGGCTGCAGGTATTCCGTTTGTTCTGAACAGCTTGTAAGTAGGAGAGACAGGAAGATCGGCCAAAGATATCTTGACATGCGGCAAAAACCAAAAAATATTTAATATTTTAGAGCTGCTTACAAAATTATTTGGGGCGTTTTTCCTGCAATTTTCCTCCTCACTTCGTGCTCGTTCTCGCAAACTA
>JACKPN010000004.1 GCA_024233575.1 Chlamydiales bacterium
CGGAGTTGGCGCTGATGCTGTCGATCTGGTAATAGTAGGAGTGGTAGTAGTCTTCAGTCGGCGTGATCCTGACGGGAGCAGTCATGGCTATTAATTTGTGTGTCCATCCCTTTTCTAGTCCATATGCTACAGAAAAGAAAACTACGATAAGCCAGACGACAAGTGAGATGACTAGGATAGAGATTAGACTGATAATGGATACGGAAAGTTGTTTCCAACGAGGAGTCAGGTATTTCAGCGCAACAGATAACTCAAACATACTACGTCTTCCTCTCGAACGGGGAAGGCGCAGCGACCTTGCCGCGCCTCAAAAAATTATTTAGTTTCCTTGTATTCGACACGCTCACGAATGGTAGGATCGTATTTCATGAGGGTGATACGCTCAGGAGTCTTTGTTTTGTTTTTTACTGTATAGTAAAAGTGCTTACTTTTCGAGCTTTTCAATTTAATTTTTTCACGCTTGCTAGCCATTAGGTTCTCCGGGAAATTGTGTTTCTTAAAGGCTACATGTTAGCTGAAAACAAGATTTTACTTCAACCTCTTTATTACCAACAGGACAGCCGCGTCTGCGGTTCGAGATCAAGTGGGTCGCCGCAACCTTTGAGGCGGTACTTGTGGTAGCCTAGTCCGGCGATCATCGCCGCATTGTCAAGGCTTAGCCCCATGGTCGGCCATAGACATTCCAAGTGACTGCTGTTTTCAGAAAAAAGACGTCGAAGAGCTTGGTTATTTGTCACGCCACCGCCGAAGATGACCTGGCGGCATCCGTACATTTCAGCCGTTTTTCCGGTTTTTTCAAGAATATCCAGCAAGGCAGTGCGTTGGAAAGATGCGGCAATATCCCGCATTTCTTCAAGAGTTGGAGTAATTTCACTATTTTGTATGTTTTGACCCCGAATCGCATAGAGAACGGCAGTTTTTAGTCCGCTAAAAGAAAAATTTAACGGATTACGTTTGACATGTCCTGGCCTAAAGGGATGACGAGAGGGATCGCCTTCAGCAGCTAATCGCTCGATTTGCGGTCCGCCGGGATAGGGGAGGCCCATCATTTTGGCTACTTTATCGAACGCTTCGCCAATGGCATCATCTACAGTTTGCGAAAGAAGCTCATAGTCGCCGATGTCACGGATTAAAACGAGGGATGTATGGCCTCCGGAGAGGACTGCTCCGATGCAAGGGTAGCTAATCGCAGCCTCATCGTGAGACATCATCGCAGCATAGAGGTGTGCTTCGATATGGTTGACCCCGATGAAAGGTTTCTTCAAGGTAATAGCAAGCGACTTGGCGGCATTCAGACCAATTAAAAGCGCTCCCACAAGACCTGGCGCGTGGGCGACAGCGATCAGATCAACATCTTCAAGGTTGATTTTGGCCTTGGTAATGGCCTGCTCAATAACAGGAACGACGAGATCGACATGCCTACGGCAAGCGAGTTCCGGGACGACGCCACCATATACTTCATGCATTTCTGCCTGTGAAGCGACAACGTTAGCAAGGATCTCGCGTCCATCTTCAGATGGCGCATGCTGTTTCCGCCGCATGTGCTTTCAATCTTTCTAATACGATCATAGGGTTATGATTTTACATAATTTATTAATAATTATTAAGTCTTTGTTGTTTATGGTAGGTTTAAAGTGTATATTTTAAGTATTTCATTCCTAATTAATCTGGAATACGTATTCCGGAACTCGGATTCACGCGGTGTTAATGAATTTTCAATTGGAGTAAAGTATGATGAAGTTGCTTAAAAAGGGGAAAAAACGGGCTTCATAATGAAGCCCGTTAGGCGATTATGCTTTGGGAAGGAAAACAAATCCGAGTTTTTGCAGCTCTTTTTTTACAGCTTTTTTTGAAGGTGTCGTTTTTGCGACTGACTCTGTTGCTTTGAGTGCAACTTTCTTTGCCTTCTTAGCTTTTTTTGCTGCAGCGCGTTTAACGCGCTTCGTCCGGCTTGTTTTTGTAGCATGCTTGACGTTGATTTCAAAGGTTTCTTCAACCTCTTCACGACGTTCTTTTTCTTGGGCGTAGGCTTCTTCCTGCTTCGCAGTGACTTCTACTTCTTCTCCGAACATCTTTTTAGCGGCCCATGATGCGCCTTTTTCCACAATAATGGGAACGGCGACGCCGGCAGCGGTCTTGGCAACGTTAAGTGCCATTTTGGTGCCTTCGCCTTGCGCAACACCCGGTGCAAGAATCACACCGATTGCTTTGCCGATGAACCATCCGGCTGTACCAGCATAGCTTTGACCGGTATTAGCGCATTTGTCGACGGTGCGGTTGGCCACCCATGCCGGACCCCAGGTGTCTAGGGCATTTCGTGTCCATGTGCAGGCAGCATTGGCGGTCTTTTCAATGAGGAAAGGTGCCGCAAGTTGCGCTCCTTTGTATGCCGCTGCTCCTAATACTTGCATAATTATCTCCTTATTATTAAGCGGTATGCGCTTTTGTACATCTATTTTATATTAATCATGGAATATATGTGAAATTAGTTAACCTGATGTTAACAATAGATGAATCTATTTTGAAATTGATAGCAGGGCGGCAGCGTCATCGTCCATAATCCATAGGGCATGGTTTCGTGCTGTCCCAATATTCTGAACAGGGTAGATGTCAGGATCAAAAGTGCCGTTGAAGACTTTTTTAACCATTTCTGCTTTTTGAGTGCCAAGAACATAAATGGCAATGTAGTCCGCTTCATTGATGCAGCGGAAGGTGAGGGTAAGACGCCAGGTATCCAGTTGCGGGATATAATTGGCGATCGCCAAACGGTCTTTTGCAGGATGGAGTCCGTGGGTTTTGGGAAACAGTGATGCTGTATGACCGTCGCTGCCCATTCCGAGCATCACAAGGTCGAGGGGGGCGCCGCCTAGCTTATCGGCGATGATTTTTTCATATTTTAGAGCACTTTCTTCCGGGTCGTCTTCGCCTTTCATGCGAAAAATATTTTCAATAGGGATCGGCAAGGTGCTGAATCCTGCTTCCATGGCCATGTGATAGTTGCTATCGGAATGATCAGGAGGGACGCAGCGCTCATCACTCCAGAAAAGGACAACTCGCGACCAGTCGACTTGGTCGCGAAAAGCTGGAGAACTAAGCCCGTGGAAGATCGCTTTCGGTGTACTGCCCCCGGATAGAGCGACAGCAAAATACCCGTGGTCGTCGATCGCTATGTTAGCGCATTCGATGAAGTGGATCGATGCTGAACCCTGATGGTCACCGCCATATTGCCGGGGGATGGCAACAAGCGCGCCGTTCGCCGTATGCGCGTGGTGCTTTTCATGATGTTACTTGGTTCCATTCGATCGCCGATGGCATCTTTAGCATGTTTCGATAATGGGAGCTTGTTGTTACTGATAGAAGATCTCTTTCATAACTAGCCCGTTGCATCACATTGGTGCATTGGTAATGCAAAAGGAAGCTCGCATTTTTCCAATGTTGAAACGTGCAATAATTTTACGCAACAGCTGATTTCAAAGTTGGCAGTAAAAAAGGTTATCGGTAGCAAAATTTCTATCTCCAGGATAGCGCTCTGAGGGCAACCTTCTTGATTCGGGGATCATGGAAATAGTAACATCATTGCTCCCATTCTGATAAATAATGGTGATGGCGCCGCTTCTTTTCTATTTTTGTATCAGCTCAGTCATGCTTCGCCAGCCACGCCTGTAGATAGGCAAATTTTGGTGTCGTTATGCAAAAATGCTCAGAATGTTTGTTTATGTAACCAGCTGTATTGAGGTAGACGATCGAATGGAAGACGTTCTGGGGTGTCGTGAACACATGAGAAGATGGCGCTGCGCCATCCTCCGGTGAAACCCCAGTGCATATCCATGTATTCCATTGAGAGTGTTCGAGGATGTTTATATTTGCCTTTGCAAAGGTCTCCAGGCGTAGTAATTGAAATGAAAATCACTGCGAAGCGAGTTTTTCAAGAGCATTATAGGCTCGTTAGGCAGCTGTTTCTGGATCCTGTCCCCAAAAAGGTAGATGGGTAAATCGGGAACCAGGTGCGGTGTTACAATAAAGGAACAAGCTCCATCATCTCACCAGAAATTTCGTATGGTAATCTGGTCGAGGCGACGCAGAGGTCGCCAAGCATGAAAGTAGCGTTGGAGACATCGACACTTAAGTGATTTTCATTGGCATTGCCATCGGCCTGGATGAAGATAACGCGACAAGGAAACTTTTCGATAATGGTATCGACGAGGTTGCGGAAATATTCTTCACGCCGTTTTTCATGGGTGTAAATGATCAGGTTGAACAGACAAGCCAATGTGGCTTTGACTGTGGGGTCAGACTCCCAGAGTTTCGTCAGTTCATCTTCGATCTGTCCAACTGTGACATGTTCTTTTTCAGACATAGGCTATATCAACCTCCAGCTACGACCATCGCGGGTGAGTAATTTCTCAGCTTCAATGGATACTCTAATGTACCGGCAAAGGTAGTTAGGAAAGTTGTTAGGCGGTGGTTTTCTCAGTGTTCCCAGAACAGGAGTTAGTAGTTTCAAGAGGGGCTAGTACTTCATCGACTCTGGCAACAGCGTGCTGCTGTCACCGGCCATGCAGTCACAGATCAGTTGTTCATAAGCTTCCGGAGGCTTTGAAACCAAAGTAAGAGCTGTAATGAAACTCCATTTTAACAGGTTGTATGGGGCTGTTTAGTCCCGGGACTTCATCTTCAGGGAGATACCCTCATCAGGCTGGATTCTGATCACCAGGATGTTGGCGTCGACTTTTTTGCTTAAGTTGCTGAACAGAAAACCGGGAGCATCTTTGAATTGAATAGCGATTTCCGTTGCTCTCTTAGGGAGCCTCTTCCCTGCGCGCAGGTAGAACGGTACCCCTGCCCAGCGCCAGTTATCAATGAACAGTTCGAGAGCAGCGTAGGTGGGTACATTAGAAGTAGGGGAGACGTTATTTTCTTTACGATAGCCGCACACCTCCTCTCCATTAATGAAGCCAGGTCCATATTGCCCTCTTACAACAAAGTCGTCGATCTTATCGCGAGGGAAGGGACGTATCGATTCGACAACTTTGACTTTTTCATCGCGGATGGAATCGGCATCGAAGCTGCGGGGAGGTTCCATTCCTACCAAAGAGACAAGCTGCATCATGTGGTTCTGGATGATGTCACGCAGTATCCCGGCCTCTTCCCAGAAGCGTCCGCGGGTGCCGATGCCGATCTCTTCGCCGACAGTGATTTGCACGTGGTCGATATGGTGATTGTTCCATAGTGATTCAAAGATAGGGTTACTGAAACGGAACATCAACAGATTTTGTACAGTCTCTTTCCCGAGGTAGTGGTCGATACGATAGATTTGGTTCTCATCAAGATAGTGGGTGATCTCTGTCTGTAGCTCTTGAGCCGAGCGAAGGTCGTGGCCGAAGGGTTTTTCGATGATGACGCGCGACCATTGTTTTTCCTCGTTGTTGACATCGTAAATCAGCTTATGCTCATGCAGTTTTTTGATGATCAGAGGAAAAAAGCTTGGCTGAGTAGACAGGTAGTAGACCCTATTGCCTTTTGTGCCATATTGTTTATCGAGGTCGGAAAGAAATTTGTTAAGGCTATCATAGCCTTCATCATCGTCGAATTCGGAGCGATGATAGAAGATTGATTCGCAAAAGTTTTGCCAGAGCTCTTCACTTACGGGCTTTGTACGGGAAAACTCGCTGATTGCTTGGAACATGTCATTACGAAAATCGTCATTCGACTTGTCACGGCGGGCAAATCCGACGCAAACAAAGTGGTCGGGAAGCTGTCCGCTATTGGCAAGGTTGTACAGAGCCGGTAGCAGTTTTCGCGCTGTGAGGTCTCCTGTAGCGCCGAAGATGACAAGTATGCATGGCTCTGCATTTTTGCTTGTTCGACACTGCGCTAGAAGAGGATTATCAAAGGTTTGTGCTTCTACAAGCGCCATGGTAATGATCCTCGTTTTTTTACCTTATCCGTAGGTTAACCGATAATCGATTCCTAAGCCACGAATAAATAAGTTGCTGAAAATCAGATGTCTACTTCTTGTATGCCAGGACGCATATCCTCAGGATAATATAGGTTGCCCATAGCAGTCCCCCGGAAATCGCTCCAGCAAGAAGACTGTCGAAGAGCATCCCGGTATCATTTAAAAAATAGAAAAAACTGAATAAAAAAAAGAGTATTCCTAGGATCACACTTGTTTTATCAAAAAGATGGTAGCGTTTCATTCTCACTCCGTTATGCGTTTTGTTATACCAAAGAATAGCGATGTGTAAATTTTCGGTAAGCATTTTTTTTAGAATGTGGTAATGATGGTGGATACTGAAGACTGATGACATAAGGAGGGACCCATGACATTACTAGCAAGCACGAAGGAACGTACAAATCTGATCGACAGCGTTTTAGATAACAGTACGCGTTTCTGGACTGCTCTCGAAGTTGAAATGCATTTTTCTAATGAGAAGACTCACTACATTAGTGGTATTCCACATCCGTTGTTCAATGGCGTGTTGCGCACGCAGTTGCAGATGAACATCGTAAGTAAAAGAATTGAAGAGGCGATTGCTCAATTTCAGCGGCGCGGTCTGCCATTTTCATGGTGGGTATGTGAAAAGTCACGACCACAGAATTTGGTTCATCATCTTGAAAATCACGGATTTGTTTTCTCTGGCAGTTTCCCTGCTTTAGTTTGGAATGATGAAGGGGAGCCGCAGCAGCTGGAGCGCCCTGATAATCTATCTATTATTCCTGTTAGCGACATGGAGATGATGCGTCAGTGGGCGGAGGTGTTCAGTCAGGTATTTGATCTGCCTAAGGAAATCGCCTCTGATTATAGTGCGTTGTTTGTACGAGGGACTCCCAAGCCTTTTCGTCATTTTATCGCTTTTATCGATGACGAGCCTGTAGCAACGGCAACTTTATTCTTTCAGCCGCGACTGGCGTCGATCTATAATATTGCTGTTGTTCCAAAGTTCCGCCATCAGGGTGTTGCAGCAGCGTTGGCGCATCATTTGATCTGTCATGCGCGGCGTGTGCATTGTTCTTCGGTCATGTTACAGGCGGCATCCAATCATATCGAACGATTTATGATGATGGGCTTTCGGCGTGTGTGCGATTTTCAGATCTATTATCATGATTGACAACGAACTTCCAGTCCTGGTTGTTGATGAATTTCCAATAGTATCCTTCTTCACCTTGTTGGTTATAGCCGAGGATGATCATTCTACGGGCGGCATTGCCTTCTCCTGTCTGCTCAATGGTTACATGATGGATGAGATCGGCTCTTTCATTTAAAATGGGTAGAGGGTGTTCTTTCCAGTCCTCAGGAGGCAGCGCACGTTGCAGGTAAGAGCCGTTTAGCCACATCAAGGGGTGATATCCTTTAATGTCGAAGTCGACGATTTTGGTGATGATTTTCGCCGTTCCCTGATGATCATACCCGTAGAGCATGAATGTGGATGCACTGACATCGAAAGCGTAGATGGAAAAACCTCTTGGAATATCGTGACTGAATAGGAATCCTGCCGGCAGTCCCGGGTCGGCATATTTGAGTGTGCGTTTATCCGTATCAATCATCACTAATTGGCTGATGCCATACCGTTCATGATGTTGATTACCGTGCGGATCTTCATAATACCTATTGTATAGTCCGCGATGGGAGAAGTTTATTGTCGCTTGCTGAGGGATGATAAGGCGACGGTTAGCATAGGGGAATAACCAGCGAAGAATGGGCAACCGTAAGATTTTCTCGATACCATGAAAATGGTACCAGGAAATCCTCCAGTTGTCCTGATCGGAAGTATCCTCATAGCAATAGCGATTTGTGGTTTGGTCATGCCACTCTTTAAGGCATTTTTTGCTGACGAATTCTCGTTCACCATCTTTAATAACGACAACTCCGAGGTTAGCCCCGTCGCAGTATACCTCGGTGGGGACACCCTCAATATGGATCCTCTTCCATGGCTTGTCGGCATATTTCTCTTTCTTCCATAATGCCTGTCGATCAATAGCAAAATAGAGGAGGTGATTGAAGGCAAATGTTTTTGTTTTCCATGCTGAGATATCTACATTAGGGGATAAGTTTTCAGAGGTTAGATTGTCAAATTGTTTGTTTAATTCACCGTCTGTCGAGAAAGGATATGGCAAACTCTCTACCGGTGTATACATTTATCAAGCTACCTTTTGTTGAAAATTAATCCTACTATCGCGCATAATAATGTCGCAATATTTCTTTAATTACCAAAATGAGGGTTTCCCTATGAAAAAGCTAATGGCAGCAGTGTTGATGGCGGGTGTATTGGTCAGCGGCTATTCTTTCGCAGATGACCAGGCTACAGAGAAAATGATCAGCGAAGCGAACAGTGCTGCGCGAAGTGGAGATTTAACGAAGGCGATGAGCAAGGTGAACGAGTATATTAGCGCAAGCCCTGCTTCTGCGCGTGGCTATGCTTTGCGTGCTCACGTCCATTTTGCGAATGACCATTTTGAAGATGCGCTTCAGGATTTTACGCAAGCGATTGCACTCGATAAAAATAACACACGTTATCTTGTCGAGCGCGGATTGTGTCACTACGCAATGGGGCACGATCAGCTAGCAATATATGACATTGAGAAGGCGATGGAAATCAAACCGGAATCAAAGTTTGCTAAAGCGATGCATGCAAAGATCACTAAAGAAATGGAAGATGAGAGAATGGCTAAAGGCGATGCGCCACTAAAGGTGAAAAATGGTGTTGTCAATATGAAAAAAGGTGTTGTGCGTTTCAAGCAGAAGAAATCCCGTTCATAATGTTAAACGCCTAGAGGTTAACTCTCTAGGCGTTTATTGCATCTATGGTTGCTTCATTACAAATCTACGAATCAGATAGTCAATAGATAGGTAGCCCGGACCAAAAGAGAAGATCACCAAAGTTGCCATGAGATAGGTAACAGGCGCTTGGGAGAGGAAGTTATCGGGATTGCTGAAAAATTGTGCGAATCCTTCAGAGTGTGCTATAGCAAGTGCGACGAACATGATAGCTGCTAAGGGTATGCTTATCAATCGAGAAGCAAATCCCAGGATCAAGCACCAAGCGCCAACACACTCGATAGAAGCAACGATGTATGCGTTCACTTCAGGAAGAGGAATCCCCAGTCCTGCAAAAAACTTAGAAACAGCTGGTATGTTATCAAACTTATTGCAGCCGGCAATATGAAAGCCCCAGCCCCAGTATAAACGGAAAGCAAGAAGCACCAAGTGCTGAAAAAAATCGCCGATGTTGACGATTCCAGAGTAAAACGATTTGATCGCTTGCATTTTTTTTCTCCCCTGTAGCGATATGCACTCCTGTTTCTATATCAATTAAATAATTTAATTCAATGGTTTTTAGGATGGGGTCTGCTGAGAGAAGTATTTATTATCCAGAAAATTGAAAATGATAAAATGAAATAGCCTGCTTAATTCTGTTATCAATTAAATAACCGTATAATAAGTTGTTCATATGATCTTTCGAAGGGTTTATACCGATTCTTGAATCAACTTCGGCATAAATGTTCGTCTAGATGAGGAATATAGGAAGTTTAGAGACTTAATTCGGGTATCTTTAAAAAACACCCGAATGCAAAGCTTGATCAGACTATTTTAACATTCTAATTTCGTTTCGTGTAGGAAAGTTACTGGATATGGTGTCCGGCTCTTTGATTGTACGTGGAATATTAGGGATGCGTGTTACATCAAATGATCGCTGCAACGTTATTTCAAACTGCTTCTTAAGGAGATCAACTGTAGCATTTATCTTCTCCATATTGGCATTAGGATGAATCGGATATGTTACAATCAAATCTTTACCAGAATCTGGAATTATACTATTCTCTACGTTCTCATGAGAGGTATATCTTAGGACCTGATCAACGTTACTCAACCAATAAAAACGAACTAAGCCAACGACCCCTGTAGGTGCAGGGTCTGTCTTTAACGCTGCTCGATATGGTGGATCAAGAGGCATTTTTTTAAGAAAAATTGCCTCATCTACATATTTTTGCACCTGCTCAACAGAGAGGATAGGAGATGCTAGTGCATTTAACAATGCTTCAGTTTCATCTGGCTTGTTTACCTTTCTAAATCGTATTACTCTTGTTTTATTAAACCCAAAAGTATCGACATTTTGCATGTCATTTGAAAATGGCTCAAAGCTCAAAGTTTCCTTATTTGTATATGTGAATGAATCGATATCATCCCAGCTCCACTTAGTAAAATCCATAACACAGGCGTGTGAATACGGCAAATAAGAGCCTGTTCCATTCGTAGAAACCACCCTCATAACATCTGGTTTTAAATCATTAGTTGTGTTGTTTAATGGAGCCCGACTTGTTTTGATTATAAGATCACCGTATTTTTTTACGTTTAGATCTTCATAAGCTTTACCATCAGGTCCAAATGCAATTGCGTGTGCTGAATTCATGACAACTCCTCTTAAGATTAGTTCAATAAAATTTCCTCAGATTTAGGAAGGAGGCATTGTATAGCAATAATGGTTATTAGGGCTAGCTATAAAAAAAGGCGTTTTTGTAAAAATAGCTGCGGAGAGTAGCTTCACAGTTTGATCTAAGACATGTAAACCTGTAATTTTGTATTTGAAAAATCCAAAAAACGGGTTCATATATGACTCAGACAGCAAAAACGAAGTATCGTATCCGCAACTGGAAACAATGTAACAGATTTATTATCAATCGTGGAAGCATAACATTTTGGTTTTCCAATGATGTTATCGATCAATGGAACTCAACGGAACGTTCAGGTAATCGCGGAAGACCACAGCTCTATTCTAACGAAGCTATTCTTTGGGTAGTCATAAATATGTAATGCTGATATCTGTTCGCGAGAAAGCCAACAATCATCGCTACGCTCCTTGCTCATAGCATTTTAACTATGAACTCGTCGTTTTGTTCGCCTATTGACTTTCTCCCTTCGCATTTGTCTATACCGAAAACGATTCTTGAACCTTTTTCGGTATAGCATTACATGCTTAGAACTACCAAAATAACTCAAACAAACAAAATAAATAGGTAGAGCTGCTTGCAAAATTCGTTGGGTGTGGTTTTTCTAGCAATTTTGTGGCTCACAAAGAGCGGAGTTCTCGCAAACTGATGACAGTTTGCGAGAACGAGCACGAAGTGAGGCGGAAAATTGCAGGAAAAACGCCCCAAATAATTTTGCAAGTAGCTCGGTAGTTATTTATTATCACAGATTTCTTGTCACATTAATAATCGCAAATGCGGTAGATGTCTTCCTCTTTTAAGTATTTATTCAAATCAGAAACATTTACCATCATCGCTACAATCTTTTTATCGGGATTTTCTAGACATTTTCGATCATAGAGCTTCGATTGCTGATATCTTTGGTCATCAGCATCTACGAGAAGGTCTATTTGAATTTCGTTTTGACCAGCTATCTCGATGATTTCAACGCCTTGATTCACCAGACCACGCAGGGTGTCTTCAAGAATTTTATAACGGCCAATGATAAGCCCTTGGTAAGGATTTCCTTCATCTCTTATTGAATTTTCACCAAGATCGGTGTCAGTTTTTACAATGATACCAATCTCGCGATCATCTCCTTGCTCTTCGCCACCATAAAACCAATTTATTGGTTTAGCCACTGCTGCTTTTGCTGCAAGGTCGGCAGAAAGGGCTAATCCTGTAACAAGGTTTTTTACGGAGCTGCGACTGAAGAACGTGCTAATAAGGCCTTGTTCAGCTTTGGTGCTTCGCCATGCTGATGCGAGATTTCTCCAATATTCAGCAATAGAAGGCATGTATGATTGGGCATAGTAAGGAGTTATATTTAAGCGATCACCATACTCCTTATACCAATTTTGGTAGTACTCCGATGTATGACTCCAATCGTTGTCATCTGATGAAGAAGGAAGTATTTTTGCTGCTTGTGCAGCAAGCCAAAGAGGAAAAAACGCAATACCTTTGGTTGCATATTCTGTTGTCATCATCGCTGTAATCATCGAGCTCATGAAAGTATGCTCAGAAAATAAAACTCCAGAAAAGTCTTCAACTTTTCTTGCAGCACACCATGATTTTATATCGCATTTCCATAGTTCAAGGACATCTTGGAAAAAAGGATACTCATAAAAATCCACACTTCCTAGGTTTTTTGTTGATTCCACGTTGAACCATTCTGGAGTCGTTCCATGAGTTTGAACAAGCGGACGCGTGTAGTTAGGCTTTTTGCTGATCAACATTTCGCGAATGGTATTCAGATGATCTACTTCGTGATTTTCATGACCGATTTTTATAAATTTAATCAGGGTATTTTTCGTAGAGTCTCCTTCGCGGATAAGGCCTTTATCTGACACATATTTAAAGCCGTGTAATTCGAGAAGGCGTATCCATTCCGCGACACTTTTAAAATTTCTGACTTCCATTTTTTCATCAGCAAGAGGCACTCCGGTACATGCGTTGAAAACGCTGTGTACTATCTGCGCTAGTTGGATCATGTGATCATCATGCGTATCGTGCTCACGGAGCAGGAATACTCCTCCGAAAGTCAATGATTTCCAGATGGAATCAATAAACTGATCTAATTTTTCTGTTGGACAATGGTGCAACCCGGCAAAACAACTTAAGACATCAACGCTGCTAGCTTCCATTTCGATCGGGTCATAAGTTAGAGGGATGAAGGTATGATAAGGTTTTGGAAATCCTGACTGGATAATGCTTTCGTTTTCATTTATTACAGTAATTTCCCCTTGTATTCCCATGGTTTTAGTCAGCACATAACACATCCTTCCTGGCATGGTTGTTTCACAATATCCATTTCGAGTTCGATTCGGATCCATGATGCGCGCCACGTTCTCTGCCAATGTATTGCGCTCGTTGTTAAGAGCATTAAGGCCTTGATAAAATTGTGCAAAAATATTCCCTTTTGCTTCCTCGGCTCTTTGAAGCAACATTTGATATATTTTTTCGGCTGACGTGTTCTCCACAGCTTCGCTATAAATAGCCATGAACCTGTCCGGCTTGACCTGCTGGAAAACATTGCTTAAAAAGGCATGTAAATCATCAGGCTGTTCTTTAAAATTTTGATAACATTCAACTGTTGGTAGGCCGAAACTCATCTATTACTCCTTAAAATAATCTTCATACAGTCCATTAGAAAAAATTCCTTCCGGATCATACGTTTTTTTAAATTCCATGGCAGCTTTCCATTTCGGATAAGATGCTCTAACTTGATCTTTAGTGGCAAAATGACCGTAAGACAAATAAAAGGTACCTTTGATCTCTTTGAGATAATCAATGACTTTCCGTATCCATAGTTGTGTTTTATCGATCTCTTTTTCATTCAAAGATTGGCTAAAAAATAGAACAACAGCGAAGCGATCGCCTTCTGTTGCGTATCCCAATAACGAATGAGTGTCTTGTTTGACAAACCGAATAGACGCGTTGAACAAGGCAACATCGTTATCGTCGAGTACTGAACCGAGAAATTTAATAAATGTTGCAAGCTTTTCTGCAGGAATAAAATATTCCTGCAGCCACTCAGTGCGTGAAATACTGTTAGTAGCAAAAACGGCATTTATTGGCGGTCTCATGATTTCGTTGCGTGTGGATTTTTTTATCTGTTGAAGATTAGCCATCTCCCGTTTCCACCAAAGCGCGCGTGCCATAGGCGAATTGCGAACAACTTGCATCATTATGCGATCCATAAATGTTCCTCGAGGAGGTTCATCTTTGAGATCGTCAGTTACCGTTTTTTCAGTACTACTCGTGTAATTTTGTGCAATTGCAGTTTGAAGAAGCGCTCCAGGAGTAAGAGACAGGCGGCAAAGGTGCATTTTAACGAGAGGGTTGTTCATTACGTGTTCCGTAAAATAGTTTACATAATCATCTATTTCGACCTCCTTGCTATGATCAAATAAAACTTCGTTGTTAGTTAGCTTGATTTCTGCATCAACGATAATGCCGAACATTCCCCAGCCAGCTAAAACATATCCAAACAGCTCATCATCAGGGGTGATTTTTTGAATATGACCTGTAGGGTCGACGATTCGTATCCAGTTTACTGTGTTTCCCAAAGTCCCAGCTATATGATCCCATCCGTGGCAATTAACGGATAAGGAACCTCCAACGCTAAAGACATTAGAAGCTTGCATCACTCGCACTGCTAATCTATGACGATCAACCTCGTTTTGAATCTGGCTCCAAGTGGCTCCTGCGCCGACGATTGCAGTCATGTTTTGCGCGTTGACATCAACCCTATTAAAGGAATCCATGCTGATGTGAATGCTATTTTCACCCGATGGCATGATCTGTTTCCCCTGACTAAAACCAGCTCCTGCGATCGAGATTGTTTTGTTCTGTTTCCTGGCTTCCTCAACAATCAATTGCAATCCATTTTCATCAACGGGTTTTCTTATATCACCCCAACACTGATATAAGCCGCCTGTTGGCTGTATTAACCCTCGCCCTTCTTGTTCAGCACGGTGGTGGGTTTCAGGTAAAAAATGGTTGCTTACAATATCACGATATAAAATCCCTGCAGGGAACACTGCGAGACCTCTCAAGCATTTCATCGCAATCTCACGGCATCTATCAGCATCATTCCGATAAATCTCGGGATTTGCAGCAAATGGCGCGATGGAGCGATTTATTAGCTCTTTTCCGGCATAGATTCCGCAATCTATTGCAAGAGTAGTAGGAAACATCGTTACGCTGATAAAAAGAGATGTCATACGTGCTAGCATTTCTTTAGAGCCATCTGTTGTCCCAAATACGGGACCGATCTTTAACAAATTATCAATCAGAACTGCAGATAAACTTGAACAAAGAGGTTCTCTGTGAGGGGTAAAATCTAATGCCATTATCACAACTCATTTTATTGACT
Source organism: Chlamydiales bacterium (assembly GCA_024233575.1). Taxonomy (GTDB): domain Bacteria; phylum Chlamydiota; class Chlamydiia; order Chlamydiales; family Criblamydiaceae; genus JACKPN01. The sequence goes on from JACKPN010000004.1 coordinate 14,846, forward strand.
GAATGTTTCGTATAAGAGATGAGAGCCTATGATAGCTGGTAATATATATTCAACGATGAAGAGTAGCTTTTACTGTATCGTCTCTTTTTGGTGCAGCATTCCCAGTTTCCCGATCATAGATGTAATAGATTTCAACCCACTAACAGTAAGAGATATATAATATCATTGAAAGATTAAAAAAAGTGTCTTAATGATAACAGTATGAGAGAGTCTTCAATAACAGCTGAACAGGCACAAAACAGCCTCCCTGACAAGCTTTTAGAGCTTCTAAAAGCGGGAAAGGAAGGACTGACGACTGCTGATGCGGAAAAAAGGCTTATACAATATGGGCCTAACGCTCTGATCGAGAAGAAAAAGAGCGCTATTCTCAAGTTTCTAAGCTATTTCTGGGGGCCTATTCCCTGGATGATCGAGGTGGCAGCTATCCTCTCTACGATAGGGCAGCGCTGGGACGATTTTGCCATCATCATGCTGATGCTGGTTTTTAATGCGCTGATCGGCTTTTGGGAAGAACATAAAGCGGAAAATGCTTTAGATGCCTTGAAAAAGGGACTCGCACTCAAAGCCCGTGTTTTGAGGGATGGTAAATGGGACGTCATCGATGCTTCTAAGCTCGTTCCAGGAGACATCATCCGCATCCGTCTTGGAGATATCGTCCCTGCAGACGTCAAATTTCTCGAGGGAGAGTATGCCAGCATCGACCAGTCCGCATTGACAGGGGAGTCGCTGCCGGTAGCGAAGGCAGTGGGCGACGTTGGTTATTCGGGATCTGTCGTAAAAAAAGGGGAGATGATCGCTTTAGTGACCAATACGGGGTCGAACACCTTTTTCGGACGGACAGCAAAGCTGGTTGAGGAAGCGGGGGGAACTTCTCATTTCCAAAAAGCAGTAATGAACATCGGCAACTTCCTGATCTTTATTGCTCTCGCTTTAAGCGCTCTTTTGATTGCTGTCGAGCTACATCGCGGATCACCACCCTTGGAACTTGTTCAGTTTGTGTTAATCTTGGTTATCGCATCGATCCCTGTGGCGATGCCTGCTGTTTTGTCGGTGACAATGGCTTTAGGCGCTTTGGCGCTGTCGAAGAAGCAGGCGATTGTTTCCAAGTTGCAAGCGATCGAAGAGCTCGCCGGAGTTGATATCCTTTGTTCGGACAAAACGGGGACTTTAACGAAAAATCAGTTAACGCTAGATCGTCCGATTCTTTTTGAAGCGCAGGATGAGCAAAGCTGCATTCTTGCTGCTGCTTTGGCATCTAAAGAGGAGGATAGCGATCCTATTGATCTTGCGGTAATCGGCGGATTATCAGACCATCAGATTCTCTCTCAATATAAGCAAACAAAATTTATCCCTTTCGACCCTGTCAATAAAAGGACGGAAAGCATTGTCGAGGACTCTAGAGGTAAAACCGTGGGTTACACCAAAGGTGCTCCGCAGGTGATCATGGATCTTTGCCACTTGTCCCGAGATGCACGCTCGCGTGCGGAGAAAGCTGTCGATGAACTGGCTATGAAAGGTTACCGCACACTAGGCATTGCATCGCAAACGGATGGCACCTGGAAATTTCTTGGGATTCTTCCGCTGTTCGATCCTCCTCGCGATGATTCAAAGCAGACCATTGAAGAAGCGCAAAAATATGGTCTTTCAGTGAAAATGGTCACCGGCGATAATACTGCCATCGCGAAAGAAATCTCTTCAAAGCTTGGTCTGGGAACACGCATTAGAAAAGCCGGGGAGTTTTTTAGTGATAGCGACGATGTAAAACACCTTAATCCGCAGCTTGCCAAAGAGATTGAAAAAGCTGATGGCTTTGCCGAGGTGTATCCTGAACATAAATACGGTATCGTCCGTGCCTTGCAGGAACGCGGACACATGGTCATGATGACCGGCGACGGGGTTAACGATGCTCCCGCATTGAAACAAGCGGATACCGGCATCGCTGTTTCCGGAGCTACCGATGCTGCCAGGGCCGCAGCCGCACTGATCCTGACGGCGCCGGGATTATCGGTCATAGTCGACGCGATTAAAGAGGCGCGCCGCATCTTTGAAAGAATGGTCAGCTATACGATCTATCGTATTGCAATGACCTTCGATATCATGTTCTTTGTTGTTTTAACGATGCTGATCTTCCCCACAGTCAATGGAGTGCCGTATCAGCCATTGACACCGATCATGATCATTTTGCTCGCGCTTTTGGACGATATTCCGATCATGACGATCGCTTATGATCATACCCACATCACTAAAGAGCCGATACGGTGGAAAATGGGTCGTATTCTTTCGATTTCTACGGTTTTTGGCATCACGGCTGTCATCCAGACTTTCGGGCTGTTTATCGCCTGCATGGCATGGATGAGAACACCTGAATGGCAGAATTGGCTTCCTCTTAACGTTGAGCATCTGCAAACAATTATCTTCCTTCAGCTAGTAGCTGGCGGCCACCTTATGTTGTTCTTAACGCGCGCCCGCGACAGTTTCTTTAAACCCCCATACCCTTCGTGGCAACTCTTTTCTGCAGTCGTCGGCACACAAATCTTTGCTGCTTTAATTTGCGCGTACGGCTGGTTCGTTCCGTCGATAGATTGGATCGTGATCGGCCTTGTTTGGCTCTATAACATCGCCTGGATGTTCATTCAGGATATCGTGAAGCTGGTTGCCTATTCGCTGATCGAAAATAAAGCCGGGCATTACCGAAGATTTCTTAACACGATGAATAGGAGCCTGAAGCAGTATGGCGATATTAACGATTAATCGAGGATCTTCGAGCGTCAAGGTTTCCCTTTATGATGAAGGTGAGCGTCGATTTTTTGACGATGCCGGCGAAAACACACTTGAGCAGATCGTTCGCAGAGTGCCGAGGCAGAAAATTGAAGCGATCGGTCATCGTATCGTTCATGGCGGGCCGAAGTACCTTGAACCGGTGCTGATCACTGAAAGGGTGCTGGAGGATCTGAACAACCTCATCCCTTTTGATCCTCTCCATCTTCCTCCTCAGCTCGAAGGAGTTGAAATAGTGCAAAAGCTCTTTCCCGATGTCCCACAGGTTGCTTGCTTTGACACCTCATTCCACAGGACGATTCCTGAGGTGGCCAAGACGCTCGCGATCCCTCACAGTTACTATGAGGAGGGGATCTATCGTTATGGCTTTCATGGCCTGTCGTATGAATACATCCTCTACAAGTTGGGAAATCCTAAAGGCAGGCTTATTATCGCTCATCTTGGCAGTGGCGCCAGCATGGCAGCGGTGAAAGAGGGGAAGTGCATCGATACAACGATGGCGTTTACTTCAGCAAGCGGACTTGTTATGTCGACGCGTTCAGGAGACCTGGATCCCGGCCTTTTGCTTTATTTAGAAAGTGAAAGAGGAATTTCAGTTGAAGACCTCCGTATGATGATCAACAGAGAGTCGGGAATGAAGGGGATTTCCATGATGACAGGGGATATGAAAGCGCTATTGAAGAGCGATCATGCACTGGCGAAGCTTGCTGTGGAGATTTTCTGTTACCAGGCCAGAAAATATATTGGCGCGCTAGCTGCAGCTTTAGGAGGTGTCGATACATTGATCTTCACCGGAGGGATCGGTGAAAATTCACGCTTGATCAGAGATAAAATTTGTCAGGGCATTGAATTTCTCGGAATTAAAAATATTCAGACCATCAGAACTGACGAGGAATTTATGATCGCCCTCCATACAAATCAATTAATAAGTAAGGAGACAAGTCATGGGCAATATCTTAACGGAAGAGCAGCTAGATAAGATCCAACGCTACTGGGAGGCGGCAAATTACCTTTCTGTCGGCCAGATATATCTAAAGGACAATCCGCTGCTCCGCGAGCCTTTAAAAGTTGAGCATATCAAGCCTCGCCTTCTTGGTCACTTTGGGACCTCGCCCGGTCTCAACCTGATCTATGTACACTTGAACCGATTGATCAAAGAGTATAATGCCAACGTTCTTTATGTATGCGGTCCTGGGCATGGCGGTCCTGCGCTGATTTCCAACGTTTATATGGAAGGGACCTATTCAGAGTTATATCCTAACATTCCCGAAGATGAGAAAGGCATGCGCCGCCTATTTCGGCAGTTTTCTACTCCTGGAGGCGTGCCAAGCCACGTGAGCCCGCAGACTCCGGGATCGATCCATGAGGGAGGTGAGCTCGGCTATTCTCTGGTTCATGCATTTGGTGCTGCCTTCGACAATCCGGACCTTATCGTCGCTTGTGTTGTCGGTGATGGCGAAGCAGAGACCGGCCCTTTGGAAGGCGGCTGGAAGGGCAATAAGTTTTTAAACCCAGCAAGGGATGGCGCGGTATTACCGATCCTGCATTTGAATGGTTATAAAATATCAGGGCCTACAGTCCTTGCCAGGATCAGCGACGAAGAGTTGATGGATTTTTTCAAAGGGCACGGTTACGCCCCTTTCCTTGTTGATGGCGATGATCCAAAAGTCGTCCACCAAGCGTTTGCCGAGGTTTTGGAAAAATGTTATCACGATATCCGTTCGATCCAGACCGATGCCCGCGAGCAAGGATTCAAAGAGCGTCCACGATGGCCGATGATCATCCTGCGTACACCGAAAGGGTGGACCGGGCCGAAAGTGGTCGACGGCCTTCCTGTTGAGGGAACGTTCCGTGCTCACCAAGTTCCTCTTGCTAATGTACGTCAAAATTCTGAGCACCTTAAAATGCTCGAAGAGTGGATGAAGAGCTACCATCCCGAGAAGCATTTTGACAAACAAGGACGTCTCATCGAGGAGTTGCGTGCTCTTGCACCAAAAGGCGATAAGCGCATGGGAGCGACACCGTATGCCAATGGGGGAAGACTGCTTGTCGATCTCGAGCTTCCCGATTATACAAAATTCGGCATCGACGTTCCTGTTCCTGGATCCATCTTAGGGGAGGCTACACGTCACCTAGGCAGCTACCTGAAAGAGGTGTTTATCCTTAATCAGAAAGAGAAAAACTTCCGTCTCTTTTGTCCTGATGAGACTAATTCCAATCGCCTCGGCGCTGTCTTTGACGTGACCAACCGTTGCAGCACCGCTAAAACAATTGATATTGACGATCATGTCTCCGCAGACGGCCGCGTGATGGAGGTCCTTAGCGAGCACTGCTGTCAAGGGTGGCTCGAAGGATATCTCCTCACAGGAAGGCATGGCATATTCGCTTCTTATGAAGCGTTTGTGTCTATTGTCGACTCGATGCTGAACCAACACGCCAAATGGCTGAAAACATGTCGTGAGATCGAATGGCGGCGTCCTATAGCCTCGCTGAACTATTTGCTTACCAGCCATGCCTGGAGAAACGACCATAATGGTTACAGCCACCAGGGTCCGGGCTTCATCGACACTGTCCTCAGCAAGAAGAGCTACGTCACGCGCGCCTATTTTCCGCCGGATGCTAACTGTCTTCTTTCTGTTGCGGACCACTGCCTCAGAAGCCGCAACTATGTCAACCTCATGGTGGCCGGCAAGCAGCCGCAGCTGCAGTGGCTCGATATGGAGCGCGCAAGGGAGCATTGTTCACGCGGCGCTTCTGTCTGGGAGTTTGCTTCCAATGATGATGGCAAGGAACCGGATATCGTTCTTGCCGCTGCCGGCGATGTCCCTACAATCGAGATCATGGCAACAGCGTGGCTGCTCCGCAAATATATCCCTAATTTGCGCGTACGCGTTGTTAATATTGTGGATTTGATGACGCTATATACACATAAAGAGCATCCGCATGGAATGGATGAGCTCTCCTTTGAGGCGCTCTTCACCAATCACGTACCTGTTGTTTTTGCTTTCCATGGATACCCACGTGTGATCCATGAGCTTATCCATAACCGTCCGATGGAAGAGCGTTTTCACGTGCGTGGTTATATCGAGGAAGGCACGACAACGACACCATTCGATATGGTCGTCCTCAACGAGATGAGCCGTTTCCATCTTGCGATAGAAGCGCTAAGCAGGCAAAGAAGACTGCATAGCGAGGTTGGACATTTGATCGAGATGTTTGAAAAGAAACTGATCGACCACCGTAACTGTATTCGAGATACCCTCGAAGACCTTCCCGAAGTTAAAGATTGGAAATGGACAGAAGATGTCTCAGCAAGTAAACAGAAAGTCGGCACCTGGGAAGTCGGACAAACAGACTGATCCGGTCATCTACCCGATTGATCCCTGGCGTATCCGTGAGGAGGATTTCCGTGCGGCGTTGCTGCCGCAGAGCGAGTCCATCTTCTCGGTGGGCAACGGCTATCTTGGTCTTCGCGGGAATTTCGAGGAAGGGGCTCCTGTCTATCAAAATGGCACATACATCAATGGATTCTATGAGTTTCGTCCACTTGTATACGGTGAGGAAGCTTACGGGTATGCCAAGCATAGCCAGACGATGATCAACTTGACCGACTGCAAAATTATCAGACTTAATGTAGAAGGGGAGGTTTTCAATCTCTCTAGCGCAGAGGTAAGCGATTACAGCCGTGTTCTTGATATGCAGAAAGGGGTCCTATCGCGAAAAGTTGTTTTCAAGACCGCAAAAGGGAAAACGATCACTGTCGAAAGCCAGAGGTTGGTTTGCTACCATCGCAGAGAAATTGCCACAATCGCTTATCAGATCAGCACTGACCAGGAAATATCGGTCACACTGTCGTCGGAGATGGTCAGTAATGAAAGCAACCAACTGAATGAATGGGATCCTCGCAAGGTTGCAACTCTATATGGTCAGGTTCTTTTACCTATCGAAAATTACGCCGATAAACAACGACTTTTCTCCTCCCATATCACGCAGAATAGCAAGTTAACGCTTGCTACTATGGTTGACCATCGAGTGGACACCCAATCACCCTATGTGACAACATCCACTTCAAATGATAGCGATGGCAAAGTTGTTTATACCATTGATCTACAGCCGAACAAACCTTTCTGTCTTTACAAATTCATGGCGTATGGATCCACAAAAGAGCAGATTGAAAAACCCCTTGAACGAGCCGTTAACGATGGGTTTTCAGTTCTTCTGCAAGAGCAAAAAGACTATCTAGACCATTTTTGGAGCGATGCCGATATCATTATTGACGGAAGCGAGGCGGCGCAACAAGGGCTACGGTTCAGTCTGTTCCAAATTCTGCAGTCAGTCGGTAAAAGCGGTGAACGCGGGATTGCTGCGAAAGGGCTGACGGGACAAGGATATGAAGGGCATTACTTTTGGGATAGCATGATTTATGTACTCCCTTTTTTCACCTATACCCAACCGCAGATCGCGCGTAATCTTCTTAAGTTCCGCCATTCGCTCCTACCGCATGCCCGGGAACGTGCAAAGACCTTAAGCCACAAAGGTGCGCTTTTCGCCTGGCGTACAATCAACGGAGAAGAAGCTTCCGCATATTTTCCTGCAGGAACGGCGCAGTATCATATTAATGCCGACATCATTTACGCCTTAAAGAAGTATGTCGACGTCAGCGGCGATGCCGCGGTCATTGAGGAGTTCGGCGAAGAGATGCTTGTGGAAACGGCAGATTTCTGGTGCGACCTTGGCTTTTTTCAGGGAGAGACCTTTCAAATTCATGAAGTAACCGGACCTGACGAGTATACCGCTTTGGTTAACAATAATGTTTATACCAATCTAATGGCGCGCGAGAATCTCTCTTTTGCTTATCGCATGGTGAAACAGCCAAAACCCGAGTGGAGAGATGCCGCTGAAAAGATGTACGTCCCTTATGATGACGAGAGCAGTATTTTCCCTCAGGACGATAACTTTTTCGAGAGAGAGCCTTGGGATTTTGCCAATACCCCGGAGGAAAATTATCCTCTTCTCCTTCATTACCATCCCCTGGAGATCTATCGCAAACAAGTGCTCAAGCAGTCCGATCTTCTGCTGGCAATGTTTCTTCTGCGGAAGCATTTCACTCACGAGCAGATTGTCCGTAACTTTAACTTTTACGACCCCTTGACGACAGGAGACTCTTCTCTTTCCGACTGCATACAAGGGATTATGGCAGCTGAAATCGGCGATTATGATAAGAGTCTACGTTATTTTATTGAAACTGTTGAGATGGATCTCGAAAACGTCAATCATAACGTCCGCGATGGCGTCCATATCGCTTCGATGGGCGGATCGTGGCTCTATATCATCTATGGTTTTGCGGGTATGCGTGATGACGATGGGAAAATCTCCTTTCATCCCAGGCTGCCAAAAGCCTGGAACAGCCTCACTTTTAAGCTTCGGATCCGCGGCAGCCAAATCAAGGTACATATAACTCGAGACAGTACCACGTACACTCTTATTGAAGGAGGGTCGCTTGCTATCGCACATGGCAACCAAGAAATTTGTTTAAAAAAGGCAGGGGAGGGGAATGAGAGACGAAATCTTTCATTATAAAGGTGTTCTTTTTGATTTGGATGGTGTAATCACAAAAACCGCCAAGCTGCATGCTGCCGCATGGAAGGAAGCCTTTGACGAATTTCTCAAAACCCTTCCTGGGAAAAACACGCCTTTCGATAGCGATGGCGATTACAGGAACTATGTCGATGGTAAGCCTCGCTATGATGGTGTCGAAGGTTTTCTGAAATCCCGTAATATCAGTATTCCTTATGGAGACCCAAACGATCCGCCGGGGCTGACATCCGTGACGGCGATTGGCAACCTCAAAGACCGCTATTTCTCTGAGCTGTTGCAAAAACAAGGCGTCGAACTATTTCCTTCGACAGTTGAATTGATCCATCTTCTTCGTCAGAAAGGAGTAAAAATCGCTGTCGTTTCATCCAGCAAACATTGCCGTGATATTTTGGACAAAGAGAAGCTCACTCCATTTTTTGACATTATCTGTGATGGCAATGAGACAGGAAAGCTGCACCTTAAAGGGAAGCCGGCACCGGATACATACGTTAACGCTGCGCAGAAGCTTGGTCTTACAGCATCAGATTGTGTCGTTGTTGAGGATGCCGAGGCCGGTGTACAGTCAGGTCGCAGCGGCGGCTTCGGATTGGTGGTCGGCGTCAACCGTGGAGATTATGCTGAAGGCTTGAAACAGCATGGCGCGGATGTTGTTGTGGACGATCTTTCCGAATTTCTTCCTTAATTGAAGTTAAAACCAGTTTTCTTCCCAAGTAGCGTTTTTGTTCCAGTAGTCGATGATCTGCTGGGCTAATTCCATTGTACAGTATGGGGTGATGTGATGACATAGTCCATATGTCATTCGAAGTGGATTTTTTCCTTCGGCAATTTTTTTTGCAAGAACCAGATCCTGAAAGGAGTTGATGATGGCATCCATCTGTTCATCAGTTAAAGAAGTGGTCGATCGGGTAATTTTGAAAGGGAGTTGTGTTGACTTCGATGCTTCGTCTGATAAATCCGATGCTGGTTTCATTTCGACCCATTCGATATTGCCTTCATCGTCCGGATCAAATTCAACATAGTCAGAGAAAAGGCTATCCGAGCTGGATATCGTGATTAAATTGCAGGAATCCATAGCAAACCTCCATGATGCTTTCATCCATACCGCTATATAGCAGAATTAGAAATATGCAGTTAACATGCTGAACATTAAGTTTATAACAATTTAACCTGAAACCTGTTTTAAAATTGTAAATATTAGATTATGCTGCTTCAAAGTAATGTGGAGGAATTAATGCCTGTTGGAAGGATCGTTTGCTCGTTATTCAGTGGAAGTACACATCTTAAGGATCTCAGCTACATGAAGAGAATGTCAAAGCGTAATTTACGAGTAGGTGAAATCTTCCGCGTGGTTTGTGCGGCAAATGTCTTCAACGATCCCAAGGTGACCTTGGTTCAGGTTTCTTACATGAATATGACATGGCAGTTCTCTAGAAAGGACTATAAGCAATCCTACCAAAACCTTAGACCATCGTTCCCGGATCGTCCATTTTGTAGTAAGCCGCTAAGCTGGAACTATCCCTAATTCAACATAACATAAATTATCAGACGTTGAATCCGAGAGTTTGTGCTCGTCCCCTTTATTTTCATTTCATCTTATTAATTACATTGTCAGTTATCAAATCAATGTAAATGTTTTTTTTATATACATATCGTGTTTTTTTTGATTAATTATTTTATAATGAAATTAAGTATTATTAACATGTGGGGTTAATGAAATGTCTATTCCAGGCGTTATCAATAATCAACAAGACTATCACCGATTAATCACAGCTCTTGGTGAGGCTGAACAGACTGATGATGCTCAGCTAAAATATAGAGTCCATGACGCAGCGTTATCTACACTCAATAAAGCATTGGAAAATGGTAGCAGTCTCCCCTCTTCAGTCAATATTCAGTCCCTTAGAGTGAGTGTTGCTAAAAATTTAGATAAAGATAAATTTGCGCTAATCGATGAATTTATTGCAGTATGCAAATCCAAAAATTTTGAACCTGCTGATCTATTAAAAGAAATGATTATCAGAGACGAATTCATTTTGAAAGTTGAAGGTAGTTATGGAGGAGAACTAGTTGTAAAAGCAAGTGGAAGGATATTGTTTCCCTTTGATCAATTACAAGATCAAGATCTCTACGATATTTTAGAATCCGCTTCAAAATTAATTTTTCTCAAAAGTTTTGAATTATATGGTTTTAATATCCCAAATGTTCCCAATGGTATTACAAACCTTTCAAAATTAGAAAAGATTAGCTTGTGTAATAATAAAATAAAAAACATTCCGGAAAACATTGGAGATCTTAAAAATTTAAAAAAACTACATCTATCTTACAATGAACTGACAGACATTCCTGAAAGTGTTGGAGAGATTAAAATGTTAGAAGAGTTTTTTTCATTTGGTAATAAACATACAAATTTTCCCGAAACTATATGTAAGCTTAGTCAGTTAAAAAGACTAGGACTGGCAGAAAATGAACTAACAAACATTCCTGAAGGTATTGGAAATTTAAAAAGATTAGAAGAGTTTGAGATACATACCAACTCTATAGCAACATTACCGTCTTCTATTCTTAATTTAAGCCCAGCAGTAATGACTATCTTAAATTTAGCTAGAAACCCTATTCTGCCTCGCAGTAATTCACCTAATGAAGTTGGTTATACTGAACTTACTGAACATTTTGGTGATCGATTTGTCTTTGATAGGCCAGCTAAAATGAAAGCTATGGATAAAAGCACTACAAAAGAAGACGTATATAGTGAATTAAATAGTAAGCCTTTCCGAATTAATAGAGAACAGTTCGCCAAAATAAAAATACAGGAAATAGATGTTAAGAAAGTTATGAATTGCGATGAAATGCTAAAAGCTCTTGAGCAAATACTCTCCGATGTCAACACCACAGATCCTAATCAATCTGGGTATTTTAGCTATGATACTTTAAGGCAAGAAAGAACTGAAGGTACGAACAAAGAAAAAATAGAAAAAATAGTCATCCCGCGATTGAGAGGTTACATCAAAACGCTTTATAGAGTCCCATTGTCGCAGGAAGATATGATACCATCGATGATGATGTACGAAAAACTCATACCTGCAACACAAAAGGCCCTTACCTTCATCTTTGATAAACTTCTTGAGGAAGAAGACCCCGATATTCTTAGCATACGATTCAGTCAGCTTACCATAGGATTATTGCATTGTATGACAGGACAGTCGGAAGCGATCAATATACTCGCCTACTCCATGCTTGATCCGTTGCAACGTGTATCGGGATCCAAAACGCATATCTTTGATATCGTCGCCACAGAAAAGAACCAGTGGTTTACTAGCACCATCCTTTCCAAGGCGGCTGAAAACACACAGAACGTGCATTTAATCAGTTATTATCGTGATCAACTCGGAGATGAACTTGGACTGACAGCAGCAGTCAAAGGGTTTACTGAAGAGATCGGTGTTATAGGGACAGACCCTTTTATTCACAATTCTGCTAACGTTCTAAAAGTGTTTTATAACCTGGTAACTCCTCAGCGCATCCTTGATTGGGTCGAAAAGAAGACACAACGTACTTCTGATCGTCAATCAATAATCAACCTCCAAACAGTAGAAAAACTTGCGAGCAAACGAAAAGATGTGAACGAGGAGCAGCTTGTTGGGTTACGTAAAATGCTAGATAAGGTTTCAGGCTACGAGAAAACACAAATTAAAAGGCGTATTGATCAACTGCAAAATCCTTCTGATTTGACAAATGAAGAGATCGGCCACCTTGAAGCAATTGCGAAAGCTATTGGTGTCGATGATGTGTTGTCAGAAGATCGTACTTTCTTGACTGATGACGGCAGGCAACGGTTATTAAACGCACTCAGAAAAAAGGTTAAGGAGGAAGCTATTCAGCGCCCAATTACGACAGGTCAAATGATCCAACTGATGGTTGATGAAAAAATCATTGATCCTAACGATATGGTATGGAAAGGATTGCTTACGGCGAATCCAGAAGATCCCCTTTCGGAAGTTACGAGGGAGGGAATCAAGAAAGTTCTTATTGCGATAGACGTCCTTATCGACGAAGAAGATGAATCTTAATGTAGTTCTTTTTCAGATGCAGCTGGTTGTTCATTCCATTCATGGATAAATCCATTTGCAGCAATCCAGTCAGCGACAGTAGTAGTGGTATATTCGTCAGCTTTTCCGTTCTCGGAAAAAACAAGCTTTACTCGGTCAAGACCCTTGTAAATTGGCTTGAGATACAATAGAAGATTTAGCACTTGGGTGTAACTGCAAGGATAATGTCCTGTAAAGTTACTAATCTCAGATAAATCACCCTTCTCATCAAAGGTTAGCCAGCCTGCAGATTTAACAGGCTCACCTCTTGAAAAACTACTATGGTGGATTCGGCCCCAATGCGAATTAAATTTCCTGGAGATAAATAAAGAGTTGCAAGGCATTAATACAAAGATGTATCGGCCATTTTCAAACCGTTTGCCCGGGCGTCGTAAGATCTTGTCGTCTTCTATTACAGCACGATACTGTTCCCTTTCTTGTTCGTTGAAATACATTACATGGTATTTCATGACTTGTTTAGCGGATTTGTTAATAATTTTTGATTTGACGAACTCCTCATACGTCTGATAAATCTTAGACGCTTCACTATCCCATTCTCGGATCCAAGAAATTTTTGGATAAAGATGTAATTCTAACGTATTTAATCTAACCGGAACCGCTTCATATCGATATATCTCTCTCATAGCCACAGTTGCATTACGCTTAGTGTTATCATCGGTTGTATCTGTACGACGTCTTTTTTGTGTGACATTATCCCTATCGAAGTTGTCAACTGTTTCATTTTCTCTTCTATTTGCATCTAAATACATCATAATAAAACAACTTTATAGTTAATAATAAATTAATATATTACAAAAGCGCATTTATATTCAAACTCTGGTGCCCAAAGCAAAGAGAACAAAAGGAAGCGCCCTCGTAATGATTCTGCTAATCCAGCAGATGGATTACAGGCTGAGGACAAAAAAGACAGCAAACGGTTAAAGGAATATGGCTATTTAAAATTAGCTGATGGATATAGAAAAATTGAATTTCTCCCCGTGAAGATACAAGGACAAGAACGACATCTGTACCCAACTGAAAAGGTAAAAAAAAATCTATAATGCGTACCTTCAGGAAAGTCATAAATTCCCATCATTTCAACGTTACCTGGAGTTTTCCGGGAGCTCCGCAACAATTTGTGTGAGAACAGATACTACCCAGTACATTCCTGTGGATTGGTTGCGCACATATCAAAAAGTAACCGTACAAGATGATCGTTTGGTACGATATTCCCAGCCGCTTGCGGAGGGTGTAAGATACATGTTCGTAATCAATAAAGATGATGAACTTATTGTGGCAAGGAAAGAAAGAGAAGGTAAGTATGGTCGTATTCATCACACTTCCCTTGCACAAGGTAAAGATGTCTATCTTGCCGGTATGATTAAAGTAAAAGATGGTCAAGTTATTTTGACAAATGAGAGCGGACATTATCGACCGGATCCGTTAGATTTCGAAAAATTTTCTTCATGGATTGAAAGGCAGGGAAAGCGAGTCATAAAAATTTCGGATAGAACATATGATACCGGCTATTCTAAACCAACTCGCGAAGTTGCTTTGAAGATCCTAAATACCTAATAAAGAGTTGAGTTTCATGTAAGTTGGTAAATTTATTTTAAACAAATAATCCATATCACTCATTTGCTGACCTCAGCAAAATTGAGATTGGTCAGCGTCAGTGAAGAAGATAGATAACTACCTGAATGCATTATTCTCAAAAATCCGGACAAAGCTAAGTATACTCTAAAGCCCTCTAAAGTATTAATTATAAATTTAAATTTAATGGCTACCCTCTAATACTCCGTTATCGCTACTAAATTGCTGAAACTTTAATCAATTTTATTATAAATACCTGCTTTTTTTTATTGTTTACTACAATTAATCTGTTTCAGATTTAACTTACAATTAATTTATTGCACTTTATTATAAAGTGCATTAAAATCAGTGATTTAAAATTAAAATTTTTGTGTAAAATGCAGAACATCTCTTTACCTCCTTATCCTTTAACTGTCCCGAAGGGACAACCCGAAGATATGGCATCGGTCAATGTCTTGACACAGATAGTCTCGCCGAAGCTGAAAAGAGCTAATTTGAACGATCAACAGATCAGCAGTTTGTTGGAGTATGATTTATATGGTAGGTTATCGACTCATCTCGATGACCTTGTTTTTTTGCTTCGTAATCGAGTCGAGTGCCAGTGGGTTGAGACTTTTCTGCAAGAAGATGATTATCTTGAAATGCTCGAGAAGGAACTTTCTTCACAAGTAAGGCTTTTGAAGGCCTTTGAGAAAAATCATTGGAGAGAATTCCTTGAAAAAGGACAAATTATTTCTCAGACAAAAGCAAAATTAATTGACTGCACGGCATATTCTTCAATCAAAGAACGCATGGTGAAAATGGGGAATGGTACGAAAGTATTGCCAGTAGAAGATGGAGTCATTCAACTTTGCTGTGATGATTTAAAAGAGATTTTCTCTATTTGCATGAGAGAAATTATGCAAGAAGGCTCTTGGGCAAGGCATATGCCATCTGTGAGCCCCCCTGGCATGTTTATGGTATTTCAATCCTCCTCTAAGCGATTTGAGCTATTTTTCTGGGGCGGGATTAATGATGCAGACATCTCTCCTTATTGTTTGGGCTCAGGAGCCTCCGGCCTGGTACACAAGATTTACAGCCTCGAAAGTGGCATAACACAAGTGATGAAGTTTCCCAATATCTATGCACCTGAATTTAGAGTTCGTAAAAGTTGTAAAAATTTGACGCATGAAAACAAGATCCTTAAGCATATTCATGAAAATAACGAAATCGAAGGTCTTGTTCCCGCTCCGAATCATTTAATCACTCTTTATCAAATCCCCTCATCTGATGAAGAAACAAATATATCCCTTAAAGCGTTGCTGAGCACGAAATTCCATGGTGATCTCATCCACTTGATTTTTTCAAGCAATATTAATATTGAACGATTTAGAAAATCAATCCTTGGAGAATTATTAAAAATTTCAAGAGCCTTACTTAGACTTAGAGAGTTGAAAATTATCCACGGGGACGTTAAACCAGAAAATATTTTATTTAGATGGTGTGGTGGAACGGTTCTAGAGTTTTTTTTAGCAGATTTCGGACAGTCTTACACATATGAAGAGCTATATGAAGATAAAAAGATAATTGGATATTCAAGAGGATATTCCACTCAGCGTGATTGTAAACTTTTATATCATTTGTTTTCGCAGGAAGATAACACCAATATCGAACAGCTTCATGAAAAGCGAGAAGTTTATGCTTTGGGACATACTCTGCTGCTGATATGCTCAGAAGAAGGAAGCGAAACAGAGACTCATACTCGGCTTTCTTTAGTTGAGAAAAAATATGGAACTGAAATAGCTGAGCTAATTGAAGAGATGACTTTACCGGCGCCGGCGAGGAGACCTTACCTTGTTACAGTCGTTGATCGGCTCTCAAAAGTTATCGACGCAAAAGCGGCTGAAAGTTCTGATGACGAAGAGCTTTCTGAAAAAATGAAAGCTTTAAGAGACTATCGAATATCTTCTTCAGAAGAATTTTTTGGAAGTTCCATTGAGAACGAAAATTCTTGTGAACAGTTGGATGCTAATTCTCCTATTGATAAAAAAGCAAAGCGTTGTTGTGCAATCATGTAAGGTGTATTGAGCAATTAAATTATATACCGAAATCGATTCTCGAATCATTTGTTATGTGATCTTTATTTCAAATTCTTAGTTACACCTCTATGGTAATTTAATGTTGATTTGATATATTTTTTTAAATGTAAAATTATTGGTTTTTATATATGTCATTAAATGTCTTCTCTACAGAAAATCCATTTTACTCGCTTGCTAATCTAAGCAAAGAAGAAAATTTTCATTATCTCTTTTGTTACAAACTACGTAATGAGGTATCCGAAAAATTGGGTTCTTTAGGAGTACGTAAGAAGATTATCCTTGAATTGCTTAATTTCGATTTAAATGGTCGCTTGATCGTCCATTTGAATGACTTAATCCCCCTGATAAAAAACAGAAAAATCACTTTCATTTGGCTAAGAGATTTTCTCAAAAATGATAACTACCTAGATGAACTAATATTAAAGATCCAGACAAAGTTAATTATACTCCATAACCCATCACAATGTTTGATCGATGGAAGCGTGCATGCTGAGTGGAAAAAGTGGATTTGTTTACACACAACCTATGAGAGCATCAAAGCAAATACAGTTCGAAACATCGCGGGAGGCAGGATCCTTTCTGTCGGAAGGAGTAGGCTTACTTTTAAGCTGTCAGAACTCAAAGAGCTGTTTACAGTTGCGATTACGCGTGATCAACCTACTGTTACGAAACCTGCTACCCTCCCCTTTTTTGGGCATCACGCAACTATTACTGTGGAAGAGAGAAAAAGAGGGCCAATATACGATATGTTTTATTGGAGTGGTTTGTTAGAACCATTTAACTCCCCTGCATGCCTTGGGTTTGGATCATTTGGTATCGTTCAAGAAATCTATTATCCTGCCTCTAGCTCTACCAAGGTCATGAAATCAGCTAGAGTTGACAGGCAAGATAGATCTTCGTTAAACTTTTTATCTTCTTCGCTACTAAATGAGTACTTTATTCTTAAAGATATCCATCGTTCAAAAGTTGTCCCGGGGATCATCGCTGAACCTGAAAAGGTGTATCAATTCGGTGAGGCGCTGTTTGGCATCACAAATCGAGCATACCGTGGTGATCTAAGAGGATTTTTTGAGAGATATTCGGCAAAACATAGCGAAATAGCGAGATGGAATATCTTAAAAGCTACAATACAAGTTGCGGAAGGTTTGGAGTATATGTCAAAAAATGATATTCTACATCTCGATATCAAACCACCAAATATTTTGTATGACATTACGGATCGTAAGAAATTGCGATTTTATTTAGCGGACTTTGGGCTAGCCAGCACTGTTGCCGATAGAATCGACGAAGAAAAAATCATTGCGTATACTAGAGGATATGCCCTTGGTGAAGATGTGAAAATATTTGAATGCCTTTTACTGGATCAAAACGATCCGTCCTGTGTTGAAGAGGCTGATGCACCATTTAGAGATTTATTCGAAGCTCAGGAGGTATACGCATTTGGTGTTACTCTACGTGAGATATTTTCTGAAATCTTTTCCTATAAAAAGGAAGATGCGGAATTTTTAAATGTTGGGTATAGCATGAAGCTCGATGCTGAAGCTTTATTTGAAGAAAAAGCTGCTGTTATCGCAGAGCAATATGACCAGATCGAAAATAGGTATGGAGACCACATGAGTCAACTGATAAAGGAAATGACGGATATCGATTACACGAAGAGACCTTCCTTGTCTGCTGTTCGACAAAGGTTGCAATTTATATTAAGGGAACAGCCCTCATGATCCCCAAAAAAGCTTTCTATTTCATTCGTCATGGCCAGACAGATTGGAACTTTCGCAAGATATGTCAAGGTAATACGGATATCCCGTTGAATGAAAATGGTATTACTGAAGCTTCTAAAGCAGCTAAGTCTTCCGCGAGTTTGTCCTTTGACTCGATCTGGGCCAGTCCTTTGCAGAGGGCGTTGCATACAGCAAAAATGATCCACGCGTGTAATCAAAAGCTTCCTTTCGTTGTTAATGCAGATCTTCGCGAGCGTGAATGGGGATCAATTGAAGGAAGGGCCAGTATGGAAATGTATGCTGTTGAAGAAATGGAAGAGAAAGATAGCCAATACTCCCCTCCCTCAGGAGTGGAATTACGCAAGCATTTTATCGTTCGTATTGCCCGGGGTGTTACAGAAGCTCTTTCTGCTGACGGGATGCCGCTCATCGTTTCACATGGCAGAGTTTTTCTTTGTTTATGCGAGATCTTAAATATTCCTCTCATCCGACAAGTGCCTAACGTGGCGATCATTAAGTGTGTTCCTGATCATTCGGGATGGCACGTCAAGCTCATCTAATTGTAAAAATAGCCCTTCCATTGGTAAAATGAAACCTTAACGACTAAATGAGGTAATTGTGATGTTAGGTCGTCTGGTTAAATGCTTTTATTGGCTGGTAGGGATCACTGTCGTTGTTTTTCTTGCTTTTTTGATTTTTCTACCAACAATCGTTTCGACAGACATTGGACGTCAGGCAGTTGTTGACGCGATCAATAGCGGTATTAATGGCGAGATTTCTATTAAAAAGATCTATGTTGGATGGTTTGGACATCAGTTGATTGAAGGAATTGAACTGGACGATGCTGCAGGAAGAAAAATCCTCTCCGTGGATGCGTTGACAAGCAACCAGGGTTTGCTGTCGGGGTTGCTGACCAGCCACGGGTGGGATCAAGCAACGGTCAATAACCTTTTCGCTGAGATTTTCCATAACGATATTGGAGTAAATAACATCGAAGGAGCGTTGGCACCTATTGGAAAACATGGGCGTTTGACTGTAGAACCGGCAAATGATCCGGTGTCGGTCAGTGGTGTTGACATGACCGTTAGCCGTGATGAAAAGAGCGGTTTGCAAGTGATAAAAGTGAATGGAGAGACAGCATACCGAGGGAAAACGGGTAGCTTTTCGCTAGATGGCCATTTAGCACCGGAAATGGAGGACGTGTACTTAGATGGACATGCGACTCAGTTTCCAGTTGCCTTGTTTGACCAACTGCTAACAATGAAAGGTCTCCCGGGGCAAGGATGGGCGCAGCTGCTTGTGGGAGAAACTGTCGATATCATCGTCAAAGATATTCACTCTTCCGATCGCGATGTGATCAACCTGGATATCAAAAGTGATAAGCTGAACGTGGCGATGACGGGTGCCGTCGAAACGCACCAATTCGTCCTGCTAAAACCTGTCGATATAACGATAAAGGTTACGCCGGAGGCGTTCGATCGTCTAGCTTGGGCGGCACCAACGCTTGAGGGAATGTCCATCGGACAACCAACGGATGTAATCATTAGCATTAGTGAACTGCAACTGCCGTTTGACAGGCGTGATGTGCAAAAAATGGCGGTGGGATTGTCGTTATCTCTGTCACCCACCGCCTTAGTTGCTGTCCCTCATCTGGGCAATCTCGATATTTCGGAGTTGCGCGTGGCTCTGAGAGGCCCTGCAGGGATTTCGACAATGGAGCTGACGGCTTTAGCAAAAGGGATCCATCAGGGAACACCGCTAGAAGCTGAAATACAGGCGCAGATCGAGAAGCCGGTCGACGGAAGAGAATTGCTCGAGAGCCTTAAGGATAATGCTAAGTTTACTGTAAAAGCAAGTCACTTTCCTGTCTCTTTGCTTCAGCCGATGGAGAGAGGAACAGTGCCTCTTCGTTTGTTAATTGGTGAGTTTATTGATCTAAATTTAGATGGTAGTCTCGATAAAGGGATCGGATCTATGGCTCTCAGCGTATCGTCTGATAATTTGAAAGCCGAAGGGGTTGCTTTTCTAATAGATGATCGAATGACTCTAAAACAACCAACTCAAATTGATTATAAATTGTCAGCTGATGTGATCAATCAGTCCTTCTTAAGCGACTCCTTTCTGCGTGTTGATCAGGGATTTTCTTTTCGGATAAATGTGGAAAATCTTTCGGTTGATTTAAATTCTCTATTTACGTCTGATAATATTTTTTCTGCTGCCACCCTGCAAGCCTCCGCTCAATTGGTACAAGAAAGCGCACTTCACTTTCCGTATGATCTCGGCACGCTGCAATTCGATCATTGCCGGTTGTCTGTTGAGGGTACGCCGTTTTCCGAGGCTACATGCAGCATGGAATTGAGATTTGCAGGTGTTGGAGAGAGTACCCTTTTTCAAGAAGTGATTGGTGATAAGGGAGAGCTTTCTTTGGAGGGGCGTCTACATCTTGTCTCGAGAGATCAGACAGAAATTAATCAGATGCGTCTTTATGCGAAAAGCGACAAAGGCTCATTGGAAGCGCGTGCGGATCTTGTTGACGGCATGATCGCTCTGCTTTCCCCTGCGGAACTGCATTTTCAATTGACGCCTGCGGCATTTGATAAAATGGGATTGTTGAACAACCGTTTCATTACACTTGCACATAACAGTAGTTTGAGTTTTACGTTGGCTCCTTTGCTTAATACACATAAGAACGGGATTGCGGCGTTAGATTTGTCAGGGCAGATCACCGCGGATAGGTTGAGCTTCCATGTCAAAGATGATAATAGCATCATCTCTATCAACGAACTTGTCATCCCTTGGGAAATTAATGGCTCTAGCGACAAAATTCAGCTGAACTTAAGCGGAACGACCGCCTATGGGCAGCAACAGGAGGGTGGCGCTTTCCGAGGAAAGATGGTTGTTACAGAGTGGATCCATGGGGGGATGCCTAATTTTGATGAGGCGCGGTTTAAGGGAAAGGCTAATGTCTCAGGGTTTCCAACGCAGCTTCTTTCAGTGATCAGCGGCTATCAGCTTCTCGTCCCCTTTGTTGGTAAAGAGATTAACCTAGACCTCGATGCTGAAGTGGCACGCAGCGATTATTCGGGGCATTTTGATCTTTCTCTAATGAGCGACCGGCTTGATGCCTCTCTTGAAATGAAAGAGATGCCTGGCAAGTTGACGGCACGCGCAACCGGCGATCATGTGACAGCAGAGATGCGTGGGTATGTGTCTGAAGGGGTCCTAACATTATCAGACCCTGCTATTGCCCGCGTGACTGCCTCCCCAGAGCTAGGACGGTATATCTTACAAGATATTGTCCCTATTCTAGGATCGTTGCAGTCTTCGGAACAGCCGATTACGTTTACGATACCTTCGGAAGGAACGCGCATCCCGCTATTTCACTACGATATCAAGGAATTGGCAATTCCTCATATCATCGTTGAGATGGGGAAAATGTCATTTCGTAATGAGGGTCAGCTAGCTGTATTGATGAGTTTGTTAGGAAAAAGTATGAGCCCGCAGATTGCCGTATGGGTTACCCCCCTGTATCTGCATTTGATGGAAGGTGTTTTACATGTTGAACGCGTCGATTTCCTTGTCGATAATCTCTATCCGTTTGCAGCTTGGGGTAATGTGAATTTTGTCAGCGATCAAGTGAATATGGTTATCGGTATGCGCGGACTTGCATTGGCTAATGCTTTTGGTGTGAAGAATGTCGATCGTGATTTTATGGTACAGATTCCTCTTAAAGGCAGCTTGGAAGATCCTCGTATCGATAAAAAGAAGACTGCTGCACGAATCAGCGCTTTAGTTGCACAGTCCCAAGGGACTGAAGGTCTGCTTGTCGGAACATTTATTGAGCTTGCTAGCGGAGGCTTCAAAGATCAGAAAATACCGCCTCCGACGACCAATCCTCTACCTTGGTCTGACTACGAATCACAGCAAATTGAACAGAAGAAAGACGGCCGTGCTATCCGAAAAATTGAAGATGCAGCACGAGAAGAGATCAAAAAGGGCGCAAAAAAGCTGATCGATAAGATATTTAAGAATTAAAAAGCGCAAAGACTATAGATAGTCTTTGCGCAGATATTGTTTAGTGAACTTGATGACCTCGATTTAACGTGCGAGGACTCAGTTGATCTGAGGTTTTGCTGCGAGGAAGATCGACCTCAGGCGTTTCCTCTTCGGCACTCTCCATAAATTCAGTCGGCTTCTTTACTCGCGATTGCTGGCGTTTTGCCGAGCGGTAGACTTTCTTTTGGAGATGCTTGAGGTGATGTGCCTGATCTTTCATGAGAATCCTCCTAGGTGTGATTTTTTTGGAGTATACTGAAAGGGAGAGACCTCCCCTATAACTCTAATTATACCAGAAAGAGGGATTTCAAAAAAAATATATCTTTTTGTGAAGAGACGATTAAGATGCCGTAAGCTGTGCTAGGACGGCATCTAGGTCGATAATCTCGCTTTTCTGCAGAATAATCAATACAATGGCAACAGGAGCTACCCAGCGTATAAAGAAATACCAAGGCCTCCAGATCCATTTTAAGGTGGTCCCAGCTTCGAACTCATCTTTTGTTATCGCTGCGTTGACAACCCAACCCGAAAAGATTGCGACCATCAAACCTGCAATCGGCAATAGCCAGACGGAAACTATAGTGTCCACAGTCTCAAAGAAGGTTTTACCGTAAATTAGTTTCCAATTAGCAAACAATGTATCGGTGTTAGATAGAGCGCTGGGTATCCCGAAAACAAAGCAGCAGATGCCCACGATGAGAACTACCTTTTTACGCGGCCAACCATAGAGATCCATGAAGTTAGCGGAAACTACCTCAACGAGAGCGACCGAAGATGTTAATCCGGTGAAGACAAAGAGGACAAAGAAAGCTGTTGAAATGATTAGGGCTCCAGGAAGTTTGGAGAAAAGGAGCGGCAATGTCTTAAAGACAAGACCGGGTCCGCCTTGAGGTACTGCGCCAAAAGTGAAGATGATTGGAAAGATCATCAGTCCGGCAAGAAGCGAGACGATGACGATCATGAGTCCGATAATTCCTCCAGTCTTGGCAATATCCTCAGAACGCCGCATGTAGCTACCATAAGTAAGCATAATCCCTTGTCCAAGACTTAAGGTAAAGAAAGACAAACCTAAGGCTTCCAACGCACTGGATGGTTTGAACTCATGGATGTCGGGATAAAGGAGAAAGCGGACTGCTTGGCCGAAACCATCGAGGGTCATGCTGTACGCACACATGCAGACCAAAAGAATTAGAAGACCGGTGGTCATGAAACGGCTCCAGTACTCGATTCCCTGCCTAATGCCGGGATAGACCACGGCAACGGTCAAAGCTGTGAAGGCAAAATGCCAGAATAAAGTGATGTCGGCCGAGGAAGAGAGTGTGTTGAAGATCTCGACGATCTGTTCGGGTGTGCGGTCGACATAGAACTGGTTAAGTGACATAAAGATATAATTTAACCCCCAGCCGGCGACCACGCTGTAGTAGGACATGATCAAGAACGACGAGATCACGCCCAGCCAGCCGGAGATCTTCCAGAAGGAGTTTTTCTTGTCCAGGGAGATAAAAACGCCGACGGCGCCCCTTTGCGCGCGCCTGCCGAGGATTAACTCGGCGACGAAGATCGGGATGCCGATCAGGAATGTGCAGAGGATATAGACCAGAACAAAAAGCCCGCCGCCATTCTCGCCCGTGACATAAGGAAACTTCCATAGCGTACCGAGGCCAATGGCCGATCCGGCCGCGGCAAGGATGAATCCTAGGTGCGAGCTCCAATGTTCACGTTGTTTTTGCATGATCTCCTCAAAACTTGTTTTGACTATCGCAGAAATTTAACACATAAATTCATAGTTGACAATTGCTTTCACTCACTCTAAGCTATTAATGTCATTAATTGCCATCACCTTGGGGAAATTTTATGATCGCGGTATTGGGAAATCTCTACATGGAAGCTGCTGTAGTCGGTGTTGTCTGCGCGGTCTTTTTGATTTTATTTATCGTTGCCGGTGTAAGACAAATATTGAAAAATAGGGACTGATAATTTTATGAGCCATCCTCTTTCCGTCGTCGACGACCATCCTTGGTACCACCAAGGTCTCAGATTTAAATGCACAGGATGTGGCCAGTGCTGCACCGGTGAACCTGGCGCTGTGTGGGTATCGGAAGAGGAAGTCGTCGCGATTGCCGATGAGCTTGGTATCACCGTTGAAGAGTTTTCCCGGCTTTATCTGCGAAGGCTTCATGGTCGTCTTTCCTTGAAGGAAGATCCTCATAACTACGATTGTGTTTTTTTGAAAGATAACCGCTGTCAGGTTTACAAGCAGCGTCCCAAGCAATGCCGGACCTTTCCCTGGTGGGTTCATAATTTGACATCGAAAGAAGACTGGGAAAATGCGGCTCATTACTGCGAAGGGATTAACCATCCCGAGGCACCAATTGTGCCGTTTGATGAAATCCAAACGCAGTTGAATTCATGATAGATAATCAAACGCAGGCAAATATCGACCGCTGGCTTCGTGGAAATTATGATGAAGAGACAAAAGCGGCAATTAGAAAGATGCTGGAAGAAGATCCTCAAGCTGCTGTCGATGCGTTTTACACCTCCTTGACTTTTGGAACCGGAGGATTACGCGGTATTTCAGGGATCGGGACAAACCGTATCAATACCTATACGGTACGTTCAGCTACGCAAGGCTTGGCGAATTATGTTCTTAAACAGCCAGCCACAGCTTCCGGCCACTTCTTTGTTGTGGGATACGACTCGCGCAGCAACTCGCGCCTTTTTGCTGAAGAATCAGCAAAGGTCCTTGCCGGTAACGGTATTAAAGTTTTTCTTTTTAAAAATCTGCGACCTACGCCGTTGGTATCTTTTGCTTGCCGCTATCTTCAGTGTACCGGAGGCGTGATGATCACAGCATCTCATAATCCTCCACGTTATAACGGTTATAAAGTCTACTGGAGCGATGGCGGGCAAGTATTGCCTCCGCATGATCAGGGAATCATCGAGGAAGTCAACAAAATCGATGATCCGGGACAAGTGAAGAGCCTTGAAAGCCTCGACTCCCCTTTAATCGTCGAAATTGGCGAGGAAATTGATGAAGCATACTTTAATGCGGTGACTAAAAGACAGCTTTGTCCGGATGAAAATATCAGTCATGGCAGTGAACTTTATGTAGTGTACAGTAATTTACACGGAACGGGTATCACTTTGATTCCCGAGTTGCTGAAACGCTGGGGGTTTACTCATGTTGACTTTGTTGAAGAGCAAAAAGAGCCTGATGGATCCTTTCCAACTGTGAAATACCCTAACCCTGAAGAGCGCGCAGCGTTAGAGCTGGGGATAGCCCAGCTTAAATTCTCAGGTGCGGATTTATTGGTTGCAACAGATCCAGACGCCGATCGCGTTGGTGTTGTTGTTAGCCATCATGGAGACGTGCATCTTCTGTCAGGGAACCAGGTTGCCTGCTTATGTGTAGATCACATTTGTCAAGCAATGCAAGATAACGGATCCTTGACTAAGGAATGCTCATTTGTCAAGACTGTGGTCACTAGCGAACTGTTCCGTGTGATCGTAGAATCTTATGGAGCGCAATGTTTTGATACGCTGACGGGATTCAAGTACATCGCTCAGTTGATTAAAGAGTGGGAAGACACACGGGCAGAAAATGTTTTTGTTTTTGGCGGCGAGGAGTCTTATGGGTATCTTCTTGGTGATCAGACCAGAGACAAAGATGCGGTGATCAGTACGGCATTGATCTGTGAAATGGCGCTAAAAGCGAAGCGGGAAGGAATGACATTGGTTGATAAGCTGCATAATTTGTTCAATAAGTACGGCACTTATGTAGAACGTCTGCATTCAGTCAAGTTTTCCGAGACAAAAGAAGGGCGCGATAAAATGGCTGTCGGCGTACAGAGACTGATTGATTCACCCCCAAAGAAAATTGCAGGCATCAATGTAAAGCGGCTTTACGACTATTCGAAGAATGTCTGTATTGATGTGGATAGTGGCGATGAGATTGTCGTCGACCTCCCCAAGACATCTTTAATGATGTTTGTTTGTGAGGACGATAGCCGCGTCATGGTGCGTCCTTCCGGTACAGAGCCTAAAATTAAAATCTATTGCGGAGTCTGCTCTGATGATGAAGATGCCATTACTCTTTGCCAGGAAAAAGCAGACCGCTTGATCTCAGGAATCAGCGGGTTTTTGACTCTTTAAACTTCTTGGTCTTCTTGATGAAGGGCGTCGGCTGTGTTGCGGCTTGTCCTTGCTTTTCGTACTAGACGGTTTTGGTGGTGGTGCACCGATCCATTCCGGTTCCTTACCTAGTTTCTTTTGAACTTTTTCCATAGTACGCATTTCATATTTGGTAACCAGTGTTGTGCTGATACCGTGACGGTCATGACGACCGGTACGTCCTGAACGGTGCACATAGAGATCGGGATCTTCAGAGAGCTGGTAGATGAAGACATGTGAAACGCCGCTAAAGTCCAACCCACGGGCTGCAACATCGGTAGCGACCATGTGCTTGATTTTCCCGGTACGGAATTTGTGTGTAATGCTGGATCGCAGGTCTTGATTTAATCCGCCATGGAGAAAATCGACGTTTTTTACCTTTCTACGCAGCGCTTGGCAGACTTTTTCTGTTTGGATACGAGATTGGCAGAAGATGATCGACTGTTTCGGCGAAAGTTCGCTGATGAGATCTGCTAGGATTTCGTCCCGATCTTTAGGAAGACAATAGCGGAATTGATGTGTGATTGATCTTGGTGTTTTTCTCTCTTGAATTAGCGACAGCTCCTGCGGCTCCTTCATATGGCGCATAGCGATGGTTCGGATATCTTTAGGCATGGTAGCGGAGAAGAGCAGGGTTTGATGCTCGTGGTAGAGGCAGTTGATGATGAACTCCAGATCATCGACAAAGCCCATACTGAGCATTTCGTCAGCTTCGTCAAGGATGAGCGTCTCTACTTGGCTCAGATCGATTTGACGTGAGTAGATAAAGTCGATCAATCTGCCTGGTGTAGCGACAAGGACATGAACTTTGTGTCGTAATTTGGACATCTGGATATCCATCGAGTCACCCCCATAGACAGCAAATGTTTCGACACCTTTTACAGATCCGATGCGTGCTGTTTCCATCGCATACTGTAGCGCTAGTTCCCGGGTAGGGACGACGATAAGCGCTTGGATGTAATTGTGGTTGGTGTCGATGCGATTGCAGATGGGGATTGCGCAAGCGGCAGTTTTACCTGACCCTGTTTCTGCCAATGCGATCAGGTCGTTTCCTTCTTGAATTTTGGGAATTGCTTCTGCTTGGATGGGTGTTGCTTCTTGGTAGCCGATTTTGTTGAGTGCTTCGATAATTGAGGGTTCTAGGGACAGTTCGGTAAATTTAGTCATAAACTCCTGATAAACAGTGGTGTCAAATGTTTATCTTACTTGATACGGGAATACTTACAAAGAAATTTTCTTAATATCTTGCGGAGATCGCAGATCGCGGATCAGACGCTCCCCTATTTTAGTGATCAGCCATTTAGGGGTGAGATAGCGGGATAAGAATGTCATCAACCTATACTTCCAGTCAAAAGCACGAATCGTTTTGCCACTTTGGATCTGTTTCCAAATCTCATTGGCGGCAAAATCAGCGGACATCGTCATCAAATATTTTTTATTATCCGACTTGCCTTTTGATGCATGTTTGCGGAAATTGGTGTGGACGACCCCAGGGCATGCAGCCAGGACACGGATCCCATACTGGCGTAGTTCAATATCGAATGATTCGGAAAAAAGGTTTACGAATGCCTTCGTTGCAGCGTAAGTAGCCATACCTGGAAGGATCTGGAACGCTGCTGTTGAGGAGACGTTCATGATTACTCCTTTTTTCCCTTTGGTGACCAAGGTGCGCGCCGCTTCAGCCGAGATCTCGAGCAGCGCAGCAGTGTTGACTTCAAGAACTTTAAGATCTTCATCTGTATCGCGGGTTAATACGCTGCCATAATAGCCGAGTCCTGCGTTGTTGATGATGAGGTCGGGTGATTCTTGGTGAATTTTGGCGATTAATTTTTGGCGATTTTTTGCGTCTGATAAATCCGCGGGAACAATGGTTACCTCCACCTTTTCTCCTAATTCTTCGGCTAGCTTCTCCAGTTTGTCAGCGGAACGAGCAGTGATGATCAGATTGATTCCTTTATTGGCCAGAAGGCGGCAAAGGTGTTCACCGATTCCTGAGCTTGCTCCTGTTACTAACGCTAATTGGAATTTCATGCTTCTATTAGGGGTTTTGGGGTTGGCTGTGGTTCTCTGCTGGGGTATTTGATTCTTGAATGAGCGAATGCTGAGAGGGTTTTGACAAGTGTTTCCTTGACAATTGCCAGCTCTTCAAAAGTCAACAGGCACTCGTCGAACTGTCCATCCTCAGATTTTTGTTTGATCAGTTTAGTTGCTAGCTCCATTAAGGAGTCTTCGTCTGTCCTGTCCAGCGAACGCGATGCTGCTTCCAGCGTATCGGCAATCATAATGATCGCCGATTCTTTGCTACGGGGTTTCGGTCCCGAATAGCGGAACTCTTTTTCGTCTACCTGTGATGTGTCTCCGTTCACCTTTTCCATCTGTTTGTGGTAGAAATAGTAGACCAACGTCGTTCCGTGATGTTCTTTGATAATGTCGATAAATTGTTCCGGCAGTCCCGCTTTGCGAGCCATAGAGACACCTTCGCTGACGTGTGCGATGATTACCTGTGCCGACTCTAGCGGGGTAAGCAGTTGGTGGATATTCATCCCGCTCTGCTGATTTTCGGTGAAATATTGCGGAGTGACCATCTTGCCAACATCGTGGTATAAGGTAGAGACGCGGCAAAATAAGCCGTTAGCGCCGATCGATAGTGCTGCTGCTTCTGCGAGGTTGGCGACGACGACAGAATGTTGATAAGTCCCTGGCGCTTCGATGCTTAGCCGACGAAGAAGATCGTTATTAGGATCCATATATTCCATGAGGGTCACATCGGTCATCACCTTGAACGTAGATTCTAACAGAGGAAGCACACCGATTACAAGCAGTGCTGTCAGCAGCATGAACATGCCGACGCTGAGAACATCGTAGAAGATCCCGATATTCCAGAATTGGTTATTGTAGAAATTGATTGCCAACACTGTGATGGTGGTTGCTATCCATGCTTTACCACAGACAATGAAGATCTCTTTACGTTGGCGAAGGGATCCGGTGCTCATGATTGCAACGAAAGCAGCAACGACATTTGTAATAAGGAAACCTTGCGGTTCAAATGCCAGCGTAGTCGCCATAATAATGACAAGGAACCCGCTGGTAAAGCTGGCCACTGTAGCGTTCATTAAGCTGCATATCATGATCGCAGCGAAAGGAACAAACAAAGGATAGTTGATTACTTCGATCAGATTGTTTGTTGATGAGAGCAGCACATATTCTGTGACTTTTGTCAGAGCTAGAGTGATGGCGACGATTGTGACGAGAAGGAAAAGTTTCTTGTTGGATTTGATAATATTTGGATGATAAGCGCGGAGAAAGGCTACGCATATTCCGGTGATTAGCAGGGTCAGCAGCATCGTTCCAAACAGCGTTAACGGATGCCATAGCTTATGTTTCTCTTTGATCGCCTCTTTCATAGCTTGCATCATCGCAAGGTGGCGTGCAGTGACGCGATCGCCTTTGTCGATGATGCGATTGCCGGCGCTGACGTGGGTATATTTGTCGGGAACTGAAGATTGCACCAAGCGGCGCAGTTTACGCTGTGCCGGAATATCTTCATCGAATCTCCAAGTCTGCTTTTGGAAATAACTGACGATGAAGTCGATTGTCTCTTTCGGAGTATCTTTATCTTTGTATGCTTCTTTGATGAGAGTCCGCCAGACCTGCTCAGGCAGGAGCGTGTACTCATGTAGATCTGTAGGAGTATAGATTTGATAGATTTCGGTGTCCATCCCCTCTTCTTGCATTTTTCTTAAGGTGCGGGGGTCGGTGAACCTTTCGGCCATCATGGCGGATTCCAGTAGATCGATAGCTCGGTAGATCTCTTCAAAGGTCGTATTTCCTACTTTGCTGCGCCAGGTGTCGTCGTGGATAAGGAAGTCTTCAAATTCATGACGACGGGTGCGAATGTCCGCTTCGGAAAGACGGTAGATCTTGCCGATATCGCGTACCGCTTCCTGTTTATGGATGATTGTTGCTTCTTCATCGAAGAAATCGAAGTCAACTTGAGCTACGCTGTAGCCGGTGGCGAAGCTGCCAAGGTCGAACATCTCAACACGAACATCGCGAAAGTGGAGATAGAAAAAGATACAGCAGATAAATAGGGCGGCGATCAGAGTGCGCACGCCTTGGCTTTTATCAAAAAAACCTTGTTCACGCGAAAATTTAAGCTCCGTATCATTGAGCTGCTCGGTTTTCGGGTCTTGCATCAGAGATATATCCCCTTGATCACCATAGTCTAGTGTGTCTTGCGTCGTGTCACCCTTCATCTTAGCAGATGTTTGATATCTCGATAAATATTTTCTTTTCTTCTGGAAGGGAATCGGCTGAATGAAGATACTGAAGCTTGCGATGATGAGTAAATGAGGTAGAGATGAGCAAGTGCGTGTTAGTAGTTGGCGGAGCGGGGTTTATTGGTTCCTATGTCAATAAAATGCTTGATGATTCCGGTTATGCGACGATTGTCTTGGATAATTTAAGCCGCGGCAGTCGAAAGGCTGTCACTCGCGGTACTTTTGTGGAAGGCGATATGGCGGATACTCCCCTTCTTGACAAATTGTTTACTGATAATCAGATCGATGCTGTGATGCACTTTGCCGCGTACATTGATGTCGGCGAGTCAGTTCGCGATCCCGACCTTTACTATCATAACAATGTCGTCAACACGATCAATTTACTCAACGCAATGCGGCGTCATGGTGTGAAAAAATTTATATTTTCTTCATCGGCGGCGGTCTACGGGCTGCCCGATTGCAAGTATATTTCTGAGTCGCATCCGTGCAATCCAATCAATCCCTACGGTGAGAGTAAATTGATGGTCGAGAAAATTCTTTACGATTACGATAATGCTTATGATCTTAAATACAGCAGTTTGCGTTATTTTAATGCTGCGGGTGGCGATCCAGACGGCGAAGTGTTGAATTACCGTAGTTCGGAGTCGAATCTTATCCCGATTGTCTTAAGAAGTCTTACTGTTTCGGATGGTCAGGTGACTATCTTCGGAACTGATTATCCTACTCCTGACGGAACCTGTATCCGCGATTATATTCATATACATGACTTGGGGACCGCGCATATCTTATCGATGGAAAAGTTGTTTCAAGGCGGCATGTCCAGCACTTATAACCTTGGCAATAGCGAAGGGTTCAGCGTACGTGATGTGATTGCTGCAGCCGAGCGGGTAACGCAACAGACTGTCAATGTTATTGAAGGAGCGCGCCGCGCTGGGGACCCTCCCTATTTGGTTGCTTCTGCCGAGAAGGCAAAGCGCGAGTTGAATTGGGAGCCGCGGTATCGCGATTTAGACACTATAGTTGCAGATGCGTGGCGCGGGCTGGAGCCGGTGCGTAATCGCGACATGTGTGGGAAATAGGTAGTCTCAATTATAAAATCTTGTTAAACTAACCTTTTGTCACGACTCGTAACGGAAGACTATGCCCGAATACCAAGTACTTGCAAGAAAATATCGTCCTCAGAGATTTAAAGAAGTGATCGGTCAAGAGGCCGTTGTCACAACGCTATTAAATGCGATTAAGCATGAGCGGTTGGCGCAGGCGTACCTGTTTTGCGGTTCACGCGGGACAGGAAAGACTACGCTTGCTCGCGTGCTGGCAAAGGCGTTGAACTGTCAGAATCGCAGCGGCGACTTTGAGCCTTGCTGCTCTTGTTCCAGCTGTCATGAGATAGCACATGGCTCATCTCTCGATGTTCTTGAGATCGATGGTGCATCTCATCGCGGCATTGATGATGTCAGGCAGATCAATGAGACTGTCGGCTACTCTTCATCTGCAGGAAAGTATAAGGTTTACATCATTGATGAAGTCCACATGCTTACTAAGGAGGCGTTCAACGCCTTGCTTAAGACTCTTGAAGAGCCTCCACCGAAGGTGATATTTCTTTTTGCCACTACTGAGCCGCATAAGGTGCTGCCGACTATCTTGAGCCGCTGTCAGCGTTTTAACTTGAATCGAATCGCTGATGAGAAAATTGTGGAGAAACTTTCTCATATCGCTAAAGATATGGAAGTTTCTGTGCAGGAAGAAGCGCTGAGGATGATTGCCAACAGGGCTGACGGCGGTCTACGCGATGCCGAGTCGCTTCTTGATCAGATACTGGCATTCCATGAAGGAGCGATCACTACCGATGTCGTTGCCTCTGTTTTAGGTGTGATGCCGCGCGATGCGTTTTTCGAGTTTGACATAGCAGGAAAAGAAGGACGTCTGCCTTTCGCTTTTGAAATTGCCCACCGCGTGTTCAGCGAAGGCAAAGATCTGCTGCATTTTGTGGAGACGCTAGTTGAGCACTTTCGTAATATCCTGATGGTTAAGCTGGCAGGTAAAGAGGCGCCTTTTCTTGCTGCGTCTGCTGTTGAGCGAGACCGATATTCCGCATCTGCAGAGCTGTACAGCCGCGAGCAAGTGATGAGCATCCTAGACTATCTTGTCGATGCCCAGAACAAGATCCGTTTTATGCCTTCTGGGCGAGTTGCGCTAGAGGCGATATTGATTTACATCATGCGCACTCATCATCGTATTCCTGTAGAGGTGCTGGTTCGAAGACTGGCGGAGTTGGAGCAAGCGGTAAAAGGTGAATTACCTGAATCTGTTGAAGTTCCAAAGAGGCAGGAGCAAGCTGCTGTGGTAGATAAGCAGCAGCCTCAGGAAACGCCGTTGCGGCCTGCAGCTGTCGAAAAGCCGCAATCCCAAGAACCACCGAAACCGCCTGCTGCAGTTGAAAAGCCGCAACCCCAAGAACTGCCGCTGCGGCCTGCAGCTTTCGAAAAGCCTACCGTATCAAAAGCCGAAGAACCACCGAAACCGCCTGCGCCGGCAAAAGTTGAGACTATAAGCAGCAGCATGACTGTCGACCCTTCACCTACTCCTGCTGATCTTGGTATAAAAAAGGCGCCGGCACCAAAAGCCGACACGCCGCAGCCAAAAATGGCTGAAAAAGCTCAGGTGAAGCGCGAGCCGCCTCCGCCACCTAATAGCAAGCCAGTGGTCACTGAAGAAAAAGCGCCTCAAACTGTTGATTCTAGTGAGTTGAAAAATCAATACCATTATGATACACTGTTACAGTTCGCATCCGTCGAGTTGGACGGAAAGATTGAAAAAATGCAGATAAAACGGACTTAGCAGTATGGGCACAGGATTTTCAAAAAAGAAGAAACAAGCACGCATGATGCAGGAACAGCTTGCAAAAATGCAGGAAGAGATAGAGAACCTTGAGGTGACCGGTACGGCAGGTAATGGCCTTGTTGAAATTACTCTTGGTGGTGATAACAGCATGAAGCGTGTCAAGATCAAGCCTGAATGTGTCGATCAAGATGACATAGAAGGTCTCGAAGATCTGATTCTTTCTGCGTATAACGATGCTGACAAGCAATTGAAGAAAGAGAGCGGTAAAGGTATGCCAGGCATGCCTCCCGGAATGTCTCTTCCGCCGGGGTTTGGCTTTTAGTAATTTTGGTAATGCTCCAAATACACGGAATCGTAGACTTCTTTAACAATCTCGTTTTCGATTGAGTTTGCCAAGTTGCAAAACTGCTCGGCGTTTGCTTGAAAAATTTTCTCGTATGTATCTTTAAGGGTTTGTTTAGCTTCTATATTCCCTAAAGCAACGGAATCTTCGAGACGCTCACGCGCATTCAAGTAGAGACCTTTTTCAAGCTCGTAATAACCTATAAGGTGTAGTAATCCGGCTTTTGCTTCGTTATCAGCAGGATTGTTACGTTTGTTAATCCATTCCAGATTTGCTAAATAGAAATCTTCTCCTTCGAGCTTGTCGGGATTGGTGAAACATGCTGACTCGCTATTTGGAGCTGTGTATGTCTCTTCCTCTTCTTCCATGACAAGGTTGTTAATGTTTTTCATTAAATCAATTTGGATGAACTTATAACACCAGCGAATCAGTTTTTCAGTATCTTTAATGAAAGAGTCGACATTCTTATCATTTTGTTCTTTAAGCTGTTCTAGCAATGGCTCTAGTTTGGCAAGATAGTCATTTGGCGAAAGCGGTGAAGGATCGATGTCTTTCATCTGCCGTGCAATATCTTTGCTTTCATCTGTAAAGGCATCGGTTGGCAGATTGAGCCAATCGTTTCTAAGTCTTTCGAGTTTGTTATTGATATCACTTGAGAGGTTGCCGAGTTGATAGTATTTAATTTCGTGGGTTGAATCCACGTACTCGCGCATGATTTTTCCGCTTTCTTGATCGAGGGTGATACGACTGGATTTTGTACCTAGACGAAATCGCACGGCTAGTTTGATCATATTTGCTGTTTGTGCTTCCAGCTTTGCTTTAGCTTGCTCCGGCGATCCTTGGAAGTTATGCAGTGTGATCGTGTATTTCTCAGGCTGCTCTTTCCCGGGAAAATGTACATAAACATCTAGAGTTGCTTTGCCATCTCCAACTTGAAAGGAATTGGGGTCAATTTGATAATTTTGTGCAGGCACAAAATTTGTATGAAATGAAGGTTTTCCCATAATAAAGCCTATTTTATTTTAACTTTATTATATCGTAAAATTATTAATTTATTATTAAGATTTTTTAATACTTAATTAAACGTTATGACTAGAGAGCGGCATTTGACTCCGCATATTCATTTGAGATCAGGTTCATAATCTCTTCAGCGCTATCGAGGGCAAGGGCTTTGTCTGCAAGCCTGCTGGCAGCAACGATACTGCAGCGGCGGATAGCGTTTTTTATGACGGGAATATAGCGCGATGAGAGCGATAACTCGTGTACGCCGAGACCAAGAAGAAGTGGTGTATAGCGAGGATCAGCAGCCACTTCACCGCAGACAGATACCGGAATACCATGGAGATTCGCTTCTGTGACAATGAGCCGTATCAGGCGGATGACGCATGGGTGTGTCGGCAGCATGGAACTATGTTCATGGTGGCTGCTGCGGTCGACCGCTAAGGAGTATTGAACAAGATCGTTGGTGCCAATCGAGAGAAAATCACACTCTTGTGCCAAAAGATCGGAAATGATCGCTGCAGACGGTACTTCGATCATACAACCGACACGTATGTTGCTGTCGAACTCTTTTTTCTCGTATTCCAGCTCTTTCATGACCTCGTTAAGGAGAGCTTTTGCCTGTTTTAGCTCGCATAGGGAAGTAACCATTGGGAAGAGGATGCTTGTTGATCCATACTTGCTGGCTCTTACGATAGCGCGCAATTGTGTTTTTAGAAGTTTTTTTTCTTTCAGAAGAAAATGCATTGTCCTGTTACCGACAAATGGATTGATAAGCTTTAATTCGTTGTTAGCGGGTAACTGCTTGTCGCCACCGATGTCGAAGGTACGGATAACGATCGGAAGACCATCCATTTTTTTGATCAGCTTTTTGTAAATCTGATATTGCTCGTTTTCTGATGGAACATTATTAGATGAGAGAAAGATATATTCTGAACGAAAAAGGCCTATGCCGCCACTTCCCTGTTTTCTTACGAGATCAAGGTCGTTGATCATCTCGACGTTAGCTGAAAGTTGTATTTGATAGCCGTCAAAAGTTTCGGCGGGAAATTTATTTGAAGATTGTAACTGAGCAAATTCTTTGCTGATCTGTTCGCGAATTTTTTTATAATGGGCGATCGTTACATCCGAGGGGTTGATGATCACTTTTCCGTTGTAACCATCGACGATGACTATGTGATCGTTATCGGAAATTTCTTCTGTGATCATGACGGATGAGACGTAAGGAATTCCTTTCGCTCTAGCGACGATAGCAGCGTGCGATGTAGCGCCACCCTTGCAGGTAACAAAAGCACTAATTAATGAGGCTTTAGCTTCTGCGGTGTCTGACGCGGTGAGCTCTTCTGCAAAGACGATGGAATCATGCGGAATATTCGTCAATGTATGCTTGATTTCGGCGTGTAGATTTCCCATGATCCTGTTTGCGACATCTTGGATGTCGCAGAATCTTTCACGAAAGAAACTATCATGAATGAGGTCAAATCTTTTCTGTATCTCGATAATGGCATGGCAGAAGACGTATTCTGCATTTTTTCTGCTGTGTCGGATCTCTTGTTCAACGGAATGACTAAGGTGGTGGTCGTCAAGAATTTGTAGATGTGTCTCCAAAATAGCTACTGCTTCATCGGTGGCATCGACCTTGAGTTGTTTGATAAGTGATAATATTTCAGCGCGCGTTTTTTTTAGCGCTTTCTGGAATCTTTCAATTTCGGCATCGATCTGATGCTCGCGAAGGTCGAATTCCGGGGTATTGGTACGTGCATTTCTATCGTAAATATAAATGCGTCCAATCGCGATACCTTGACAAATTGCTTCTCCCGTTAACAAAATTTCGGTTGCTGTCCTACTCATATGCCGTGATGTTCTCCGAACTTATTTTCAAAAGCGTCGACAAGGGTCTCCATAGCGTGGTCAGCATCTTGCCCGCTGCAAGTAATAGTGATCATTGAATTGCGCTGTGCTGCAAGCATCATAATCGACAGAATGCTTTTTGCATTGACTGTCTCATTTTTATAGGTGAACATGACCTCACTCTTGACATTCTGTAGAAGTTTAACAATTGCTGTCGCTGGACGTGTGTGCAAGCCATTTTTATTTTTGACTTTGACTTTTTTGGTAAGTTTCACTGCTGCTGTCCTTGGAGTTCTGTCGTTTTTTCATTTTCTCAGTTACGTGTCGGTTGCGTTGCTTAGCTGCGATGGTCTCAAGCAGTTTCATGTTAAATTCTTTGGCAGAGTTATAGCCCATGTTTTTCAAGCGATGATTAAGAGCGATTGTCTCAAGGAGGAGGACAACATCGCGTCCAGGTTTCACGGGGAGGATGTGGTATGTTAGGTGAACGCCGAGGATGTCGATGGTTTTTTCATCAAGTCCTACGCGGTCGTAGAAATGGTGATCATCCCATTCCTCTAGTTTGACGACGAGGTCGATGCTTTTATGGTCGCGGACGCAAACGGCACCGTAGAGGTTGGCAACGTTGATGATGCCGATGCCCCGGATTTCCATATGGTGCCGTGTTAGTTCGGCGCCAAACCCTTCCAAGTAGTTGCCTTCTCTTTTCTTGATCTTGACTACGTCATCGGTAATCAAGCGGTGGCCGCGCTCGATGAGACCAAGCGCAGCTTCGCTTTTTCCGACTGCAGAGTTACCTTGGATCATCACGCCGACGCCAAATACTTCGACAAGCGTACCGTGGCAGCTTGTGCTAGGAGCAAATTCTTCAGTGAGGAGCAAGGTAAGCTTGCTAATCAGGTTCATCGTGCTCATCTTCGTCCGAAAGAGCGGAATCTCATATGTGTCGCACAGTTTAGTCAATGCTTTTGGAGGGCGGTAACCTCTGGAAACAATGACTGCAGGTACGGGAAAAGAGAGGATATTGTTCAGACGTTCAACGCAGGTATCGGCGTCCAATGAGCGCAGATATTCGATCTCGACTTTACCGAAGATATGGATCCGTTTTCCCGCATGGTTTTTGAGATATCCTGAGAGGCTTAATCCCGGGCGTTGTGCTTCGGGCACTTTGATATGGCGCTTCATACCGGCGTGTCCGGCAACAAGGTCAAGGCCCAGCATTTCTGAATGACAGGTATAAAGGTCTTCAACAAGATACATTTACATTAATATAATAGGGGTTCCTGTGCTTGGGAGCATAACAAGGGTATTCGAAGCGTGTCAAGTTATACCTGTTCGAGATAAAAAATTAACCAGTCGGTGAATGTAGGAAATGCGAGGTTTTCTGTCGATGTACCGCCATCGCTGATGTCGGAAATCGTTTTTGTTGTGCTTTCGTAATAGACGTTGCCCATCTCGTTTTCGGGATACCATTCTGCCCAGAAGCAGTGATAGAAAGGCAGTCCGAATGATTCGTAGAAAGGGATCAGCATCTTCGGATTTACCGGAACGCCGTTTTTTGTATAGATTACCTCTTCTGGTTCAATCGATTTTTGGAATGCTTCATAGCGAGAAGGCAGGAGCTTTGAAGAAGTGATTCCGGTGCAATCTGTTGTTTTTTGAAATCCGTCATGAATTTGCAAGAAAGAGGTGTAGTCTGTAGGAAGGACTTTAAGGGCAAAATAAGATTGAAGGGCGACGATATCATCATCACTGGCGGGCAGCATGCCTCTGTAGTATCCGCGGTCTTCGCTAAGGCTATAGACAAGCATGGGCTCATATGGGTCGTCGTATTTTTTTTGTGTAACAACAACGCCTATTTCATCAAGGTTGGCAAAGAAGTTGTCGAGGAGTTGATCAAGATTGGGGTGATAGGTCATTTGACTCCCCCAAAATTGTCTGACGAAATCGATTCTGTCCTTGGTGGTCAGTTGGGCAAGTTCAAACCATCCACGTGGTAATGAAGGGATCTGTTTGTGAATGATTTCCCAAGACATGTCCGGAGCTTCGTGGAGGTAAACGACGCGATGGTAGCTGCCTATAGGCGTCCCTTCCGAAAACTCATGAAAATAGTCGCTGAAGTGATGGTCCATCGTTGAAACCTCGGATCTATGCCACTTTTAACCGATTTTTATAAGAAATGCTAGACGTAAATGCCTGATCATCTTAATAGAATCTTAAAAAACAGTGTTTTTTTCTTGAACTAAATACATGCACGAGTTACAATGTGTTTAAAATTAAATATTTACGTTTGTTATTATGGGATTTGAAAATATCTTAACCAACAGGGTCGAGCAAAAGCATTATGACCGTGATCCTGCGCCGCAGCATATTGTTGCCAATATAGTGCTGGTGGATAAGACAGGTGAAGTCCCCTGCCCTTTAGTTTATCAATTCCTGCATGATTTTTCTTATTCCGACAATGAGATCATAGCGATCGAGCGGCATTACTTGGAAAATCTTCAAGATTCTTTTCTGCTTCTTGGGGAGATGCAAGGGGTAGAGAAAAAGCATTCACAAATTTCTTTGCGGAATGGCGATTCGGTTACCTATAAGCATTTGATTTTGGTTAGCGATGCTGGTCATCATCTTGTAGGAACGATTTCGCATCAGAAAGAGTTTTTGCACGCTTTGCAGAGTTTGATTGACGCGTTGCGAGTCAACAAAAAGATAGCGCCACCGCAGCCCCCTAAGAAAGCAGATGACAGAGAAGTCAAAACGAAAGCGTCGTCAGTCACTAATTTTGAAGATGGTGATTTGTTGCCTTTAAACGTTCGACGAGTCTTTTCTTCACAGCTAGAAGCGAGCGCGTTGGCGGCGGATCTTGTCCGCGGTCCGATGGTTGGTAAACGCCTCTTTGAATTTCAGTTATAACATTTGTCATGCTATTTAAGACACTGGCTGAATTTGTTGATGATTTTTGTAATCGTCATCCTGCAGCATTATATGCTGCAGCGGTTTTTTTAGGTGTTTCTGCCTCTCTGTCGCCATCATGGGCTTTGTTTTTTCCTGCTGTTGTCCTTTTTATTCCGATATTCTTTCCTTTGATCAAGTTGCGCACGCGCATACGATTTTTTTTGGCTCTCGCAGCTGCAATCGTCTTTTTTTGTTACTGTCATACATATTATCGATTGCCTCAGCTTCCAGATGAGGGCATGCGTGGCTGTTATTATTTCAGGACGTGTCAGCTTGAGCAGAAGCAGTGTTCCTTCGGCAAGCAGTGGGGTTTCACCGGCTCTGTTTGTTCTATGGATGGGTCTGTCCAGCATGCACCTTGCCGGATATCGCTCCCGATGAAGATGGCTGACCGTTCGCCTGCTGATTCCGACTATCTTTTGCAGGGTATATTGTATTCTACACGCGGAGGACGGTATCGGTTAGTTGTCGATACGGGAATTCCTTGGGAGCCGGTTGAGGGTTCGTTTAGTTTGGCTGAGTTGCGGTTTCGAGCAAAAGAGACCATAGCCGGCTGGATTCGTTCAGGGATTGCTAACCCTGTAAGTGGTAGGTTTTTAGTAGGTTTAGCGACAGGCAACTTCGATGATCAGTTGATGGTGCATGAACTTGGGCGGTTTGGTTTGCAGCATATTATGGCGATATCCGGCTTTCATTTTGCGGTCGTTGCCGGCATTATGACCTTTTGGATGCAGCTTTTGTTGCCTCGGCGTGCTGCAACGCTGCTGTTGATTTTACTTCTCAGTAGCTATTTTCTTTTTTTAGGACCAAGTCCTTCTATTGTCCGCGCTTGGATATCTGTGAGTGTGGTTTTGGTTGGCATGTTTATCGGACGCGCAGGGAATGGTTTAAACACTTTAGGTGTTGCTGTGTTGGTGATGATGCTTTGGGATCCCCTGTTTTCTCAGCATATTGGATTTTTATTCAGCGTCGGTGTTACTGCAGGGATATTGGTTTTTTTCAGCTTGAGCGATCGTTTGCTCCAAAATGTGTGGCCGGTGCGAACGCTTAGTGTCATGGTTGAGATGGACCGTTTCAATCAGCATGCCTACTGCCTGCTCCATTTTTTTCGGAATGCTTTGGCGCTGACATTAGCGGTGAATGTCGTTGCTTTCCCGATGAGCCTCTATTTTTTTCATCAGTTTTCTATCTGGGGCATTGTCTATAACTTGTTTTTTCCATTTATGGTCACCTTTTCGATGATCCTTCTTCTTGTTGCATTGCTGCTGCCACCATTGGCCCCCCTCTTTCATGCTATCAACAGCAGGTATACAACGTTTCTGTTGGGCTACGTATACCATGCACCGACCAGCATGGATCTGTTTGTCAAGACTGCATCGGTCGATCCTGTTTTACTAAGCTGTTACTTTACGTGCTTGTTTTTCGTAGGCCTATTTTTGGCGTGGCGCCAGCGTCGTGAGCGTTTGGCTTTACGCGAGCTTCAGTTTGTTTAAATTGGGTGTATATTCTTTTCTTTAAGAGTTACTTGTGAAATAATTTTCGTTGACCAAAAATGGTTCAAAAGTCCAAAATGTTGGCTTACATGGCGATAGTAGCTCAGTAGGTTAGAGCGCTGGATTGTGGTTCCAGAGGTCGAGGGTTCGAGACCCTTCTATCGCCCTTCTTTTGAAGTCAGCAAGCGAGAATGAGATTGTGTCGATACTGGAAGCGCTGATATTAGGAATCATCCAAGGCATCACTGAATTTTTACCTGTCAGTTCATCAGGACATTTACAGCTTTTTCAGGCTCTTTTTGGCCTCGAGCATCTTGATCGTTACATCCTTTTTGACCTTGTTTGCCATTTAGGGACGCTTCTGGCAATCATGATCGTTTTTTTTCGTTCTATTGTTGACGTTGTTAACAAAGAGCGTTTTCGTTTGGTGCAGATATTAATCGCCCTTATTCCTCTTTTTCCTTTGGTCATGCTGATGAAACCGATCAAAGCTCTCTTTGAGCAGCCGATGTATTTGGGGTATGGCTTCTTAGTGACTGCTTTTTTATTGTACCAAGGGGTACGCCGCGGTTATGTCGCGGGAACGATTCCCCTGCGTAAGGGTCGCTGGTGGCAGCCTTTCGTTATCGGTATTGCTCAAGCCATTGCTGTGATACCAGGGATTTCACGTAGCGGATCGACGGTATCTGTAGGTAGAATGCTTGGTTGGAAAGCTGAAGACGCTCTTCGATTTTCGTTTCTTTTAGCGGTTCCAACGATGATTGGCGGGGCTCTTTATGAAGCACTATTCACAGACTATCAGATACTTCCGCAGATGACTTGGGTTCATTACGCTGTTGGATTTTGCGCTTCATTCGTTGTTGGTATCGCCTCCTTAAACCTTTTTATTCGGATGGTTCGCCATAACCAAATGATGGTATTTGTCTGGTACTGCTGTATTATCGGCTTCTTCTGTCTATATAAATTCCGCCCGATGTAAGAATAGAACTACTTTTTGTCCTGTCTTAATTTGCCATAAAATGGTTGAAAATGTTAATAATCAGATTATTATACAAACTCATATTTTGAATCATGCGAAAGAAAAAACTGAAAATAAAAAAGAAAAAGCACACGAAGCAGTCTACGGCTGTTAAGGAGCCTTTTGTGCTGTCCTCAGAGGTCAAGGGGCTTCTTCTACTTTCGTTAGCTGTGATCCTGTTCGCAAGCATGGTCAGCTTTGCAGCTGCGCCGAAAGCACAGAATATTCTTGGCGTTGTCGGTGCGACACTTGGGCGCAGCGTTCATGCGGCTTTGGGATTGGGGGGGTATTTACTATGCGCTTTCATTGGATGGATCGGTTGGAGAATGCTTTTTTCCAAGTCGCTCAATCATTTAGGAAGAAAGGTTGCTTATATCGCCACTCTTCTGCTTTCAATTGGCGTGCTGCTTTCTTTACTTGAGCATCGATTTCCTTACGCAGGATGGCTGGTAGGAAAACGTTTCTATACAGGGCTATGGGATCGTGGTTTTCGTTTTCATCTCGGCGGCGCTCCTGCGTATTATCTGTACCATGATCTTCCAGGTTTTAACCTTCACCATGTATTGAACACATTTGGAGTGTTCTTGATTTTCGGAAGTTTGTTCTTTGCTTCATTGATGTTGCTCGCCAAGATCAGCCCATACCAGATTCTTGGCATGCTGCAGCGTGGCTATAGCAAAGCAATTACTCTGTTTCCTGAACGCAAGAAGGTTGTCGAAGATGTGCAGCGTTTTGTGAAGCTGCGGACGCAAGAGAGCCAGGAGCCTTCGCGGATGGCTATCAACCCCGACAAGGAGTTGAAGGACAGACCTTCGATTTCTCGTAAGGCATTATCGGATATGATGCCCAGCTTTCCTTTTGACTTTCCTGCAGAGAAAGAAAAGAAGAGCGCGCCTGCTCCCGTCGTTGAAGATGTAGAGTCGAAGTCAGGTCCTTATGCTA
Organism: Chlamydiales bacterium; assembly: GCA_024233575.1. Taxonomy (GTDB): domain Bacteria; phylum Chlamydiota; class Chlamydiia; order Chlamydiales; family Criblamydiaceae; genus JACKPN01. The sequence goes on from JACKPN010000004.1 coordinate 57,650, forward strand.
GGCAAGAAGCTGCGAAGCGTGCTGTCGATCTTTCTGTTGCGAAACGTGAGAAGGCGCTAAAACAGCAAAGCGTATACAACGGAGACTTCAAACATTATAAGCTTCCTAACCTATCCCATCTGACGATGGCGCGTAAAGTCGATCAGGCAAGCCTCAAGAAAGATTTACGTCGTCAGGCTGAAGTTCTGGAGGAGACTCTTCTTAGCTTTGGCATTGAAGCGAAGGTGGGGCAGATCAACTGCGGACCTAGTATTACTTCATTTGAAGTGCATCCAGCAATCGGCGTTAAAGTACAAAAAATCAAGACTCTTGAAAATGATATCGCTTTAAACATGGAAGCGAAGTCTATTCGCATCATAGCTCCGATTCCCGGTAAAGCTGCTGTTGGCATTGAAGTTCCCAATCCGCAGCCGCAAGAGGTCTCGTTTAAAGAAATGGTGGAAGCTTATCGTCGTAGTGGGCGCAAGTTTAAGATCCCTGTCTTGTTGGGCCAGGCCGTTAATGGCGAATGGGTGATGACGGATTTGACGAAGATGCCGCATATGATTATTGCCGGTGCGACAGGGTCAGGCAAATCTGTTTGTATTAATACGGTAGTAATGTCGATTCTCCTTAGCGCCAAGCCTGATGAGATCAAGCTTGTAATGGTCGATCCTAAGAAAGTGGAACTAACAGCATACAGCACTCTGCCGCATATGTTAGCTCCGGTAATTACCGAGCCTCATGGAGCGTGTTCAGCCATGCAATGGCTGGTTACAGAGATGGAGAGACGTTATAATTTATTGAAACTTGTCGGTGTGCGTAATATTGACTCGTTCAACAACAGGACGATCGATAAAAACCAAGAAGAGGAGCTAGGAGAAGTACCTGAGAAGCTTCATTATATCGTCGGCATTGTCGATGAGCTTGCCGATTTGATGATGGTAGCCAGTAGCGATATCGAGACGCCGATTGCTCGTATTGCACAGATGGCGCGTGCTGTAGGTATCCACTTGATCCTTGCTACGCAGCGTCCATCGCGAGAAGTGATTACCGGATTGATCAAAGCGAATTTCCCAACGCGGGTTTCTTTCAAGGTATCGAGCAGGGTCAACAGCCAGATTATTTTGGATGAGATCGGTGCAGAGTCGCTTCTTGGAAATGGCGATATGCTGTTTTTACCTCCCGGCTCCTCACATTTGATCCGCGCACAGGGCGCATTTATTAGAGACGAAGATATCAATGCTATCGTCAAAGAGATTTGCGACCAGGCGCCCCCTAACTATATGATTGAATCCTTTGATGTCATAGGTGGAGGCGGGGGCGATACTCTCTTTGATGGGGTTGGCAACTATAACGATTCTCTTTATCCTGAAGCTTTCGATGTTGTAGCTAGCACAGGAAATGCCTCGACAACGTTCTTGCAACGAAAATTAAAAATCGGTTATGCCAGAGCTGCCAGCCTTATGGATGAGCTGGAGAGCAATGGTGTTGTGGGTCCCTCGGAAGGAGCTAAAGGACGCAAAGTGTTGGTATCACGAACTGCAGATAACGATGATGAATGCGATCTCTTTGCTGAGAGTTTCGATGAAAGAGACTAGGGATGAGTATGGTACAGTGGCATAGCAAGGGCACACAGGAAAATTGGCGGTTAATTCTTTTTGGTTTTTTTCTACTATTACTTGCGCTGGGCGGCGGTTGTTTTGCTTACGCGTCGCGCGGTGAAATGATTCAGCAATATGTTGAGCTTACGGATGAAGAGCGTGAAGGGTTCTACATGATGTCGGGAGTTTTTGTGGTGATGGCATTATTCTGTTTGAATGCTGCATGGCAAAGGCGTGCATCGATTCATTGAGAATGCTTGTTATGGTCGACGTCGATTAATTCGTGAGTGGTAGCTAGGTTGTTAATGAATGTTTTGTTTAAATCTTCAAAGTCTGCAAGTTTTTTTCTGATTCGTTTCTGGATTGCTGTCTGACGTTTTTCTTCTTCAGAAAACTGCTCATGAAATTTTTTCTGTGTGTAGCTGATAAGGGTGAGGAGTTCGTCCTGCTTCTTTTGCAGAGGATCCAGTTGATCTGCTGAGACAACATGAAATGAGAGCATTTTCATCTTTTCTGCAATCTTTAGCAGCTGATCAATAGCCTCTTCCAGCTCGGCGAGCATCTCTTCGGGTTTTGTCATATGTCTCCTAATGTATTTGTTCTCTGAACAGATACTTACCTAGTCTCTTTAGTCGTATTGTGAAAACTGAACTGTTTCTGGTCAATTAAAAATGGAGGGTATGCTACACTGAGCCAACTTGATGAATCGGTTCTTGATGAGAGAGCAAAGATTGAAATGTTAATATCATTGAATGTTAACGCTCTGCATTATATCAGGAATTCGAACCTACAAGTTTTTCAGTATCTATCTCACATCAAACGAATAACGGGAATGACGTATGAAAGGATTCTGCCCTCTTGCTTCCGGATCTAAGGGAAATAGTATTTATCTAGGAACTGACCAAACGAAAGTGCTTATCGATGCGGGAATCAGCACCCGTGCTACGAGGCTTCGACTTGCTGAGATTGGTGTTGATCTTGCCGATATTGACGCGATCTTGATCACTCACGACCATACCGATCATATTCAAGGGTTGAAGGTGATGGCAATGAAAATGGGAATTCCTGTCTTTGCTAATGCGGAGACAGCCAAAGGAATTGTTGATCAGCTTCAGGATTGTCCTAAGTTCAAAATATTTTCTACCGGAGAGACTTTTGAATTTGGAGATTTAGAGATCCATCCTTTCAGCATCCAACATGACACGCTTGATCCTGTAGCTTTTACCATTCGCATGGAAGAATTGAAGCTTGGGTTTTGCACAGATCTGGGATTTGTTACTTCTTTGGTACGCGCTCAACTGCAGGAGTGTGATTATCTTTATGTGGAATCTAATCATTGTCGGAATATGGTCGATGCCTCATCGCGTCCGATGGTGTATAAACAACGAGTGAAGAGCCGAACCGGGCATTTATCCAATGAAGAGTGTGGGCAGTTGTTGTTGGATGTGTACCATGACGGATTAAAACATGTTCATCTTGCGCATTTATCAAGCGAGTGCAACTCCCCTGAAAAAGCGGTGACTGTGATCAAGAAAATGCTGCACGAGCAAGGGGTAGATGTTGAGTTGAGCACAGCATATCAAGATCGCATAAGCAAACCTATTTACTTTGCCGACGAGAGTGCGTTTGCACTTGGTGTAAATTAAGGGTCTCTTTTAAGAGAAGAGATCTTTGATCTTGTCGACGAAGCCTTTTCGCTTAGGCAGATTTGCCGGACGTTCCATAGTAGCGAATTCCGTGAGGAGTTCTTTTTGGCGACTGTTCAGCTTTGTTGGTGTTTCAACAAAAACTTCAATGAGAAGATCCCCTTTACCTTGGCCATGGACGTTTGGGAAGCCTTCACCGCGGACGCGCAACACTTTTCCGTTCTGTGTGCCTTCGGGAATTGTGATGCGGCAAGTATGTTCAAAAAGGGTTGGAACTTCTTTCTTGCATCCTAGCGCAGCTTCGGTGAAGCTGATTGGAAGTACGATGTGCAGGTTGTTGCCTTCGCGCTCAAACATCTCATGATCTTGAACATTAATGAAGACGTAAAGATCGCCTGCAGGTCCGCCGTTTTGTCCGGCATCGCCATAACCTGCTACTTTCATGCGCATTCCATTATCGACACCAGCAGGGATGGTTACTTTAACGTGTTGTTTTTCTTTGACAACACCTTGTCCATGGCAAGCAGAGCAAGGGTCGGTAACCATTTCGCCTTCGCCATGGCAGTCTGGACAGGTCATCGACATGCTGAAGAATCCACGCTGTTCGAAGACTTGGCCAGCTCCCCCGCATCGTTGGCATCGGCCAGTTCCCGATGGAGAAGTGGTTTTTTTGCCGTTGCAAGTTTTGCAAGTAACGAGGTTGGTGATGGCGAGTTCTTTTTCCACCCCACGGGCAGCCTCTTCAAAGGTCAGCGTGATATTTGCCCGTTTGCTTGTTCCTTGACGTCGCATACGGCGGCCATGCTCTTGATGACCTGCACCGCCAAAGAAACTTTCGAAGATGGTATCGGCGCCATTGCCGCCGAAGGCTCCCATAAATGTACGGAGCGCTTCGTCCATCGACGAAAAACCACCGGCTCCGCCGGCACCCATACCTGCACGTACGCCCTCTTTTCCGTAGTGGTCGTACATCTGCCGTTTTTGTTCGTCACTAAGCACTTCATATGCCTCAGAGATTTCCTTAAAACGCTTCTCAGCGTCAGCATCTCCAGGATTTTTGTCCGGATGATACTTAAGTGCCATCTTGCGATAGCCTTTTTTGATTTCCTCTTTGGAGGCGTCTTTGTTGACGCCTAGGAGCTCGTAATAATCGGACATAGTGCTAGTCATGACTTAATTTTAAAGATTTACTTATTATATTTGCGTGCTGCTTTTGATTTAGCTCTTTTTTCGATTGAAGGCTTACTGTAGAAACGATGAGCTTTTACAGCTTTCATAACACCTTCTTTATCAAGTTTTTTCTTCAGCATACGTAAGGCTTTGTCGATGTTTTCGCCGACACGCACTTTAACTTTTGTCATCTATATTCCTTGTGTTAGCAAATTACTTGAGGGTCAACCCCTTTCATATTGATGCCAAGATAATACTACAACTATCAGATATTTATCAAGTTAAACACCCGAATTCTCTTCCCGTTCGATTTCAGCCTGTGTTTTTCTCAGGTATTGAAGGTCTAAAGTGGCATTTTTGCTGTACTCCCCACGGTTAAACAGATTGAGAGCTTGCCTCCCCATATGCTCTGGAGAAGGACTAACAACTTCCCAGGGTAGGTTTATGTCAACTTTTCCTTTTAACGATTGGTCGTTTGGAGTGACAATGACATCGATATCGTGGAGTTTGGGTTTGATCACTTCCAGCGAGTCAACGGCGGGATCGCTGTCATAAATGATTCCTTCAGGGGTACTGCTTCCGATAATATAGTAAGCGCCACTGATTTTGGCATCAATAAGAACAGCAAAAGAACCATGTGCTGTAGGAACGAAGCATTTAAGGGTCGATATGCCGACTAAAGGGAGCGTTGCCGCGTATGCCATCGTCATGGCAGTGACGGCGCCGACACGAATGCCTGTATATGATCCCGGGCCGATGCCTGCGGCAATAAAGTTTAGGTGGTTTGCTTGGATTTTGTTGATATCGAGGGCGTTATTGATTTGTGGTAGCAGATATTTGGAGTTGTTGTATCCGTAGGGTAATTCTTCATGAAAAAGGATTTCATTTCCTTCCATGAGGGCAACCATGCCTCTTTCGGTACTTGTTTCTATCAGTAAATATGGCATTGTGAAAGTTAAAAATTAATGGTCGAATATTACACTACATCTTCTAAGGTATTTAGTCAACCAGGTTTAATGCTAAATGAGGTAGCAGTGTTTCCCAGATTAATGAGAAATCTGAAGATCTGATCTTTTTAAATAATCCTTACTTTGTAATCTCGCTGTTCTGTTTGTTCCCCTTAACAGATCTTTAATAGTAAATCTAACAATGTAACCGGAATAGATTGTTAATTAAATATTTGTTAAAATAACACTATAACACATGAAAAGTTGCATTACTTAATATAAAAAAGAGAATTTTTATGAATATAAATAAATGTACTGATTTTGATTCTCTCGATCACTTTTGTAAATCTTTAAATGATAAAGATCTTCAATTTGACGGAAGCTCATTTGTGAATGTCAACACTGGAGAAAGGTTAGATCTTGATGAATTAACTAGTAAGATTAATGAAATTTATCAAATTAATTCAGTGGACGATTCCAAAAAGATTAAAACAGCAGAGGATGTCTCATCTTTGCTGTTCGAATTGAAAGATATCACATTTCAACGATCAACATCTAAAGAAGTTTTCGAGAGAGCATTTGGAGAACATTCTAAACTTTCAAGGCTGGCTGATGACTGCAACGAGACTATTCGAAACGATTCAGCACTTATGGAAACAGTAGTGCTGAATTACAACATATTGGCTAGCCGCGTAAACGAAGGTATTAGAAGGAAAACTTTTGTAGTTAAAAAGGAATCAAAAGAAAAATTATCAGAAAATTTGAAACGTTTGAAATTCTTAAATCAATTTTTAGGGATAAAATTAAACCATAGACAGATGGTGGGAATAACACCTCTTCCCCTATGCGACACCGGAGAGTCTTCTATAGCTGCAGCTCCTGAATCACTGCAACCTAAGGATTGTGAGAGTTTGGGAGAATTGTATGGTTTATTGAACGCAATTCGTCAAAATCCAGATATTGCCTGGAAAGGTGATGTGATTCAGTTCTCCGATAAAATCAATATATCAATTAAAGAATTTGAGGAAAAATTATTGGAACTTTTCCAAGACGAGATAAAGGGTAATCCTTACGTTAAAAGAGATTTATATCTTCAGTTCACAGCAATTGTTTTCACATTATCAAAATTACATCAAGGAAATATGGAAAGCATGAATAACGAGGTCGAAAAATACTTTCGCACATGTATTGATGAAATCAAAGCTGATCCGGTAAGCATGCAGAGAGTGAAGAAGCAGTACAATGCTCTGGTAGGAAGAATCAATTATGACCTTCATTTTCAAATTAGAAGAGATAAAGCTGAGGCGGAAAGCATGTTAGGGGGATCTTTTCTCAATAATAGGGAACAGACTGTGAAAGAAATGGAGCACATTGAATTTTTAAACTTATTCGCTGCTTTTGAATTAGATAAGGATCATTTTGAAGGAAAGGCAGTCTTTCCGATGATGTTTGATATGGAAAATGCGTCTGAACGCGCTACTGCTGAGGCAAATTACAACTTTTTAGGAATCATGCTAAATTATGAACTGGGAGTTGTAGCTAGATATGAAAGACTCGAAGAATTACGACGCCAGATCGATCCGGATAATCTTACTTCACTGATACTGGAAGAAGTGAATGTGGCAGCAATCAAAGAGGAGATCGGTCAGCTAGAATCGTACTTTGATTTGATTGCGCCCCCACTGCCAAAAAGATTTGTGCAGAACATGCTCATAGAACAATGCCGCCTTGCGGACGCGTTGGGAATAACGTTAACTCCTGAGCAGAAAAATGGATTAGAGCCTTTTCCTCTTTATGGTAGAGAACTGTCTCTTCCAGAAAATAAAGAGGAACAACTTGCAATATCAGTTCCTTATAGGTTGAAGGAGTACAACAAAGTCGCAAGTCAAATAAACTTACAACGCAAATATATTGATAAGGGTTTCTTTTACCTTGAGACTCTCCGAAAGATGAACGAAAAAAAACATGAGCTTCCTAGTTTTTTAGAACTCGGACTTATAGATCAATTGGAAGAAGATTGGAAAAACGTTGAAGGGAACAAAAGGTTTTTTCGTCATGGAGATCGAATGGCTCAATCCAAGCTTGCCCGCTTACTGATGATTGTCCAACGATATCACCTTGATGTTGCACTCACTGAAGAACAAAAACAGGGAATACAACCTTTACCTATCATCAATATAGAAAAAATCCCATTTCCTGGAAAAGAAGCGGTGTTGGAGGAGTTCAAGAAAATTCGAGAGGACATAAAAAGAGAGGTATATGATAGTTGGCCTAAATCTTGGAAAAAAGAAGTAGGAGAATTAAAAAAATTACAAGATCTCTGAAAACGATCATCCTGAAGAGTAATGTACCATTGGTAGACTTCTTGAATATTTAAGGCATAGTCTCACCGAACATCCCCCTTTTTTCTTCTTTCTATAGGGAATTGGTTGTCTGCGTGAAAAGAGAATCGTTCTCTTCCCCTATTACGAAAGCTCAATCCTGGAGGGGATGATAATTTTCTGCAATGTTCTGATGAAATAGCTGTCGGTCATGCCTGCGATGAAGTCGATTACCATTTGTACGGGCGCTGTGTCTTTCTTATAGCTGTCAGATTTGTTCAGAACAAATTTTTTCCAAAGGTAGCTGTCCTCCCCTTCTTTCTCATATTCGGCAAGTAGAGTTTCAAAGAGGATCCGATAGCTACGCTTGATCTTTGTCGATTCGATTTTAAGTTTCGGGTAGATATAGATATTACGGAAATTGAAAGTGCGAAGTTCTTTAAGGGCAGCGAACGCTTCATCAGAAAGGGCTATATAATCTTTGCCATAACTGTTGCTGATGATGTCTGCGGCGAGCGTGCTTAATATCTGACGGTTTGTCGTTCCTAAGAGGGTATCGGGAACTTGCGAGCGCTCGATAATGCCAAGGCTGATAGCGTCTTCGATATCGCGGCCGACATAGCTCATGGTGTCACTGAGCTTGACCAAGCATCCTTCGAGTGAAGTCGGCATGATGTTGGTTTCAGGATCTTGAGCTTTTCGTTCAAGGTCGGCAAGATGGTCGTCCCAATTTTTGTCCCATTGAGGAACCAAGGTGTTGCTTTTCATCCCACCGTCATGGCAGAGAAAACCATCGTAGACGTTTAGTCCTAGGTTAAGTGGTTCGATGACCGAGAATAGACGGCACGACTGCGACGGATGGGAAAATGGTCCGTTTCCATATTCCTTGGAGAGACTGGAAAGATAGTTCTCTCCTTCATGCCCAAATGGCGGGTGGCCTACGTCATGACCAAGGGCGATTGCTTCAACAAGATCGAGGTTCAATCGAAGGATTTCCGCTATACCGCGGGCAAAGTTGCTGACGAGTTGGACGTGGAGGCCGCGGTGTGTGATGTGGTCGTTCTCGACGAGATAGACGACTTGGGTCTTATCAATATAACGGGCGTAGGCTTTAGAGTGGATGATCCTATCGACATCCCGTTTATATGGCAAGCGGTGGTCGAGCTCTGCGCCATTATAGCGTGAGTGGTTTGCTGAAAAGGCTGCTTTAGGGTGGAAAGCTACCTCTTCGCGCATCTGCGCTTGATCGCGGTATTCCGTTAATGCTTCTATGTGTTCTGTTGTCTTTGTCATCACCAACCATTCTACATGATGTGGTTTTTTAAATGTACTGTTGAGGCGCTAAAGTCATTCCTGGAAATATTTTTTTGAATAGCTCCCTGATCTCTTCGCGATGTTGAAAGAAAATTTCTAGGGTTTGTTTACAACGTGCCACACGTTTTTCCTGCGTTAGCCTTTTAAGAGCGGAAAGAGCGCGGAAGAAAAAAGTACTGTAAAAATTTTGTGCGAACCAGGGTTTTTCGATGTCGCCGCTAACGATGGAAAGAAGAGTGAGAAGAAGTACCAGGGAGAGCATACTTCGATCGCATGTGTCCCGGCAGATATCAGATAGATAGTCTGCAGAGATGTTGTGGCAGATTGCAATTTTCTGGAATGAGGTGAACAGGTCATGGTAAGCGCAGCGCTCTTGTTGAGACAAGACTGTTTTACTGTTGAAGACAATCTTGTGTATCTCTTCGATCAAATCTAGAGAATCTTGTTTAAGTTTTTTGTATTTGTCCCTGGTTTTCTCTGAATAATAATTTCCTGTTTCGTCTGAGGGATTTGTGAAAAATTCCGAGATTAGCGCTTTTTTAAAGTTTGTCGATTGGCATTTATCTTCCCAGATTCCACTTTGCTTATAAAATTCGGTATCCATTGAAGTAACATAAGAATAGACAGTTTCTTTAATGGTTTTTTCAAATTCCAATTGCGCTTCGACCCGTTTCCATTCGAACAGGTTCGTTATAGACGGGATCATATCTTGTCTGATGCAGACGAGGTAGGTCAGTCCTTTCCTTTGGAACGTTCTGATTGCAGCAATAAATTCCGGCGCGACATACTGTACGGGATTGTTTGATGACGGTGTTTCGGCCTTGTATGTTGTCGGTGTACCAAATGCGATGGCTCTGACAGGTGGCTTTTCATTCCCTCTGGAACAGGAGAACACAATATTAGGAAAATTTTTGTCATCGAAAAGAGGATCTACATTGCCAAGGCCTTTGTATATGCTTTTTGCCATTCTGTCAAGGAAGTGTGTAGTGACTTCTGAAGGCAGGCTGCTAAGATTTTCTTTGACGCGGTCGAATTCGTGAAAAAACAGCGAGGGGTTAAAACGTTGGTTCACCAGCACGATTTGTGGCTGCCAAGGATCGACACTTCTTTCGATCTCATCGAATCTCTTCATTGTTCTGTGAAAAAATTCGCTAAAATCAATTTGGGTGAATATTTTCCATGCAAGCAGATCGGCTGCTGCGGCCCATTTGTCGTTTCTGCTTGCCGCTAATTGTGTGCATTTGCGGAATGCTTGCAGCAGAGCGTCGCAGCAATTTCTAATGCTGAGCAGTGTCTCGTCATTGTGTTCGAGATCGGTCAATGAGACAGAGAACTCAACTGGACGAAGGGAACGTCTTGGTTTGACTTTTTCATCGAATCCGGTGAATGCTTCCAAGACTAGTTTTTGCATTTCCTGTTGTAAAGGATCCTCTGATTCGATCTTGCCGGATCTGAGGTCATGGAATATTTTCTCCCCCTGCTCTTCGAAAATTTCAATATAAACTGCAGGGATGAAATTGTGGACGCGCTGGATGAATTTGAGGTATCTTTCGATTTTCCATTTGAGCCCTTCTTCGTTATTCAGTCTTTGCAGGGCATTGCATACTTTTTCAAAATATTCATAATAACCGGCGGCTGGAAGGTCTTTTTTTCTTGTAAGTACCATCTGCAGTTTGCTGAGTATTTGATAAACGGACTTGATCTGCTCGCTCTTGGTATATTCAGACTGGTCTAAAAAATGTTTCTCCAGACGAAGCAACCCTCTATATGCGTAATAGACATGCCAGCTTATATTCACAATAAAGAGGTCGTCTTCTTTAACTAGTTCGCAAAGCTCTTGAACATAGCGCTTTTGGTTTGAAAAGAACTTTTCAAGCGTTTGGAAGGGATTCTCTGGAGCAGGTTCGTTTGATGGGCTTCTTGGCGGGCTATCCTCTTCCGATGATGAGTATCTAAATATTTTAGATGTCAGAGAGGTGACGGTGTTAGTTGCAATAGAGAGAATAGCGCTGACAGCATCTCTCTCCTGGGGGGCATTTTTGATCCGGAACTGTTGTGACTCTTGATCAAAATGCAGCTGATCCTGGCTTGTTGCTGTTGCAAGCAGCTCAAGGATCTGCAGCAGATCAGTAAGAGGGCCGGCTTTTAAGTAAAGGAGGTCCAACTGCTCTTTCTCAATCCTCCAATCGAAGCAGATTACATATTCATCAGTACTGGATATCTTTTGTAGATAAGCGACTTTCTTTCCGTTTGAGAAAATTTCCTTAGGGAATAAATAAGATGCTTCCTTACTGAGGCTGCCAACCGGTAGTACTGGGATTAATGATCCTTTATCATGAGCGCTGCCTAGGATGATTTCGACAATCGTCTTGTTTAGGGTTTCAATGTCTTTTTCTTCGAAAAGATGGTTAAGGTGATAAAAATCGATTTTATCCCTTAAAAAATCAATTTGTTTGCGATTTAATCGAAGATAGCGGTCGTCAATGACCAGATTGGAAGTTTCGTTTTCGGCTTTGAACTCTCGATGAAGATCGAATGTGCTGTCGGTAAGGGTTTGTAGAACATTGCCGATGTTCAGATACAAGGAGTCGAACAGGTTTCTCTCTGTACCGGAAAGCGTCTCGCGATTTGCGATGAGGTAGCGAGGGCTTAATAGCGGCACCTCACAGAGCTGGCGGGATTCCGGAGGGGCTGATTTGGCGCGAGGCTGTGGCTCCTCGATAGGCAGAGTATCGGTTTCAAGCACAATCCAGTCTTCATCGTCCGATAAAGTTTGATGGGAGGCTTGCGGCGAGGCAATCTTAATTGCTGTACTAGGTATCATGGTTCGCTGTTCTCGTTGTCATTCGAGGTAAAAAGATTCATACTTTAACCTCCACTCTTTGTCAATAAAATTTATAATTAAACGTCTGATGGTCTAAATGTTAAATTAATTATTTAAAAGCGGGACGATTGAATTCATATCCGAGGGAAGGTATAATGGCGCTCTATAAGACGTTTTTCCACTAGATATCGATCGCTAACTAGTGGTAAAGTTCGATAAACAGTTGATAATTATAAGGGGTAGAAGTGGATCAAGATAACACTCAGGATTTAGAAGCAGAAATTGAGAGCGCTTTGCTTGAGACTTTAGAAAATAGCTCACAGGCAACGTCTAGTAAAGTTGCTCCACCTACCGAGTTGGAAGTATTTCCTTTGCTGCGCCGTCCTTTCTTTCCAGGCATGGCAGCTCCGATCGTTATTGAGCCGGGCCCTTATTTTGACATTTTAAAAAAATTGGCGAAATCTGAACATAAATGCGTGGGTCTCCTTCTTGCGCGTGACGAAGAGTGCGATATTTATAAAACCAATTTTAAACAACTGTACAATATTGGTGTTCAGGCTCGCATTCTCCGGATTATCCCGATGGAACAAGGGGGCGCTCAGGTCATCCTTAATATGGAGAATCGTTTCAAGGTAACAAAACCTATCAAATCGAAGCATCTCCGCGCAAAGGTCAAATACCACGAGGATGAAAAAAGGATTACACAAGAGCTTAAAGCGTATTCAATCAGTATCATCTCTACAATCAAAGAACTTCTAAAGCTGAATCCTCTCTTTAAGGAAGAATTGCAGATTTTCTTGGGGCACTCCGATTTTACAGAACCGGGAAAGTTGGCAGACTTTGCCGTGGCGCTGACGACAGCATCCAGAGAAGATCTTCAGAAAGTTTTGGAAACTTATGATGTTGCGAAACGTGTCGATAGAGCACTGGTTCTTTTGAAAAAGGAGCTGGACTTAAGTATTCTGCAAAATAGCATCAATCAAAAGATTGAGGCGACCATCAATAAGAGTCAGAAAGATTTCTTCCTACGCGAGCAGCTTAAAACGATCAAACGCGAACTTGGTATCGAACGCGATGACAAGTCGATGGATAGAGAGAAATTTGAAGAGCGTCTTCGAGATCGCAAGCCTCCTGAAGAAGTGATGACGGTCATTAATGAGGAGCTCGACAAACTGAGCGTTCTTGAAGTGCAATCGGCAGAATATGCTATTGCGCGCGGGTATCTTGATTGGTTAACGATCATTCCTTGGGGTATCCGTAGCGAGGACTGCACAGAGCTTAAACACGCTAAAGAGATTCTGGAAGAGGATCACTATGGTCTTGAGGACATCAAAAAACGGATTTTGGAGTTCATTAGTGTAGGCAAACTGTCTGGTGGGCTTAAGTCTAACATCATCTGCTTGGTAGGACCTCCGGGAGTAGGTAAAACGAGTATCGGTAAAAGTATCGCTAGAGCGTTGGACCGTAAGTTTTATCGTTTTTCTGTGGGCGGCATGAGAGATGAGGCTGAAATCAAGGGACATCGCCGTACCTATATTGGTGCTATGCCGGGAAAACTCGTCCAGGCGTTGAAATTCTGCCAGACGATGAATCCGGTGATCATGTTAGATGAAGTGGATAAAATGGGAAGCAGTTACCAAGGCGATCCTGCATCTGCATTACTTGAAGTGTTGGATCCAGAGCAAAATTGCGAGTTTCTTGATCATTATTTAGATGTGCGTTGCAACCTTTCTGATGTGTTGTTCATTGTAACGGCTAACGTGCTGGATACTATTCCTGCTCCCCTCCGCGATCGTATGGAAATTCTGCGTCTTTCAGGATATATTCTAGAAGAGAAAACGGAGATTGCTACACGGTATCTTGTTCCTCGCAATCGTAAGGCTATGGGATTGAAAGCCAAAGATGTGATCTTCACTAAAGATGGGATTAGGTCGATTGTTAATGGCTACGCGCTTGAGTCCGGTGTTCGGAACCTTGAGAATAATATTAAGAAAATTTTGCGTAAGATCGCCATGAAAATTGTTTCTGATGAAGAACAGAAAAGCGGAAAGCGAAAAAAAGGGAAAGAACCCGAACGCGAGAAGTTTCGTATCACTTCAAAAACTTTGAAAGATTACCTTGGTAAGCCGGTTCACCTCAGTGACCGTTTCTACAAACAAACGCCTGTTGGCGTATGCACGGGGTTGGCATGGACATCTATGGGGGGCGCTACGCTGTACATCGAGACGATCAAGGTTGCCGGTGAGAAGACGGAAATGAAGCTGACGGGTCAAGCCGGGCAGGTGATGAAGGAATCGTCGGAGATCGCTTGGAGCTATCTTCACAGCGCCGTTCACCGCTATGCTCCGAAATTCACCTTTTTTGAAAAGACGCAGGTGCATATCCACATACCTGAAGGGGCGACACCCAAAGATGGTCCTTCGGCAGGAATCACGATGGTCACGGCGTTGCTTTCTCTTTTGGTTGGCGTTCCTGTCCGCGAAGATCTAGGGATGACCGGAGAATTAACGCTTACTGGACGCGTCTTGCCGATCGGCGGAGTAAAAGAAAAGGTTGTAGCAGCTAAAAGAGAGAAACTTAAGACTTTGATTTTCCCAAAAGACAATCAGCGTGACATCGAAGAGCTTGAGGACTATATCAAAGAAGGTATTGAGATCTTGTTCGTTGAACACTATGATGAAGTTTTTAAGATCGCATTCCCTGAAGGGGTATAATTTATGGCTGTTGCCGTCGATACTTGGGAGGAACGCTGTCAAAAGAAGTACATCGTTCCTGAGTTGATTGAGGAAAAAGCCGCGTCGTTGAAGTCCGAAGGGAAATCGATTGCTACGTTGAACGGATCTTTCGATCTTCTTCATGCGGGTCATCTTCACATGATTTATGAAGCATCCAAGCAAGCCGATGTGTTGATAGTAGCGCTTAATACCGATGAGTCGATTCAGCAGTATAAAAGCGAGGATCGACCGATCATTCCCCTGCCTTATCGAGCGCAGATGATGGCGGCAATCGGCTTTGTCGGTTACGTTACCTGGTTTGCTGAGACTGACCCGCGTGCTTTGTTGAGAAAGATATCTCCCGATGTTCATGTTAATGGGGCTGAATATGGGGAGCAGTGCCTGGAAGCTGAGGTTGTTAAACAAGGCGGCGGTCGTATCCATATTGTTGAGCTGGTCCCAGGGCTATCCACTTCAGAAATTATTAAGAAAATCAAAGGATAGTCATGCGTCTTCTAGCAACTTTTACAGATCCAAAAGAAGCGCGCGCTTTTGCAGCATTTTTAACGGACCAAGGTGTTGCTGTTAATCTTGAAGAGGCGTCAAACACCGACTGGGGCAGCGATGAATATGGCGTACTTCAAACAAGCTTATGGATTATTGAAGAAGATGATTTTGAAACGGCTTACAAATGGTTGGAGAGTTTCCAGCATGATCCTAACGATCCGATTTTTCAGGCCAAGGTAGATACGATCATTTCTTTGTCTCAGCTAGAGAGCAATGTCCAACAAAGCCAAGAACCCTCCCAGTCCAGAAAGACACCGGTTGTGCCTGTCATGAAAGAACGGGTAACACTCTTCGTTCTTATACTGTGTATTCTGGTTTTTGTTATCACTCAGGTTACGGCACCGCGGTTTACTTCATACCCTCCTAACGTCCCTCTCGGTCCTCTATTTGCTTCGCCGACGCAGAGAGTGATGATGTATGATTGGCCTGAAGCTTACGCTATTTTGAGTCGTGTGGTTAATGCTTATGGTATGAAAGGGCTGGAAAATCCTGCTTCGATGCCCCCGGAAGGAAAATATTTATTGAACCAGTTTCACGAGACTCCTTACTGGCATGGCATTTATGATCAAGTGGTCAGTTATTTCAAAACGGTGCAATTCAACTGGAATTTTTCCGCTCCGATGTTTGAGAAGATTGGTAAGGGAGAGCTGTGGCGTCTAATTACTCCGTGCTTCTTGCATGCCGATATTTTTCATATTTTGTTTAATATGTTGTGGTTGGTGGTTCTAGGGAGACAGATCGAACCGCGTCTTGGCGTTATACGCTATATCATTTTGATCGTCCTTTCCGGAATTATCTCTAATACGGCCCAGTATCTAATGTCCGGTTCTAATTTTATTGGCTTCTCCGGCGTTGTATGCGCAATGATCGCCTTTATCTGGACCCGGCAAAAGGTGGCTCCTTGGGAAGGATATCAATTACAGGCGATGACGCGCATCTTTATCGCTCTCTTTATCTTAGCGATTTTTGGCCTTCAGATACTCTTTTTTGTTTTGGATATCCTCAATATCGCCACTGTTTCTGCGGGGATCGCCAATACGGCGCATATTGTTGGAGCTGTCATTGGTTTCTTATTGGCACGCAGCGATGCCTTTAGCTGGCAGAAAAGTAAAGCGTGATTTTTCTTCCCTGTTACAGTAGTAATGCGTATAATGCTCCCTATGAGTGTTAGAGACCTTACTATATTAGGCTGTTCTAGTCAGCAACCCACCCGTCATCGTAATCATGGCGCTTACCTTTTTCGTTGGAATGAGGAAGGATTGCTCTTTGATCCCGGCGAAGGGACCCAGAGGCAGTTTATCTATGCCAATATAGCTCCTACAGTAGTCAATAGGATATTCATCTCCCACTTTCACGGTGATCACTGCCTCGGATTGGGATCTTTTTTGATGCGGTTAAATTTAGACAAGGTCACCCATCCGATCCACGTATACTATCCGGCGAGCGGTAAAAAATATTTTGATCGCCTGAGGTATGGGACTGTTTATCATGAAAACATTCAGGTTGTCGAACACCCTGTATCGGAAGCAGGTCTAGTTGAAGATTGCGGAACCTTTAAAATTGAAGCTGTTTTCCTTGAGCATAGTATAGAGAACCTGGGGTGGCGCATTACCGAACCGGACAGCAGAAAGTATGAGCGCAAGCTGCTCCAGGAAGCGGGAATCAAAGGTCCATTGGTTAGAGAATTAGAAGAAAATGGATTTATTGAGGTTGAAGGCAAGCGTGTTTCTATAGATGACGTTAGCTGGATACGACAAGGCGATAGCATAGCCGTGGTAATCGACACCCGTTATTGCCAAAACGCCATCGACATCGCACGCGGCGCTCAGATTTTGCTTTGTGAAAGCACATACCTTGAAGATAATCGCAAGCTTGCACATAAACATTTCCACATGACTGCAAAGCAAGCAGCAGCGATTGCGAAAGAGGCTGATGTCGACCATTTAGTTCTAACTCACTTCTCGGCAAGATATCTTTCATCTAAAGCTTTTGAGGAAGAAGCTAAGGAAGTATTTCCCCACGTGACAGCTGCCGAGGACCTCAAGCGCGTTCCTTTCCCAAAAACGTTTAGAAAAAAAACTTCCTAGACATTATCGGACTCTTCCATTAATAATAACGGATACTGCAGGGGTACGAGATGTTTATAAAGGCATGCTATCAATTTCTAGAGCATATGAAAGCGGTCAAAAATGCTTCAGAGCATACAATTCGCAATTATGCAATTGATCTTAATGCATTCAAACAGTTTCTTGAAAATCAGTGCCAGGCTCAAGAAACACCTCCGAAGATTGAGCATGAAACCCCCTACACTTCAAGGGATAGCAAGTGTGATGAGCTCCTCACTTTTGAACTGATCAACAGAAGGTCAATTCGCGGGTTTCTGGCAGAAATGACCAATAACAATCGCAGTAAACGGACTATTGTCAGGCGCCTTTCTTCCTTGAGGTCTTTTTTTAAATATTGCTTTGCCAAAAAAATAATTGACTGTAACCCGGCTGAAGATCTAGAAACGCCAAAGATAGAGAAAAAAATACCTTACTCTCTTTCTTATGAAGAAATTCAAAAACTTTTTAACCAGCCGGATACGGCGACATTGCTTGGGTTCCGCGACCGGACCATTATGGAGTTGTTTTATAGCTCAGGTCTTCGTGTAAGCGAGCTGGTTTCGTTAAACCGTACGGATTTCGATGCTGCAAACTTTTTGCTTAAGTTACGTGGCAAGGGTAAAAAAGAACGGATTGTTCCGATCACGAAAAATGCTACGGAGTGGATACGGGCTTATCTAGAGCATCCGGAAAGGCATCAAGAGACTGCAGGGCACCTAGCTCAGCAGGATGAACAGGCAATCTTCCTGAATAGGCTGGGTACTCGCCTAACGACTCGTTCTGTAGATCGTAATTTTGACCGATACCTCACAGCTAGCGGGCTGGCAGGTAAAGTAACTCCGCACACGATCCGTCATACAATCGCTACCCATTGGCTTGAAAATGGCATGGATCTTAAAACGATCCAGGTCCTTCTTGGTCATAGCACCTTGGCAACGACGACAATCTATACTCAGGTATCGACCAGCCTGAAAAAGAAGGTCTACGATGAAGCCCACCCCCGTGCTTAAGCATCAAAAAGCAGTTTCTTTTTAACGGCAATAGCACTATAATACATTTTCTATTTCAAAAAAGTGAGCAGGTTATGACGATAGTAGTTTCCGAGTTGTCGAAGCAATATACTCATGTATTATTTGAAAATGTTAGTGTTGCTTTTAATCCTGGAGAAAAAGTAGGTCTGACAGGGCCGAACGGCGCCGGAAAGACCACTTTTATGCGAATCCTTATGGGTGATGAGGAGCCAACATCAGGATCGAAAACTATTCCTGACCGAATCGGTATTTTAAGACAGAATATTGAGGCTTTTCGCGACCATACAGTGATTGATGCTGTGATCATGGGCAACGCGCGCCTTTGGAGCGCGATGCAAGAGCGGGACAGTCTGTATGAAGTTGAGATGACCGACGATGTGGGCATGCGGCTGGGCGAGTTAGAGGGTATCATTGCTGAAGAAGATGGCTATTCGGCGGAATCGCAGGCAGAGGTGCTATTGACAGGTATCGGCATTGATGAAGAGTACTTGCATCTGAAGCTCGGTAACATCCCGAACGATCTCCAGTTCCGTGTTCTTCTTTGCCAGGCTTTGTTCGGTGAGCCGCAAGCTCTCCTACTCGACGAACCGACAAACCACTTGGATCTTGAGTCTATCACTTGGCTTGAGGATTTTCTGCATAACTACAATGGAACTCTCATTGTGATCAGCCACGACAGACACTTCCTCAACTCAGTGTGTACGCAAATTGCGGATATCGATTATGAAACGATCATCATGTATCCGGGAAATTATGACGACATGATTGCTGCGAAGACCGCGGTGCGTTCTCGTGCAGAACAGGATGCCAAGGCTAAAGAAAAAAAGATCGCTCAATTGAAAGAATTCGTTGCCCGCTTCTCTGCCGGTTCCCGCGCCAGCCAAGTTCAGTCGCGCGTGAAGCAGATGGACCGCTTGAAGCCTCAAGACCTGAAAGAAAGCAACATCCAACGGCCTTATATCCGTTTTCAGTCTCCGGAAGTCCAGCCGGGAAAGATTGTGTTAACGGCACAGCATCTCTATAAGTCCTACGACGACAATGATGTGATCAAAGATTTTTCGATCGAGATCCACCGCGGCGATAAGATTGCTGTCATTGGTAACAATGGACGTGGTAAGACAACGCTCCTGAAGATGCTTGCCGGCGTTCTAGAACCAGACGCGGGCAACGTTGAGAAGGGGCATAATGCGATCATCAGTTATTTTGCGCAGAACCACCACGATAACATCGATAAAGGGAAGAAGGGTAATTGCTTCGACTGGTTAAAAGAACAGAAACCGGACGCTTATGATCAGGATATTCGCGGCGTAATGGGAAAAATGCTTTTCAGTGGCGACGATGCTTTTAAAGCTGTATCAACTTTGTCAGGTGGTGAGACAGCACGACTTATTATCGCGAAAATGATGCTAACGGACCATAACGTATTGATCATGGATGAACCTAACAACCACCTAGACCTCGAGGCTGTGTGCGCGTTGGGCTGGGGACTTAATGACTATAAAGGTACAGTCGTTTTTGCCAGCCACGACCGAGATTTGATTAATGCCGTTGCGACGAAACTCATTATCTTTGAAGCTAATGGAATTCATATTTTTGATGGCAATCTTGAGGACTATTTGAGCAAAAAAGCGCAAGTATAGAGAAGATGAAAGGACACAGTTTTCATAGCAACGGATTTGCAAAAGGGAAGTTTCTTGGCCTTCCGCTGAAACAGCAGCATAAGAAATGCGCTGAAATTCTGCGAGCTGTCTATGAATACTCCTTACAACAGATGCCTATTGAGCCGCTTGTTGATCGGTATCACGAAATGCTCGAGTGGATGGGATTGGATAAGCTCCCTTCAGGAGATATTAAAACGATAGCTGATAGATATCACGAACATTTAGAGTCCGCCGTCCAACACCTTAAAGAGCATAATCTACTCCCCTCTCTACGCCACGGCGACCGCGAGACCGCTGAGGAATCATGGCCATATGTGCTGTATCTTGACCGCTTACGTTCAGCATATAATGTTGGTAGTATCTTACGTACGGTTGAAGGACTAGGGTTTGGTTCTGTGTATTTTCATGATCAGACGCCATTCATTGATCATCGCCAAGTTCAGCAGTCATCAATGGGGGCGTATGAGTGGACGTCATGTAAAAAAATCGAATCGTTGGATGATCTTCCTCGTCCTATCGTTGCCATGGATCCGAGCTCTGACGCCATCTCTGTATATGATTTTATTTTTCCGGAACATTTTACTCTCGTTTTAGGGAATGAGGAATATGGTTGTTCCGATGAGATTCTTAAAGCTGCCGATTTTTTGATTGAAGTGCCTATGCGTGGAAGAAAGAACTCACTGAATGTTGCCAATGCATTTGCCATTGCTGCCGGAGAAATTTATCGACAGCGTCACATTAAAGAGGATAGCCATGAGTAGCACTGCCGAAGATTTCGAAAGTCCGATAAGTTTTGAAGTCGCTAGTGATTCCAAGGACAAACAGGTTCTTTACATTGCCAAACGCATGCGTGAGATCATGACGATAGGCCTTGGAATGACGCTCGATGAATCGACCGAGAACACGCCGGAGCGTGTTGCGCGCATGTGGGTTAACGAACTGTTTATGGGATTAGATGAAGATAACTATCCAGATGTCAGCTTGTTTGATAATCCTAATAAAAAAAATCCGGAAATGATCTTCACAAAGGTGGATTTCACTAGTATTTGCGAACACCATTTACTCCCCTTCCGTGGCGAGGCTTACATTGCCTATATCCCGAAAGAGTATGTCGTTGGACTATCAAAGATTCCTCGTATTGTCAATTTCTTTGCTGCTCGTCCTCAGATGCAGGAGCGTCTCACACGACAAATATCCGACAGTCTCGCGGAGAAGTTGGAAACGGAAGACGTTGCCATCCTGATCAAAGCAAGTCATGATTGCATGTCCTGTCGGGGCGTAGAAGCTAAGAACAGCTATGCTGTAACCGGTGTGTTTCTGGGAGAGTTTTTAGAAAATAAAGATCTGAAGCAGACCTTTTATCAACAGACATATTCTAACTAAAAAAGTTCGGGAAGACGATAAGCCGGATTCTGTCCCTGGCATTGCTGCCATTAGGCGATCATTCCTCTAGGAGCTTTGTCGCCAAAGCCCTCAAGCAACACATCTAAAGCACAGCGGAGAGCTGTATTGCTTTAAATCGGTTTTGCATCGGATAGGGTTTGCCACCTGTCCAAGTTACCTTGATCAGGGCCTGCTCTCGAAGCAGGCATTTCACCCTCCCTGCAGCCAGGCTGCAGCGGTATGTTTTCTGTTGCACTTTCCGTAGCCTTGCGGCCCCCAGCCTTTCGCTGGTATCCTCTCCTGCGATGTCCAGACTTTCCTCCGTCGAAACGGCGACCGCCTGTCTTCCCGAACAAAAAATTAGGTTGTTGTACGTGTACGGCGGCGACGACGGGTAGCCACTGCGGTACCATCGACAACTTCACCTTCTTGCCAGTAATGAATACGTGAGCAGTGCTCACAGAAGATCAGTCTCTCTCCCTTACGTACGATATTTTCGTGTTGCGCGGTGATGGTAATGTGGCATCCGCTGCAGCAACGATTTTCGATAGGAACAACGACGCGGTCCTTCTTGTTGCGAAGCAGTCTTTCATAGATAGCGAAGACTTCAGGATCTGCATTGGCAACGAGGCTGTCGCGCTGCTCTTTAAGCTCACGTCCTTCATGGTTGATCTTCGTGATCCTCTCATGAATCTCAGCTTCAAGTACTTTACTACTTTCACTAGTCGATTCCAGGCTTTCTTTCAAGCTCTTCATCAGGTCCTCTTCTGCAACCTGCTGATCGTAGAGATCACTAAGGATCTGCTCTTTTGCAGCTCTTTGCTTGTCAGCGGCAGACATTTCATGGCTAAGCGCATTGAATTCGTCAACTTTTTTGACGGCATTCTGTTGCTGTTCCAGCTTTTGAATTTTTTCTTTGATCTCCTCGAGCTCGCCTTCTCCAAGACGGATCTGAGTCTTGATGTCGAAGATTTCGCTCTCTTTCATGTGCACTTTAGTTTGAAGATCTTTCTTGATAGCGTTGATATTATCGAGTTCCTTCTGACGCTCGTTTTTTAGACGCATCAGCTGGATCATTTGCATATCCAGTTCTTGGACTTCGAGAATCGTCTTAAGAGAATCTTGGAGAGCTTGTTGCATAATATTCCTTGAATTTTTTGATGGAATCGACTGGTTTGTAAAAAATATTTATCTACCCAGATAAGATACCTGTTTGGAGCTTATTTCTCAAGAAAAATGTGTATTTTAAGGGGGTGTAACGATTAGATTTACAAATTATTCCCCTTCGCTGACAATGATATCTTAAAAATGTGCCGTTTAGGAGCTTTTATTATGCCATTATTAGAGAAATATTTAAACAAAGAAGATCAAAAAAGCCGAGATTCTGCAGCAATCGCCTATTTAGCGGCCCTTGATCATGTCGGACAGGCTTTTCCTGAAATTCGTAATAGCATAATTCAGGAGCTGCGTGATCAGCGTTCCTACTTGAAATTAATCGCCTCGGAAAACTACTCATCTTTAGCAGTGCAGTTGGCGATGGGAAATCTGCTGACCGACAAGTATGCTGAAGGATACTCTCATCATCGTTTTTATGCAGGATGCGATAACGTTGACGCTGTTGAAGATGCTGCTGTGCAAGAGTTGAAATCGCTCTTTGGCTGCCAGCATGCTTATGTGCAGCCCCATTCCGGTGCAGATGCCAACATTATTGCTATGCTTGCTGTGTTATTCACTCGTGTGCAGAGTCCTGAGGTAGAGCGGCTTGGTAAGAAAAGTCTCGATGAGCTTACGTCTGAAGAGCATGAACAGGTAAGGAAGCTGCTGCTATCGCAGAAATTATTGGGCATGTCGCTGAACTCTGGCGGCCATCTGACGCACGGATATCGGCATAATATCTCATCAAAGTTGATGCAGGCTTCGGGTTATGAAGTTGATTTTGCTACTGGTGTCATCGATTACGAAAAGCTGGCAAAGCAGGTCAAAGAGGAGAAGCCGTTGATCCTTCTTGCCGGTTACTCTGCTCATCCTAGACGTTTAAATTTTGCCAAAATGCGTGAGATTGCCGATTCAGTAGGCGCTGTGCTGTGGGTTGACATGGCGCATTTTGCCGGTCTTGTTGCAGGAAAGGTCTTTGTTGGCGATGAAGACCCGATCCCCCATGCGCATATTGTCACTTCGACGACGCACAAAACCTTGCGCGGTCCACGAGGCGGTGTCATTATGTGTACAGATGAGTTTGCTGAAATGGTTAATAAAGGTTGTCCGTTGGTGATGGGCGGTCCTTTGCCTCATGTGATCGCAGCTAAGGCTATTGCATTCCGCGAAGCGAACACTCCTGCATTCCGCAACTATGCTGCACAGGTAGTTGAAAATGCAAATGCTCTTGCTGAACAACTGCAAAAGCGCGGTATTCAGGTGTTGACCGGAGGAACGGAAAACCATATGGTGCTTCTTAACCTTACGTCTTTAGGAATCACAGGACGTCAGGCGGAACGTGCTTTGCGTGATGCTCATATGACGGTCAACCGCAATGCGATACCGAACGATCCTAACGGTCCTTGGTACACGAGCGGCATCCGTATTGGTTCTCCGGCGTTGACAACTTTGGGCATGCAAGAAGATGAAATGCGAGAAGTAGCGGATAGCATTGCCGATGTGCTTACTCATACACGGCCAGCGGTTGTTGAGAAAACGGGACAGCCGAGCAAAGCGAATTATTCTATTGATGAAGTTGTATTAGAAAAGGTGATTGGTAGGACGTCAGAACTGCTTTCGTCGTTCCCTCTTTATCCGGAAATTGTTATCGACTGATAATTTCCTTGAATTCACAAAGCAAAGACCTGATAATGGAGAAGTAATTTAATGACAAGTTCGGAGCATCCCATGGCAAAAAGCGAAACAGCAGAAAAATTTGATAAACTAGATGACCAAATTGACAAGACCTTGCTTGATGCAAGGCGGATTTTCATTTCCGATGCGGTCGATTCTGAGTCTGCGTATGATATCATTAGAAAAATTTGGTATCTGGAATTAACAGATCCAGGTAAGCCGATCCTCTTTGTGATCAATAGCCCCGGGGGGTCTGTCGACAGCGGCTTCGCGATCTGGGATCAGGTGCAGATGATCTCATCTCCAGTAACAACCCTTGTTACAGGGCTGGCTGCATCGATGGGTTCAATCCTTAGTTTGTGCGCTGCTCCTGGGCGTCGGTTTGCGACACCCTATGCTCGCATTATGATCCACCAGCCTCTGCTTTCTGGTGTTATTCAAGGTCAAGCGACAGATTTAGATATACAGGCACAAGAAATCATCAAAACAAGAAGCACGCTTGTCGGCATCTATACCGATGCGACCGGCAAAAGCACAGCCGAAATAGAGAAAGCTATCGATCGTGATACATGGATGACTGCTAAGGAAGCAAAAAATTTCGGCCTACTTGATGCGATCGTGGAGTCTTACAAAGATCTGAAGTTCTAAGAATGGATTCGCTTTGCTTTTCTAAATATTCAGGTTGTGGAAATGATTTCATTCTTATTGATAATCGCCACAACCTGTTTGCTGAAGGGCTAAAGCCGGAGCAAGTGCGCAATCTTTGTGATCGTCATCGCGGAGTTGGAGCAGATGGCGTAATTCTGTTGAACAGTTCGACGGTAGCTGATTATCGGATGGTTATTTACAATTCCGATGGTGGTGAAGCGGAAATGTGCGGCAATGGAATTAGATGCATAGGCTTGTTCATTCGCGACTTAGGAGATCAACGAACGGAACTGACTATAGAAACGTATGAAAGAGTTCTTTCTATTATCATTGATGGCTCCGATGTGCATGTGATGATGGGAGAACCATCAGATACTCTTTGGAACCAAGCCCTCGAGGTTGACGGGAAGGAATTGATAGTTCATTACCTGAACACAGGCGTGCCCCATGTCGTATATTTTGTCGAGGGCGATGAACTGCCGATCAGTCAGCTTGGCAAGGCGATTCGCAACCATGAAAGTTACGCTCCTAGCGGAGCAAATGTTAACCGCGTGGTGGTTAATGATAAGGAGATCTGCATAGAGACGTATGAGCGCGGAGTGGAAGGCGTAACTCAAGCTTGCGGCACAGGAGCTACAGCAACAGCGTTAGCTGCAGCACAAATATTGCAACTGCCTGCTCCGGTTTCTGTGAAAGTTCCTTCAGGTGATCGGTTGCTTATCACTTTCAAAGAGAGTGGTACTACATATACCGATGTTTGGATGAAAGGCAGCGCTGCGCTGCTGTTTACCGGTAAGGTAAATCTTGTTTTTAAAAATACCCATTGATTGTTAGCGATCAATCAGATAACATATTGCCCAGAATGTCGTAGTTGAGGATTGTTATGTCGAAAATAAACAGACCTGAAGCACAGAACCCCCTAATTCTTCGCGCGCACCGCTTGATGGAAGCGTTTGCAAAGTCCGATGATGAACGCGATTTCTACCTTGATCGTGTTGAAGGCTTTATCATTTACGTTGATCTCGACAAGCAGGAAGAGATAATCGAAAATCTCGAAAAAGAGCTCAAAGAGAATAGCGACCGCTACTGTTTGATTCCTAAAATGACGTTCTATGAGACGAAGAAGATTATGGAGAACTTTGTCAACGAGAAGGTTTATGACATCGATACTAAGGAGAAGCTTCTAGATATCATTGGTTCAAAAGAAGCGCGGGACAACTTTCTCGAATTTATCTACGACCATCATACCGAATTGGAAAAGTGGCAGCAATATTACCAGGAGCGATCGCGCATCCGCATCATCGAATGGTTGAGAAATAACCATTTTCATTTCGTATTTGAAGAGGATGTCGATGTTCCTAATGCTATTATGGAAAAGGTAAAAAGCCAACTATTCGAAAGTAAAGTAGGTAAAGACGTTGCTACGGCGCGTAAAACATTGTTCTCGAAAGCAAAGACCTACTATTCTAACGAAGCTTTGAACCCGCGTCCTAAACGCGGTCGTCCACCGAAGCAGGCTGCTAAGCAGGATAATGAACCTACGGTATCTTCAGATATTTATACGACGGTACCGACAATGGTTAGACATTTCCTTTTCACACCTGATATCACCCTTTCTCTTGCAACATTCTCTACAAAGTTTGAAACGGAAGAGGAGCTTGTGGCAAGCATTAAGACACACCAGAAAGAGCAAGAGGATGATACCCTCGTTGACATCAACCAAAAGCTGGCGTCTCTGCGCGATCTTTCTAACAAGTGGATGCATACCGAAACAAAGGTACAGTCAAATCAGACCGAGCTATTGCATGAGACGGATAGTGAATCTAGTAGCGAGAAGGTGAAGAAAGCTAAAACCGCTCCGAAGAAAAGCGCCACTAAAGCTAAGCCTAAAGAAGAGAAGAAAATTCCTGCTAAAAAGCCTTTGCGATCGATCATAAAAAAGAAAGAGTCGGAACCGAAGAAAGAATCTGAAAAGAGCGGATCAAAAAAGCGCATCATGCAACCTAAAAAAGCACCGATGCGTAAGATTATTAAGGAGAAGTAGTAAAAGGCGCAATGCTGTAGGCTTTTAAGGCAATACGGCTATTGGTACGCGTGTTTTATTTTTCCAGTTCTCGATAGCGCTATTTATATTATCTGAATCGCTGTGTTTACCTCTGATTGTTTCAGAGGCATATGTGAACGTCTGGTCGGTCCATCTGTATTGAATGAATTCGCATGCACCATCGAAAGAAGCAAATAGAATTGTTTGTCTTCCGAATATTCCTGTATGTTCACTTCTACTATTTGTTGGGAATTCGATTTTTTGATCTGTTGCGTTTAGAAAGATCTCTTGGATTTTGGGGATATAGTAAGTTGTTTTGGATGTAGGCGGTACTTTATAATCGCTATCGAGAATGAGTTTAAATTGGTGTTTCTTTTCAGTCGGAGACCATTCTAGGATAGCGATATTGCCGAAAATAGCTTCCCAAAGTCTTTTGAATGGGCCGTTTTCAATGCCCCCATCCATTTCCTCGGTAATGGAGTTCAACATTGCGGTGCGCGCATCTATTCTGATTTGTGTTGCCATCTGATTTTCACCTCTGTGTATTTTTTGTAAGCATCTCTACCAGAAAATGCTTTAGTCAACAAATCGCGATCATGGTAGATTTTCATTTTTATTACTATCATTTAGAGATCACAATGAAATCTGCAGCTGTCGTATTGTACCGTTTGGATCTGAGAATTAAGGATCATCCTGCACTATACGAGGCGGCGCATTCAGGTCTTCCGATCATTCCACTCTATATTTGGGATACAGAAGCGTCATGGCACTCAAAAGAAGGATCTTATTCTTCCTGGTGGCTTTCGCAAAGTTTACGGACTCTTGCCGATAAGCTTAAAGAAAAGGGGTTGGATCTAGTGATCAAGGTAGGTTCTGCTGCTGAAGTGCTAGAGAATCTCCATCGACAACACCCATTTTCCGATATTTATTACAATCGCGTATACCATCCTGGAGAAGATGCTCTTGTCAGACATTGGTGTGAAAATCATGGTGTCGAAGGGCATGCTTTTAATGGGTCGTTGCTTGTTGAACCGGGATCGATCACCACGAAATCAGGAGGATACTTCAAGGTGTTTACCCCTTTCTGGAAGACGGCGCTAAAAGACCTCGATGTGCCGGGACTGTTGCCGATTCCGAAAAAAATCGAATCTTATTCAAAGAAAATAGCAACAGACAAGATTCCGGTATCAGAACATGATGGACTTAGTAGATATTGGAAGCCCGGTTATGAGGGAGGTAAGAAGCAGCTCGATATTTTTTTGAAAGATCGACTTGAGGGTTATGCTGAAGCGCGTGACATCCCTAGCGTTGATGGAACATCGCTGATTTCTCCTCATTTGCATTTTGGCGAAATTAGTATTTATGAGATCTATCATCAATTGATGCAATATCCGCAACAAGATTATGAAAAATACCTAAGCGAACTTGGATGGCGTGAATTTTCATACAATCTATTATATCATTTCGCAAAGCTGCCCTCAGAGCCTTTTGATATGCGGTTTAAGAAGTTCCCCTGGAAGAGAAAGGCAGCGTATTTGGAAGCATGGCAGAACGGTGAAACGGGATATCCTATTGTTGATGCGGGAATGCGGCAGTTGAATGAGACTGGATGGATGCATAACCGCGTTCGCATGATTGTCGCCTCGTTTTTAACAAAGCATTTGTTACTTCCCTGGCAGGATGGGGCGGAGTGGTTTCTGCAAAAACTTGTCGATGCCGACTTAGCCAATAATAGCGCCAGTTGGCAGTGGACGGCGGGATGTGGAGCTGATGCGGCGCCATATTACCGTATATTCAATCCAATCCTTCAAGGGGAAAAGTTTGACCTAAAAGGCGATTATGTCAGAAGATGGGTTCCCGAAGTGCGCGAGGTCCCTGATAAGTATATCCATAAACCTTGGGAAATTGATCCTGACAGCTTTCGGCCAATCGTCGATCATCAGGAAGCACGAAGTCGTGCTTTAGAAGCTTTTGAATCGTTAAAATAAATGGGAGAAAAAATGGACTACCTTGTCAGCGTCATCATGGGAAGCCAGTCTGATTGGAATACGATGCAAGAAACAGTGCGTTTGTTAGAAGCGTTGGAAATTACTTATGAGGTGCGTATTGTCTCTGCACATAGAACGCCGGATCGTCTCTATCAATTTGCAAAAGAAGCCGAAGATCGCGGTATTCAGGTAATTATTGCCGGTGCCGGCGGCGCAGCCCACTTGCCGGGTATGGTCTCGGCGATGACTACCCTGCCCGTGTTGGGCGTCCCAATTCAGTCGAAGGCGTTGAGTGGCCTTGACAGTTTGCTCTCGATCGTACAGATGCCTGGAGGCGTCCCTGTAGGAACATTAGCTATCGGTACTGCCGGCGCAAAGAATGCAGCGCTGTTAGCTGCATCAATTATCGGCTTGCAACACGAACAGATCGCAGAAAACTTGCGGGCATGGAGAACTAAACAGTCGGCAGGTGTCGCTGAAGAGCCTGAAGGAGTATTGGCATGAGGCATTTTCCACCAGGTGCGGTCATAGGCATCTTCGGAGGTGGGCAACTGGGACGGATGACTGCGCTTGCTGCTGCGCAAATGGGTTATGACGTGCATGTTTTTTGTCCCAAAGAAGACAGTCCCGCGTTTTATGTGAGCAGATACCATACGTTAGCGAATTATGATGATGAACAAGCGCTGCTGCGCTTTGCTCAGTCGGTGGATCTGATCACCTTTGAATTTGAGAATGTGCCTTATCGTACAGTGCAGCTTGTCGCGGAACATGCTCCTGTTCACCCTAGCTGGGATCTACTCTATTTATCGCAGAACCGTCTGCGTGAAAAGCAGTTTGTTAACAAGTTGGGAATTGGGACAACGATGTTTGCGGAGGTCTATAATCGTGAACAGCTTGACGAAGCATTGCAAACGATCGGGCCTTGTGCACTTC
Organism: Chlamydiales bacterium; assembly: GCA_024233575.1. Classification (GTDB taxonomy): domain Bacteria; phylum Chlamydiota; class Chlamydiia; order Chlamydiales; family Criblamydiaceae; genus JACKPN01. The sequence goes on from JACKPN010000004.1 coordinate 87,358, forward strand.
TGAAATCAGCAGAAATGGGTTATGACGGCAAGGGACAGCAAAAGATTGACCAAGATAGCGAAATCAGCAGCCTTGTATTTGAAGGACAGGCGATACTAGAACAGTATGTGCCCTTTGCGTGTGAAGTTTCGTCTATTGTAGCGCGCACCGCTGACGGCACTGTTGCCGTTTATCCCACCGTTCAGAATATCCACGAGAATGGTATCCTACGCAAAACGATAGCACCTGCTACACTTGATTCGAAGATTCTCAGGGAGGCTGAGGAAACAACGATCGCAATCGCGGAAGCGGTCGAGTTGGTCGGATTATTGGCTGTTGAATATTTCGTTACCTATGAAGAGAAGCTGCTTTTTAACGAAATGGCGCCGCGTCCTCACAATTCAGGGCATTGGACACTAGATGGTTGTGCTACTAGTCAGTTTGAGCAGTTTGTACGTGCTGTCTGCGGACTTCCTCTGGGAGCTACTCATCTACACACTCCTGTCCTTATGGAGAATCTCTTAGGAGCTGAGGTTGACCAATGGCAGGAGCTGCTTAGCGATCCTGACGTGAAGCTGCATCTTTACGGGAAAGCCAGTGCGGCTCCCGGGAGAAAAATGGGGCATGTCAACCGTTTGGTTAAACAGGAGGCGCTTACCACTGCTTGACAATCAATACGGTTTCTGAAATTTTCTCTTTACAAAGAGGGAGAGTGATCGTGTTTGATCCAGAGTCGTATGTTCTGACAAGAGAGCTATTTCTCAGATTGTTGGGCGTGATCTATTTCATCATATTTTTTCCCTACCTTTTTCAGATTCGTGGCTTACTGGGTAAAGAAGGAATCTTGCCGATCGGCAAGCTACTCCCCTATGTGTACGATCGTTTGGGAGCCCGTGCATATACGACATTACCTAGCATCTTTTGGTTTAACTGCACAGACACAGCATTAATGGCTGTTGCATTTACCGGAACAGCCCTCGGAGTATTGCTAGCTTGTGGCATCTACCCTTTCGTGATGATATTCCTTCTTTATGTTCTTTATTTATCAATCGTTTCAACCGGTCAGGACTTTCTGAGTTTTGGTTGGGACGTTTTCATTCTTGAGATTACTTGCAATGCGTTTTTCCTAAGTTTGACAGAGGTTCCTAATATATTTTGTTGGATCAGCATCAACATCCTTGTCATTCGTTTTCATATTCAAGCTGGCGCCGTTAAGTTGCAGAGCCGCGATAAGAATTGGTGGAATCTGACGGCTCTAAAGTATCATTATCAGACTCAACCGCTCCCAAATACTCAAGCTTGGTATATCCATAAGTTTCCCATGTGGTTTCATAAGCTCTCATGTTTGCTGATGTTCGCAATTGAACTTGTTGTTCCTCTTTTTGCTTTTGGTCCTGACTGGATGCGGTTTGCTGTATGGGGGCTGTGCGTTGGCCTTCAGGTGATGATTTGGTTTACAGGGAATTTTGCCTATTTGACCTATCTAACAGTTGCACTTTGTACGGTATTGCTCAGCGATGCTTATCTCTCCCCTGTTTTCGGTTCTCCTCTACCAGCAGAGCAAACTAGTCTTTGGCTCTCCCTTCCCTTGTCGGCTATCGGAATCACATTGATCACGCTGCAGTGCCTCCAGTTTTGGCATCATTTTTTTCCGACAGGCTGGATCGGCAGGCTTATTTACGCTTTGTCAGCATTCCATATCGTTAACCGATACGGGATCTTTGCTGTGATGACAACGAAGCGGTATGAGATTGTGATCGAGGGCAGCGATGATGGAATCGATTGGAAGGAATATGAATTCAAGTACAAACCCTCTGAAGTCGATAGGCGACCCAGGCGTATTTCCCCTTATCATCCTCGCTTAGATTGGCAGGCATGGTTCCTTCCCTTCTCAAGCTATCAGGAGCAGAAGTGGTTTCAGAATTTCTTGTACCGCTTGTTGCAAGGAAAAGAGCCTGTCTGTAAGCTACTCCGTCATAATCCTTTTGTGGAGCAACCACCGCGTTATATCCGCGCAGTGGCGTATGATTATGTCTTCACGACATGGCTGGAAAAGCAGGAGACAGGGAATTGGTGGAAGCGGACACTGGTGGGCAATTTCTCTCCCATCTTACAACTGAACAGATGAACGATCTCAAAGCGCAATTGTTGGCTCATTTAGCACAGCAGCCTTGCGATGATGCCTCTCATGATATTAACCATGCTTTGCGTGTTTGTGAGTTGGCTGTTAGGATAGGCAAGGAGGAAGCAGTTGACGCTGATCTTTTGGTAATCACGGCAGCGGCACTTTTGCATGACTTGATCACATTGCCGAAAGATCATCCAGAGCGTCATAAGTCCTCTTGGCTGTCAGCTTTAGGAGCGGGAAATATCTTGAGAAAAATGGACTTTTCTGAGGATGCGATTTCGGCGATCGAACATGCGATTCATGCACATAGCTTTTCTGCTAACGTTGAAACGCGTACGCTTGAAGCGCGTTGTGTACAGGATGCCGACCGTATGGAAGCGTTGGGCGCCTGGGGAGTGATGCGCACATTTTATACAGCTGGAAGGATGGGGGGAGAAATCCTAGACGCTAACGACCCTAGGGGCGAACACCGTATGCTGGATGATCGGAAATTTGCCTTGGATCATTTTCCTTTAAAACTTTTTACTCTGTATTCTACGATGAAAACGGATACGGGAAAAAAAATCGCCAAAAAGCGAGCCGAGTATCTGGAAGAATTCCGTGAGCGGCTGTGTTGTGAATATATTGATCTAGACTCCCCTTCAATGGCAATTGCTGTGCTCTGTTACGATGCTGGCAGAGAAAGGTCTTTACTTTTTAATCCTGAGAATCCTTTTGAGGATGATTCTAACAACCTGCCAGTCAGTCAATTGATAAAAAAAAGCTCGTCGTGCGCTTTTACCGGCTGTTTTCTCGATCGGCTCTGGGAGGAACTTTATCCCTCCCTTCCCTCTCGTCGTGAATCCTGTTTCGCGGGATCCTGTTTCGTGGAAGAGGATTAGGTTCTATCCGTGTTCTTTTGATTGTGCGAGGCTCTATGCGCTGCGCTGGAAGGCGTTTCTGAGGTATTGGTGTGCGGTCTAAAGGCTTACGTTCAATGCGTGTCGGTTCGATACGCCGGCGTGGAATACGTTCCTGTTGTAAAGGGGTACGTGGTATCCTGCTTTCTCTCAGTCGTTTACGGGGGATGGTTGTGTTGCGGGGACGTCGCTCAGGAGGTGCCTGGGGAACTATTTGATCGATTGGACGAAATCCATCGATTGGGTTGTACAATTCCGGTGTTTCTTTTTTCTCTTCTTTTGTTTCCTGTTTTTCTGTCGGAACCTGTTCAGGCTCTTCTACAGGCTGTGGTTGAGTTGCAACTAAGAGGACGATACTGGTAAGAAAGATACGCATGACACACATTTTCAGTTACTTTAGTCTATCCTCACACTACCATAGGAAAGGGTTTTTCGCACATTTCATTTTTCTGCAGCAAATAGAAATCACATTTTCTTCCTTATTCAATACATTTTTTCTTGATAATAAATGCCCTGTTGTTGTGTTATCAAAGCATACAATCTCTTACCAACCAATAAGGAGTAGGGATCTATGAAAAAATGGAAAAGCAATCTGACAAAAGCTGCAGTAAGTCTTTGCTTGCTAGCAGCGGCACCGAACCTCGCTCAGGCTGGCAGCTGCGATCCCTGTGATCCATGCGCTAATCCATGCGACATGTGCTGTTTCGGTGGATTTGATATTGGTGCAGACTTCCTATGGTGGAAGCCGTGTGTTGACTCACTAGACTGGGTAGCTGAACGCTCTTCAAGCACGAGCGGCGGCACAACCACAGTCGCTGTAGATTACAAAAACGTCTGCCCTAAGTGGGAGCCTGGCTTCCGCGTTTGGATCGGCAAAGACGACCTAATCTGCGACTGTGACTTTTCTTTCTATGCGTCTTACACATGGATCAATACGAAAGAAAATGAAACTGCTACAGCTACTGACAGCAACACGCTGGTCAGCACTCTGTTACACAGCGGATTTAGCACTTCTGATTCTTTCACAAGCGGAAGTACAGCTTGGGACACAACATACCAAACATTCGACGTGTTAATGGCACATAAGTGCTGCTGCGGCGACTGCTTTGAGTTCGTCCCATTCTTTGGTGTTGAAGGCCTGTTTATCAACCAGTCTTTCAATACTACTCTGCACAACAGCGCTGAAACCATTGTTGGAACTACCCACTTTGACAGCGATTATTCTGGCGTCGGCCTAAAAGCTGGTACAGGATATGAATGGCAAGTAACTGATTGCATCCGTCTGTTTTCTAAAGCATCCGGATCAATCGTTGTTGGCGACCAAGATGGCAAAGGTACTTACACCTACACAGCAAGTTCGACAACAACTGAAGTTGTTTATGCTGACTCTGACTGCTGCGAGATCGTTCCTGGTTATCACGTAGCTGCAGGTTTTGTATATGACACTTGCATGTGTGGAATGGACATGTCTTTCCACATTGGTTATGAGTTCTTGAAGTGGTATAACGTAACGAATCCTCGTGTATTCGTTGGCGACAACACTACTTCTGAAGTTGCCCTATCTACATCTCCAACCACGACCACTTTTGGCTGGCATGGTTTGATGGTAGGTATGGACCTTAGCTTCTAATAGAGCTTAAGCCTCCCTTTGCACAAGGCCGTATAGTTTTTTCTATGCGGCCTTGTTTTTTATTATAGAGTTTATTATAATCACTTCTTTGTAAACTACTTATTTTAGGTGATTTATGTATACTTCAGCAGTTTCTTCCGGTAGCTGCAACGCTATTAGTTGTTCAGAAAGGACTATAGCCTTTTCTCTTGATGATCAGTTTAGAATATCCTATGACCAAGGCAGGAAGACGTATGGCCAGATGACGGTCAGCCGCGATCATTTCCTTGAAGCGCTTCGAAGCCTTTACTGCTCTTTGGATATTATCAACGGCGACTCTCTTGCGATGGATCATGTGATCTTGACAACCGACAAAGATGTTGTTCTCCAAGCTGTTAGAAATCGCAACTTAAGCGAAGAGGATCGCTTTCAGCTTGCTTCAACATTGCGTTGGCTGGGTCATTGTTATCAGAATATTGATACTACTCGTTGCCTTTCTCAGGACAATTTGACTCGTTTTCATAACTTGTATCATTTGGCAGAGAAGCTTTTGCTGCTTGGAGATAGCAAAGAAACACGATTAGAACTTGCTGAACTCTATTATAATGCCTATCCCTTTATGCATCAGTTAGAGAACCCTGAAGATCGCATTGGGGCATACCATTGGTATGAAAAGGCGATGGAATACAATTCTTCTAATGCGATGCAAGTGCGCGTACTCAATATGAAATTGCGCTTATTACCTTTTTCTCCTAACGAAAGGTTGGATCTCCAGCGCCAAGTTCTTTCTCTATATCTAGAAATTCCTGAATGCGAGCGCGACCCTTTCCTGGTTGCTATGTACCGCAATAACCTCGCACAATGTCTTATTCTTCAAGGTAATCCTGCGGAAGCAAAAGCTCTTTTAAAGGAAACGGTTGCATACTGTGAAGAAAATCACGAAAAATATCATTCGTACTTTCCCCTGTTTTATTTCAATCTGGCAATGATAAGCGAAAACGAGGAAGCTATCCCTTTGTTACGAACAGCACTTGAACTTTGCAAAAAAAATGAGAAGGGTTCAGAAGCTTATAAGCTTAAAATTCAGGAAGCTCTGTCTAAACTGGAAGGTTAGCGATCCAGATCTTGGTAGATCTCCTCTTGCATGCGGGAGATCTCATGCATTTTTTGCCAGGTATGGCGCATGAAGAGTTCTAGGCGTGCGTTCAGATGACGGATTTGCAGTTCGGCCTTTAGGTTGACCATATAGTCGTTTTCTACTTTTAAGCGATCTTTGGCAGCTTGGCGGTTCTGGCTCATCATGATGATCGGCGCTTGTATTGCTGCAAGGCAGGAAAGGACTAAGTTCAATAGGATGTAAGGGTAGGGATCAAAAGCGCCATCCATGAAGTAGAAGGTATTGATTGCCATCCATCCTACCAGGACGATGCCGAAAAAGGAGATAAAGAACCAACTGCCGCCAAATTCGGCGACTTTATCAGCGAGCTTCTCCCCTAATGTCAGCTGTTCAGCATACTCTTCGTTAATGTTTTCTGTAAGAATATCCTGATCCTTAAGACTTTCAACGACTTCTCTCTCCAGAGCTGATAGTGCGCCCTTCTCCTTCTCGATCAAATCTTCCGAATACTCCGCATGAATCATGCGCAAGTCGGGAAAACAGAGGAAGCCCTGCTCATCGGCATCGGGAAATTGTTCATGGAGAACTAGTTGTACTGAGTTGCGGATTAGAGAGATGGGATAGACGTCGCGCGCACGGAACTCTTTTCCGCATATTTCACATTTTTTTTGAGATTTACTTTTCATCATAACCTCTTATGCCGTATTTTAATGATTCAGGAATTATTTTACAGTTCCGTCTTAAAATGGATGAGTAAGCGTTATGAGCGAAACGAGAGTTGAAAGCGATAGCATCGGTGAAATTGAAGTACCAAATGAAAAACTCTGGGGAGCACAAACGCATCGGTCTATCAAATTCTTCACCATAGGAAACGAGTTAGTTCCCCAAGAAATGATACCCGCTATGGCTATCGTCAAGAAGGCAGCGGCTATCGTTAACTGTAGAGACGGCAGGCTGGACAAAGAGAAAGAGGAGCTGATTATCAAAGCGTGCGATGAGGTAATTAGCGAGAAACATCATGCGCATTTTCCTTTACACGTATGGATGACCGGAAGTGGTACGCAGTTTAACATGAATGTGAATGAAGTGATCTCCAATCGAATCTCCCAAATGGTGGGAACGGCGCTTGGATCAAAAATACCTGTGCATCCCAATGACCATGTCAACATGTCTCAGTCGACCAATGACGCTTTCCCTACTGCGATGCATATTGCAACGGCAGTCACCTCTACGAAGCTATTACTTCCTTCCATCACGAGAATGAGTGATGAGCTGGAAAAAAAAGCAGAGGCATGGAGCGATATTGTCAAGATTGGCCGCACACACCTGCAAGATGCAACGCCGCTTACGCTAGGTCAGGAGTTTTCCGGGTATGTGTTTATGCTTAAAGAGGACCTGGCGCGCATTAATAGCGCATTAGGTGATGTTTACCGCCTTACAATTGGCGGTACTGCTGTTGGTACAGGCATTAATGCTCAGCCAGGGTTTGATCAGGCTGTTACCAAGGAGATCGCAGCAATTACTGGTCTTCCTTTTGTCAGTACCCCGAATAAGTTTGCTTATCAGGGAGCCCATGATGCGCTGGTTCATTTCAGTGGAGCTCTTAAAACACTTGCCGGTTCTCTGCATAAAATTGCTAACGATATCCGTCTTTTAGCATGCGGTCCTAGGGCGGGATTCAATGAACTGTCAATTCCTGCAAATGAGCCGGGATCATCGATCATGCCCGGCAAGGTGAACCCTACGCAGTGCGAGGCGTTAGCCATGGTAAGTCTTCAAGTGATTGCCAACGATCTTGCCGTTACTCTCGGCGGCGCAGGTGGACATCTTGAAATGAATGTTTATAAACCGCTTATTATCTATAACATTATGCAGTCTATCCACTTGTTGACCGATAGTTGCAACAATTTCACCGATTTTTTGATTATAGGTATGGAAGCTAACAAAAAACAGATCGCCCAACATGTCGAGCGATCGTTGATGTTGGTGACGGCCCTAGCGCCTGTGATCGGCTATGACAAAGCGTCACAAGTAGCACATCATGCGCATCAAAACCATCAGACTCTTCGTGAAGCGGCGATCGAGCTAGGCTGCGTTACTGCTGATGAGTTTGACAAGATCGTTGTACCGGAGAAAATGGTACATCCCTATGTCGCGACTAAAAAAGGCTAAAATATCTTCTTGGCTACGAAAATACCTACCAGCATTGCTGCGACGAAAGGATAGATTTGCGCCTGTCCTGACATAATGTCAGTCATCGCTGGCCCGGGACATAGCCCCATCATCCCCCATCCTATCCCAAAAACGATAGGCCCGGCAATCAAACGCCATTCTATTAGTGGTTTATTGGCGAAGCCTGCTTCAACAGAACAGGTAATCGCTTCATTCAGAACGAATTGGTAGAACAGCATGTAGGTTGCTGTTGCTGTAATGAAGACTACCAGCAGCGTTGGGTCCCAAGCACCCGTTACATTAAGAAATCCGATAATTTTTGGAGGCATGGTCATCTGTGATATGCCGAGGCCGAGAGCGAAGCATGTGCCGATGATAAACGCAGATACGTACTCACGCATTAGTTGCCTCCAAGGTATGCTATTGCTGACGCTGTGATGATGCCGAAGAGGAGGAAGAGTGCCGTTGCAAGGTATGAGCGAAACGATAGCCTGCCCATGCCGCAAACGCCGTGGCCGCTAGTACATCCGTAACCGAGACGAGCTCCGAATCCGACGAGAAATCCTGCAGCGATGACATAAACGATGGGTTTGTTGATGGTAAAAGCAAAGGCCGGAGGGTAAAAAATCCGCAAGAGTGCGCCTCCAACGAGCATGCCTAAAACGAAATAGAGCTTCCAGCGGTTCTCTTTTGCTGTGGGTGCGGTGATCGCTTCGACAATGCCGCTGAGACCGCAGATTTTTTGGTTAAAGTACATGAGGGCGACTGCAGACAAACCTATGATCAATCCCCCGATAAATGCTGACAGTGGTGTGAAATTTTCCATTTTTTAAAATGTCGTTCCTAAAGCTACCGCAGCGCAATCACTGGTGATTACCGGAGTCACCGTCACTCCCTTGCAGTATGGTTCGGTAAAAAAGAAGCTAAAGAAGACAGCAATAGCTGCTCCACCGACAACATCTATGGGATGGTGTCGTTCTGAGTATATTCTACTAAAGCCGACAAATGTTGCAACAGCGTATGCCGGGAGGCCATAGCAAAGTCCATATCTTGCATGAAGGTAGCTGGCTCCCGAAAAGGCTGCTGCTGTATGTCCACTAGGAAAGGAGCGGCTGCCGAAGTCAGGACGGTCGCTGTCAACACCGAACTTGATCATTTGGACAACTTCCATGGTGACGGCTACGGACATGGCAAAGTCCCCGAGCCCGTAGATATCCCCTTTTGCTGCTGAAATCAGGGCTGCGGCTGTGGGGACTAGTATCTGCCCAAAATCTCCGGCATCTTGTACTCCTGAGGGTCTGGCGTAAGTCATGCTTGTTGTGGTTAGGAAAAGGAAAACTATCCATTTTCTCAAAAGCAGTACCTAAATCATCTTAAGTCTAATTAGTGTCACCCTGTCATAGATAATAAAAAAATATCAATAAATATTTTAATAAACGCCTCTTTACGAAAATTTTACCTTTTCTTTGTTTATGCTTCATGTCGGTTACTTACACTTATACCTCATCAATGAAGGAGTATTGGAAATGGGAATAGGCTATTTGCGTTCCAGTTATGAGAGAGACCAAATTAACTTTATCAAAGATACTAATCGTTTTGATGGCGAGATTTTACAGACGGAATTTGCTGGCAAGTATGTCACTTATGAAATCGATGGCGCTGTCAAGGTAAAGACGGTTGCCCAAAGCGTTCGTTGTGATGCGACTTCCTATTGGAATTGCAAGAACACGAAAGCCAGAGCGTTGATGGGTATATCTGCTGTGGCTCTGTCAATCAGCATTATTGCTGTAGTTAGTATTTTTACTGCTGGGACAGCACTTGTTGTTGGCGGCCTATTTGTCGTTGCTGCCGGTGTGTCATTAGTTGCCCTTGCAATCGGTATTGCCAAGGGAGCAAAGGCGCAAAACCAACTAGATCAGTGGAAAGATCCAGCGCAAGAGGCATCATCACATCGCCGGACAGCATACTTCAATGGATACCCCTATATTAAGAAGTATGGATTGCAGGGCAGAATCGTCGGAAATGGAGAGGTTGGTTTGCTATCTCTTAAATATCTTGATCAATTACATGATGATTTTTCAGGGCTGAATTTAAGTGGCAAGAAAGTTCAACTAGTTGACCGCTTCTTTGATCATAATCCTTTAGGAAGCGACGACGTCAGAAAGGCGTTTTTTAGCGACTTGGAGTTCGCTGAAGAGTTGCAGAGCATCACGGTTCAATATGAAGAGATCAACCGCCAATACGTGGACATTTGTAATTTAGCGGCAGGACGTCGTAGAGAGATTAAGAGAACATTCACCAATGCAAGGGCAGATTTGATGAGCAAAAGAGAACTGGCGCTTGCCCCCTTAAGAAAAGAAATGTATGCAAGGTTGAGCGCATCTGAACGAGAAAGACAGCATGTGCGGCTCCGTTACACGATGCTTTCTAGTCGGATTGAAAACTACTATCATGAAATTTTAGAGCAGTTAAATCGGACTGAAAGGATGCAACTAGACGCTGTACAAATTTGGGAGGATGGCAATAAATTGACATTCTTTTCTCCGGCAAAAGAGGTGCTTGAGGCTTATAAAACCAAGCGTATGGCAGAGACTATTTTAATTGATCCACCGGAAGTAGTGCTTCCTAAAGCAGAGAATACAGTGACTATTGAGTTCCCCTCAATCAACTGGGAGGAATTCCCTGATGAGAGAGCTATTTGACGTATAGTCCTTCGGCAGAGATAGCTTCAGCAATAGCGGGGCTTACAAGGTGTGTGATTGGTTGATTTGCTCTAATTCGCTCTCTAATTTCTGATGAAGAGACGGAGAAAGATGGAATAACCTCGATGATGTTGCGATCGAGAATTTTTCCATTAAGAGCTGAAAGATCTTCATTTTCTCTAGTGGCGACGATGAACTGATCTGCCCTTAGGGCCATCACAGCTCCAATCGTATCTTTTTCATGTTTCACCGGTAGATCTTTGCCCCGCATAAACAACTGGTCATATTCATTCCGTAAATCAAGGTCATCGCTTAGCAGTTTTTGAAGGACCAAGTCGGAGCCAATAATTCCAATAACCTTTCGGCCTCCTAATAATTTCTGGAGCTCTTTGGGGGTACATCTTGTAAGGAGAATATGCTCTTGTGCCTTATAGCGCGCCTCTAGCATTTTTTGTCTCATGAGCACATCCGATCTTTTTTTAAAACGATCGCCGCCTGGAGCCGGATAGATCAGAATTTCATCTACAACTCCCCTTTTTAATGCGCTATTGATTACATGTTCATGTCCAAGGTGGAGAGGGTCAAATGAGCCGAGATAAAACCCGATTGTCTTATCTTTCAGCCATGCGAGGTCGCTATTTCGATCGATAAGTTTCATCGTTATGTCTTATTGTTTTTGCATGAGCAATTTATACCAAAATAAATTCTCTTGGTATATTTGCCAAATTATCTCTCTATGTTCAAGGGGGATTTCAGAAAATGTCGGCATGCCATATTCGTCGGTCTCGTAGGTAGAAAGTTGATGAAAACCATCACTTTGAGCGGCGCTGCCATGCCAATGTTTGAAGAGGTCGAACTTTTTTATTTCCTTCCATTTCTCTACCCCATCGAAACTTGTATCGTAAGGCTCCCAGCGGAGATGCGCTTCGGAAAACTCAAGTTCATAATATTCGCAGAAGTCACGGACGATTTCATTAGGGCTGTCAGCTAGCTGTTCGCTTGATATGAGCATTGGTTTGTTTGGTGATTTCTGATTTATCGTCTGATAAAGATGTTGCAGCTTTTTCATTCCAATCAAATCGTCCATTTCCTCAAAGACGGCTTGCGTTTTACGGTAAAAGGATACTATTGAGTTGTGCGGATCTCGCACAAGAAAAACAAAATGGATTTGACGATTGCTTAGGAATTCTTGATCAGCAATGAGAAAGTCATGAACTGCGAAACTCACTTCCTTTACGAAAACCGGAGAGCTTTTTGCTGCTTCAAAAATGCGTTGTTTAATTTCTTCAAAATCACCTGGAGCACTATCTAGAAACCATGTTTTTGTTAATTCAGGGTAATGAATCTTGTCATAGGCATATTGCGAAGGTTCATGAAAAATTGTAAAGTCGCCTCTATTGTCCATCATGCGCAAAAAAGCTGTAGACATACTTCTGGGGGTAGAGATCATGTAAATGATTGGATATTCATCAGCTGACAGATTGTTTATCGAAATCATAGCAATAGTTGCTATTGCAACAAAAAGTTGATTTATCATGGCATTTTCATTTTTTAAAAAAATGATGCGTGATGCCGGTTAATTTTTCAAGAGGTTCAAGAAGATGAGGGGCGTATAGCCCCTCGAGAAATGTTATTGTTTTACAGAAAGATAATAGATATTGCAGCTGACCGAGATGTTATTTTGCTCGGGCAATGAGATATCGAGAGTGAGTTCTGCGTCCATTCTGTGTGGCAGCATTGATTTTCTTTCAAGACAATGTTTAATAGAACCGTTTAGGCGGATATTTTGCACACCGTCATCAAAGTTACAGACAACAGTATGGAGGGTGTCGATATAATTTTCATCAATGCTGACGCATTTGGTTGTAATCGAGGCTGTTGCTCCTTCAGGAGTAGTGATCACTTTCTCTACAGGTTCGCTTACATTGATTGTCAATGTGTCGATTTTAAATTCATCGGAATGCGCAAGTAAGAACTGGTTGATTTGGTTGGTGACTCCATTAGCCAGTTCAACAGGAGCAATGCCGCTGTTTTTTAGAAACTCGTGAGCGATCTCATCTGCGCCATCAATACGCATTAGTTGTCGCTCAGGCGACATAGTCAAGTTCATTGTTTTCCCTTTGACGGCGTCAATGAAAACAGCTAGGAAAGGGCAGTTATTGATTTGCGGTAGATTGCTTTTAACGGAAAGGTCGTTAATCGTTTCAGCAAAGGTGATGTTACCTTCGCTGTCAATGTCGGCGACGAGCATCTGGCTTGCCAGGTCAACAGCAACTGTAACGCCCTTGTCTTCTTCTGTGTTTTGCTTAACATTCAACTCAGCGTAATAGTTTTCTTTGTAGGAGTCTCCAACCGTAGGCGTTAGCCTTAGTGAAATTTCCTGATCATCAATTGCTGCCATGCAGCAAAATTGTGTAGTTATCAGAGTGATAAATAGGTAAGAAAATTTTTTGATCATGACAAACCTTATGTTTTGTTTATTAAGTCCGCAATAATATTTTAACGAATTTTGTAATTAATAACAATTGATTAACATTTTAAAAAACATATTTTGAATATCACAAATCTCTTCAATATCGGACTGGATATGCACCGGTAACTGTTCGAATATTAGGTCTATTAATTGCTTACTCGGGACAATTCGATTGATGTCGATGATACTCGTTGTATGATTTGTTCCCGCGCTGATGTTGATGATTTCAGGCCAATCCCCTCTTCGGCTTCTATGCATACGAGCAAAGGCATGCAGTTGATCGTATCTGAAATAGTTGCGGGCATCATGGATAATTTCTTCATCGCTTTTTTGTGTTACCGCGTTCCAGTGGTAAAGCGTGAGCGCTTCCTTCGGATCTTGAACGACGATGATATAACGGACATGTTTGTTGTCCCATAGAAAATCATCTTGAGTCAGGTTGTCCATTACAGACCAGATCGCATTGATCAAACATGTATTTCTTTTTACAGAACGTTCAATTGCTATGTCGCGGATGCCGGCATATGTGGGGTTATGAACGAAGTCGCTTTCGAGATCAGGGTCTTCGTTGGTCAGTCCATGAGTCCATGGATTATTGTAAACGTGGTATGTATTGCAGTCGATAGCAGACGCCAGCTCGGGCATTGGATTGGTGAGAAGGATAGTAAGGTCATTTGCTTGTAGTTGACTTTGAATTAAGATTGCAAATACTGCTGAAAAGATGATTTTCATGATATCTCCTGGCTATTTTGGGATAAATAAGTGGATGTTTATTGCCTTATCCTTATTTTTTTTACGAAACAGGCAATAATTTTTTCCAGTACAGAGCATCAAGACATTTAGACTGTAGTAATGACACTGACAGGCGGCAACATGCAGATACGTTACCATCTTCAAATCAAACGTTCAATTTTTTTGGCGATGCCTGTCGATTTCTTTTTGAAGCGCTATCTCGAGAGGTTCGTTGCATCCTCTGAGAGCAGCAAGTAGCTTCTCTATACTCCATCCGCAACTTTGGGACTGGTTGTATTCCAACCAAGACGTTGCGATGTGATCGTATACCGCTAGTACTCTCTTATTGCTTCTGCTGTATTCGCTGAGAGCCTGGCGAGTTGCTTGTATGTCAGCAAAGGTGGTGGTGCGTGACTACTCCCTCGCCTAAAGGCGAAGGCTTCTACGGCTTTTGCAACCGATGCGATCTAGCCCGAGCGCAACATTTTCTCAAGTTTTTTTCTTTAAACTTCGGGATTTGATTGTGGTTAGGTTGTTACCGCTGAACCACTACTTACTTGAGGAACCCTTGGTCAACCTTTTGTGGTTTACCACTGGAAGGATTTTCCAGGAACCAGATACACAGTCAGATAGCTACCTGACACTAAGGTCAAGGTAGCTACTGTTTAACAAAAAAGCGCATTTCATCCCAGTCTTAAAAGACTGGGTTTTCATGCGTCCTCTGGATAAAATAGAAAAGAATAGCGTAATTAACAAATAAGTTTACTCAAAAGTAAACAGATCAATAACAGGGAATATCCCAGCCTCCTCCTAAAGATTTGTAAAGAGAGATCAGCTTATTGAAAGCCTCGAGCTTGCTTTCCGTTACGACTTCTTTGGCGCTAATAACGTTTAGTTTTTTATTTAGTACACCGGGAGCATCTGCGATACCTGACAAATAGAGCGCTTCGGTCAACGCAAAAGCATCACTGACGTCCGATAAAGAGGATTCCAAATTGCTCGTCCGATCAACTTCCTGCGTATAACCGACAATACGGCTTTCTGCTTCCTCTACAGCTTGAAGGATTGTTTGTTCGTACTGATAGAAACGGGCCATCGCTTTAGCTTCTTCGGCGCGGATGTTTGCTCGGAGACGTCCACCTTTAAAGACGGGTGTCAGGATGTCGGCGGTATACGACCAGACGAAATTATCAAAAAGCTGAGTTGGCAGAGTGAATTTTTGATGGCCAACGCTGCCTGCAAGGAAAAATCGCGGGAATAGATCCCTGACGGCGACGCCTACGTCTGCCGTTGCAGCTCCAAGTTCTGCTTCCGCTTGGCGGATGTCCGGTCTTCTTTCCAGGAGCTCCGAGGGAAGACCAGCTTCGACGAGTACCGGTAGAGAGGGTAGTGGCTTCGGTGCCTCCATCTCTTCCAAAAGAACCCCGGGAAACTCCCCTATTAGGATAGAAAGCCGGTAGATAGCAGTGAACATTTCAGCGACGAGCTGAGGCAGCTCAGACTTCAGACTGCTGAGGCTGGCTTCGAGATCGAGGATGTCGATGGAATTGGCGATCCCTGTTGTTTCCAGTTTTTTTCTGAGATCGAGAATTTCCTCTAAAGTTTTTATCTTTTCTTCTTTCTGCGCGATAAGCTCTTGATATCCTCTAGCGTTGAAGTAGTTTGTTGCCGTTTCAGCAAAAACGGATAGAAGGGCGCCGTGGTATGCCTCGACGGCGCTGCCCACACGATAGCAGGCTGCTTCAACCTGTTTACGCGTTCTTCCGAAGATATCGATCTCCCATATCGCATCCAGTCCAACAAAGAATATCTCTTGCTGAAAGTTTGTTGTCACGCTGGCGATGTTGCCGGGATTAGCGTTACCTGCTCCTCCAAAGAAGGTATTGAAGGAGTTTCTGTTATAACGAAGCTCTGCATCGATATCGGGATATAGCTGCGATGTGACTGTCAGTCTGACTGCCCTTGCCTGGCAGACGTTGGCCATGGCGGCCCTGACATCCTTATTATTTTCTGATGCTAGCTCTATATAGTGTGTCAGCTGATCATCTTCGAAGGATTCCCACCAGCAGAGGTCGACCTCCCCTTCACTTTCGGTTGAAACCCAGGAAGAAGGGGCGCCGATAGGACGGCAGCAGTTTGTACTCGATCTGCACGAGGGAAGCAACAGTAAGGCTATCACTATAGACACAAAAAAAATACGCTTCATCATTCGAGCCTTTTTTTAAAGAACCAATCGGCTCCCGTCAAGGTAAATAGTGAGATGAGCAAGAGAGGATACACGTTTTGCCATACGGAGTAGAAAGACCAGGATTTCAAGAAAATCCCCCTGACGATCTCTAAAAAGTAGCGGAGAGGGTTTAGGTAGGTGCCGATCTGCAGCCAGTGCGGCATATTCTCGATGGGCGTGGCAAATCCTGAAAGAGCGATTGCCGGGGCCATGAATACCATGACGCCTAGCAGCGCTTGCTGTTGGGTTTTGGCCATTGAGGAGATGAAGAGACCGATGCCGACAATAGAAAGGACAAAAACAAAAATACTGAAATAAAGGAGAAGGAACGAGCCGGTAAAAGGGATTCCGAAGAAAAGGATTGCCGCAAGCAGGATTAGTGTGCCTTCACCGATGCCGATGATCATCGCCGGGATCGCTTTTCCAATAATGATCTCGGTTGGTGTGAGCGGTGAGACCAACAACTGTTCAAAGGTGCCTACTTCCCTTTCTCTTGCAACCGATAATGCCGTTACGAGAAGACAGATCAGCAGGGTAAGAACACCAACAAGCCCGGGAACGGTGAACCATGTGTAGATGAGGTTTGGATTGTACCAGTTCCAAGGGACGAGTGTTGTTCGATCTTTTGGCAAGCCTAGCGTACTTTTGGTGTCGTGCTGGAACTGCTCCAAGATCCCGACAGCATAGCCTTGTACTATCTGTGCAGAGTTTGATTTTCTTCCGTCCATAAGGAGCTGGACCTTTGCCTCTCTACCTTGAAGGATATTGCGCGAGAAGGTCTCATCGATGTGCATCACAAGGATAACATCCTGGTTATCAAGAGCTTTTTTCACCTGTTCGTTGGTGTCATAAAAGTAGATGTTACGAAATGTGGGTGCGCCGACGAAACGTTGGATAAGCTCGTACGAATATTTCCCGTTGTCTTTGTTCCAAACGCCCATATCAATATTCTGCACATCCAATGTTGCGGCGAAGGAAAAGATAAACAGCTGTACCAGCGGCGGAATGATGAGCACAGTCCTGCTTTTCCTATCTTGCAAGATCGCAAGGATCTCTTTAATAATTAAGGCTTTGATTTTTTTTATCAATCCAACCTCTTTCGCGATATTTTAGCGATGGCAAAGTATACAATCAGGCAGAACAGAAGTAAAAATGCCAAATCGTAAAGAATGAGTTCCCACACATTTCCTACGAGAAAGATAGTCTGAAGCGATGAGACATAGTAACGAGCCGGTACAAGATAGGTAACCATGCGGATGATTAGCGGCATGCTTGAAATTTCGAAGATAAAGCCTGAAAGAATGAACGAGGGCAGATAAGAGGACACGATCGACATTTGGGAGGCGACAAACTGGTCCCTTGCTAATGTCGAAATGAATAGACCGACTCCTAGCGCTGCCATGAGAAATGCTGAAGAAACAAGGGCGAGAAGCGCCCAGCTTCCTTGGAACGGCACTTTATAAAAATAAACCGAGACAAATGTACAGAAGATCAATGAGAGCAGTCCCAGCACAAAGTTTGGAATGATCTTACTGACGATCAGCTCCCAGATAGTCACCGGTGTTGAAAGAAGCGACTCCATTGTTCCTCTCTCCCATTCCCTTGATACGACAACAGCTGTCAGGAGTGTTCCAATGAGCGTCATGATGATGGCGATAGAGCCGGGTACAAGAAAAAAACGGCTGTTTAAGTCTTCGTTGTACCAGAATCGCGGTTCAGCGCCAATTTTCGGTTTTCTTCTGTTTGCTTGTTGCGCGTCTTGCATCTTCACCCAGTTGATCCAAGCGCCCCTGACGTAGTTCTGAACAAAAGCTGAGGTATTGGGGATTGATCCATCTCCGATCACTTGGATTGGCGCTTCTTTTTCCGGTGAGAAAAAATCGCGTGAAAAATAGGAGGGAATGACAACAAATCCCCTTATTTTTCCTTCTTGCAGCTCTTTGTAAAATGGCTCGCTTGTTCGTTCTACTTTTACAGAGAAGTAGCGTGATTCTTTTAACGAGTCGACAAAGCTTTGTACAATCGGCGACGAATCTTCCATAGCAACGCCGATGGGGAGATTGGTGATATCAAGGGAGATACCGATTCCATAGATGAATAGAAGAATCAAGGGAAGAATCACGGCGATCAGAAAACTGCCGGGATCGCGGATCATTTGAAAAAACTCTTTTTTTATAAGTGCTTTGACCCTGGCGTTCTTCATTCCCCTCCTTTACATAAGATGACAAATGCATCTTCTATGGTGGGGTGAGGCCTGTCAGCTGTCTGTACCTTTTCTTTCAACTCATCGGGAGAACCAATGGCTACAAGTTCCCCTCCGGAAAGAAAGCCGATACGGTCGCAATATTCTGCTTCATCCATATAGTGGGTTGTGATCATGACTGTCGTTCCGCGAGAAACGAGACCATTGATATGATTCCAAAATTCTCTTCTGGTCACAGGGTCGACGCCTGATGTCGGCTCATCAAGAAAAAGGACTTCTGGACGATGCATCAGTGAACAAGCGAGGGCGAGCCTCTGTTTAAACCCTGGAGGAAGTTTACCTGAGGGTGTGTTCAGGTAGGAGTCGAACGAGAAGATCGAGACCATGTCCTCCACTGCATGATTTCTGCTCTCGTTTTTGATAGGATAGATTCCTGCGAAAAATTCTAGGTTTTGACGGATTGTCATGTTTGAGTATAGAGAGAACTTTTGTGCGACGTAGCCGATTTTCGAGCGAGCTTCACTTGGCGCTTTCAGCAACGACAGTCCTTCGACTTCGCCGTTCCCTTCAGAAGGTTTGATCAGACCGCAAAGCATGCGGAATGTGGTTGACTTACCGGCGCCGTTTGGTCCTAATAATCCGAATATCTCCCCTCTTTTGACAGAAAACGTGACATTTTTTGTCGCAACGAAATTTCCAAACCGTTTGGTTAGTCCATCAGCGTTGATGATCGTTTTATTGTCGTCAGGAAATGACTGCATCCTATCTGCTAGAGGAGAGATCTCTTTCTGTGCGCCTCCAAGAAGATCAATAAAAGCATCTTCAAAGCGCGGTGCGGTTTGCTGTAGTTTTGCCTGCGATGATTGTGTGATTTTCTGTAGATCAGGAAGCTGTTCCCCTTCTTTCAGAACGATTCTTACTGCCATCCCTTGGATGACTGCATCTAGAATTGCGGGATCAAGCAGGCAACGGTTCAGGACCGCCCGTTTAGATTTCTCAAGGCCGGTGATTAAGTATGTCCGCTCTTTCATTTTTTCTGTGAGAAGGTTTGGTTTTCCTTGAAAAAGGAGTTCTCCTTTGTTGAGCAAGAGCACTTCATCGCATTTTTCTGCTTCGTCGAGGTAGGAGGTGCTCCAAATGACAGATTTACCTTGGTCTACTAACGAGCGCATCATCTCCCATAGCTCCCTTCGGGCATAGGGATCGACGCCGACGGTCGGCTCGTCAAGGATCATAAGCTGTGGTTTTTGAAGAAGCGAGGTAACGAGTGCTAGCTTTTGCTTCATCCCTCCTGACAGGTTCTTTGCCAACCGATCTTGGAAGTCGCTGAGCCCAGAAAAAGCCAAGAGTTTTGAAAAGAGCTCTTTTTCTTCTTCAGGGGGCAGTCCTCTCAACCGCGCATAAAGCTCCATATTTTGATGTACGGTCAAATCTTCATAGAGACCAAATTGTTGAGGCATATAGGAGATGATTTCATGGAGCGCGTGAGATTGGGAAAAGGCGTTTAATCCTAGTACGATCGCTTCACCTTCTGTTGGCGTGAGCAGTCCTGTCATCAGACGGATGAGTGTCGTTTTCCCTGCGCCGTCAGGACCTATGAGTCCGATAATTTTTCCTGCAGGAATTTCTGTTGTTGTGGGTAAAAGAGCATTTGTTTCTTGACCGGGAAACTTTTTGGCAAGTCCCCGTAGCGAAATCGCTGAATCGCTCAAAGCCTATGACTCTTGGTTTAGGTTGATTTTGACAGTTACCGGCATCCCTTGCTTCAGTTTGCGATCAGGATTATCGACGACAACGCGGATGCGGTATACGAGGTCTGTACGTAGGTTTGCGGTTTCGACAGACTTAGGAGTAAATTCGGCTACCGGAGAGATAAATCCTATATGCCCTTTATATGTAGGGAGTTCGGGGGTGTCTGTTAGAATTTCCGCTTCCATTCCAGGAAATATCGCTCCTAAGTCGGGCTCTGAGAGATATGCTCTTACCCATACCGGATCAGATATGCTTAAAGTGTATATTGGCTCACCGAAGTTAACGATAGCGCCGGGTTCTCTCACTCTTGTCAGGATCGTTCCTACACTCGGTGCAAATAGTTGTGTATCATTTAGCCGCGTCTGGGTGCGTTCTACGTTAGCTAGTGCTTCCTTAAGATCTTCTTCCAGCTTCTTAGCGTTCCAGTAAGCTTCATCAAACACCTCTTTGGAGACAGCGCCTGATTCGACAACTTCTTGCCGTCTGACCAGCGCATGGGAGGCGTTCTTGAATGCGGCTTGTACCGCTTCTGCATGTGCCACAGCTTGAGCAAGTTCTTCTTGGTATGGAACGGGGTCGAGAAAACCCATCAGTTGTCCGGGTTCGATGAGATCACCCTCTTCGTAGATCATCTGCGATACGCGCCCGTTCACACGAAATCCCAGGTCTACCTGCCGAACGTCTACATTACCATAGAGAGTAAGAGTATTTCCTGTCGCCTCATGCCAGAGCTTAGGCAACAACCATATTGCGGCTAAGATACCTAAAACAACGATGATCAAAGGGATAATATTTTTTTTAATCATAACCTCTCTATATATCAGTGGGTATTTCAGATTTCAATCTTATTTTCCAATGAATGTGATACCATCACTTTCTTCCGGATTCAGAGCCTCCTGTTTTGTAAACATAATTTGGTAGCCTAATACGTGCCTGACTGATACAATTTTGCCATCATTTTCAGGTGTAGTATGGTGTTCTACTTACAAGATATTCACGGTACGCGCGTAAATTCAAAAGAAAAATTTAAAGAAATCACAGGCGCTGATTGGGTTGCCGAAATGAAGCTCCCCACTGAATGTATCTTATCAAAAATGCATCCCTCAAACAATGCCGAGAGAGATCTTGCGCACTTGCTCATCCCTGTTTACAACGCATATCACAAAGCTCCCTCGAAAGTATACATCCGTGAAGGAGTGTGTAAAGGGCGTCACTCTGTCCATGCTCTGGAGACAATTCCCAAAGGAACAATCGTGACAGAGTATTTAGGAGAATGGAGTCCAAGCAATATCGGACCGTCAAGCTATCGATGGGGACCGATAGACGGATTATATTTTCGTAATTATGGCGGCATGGTTGAAGATGGGTTTCCAAACACGGGTGCCTTCTATCTGTATAATATCAACGGTGTTCCTCTGCGTGTGCTCTTTGTTGCTTTAGAAGATATTCATGCCAACCATATTGTGACTGTGCATTACGGGATGAACCATTCTGTCAAGGTATTCTACCACGATGAGTATCGGCTAGAGGAGATGTCCCAATTTTTTCACGCAAATCCTCTTGAAAAAATCGTAAAAAGAATCAAACAGCTCCGCATTAAATCACCTAAGGAACTAGGTTTGAAAAATAGTCTGGAATTGGAAAGCTTGACAGTCAAGCTGCGATATCTATTTCAGACACCCAGCGCCTTGCTGCATCTTATTCTCAAAGGAGTGATTAGATCAGAAGAGGCGTTTCAACATTATCGCCAAGCCGATTTCCTCTATTTTCTCCTTGGATTTCCATTTACTCCTAATGCAAGACAGCGGGAAATTATCAGACATCTCAAACTTATCGATACCTTTTTTGCAAATGGTTGTTTTTTGCTTGAAAGAGAGAAAGAGCTGTTTATCT
This sequence comes from Chlamydiales bacterium, assembly GCA_024233575.1. Classification (GTDB taxonomy): domain Bacteria; phylum Chlamydiota; class Chlamydiia; order Chlamydiales; family Criblamydiaceae; genus JACKPN01. The sequence continues at coordinate 109,244 of JACKPN010000004.1, forward strand.
CAGTCCGACAAAGAATTTTTTATTCTGTGTTTATGGAAGGTGTGAATATGGGAGGCAACAGGGAAAAGTTGATCACAGAAGCTTTTCTTTGGAATGCAGTCTATGATGCAATCCAACAAGAAAACAAAATTCTTGCCGAGTTCAAGATCGAGCAATCAACTCAAAAAGAAGCGTTGATTCATTCCTGTCTGGGTTATGCGAAAGAGATCAATTCATCGTTAGTGCCTTGGCTGCTACATCTGGCGGCACCTTTTGTTCCTTTATCCCCAGTTGGTACTTGATACATCTGTTACTCTGCGCTCAATGGTATGAACTGAAAGGAAACGGCATCGAAAAGGCCGCGATCGCTGAGCTTGATCGCAGGTATTACAAGCAAAGCAAGGAATGAAAGGGTCATGAATGGATCGTGCAGTGGTGATCCTAGATCATGTGCTTTTTTCTTAATTGCGGAATACTTTTCCGCCACTAGGTAGCCATCGTCGTTGCTCATCAGTCCTGCTATAGGCAAAGGCAGAATGGAAATTTTTCCTTTATTAACGGCAGCAACTCCCCCTTTGGATTCTATTACGGCATTGACAGCAAGGCAGAGAGAGGCATCATCAACCCCTACTGCGACGATATTATGAGAGTCGTGGGCAACAGACGATGCTAAAGCTCCCGATTTCAAGCCCATTCCTTTGATAAATGCTACTGCAGGCGGAGCATCTTGATAACGGTTGACAACCACGAGTTTTAAAAGGTCTTGAGATGGATCGGACACATATTCACCGTTATGAATAGAAGCAGGCTGCACTAGTTTTTTAGTGATCAGCTCTCCGGGTATTGCTTCGATCACATGAATTTCCTTTCCTTCGGCCTTTACTTTGAAATCCTTTACTTTTTTTGTCGTGCAGGAAAAACGGTTGACCACTTCAACAGGAACGGGGCAGATCAGGCTTTTTCCTCCGTTGGCGACCAGTTCGCCTTTGATGTATGTGCGCTGTACATTAAAATCATTCAGGTTGTCCACTACGATGAAATCAGCAGGATCTCCCTTTTGTAAAACTCCAACGTCTAAGCTATAGTGTTGTATGGGATGTAAGCTTGCAGAACAGAGGACGTCTATGGGGTCATAGCCAAGATCTACGGATCGCTTGACAATTTCATTGATATGCCCTTTTGCCAAGTCGTTAGGGTGCTTATCGTCGCTGCAGAACATCACTTGTTTGGGATGAAGCTTTAGCAAGGGATGCAAAGCCTCATAGTTTTTTGCTGCCGATCCCTCCCTGATGATGATCTTCATACCAAAGCTGATTTTTTCTAAAGCTTCCTCAAGTGTGTAGCACTCATGGTCCGTTGAAATTCCTGCAGCGATATACTTTTTTGCAGCTTCACCCCTCAAACCCGGAGAGTGCCCATCAACCGGTTTATTTAATGAATGGGCAATGGCAATCTTTTCCATTACATCGGTGTCGTTGTTGAGAACCCCCGGATAGTTCATCATTTCACTAAGATATGTCAAGCCATCCTTGGTAAAGAGCGTATGAATATCTTTGGGAGTGATGACAGCACCTGCCGATTCGAATGCAGTCGCCGGCACACATGGCGAGGCGCCAAAAAAAACATTAAAGGGGACTTGTGTGCTATTGGCGATCATATAACGCACCCCCTCGATCCCTAGAACGTTTCCGATCTCATGAGGATCAGATACCGTGGCTACGGTGCCATGGACAACTGCTAAGCGGGCAAATTCTGAAGGAACGAGCATTGAGCTTTCAATATGGATATGGGCATCAACGAAACCTGGCATGATATACTGATCTTCAGCCTGGTCTGTTTCTTGAATCGATAAGATGATGCCGTCTTTTACCTCAATTACCCCTGGAAACACTCTTCTTTGCAAAAGATCGACAATATGGCCAGAAATCGAGAAATTATCCATTGAATCCCCTTTCCTTTGTCATACCACCCCTAATACAATAAATTATACCATCTCTCTTAGGAGTCAATATTTTCAATTAGTAAAAGGTAACGGTCTACCAGCTCGCGAAACAGATCTTCATTATACTCTATAGGAGACCTGTCAGTTATATAAGTTCTTTTGGGTAAACCGTATTGACTGATTTTTTGAAGGTTACCGGCGATATTCAGTGGATTTTGAAGCATTTCAGCAAGGTCTTCATGATGTATAGTCTGATAAGCGAAATCCATTGCGTCCGGTCCATAGCACCTTTTAATGTACGGTGCACTGTTGCGAATTCCACGCATCTTAACAGGGCCTAGCGTACACTCTTGCTGTTCGTTCCATTCATCTGTGGTGAAATATTCTTCTGTTGATAGCTGTCTGAATTCAAGAGAGCTATATTCAATTCTATCAGCTTTTTCATTAAATTGTGTGCAAAAGATGTCAATAAAAGGTAGACCCACGTTTTCGAGCAATCCCCGGCCTTTTGGACTATCCGCGTAGAAGCATTCCCATCCTCCTGTAAAAGTCTGCCACACGATTTCCAGACCGGTTTCACTCGCGAATGTACCATCGTCAACTAACCTTTTAAACTCTTTCGCGTTATTTGGATCCAACATGGTATCGACATCATCATCCCAAGGAGTAACTCCCCTATGTCTTTCTGAACCAAGGACGGTTCCGGAGCAAATGCGATATTCTAAATTATGACGGACAAAAAAGTTGTCTAAGATGAACCCTTGAGCATACAATTTCGCAGCGTCGTCAGGAGTTAGTTTTTTTTGTAAGTTTTGAGCTTCAGCAGTCAGAAATAGTTTTCTTGAGAGTTTCGGAGAGAATAATGCTAGAAAGGATCCTGCAACTACGCCGGCGACGTTACGTACATGTTCGCAGACATGCATTGCACCATTTTGCACGTTGCCGTTTTGTATTTTGAAGGTTTTGATTGTGTGGAGTCCAATCGTCGTTACACGTTCTACGTCGGAAACCACTTTCGCTGATTCTGCTAATAGGCACATTGCAGAAATACCAATGGCAAAAATGCGTGACAGTAGGAAACTATCGCTTTGGTCAATTACTTCTCCTAGTCGATAGCTAGAGATAAGACAGTAATGTTCAAATGCTGTTATTTGGTTTCCGATAGATTCCAAAGTAACATCTCCATTTTTAAGTACATACATAACACCAGGGCGATATGCTAAGTTTTACTTTATAACGAAAAAATATGGCTGTATACCAAAAAGTTAATTGCATCATCGATTAGAAGTTTCATTTTTCGAACCGAGACATCATCGATTCAGGCGATACCCTTTCACAAACGATCATCAAAGAGGTGTAGTAATGCCAATGAAGGGTGTTAAGATATGCGGCGGAAAGCGCTGAGGTGCTTCCTGCGAGGAACCTGCTATGCAAAATGGGAGATGTAGAATGCACGGAAGCGTCTTTTATAAGCGAGAAACTCACGGAAGAGCAACTTTAAGGGCTAAAGAACAGCGAAAACGGGAACGTGATTTCTCCTGTCGGAAAAGAGTCTGGAAAGACGAGCTATGTTGAAAGATTTAATAACACGCTTAGACAGCGATGTTCACGATTAGCGCGTAAGACGCTTTCGTTTTCCAAAAAGTTAGAGAACCATATAGGGATGATTAAATATATTATTTACGAATACAACGCTAGGCTAGCATTACATGTATAGGGCTACCTTTTAATTGTTGATTACAGTATAAATATGGTTTATTTTAATTATTTAAATATGGAATATTATGTCTAATACAATATCCACAGCCTTAATTCCATATAAACCTTCTGTTTCTGCTATGGAATTTATCCAATCTCAAGCAATCAATATAAACTCTACAGACTATTTTTCTTTATTGCCAAAAGAATTAATTTTACATATTTTTTCCTTTCTTTAGAGTTTCTGACTCTGACCACAGATTTAAAGCAAAATTGTATATGAAATATTACTAATAATCAAGGTGTTGTAAATAATTTAAAGATTACAATGGTTTAGAAAGCACATTGGCCAGTTGTTCCTGTCAACTTTTAAACCCTGCCTTATTTAGAGAGAAATCTGAATAACTACACGTCACTCCACTAATGAAAACAAAACTTTAGCATTTTTTTAAAGCTATCCTCATCAAAAAATGGCAACTGCTCATAAAGTTGAGGTACACGACGAGTTTTCTGAACTCGACAGGCCTGAAAACATAGTTAAGAGCACTCAAAAAATGTTTACGCCTCAACTTTATGAGCAGTTGCAAAAAATGACTACCCCTAATTAAAACCATCCGTTTGTCTCTGGATCTTTTCAGTCATATTTTATATAATTTTGGAGCTTAAGATACAGGCTATTTCATGCGTATTAGATTAGAATTAATTTTACTAGGGCTATTTTCAATGGGGTCCCTTATGGGAGAGCAAGATTACCGTGAAGTTACACGCCAAAGTTATGACCAAACAGCTCACGAATACCAAGAAAACACTTTAAAGTTGCAGCCAGAGGTGAAAGCAAAAGCTTTCTTATCATATCTTGCTCCTAAATCAAAAATTCTCGATTTAGGCTGTGGACCTGGGAGAGATTCCAAGTTTTTTGTAGATAAAGGGTATGAAGTTATCGGAGTCGATATTTCCCCTCAAATGATTGCCTTAGCACGGAATTCTGTACCTCAAGCCAATTTTCTCGTTAGCGATATTGAAAGTTTGAAATTGAACGATGAATCCATTGATGCCATCTGGGCATCTGCTTCACTACTGCATGTCTCAAAAAAGGCAATGTCAGGCGTATTAGAAAACCTATATCGCACTTTAAAACCTGAGGGTATTTTCTATGTCTCTATGAAAAAAGGTAGTGGAGAAGAGCTACAAGCGGACGATCGTTATGGCGGAGTTGAAAAATTTTGGAATTATGTTAGTGAAGATGAATTGACACAGCTATTAGTTGAACAAGGGTTTCAGATTTTAGAGACAGATACCCACCAAAAATCCACTTCTTACCAAACTCATCCTTGGATTTCGGTCATATGTAAAAAAAAAGGCCCGCAATGACCAAAGAACGAAAAAACATAGAAGTCGTACCCTATAACCCAAGCTGGGCTAATTGGTACCAAGATGAAGCTGAAAAAATTAAAGAAGCTTTAGGTGCTAATTGTTTGGCACTACATCATGTTGGTTCAACTTCAATTCCTGGTTTAGCTGCAAAGCCTAGAATCGATATTATAGCTGAGGTTGCCGAACCCGAGAAATCGATTACACAACTTAAACCTCTTGGTTATGAATATCGAGGTGAATGGAATATTCCCATGAAATACGGTTTTAGAAAGCGAGGGCGTCTTGAGGTTAATCTGCACGTATTTGGGAAAAACCATCCCGAGATAGAAGTAAATCTCTGCTTTCGCGATTACCTAAGAAACCACCATGAAGTTCGTGATGAATATGCACAACTAAAGCTCAAACTTTTGAAAGATGAATCTTCTTTCGAGAAAAATAACTCCATGTTTGCAGATTATTCTCTTAGAAAAGGCAATTTCATACATCAGGTTCTCAAAAGTGGTGGATTGAATCGACTACGCTTTGTTTTTTGCACACATATTAACGAATGGGATGCTGCAAAGAACTTTCGGCAGAAGTATTTTTTCGACAAAGTCCCTGTTAAAGATCCTTATGAGTGGACATTCAATCACAAGGACCATATTCACTTCATCCTCTACGAAGGCGTGGACATCATCGGTTATGCCCATATCCAACTATGGCCCGAATCAAGAGCAGCAGTGCGTATTATTGTTGTAGATGACAATAAACGCGGCCGTGGATTTGGTGGTCAATTCTTAAATTGGATTGAGGTTTGGCTTAAGGCGAAAGGATACAAAAGTATCCATACAGAATCATCCCCTGATGCAGTGCGGTTTTATAAAAATCAGGCCTATACGGAAATGCCCTTCAATGACCCTGATGGATATGAAGGAGATGAAAGAGACACGCCAATGGGAAAAATTCTAGAATCTCCACCTTCTGGAGGTTCTTAAATGTCTCAGAACAAAATGCATTTAGATGAAGTAGATATTAACCCTGAGCTTATCAAGGACCTACTGCAAGAGCAATTTCCTAAGTGGAAAAATCAACCTCTACAACTCATGCATCCTGAAGGAACCGATAACGCTATGTATCGGCTTGGAAACGATAAGCTTATCCGTCTTCCAAGAACAGAAGGTTCATCGTTAAACATCGAAAAAGAACTGACTTGGCTTCCTAAACTGGGATCAAAGCTCCCCATTGCAATCCCAAGCATTATTGGCAAAGGTATAGCGAATAAAAACTATCCTTTCCCGTGGCTTATCTGCGAGTGGCTGGAAGGATCAAACCCTGACCAAGAAGTTATGATAGATGGACAAAAAGCAGCCACAGATTTAGCCTCCTTTGTGAAAGCTATGCAAGAGGTTCCAACTGTAGGGGGTCCAAACTGCAGACGCGGGCAACCACTGAACACGCGTGAAAAAGAAGTCTTACAATCGATACCTCTGCTAAATGAACTCTACGATACAAACCTACTGAAAGATTTATGGGAGTCAGCTGCAAATGCCCCTCACTGGAGAAGGGATCCAGTTTGGATTCATGGTGACCTTCATGCAGGAAACCTACTTGCAATGGAGAAAAAGATCGTGGGTGTCGTTGACTGGGGTTTAGCAGGAATTGGAGACCCTGCATGCGATATGATGGTTGCCTGGACGCTTCTTAGTCAACAAAGCAGAGAGATTTTCCGTTCGACGGTCCAACCAGATGACCATACTTGGAGTCGTGGTCGTGGATGGGCTCTCTTTCTTGGAATCGTTGGTTACCCTTACTATCGTGATACCAACCCAATATTTGCTGGCATTGCAAAAAGGACACTCGACCAAGTGATTGCTGAAGCTATCAACAGTTAGGCAAAGAAGCCGTCGAGGAACTTTCGATTGTATTGATAAATCTCTTTATCTTTGCCTTCCCAAGTGCCAGAGCTTACCGTAAATCCAATCACAGCAAGAGCCCGTCCTAAACGCAACAGTGGCATAACTGCATTGTGGTTGGGTAGTTTTCGAATAGTCGAGTAACCTGCCAGCAAAGCTTGCTTATGTTTTGAATTTTTTGGCCAACTTCTGTGTTCCATCGAACAAAAATCTTGTTCTGCAAAACCAAAACGTGCGCTTGCCCAATCAATGACACCCACCAATTTTCCATTATAGACAATCATATTTCCAGGTCGAAAATCTCGATGGACTATGCAAGGTCCATCAACTCCTTCGAGCAAATTTTGATGGGATTCCCAGTAATCCACGCAACTGCTGATCGTCTCCTTAGGCAAATGATTTGCGCATTCATTTAACTCCTCAAAGAACTTATCCTTAAAATAGTCACGAGCATTTTTTGCATAACTCTCGCTTTGTGTAACATCTCCATAAACATCTGCGCGCTTTGAGTGCAGCAAAGCCAGATTTGTTCCTACTTCATTGGCAAGTTCGTTGGACCAATCACTCTCAGTAAGAAGGGACCCTTCTAGGCACTCCATTAGAATTGCACCAGCACGTCCCCCTATTGGTTCAACAACTTTCTCTACTTTTGGTATTGGGAGGACACCTGCAAGCGCATTCAGGAAATAAAGTTCCCGATGAAAATCCTTGTCTCTTGTGCATATCTTTAATATTAGAGATTTTTCAGCAGGTTGATCCACTCTGTAAACAACCGCAACCATTGTGTCGTTATGATCTATGCGTGAAAAAACAGCCCGATTGAGGTCAAGACAATCTCTATATACCTCTGTTAAGTTATCCATTTTCACTCATCCTTCATCCACAGCTTTTTCAATGCTCTTTAATATTTGACTCATGTTTAAATAGATAAAGTTCACACAGGGAATCATTGTGTTCTCAATAATTTGAACACCTCTTGCCTGCTCTTCTTTGGTGAATTTATTCCCTTTAGATCGCCTTAAATTAAACTCTAACCACCCCATAACAGAGTTTCCAAGCCAACCAAAAAATGCATCCTCAAAAGAAGAATTCGAAGTTCGTAATTGTTGCCGATAGCTATTCAATATTGCATTAAAGCGATCTTGATAAAAATGAGAATCAATAAGTCCAGACCACTCAAGACCGTATCCAATTATTTCCTGGAGTGGATTTGTATAACCCGCGCTTTCCCAGTCAATAAGATGAGGCAATTCTCCTTTCCAGAGCACGTTCGAATAATGTAAATCACGATGGCTAATTACAGTATCTCGATTGAGCCTTTCAATAGACATCCTGTATTTATCGTTCCAATTGAGCAGCACAGGTAGCAAGTTCAGCAACTGTGTGTTTTCTTGTTTATTAATAAGTTCTATCCAATGATCATCCTCAAAAATATCGTAGTAAGGACTTGCCTGAAAGAGAGGAAGTTTTAAGTTAAGGGCATGCATTTTCGCAAAGATTTGTCCAATGATACCCGCTTGCTCCAAATTGATTTCACCTAGTGGGATTATCTTACCCTCTACGAAGGGATAAAGAATAAAATTATTCTTCTCCCATGGATGCACATATCGAGAACGAATGTTAAGAGCTGCTACAGCAGGAAGGCCAGTTTGATAAAATGAAGCAGCTATTTTTTCAGACTCTTCATAACGTTCAAAAGCTCCTTCCTTTTGCATAACATGAGGGTTTAATTTTTTGATTACGTACGATGCTTCAGATGATGTTACCTTCCAATTCTCATGTAATAAACCACCGTTAAGTCTCTCAGCATGAGCTATAAAAGTACCCAATTGAAGCGAATCAAAAAAAGATTCGATTAGTGCCTGATTATCCATCCAGCCCTCCAATTGTACAAAAGCTCTCAGAATGAGCAGAGAAAAATTGAGAAAATTTATCACAAAACCTTGCCAAATTAGGGTCAGCTCTATCAAGAGGTAGTTCATCAAACCCAAACCACTTGATTTCACTAAACTCCTCTAAATCATATGAATACTCACATGAGGAATCAGCGAGAAAAATGTACCAAAGGCTTACGTCAACATGGCCTGCTGTAACACCAACAGTCTCAGTAACTGTTAAAAAAATCGGGTCATCTACAAATAAGGGTAAATGAACACCTAGCTCCTCATTTAATTCCCTTTTGGCTGTATCACTCGGATGCTCGTTTGGTTCTACATGCCCACCAGGAGGGAGCCAAAGGAGAGCCTTTTTATGATTTACCAGTAAAAGCTGATTTACCTTTGGATCGTAAAGAGTGAAGTAGGAGACAAGATGTTTGGGTGGTGTGTCAGGCTTCCTAGTTCTGCACAAAGGAACCCCTGAATCGATCCATCTCAAAATGTCTTCTTGATGACATGCTTCTATCTCATCAAAGGGTTGTACGGCCCGCACCAATTCCTCTATAGTTCTATTGTAAGATTCTTTTTCACTTTCTACTAAGCGTGAAGGATCATTCATGATTAGCAATACCTGCCTCTTCCAATTTATCAATATCTGCACCAGAAATTAGGGGTAGGTTCTGGTTGATTTTCTCAATAGGCCAATCCCACCAGGAAATCTTAAGTAGACGTTCAATTGTTTTCTCGTCGAAACGCATCTTAACAACCTTAAGGATTACCTGCCACAATAGAATAGGCAGGTACGTCCTTCACTACGACAGCCCTTGATGCAATAATGGCACCATCTCCGATGGTCACACCCCCTTTGACGAGAGAATCATACCCAAACCACACATCATTTCCAACGATGATGTCACCCTTGGTTGGAAGGTCTGCAATGCTATAAACATCCTCCCAACCATTTTGGAAAATAGGAAATGGAAAAGTGCTAAACCCATCTAACTTATGGTCACCCGTCATAATAAAACGAGTCTCAGCTGCTATTGCACAGAATTTTCCAAAAACTAGTTTTACTTTCGTGAAGTCGTAATTATAGAGTACATTGTACTCTTCAAAATTCTCTGGGCCATGTCTTCGATCATCAAAGTAGGTGTAGTCACCGACAAAAATGTTGGATGCCTTCACAAAGGGCTTTAGAAAAACCAGTTTATCATATCCTTCTAAAGGATAGATCGTATTTGGATTCGGTCCTGACATATTATTTATTACCTCTTATCTCAAGGGCTTTTTCAGCCATAAAATTAAATCATCATCTAGTGGATACGAGGTTCCAGGATTGGTTTTCTTGCATTGAAATGTGATGCCATTCCCATCAGGAACATATCCAAGTTTCACATAGAGTTTTTGAGCTGCACCGTAATCAGCATAAAGTCCAACTCCAATACCAATCTCTTTGTAGCCTTTATCCTTTGCTAACGCTTCAAAACATTGAATCAATGCGGTGCCTAAGCCTGCCCCTCGATGTTTTTCATGAATCCACACGTCATTGATTTCAGGAACGCCCTCAAAAAGTGGATATTCAGATTTGTAGAGAAGGCTACCATAGCCTACAATCTCATCGTTACGTTTTATAATCGCCACTGTACGAGTGTCTTTTTGATGCTCCTCAAAGTATCGCTTCCATTTTGCTTCTGTCTTTTCTTGAGTGTCCCAAGGAAAGCAAAAATTCTCTACCAATTCATCAATATCCTGAAGGCAAATCTGTGTAATCAAGGCGTCATTCATTTCTCAATCCTCTTTTCCATTTGGAAATTGACGCGTTTAAGGCCTTCCCTCTCTACTTCTTGTTTACGGATTACTTTGAATCCATTTTTTTCAAAGAAAGGTTTTGCTGTGATGCTTACCTCCGCAAAAATTTTATCGACCCCGAATTCCAAAGCTTTTTCATTCATCGCATTTAATAGAGCTGATCCTACTCCTTTTCCAACCCATTCATGATGACAATAAAAACAGTCGATATGCCCATTGGGCTCAAACTCTGCAAAACCAACGATTTGTCCATTAGCTGTAGCCACAAAAGGATTTGTTCTCTGGAATTTTTTCAGCCATCCTTGTGGCTGAAGGCTCGTTTTAGGCGCCCAAACATCCAGTTGTTCCTTTGTATAATCGCGGCAGTTGATGTTATGGATTGTGTTATAAAAAATTTTAGCTAATTCCTCGGTATCTTGTTCATCATATGAACGAACAATGATGAATGGTTCCACAGCCAGTTTTATTACCTTGCTTTGATCATCAAAGCTTATCAATGCAGCTTGAGTGCGTATTTTGTTCATTATGAAATCTGAACAGGGTTTGATGAATTGTTTGACATCATCCCAATGCTCTTCTTCTTCCCCAATACAAATCAGTTTAGCTCGTTTCATCACTGGTTGATATTCTTTAGGCAAACGATTAATGGCCCAATCTGCCGCTACTGGTTTAGGTCTTATTTCATTGGTTTCCAAAGTGCTCCAGATCCGAGCAAAAGTCAGTAAAACATTTCGTGTATCACTTTCAATTTCGTCGATAAGCCTATCTACATCATTAAGCATAGCTTTCATAAAATCCCTGTATGGTACATGAGAGAGCACTTGTTCAGGTTCTGGTCCCCATAAAGTTTGGCTTTTCAATAAAACCTGGGTCACAATAAGTGCTAGGTCAGGCATTTCATTTGTCTGAGAAGATTCAGTGGCTCCCTCTTCAAAAGCTACACGCAACCATTCCCCATATTGAAAATCAAAATGCGGGGGATAGCGCCAAGGGTTAATTGCAGAATGCTCAACAATTGTCAGTTCTAAGGGCAATTTTGAACTTTTCATGTAGATGCCAGAGATTTGAAGAAGCTTGTCAATCAGGGCTGATTTTTCCTCCAAAGTGGTTTTGCGGTTGATTACAACAAGCAAGTCGATGTCACTGTATCTTTGCAAACCACCTACTAACGACGAACCATAAAGATAAATGCCCAAAAGGTTTGGACCTAAAGTCGTTTTCAACAGAGCAAGACTATCCTCAATTTGATTTTGAGCTTCAATCAATCTGTTATTCAACTGCCCTCCTTCCAACTGTCAAAATTCTCTCTGATTCCAAATTCGAAAATGGGGATCCATCTAAGTCATACTGGCCTACAATTTCAAATCCATTCTTAGTAAGCATCTCCTCTAGTTCATCGGCGGTATAGAGCTGCAGGCTGAAGCTTTCGTTAATGGTGACAGGCTCTTTTGTCCCCTCCTGAATAGTAAATTCATCGAAAGATGTGAGAAGGCCTGAAGTTCTATCAAGGATGGATTTTTGAATATGGCGAATAGTTGTTTCATCAACAGACTTCTTATTGTCCATAGCAAAGCTCTTCACAACTTGGTCACTTAGAGCTTCTAAATTAAAAATATCGAATATGTAAATCCCACCAGGATTGAGATTTTCTTTTATGTTTTTCAGAGCTGTTTCAAAATCTTTCTTTTTCAAATGGCCAACGGCATTAAAAATTGTAATCACGGCATCGAATTTTCCTAAGCGAACCTCTCGCATATCCCCGTAGTGAAATGGGATAGTCAACCCTGCATCTTTGGCCTTCATTGTGGCAATCTTGAGCAGCTCATGACTTTGGTCTGAACCCACCACTTGAAATCCTTTGCTCGCTAACCAAAGTACCTGAGCACCTGTCCCACAAGTTAAATCCAACACCGTTCTGGCTTTATTTTCTCGAAGAATTTTCTCTAAGCTCAAATGAGTTGACTCATCATTTCCTTGGCTAAGAAGATCGTAGTAACGGGATAGGCTGCTATACTCAAGGGGAAGTCCGAGAGTGTTTTCAAACCGATTCATATTAAGCCGCATCATGTAATGAGGATGAGGGCTATGAGAGGGAATAAATTCACCTAAAATTTGGAATCCCACTTTCTCATACACATGTATTGCACGTGAGTTGGATGCTTCAGGGTCAATTAAGACCTCTTCGACTTCAGGAAATTGACTGGAAAGAAACTCTTTGATGATAATATCAGAAAGCTTCTTCCCTAAATACTCTTCTTCACCAATCAACATATCCAATGTGATAGTAGTCCCTTCGGCAACACACCATTTTGAAAGCTCATCTTCGGGCTTTTTGACCAGTGATGTGATCAAAAATGCAAAAGGTTTATCTTTATCGCAAGCAAGCCAGTACTTTGTATCAGTCATCCCCTTGATGAAGTCATCTATTCCCTTAAGAGTATTTGCGAGACCGTCACCATAAAACCACTTTGCTACATGTGGTTTTGTGAGCCAACTATGTACAAGAGTTCGGTCATTTTCGTTTACAGTTCTGAAAGTAAATGGATGTTTTTTAATCATCAAAGGCTCCCCAAAATTTTCATTGTGTATTTTTTGGGAAGAATTCTCAGAAACCGCGCCAACCAACTATAAAATAATGAATTGTGAATCCTAGATTTTCCTTTATTGGTTTTCTTCACCACGTATTTTGCCATTCTTTTTGGGTCCCAAGTGAAAGGAAGGTTTCCTTTTAATCCTTCTGTGGCAACTGGTCCCGCATAAACTACTGAAAAATTAAGATTACTATTGAAGTAGGTCAACGCAAGTCCTTCAAAAGCCTTTGCTATTGCGGCTTTTGAAGCGGCATAAGCACTACCTGTTGGAGGAGCAAAAATAGCATTGATAGAGCTGGTAACAACAAATCTTGCCCCCTGAACTTTTTGGCAAACAGGAACCCTCTCCTCTACCCAATGCAATACCCCGAAGTAATTCGTATCGAAGATTTCGTTGTGTTTTTGTGTCGTGAAGTTATTCACATCTTCACAAGCAGCTTCTCCTGCAATGCCTGCATTCAAGAAGAAAAGCGTTGGGATAATGCCTTTATCCCGTAGAGACTTCGATGCAACTCTGACTGACTCTCTATCTGAGACATCACAGCTATAAGAAATAAACAGATCCTCTCCATAGTTTTTGGCCATTTCATCTAAAGCATCCTTGGACCTGGCGACACCAACAACTTTCCAGCCATTGGCTATCAGCTCTTCCACCAACGCATACCCTATTCCCTTTGAAGCTCCCGTAACAAGGGCTATATTCGAATTATTTTTATTCATGAAAATTCACTTCATCTAATTAATTTGCCAAATCAGGCCCTGTTCTGAAGAATGACACATCTTTTGCAACCATGGATTTTGGCGTAATTTTCACCATTATATCTAGTGGATCGACAATGTTCTGTACAAACCACTCATTCCACTTCGTTTTGTCGTCACCTAGATACTTAGCCACAAAACGATGAAGACGCTTATTATCAATACTTCCAACTTCAGAAATACCGCGTATTCCAACGTGTCTTAAAACTCCTTTATCCAAATTGAAGTCCACAATTCCAAGGGCACATCTTGGTTCTTCTTTCAGCCTTCTGATAAAACTATCTTCACTCGTTCCAAAAATCCATACACAATCATCTTCCCAGATAAACCAAACTGGGGAGTCCCTTGGTTCATCAACTTCCACCGTCGACAAGTGAGCCATTAGAGGCTTTTGAAGGACCACATCAAATTCAAAATCTTTCTGTCTTGTACATTTATTGCCCACTTGCTTCTGATTATCTTCTAGTTTTGTGATAAATAGTCTCATTTCAGTTTCTAATTCTGTTAGCTTTTTGTAACCAAGAGACTGGGACGTTTCATGAGAAAGTTTTATAAATAGCTGCAATAGTTCTCGTAAGGTTTGCCAGCCTTCTTCCGTATCAAAACGGGGAAATATCTTGTGGATGCTATTACAGGTCTCTTTACCTACCCACTTTTCAAGCTCTTTGCCATTTACATGTGTTGTATATTCCCAATTGTGCTTTGCAGCCTCATTCCATCGAATCATCCTGATGAGGATATTGTGAAAAATACCACTTAAACGAAACTGGACTGACCAAAGGTCTCTTCTGGATAGATACTTTGCTACATGGTGAACCTCAAACCAAAACACCTTAATTAAACTGTTAAACTCCTCTTCTGAGGGTCTATGCTCTCTAAAGCCTTCAAACTTTGGTAAAGGTAACTTGTTTGCCAATCGATCCTTATCTACCAGTACTTCGTAACCCATATTAAGAGCATCGGGAAGCCCATCTATTTCTAACTTTTTCAGCTGCTGTAGTGAAAAAAAGGAAAAGTCAACTTTTTTACCACCCTTAAATATCACCAATCTGGTAGGAATACTAGCTTCCAAGAGGTCATATTTCTCGGGTATCATCACCCACACATCATCTATATCTTTTAACCAAGTGTCGCTTTCTGTTAACTTCTGGGTGTCACTACAAAAAAAGGATATATCATAATCTGAAAGTTCATCCGTATCAGAACGATCCGCAAATGAGCCTGTTAGCAACGCAAGGCGGATCACCTCTTCTGAATCAACCCAGTTTATGATTTTCTTTAGAATATTCTTTTCTTCCACAACTAATTAACCTCTTATCCTAGGTAAAATGCCTAAGCAATGAAACGCCTCTCTCACAACCTCTTTTCTCTTAGGCAGCTCATCCCAGCTATCGATGTCCATGTTAAACGCAAAAACATACGTTCTTTTATCATCTTGACTGAATATTTCCACCCATCCGACATACCAACCTATAGAGTTGCTAAAGCCTGTCTTCGCATAAAGAGACCACTCCTTTCCGCAATCCTCCATCATAATCGCTTTTGCATTCTCATAGATCCTTGTGCTTAGAGGAAGATTTTCTAATGCTAATGCCTTTAAAAAAACAACCTGTTGCTCAGTCGAAGTCTTCAAGGGTCCATCTAGCCAGTAGGTCGAAATATCTTCAGGACAACCAATATATTGGTTTCCATACTGTAGTCGATCAATCCATGAAGACATAACATCGTGCCCAAGATTTTGAGTTATTCTCTGGTAAACCCAGACAACTGAATACTTGTAGGCGGACTGGAGCGAATGATCTTGATTCCACACGTCCAAAAATCTCTTTTCACCATCCCATTCAAATAGTGTTTCAGGCCCCTCTGCATACCCTTCTTCAAGAGCTACAAGTGTATGAGGAATTTTAGCAGTTGATGCAGGTGGATAAAGAAATTCTAGACGGTGCTTCCCACTTACCCATCTTCTTCCATCTTCAACGCAAGAAATGATTAGAGCAGAGCGGTTTGGAGAAACTCCGACTGAAGTTACAATCTCTGAAATATCTTCTTGAAGATTTGACTCTAGAGAAAAGAGCGATGTACTCACAAAGAATAATGAAGAGAAAGCTAGCAATAGGACGGCGGTATGCCTGGAAAATCTTTGTTTCATTTACTCACCTCAAGGTTAATGATTCACACCCAGTAAACCTTGATATTCTACTCATCTTTCAAAGATGATTTTCCACTACCACATTCTCCTATGCGTTAGAAAAGTTGGACAGGGGTTGGACAAAATAGACTTAGGTTCAAAATAGGTTTTACTATCACAAACCTAAGTCATTATGTCTTAGCTTGCTCGGAGTGGGACTCGAACCCACACGGGATTGCTCCCAAGGGATTTTAAGTCCCTAGTGTCTACCGATTCCACCATCCGAGCGTGAAATGTATGATAAGAATTTAACTACTTTTCGGTTATGAGTCAAGATATTGATTATAAAATATTTTCTTTAACATTTGACGACTTCCTTGTCGCCATTATTTACGCTAATATTGATAGCGGCATTCAGCCCAGCCTTTATGCTTGCTACGGTGAAGTGAGATCTCCTTGAGTATCCCATTTTCAATACACTCGTCATAAGCTTTGCGTACGGTAGGAATGGTAAGGTCATCTACAATGACCACTGTATTCTCGTCACTCAATGCCTGCATATTAATAATGTCTGCAAGCGCAATGCCATAACCATGACCACCGTCAATGAATACCATGTCAAAAACAGTGGAAGGATTATCTTCAGAAAATTCCGGCACAGATTCCATGGAGTTGCCGATTATCAGCTGATGCCTTCCTGGATACTTGATGTCCAGATACTCTTTTCCGACTGCAACATATTCATGAGAAGCTATGTCAAACGAGATCACTTGCGTATCATGACGAGTCTGCAAAAATACTTCGCTAGAATGTCCTCCTTTGAATCCTATCTCTCCAATAAAATGAATGTGAGGCCGCTCACGCACGAGAGTTTCTAGGAAGTCCGGTTGAGTTGTTCCGCCTAACT
This sequence comes from Chlamydiales bacterium, assembly GCA_024233575.1. Lineage (GTDB taxonomy): Bacteria > Chlamydiota > Chlamydiia > Chlamydiales > Criblamydiaceae > JACKPN01. The sequence continues at coordinate 126,200 of JACKPN010000004.1, forward strand.
TGCAGTGACCTTCTATTTTGCTAAATCCTTGGTAGCGTAGATAGTCATCCAAAGAAATAGACCCGTTCGCTATCAAATCTTCTACTACTGTTTTAACGATGTAGCCATACTTTTCTTCAAGCTCATTGAATTTATTGAAAAGCTCTCTTCCGTGATAGGCATACATATGAACGATGAAATCCCCTAGCTCAAACTCTGAAGGAGATGTATTAAAATGCTTCTGACTGTAAACTTTTACATATTCTTCTAGATAATGGTCGAGGATGCAGTTATTTACTCGTTGTTGCTCAAAACTTCCGGGTGTGATGTCTTTCTGATTTTTCCATGCTTCCTTTATGATGAATTTTGCTATCTCACAATTTCGATAAAAAACTTCGCCGGTGTTGATACGGCTTGCTCTTGTAAAGACATAACTACTGATGGTTGATGGGGCGATAGAACAAGCTATCAATGCATATTGGTCGTCAATATACTCTTCGAGCCGCTTGTCAAAATTTAAGAAAACACTATCTGCATCTGACCAAAACACCCAATCATACTGATCAAGGTAGCGGGCAATAAGACCTAGCTTTGACCAGGCACACTCTAGAGGGCGTAAGGACCTAATGCCATAGCAATCATCAAGTTTTTCAGTGGCTATAATATAGTCATAACCGTTCTTTTTTGCGTAAGCTTCTTTACTACACGTACCGAATTTGACAATATCGGCATAGTTATAACTCTTATACGACTGACTTTTATCTGCTTGATCCTTGCTGATAACGGCGGTGAGGATAGCAATTCGAGGACCTTCGTGGTTTTCGGGGATATTACGTTCAATATAGATTCCCTCTCCACAATGTTCATAGGCATGTAGTGTCGCTGCAAACAGAAAGCAGACGAGCAGTTTTAGAATCGTTCTCATGTTTTCACCTCTTGTTGGGTTAAAAGGTATGAACCTACCAAATTAATGTTTTATTTTAAAACCTCCTTTACAGAGAAGGGTGAAGAGGATAAAATTAAGCTATTTCAAGAAGAGGTTGTGATGCGAAAGTTGATCTTATCATTGTTGCTATTGCCTTCATTTGTTTGGGGCAATGCGATTCTTAAGGAAAGAATCGCCTCAGCACAACCAGGCGATTATCTAGTAACAGAGCAAGGGAAGAATTACACAATACTGCATATCCAAAATCATGATGGCACGACCTTAGTGATGGAGGAGGTTACAGTCCCCTGTCACCGTAAACCGCGAGGGTTCGCTAGCTGGAAAGAGTGGGTGATGGGAAATGCTCCCGGACATACTTCATGGATGATGTATCGCCTGAACACGGAAACGGGTACGATGGACGAAGCATTCTCGTTCACCAAAAACGCGTGGTATGACATCCCTAAAGCGGAAAATTTCTTATCTACATTACTAAATCTAAACTTTGAGAAAATTCCAGAAAATCAACGAAAACGGCTGGGCAGCCGCTTGGGAAGCAAAGAAAAGGCCCCTCTTTGGCAACCGAAAATGATCTTCAATGGCCAGCAGATTCCCGGTATAGAATTCGATGCATGGAGAACGCGATGGCCGCAAGATGGAAGTGAACTGGCTGGAAAAATCATCGAGGCTTACCTACCTATGACTGAAACCCCTTACCCCGGATACTTCCCCTACTGGCTTCAGGTATGCGGCGTTGTCGGAAAGGCCAAAGTACGTGTAGTGGACTCCGGCACGGGAATGCACTCACCAAAATCCCTTCCAGTTAATCGTTAACGATCAGTTATCAACAAATTTTCTTTCATTTTCTTTACCTTCTTATGCTAAGGGTTTTCGATAGGTTTTGGCAATCACGATAAATCCTTATGTCATTACCACAGAGTGACATACAAGTTAGTTGCGTAGATATTACTATCAGTAAAGACAGTTAATAAATTTCTAAAATCCAGGCAAACAAACAATTTTACGGACAATCTGTTAACAACCTTCCCACAGAATCGTCAACCTCAACGACAACATCTTACATAAAAAAGCGTACAATTTGCGTACAGTTTATCAACCTATGTATTCAATCGTTGCATTAGTGGTTAGTTCAATATAAAATACCGGCTTGACTCAACAAGGATTATCATCATGTTTTCTCGTTCCTATCGTCTAAGCAAGTCGCGCAGCATCCTTAAGCATTGTTATCGCATGTATCTTAAACGTAAGGATAGACTGCCAGAGGATCAGGTGGGAACGATCAAAGAGTTGCTCTGCAACTTGGATAATGCGATTGTTCAGGAGGATAGAAAACTGGCGGATCAGCTAGCGAGAAAATTGGAGTCTATTGCCGATCTTCACTTTAAAAAGTCTCCTGTTGAATTTTTCGTCGAACTTTTGATAGCAATTTCACTTGCGTTACTGATTGCAACCGTAGTGAGGCAATCATGGTTTGAACCATACGAGATCCCTACAGGATCAATGCGTCCCACCTTCAAAGAGCATGACCACGTGACTGTCACAAAAACGGCATTTGGCATTAACGTCCCGTTGCAAACGGATCATTTTTACTTCGATCCTGATCTAGTTCAACGTGGCGGTATTGTTATTTTTACTTCAGACGGCTTGGATATACCCTATACTGATACGACCTATTTCTGGATATTCCCCTCTAAAAAACGCTATATCAAACGGTTGATCGGCAAGCCGGGAGATAGCCTCTATTTCTATGGCGGACAAATCTATGGTGTTGATAAAGAGGGACACCCTCTTACTGATTTTCTCGATGCTCCATGGATGCAAAAACTGGACCATGTCCCTTTCCTTTCGTTTAACCAAACGCGTTCAAGCGATGTTTCGAAAGATAATCAGGGCTTCCCCTTCTTTCAAATGCATCAGGAAGTGGGCCGAATCTTACCGAATTCACAAGGCAAACCTGTAGGTCAGGTTTACAATGGTAAGCAATGGGTAACGGATAATCCCAATGCGCAAAAAAAGAAGCATAATGAAATTGAGACATATAGCGATTTCTTTGGGATGCGTAATTTCGCCAAGGCACGGTTATTAACCAAAGAAGAGTTAAAGGAGCAGCCGAATATCAATATGACGGATCTCGAGGATGGTGTCTTGTACTTACAGTTGAATCACACGCCAAGTTTAAACTATCCTCAACCTAGTATCGGAAGAAGCGGCGGGCGTGTCCGTTATTTTGCAACACCGCAAACGACTGTAATCCCTTTGCAGCAGCGTCATCTGGATGCGATCATGGATAATCTCTATACTAGCCGATTTGTCGTAAAAAATGGCAGGGCCAAGCAATATAGCGCCGGCAATGACAAGTTCTCCCCAGGAAGTCCGCGGATGGCTAGGGTTCCTGACGGCACATACGAATTTTATTATGGCAAGCCGCAGTCGATCGACTGGTTAGCTATCGGACATGAAATACCTAAAGACTCCCCCCTGTTAGCGCGAACACCGGAAAATGTCCAGCGGCTCTTTAATATGGGGATCGAGTTTAACACTGTTTATGAACCGCATGCAGATAACCAGTTCTTATTTCCTAATCGATATGCTTATTTTCGCAACGGAGATTTGTATTTAATGGGGGCGCCGGTGATTAAAAAGGAGGATGATACTCTTACTAAATTTCTTGCAAGAGAGCAGAAGCATGAGGAGGCTTCGTCAGCGAGTAAGCCGTATATCCCCTTTCAGGACTACGGACCACCTGTCGTTAATGGGCATTATGATGTCGATTTTATCCGGAAGTTCGGCCTGACGGTTCCTGAGGGTAGCTACTTTGTTCTTGGCGACAACCATGCCAACAGCCAGGACAGCCGTATTTTTGGCTTTGTCCCTGAAGAGAACATGCAGGGTGCGCCGTCCTTGTTGATCTATCCACCAAGCGACCGATGGGGGTTTCCTAACCAAAAAACGTATCCGTTTATGAACCTTCCGAGGATGATTGTCTGGACAATAGCGGCTATCGTATTATTGGTGTGGTACATTATCCATCGAAGAAATTTAAAGCTACCGGTAATAAAAGATAAAAAACAGTTATAACTGTTTCTTTTTCTTTATTTTTTTGGTTTTTACTGCTAATATCAGCATCGTCGTACCGGGAGTGACGCGGTGGAAACTGAAAATAGAGAGGAAGCGCAGTTTGATGAGCTGACACCCATTTATGGGGTTCTTTCCGACTTCAAGTCCAGCCAGCTCGACGATGCCTTGGAAGAGCAGATTGAAGACGCTCTCCTACGAGATACGCAGGAAGTGGCAATTCATGATGTAGCCAAGATTAGCAGCTCTTATGATCCTGTGGATTTGGCGCATGCTGCCTCCCGCCTGCCGCCGAACGCACGCATCATTGTCTATGACAATCTTCCGGATATCGATTCCAAAGTAATTTTTATCATCAACACAGGCAATAACACCCGTTCGGTCATTTTTCGCCAGCTAGACGATCAGGAGATCAAATCTTTATTTGAAAGAATTCCTGCTGACGAAGCTGTATGGCTGCTTGATGATATGTCCGATCGGAGGATGAAGCGGATCCTCGATGGTCTTGAGCCGCAAAAGGCGTTGCGTATCCGTGAGCTTCAACGCCATGACCGCCATAGCGCCGGCCGCCTGATGACCGACGAGTTCTTCGCCTTTTCCTTAGATACTACTATTGGCGATGTAGCGAAAAAAATACGCGAAAATCCTGGTATTGATTTGACTCGTAGGATTTTTGTTGTCGACAACGAAGATCGCTTGATTGGTTTTGTTCCTGGGCGTAATTTAATCGTCAATGCCCCTTACGTTCCTATCCGTCAAGTGATGCGTCCGATCAATCAAAAGGTTAGCCCGGAAACATCCCGAGATGAGGTAGTGGATATCGTTGAGCGTTATAAGATCCCTGCTTTGCCTGTTGTAAATACGGACGATCAAATGATTGGTGTCATCACATATGAGGATGTCGTTGAGGCGATGGAAGATATTGCTGATGAGACGATCGCCAGCATCGCGGGTACCGGCGAGATCGTTGGCGAGCATGAGCCGATTTTCAAACGTTTTCTATGGCGCGCTCCATGGCTGCTGGTAACAATATGTGCGGGATTGGTAACTTTTACTGCGATGTCACATTTTAGCTCTGCGGCGTGGTTTTCTATCGTTCCGTTCTTTGTTCCGATGATTACAGGTATCTCCGGCAATGTCGGTATTCAGTGCAGTACGGTTCTCGTCCGTGGACTCTCGACAGGAGAAATCTCCTATGGTCACCGTGGCGATGCGATAGCTAAAGAGATCGGTATCGGCATGCTAATTGGCACAATCTTTGGAATATTCTCAGGAGCTGTTGTATTCCTTCTTAATCATTTTGGTATTCAGAATGCACACGCTTTCCACGGGGCCTTAGCGGTTACCGTATCGTGCGGTGTTTTCGTCGCCTGCATGACAGCTACTTTTTTAGGAACATTTTCTCCGTTCTTTTTCGCCAGGTTCAATATCGACCCTGCCGTTTCTTCTGGCCCGATTGTTACTGCATGCAACGATGTGTTGTCGACTTTGATGTTTTTCCTTGTCGTGCATAGTTTGTATTATGTCCTTTTCATCTGATCAGCTATATAGTAAGCCATGGACAAGATAAAAGATTTTTTTCAGCTCGCAGGATTGCGCGTTTATGTATTTTTTTGGGACGTTGCTGAGTATTGCCGAGTCGTATTCCGCTACTATCGCAATCCCCGCTTTGCCAAGGATGACCTGGCTCTGCTATTGCGCTACCTATTATACAGCCCTTTCCAGATCAGCAAACACTTCTTGCAAGGGCGTGGCGCGGGCGATCTCTACACTTATGGAGAGACGCCGCTGACGACGATGGATATGATCGCTAAATGGTCAGAAATCTCCACAGATGATGTTGTTTATGAGCTAGGTTGCGGACGCGGTCGTACTTGTATTTGGCTTCATCACTTTATAGGCTGTCGTGTTGTGGGAGTTGATTATGTTCCTGATTATATCCGAAATGCACGCGAGGTCAGTAAATTAGATTTTCGTGAAGAAGATATGCTTGACGTGGATTTATCAGACGCAACCATGATTTACCTTTTTGAAAATTCTCTTAATGACGCTTTTATTCAAAAGTTGTGTAAACGACTGCCTGAAGGGGTGAAAATTGTGACTGTCAGCTATCCGCTTACTGATTATGATAAGAAAAACTTTTCTGTTCTCAAGGTCTGCGAGGGTCGCTTTAACTGGGGAAAAACGGAAGTATACTTACAAAAAAAAAGCGCCACCCGTTAACGAGCGACGCTTAAGTAAGGAGGATTAACCGCCCTGTCCGGTGAGCATTCCGACAATTCCGCGGTGACGTTGATATTCGGCTTGGTTATCCGCACTTTCCATACCTTTACGATCTTGCCTAGACTGCGTGTTCTCTTGGTCAGAGATTTGACGGCGACGACGCTCTTCCTCAAGGAGAAACTGCAGTTCAGTACGCTTAGATTGGTAATGGTCCTCAACAGGTTTTCCCGCTGCTGTTTGAACGCCCTGGGTAACAGCCTGTGCGCTTGATGTGATCTGACTCACCTGCTTGGCTACTTTAGTGATTGTTTCTGCGGCTTTTGTGGCTGTACCGATAGCTGATAGCGATGCTCCGCATGCTCCAATACCAACAACACCAGCCAGGACACTGATTGTTCCACAACCAACACCGATCGCAAGTTGTAGTGGATTGTTATAGGATTTTTTTATTTTTTCTATTTCCTTGCGCATCTCCTCAACTTCAAGCTGGGACAGTTCAAGGTTGTTGATTCCTGCTTTCCTTGCTAGTAATCTGGCCAGCTGACGAATCATTGTATCAATTTCTTGATAATTTGTTCTTTCACCCTCATAAGCTTTATTGATTTGCTCGGCGAGGCTCGAAATTTCTTGGTCGATTACCCGTACTCCGTTTTCTACTTTAGAGCATGCAGAATATAAGATTTTTGCTCCAATCTCAGCTTTAGGCTGATCAGTTTCGGAAACCTTAAAAAGATCGAGATTACTCTTTTGAGATTCTTTTATGTATTTTAAAGTAGGATCAAAAGTTGATTTTTCCATTAGGACTTCGCCCATAATGTTTCTCCTTATAATTATTATTATCTTAGCGCTAAAATCGCATCATGGAAATTGCGCTGAATCTCACCCATATTTTTCCAAGTTTCAGTGATGAAACCATCGGCTTCCGTGAGATTATCAAGTTCTTGTTTAATGCGGAAGTGCTCTTCAGATTGCTCTTCTTTCAAAGCGAAAGCATTACCCTCGTTTTTTCCTCCGATGTAATCGAGAACGCTTTTGCTAATTTGCGTTCCCCCTCCGCTGATCGCAGCGATTCCACCTGCCGCTCCAAGGACAACAGGAAGTGCAGCTCCTCCGGTCCCAATGATTGCTACTGCTGCCGCTGCTACGCCGATAATCGCTCCGATAAGGCCGGCGCCAACACCAATCCAACCAAGCACTTTCGATATTTTTCTCTGCTGTTGGATTTTATCACGCAATATTTGGATTTTATCGCGGATCAGTTCAAGTTTTTTCTGTCTTTCTATAATGCGTCGTGAGGCATCCTCTCCATCAAGCTCGCTGAGCTTGCCCTGCTCACGGTTTGCTATCAATGTCAAACGCTCAAGTTCGCTTTCGGTCATACGCTGAACTTCTTCTAGTTTTTTGTCGGCAAAATCGAATGCTTCATCAATCACTTGCTCTGTTTTTTTAGCTTTTTCCGCCTTTACCTTGCTCTGCAGCAACTGCATCTCGTTAACCATTTTTTCGGTGTGCGCTTTTTCTAGTTGAACGGGCGGTTCAATTTGCGGGCGGCTCCAGTCAGTCTTGAACTCTCTTGCTTGTATTTTTTCTGTGCGCTCCTCTTGCTCGGCAATAGGGTTGAAGAACCCTTGAATCCATGCGATTGGGCTAGTAAAAATCGTCAATGCTTTTTTGGGCGGAACAACAGTAACCTGCTCGATTGTATCGTTGATAAAAGGCTCTAGCTTCTCTTGCTTTTCGCTCTGCACTTGTTCTAGCGCAGAATGATCCGTTGGCAACATTACTTGTCTTGTATCGATTTTATCGACCATCAGAAAACCCTCTAATTATTGAGTTGCTTCGACCAGCTCTTGTATTGAAGCTTGATCTGCGGAAGCAACTCTTGATATTTCTTATCTTTTTTTGCGACTGCATTCGCTGACTTCAGCGCCTGCATCCCTCTTTCCAACTGCCCTAAGCTATGCAGACATTGGGCTGCATGATAGTGTGGCATAGGGTCGACCTCTTTCTCATCAAAGATGGCAACAATGCTGTATGCTTCAACAGCGCGCTCAAAGTCTTTCATCATCTGGAAGGTGGCAGCAAGTCCTTTCCAATAGCTAGCGTTAAGTGTGTCTACACCTGTCAGCAATTGAAAGAAAACGACAGCTTCTTTGTATTTTCCTGACTGATAGTGGGAATAAGCAACTGCATAGAGGGCGTCTTTCGATTCTTGCGATAACTCTGCGATTGCAGAAACACCACTTTCATCTGCCGCTAACTGCTTCACAAGATCTTGAATCTCGTTGCTAATGCTTAACCTTTCATTTGTCATGTTAACGTCCTGAGACTGCTCGTGCCTTGTTTTTCTTGTCTTCGTCAAGAGGTTTAAGGATACTGCGCGCCATCTGGTACGACTCATAACGCTCGTTCGTTAGACGGGTAACTTTCTGAAGCTGCATGTCGTTTTTGACGTTAAGGTCTTCAATGTGCATTCGGATATTTTCGACCAAGCGTTCGCGCTCGTTGCTATCAAAGCTGCCTTCCTTCTTGCTGATCTTAACGCCCATCTTCTTTGCTTCTTTAAGCATTTTATATAGGTCGCTGTCCTTCTTGATGGTCAATTTGCCTTTTGAATCGGTAGCGTCATTGATAGCGCTGAGAGTATTGTGGAGATCGCTGACAATTTTTTGTCTTGCTGTCAGCTCTTTTAGCTCTTTTTCAGTTGAACCTTCGAGCGTACGTAGACGTTCTGTGTTGATCAGAAGAACGAGTGCCTCTAATGAGATGGTGTCGAGATCGATATCCCCCACTTTCTTAGATGATTGAAGTACTTCCTGTACTGGTGTGTCACCCATAAAACCTTACCCTCCTTTATGACGAAACCACTCGTCAAACATTAATTATAACAAAGATCAGCATTTTTGACAATGTTATACTCCTAAAAGCTAGATATTTACAAATATTATTTTAAAAATTGGCGTTTACTCGTAATTATGAGCTCCTTATAATCGTCAGCAAAATTTGGAGAATACTAATGAAAGTGCGTGAGTCTTGGGGTTCCAGGCTGGGCTTTATCCTAGCAGTGGCTGGATCGGCCGTGGGACTGGCCAATATCTGGCGATTCCCCTACGTGGTAGGAAGCAATGGAGGAGCTGCATTTATTGCGGTCTATTTGCTGTTTTTGGCGATTATTGGCCTGCCGGTTTTTTTGTCCGAGATTGTTATTGGGCGAGCAACCCACACAAGCCCAAGTGGCGCTTTTGCCAAATTGGGCGGCAGCTCGAGCTGGTCTTGGGCAGGCAAAATGACGATCGCGACAGGCTTTATCGTCAGCGCTTTCTACAGCGCTATTGCCGGATGGATCGTAGGTTATCTTTTTGAAGCTGTGATGGGTCATGTGACGCATTTCGAAACGACAGGGGCTGCAGCGCAGTATTATGTTCATCTGATGAGCAGACCTCTTTGGGGGTTGAGTTTTCATGGACTGTTCATGATAGCCTGCACTTTTGTCCTATTTTTCGGCATCAAGCGAGGGATCGAGCGCGGGACCAAGATAATGATGCCTTTGCTCTTTTTTACTTTGGTTCTGTTGGTCGGCGCGGGGTTGATGATGCCTGAGGCGGAACGGGGGTTAAGATTTTTGCTTGAGCCGGACTGGAATGCGCTCACTCCAACGGCGCTTATAACGGCTTTAGGACAAGCGTTCTTTACGCTTAGCCTTGGACAAGGAACAATGGTGACTTATGGAAGCTATCTCCGAAAAGATGTAAATATCTTACGGACAAGTATTCCTATTATTGCAATGGATCTATTCGTGTCTCTACTATCTGCTGTTGCAGTTTTCACTATTGTTTTCAGTGCAGGTATGGCGCCTAATGCTGGACCAAGCTTGTTATTTCAGACGCTGCCCTGGGTGTTCAGTCAATTGCCTGGCGGGTATTTGCTGGCTATTTCTTTCTTCCTGCTGGTGACTTTGGCGGCGATCACCTCGGAGATTTCGGCACTTCAACCAACAATTACTTACCTTCGAGACGAATGGGGATGGAAACGTTCCACAGCGGTTTTAACGACATGCGGGGCTTCATTCTTGTTAGGTTTGCCATGCGCTATGTCTTTGACGCTCTACGAGAAATGCATTCTAGGTGTGATGGAGTGGTTGGCAAGCAGCATATTTATCCCGTTAGGTGGATTTGCTGCAGTGATCGTCTGTGGCTGGGTCTGGGGAGCTGATCGAACGATCGCGGAGTTGGAGAGCAATGAGAAACTGTCCCCATGGATCAGCGTTTATCTTCGTGTTTCTCTGCGATACACGGCACCGATCCTTATTGTGATCGTGTTCCTTAAGTCTATTTTTTTATAACATTAGACTTTTTAGGGATATCCCAGTAAATTATAAGACATGTCGAAGAGTTTTATTGAATCATCATTAACCGAAGAGGATACCTCTTTCGAGGTGCCGTTACGCCCACAATCGCTTACTGACTTTGTGGGTCAGGATTCTATCCGCGAGCGGTTAGAGGTGATGATAGGCGCTGCCAAGCAAAGAAACGAAACTCTGGGGCACTGCCTGTTCAGCGGGCCTCCGGGGCTTGGAAAAACAACGCTTGCGAATATCCTAGCTAAGGCGATGGGGACGAATTTGTATGTGACGTCGGGTCCGGCAATTGAAAAGCCGGGCGACCTTGCCGGGGTATTGACTAATTTACAGGAAGGCGATGTTCTTTTTATCGACGAACTTCACCGACTAAATCGCGCTATTGAAGAGTATCTTTATGCGGCGATGGAGGATTTTGTCCTTGATCTGATGATCGACAGCGGACCAAGCGCAAGGACTGTTCAGGTCAAACTGAACAAATTCACCCTTGCAGGCGCGACTACGCGGCTAGGACTGTTAACGGCGCCGCTGAGGTCGCGTTTCGCCTTTAGCTGCAGACTGGACTACTATACTCCTGATGTTCTTGAGACTATAATCAAGAGAACCGGAAGAATTTTGAATCTGGAACTGGAAGGCAAGAGCGCTTTGGAACTGGCGAAGCGATCCCGAGGAACCCCGCGTATCGCCAATAATTTGCTGCGCTGGGTGCGCGACTATGCCCAAATGAGGACTGACAATAAGATCGACGAAGCCGTTATCCAGCAAGCTGTGAACATGCTGGAAATCGATGCGCGTGGTCTTGATGAAATGGATAGAAAGTTGCTTTCGATTATGATCGATGGATATGGCGGTGGGCCCGTTGGGTTGAATACCTTGGCAGCGGCGCTCGGCGAAGAACCGAATACGATCGAAGAGGTGCATGAGCCCTACCTTATCATGCTGGGCATGCTGAAGAGAACGCCTCGTGGACGCGAAGCTACTTTAAATGCTTACGAACATTTGAACAAAACATGGAACGATGGAGAACTACTATGATCGCAAGAATCTTTTCTTTGCTCCTTGCTATGCTTGCTGTAGCGCCGGCGCTGCAGGCAGGACCCTGGGAGAATTTTTCAAACTTTTTTTCAAAAAAAACATATCCGGCACCCCCAATGCTGCGAATTTTAATTGTTGACCGTCGTCCGGAGGTTAACGTAGAGGTGAAGGGACGTTATAAGATCTTTGACCCGAGAAATAATAGTCATATTGCTACCCGCAAGCTTGGTAAGAGAGATCAGATGGCTGCTGAAAGCGATGGCATTAGATGGGGAGAACAATTCCCTGGCGTATACCAATTATTGATTGTTCCTGAAGATATGTCTATTCCTGTGATCGTCGATGGGATCGAATACCGTGGCGCGATCTATGTTTATAATATTGAAGGTACATTGAGTGTTGTCAACCGCGCTGATATGGAGCACTATTTAACTTCGGTGCTGACGCCGGTATTCGATGACACAGCACCGCAAGAGCTTCTTGCTGCAGCTGCGATTACTGCGAGAACGAACGCCTACTTCATGGCTGAAAACCCAAAGAACCCGTTCTGGGCTGTTAATGCATCGCAAGTTGATTATATGGGCTATGTTCCTGTGAATGCTGACGCAGCAATCAACCGTGCTATCAATGAGACGCGTTACATGATTATGAGTAAAACAGGAACTTACGAGGGTATGGTCACCCCTTTTCCTGTTGTATGGGAAGGGATCGGTGACAAGGTCGGTAGCACTGGCGTTGGCGTGAAATCAAAAATTTCATTTAGCGAAGCAGAAACAATGGCGAAAAAGGGTGATAACGCTGCGCAGATCCTGCAAGCGGCATTCCCTCAAACGACTATTCAAATGATCTATTCCGCCCCTGGAACACATTGATTTTTCAAAAGAGCGTTAAGGATTTTCTTAACGCTCTTTTTGACTCATAATCAGCCATTTATATATAATGGCTCCATGAAATTACATCGACTTGAAAGTTACCATTACCATCTGCCGGAACAATTGATTGCACAGTATCCTACGACACCGCGCGATCATTCGCGTCTTCTTGTTGTGGATAGAAAATCAGGCACTTTATCGCATCATCATTTCTATGATCTTCCAAGTCTTCTTTGTAAGGATGATACCTTAATTTTTAATGATACGAAGGTGATCCCGGCTAGACTATTGGGACAACGTCCGAATGGAGGCAAAGCTGAAGTGTTTCTCACTCGTCCTCTAGAGAACAATCGCTGGGAAGCGCTTGTCCGTCCAGGAAAAAAATTGCGGAAGGGCGGAGTGGTATTCTTTGGTGACGATTTGAAGTGCGTTGTTGAAAGTGTCTCAGATGAAGGAACTCGCATTGTGCGTTTCGATTGCAATGGCGACTTTAATTGTCTGTTAGAAAAATATGGTTCAATTCCCCTGCCGCCTTACATTCAACGCAGCGCAGATGCCGAGGTTGATGCTGACCGTTATCAGACGGTGTATGCTTCAAAACCTGGTGCTGTAGCCGCGCCTACGGCGGGGCTGCATTTTACTCCTGAAGTGATGCAAAACCTAGCCCAGTGCGGCGTAGGTCAGCTGCGCGTAACTTTGCATGTGGGGTTAGGGACGTTTCTTCCGGTACAGAATGATGACATCACAAAGCACCGGATGCACTCCGAGCGTTTTATCATTAATGACGAGGCTGCAAGAGCGTTAAATGAAAAGTCGAGCGGAAGAAGGGTTTGCGTGGGAACAACGTCTTGCCGTGTACTCGAGTCCATAAGCGGCGATCTTGCTACTCCAGGTGAATATGAGACTAATATTTTCATCTATCCGGGCTATACGTTTAAGCGGATGGACGGATTGTTAACGAACTTCCATCTTCCGGGCTCTACATTACTGATGCTTGTGAGCGCTTTTGCCGGTTATGACCTGATCATGCAGGCTTATGATGAGGCTGTGAAAGAAAAATACAGATTTTTCTCTTATGGCGATGCCATGCTTATCCTCTGAAACTCTAAAGCTTACTGATCGCTTGATGCATCATCTCAATGTCATGGATTGGCATCTTGCATGTGCCTTCATAACAGATGTAAAGCGTAGTTTTTCCGTCTAAGGGAACTTGTGACTGTAAATATGGGAGTGTATTGATTAACTTTTCATCATCATGATGCCGTATAATAACTGCTTTATGCGGAATAAATGAGGTTTCAATTAGATTGATGATCTCTGAAAAGTGTTCTTTCTTTTCATTCAAAGCAATAACGAGCGTCGGACAGTGCGGATCATAATAGCGCTCGAGGCAGATCATATGATAACAGTATCCGGGAGAATAACTGTCGATGAATTGTTTGGCAGCGCGTAAGATATCTTCTGCCTGCTCTAAATATCCGGGATAATTTGTTATCTGGAATAGACGCAGTAGGTTTTCGCAATGAATGGCATTTCCCGAGGGTTCAGCTCCATCGGCAAAGCTGCATTTACGCAAGATAATACTGTCATCGGTTCCGTCTGTCTGATAAAAAGCACCTTCAGGAGCTTTAAACTCACGGCCAAGGATCTCGACAAGCTGGATTGTCCATTCAAGCCATTCGACACCCTGTCCCGTTTCAAAGAGAGTGATCAGGGCGCGTATCAAAAAGGCATAATCTTCGAGGCATCCGTAATAGTCTGCTTGACCGTCACGCCAGCGACGATAAAGCTTCCCTTTTTTCCAAAGGCTTTCTGCGAGAAAACTTGCTGCTTTGAGTCCTGCTGTCGTATAGCGGGGCTCAGAAAAAACGGTTCCTGCACGGATGAGGCTGTGGATCATGAGACCGTTCCAAGATGTTAGAATCTTGTCGTCTTTAAAAGGGTGTTCCCTCCCCTCTCTCATTTTTAACAAAAGCTTTTTTTGTTCGGTAATAAGAGTATGCAACTCCGCAGGATCTTTTCCGACTTTGCTGGCAAATTCTTCTATGGTCAACGGGGTGTGCAGAATATTTCGCCCATCAAAATTACCTTCAGGGGTTATGCCATAGTATTCGCAGAACAAGTGTGCTTGCTCTGTGCCAAGGATATTCTCGACTTCTTCATATTTCCAAGTGTAATAGAGACCTTCAACACCTTCGCTATCAGAGTCTTCTGCTGAGAAAAATCCACCATCGTGATGAGTCATTTCTTTGAGAACATAGTGGAGTATATCTTCGCAGACATGGCGGTAAAGCGGATTTTTTGTGACCTGCCATGCTTCGAGGTAGGTTTCAGCAAGAATGGCATTGTCGTATAACATTTTTTCGAAGTGAGGCACGAGCCACTGTTCGTCGACACTATAGCGTGAAAACCCTCCGCCTAAGTGGTCGTAGATCCCGCCCCTATGCATCATATCAAGGGTTCTTTCAACAATGAACAGTGCACGGCTGTCCTTGGTCATACAGGTATCCCTAAGCATAAAATTGCTTTGGTAGCCGATTGGAAATTTAGGAGTGCCTTTCATGCCGCCATAAACAGGATCGGCGAGCTTAAAAAGCAGCTCAGCTGTTGCTTCAATCTGCTCTTTTTGCGGGAAGTCCTTACCGCGGACGTGCTGGCTTTCGCTGAATACTTCTACAATCTTTTCTGCCTGCATCAGTACTTTCTCGCGCTCTTCGCTATTCCACATCTGCCGAATGCGGGCGATCAGCTCTACGAGACCCATTAACCCGTGACGCGCACTGGGGGGTAAATAAGTTGTCGCAAAGAAGGGCTGTAGTTCCGGCGTGAGCACGACATTAAGAGGCCACCCTGCAGCGCCGGACATCATGCTTTGCGCAAACTCCATGTAAAGAGAATCGATGTCAGGCATTTCTTCCCGGTCGACCTTGATATTTACGAAGGTATCATTCATCATCTCTGCAATCTGAAGATTATCGAAGCTTTCTTGCTCCATTACATGACACCAGTGGCAGGTGGCATAACCGATTGAGAGGAAAATCGGTCTATCCAACTCTTTTGCCAAGGTAAAAGCTTCCCGATTCCAAGGATACCAGTCTACAGGGTTGTGGCTGTGCTGAAGCAGATAGGGTGACTTTTCATTAATGAGACGATTGGTATAACTGTATTCTTCAGGCATAATGCTAAAATGATGAGTCGGTAGTTAGCGCTAACCTAACACACTTAATGATTTCTCGTCTAACAATCCTATAAAATTTATTATTGAGATTTATTTCAGCAGTACGCTATTAACAGATCTTAAACCCTAGATTCAAACTGAGTGATCACATGCAAACGAATCCGAAAAAGCCTAACAGTAAACCCTCCTATGTACAGCAGCCTTCGCAGCCCTCCAATTTTAAGGGCAATGCAAACAGCGGCCTATCTTCTAGCAGAAAGAAGAAAATTACTGCGATTGCCTTGAGCGCTTTGACGTGCCTGATGCTTCTTGGAATCGGAATAGAGGTGATCATCAACAGTGAAGAAGAAGTCTATGTCGAAAATACTGCACCGGAAAAAACACTCAAAATTTTAGGGGCATATGACGATGATGACGATCAGATCGCCATGGAGGCTGATAACGATGTTATCCGCTACCTAAGTAAACAGAAGCAGTTGCAAGCTAGACAGATCCGTGAGCTGAAAGAAGAGGTTGCTGCAACGCAAGGTCATCTAAAGAAGGTTAAGGCGGATATGATGATCCAAGGGGCTGCTCTAGAAAAACCGCTTAAAGAAAAAATCATGCTTCTAGAAGCACAGTTGACAGATGCAGAATATCAGATTGGTGAACTACAGACAGAGATGTCTAACAAGGATATCGAGCTTGAGCAGCGCAAGGTTGAACTAGATGGGCTTACACGTACCTTCCATGAAGCCAATCACAACCTTAAACAGGAACTGATGACTGTTGAGACTGAAGCTACGCAGGAACATAGCCGAGCAGAACAGCTCTCAACTGAACTGCAAAAAATTATCGAACAAACAAAACAGGATCGTGAAACGGCGGACGAACTCCGTCAGCAGATTCGTGAAACCGCAGTTAAGGTTAATGAGCTGGAACAGACCATGGAGCAGGAACGCGACCTGCATCAAAAGGAAAAAGAAAAGCTAAATCAAACGATTAGCATGCTGGAACAATCTGTCGAAGATGAGCAAAAGCGCTACGCTTCACTCGAAGAATCCTTAGATACAATGCTAGCCCATTATGAAACGGAGTATCATCAAAGCTCTGTGCTTCAGGACAGCCTTATCTCTACGGAAAAACAGCTTGATGCTCTCCAAACACGTTTGGCGTCAGTCGTTAAGGATAGTTATGAACAGCAGACATTCCTTGCTAAAGAGGTAGACGACCTGACTTTTCGTCTGGAAAAAGAAGAGGAGCGCGCCAGACAGCTGGCAGAGTCTCTTGATAGCATGGTTGCCAGCTATCATTCTGAAAAAGAGAGGGCTCAAGATCTAGAAGAACAGTTAGCTATGGTGATTGATGCAGATCGTTCGAGCGAACTGACAAATCAGCTCCGTAATCAAGAAATTGCCTACAACGATACCAGGGATGAGCTTTTTTCATTATCGCAGCAGTATGCCGATCAACAAAGTCGTCATGATGAGCTGCTTGATGAACTTCAAGAAAAAGAACAGATACTGAATGACCTGAATAATACTATAGCAATGCGTGAAGACGAGCTGGGTAGAACCAAACGGGAATTATTGGCGCTATCAGAAAAATATGCATATCGTAATGATCGGGAGTCTGTTGTTCAAAGCGATCTTGAATCTAAACTGACGACTGCTACACGTGAACTTCAGCAAAAGACCGAAGAGGTTGAGAAACTGAGAAGCATGCTCAACAATACAAAGTCATCAAGCACAGAATATGCTGATCAGGTAGATGCTCTTAAAGCACAATTAGTTGACTTGCAGGCTAAATACAATGCCGCTCAGGCGACACTGAATGAGACAAGCGAAAGCAAACAAAAGAATAATGAACGTCTTAACCGTACGTTAGAACATGTTACACAAAGCCTTAATCGTGAGCGTACAAAAACAGCAAAGCTCTTAGAAATGCTTAAGTCCGGCGGACAGCTCACTGCTGAAGATTACCAAAGGATCAGAGGGTACGATAGTTTATCTAGAAACGAAGCGGGAGCGGAGGAGATTAGTACTCAACTGACTAAAACTCTTGACGATCTTGAACTATCACGCAAGAGGAATAAAGATCTCGAAGAGCGTTTAGCGGCTTCAAACCGTTGGGCGCAAACCTTGCAGGCTGAACTGCATACTCACGAGGCTTCAAAAAGTAGAGTACAGCACAACGCGCAGGATCAAGGAGATGCATTGCCTGATGCAGGGCTTAGTAGCGTTTCTCGTCTAAAATCCAAGATTGCCAACCTAACGACTAAGCTTGTTGAAGAGCGCGAACGTAATCAACAATTGCAAGATCAGTTGAACAACCTTCGCTAAACACAATAGCCGTAGGTTTCAATGTTGCTGCTCTTGCTTTGCTCATCATTGGCAATGGATGTGGTTTCCTCTGTCAAGGAAAACTGTCGACCACATTCAAGGCAGCGATAATTCTGCTTTCCGTGGCGCGTATAGCCATTTCGCTTGAAAGCTTTGGAGCTGCAACGCGGGCATTGTTTGTCCATAATCTTTATCCTCCAAAATTTTTGAGAACGAAAATTATGAAAGGGGTATAATCGCGTTCATCAATTACTACAAGCGTTTTTTTTGGAGTGTTAAATGTCCGAATTCGAGTCAGTTTCTCATCTTATGTACGAAAACCGCACGTTCAAACCAGAGGAGTCTTTAGCAAAGCGTGCGCTTATTTCGGACTTCACTGAATATGAAAAAATGTATCGGCAGTCCTTGGAGCAAAGCGGAAAGTTTTGGCTTGAACAAGCTGAGACTTTAGATTGGATTTCTAAGCCTACCCGGGCATGTGAATACACATGGAGTGGACAGCGTGCAGATCATCGCTGGTTTGATGATGGGACTATCAATGTTTCTTATAACTGTCTCGACCGACACTTATTGGGTGATCGTCGGCATAAGACTGCGATCATCTGGCAGGGTGAAAATGATGATGATGTGCGCCATCTGACATACGAAGAGCTCCATCATGAAGTTTGCCGCTTCGCTAATGTGTTGAAAACCAGAGGTATCAACAAGGGCGATCGGGTATGTGTCTATTTGCCGATGATTCCTGAATTGGCGATCGTCGTCCTTGCATGCGCACGTATTGGCGCTATTCATTCTGTCGTGTTTGGCGGGTTCAGCGCAGAGTCGTTAAGCCATCGGATTAATGATTGTTCCTGCAAGCTCCTTGTGACGGCAAATTCCGCTGTTCGCGGTGGAAAGACAATCCCCTTCAAAGAGATTGTCGATGATGCTTTGCTAAGATGCGATACTGTGGAAAGGGTTATCGTGGTTAAAAGGGACGATCAGGAATGTGCGATGGAAGATGGGAGGGATGATTGGTATGCTGAAGAGATGGAGCGGTGCGAAGGCTCTTGTCCTGTAGAAAAAATGAATGCTGAAGATCCGTTGTTTATTTTATACACTTCAGGTTCAACAGGAAAGCCTAAGGGAGTCGTTCATACCCAGGCGGGTTATCTGCTGCATTCAGCGTTATCACATCGCTATGTTTTCGATTATCATGAAGATGATATCTATTGGTGCACGGCGGACGTTGGCTGGATCACAGGGCATAGCTATGTGATCTACGGCCCTCTTTGCAATGGTGCTACGACGGTGATGTTCGAGGGTACACCGACGTATCCTGACCCTGGCCGATTTTGGCAGGTGGTCGACAAGCATCAGGTGACGACATTCTATACCGCGCCGACTGCTATCCGCGCTCTAATTTATCAGGGAGAAGAGTGGCCGAATAAGTATAGTTTAAAGAGTTTAAGAATTTTAGGGACTGTCGGAGAACCGATCAATCCTGAAGTGTGGATGTGGTATCATCAAGTGATCGGCAAAGGGCGCTGCCCCATTGTCGATACTTGGTGGCAGACAGAAACGGGAGGGATTATGATTTCTCCCCTCCCTGGCAGCCATACCTTGAAGCCCGGCAGCGCGACTCACCCATTTTTCGGTGTGGATCCGGTCATTCTTCGCGATGATGGCACCGAATGCGGCGTTGATGAAGGGGGCTGCTTATGCATCAAGCATCCCTGGCCCGGTATGATGCGGACAACCTGGGGTGATCATGAGCTGTTTATCTCAAACTATTTTACGACTTTTCCCGGTTATTACTTTACCGGCGATGGAGCTAGAAAAGATAGTGATGGTGATTATTGGCTGCTGGGGCGTATTGATGATGTGGTGAATATCTCAGGTCATCGCCTAGGCACTGCCGAGGTAGAAAGCGCTCTCGTCAGTCATGAAGCTGTGGCCGAAGCCGCAGTTGTTCCGATGCCTCATGAGATCAAAGGTCAGGGTCTATGTGCTTATGTAACACTTGTCAAAGGGGTTGCATCTAGCAATGAGCTGCTTATGGAGTTGAAAAAGCATGTACGGCAAGAGATTGGTCCAATCGCAATTCCTGATGAAATTCATTTTACCGAAGGGCTTCCGAAGACACGATCTGGAAAAATCATGCGTCGCATCTTACGTAAAATAGCTGAAAACGATATAGAGAGTATTGGGGACATCAGCACTTTAGCAGACCCCTCGGTATTGGATAAGATTATTGCCAACGGAAAGGCGCGATGAAGATTTTTTTTAACCAACCAGCGTTCGATAGCCAGTTGCTCAGAGCTCTCTCTTACACGGTCAATGGCGCAGCGGATATCGGCGAATGCCTATCCACAGCTACACGGATCACCAATAATGGCTTCGATGAGTGGCATCAGGAGTGGTGCAGAACTGCGGAAAGGCTTGCCAAAGTAGGCAAAGCTGCGGAAGCACACGGTCATCATGTGAGCGCTCATGAAGCATTTCTTCGAGCTTCCAACTATTACCGAGCTGCCCTCTTTTTTCTCTATGGAGACCCAGTTGACCCGCTTCTTGTTGAGGGATATGAAAAGCATGTGAATCTTTTCGCAAAAGCAATGAAGCTGTCTGATGTGAGCGTCGAAGAGGTGTCGATTCCTTTTGAAGGTGGATCGATCCGAGGAAACTTCTATGCGTGTTCTAATGATGTGCGACCGGTGATCATCGCCAATGGTGGTTATGACAGTACCCACCAAGAGATGTATTATGCAATCGTGCCTGCGGCATTGAGGCGAGGCTATCATGTGATCGCTTTTGATGGCCCGGGGCAAGGAGAAATGTTGATTAAACAACGAGTTCCTATGCGCCATAACTGGGAAACTGTCATTACCCCGATCGTCGACTATCTTGGTACGCGGAATGATGTCGACCATAAAAAGATCGCCCTCCTAGGGCAAAGCTGGGGCGGCATGCTAGCGCCGCGAGCGGCGGCTTTCGAAAGGCGCATTGCAGCTTTGATCGCTAATCCGGGACAGTTTGATGCTTTGGAAAATCTGAACCGTGCTTTTAAGGGGGAAGATAGCAAGTCCGACGTCCCGAATGTTGATGCTTTCATCCAAGCGGCGATGAGCGATAAGTTTGTGGGAGCAAAATTCAGGTCGAAGATGTTTATCCATGGCATTCAGTCCCCTACCGAGCTTGTCAGCGAGTGGGCGAAATATACTTTAGCGGGCATTGCCGAGAAAATTGAATGTCCGACTCTTATCTGCGATGCTGAAAATGAAAGCTTAAGCGCTGGTCAAGCTGAAAAACTTTTTGATGTGTTGAATTGTCCTAAAGAATACCTGCTCTTCACAAATTACGAAGGTGCCGGCGAGCATTGCGCCGGAGGAGCGGTGTCTTTGTTTTCGCAACGGGCATTCGACTGGCTAGACCATATCTTTGCTTATGAACCGTTACAGCAAGCGGCAATTCCCTTGGGTTATTCTTCATGATCGACTCGAAGGAAGTATTTCAAGGTGTCCGCTTCAACGTTCGTTCTGATCTGTCCACTGGTAGAAAGCGCGAGTTCATCGAACATATAGGGGCGGCGGTTATCCTTCCCCTTCTTGATGAGAATACTGTTGTGATGATCCGGTGCTATCGCTTTTCTGTTGATGAGGTCTTATGGGAGCTTCCAGCGGGAACGCTGGAGAAGGGGGAAGAACCGATAGCTACGGCACGCCGTGAGCTTATCGAAGAGACTGGATACGAAGCTAGCCTGATGGTTCCTCTTGGTCAATTCTTCTCGACTCCCGGATATTGTAACGAGAGAATATGGGCTTTTGTTGCTAGCAATCTGAAGCATGTAGGACAAAACCTTGATGAAGGTGAAGAGATTACTGTGGAGACTGTGTCGTGGAAACGTATTCATGAGATGATCCGTTCAAACCTGATCAAGGATGCAAAAACTTTGGCGGCTTTTTCTTTATATCAGGAACGTCCATAGGTGCCGACGAGTTCGGCCTTTGCCATGATATGACTCTCCATCGCTTTCTCAAGCTCTTCCTTAGAACTTCCTGGTGGTAGTTCTATGAAGGTGTCAAGAGCGTAAAGCTTGAAAAAATAGCGGTGATCTGATCCTTTAGGTGGACATGGTCCCTTGTAAGTTAGTTTGTTAAATCCGTTTATTCCCATCGTGCCTACTGAACGATCTTCAGTAAGTCCGATGGTCTCCGAAGGGATATTCCATACGACCCAGTGATCGAATGTACCGGCGGGTGCGTCGGGATCATCAACAACGATAGCGAGCGTTTTGCATCCTAGCGGCACATCATGAAAACTTAACGGCGGTGAAATATCTGCACCATCGCAGGTGTACTTGTCGGGTATTCTCTCGTGGTCGCCAAATACCGGGCTTTCAATTTTCATACATGTTCCTTACAACTTAGAGTCCGCCGCCTTCACTTTTTGTTACTTCGATCTTCTTTAGCGTATCATCACGAGCCAAAGCTGCAAGATCCTCATGAAAATCAGTCACACGTTTCCAAAAGCCCTGATCAACTACTTGAGACACGAGTTCTTGCTGCGTCTTACCTTTCCTGAATTGCTCAATGGCTTCTTTGATGCGGTTCACTTTTTCTGGCAACACATCGTTTGTTGCTGCAAAATCAATGGCATCGGTTAATTCAGGCTTTTCTATGGTATTTATTAGAGTAGATACACCTTCAGCGATCGTACTTTCATCTTTCGTTCCTTCATAGGAATTCTGAAATTGCTCGATAAATTCTGCGGCATCTCGAAGAGTTTGAATGTAGCTCGAGCTCTCGAATCCGTTAGACATGGTTCCCTCCTTGTCTCACTAATTTTAAATTAAATTATTGTCTTCTATGTGTCAAATCGCATTTGGGTAAATCTTCTAGTAAAATATCGACAGAAAAGATTTGAACAGGCATAATCAATCTAAAATAATTAATATTCAGCGTCTTAAGGTTATGGCTCAAAAAAAGCACAAAACTTCATGGGAAAGTGTCGGATCTTGGTATGATCAGTGTGTAGGGAAGGATGGACAGCATTATCATCAAAAGATCATTATTCCTGGCGTCCTCGAACGCCTTCGTCTTGATGGCGACTCGTCATTGCTCGATTTGGCTTGCGGCCAAGGCATTCTCGGTCGCTCTGTCTCGGAAAAAATCACCTATTGCGGCGTTGATGTCTCCCCTTCTTTGATCCAATCTGCTAAAAAGCTGGATTCAAGCAAAAGCCACACCTACTATGTCGGTGACATCACTAAGCGCTTACCTGCGGAGAAAACTGACTTTTCCCATGCAGCAATCATTCTTGCTTTGCAAAATATTGAAGATGGCTCCCTGGCAATTGCGGAAGCAGGAAGGCATCTTAAAAAAGGCGGAAGGTTTGTCATTGTGATGAACCATCCTTGCTATCGCATCCCGCGACAAAGCTCATGGGGTGTCGATGATGATAAAAAGCTTCAGTACCGGCGTGTCGACCGTTATATGTCGCCAATGGCTATTCCTATAACTGCGAACCCTGGCAAGGGAAGCAAGTCTGATAAAACATGGTCCTACCACCATCCTATTGGCACTTACTTTTCCTGGTTGCAGGAAGGTGGTTTTGTCGTGGAAGCTCTTGACGAGTGGTGCTCCGACAAAGTGAGTCGTGGCGGCGTTGCAAAGATGGAAAACCGGAGCAGAAAGGAGTTTCCTTTATTCCTTTGCATTACGGCAATTCGCCTCTAAACTATTGTATTGACTAATTTTCTTGTTACTTCTACATTTCCATAACGTGTTTCAAAACACATAAGAATACGATACCGAGAACACAATAGGAGAATGAATTATGACCTGCTTAGGATTATCAAGAAATGTACAGGGCAATGTAAGTATAGAAAAACATGACTACCAATTAGGAACTCAATTTGAAAGATTCCTTAGTAAGCCTCTTCATCCTATAGATTCAGAGAATGCTAACTTGGGGGAGTGTGGCTCAATTAAAGGTCGTGGAGCGTGCGCGGTTCGTGCCTTCACATGCGGATTTGAAGAACTCGGCAATGCTTTCAAAAACGTTTTGTTCGTTGCTGAAAAATTCTTTGAAACTTTGAGAAAAACCTTTGAGTGTTTAACAGGACAGGGTGAAGATTGGAATCATTGCATCACTCCAATCAAAGCTACTGCCAGCGCCGTAGGAGCTCTTTTGGTACGTCCATTTGCTCTTGTGACTGACGAACTAAAATATCTAACTGGTGCTGTCATCATTCCTAAAGCAGCTATCAAAATTCCTAAAGCAACTACCTAACACTAAAGATCCATTTTCTCCGAGGCGCCTGTTATGGCGCCTCTGTCTATAAGCAATTTTATTACATTATGGAGCAAACAATAATGAGAGTTGCAAAAGATTGGTATCCTCAGAGTGTAGATGATGAAAGGAAACTTGATCGACTCAATCCATTCGTCATGGTTCAGAGGGTTTTTCATCGTCCTCTCGTCGCGAATGAGCAGATTGGTCAATGCGAGGGACGGAAGATATGCGTCATAGGCATCATTAATGAAATTCAAAATGTTTTTCTAGCGACAGTCGCTTCAATTACCGTTTTGGTAGTCAATCCTTTTAAATTACTAGGTAGTTTATTTGCATTGGTTTTGCGTGGTTCTTTCGATAGTAACTATTCAAGACTGAATCAACCTTACGGCTTTAGAGATCTAGGTAAGTCAATAAAAAATGCTTTTTTGGGTACGATCGGAATGGTCTTGAACGTACCAATAAACGTCGTTTCGGGAGCCGTTGCGGTTACGAAATTTGCTTTAGGAGTCATTATTCACCCAGGCCTTGCAATCAATGGTATGAACGGCAACGACGATGATGAGTATGACAACTTATAAGCTTTCATATTTTCCTTTTCTATTTTTTTGTTTATACCTATGATGCCCTGAGACTGTTATGAGGGCATGATTATGACGACTCTTTGCTGTATTGAGATCAACGGAAAAGATCTTTCGTTAGAAAAAGCTGCATCGATTGCTTACGGCGCAGGTATTGAGCTTGGTAACGATGTAGAATTAAAGCTGGAGCGTGCGCATTCTTATGTTGTTTCCGTAGCTCGCCAAGCTAAGGCGGTCTACGGAATCAATACGGGATTCGGTTATTTCGCTAACAAAAAAATCAGCAAAGATAAGCTGCTTCATCTGCAAGAAAACATTCTCAAAAGCCATGCAGCAGGCTGGGGCGATCCATTGCCTATACCGGAAACGCGGTTAGCGGTGGCGCTGCGCTTAAATGTTCTTGTCAAGGGGCATACCGGGGTGCGCATTGAGATATGCAACCTCTTGAAAGAATTGATCAACCGCGAAATCTACCCTTTGATTCCTGAGTATGGCTCCGTTGGCGCAAGTGGAGACTTGGCGCCATTGGCGCATCTTGCGCTTCCCTTAATCGGACATGGCAGGGTCCTTTACAAGGGAAAGGTGATTCCTTCAAAAGAGGCGCTTGCTCAGGCTGGGTTGGAGCCGATCATTTTGGCTGAAAAGGAAGGGTTGGGGTTGATCAATGGAACGCAAATCATGTTGTCCGTTGGCGGATTGGCACTCTGGAAGGCATTGGAACTGCTTGAATATGCGGAAAAGATCACAGCTTTGACTTATGAAGCTATGGTTGGCTCACCGAATGCTTTACACCCTTATATTCACGAGCTGCGGAACCAAAAAGGCCAGCAAATTTCTGCAGAACGCATTCTAAACCAACTTGAAGGATCATATCTCTTTGATTTGACAACGGAGCGCAATAAGGTGCAAGACTCTTACTCTATCCGTTGCGCTCCTCAGGTTCATGGTCCGAGCAGAGAGGCTTTAGATTATGCAAAAGGGGTCATCGAAAGAGAGCTTAACGCTGTAACGGACAATCCTCTGGTGTTTCCTGATGAGGAGTTGATATTAAGCGGGGGCAATTTTCACGGGCAGCCTCTTGCAATGGCGTATGACTTTGCCGCGATGGCTGTTGCTGAATTAGGAAATATTTCTGAACGGCGACTTGAGCTGCTGCTCAACCCTCACCTGAGCGGGCTGCCGGCTTTCCTTGCTCCTGATGAGGGAGTGGATTCGGGATATATGGCGGCACAGTATCTTAGCGCTTCTTTGGTAAATGAAAACAAAATTCTTGCAAATCCGGCATGTACCGATTCGATTCCGGGTAATGTGGGTGTTGAAGATCATGTGTCCATGGGGATGACGTCAGCTCGAAAGTTGAAAAAAATCATTGAAAACACCTATACCATATTAGCAGCAGAAATGGTTGCCGCCGCACAAGCAATCGACATGCGAGGGATCACTAAGCTTGGGCTAGGTACGGGAACGTTATATAGAAAATTGCGCTCCGTTGTGCCGCAGCTTACAGAGGACAGGATCATCTCTGACGACATAGCCAAGGCGCGCGAAATCCTACACCCATAAGGATCGGAAATGACGAAAACGGCAGATCACACAGAAATAGATGCTTTCCTTGAGACTTATGCAAAACATCCTCACTACCGTGCTCCACGGGGTGGTAAGCTGAATGCGCGTTCGTGGCAGACGGAAGCGCCGCTACGGATGCTGCTAAATAACCTAGACTCCGAAGTTGCCGAAGATCCGGAAAACCTGATCGTCTATGGGGGCACGGGTCAAGCTGCACGCAATGTGGAGTCAGTCCGCGAGATCATTAAAATACTGCTGACGATGGACGACAATACTAGTTTGCTGGTGCAATCGGGAAAACCGGTAGCGGTCTTGCCAACGCACCCGGAAGCGCCTCGTGTACTGATCGCAAACAGCAACCTGGTGCCTCACTGGGCAACGTGGGAGGTGTTCAATGAGTTGAAAGATCGTGGCCTGACTATGTTCGGTCAGATGACGGCGGGCAGCTGGATCTACATTGCTTCACAAGGTATTTTACAGGGAACGTACGAGACGTTCGCTGCTGCGGCGCGAAAGCACTATGATGGTACGCTCAAGGGAAAACTGATTGTCACTGGCGGTTTAGGCGGCATGGGAGGTGCACAACCTCTGGCAGTAACGATGAATGGGGGCGTGGTATTAGGTGTTGATATCGACCCTAAACGGATTGAAAAACGGCTGGAAACGCGCTATATCGACAGGATGACGTCAAATTATGAAGAAGCGATCGACTGGATAAAGCATGCGCTGAAAAAAAAGGATGCGTTATCAGTCGGACTAGTCGGCGATATCGGAACGACGTTGAAGAAACTTATCAAGGATGGGATCACTCCTGATATGGCGACGGATCAAACTTCTGCTCATGATCCGCTGAATGGCTATATTCCTAGCGGGATGACTTTGGAAGCCGCGGAAGCTTTACGAAAGTCCGACCCGAAGACCTACATCAACCGTTCTTTGGCAAGCATGGCAGAGCATGTCCATGCCCTGCTCCAAATGCAAAAACATGGAACGATTGTTTTTGATTATGGCAATAACTTACGTGAATTTGCAAAGCAAGGAGGTGAAGAGCGCGCATTCGATATCCCGGGGTTCGTCCCGGAATATATCCGTCCCCTCTTTTGCGAGGGAAAAGGACCGTTCCGCTGGGTTGCTCTTTCCGGCGATCCTGAGGATATAAGAAAAACAGATGAGGCGTTGATTAAAGCTTTTCCGGAAAACAAACACTTGATTCGTTGGCTTCAAGCTGCTGAAAAATGCGTGGAATTTCAGGGGTTGCCAGCGCGAATATGCTGGTTAGGCCTTGGGGAGCGTGCTAAGGCGGGGCTGATTTTTAACGATCTTGTAAGAAAACGGATTGTTAAAGCTCCGATCGTTATCGGACGCGACCACCTAGACACGGGTTCGGTCGCCTCACCTTTCCGCGAAACGGAGGCGATGTTAGATGGTTCCGACGCGATTTCCGATTGGCCTCTTTTAAACCTTCTTACCAACTGCAGCAGTGGTGCGACTTGGGTGTCTTTTCATCATGGCGGCGGTGTAGGGATAGGCTATTCGCAACATGCGGGAATGGTGATTGTAGCAGACGGTACCGACCGCGCCGAGCGTTGCCTAACACGGGTATTGTTCAATGATCCTGCAACGGGTGTTGTCAGACATGCAGATGCGGGGTACCAGGATGCGAAGGAGTGTGCAAAAAGATTTGGATTAACTGATGGTGTTAGATAAAAAGCTCAAACTTATTGGTCCGTTTGAACAGGTGGTTACTATGGACGGTCTTCCACCGCGCGGTCCAATATCCGATGATCGGCTTGAGGTTATTCCTTCTGGAGGTATTTGCGTTTGCGATGGCGTGATTGAGGCTGTGGGAAAGTTTGACGAGCTTTGCGGTCTTGATGTTGCTATCGAAGAGATCGACTACCCTGCCGTGGCACTGCCGGGCTTCATTGATGCTCATACACATATCTGTTTCGGAGGAGAGCGGCCTCGTGACTATGCAATGCGTCTAAGTGGCAAAACTTACCAAGAGATTGCTGCTGAAGGCGGGGGCATCTTGGATACGGTCGAAAAAACACGTCAAGCGTCTTTGGAAGAGCTAACGCAAGGTATTCTTGGTCGACTGGATGCGATGTGTCGGGCGGGCGTGACGACATGTGAGATTAAAAGCGGTTACGGTCTTTCGATTGAAGATGAACTTAAGATGCTAAAGTCTATTGCTCTTGCCCAACAGAAGACGGAAATGACGTTGATTCCAACTTGTCTAGCAGCACATACACTTCCTAAGGAATTTTCTTCACATCAAAAATATCTGGACATGATTGTGAACAAGCTGCTACCTGAAGTGATTGAACGGGATCTGGCGAGCCGTGTCGATATTTTTGTCGAAAAAGGAGCCTTTTCTGTCGATGAAGCAAAGCGATACTTGATACAGGCAAAAAATCTAGGTTTTGCAATTACCGTTCATGCCGATCAGTTTTCTTTGGGGGGCGCGGCGCTTGCTGCAGAGGTCGAGGCTGCAAGTGCTGACCACCTGGAAGTGTCTGATGAAGGTTCTCTGAAACTGCTTGCGCAAAGCGATGTTGTTCCGGTGGTTCTCCCGGGAGCTTCGCTGGGATTAGGTCTTCCGTTTGCTCCGGCGAGAAAAATGATTGATGGTGGATTAGGGGTTGCAATCGCTTCAGATTGGAACCCAGGTTCTGCACCTATGGGGCTTCTTCTACTTCAAGCAGCTCTTATTGGAGCGTATGAGCATCTTACAATGGCAGAGACTTTAGCGGGAATTACCGTGCGCGCCGCCAAAGCGTTAAAAATGGATCATGTAGGCATCCTGAAAAATAGTCATCGAGCAGATTTTATTGTATTTCCCTGTAAACACTACTCTGAAATTCTCTATCATCAAGGTGCATTGATTCCTAATGCAACTTATCTGAAAGGAACCAGGTATAAGGAGTGACAATGTCAAGTATAACTGAAGTAACTGAGGTGAGGATTTTAGGTAATTATAAAACACTTGATGATTATGAAGCTGAAAATGATAAAACTCTAGAGACTTTGCATACGTTTTTTTGTAAGGAGAGGTTATCAGAACCGTTACTTGAAACATGTGAGTTTCACCGGCTGAATTTCATAGATCTTAATAGAAGGGCTGAAGAACTAATGCATGCTTGCTTTCGCGTGTGTGAAATGAGTGAACAAATCTTCTCCAACGATCAACATGATACGCTAGACAAAACTATGAAAGGCTTCTACGAAAATGTTTCTCAGTCGGTCGCTTTTTTACAGGATTTTTTAGCTAAACCAGAGATGTCGCCAAAACATTCACTGGAAAGAGTGTACTTGTATACGAAAATCGCTCTAGACCGAATCTATAGTTATCCCTCCCCAATCCGTACAGGGTTAGTGAATATTTCGCAGTTGTTATCTGTGAAATCCCAGTTATCGTTGTCTATGGAAAAACAAAATTTTATTTCAGAACTTAAAACGATATTTTCTAGCGATTGGCATAAAAGTTACCAGGAGGCTTCTGAACTTTTTTTTAATAAAAAGCATGAGTTTTATATCAGAAAACTTGAGAAGTTTTCCGAGTGTGGATTTTCTTACCAAGTTGATACGATCGAAAAAGCAATCCCTGAATGTTATGAATTACTGGAAAGTTACTTTTTTTTAAAAAATGGCAAAGTGACAGCTGAAGTTAATAATCTAATTAGCAACTTTGAAAATAGTATTACTATGAAAGTAACTTTGCTTAAGAGGCACCTTAATGGTCAAGCCCCTTATATTGGCAATCCACTTTCCCTTATACTACACCTTTTTTTAGCATTGCGCATGAAAAAGTCCTTGTTGCAGGCGGGGTATAAAAAAATCGATGAAGATTTGGCCGAAATCGAAAAAAAGCTAAAGAATAGCGCTGATGGATTAATTTATCTTCACGGAAGAAAATGTCTTCCTCTCCCAGAAAACAAAAAAATTTCGATTTTGTATGATCTCGAAACTTTTAAACACCATGTCTATGGAAAGAGTGCGCGATTGCCTCATGAGGAACCCAAGCCGAAAGTTATACAGAGTTCGAAACTTTCTTATCAGCAGCTAGATATTAAAAAACTTTACGAATCGGTTCCTAGTCCCCTCCTAAAAGGGTGTCGTGTTGTACAGACACACATCCCCTCAGTTGTTGACGCGGGCTCGGCAGTTGTGGAGGCAAGTTCCACTATGTGGAGAAGTATTTCCTCCTATGTATGGGGAGAGAATGAGCAAGAAAGCGTGAAAGAAGAAAAAGAAGAAAAAGAAGAAGATAAGCTTGATGATTTGGTGGAAAACTTCTAGTGTCGACAGTTTTCGATAGTGCCACTCCAAACTCGAAAGAATTCACTCAACGTGTTATTCATGCTGTAAATGAGTTAACAACTTCGTTAAACAGAGAGTATCAGCCGGTTAATGAAAAGTGCTGTTTTAGCACTATTCAATTAGCCGTTGGATGTTTTTCTCAATTGAGTTTGGATGCACAAAAATCTCTCCGGGACTTTTATAATAAATTGCAAGCCATAGAAACTAAGAATACTGACGCGGAGAAATTCCAACTAGTTAAGGGGATTTTCGCTGATATAGGGAATTTCCAGACGCAATCCCCTCCTCTGGATTTTGCATCGATGGCGGATGACGCTCCATTTACCTGCGGCCTGCCTGATCTATCTCAACACATCATGGAGTCTTTTGAAGTTGTTGAAAATCAGACTGACGATTCTGATGATCTTAATTATAAAGAGAAGCAAGTTGTAGAATCTGCATTGTTCTTTATCCGTACTGCAACTCACTATTTTCCGGAATTTCTTAATGGATTTTCTGACGAACATCGCGAGATCTTCTTTCAATCGATCCACAATGCTGTAAGAAAAAATATTTTTCAGGACTCTCGTAACTCAACCATTCAAGAAAGAAAGATCGTTCTTACTCTTATCGATGCTGTCGCTACTTTTCTTTTAGATTTTAGCAACGGCAATATTTCCTTGAAGAACATTGATGAGGAATCAACTGATTTATCAGACGCTTTGAAAGAGTATCTTTGTAGTCTGATAAAATCATATCCAGACTTGGCTATCATTTTTGCGTTCCTTCTAAATAACCAGTTCTCAAGCTATCTGGTAGAACAAATCAAAAGCTACCTGACACCTTATGCGTTCTGCATCATTATCAATGAACTGGTCTTAAAAACGCCGCAATTCAACGTGCCTGACAGGTCTAGTTATCCTTTTGGTCTTTATGATTCTAAAGATGAAGAATTTAATAAAGCAATGAACAAGATCTATTCGGAAAAATTAAAGATTGCCGTTGTCAAATTAGGAAAAGGTGAAAATTTAATAGCGATTAACTCTCTTCTTAAGTACGTTCAAAACATCGTTGGTCAATATCTTCAAAAAGGTCTGAATAAAATCAAAAATAGCGGTTCCAGTATTATGCCAATTGAGTTAGCAAATACGATCCTTTTCCAAAGGAATGGAGATGAGTGGAGCCCTAAGTTAATTTTTCTAAAGGAAGAAGACGCTCTTCGCGCGCAGGTTAATGAAGATTTGCAGAAGCGATTGATGAAGTTGATTAAGGAACTTATAGAAGGAACGTCCGATAAAAAGAAATCCCAATCATACTGGCAAAAGGGGTGTCGAAAGGCTGCATCAGGGGTTGTTTCCATAACCGCATGGACGATCGATGCAGATAAGTTTGCTAAAAACATAAGTGGTGAGTTGTTTAAGATAACACAAGATCAGCGTTATATCTTAAGGCTGATTCAGTATTTTCTTATTCATCTAGCAAAAGTTGACTTATAGATGTTCCTAAACTTAGGGAATGGCTTCAGAAACAAAACTCTGAGCTCTATAGACAATTGAGCTGAAAGTGTGCTAAAAGGATGCGATGAATATATGCAATGATCTCTATGTTCCTGCTTCACATTCCATATGGTGTGGTCGCGACGATGGCGCGGGACATCCACGTTTCCATCATGCGATAAAATGTGTCGACCTCAATAAGGAGCTTCCCGAATCAGGCTCAAAATCGCAGGTAGCGATCTTGGGTTTTGCAAGCGATGAAGGTGTGAAGAGAAATCAGGGACGAGAAGGGGCTATTAATGGACCTGAAGCCTTGCGCGGTGCTTTGGCCGGCCTTCCTTTTCATCGCGATGCTTCAATGACACTTATTGATGCGGGCGATATCCGATGTAAATCCGGAGATCTTGAATCTGCGCAAAAAGCATTAGGTGATGCTGTCGGGTTTCTTCTCAATAAGGGATTCCTTCCGATAATTTGCGGAGGAGGCCACGAGACCGCATGGGGATCTTATCAAGGTATTGCATCATACCGTAATTTTGAAGATCTTGAAATTGTGAATGTCGATGCGCACTTTGATCTGAGGGATGAGGGAAGCGTTTCAACGTCCGGCACTCCTTTTTTACAGATCGCAAGAGACCGCCAAATCAAAGGGCTGCCCTTCTCCTATACTTGTCTTGGAATACAAGAAACGGGAAATACAAGGGGGCTTTTTGATCGGGCTTCTGAACTTCATGTAACGTACATTAAAGCTGAGGAGCTGCATGAACTTGGAAGCAGTGCTGCCTCCCCTGTAATCGATCAGTTGCAGAGCAAACATGTCTATTTATCTATCTGCCTGGATGCTTTCAATGCATCGGTAGCACCAGGAGTGAGCGCTCCTCAGGTAATGGGAATCATGCCGTGGTATGTGACTCCTGCGATAATAAAACTTGCCGCTAGCGGCAATGTGTGCTGTTTTGATGTGGTTGAGCTCTGCCCAAAATATGATGTAGACAATATCACAGCAAAACTTGCTGCTTCTCTTGTAAGCACTTTTATCCATCATCTCCCATGACGGTTTCTCTACCTTGTAGATCTTCTAACGTACAGGATTTTTGCGATCTTCTTACCGGATTGAGTGCCGAGGCAGAAAGCAGTTTGTCATGGCGCGATACGGTTCATCAATGGCAGGAAAAAAGAATTGCACAAGATCTAGAATTACGGGTCAAAACGATCACTGAACCTTGGCTGAAGCAAGGGGCTGCAGTAGCTAAATTAAACACACATCCGTCAATATTGATGTACCGTTTACGGAAGTTGTTCAATGAGACTGTTGGACTTAAGGCAATCCCCCCTGAATCGAAAATATATGCCGAAGCTAAACGGATTAGCAGCAAGCTCCAAACCTCTAACTGCCAAGATGCCTCTCAAATATCCAGCTGTATTCATGCTCTGCGTCAATTTCATTGGTCTGTTAACAAACAAACGAAGGCGTTCAATGGTGAACAGCAAACTATTTATATCGCTCCTCACTCTAAAGATTGGATCGCTTTACAACGTATTCTTGAAAAGCTTGGTACTTTACCCGAAACCGGAATAGAACACCGAAGTTTCAATTCTTTCTGCGACATCCTTAAAAAATTCAAAGCTTTCGAGGAGTTGGAACGCGATGGGCAATATAACGCTGAAAGCGTAGCGACAATGACGCAGCGCTGTGTTCTGGATTATCAGGAGTTTTCAAGAATTTGTATTCCTTTCTTAATAAAAAAAATAGCGGAAGCTGTTGAAGATGTTGAAATTTTTATCAATAGAAAGGGAGAAACGATACACAGGGACTTTTTCGAGGTTTATCTTTATCTTTCGCTGGCTCCTTACTTACTTGACTTTCTCGATGATACGACGCTTGAGAAACTCAGAAAAATTAAAGAGTTTCAAGAACACAGGTCGACGAACATCTGGCCTTTTAAAAAAGGATCGAAAAACGAAGAAAATGTGACGATTCTCTCAATAATCACCTCAACGATAGAGAAGATCCCTTATGAAAAATTACCTAAGCTTTCTTATAAAGAGGTAAAAAAAGCTTCCGAACGTTTATGGTTATATTTTGGACGTGATCTATTTTCTTTAAAGCCATTTCCTGAAGAGAATCTATTAGCACAAAAAAAACGTTTTCATGAAGCGCTTAATTACTTACGTAATCATGAAGTATTTATTAAAACACTCATAAAATCTGAAGAATTGGAATCAATTATCATAAATCGTTTCCCAAAATTAGATATAGAAGTTTTTCGTGAAGATTTAATGCAGATGGTTTTTTTGTTCACAAATTACTCTAGAATTGAAAAAAAGGCATTTATTCATTTTAGAGAGGTTTTACTAAAAAAATATAACCTTAAAGAGCTGATAGAATATTTTCATCCTTTAAAGTTTCACAAAAACGGCGACCTAGGGAAGTTATTACAAATTCTCTTGAACAAACTGTTAAAAATTCATCTGAAATCTAAAGTTATTTACCGTAATGCTGAATCACAACCTTATACTTTGCATCGCCCCTGCCCCCAATACCTCTTTCAGACGACTTCTCTATCATTATTGGATATTCAGTTGAAAACTGAAAAACACAAAATTTCAGTTCTAAAAAATGATAACAAACCTCTACTTGAGCTATCTGGAATTCACACTATAAGGCATGTCTTGGATCAAATGGCTGATCAGTTGTATTGCGATTTCAATATGGTCAATAAGTATTTTTTGTCTTACGAAGGTATTCAAAAGCGTATACAATTTAAAAAATCAATGGAAAATCTCTTACAACCGGTCATAGAGCAAATTCTGGGTATCCTTACTACAGCCAAAGAAAAACGAATTTCTACTGAGCTTGCTTTTATAAGAAGTTCTGTCCCAAATAGGAAAATGTCTCTTAGCGAGTTTCTGGATCTCCGTAGTAGGACACTTGAAAAATACTATATCTATTTCTCTATAGCAGTAGCTATGCATGCCAATCTTTCAGAACATACTCAAGATAAAACATACACCGTCTGCCGTTTTCTGAATGATTGGGGATTGTTCCAATATGACAGCTCGGGCATTGCGGTAATTGCTGATCCCTTGATTCGGGCTTTGCACTGTATTTTAAAGAGGTTTCAATTTTCTGAATATAAATTGAGCGCGTATACAGAGTCTCTTGCCGAATTTGAAGATAGAATCAGTACGGTCATTAGGTCTGACTTGCCTATTTACCGAGCTATGCGCATCAAAAAAACATTCACTTCGTTGCTTTTCCGATGGAATCCAGCAGAAAATGGTCCTGCATTATGTTTGGAAAATCTATCAAACATTCAAAAAAACACGATTATTCTCGATCGATATTTACTTGAACTCCTGAAATTATTAGATGGCTCACTTACGCCTGAAAATCCTCTCAATTCTGAACTTCTAAAAGCTCTGCAGAATGCTAAAAAAGAGATTTTTCAAACAGCTTCGGACCTTCTCGGTTATCTATCAATCACACTGGATAGAGTGATTGACTTCTTGCATAAATGCGATTCTGTGAAACAGCAACATATCCGCTATTTCCCTTACCTTAACCTAATGCCTGCAATTATAAAGCATAAACAGAAATTCCCAAGCTCTCTAAGAACCAAGCATTTTGAGGCTATTGAAAAGAAGCTAAATAGCATTGAAGAGTATTTTGAGAATGAAGGCTACCTGAAGGTGATTTTGGATTCTGGTGAGCTCAATTGCCAGGTAAGGAAAATGTTACTTCTAATTGCGGTTTCAGTCTGTCCTAAGCTCGACCTCAGACCTACATTTGAATCAATCTCTTTTGCCTCATCAATTCTTGATCAACTCCAAACAGCCATGCCTACTGATGACTTCACTTTCTTCAGCGATGAAGGAGCCAAACTGGATCATGAGATTAGCAAATACCTTAATATCAGACTTGCCTATCCTAAAGCTATCGTAGAAAAAAGAGAAAAAACCGTAATCCTTTCAAAACTTGCTCAACGAGGTTTGGATGCTATCATGATATTTTTAAAAGAACCTACACGTTCAATAAAAAATTATCATAAATGTTTTTTACTGCTCTGCGCAGCAAAAAGCCTTCTTGGAATAAAAGATCCTAATTTATGCAACAAATGGAATGCGTTTATTGAGCAACTCAGACTCCCCCCTAGGACTGAATTGCTCAAAAAATTATATCACCCGAATACTTGTGGAAAAATGATGTATTTTTTACTTCTCGATACTTTCCTGTCTAACGACCCCTGCCTTGAAGAGTATAAACCGATCGTTGAAAGATACCAAACGTTCAACCTGAGCAAAGATGATGTTGACGATCCCGATGAATGGGTCGTTCCTGAACGCTCACCTTCTCAAACGGCAGAATCACCGGCATCGCCATCTTCGCAAGGAAGCTTGCGAAACATTCCATCTTTAATTTCTAATTGGCTGACCAATAATTCAAATTAAATGTGTTTAATAATTATTTTAATCAATTTTCTTTTGCAAAAAAAAATCACCAACTCTATCTATAGAACCACTTGCAAAATTTTTTGGGATATTAAAATATCTGCTCTTACAACTTCTAGTGAAGATGACATAAACCACTCACAGTGAGGTGCCTATGACTACAGGGAATATAGGAGTCCATCGCAGAGAACTCTCTCATTGCAATCCGGAATCGTTCATGGAAGCGATGCAAAAAACACCGTTAAGACCAGAGCTTCAAGGGGTCAAGTATATCGCAGAAAAAACTTTCGAAGAGTTAGTAGAGTGCATGTCGTCGATGGAAAAAATGCTCAAACATGTAGTAAAGAAAATGCCGGAAGCTGAATGGTTCTTATCAAGTTCTGTGACATTTCGCCAACATATCGAAAAAAAAACTCAGTGCCAATCGCAATCGGTCATAGAAAAACTACAATTAGGTTGTGCAGAAGAAGACGCCGACTTGATTATCCAGTGTTTTTGTTTGATCGATCCTAGACGTTATGATCCTGCCAGTGATCTTTATGAAAACTGGACAACAGTTCCTCCAGCGCATGTCTTAAGCCAATATTTTAAACACAAAAAAGAATCGACTGAAAATGAGGTCATCCATTGGCTTATTGCTGCTTGCATTATAGACGGAAAAAGAACAAATAAACACGCTTTAGATATGTCTGAACATCAAGATTGCTGTTGGAAGATAATCAGAAAAAAACCTCTGCTGCTTAAAAAAATTTATTCTTGTACAGATAGCGTACTAGAAATTGGCAAACTTGCAAAGAGGTGTAACGGTTTACGAAGAAGTAGCAGGCCTGTCAAATTATGTGAGCATTTTCATTATAATTTTCACATCATGTGTTCATTATTCCCTCCAATAGAAAAGTGGCACGAAAATGCCGATGATGAGGGAGTTGTTCATATTACAGAAGAAAACTCCAACGAGTTTATGCTGATGATGAACTATTTGATATCCGGAAATATCTGTATCGATAAGAACAATTGGCATGTCTTTCTATGCTTAAGCGGCAAGTATCAAGTGCACTCTTTAGCAAAATTGGTTTTTTCATGGCTCATGGAAAATGTGAATGATATTCCTCTTGGGCGCTATCAGAATATAGTAGAAAGTATCATCGGCGTTTTAAAAGAATATAGAAATGTACCGATTAATAAAATATTACAGTCAACAATAGACTTGTTACTTTCTATAGCGATTATTCATTTTACAAAATATGAACTAGAAAAAACAGCGGCAGAATTTACTGTTCAAGGTAAACAATTGAAAAATCTATTACAATCTTGCGGTATTTGCCTCGAAGAATTCAATGTTATTCCCCTGCGTGAAAGAAAGCTAGTACCTTCCGTGGAGCGTATCTTTTCGATAACTACCTTAGGTACCCTCGGAAAATATGCTCCGAAGCTCAAAAGTTTACACTTAAATGATTGCACCGATATCGATAATGAAGCTGTTGAATTTATCGATAAAAATTTTTCCGACTTGAGGGCTCTCTCCTTACAAGGTTGCGGAATAAAAAAACTAAAGAAAACCGGAAAAATCTCTCAACTTTCACGGTTAGAAGAGTTTGATCTGTCACAGAATCGCTTATCAACAAGTTCTATAAGCCGTTTAACCTCATCCATGTGTAATAACATCACGAAACTTGATCTTTCACGTACTGACATGAGCGATTCTGGTTTGCATGGTTTTATCAATAATCGAGCAAGCAACCATCTTATTTCGTTACGTCTTGCCCACTGCTCTTCTCTTACGGAAAGTTCCTTGCTCCGAATTGGAAGATTTTCAGAGTTGGAGGAACTTGATCTTGCATATTGCCAAGCAACTAACGAAGTTCTTAGGGCAGTTGCAAGAATAGCGGCCTTAAAAAACTTGACAATCAAGGGGTGCTTAAAGATTGATACTGAAGCGATATCTCCACTAGCAAAACACTCTAACTTACAGTATCTTGATATTTCGGAAACACGAGCAAACGAAAGCACTATCTATGATATTGCCAACGGATGCATCTCAATAAAAACGATTGTGGCCAAAGGGTGTTCAACAACAAAACTTGAGAGCTTGCACCTGACTTGGTATTGTTTGCGTGCTGAAAAAGAACATGCTCCGGAGCTAATCACAGATCGCATCCCGCCTTATGTGCTACAGATACAAAAAAATATCGCTAGGCTGATTGAGCGATCATGATTTGAATTGCAATGTGTGCCGCTTTTCGTTATCACTTACTGTATGAAAGGATTAGCAGGAATTGTATATCCCGATGTTTTTCAGGTTAACCATCTGATTCAACCGATGATTGATGTTATTCAGTGTGGAGATGGCGCTATTCGCGATCTGCACACGTATAATAACATCCAAATTGCAACTTCAGGTTCTAAGTTGGCTGTCAACGAAAAAAAGACAATCATCGGCGGAATAGAAGGTGAAATCTACAATACGAAAGAATTAGAAAAGAAACTGAAGCAACAGGGGTACCATTTTCGTACTGGTACAGCGGCAGAATTGGTGGTGCATGCCTATGAACACTGGGGAGTATCATTTGTAGAAAAACTGGACGGAGAATTTGCAATCATGATCCTGGATCCGCATCAGGAATTGATCCTGATTGTTCGAGACAGGATCGGAAAAAAACCTCTTTACTGGTATCATGACGATCATCACTTTCTTTTTTCCACGCACTTAAAGGCTATATTAGCAACAGGGGCGGTTCCTTTATCTCCTGCCGACGACGCTTTATCGTCATATTTGTATTTTGGCTATTTTCCTCAAGATTTAACCCCTGTGAAAGAGGTTAGCAAGCTGCTTCCGGGACACTATCTGCTATTTCGTTTCAATAACAGCAAATCGATAGAGTCTTATTGGTCGTACAGTTCCTTTTTTGAAAAACCGCTTCAAAAACATAAAAACGTCATTGCCAAACAATTAGACTCAGAACTGCAGGCTTCGACAAAAAAAAGAGTTGAGGGCAGAAATTCTGTAGGGTGTTTTGTTTCGGGAGGACTAGGTTCAGCTACGGCAGCATATTATGTACAAAAAGAGATGCATACTGAGGGACTCCCTGCATTCTCCGTGGCTTTTCAAGGGGAAAATGAAGAAGACTTGGAAGCATCGGGTATCGTATGCAATCGTTTAAATCTTGCGTGCCACAAAAAGTTGATTACCCCAGAGGAGTACCTGGATCATCTGTCCGAGATCGTTTGGCATCTGGACGAACCTCTAGCTGACCCAAATATTGTCGCTACATGGCAACTTGCGGGCATGGCTGCTGAAAAGGTAAACACCGTTTTCTCGGGAATGGGAAGCGATGAACTGTTAGCTGGTCATAACCGATACACAGTGAACGAACAGCGTATCAGCATGCCGGTCAGAATGCTACACTTATCTAAACAGTTGGCATACAGTGTCCTAATACCTTTTTTAAACAGAATAAACCCCTCGACGGCGTTTCGCATGCTTAAAGAATCGCGGACAAACCCATGGCAATATGAGTACTTGAGGCAAAATGCGTTGTTTGACGAGTCGATGATGCGAAGCGCCTCTCCAAAATTGGCGGGATTGTTTGACCCGGAAGTGTTCTTACACAAATTTTATCACTTATCGCGTGTTCAATCACGAGTCTCTTCCTTTCTCTATTTCGACGTGAAAACACGGCTTGCCGATTGTTATATTTTCCAATATGAAAAATTAACACAAGCTCGCAATCTAACATGGATGTCCCCTTTTCTAGATCAAGAGTTAATCGAATACTTAGCTGGTTTACCGGAACCTGAAGAGCTGTCAATCAACGAGACGGCATCAGTTTTAAAAGTGTTGCTAAAAAATATTTATCCGGAACAGTTCGTGAATAGACCTAAAGTCACAAGAAAGGCGTTATTGGCTTCTTGGGTAGAGCTGTCAGGGCTGAGCGGTGTCTTCGAAAAACTGAAAACGGGAACTTTAATGGAGATCGGACTGCTTTCGAAATCATGGTTAGACAAAGTATTGGCAACTCCAAAATCAAGACAGCTTCATTTTCGTTATCTTTGGGCCCTGTTGATCCTTGAGGTTTGGTTCCGTTTATTCATCAACCGGGCAATAGAGCCGCGAACGCCCAAAATGCCTATTGAAATATTGCTAACGGAGCAGTGATATGGGAAAATTAGATGTAGTACAAAGTGACAACAAAGTGCCTGAAGAACAAAAGGTAGATCCTTTTTCACGTCAAGAAGTGCAGGCACGGTTCGAGCGCCTTTGGCTGGATGATCCTGAGCAGTTCAATCCACAGCGTAACTGCATGGAAAGAGAAAGAATTCAGAGAACTAGAGATCTTATCCTAGCCTATGTCAACCCTCAGGGTAAAAAAACTGGTGATCTGGGGTGCGGATATGGTGCGCTGTCACTACTGTTACAGAAAATGGGCGCTTCAGTCGAAAGTATCGATATCGCTGCTAATGCGCTAAAGCGATTAGAGGGAAAGGGGTTGGAGCTGAAACAAGACTTCTTACCTAAAACGTTAGTCGAAGATAGCTATTATGATCTGGTCATTTGTACTGATGTGATTGGAGATGTTGCTCCAAAAGTGTATCGTCACTTCTTCGCAGAATTAGCACGGGTGGTAAAAGATGAGGGATATGTCGTTTGCTCTACCGCTCTTGATATCGATACTGACGATGCTCTTCAGCGTTTTGCGGAGCTTGCTGAAACAGAACTTATTGTCACCGACTGGAGCTTAAGTTATCATGCTCTCTACATTCGTCTGAAAAGATTTTGTCGCTACCTGCCTTTAAAGGGACTGCATTCCTGGCTTGATCAAAGTAAAAAAGTTCTGCTTTTTCTTGAAAAAATAACTCGTCTTTTCTGGAGTGAAACAGGTATGAGCCATGCTATTTTTATCGCTAAACGCAAGCCTCTTATCCCTGATACTCCGATAGAGTTCCAGCCTACAGAACGAAAACACAAAAAACAGGTTTGGGAATAAAAAAGAACCGGAGATTGTCTCAAGACATAAAGCTACATCCTTAAGGCTGCTACATTCCTGTCCTGACCTAGTTCGGACTGCTCAATCTCATGAGGTCCCCGGTATAAGTAGAAATATCAACTATAAACTATTGGGAATAAATATAAAAGTGAAAGTTACACTCCGCTTTCACGCCAAAAGATACGTATTCCCCACTGGATGAAACTCATAAATTTTGACCGCCAAGGGCCTTGTAATTGTATGTATCCGCGTTGACCAAAGCGTAACTGAACATCTGTTGGCTCAAGCTTAATTTTTGCTGTATAATAGCTGTCAACGATACGAAGCGTCCCTTGTTGATCTTGAGATACAGGGATATCTCCACCATATGTCGTTCCTAGGGCTGGTTGAGGAAGGCCTGATGCTCTTACGGGATTAATACTTTCAACGATACCATTAACTTTTTCATTGGTTGAAGGAATGCGAAAGACTACTTCTTGACCTTCATGGATGTCGTTGTATTGATTTTCAGGTATATAGGCAATTACTGAAATTTTTGAAAGATCAGCTATTTTACCGATGACACGGTCTTTTTGAACGTATTGTCCTCGCCGTATCGAGGTGTCCCAAAGATACAACTCTCCATCAATATCCGATTTAATGGTCAGCTCTTTCTTCGTCTGCAAAAATCCTTTGAGCTTTTCATCAGTGGTGGCGAGCTCTGCTTGCGACTGGGCAATATAAGGACGATCTTTTTCATTAAGGCTAAGAATATTTATATGTTTTTCGTAAAGCTTTTTTTGTATATCCTGGGTGGCTATCGTTGCATTTAGCTCGCGAGAGTACAGCTCTACCAGAGGCTGATCTTTTTTCACCATTTCACTTCTTTTCACATAAACATTTTTAACGACAGAGTCGTAAGGTATGTAAATTATCTGCTGGGATAGTGGCGCAGTAATTGCAGGAAATTGCAACTCATGCGGCAACGGCAACACAAACCATCCAACCAGAACCATCAAAACAAATGAGGTCAGCATGATTCTTGGATTTCGTGTGATTTTACCTCTTAACTGTGCAAGGGCATGAATTTCACTCGATATAGGCCAAATTAGAAAGACGCCAATCTCCATAAAAAAGAGAAAGACTCCTAATGCTTTGGTGAACTTGAAGTAAACAAAAATAGCGATCGTCGTGTAAAGAGAGACGCGATAGATCCATGTGTATATGGAGTAAAAAATGAAACCATAGAGGCGATCTCGAGTAAGGTTCCTATCTGGGCAAGGCATATCAATTCCAAGCAGAATTTGACGCAGTTTCCATCGCGCTACGGTAAAAGCTCGCTGCTGAAGATTATCTATCCCCCACAAGTCGCCAAGAATGTAATAGCCATCAAAACGTATTGCAGGATTTAAATTGATCACGAGAGTCGATACCCATGTAATGGAAGCTATGACAAAACAGACACTCTGAAAATAACCGGGCTCGGAAAATGCCCATCCAATGGTTGCTAAACCTGCGATGATGAGCTCTGCTATAATACCTGCTGCCGAGATATAAAAGCGTTGGCTGCGTTTTTTTAACTTCCAGCCATCGGTTACGTCTGTATAGAGAACTGGCCATAATACAATCAAAGCCACGCCCATTGATGGCACGCGAACACCAAAGTGTTTCGCTGTATAAGCGTGAGAGAATTCATGGATAACTTTCACGCAGGAAATGGACACGGCATAAATAAAAAAACCTTCAATATTAAAAAAATAAGTAAAGGTATTGATAAACGTATCCAGTCGTGTAAATAGGAGAAAAAGACCTGTTAGGCTGAGAACCGTATAAATAGCAAAGGCTATCGGGCTTGCAAGTGGCTCTACATAACGAACGGTATTTGTTAAAAAATTGTCTGGATTAAGAAGCGGAATCCTAATATACAGATAGTTGAACAGCAACCACTTAAAAGGACCCATCTTCCTTTTTTCAG
Source organism: Chlamydiales bacterium (assembly GCA_024233575.1). GTDB lineage: Bacteria > Chlamydiota > Chlamydiia > Chlamydiales > Criblamydiaceae > JACKPN01. The sequence continues at coordinate 169,795 of JACKPN010000004.1, forward strand.
CAACCATGTCATAATGCTCTGAGGTTTTCATCACAGAAAGAAGATCATGACGAAAGGCGTCAAGTAGATAGTACTTGATCTCATCTTTTGTGACTTGAAGCGTCGTTTTTTTATCGATTGTTTCTTTTAACTCATCAAGCGTCATCCCCTTTTTGAGGAATTGAATAATTAACGACTCCCCCCAATTGAGCTTGAAAAATTTCGCACGAACTGGATCGTATAAGTTAAAGGTCGGTGATCCATCTGACTCTTCAGGACCCGGATAAAGTTCTAAATCTTTGCGAAATTGCGGTAGCGGTTTATCTTCTTCGATCAGGTCTGGCATGGATGCTCACAAGCTATTCTCATTTACACACACACTATATCAAAGTGAATATTCATGAAATAGTTCTTTGTCATGTAAAATTTTTGAAAATTGCAATTCAACAACTTAGTACCTCACGTTTGCCGTTGTCATCGTAAAATCAAAGAGATATGTAAATTTTTTGTTTTACAAATATGGCTTCGTTGAGATATCAAGAGTAATCAGGGTCAAGTTAGTATCCTGTATAAGCGCGTCACGATTATGGAGTAGAAATGAAGTTCGTAACGAAAATATTAGCATTACCTATACTTGCACTGTCTTTATCAGGATGTGGAAATCAAAAAGTCGATTATTGTAAATTGCGTCAGAAGAATAACGACTATGATATGCAGCAGCTTTACTGTGGAATCAACATCCCTGATCGTCCTCTTACTATCGATGATATTGTGCAAATCGCTTTATGCCGAAACCTCAGCCTCCAGGTAAAAGAGCAAGAATATGAAATTCAGAGAGAATCTGTTACCCACCAAAAGCTGGCCATGCTGCCAATGCTCAATGCAAACTATGAATCAAGCGGCAGAACAAAAAATACCGGCTCCTTCTCCGAATCTTTGACGAACCGTCCTCCAGCACCTCCAAGCATTTCATCCACACAGCACACTGGACGTTGGGATGTCAACATCGTTTATAATTTGTTGGATTTCGGTATCGCCTACTACCGTACAAGACAAGAGTGTAGCAAAGCGCTGATAGCTCAGCTTGAATACCAAAGGCTTAAGCAGAATTTGGTTGTTGATGTTACTAAACAATTCTGGAAAGCCCTTGTATCGAGACGAGCTCTCGCTGTTTCTAAGGATATTATCGCCAAAACAGAAGAACAGCAGATGAATCTCCAACGACAGATGGACGCAAAGGTCATATCTGAAATTCAGGGGCTTAGAAACAAAAACCGACTAATCAACATCCATCTGCAGCTTCAAAGCTACGAGCGAGAGTATGACAGCGCCATGTCGGAACTGAAGCTGCTTATGGGAATTCCCTCTCAGATCGAGATTGAGGTAGCTGAAATAGAGTCGACAGATATAGATGTCGAAATCGACGATGTCAATGAACTGGAATGTTGGGCTCTGTTCCACCGTCCCGAGTTGTATTCAAAAGATATTGAAGAGCGGATCATGGTCGATGAGGTGCATGTCTCCATTTTGCAGATGTTCCCGGGTATTGAACTGTTCGCTGGTCCTTATCATGATCAAAACCGTTTCTTGATCTACAATGACTGGTTCGCTGCCGGTGTACGAGCTACAGCGGACTTGCTGTCTATTCCACAGCATATGACCGCCGGATCTGTCGCACGTAAAAGGCAAGTTTTAGCAAGAAAAAACCGCCTAGCGCTGGCTATCGGTGTATTGGCTCAAGTGCGCCTTGCATACTTAGTTTATGAAGACAACCTAGAATCCTATATCCTTGCTAAGGAACTCGAACAAGTGAACAAGGATCTCCTGCACGCAGCTAAAACTGAGCAGCGCCAAGGGAAGTTGCATGAAGCTGACATCTTAAAGTACGAAGCGGAGGCGGCATTTTCCGAAATCAATGCGCTTCGAGCTTTGGGAGAACTTGAAAATGCGTTGGAACAGCTCAACAACTCAATGGGCTTGCCTCAGCATTTTCGCAACAGCATCGAATTCGACACAGAATATAGTGGCGATCAAGATTGCTATTATGAGCAGTGCAATGAATGTCACATCTCGGACTATTCTGAAACGACGTGGATCAATAACGTGAGATAGTTATGAATTATAAAACTTTTTTAGCAGCATCCATAGCCGTGCTTTTAGCATGTCAGGTCTACGGCCAGGACAACAGTGACGAGTATGATGATAATTATCTAGATTCCACAAGCGCTGAATTCACTGATAACTACGCTAACAACAACAACTCTTTTCAAGTGGTCATTGATCCGAAGCAAAGGACATCGCTTTCTGCGGAATTACGTTCTCCTGTGATCAAGATTAACAAGCGTATGGGCGACGATTTTCATACGAACGATGTACTAATCCAGCTGGATGATACGGTGCACCAGGCAAATCTTAAAAAGGCGCAGGCTATCGTTGAAAAAGCTAAAACTGATTTAGAAGCAAAGCAACAGTTATTTAAAGATAATGTCGCATCAAGCTCGGAGTTAAAAGAAGCAGAAGCAAATGTGGCAATCGCTGAAGCTGAACTGATTAAATCGCAACGTGACTTAGATGCTACAGTGATAAAGGCTCCATACGATGGTAAAGTTGTTCAGGTTTTTGTTGAAGAATACGAGCTTCCTGATCAAGGCGAGCAAATGATCGAAATCGTAAATGATAAGACACTGCTTGCTAAGCTGTTAATTCCCTCTTCTATGCTAAAAAATATCAAGATTGGCGAACCTTTTAAGATTGATCTCAACGAGACTGACAAGGAAATAACGGCAAAGGTTTCTAGGATCGGATCGATTATCGACCCATCAAGTGCCACAGTGCGTATCGAAGCTGAGATAGACAATAAGAATGGCGATTTAAAGGCGGGAATGTCTGGTATCGCACATTTCAAACCTGATGAAAAAAAACCAATTCCAGCAAAGACGGAAGAACCGCTACAGAATACAACAGAAAAACAACCTGAAGAAAATGGCTCGTTATTCCCTTTCTTTTCTTCTCCTAACAACAGCACCGATAAAACACAGAAATAAGAGAACGGCATGACCGCATCGCAATCTTCTTCAACACAATCTAATCCGGCATTGCTGCAACATTTAGCTGTGATCAACAAATTGTGTCTGAAGGCGTATAGCTCGAAAAAGCGAACTTCTCTTATTTTCACTATCCTTAATGACACCATCCATGCCCTGCGTTATGATCGCGCTGTATTGTTTGATATGGAGAAAAAAAAGCCTCAAGTTTTGGGCGTTTCGGGTCATCATGAAGCAAACAAGAACGCGGCACAGACGAAGCAATGGGAAGCTATTGTGAAAGGTATCGCCGACCCAAAAAAGCCACAAGTGGTGACCCAAGATTCGATGATCGAAGGCCGCAATGACTTCAGGCAACTTCAACAGAAAACTAAAGGCGCGACACTACTTTGGTTACCTATTATTGCCGATGGCGATCTTCTTTTGGGGTTGTGGCTGGAAATCTGGGACACGACTGCTGAAGAGGAAACGGTCGAGGAAACTTTAAAGTTTGTCACAAATTTTCTAACCCCGGCATATGGTGCCGCTTGGCTTCGCCTGAATCCGCGGTTTTCACTTAAAAGGCTGAAGCTCGGCAGACAGCAAATTTATATCGGATTAACCGGTTTGCTGATCTTCCTTTTTTTCGTACAAGTCCCTGTGAGAGTTGTCGCCCCTTGCGAAATTGTTGCTAATGACCCCTATCTGATAACGGCCCCCCTTAATGGAGTGATAGACCATGTTGCCGTAGACCCCGGACAATATGTTCAGAAAGGAGAGGTGTTATTGGAATATGATAAAGAACTGCCTTTACAAAATCTTAAAATCGCTCAGAAACAGGTAGAAATTTTAGAAGCTGAGATGAAGCGTGCCCGTGCTCTGGGGATGAAGGATCCAAAGTCACGGACTGAAATTGGCGTGTTGGCTCTAAAGCTGCAGAAGGAACAAATCAATCTAGATCTTGCAAAGTGGCAAGCTGGGAAGCTGGCGCTTAAGGCTCCTATTGAAGGGGTAGTCATGCTCGATAACCCTGACGCATGGAGGGGTAAACCAGTTCAGATTGGTGAAAAGATCATGTCTATTAATGACCCGGGTGCTACAAAGGTACGTATCTGGATACCGGAAGATGATAACGTAGTCCTTGATCCATCTGTTCCAATAAAAATATTCTTAAATATCAATCCGGAAGTAAGTCGTAAAGCTACCATTACTTATGTTGCTAATGAAAGTACAATCAGCGCGCAGCACTTACCTAGTTTTGTGGCGGAAGCAAATTGGGTGGACAAACCGGACGATATTAAGTTAGGTTTGAAAGGTACTGCAATCCTCTATGGTGAAAAAGTTTCACTGTTTTATTTCATTGTTAGAAAACCTTGGGCATGGGTACGTCACAAGTTTGGTATCTGATTCCTAACTATCGTCTCTGATCGAACTTTATTCATCAAATTGATCCTTAATAATCTGCCTATCAATGACATCAAATTCGTCGTCATAAATGATATCTGTCTTTGATAGTTCATCTACCTTTAAAATCTAACTATATTAGGCATCCTAATTTCGGAAGATAATTTGTTTGTATACATACGAATCGAATAGACATATTTTTTATTCTATAAAATTACAGAAACTCAATCAATCAGATTTATTACTTTATTAGCTCTGAAAAACAATGAACGCCTAATGAATACCCGATAACTAAATTGTTATTTTGATGTAACAGCGTTTCTGAAAATCGTATTATCATAAAATTTAACGCTGTAAATCCAATCATTCTGGCCTACCTATTGCATTGAATTACCAGCTATAGGAACAGAAAGAAAAACAATTAACTGTTAGATAGTTTAAAGTAAATTATTTAATATGATATAATAATTAAAAAGATTCGAACTATTTAGTTGGGTTTTATGGGGTTTCTAACTATTCAATTATTAGAAGATCGTATTGTACTAGACGGTGCTATTGCGCATGACGTTAGTGCTGAACCCTCCCCTGAACCCGCGCATCCAACGGACAATCACAATCCTAACCTTGTAGTGCTTTCAGATGGCGTAGCTGACGGTGAAGTCCTTAAAAAAGCTTTAAACAAAGACGCTTCAGTATTAACTTATGATCCTAATTCGGAAACTCTTAACAGTCTTAGCAGTAAGATTGCCGACGCCTTGCATGGGCAACAAGCGGACTCCATCAGTTTTGTTTCAGATGGCGCTGAAGGTCAATTTAACCTCGTAGCAGACCATCAAGTCGACAAAGACAGCTTGGAAAAACAAGCAATGCAAGACTTTTGGGATGACGTATCTAGCCATATCCTTCCTCAGGGAAGCATCAATATTTTAGGCTCTGAAGTCGCCAAAGGCACTGACGGTGTTGAATTCCTTAAAAAGCTAGATTCTCTAGTCAACACCCCTCAATCAGAGTCCGAAATCACGATCTACGCATCAGATAACCCCACTGGAGCGATGGGTCTGGATGGTGACTGGGTAATGGAATACCCACCAACAGGACCGCCAAAAGACGCAACCAATCCACTAAGTCTAGTATTCGATACAGAGGCTTTATCTCAATGGAATCATCTATTAAGCCTCAATGATAATACGACAGAAAATCATATTCTTGTCGTCCGCGGTGATCTTTCCGATGCCTCTATCCTAGAAGATAGCGTCAAGGATGGTATTACTGTAATCACCTATGATCCTGCTCAAACAACCTTAAATAGCTTATATCAAAGTATTGTTAATGCTCTCGATGGCAAACAGGCCGACAGCATCGGCTTCGTAACAGGAGGTTCAGAGGGATCATTTAGCCTATTGAATAATACAACTGTCGACAGCCTGTCATTGGACAATCTGGAGATGCAACAATTCTGGCGCAACGTCGCTAGTAACATTACAGATCACGGAAGTGTCAATATTTTGGGATGTAACGTAGCTGCCGGAGATATTGGACTTGCCTTCATGAACAAATTCGACAGCCTACTTGATAGCTCAGGATCGGACATAACGGTCAATGCATCAGTGGACTTAACGGGTAACGCAGACCTTGGTGGTGATTGGACATTAGAGTACACAACTGACGCGGCAAAAAGTCCAGTAGAACTTACTGATACCTATTTTATCTCCGATAGCATCGAAACATGGAACCACGTACTTGCTCCAGGTTTTTCCTTTTCATTTTTAACATCTACTATCAGTGAAAGCCAAGCAGCCCCTCTACAAATTAGCGGTTACAATCCACGGGGATCTGTCATGGTTGAGCTAACTGAAGCCCCTACCCACGAAGTTCTAATATCGATTAGCAGTTCCGATCCAGATGAACTTGCCGTCCAAAGTGCGAATATCGTCTTTACGCCTCTAAATTGGAATATCGCCCAAACCGTTTATTTCATTGGTGTTCAAGATAACACCATCGATGGCGACCAGGCTGCTACTGTTATTTTTGGCCCAGCGGTTAGTTTAGACCCTGCATATAATGGCCTAGATCCTACAGATCAAAGTGTCACAGTTACTGATCAAACCAAAGGGCTGTATATCATCGACAATGTAGAAGACTTAGGACTTTGGAATGCCGGAGATAGCGCCACTATTAATGTCCGTTTTGATTCTACCCCTACTGCTAATGTTACCCTTCCTATTTCGGTTCCTACCGGCTTTAGCTTAGATCCTTCATCTATTATCACTTCAGATACTATCACCTTCACACCAGGTGACGCCACAAGCAACCACTCGATATTTATTCGAAACGTCTCCGGAGGCACAGTTGCTGACAGTGCAAAATTAAGCTTTAGTGACGCAACTAGTACCGATGCTCGATTTGCAGGAGAAAGACCAGTTGATGTAGCATTGGGATACTCCTCATTCTTTAGAACACGAATAGCCAACGCAGCAACAGAAAATCTATCTTTCACAGCGCCTGTAACCGAAGACGGAACGACTACAACGTTCCTTATTTCTCTCGACGCTGACCCTGGTGTTGATGGTAATGGTTTTGAAGATCCTGACGGTTCTGTAACTTATACCTTTACATCACAGGATACTAGCGAGGTCAGTATCGTCGGTAGCGGAGTCTTTACTTTTACCTCTGCCAACTGGTTTCTCCCTCAAGTGTTAACAGTTCAGGGTGTTGATGATGGAGCTACAGTCGATGGAACTACCACCACACTAATAAATGCTGTACTGAGCAACTATATCGGCAACCCTTCTAGTCAACTATTCAACGTTGCAGTCCGTAACCTTGATAACGATAGCTTTGGACTGGTAGATAATCCTCAGTCAACCACCTCGGAAAGTTTTGTGGGATCAGCAGGTAGTATTTGGTCGAGTATTGGAGGCTTTAATACCGATGAAGTAATTGGTAGAATAGAAGTTCCTATTTCTGTTTCCGATACATCGGAAGCGGTTCGTACGTGGACTAGTGTATATGTTTATGGCCGCCATCCTGTGAACAACGTTCCTCAATTCTTGGAATTTATTGATCCAGGGTATCCTAGTCCTGACTCTACAGGTCTATCATATGCCGATTCCGTTGAACCAACAGAAGTTGTTGATGATGCTATTATCGACGGAAACGTTGCCTTTACAATAAATTATGGAGCAATCATTGCACCGAACGACAGCCGTATTAACGGATTTGTCCTCTCTCCATCAAATGTGACAAACCTCGATAACGACACTGTACAAATAGTAGTTGACCCTACATCCATCGTTACTAGCGAAGATGGCACCACAGCAACCATAGATGTCCAATTATCAAGAGCTCCTACCGGAACGGTTACCCTAACAGCATCAAGTACAGACACTGGCGAAGGTGATTTTGTAGGATCAAACGTGCTTAACTTTAATAATGCTAATGCATTCACACCACAAACTCTTACAATACAAGGACAGGATGACATATTCTACGACGGAAATATCAACTATGCTATTAATTTTCTCTCATCAAGTTCAGAAACGGCGTTTAATGGACTAACGCAAACTGTAAGTGCCGTCAACAATGATAATGATTCCCCTCCTACTCTCTCCATCGACGACGTTTCGGTAAATGAAGCTGATGGAACAGCTACATTTACCGTCACAAGAACTGGATTTACAGCGCTTGACGCCTCTTTTGATATTGATACTGCCGATATTACGGCTGTTGCTCCAGGAGACTATACTGCGATAGTTGGAGGATCTGGAACTGTTCTCGCCGATAGCAACCTCACTAACACGACTACTATTACCGTAACGATTATCAATGAATCTACGTACGAGTCAGATGAAACATTTGCTGTTAATTTATCTAATCCTGGCAATGCCACCATCGCTGACGGTCAAGGCATTGGTACAATACTCAATGATGATACCGCTCCTAACCTCTCTATCGATCTGGATGCCGGAGCCAATAACGCACAAGTTGTCGAAGGCAATCCTGGTGATGACCAGCGCCTTACCTTCAATGTCACCCTTGATGCCGCCAGCGGAGTCGATACACTCATCAACTACACCTTAAGCGACGGCACAACAAACGCCTCCGACTTCGACCATACAGGCGGGTCCTTTACCATCCTAGCTGGTGCAACTAGTGGATCTTTCCAAGTACTGGTCACTGAAGACACACTCTACGAAAATGACGAGACTATGAACGTCTCCTTAACAAGCGCCGATATTAACAATGGTCCTGTTGTAGGAACCGGTCTCATCATCAACGATGATACAGCTCCTAACCTATCTATCGATCTGGATGCAGGAGCCAATAACGCACAAGTTGTCGAAGGCAATCCTGGTGATGACCAGCGCCTTACCTTCAATGTCACTCTCGATGCCGCCAGTGGCGCTGATACGCTCATCAACTACACCTTGAGCGACGGCACAACAAACGCATCCGACTTCGACCATACCGGCGGGTCCTTTACCATCCTAGCAGGTGCAACTAGTGGATCTTTCCAAGTACTCGTCACTGAAGACACACTCTACGAAAATGACGAGACCATGAACGTCTCCTTAACAAGCGCCGATATTAACAATGGTCCTGTTGTAGGAACCGGTCTCATCATCAACGATGATACCGCCCCTAACCTCTCTATCGATCTGGATGCAGGAGCCAATAACGCACAAGTCGTCGAAGGCAACCCTGGTGATGACCAGCGCCTTACCTTCAATGTCACGCTCGATGCCGCCAGTGGCGCTGACACACTCATCAACTATACCTTAAGCGACGGCACAACGGACGCTTCCGATTTTGACCATACCGGCGGATCATTTACCATCCTAGCAGGTGCAACTAGTGGATCTTTCCAAGTACTCATCACTGAAGATACTCTCTATGAAAATGACGAGACCATGAACGTCTCCTTAACAAGCGCCGATATCAACAATGGTCCTGTTGCAGGAACCGGTCTCATCATCAACGATGATACCGCTCCTAACCTCTCTATCGATCTGGATGCAGGAGCCAATAACGCGCAAGTTATCGAAGGTAACCCAGGCGATGACCAGCGCCTTACCTTCAATGTCACTCTCGATGCCGCTAGCGGAGTCGATACGCTCATCAACTACACCTTGAGCGACGGCACAACAGACGCCTCCGACTTCGACCATACCGGCGGGTCATTTACCATCCTAGCAGGCGCAACTAGTGGATCTTTCCAAGTACTCGTCACTGAAGATACTCTCTACGAAAATGACGAGACCATGAACGTCTCCTTAACAAGCGCCGATATCAACAATGGTCCTGTTGTAGGAACCGGTCTCATCATCAACGATGATACCGCTCCTAACCTCTCTATCGATCTGGATGCCGGAGCCAATAACGCGCAAGTTATCGAAGGCAACCCAGGCGATGACCAGCGCCTTACCTTCAATGTCACTCTCGATGCCGCCAGTGGTGCTGATACACTCATCAACTACACCTTAAGCGACGGCACAACAGACGCCTCCGACTTCGACCATACCGGCGGGTCCTTTACCATCCTAGCAGGTGCAACTAGTGGATCTTTCCAAGTACTCGTCACTGAAGACACACTCTACGAAAATGACGAGACCATGAACGTCTCCTTAACAAGCGCCGATATCAACAATGGTCCTGTTGCAGGAACCGGTCTCATCATCAACGATGATACCGCTCCTAACCTCTCTATCGATCTGGATGCAGGAGCCAATAACGCACAAGTCGTCGAAGGCAACCCAGGCGATGACCAGCGCCTTACCTTTAATGTCACTCTTGATGCCGCCAGTGGCGCTGATACACTCATCAACTATACCTTGAGCGATGGCACAACAGACGCTTCCGATTTCGACCATACCGGCGGATCATTTACCATCCTAGCAGGTGCAACTAGTGGATCTTTCCAAGTACTCATCGCTGAAGACACTCTCTATGAAAATGACGAGACCATGAACGTCTCCTTAACAAGCGCCGATATCAACAATGGTCCTGTTGTAGGAACCGGTCTCATCATCAATGATGATACCGCTCCTAACCTCTCTATCGATCTGGATGCCGGAGCCAATAACGCACAAGTCGTCGAAGGCAACCCAGGTGATGACCAGCGCCTTACCTTCAATGTCACTCTTGATGCTGCAAGCGGAGTTGATACGCTCATCAACTACACCTTGAGCAACGGCACAACAGACGCTTCCGACTTCGACCATACCAGTGGATCCTTTACCATCCTAGCAGGTGCTACTACTGGATCTTTCCAAGTCCTGGTCACTGAAGACACACTCTATGAAAATGACGAGACCATGAACGTCTCCTTAACAAGCGCCGATATCAACAATGGTCCTGTTGCAGGAACCGGTCTCATCATCAACGATGATACCGCTCCTAACCTCTCTATTGATCTGGATGCCGGAGCCAATAACGCACAAGTCGTCGAAGGCAACCCAGGCGATGACCAGCGCCTTACCTTCAATGTCACTCTCGATGCCGCCAGTGGTGCTGATACGCTCATCAACTACACCTTGAGCGACGGCACAACAGACGCTTCCGACTTCGACCATACCGGCGGGTCCTTTACCATCCTAGCAGGTGCTACTACTGGATCTTTCCAAGTCCTGGTCACTGAAGACACGCTCTATGAAAATGACGAGACCATGAACGTCTCATTAACAAGCGCCGATATCAACAATGGTCCTGTTGCAGGAACCGGTCTCATCATCAACGATGATACCGCCCCTAACCTCTCTATCGATCTGGATGCAGGAGCCAATAACGCGCAAGTCGTTGAAGGCAACCCAGGCGATGACCAGCGCCTTACCTTCAATGTCACTCTCGATGCCGCCAGCGGAGTCGATACACTCATCAACTACACCTTAAGCGATGGTACAACAGACGCTTCCGATTTCGACCACACCAGTGGATCCTTTACCATCCTAGCAGGTGCTACTACTGGATCTTTCCAAGTACTCGTCACTGAAGACACACTCTATGAAAATGACGAGACCATGAACGTCTCCTTAACAAGCGCCGATATCAACAATGGTCCTGTTGCAGGAACCGGCCTCATCATCAACGATGATACCGCCCCTAACCTCTCTATCGATCTGGATGCAGGAGCCAATAACGCGCAAGTTATCGAAGGTAACCCAGGTGATGACCAGCGCCTTACCTTTAATGTCACTCTTGATGCCGCCAGTGGCACTGATACACTCATCAACTACACCTTGAGCGACGGCACAACAGACGCTTCCGACTTCGACCATACCGGCGGATCCTTTACCATCCTAGCTGGTGCTACTACTGGATCTTTCCAAGTCCTGGTCACTGAAGACACACTCTATGAAAATGACGAGACCATGAACGTTTCCTTAACAAGCGCCGATATCAACAATGGTCCTGTTGTAGGAACCGGCCTCATCATCAACGATGATACCGCTCCTAACCTCTCTATCGATCTGGATGCCGGAGCCAATAACGCACAAGTCGTCGAAGGCAACCCTGGTGATGACCAGCGCCTTACCTTCAATGTCACTCTCGATGCCGCCAGTGGCGCTGACACACTCATCAACTATACCTTAAGCGACGGCACAACAGACGCTTCCGACTTCGACCATACCAGTGGATCCTTTACCATTCTAGCAGGTGCAACTAGTGGATCTTTCCAAGTGCTGATCACTGAAGACACTCTCTATGAAAATGACGAGACCATGAACGTCTCATTAACAAGCGCCGATATCAACAATGGTCCTGTTGTAGGAACCGGTCTCATCATCAACGATGATACCGCCCCTAACCTCTCTATCGATCTGGATGCAGGAGCCAATAACGCACAAGTCGTCGAAGGCAATCCAGGCGATGACCAGCGCCTTACCTTCAATGTCACTCTCGATGCCGCCAGCGGAGTCGATACACTCATCAACTACACCTTAAGCGATGGTACAACAGACGCTTCCGATTTCGACCACACCAGTGGATCCTTTACCATCCTAGCAGGTGCTACTACTGGATCTTTCCAAGTACTGGTCACTGAAGACACTCTCTATGAAAATGACGAGACCATGAACGTCTCTTTAACAAGCGCCGATATCAACAATGGTCCTGTTGCAGGAACCGGTGTTATCCTTAATGATGACGCTATCCCTACAATCACGATCACCGATGAGGACGGAGCAACCACTGCCACCGACGCCTCTGTCCTCGAAGGCGACAGCGGCACTGCATCCCTTACCTTCCGTGCATCTCTTAGCAACCAGAGCGACCAAGACATCACCTTCGTTATCGACACTGCCGATGGCACTGCCCTTGTCTCTGACAGCGACTACATCGCAATCGTCGGACAGACAGTCACAATCCTTGCAAACACCGATGACGTTACCTTCACCGTTCTTGCCAATGGCGATACCAAACTAGAAGCTGACGAAACTCTCGATGTAGTCTTAAGCAGCGTCAGCGGCGCTACATTCAGCGGCGGCGGCGCAACACTGACCGCTACCGGCACCATTCTTAATGACGATGCTACACCTACAATCACGATCACCGATGAGGACGGAGCAACCACTGCCACCGACGCCTCTGTCCTCGAAGGCGACAGCGGCACAGCATCCCTTACCTTCCGCGCATCTCTTAGCAACCAGAGCGACCAAGACATCACCTTCGTTATCGACACTGCCGATGGCACTGCCCTTGTCTCTGACAGCGACTACGTCGCAATCGTCGGACAGACAGTCACAATCCTTGCAAACACCGATGACGTTACCTTCACCGTTCTTGCCAATGGCGATACCAAACTAGAAGCTGACGAAACTCTCGATGTAGTCTTAAGCAGCGTCAGCGGCGCTACATTCAGCGGCGGCGGCGCAACACTGACCGCTACCGGCACTATCCTTAATGACGATGCTACACCTACAATCACGATCACCGATGAAGACGGAGCAACCACTGCCACCGATGCCTCTGTCCTCGAAGGCGACAGTGGAACCGCATCCCTTACCTTCCGCGCAACCCTTAGCAACCAAAGCGACCAAGATGTCACCTTCGTCATCGATACCGCCGATGGCACTGCCCTTGTCTCTGACAGCGACTACGTCTCAATATCCGGTCAGACAGTCACAATCCTCGCAAACACCGACGATGTCACCTTCACTGTCCTTGTCAATGGCGATACCAAGCTAGAAGCCGATGAAACTCTCGACGTTGTCCTTAGCAGCGCTAGCGGCGCTACTTTCGATGGCGGCGGCGCAACACTTACCGCTACCGGCACTATCCTTAATGACGATGCTACACCTACAATCACGATCACCGATGAAGACGGAGCAACCACTGCCACCGATGCCTCTGTCCTGGAAGGCGACAGTGGAACCGCATCCCTTACCTTCCGCGCAACCCTTAGCAACCAAAGCGACCAAGATGTCACCTTCGTCATCGATACCGCCGATGGCACTGCCCTTGTCTCTGACAGCGACTACGTCTCAATATCCGGTCAGACAGTCACAATCCTTGCAAACACCGATGACGTTACCTTCACCGTTCTTGCCAATGGCGATACCAAACTAGAAGCTGACGAAACTCTCGATGTGGTCTTAAGCAGCGTCAGCGGCGCTACATTCAGTGGCGGCGGCGCAACACTGACCGCTACCGGCACTATCCTTAATGACGATGCTACACCTACAATCACGATCACCGATGAGGACGGAGCAACCACTGCCACAGACGCCTCTGTCCTCGAAGGCGACAGCGGCACAGCATCCCTTACCTTCCGCGCATCTCTTAGCAACCAGAGCGACCAAGATATCACCTTCGTTATCGACACTGCCGATGGCACTGCCCTTGTCTCTGACAGCGACTACGTCGCAATCGTCGGACAGACAGTCACAATCCTTGCAAACACCGATGACGTTACCTTCACCGTTCTTGCCAATGGCGATACCAAACTAGAAGCTGACGAAACTCTCGATGTGGTCTTAAGCAGCGTCAGCGGCGCTACATTCAGCGGCGGCGGCGCAACACTGACCGCTACCGGCACCATCCTTAATGACGATGCTACACCTACAATCACGATCACCGATGAGGACGGAGCAACCACTGCCACCGACGCCTCTGTCCTCGAAGGCGACAGCGGCACAGCATCCCTTACCTTCCGCGCATCTCTTAGCAACCAGAGCGACCAAGATATCACCTTCGTTATCGACACTGCCGATGGCACTGCTCTTGTCTCTGACAGCGACTACGTCGCAATCGTCGGACAGACAGTCACAATCCTTGCAAACACCGATGACGTTACCTTCACCGTTCTTGCCAATGGCGACACCAAACTAGAAGCTGACGAAACTCTCGATGTGGTCTTAAGCAGCGTCAGCGGCGCTACATTCAGCGGCGGCGGCGCAACACTGACCGCTACCGGCACTATCCTTAATGACGATGCTACACCTACAATCACGATCACCGATGAGGACGGAGCAACCACTGCCACCGATGCCTCTGTTCTCGAAGGCGACAGCGGCACAGCATCCCTTACCTTCCGTGCATCTCTTAGCAACCAGAGCGACCAAGACATCACCTTCGTTATCGACACAGCCGATGGCACTGCTCTTGTCTCTGACAGCGACTACGTCGCAATCGTCGGACAGACAGTCACAATCCTTGCAAACACCGATGACGTTACCTTCACCGTTCTTGCCAATGGCGACACCAAACTAGAAGCTGACGAAACTCTCGATGTGGTCTTAAGCAGCGTCAGCGGCGCTACATTCAGCGGCGGCGGCGCAACACTGACCGCTACCGGTACCATCCTTAATGACGATGCTACACCTACAATCACGATCACCGATGAGGACGGAGCAACCACTGCCACCGACGCCTCTGTCCTCGAAGGCGACAGCGGCACAGCATCCCTTACCTTCCGCGCATCTCTTAGCAATCAGAGCGACCAAGACATCACCTTCGTTATCGACACTGCCGATGGCACTGCCCTTGTCTCTGACAGCGACTACGTCACAATCGTCGGACAGACAGTCACAATCCTTGCAAACACCGATGACGTTACCTTCACCGTTCTTGCCAATGGCGATACCAAACTAGAAGCTGACGAAACTCTCGATGTGGTCTTAAGCAGCGTCAGCGGTGCTACATTCAGCGGCGGCGGCGCAACACTGACCGCTACCGGCACCATCCTTAATGACGATGCTACACCTACAATCACGATCACCGATGAGGACGGAGCAACCACTGCCACCGACGCCTCTGTCCTCGAAGGCGACAGCGGCACAGCATCCCTTACCTTCCGCGCATCTCTTAGCAATCAGAGCGACCAAGACATCACCTTCGTTATCGACACTGCCGATGGCACTGCTCTTGTCTCTGACAGCGACTACGTCGCAATCGTCGGACAGACAGTCACAATCCTTGCAAACACCGATGACGTTACCTTCACCGTTTTTGCCAATGGCGATAATACTTATGAACCCGATGAAACATTAGATGTCATATTAAGCTCTGTCAGTGGTGCAACTTTTGACGGTGGTCAATCTACCCTTACCGCAACAGGTACAATTCTAAACGATGATAACCAACCTGTGATCAGTTTCGTTAACGATAGTATTTCCATTATCGAAGGAAATGCAGTCTTCACTACTCTCAATTTTGAAATCCAGCTAAGCAATCCAAGTTCCGAAACTGTTACCTTCTTTTTACATACTATTAATGGAACAGCAACTGGCGGAAATATTGCACAACCTAACATCGATTATGCCCGATTATCTCTGTCGCCATCACCATTTACAATAAATCCCGGTGAAACAACCCTCACTTTACCAAGAGCAGTAGTGGCCGATCTTATTTACGAAGGAAATGAAAACTTCTACTTGAGAATAACAGGCCCTACAAATGCTACATTAGCTGGCGGCGGCGCCTTCCTTGATGCAGAAGGCGTTATCATTGACGATGATCCAATTCCAACAGTTACCATTATTGATACAGACGGTTCCACTACAACAGGAGAAAGCTCAGTTGTCGAAGGCGATTCTGGCACTACAACCCTCTCCTTTACCGTCCAATTAAGCAATCCTATCCAAGAGAACATTACGCTAAGCTACAGCAGCATGGATGTTCTAGCGACAATTGCTGATAACGACTACCTTCCTACTAGCGGGACAATCACAATCGCTACTTACGACACCGAAGGAACATTTACTGTTACCGTTAACGGTGATACCAAGTACGAATTAGATGAGACACTAACTGTCACCGCGAATGTAACTGCAGGCACAACTGCAAACAGCGGAGACACCGCAACAGGAACCATCCTTAATGATGATGCCAAGCCAAATATCTCCATCGAAGATGATAATGGTGTCAACTTCGGTAACGCTGAGGTACTTGAAGGCAATCCCGGAGACGACCAGCGCCTAACATTCAATGTTACCCTTGATGCTGTTAGCGGTGTCGATACATTGGTTAACTACAGCTTCTTAGACAACAGTACCGATGGCGCCGACTTCAACCATACCGCTGGATCCTTAACCATTCTAGCAGGCGACACTACCGGATCCTTCCAAGTTTACGTTAACGAAGATCTTGCCCCTGAAGCTGATGAAAGCTTTATGGTAACGTTAACTAGTGCTGAAACAGACAATGGCACAACGACCGGTTCTGGACTGATCATCAACGACGACGCTAATATCAGCATCACCGACAATAACGGAGCTAGTGTAGGCAATGCAGAGACAGTTGAAGGCAATACCGGCGATACTAACTTGCTGACATTCACCATTGCTTTAGACCGAGCACTACCGACTGATGTCACATTCCAATATTCCACAACGGACGGCACAGCAACAGCAGGAGATAATGACTATCAACTCATCTCTTCATCAGCACCTGTGACAATTACTGCAGGATCACTAAATACAACCGTATCAATACAAGTTATCGGCGATGAAAAATTCGAACCTAACGAAACCGTCCAACTAAACGTTACTGTTCTTTCTGGAAACACATTAAACAACTACACATCCGAACCCGGAGTGATTATTAACGACGACAATAGACCTAACGTCACCATTGATGATGTTACCCTTATTTCCGGTACAAATACAGAGGGGGATAGTGGCATTCACTATATGACCTTCACTGTTTCACTGTCCAATCCGAGCGCAGAGACAATTACAATTGATTGGGAAACCACCGATGGCACAGCACAACTTGCAGACCGAGATTACGCTTATGGATCAGGAACAACAACTTTCATTGAAAATGATATCACTCAAACAGTTCAAATAGCTATTTTAGGTGATACAAGAGTTGAAGCAGATGAAACATTTCAAGTTAATCTAACCAACAGCACAAATATTAGTGCTTTTTCTAGAACTTCAGGCCTCGGTATCATCATCAACGATGATGAGGACCCCGCAACACCTCCGACCAACCCTCCTCCACCAAATACAGGAGTACCCCCTATATTTATTTCACCAATAGAACTCCCTAACCTAGTACCAATCGAAATTGGCGATAACTCTCTCAGTCTTCCTCACCTAAACGCTGAAGACTTCTATGAAAGAATGCCGGAAATCGTCGTCACCGACCTGATCTACAGAGAAAATACTGATCGTATGCTTCAAGGAGAGTTCTCGATCTATCTAACCGCTAAACCTAATGCACCTGTAACTATACCACTTCGAGGTCTCAACCTTCCAGATAACGCCCTTTCAACCAGATCGCTTACTTTCACACCAGATAACTGGGACACCCCTCAGATTGTTAATATCACCAGTGAAAACAGCGATCAGCCTGATAATCCCGATGCTCAGCAGATC
This sequence comes from Chlamydiales bacterium, assembly GCA_024233575.1. GTDB lineage: Bacteria > Chlamydiota > Chlamydiia > Chlamydiales > Criblamydiaceae > JACKPN01. The sequence goes on from JACKPN010000004.1 coordinate 188,021, forward strand.
ATCACAGAGCCTGCCAGTAGCGCGGACACCGACTATAACAATCTTGACCCCAGAGACTTAGATGTCTGGCGTCAAAAGACTGAAGGCGGAGACGCAATTAATGAGAACGAAGCGTCCGCTAGCCAAAATACCACGGAGTAGACATATTGACACAACACTTGCTAAACAAATATAACTTACGAGCAACAAAATTGTTAACCATAATATGGTTTAATAAATCCGATAACAAATTTAAAAACCGTTTATACAAATCACATCTGAATAAAAATTTACAATGTAATCATGATCGCTCTGGCCTGACTTTTGCGTTTTATCATTCAAAAGGTAGAGAAGCATATAATTCACAATCAACTATTAAACGTTTATTGCTAATAAGTTTAAAATAAATTGTTTAATATGTTATAATAAATAAAAAGATTCAAACTATTTAGTTGGGTTTTATGGGGTTTCTAAGTATTCAATTATTAGAAGATCGTATTGTACTAGACGGTGCTATTGCGCATGACGTTAGTGCTGAGCCCTCCCCTGAACCCGTGCATCCCACGGACAATCACAATCCTAACCTTGTTGTGCTTTCAGATGGCGTCGCCGATGGCGAAGTCCTTAAAAAAGCTTTAAACAAAGACGCTTCAGTATTAGCTTACGACCCTCATTCTGAGACCCTTAATAGTCTTAGCAGTAAAATTGCAGATGCCTTGCATGGTCAACAAGCAGAATCAATCAGTTTCATTTCAGATGGTGCTGAAGGCCAATTTAACCTGCTAGCAGATCATCAAGTCGACAAAGACAGCCTGGAAAAGCAAGCAATGCAAGACTTCTGGGATGACGTATCCAGCCATATCCTTCCTCAGGGAAGCATCAATATTTTAGGCTCTGAAGTTGCCAAAGGCACTGACGGTGTTGAATTCCTTAAAAAGCTAGATTCTCTAGTCAACACCCCTCAATCAGAGTCTGAAATCACGATCTACGCATCAGATAACCCCACTGGAGCGATGGGTCTAGATGGTGACTGGGTAATGGAATACCCACCAACAGGACCGCCAAAAGACGCAACCAATCCACTAAGTCTAGTATTCGATACAGAGGCTTTATCTCAGTGGAATCATCTATTAAGCCTCGATAATAATAATACGACAGAAAATAATGTTCTTGTCGTCCGCGGTGATCTTTCCGATGCCTCTATCCTAGAAGATAGCGTTAAGGATGGTATTACTGTAATTACCTATGATCCTGCTCAAACCACCTTAAATAGCTTATATCAAAGTATTGTTAATGCTCTCGATGGCAAACAGGCCGACAGCATCGGCTTCGTAACAGGAGGTTCAGAGGGATCATTTAGCCTATTGAATAATACAACTGTCGACAGCCTGTCATTGGACAATCTGGAGATGCAACAGTTCTGGCGCAACGTAGCTAGTAACATTACAGATCACGGTAGTGTCAATATTTTGGGATGTAACGTAGCTGCCGGAGACATCGGACTTGCCTTCATGAATAAGTTTAACAGTCTCCTTGATAGCTCAGGATCGGACATAACGGTCAATGCCTCAGTGGACTTAACGGGCGCATCAGATCAAGATGGTGATTGGACATTGGAGTTCAGTTCTGCGTCTCAGCCGGTAGACACACAAGCTCTATATTTTGACGCAGGTATTCAAGACTGGGATCATCTCCTAGCTCCAGGCATTACAGCAATCCCTACATCTGGGCTTACTGTTAATGAATTTGGTACAACAGATACTTTCACTGTCGTATTAGATGAAGCTCCTACCAATGACGTCATCATTAACCTTACATTAAACCCATCTGATGCTGATGAAATTACCTTATCAGACAGCGACGAATTCAACCAGACCTCAATAACCCTAACATTTACCACTGGTGACTGGAGCACCCCTCAAACAGTTACAATTACAGGCCAGCTAGATACAGTGACTGATGGAGATCAAGTGATCCCAATAACATTAGATCCTTCATCAAGCATAGATGCAGGCTATCAGGTTTTAGCCCCTTTTGACGTTACTGTAACTAACCAGGACGTCAGCGGGTCAGAGCGTTCGTTTGCATTAGCTTATTCGACTAATACTACAGGTGGAATCGCTCAAATAGCCAACAGCAATTCGTTTGCAAGCGATGGAACACCGACTCAAGCTGAAAATGAAGACATGATCTACGTAGATATCGATAGCGACGGATTGAATGGAAATGACTTTAGTAGTGCTTTCACTACATTTAACTCTAGCTTAGCAGAGCTCACAACAGCCCAACTTCCAGTTGGAGCAAATGTGCTATTTGCCAGATTATATTGGGGAGGCTCTAGAGATACTGGAGGCGGTGCAAACGGTGCGCCCCCAGTCAATGATGCAGCCAGAATGACAGTTTTATTTAAAACCCCTACAAATAGCGACTACGTAGAAATTACCGCCGACCAACTAGATCAGGGTAATGGACAAAATTACTACGATGCCTATGCTGACGTCACCAGCCTGGTTGACACGGCTGGTCTCGGCGACTACTATGTTGCTAATATCCAAGCATCTCAAGGCACAACTCTCACGGTCCCCGCGTACAGTGGATGGAGTTTAATCATTGTATATGAAGATCCAGCCCAAACAACCTACCATAACTTGACGGTATACGATGGATTTGTTCGAGTCAGTGGAGCGACTCCTCAAAACTTTGCTATCTCAGGCTTCAATACTCCCGCTTCAGGTGCTATTAACAGTTCGTTAGCAATCTTTTCTTATGAAGGCGATTCTGGAGATACTAATCCAGGTTTTGCTGGAGATACCTTCAGAATTGATGGAACTCTCGTTGGCAACACGCTTAATCCCACAACCGACTTTTTTAATAGCTCAATTACCCGTTTTGATACAGATGTGACTACCAGAGATCCAGCGAACACTCCCAACCTTGGAGTCGATGCCGACATTCTCGACGTGAGTAGCTACATGACGAATAGTCAAACATCGACAAATTTAAGTTTTCAAACCACTGGGGAAAACTATTATCCTACGATGTTAGCTTTGGATGTCGAACTCAACCAAGCTGCCCTCGATATCACTAAAACAGTATCAAACATTACCGCTCCGGGTGAAGACCTTTATGCTGGTGATACTTTAGAATACGAAATCACCATTACAAATAACGGAGCAGACTTTGGAGATGATGTCGTCTTATCAGACCTGATTCCAACAAATTCTACTTACGTTGGCGGTTCTTTAGAAATCACCCAGAATCCTGGCGGTTCTACTGGAGCTCAGACAGATGGAATAGGAGATGACTTTGCAGACTTCGACGGCTCGCAAGCAATATTTTATCTTGGTGCAGGTGCAACCTTTTCTACTGGCGGAACTCTATCATCTGGCGACACTGCAATCGTGCACTTCCGCGTAACAGTTGATTCAGTTAGCGGCGGAACTGTTATTAGCAATACAGCTACAAGCACCTGGACAAATCGTGAGTTAGCTAATGCAGGTAGCAGCTCAAGCAATCCGGCTGATGTCACTGTTGTTGATCCTCCAACAATAACCATTGCCGACAACTCTGTTCTCGAAGGCAATTCAGGGACCACAAACCTTGACTTTACCATTACGGCCTCAGCAGCGGTCAATCGCACAATATCAGGTTTAGTCAATACTGCTGACGATCTTGCCACTCTTGCAGATAATGATTACGTTCAACTAACAAACGCACCTTTTAGTTTTAACCCATCGGTTAGTGATGGCACAGTAACCGTAGTAATCAATGGAGACACTAATGTAGAAGCTGATGAAACCCTCGATGTCGTCCTAAGCAGCGTCAGCGGCGCTACATTCGACGGTGGCGGTGCAACTCTTAGTGCAACAGGTACAATAACAAACGATGACTTCATCGACGTTACAGTAAGCGACGTTTCAGCATTTGAAGGCGATAACGGAACCACTACCTTTGTCTTTACAATAACCCGATCAGCAAGTGCACCGTTCGATGTCAACTTTGATTATACCACAACAGGTTTAACAGCCACTTCCGGCGTTGACTTTACAGCGACTAGCGGATCTTCAGTAATCACAAGCGGAGGAGCCGGTACGACAACAATAAATGTACAAGTAACGAACGAATACATTCGTGAAAACGACGAAACATTTACGCTAGATTTAACGAATATCACCAATGCTAATTCCGCAACTGCGCAAGGCACAGGCACAATTGTCAACGACGACACCACAATTGTAACTAGCACAGCAAATGCCGTCACAGGCACACCGGCAAGCCAGCCGTTCCCTAAAACTCTACTTGTAGCAGCGGCAACACCCGGCGACGACATCATTTCCTTTAATATTGGTACAGGATTCCAAATCATTACGCTTGGAGGCGTTACTGTTAATGACCCTGACTCCGTGACCATCGACGGATCAACGCAGCCAGGTTATACTTCACCAACAGCTTCAAGCTACTATTCGCTCCCGACCGGCATGCCAATCATCCGCTTAAATGCCTCCGGAGATTTTAATGTCGTTGGCAACGCCAATGCCAATGTCATCATTAAAGGAATCGAAATCAATAGCACTTCATCGTCCGAGCCTACTCTTAATTACAATAATACTCCGGCAACATCATCCTTTACATTTGAAGACTCATTCACGAACTTCCACGTTCAAACTATTAATTCAAGCAACTTCTCTGCAATTAACAGCGGTTTTTCCAGCGCACCTGACAGTGGCAGAGTAGGATTCTACATTGCCCATGCAGACAACTTTTTGCTGTCGAAATCCTACATATACTCAATAGTTACCTCTTTCGCACAAGGTTTGCTGATTGAGGATTATAGTGGGGCACTCCATTCAACTACCGGTTTGATTGATCACATTTTCTATGGTACGATAAATGGCAATACTTCACTGTTCGCCCGCCCGATGGAATTTATTCTAATCGGTGGAGCAGATATCACGGTTCAAGACTCTATATTCCTCCACACTTACAGTGTCGACAACCTCTTTACTGTTAATGCCACAGCTACGGACACCGTTTTAATACAAAATAACAGATTTGGTGTAGCTCTTAACGACACAGCTGTAGGAACAGTAAATGACCACAGCATCTTAGAAATCAATGGAGCAGGCGATGTGGACGTTCTAAACAACACTTTTGGCAACAGTAAAGCACTATCCCCACGCAATACTGCCATTACCTTAAATGGAAGTAATGCGTTAATTGATGGTAATACTATCGGTGCTAATGCTGCACGGGATACAGGCGCAGGCGGATATTACGGAATTGTATTTAATGGCAGTGCATCTAACAACATTGCTCAAAACAACTGGATTACCAATCAAACCTTTGACGGCATTCTCTTTACAAGCTCTTCTACAAACAATACAGCCCAAGGCAACACATTCGGTTTAAACGGCACAGAAACTGCTGCCATACCAAACGTTAATGGCATTCGCATCAACTCTCCAGGCAACATCATCCAAAATAACATCGTCGCCAGAAGCAGCAATATTGGTATCATCGTTAATCACCTCAATTCACAGGTCCTGAATAACATAGTCGGACTCAATTCCACTGGAACAGCAGTGGCCCCAGGTTCAGGAGGCTCAGCCGGTATCACCATAGGACCTCAAGCAGGCTCAACCAATCCAACTACCGGCAGCCTAATCCAAGGAAACACCATTGGGGGGCTTACCTATGGCATGAGAATATTTGGAGCAGGTTCTGGAACAAGCGGAACAATTAGTCAGAATAATATCGGCGTCAATATCACCGGCACCAGCGCCATTGCCAATGCTGACGGTATCTATATAGAAGGAGCAAACGCTCTTGTCATTGATAATAACGTCATCGCCGGAAACACTGTAGCAAACATCTACGTGATTAACTCAAATGGGTTAACGATCACAAATAATAAAATCGGTATCAATGCAACAGGAACTGCTGTTATCTCATCTCCGGTAGCTGGCGATGCACCATATGGCATCAGACTTGGTCTCCTTCACAGCACTAACACCATCACCGGAAATACGATTGGCGGTCATGCGTCAACGGATCCAGAGAATAATCGACCAGGATATGGTATTTATGTCACCTATCTTCCAGCCTCTGGATCATTAACTGTTGGAAGCAACTTTATTGGAACTGACTCAACCGGTACAGCTACTTTATCCAATGACATTGGATTTTGGCTAGAAGGCGGGCTCGCCGGCAATGCTATAACGGTTGAACAAAACCTATTTAAATTCAATAACTTAACAGCCATCGTTGCTAACAACGGTTTGATTACCATTCAAAACAACACGCTTGAGTCCAACCCCGGTGTTGGATCAGCCGGCAGTTACCTGCCTTATTACGCGATCCATGTACCGACAGCTCCAGGCAATACCTACGTTCTTGGCAATACCATCACCGACTTTGTCGCAGGAGCCATCTTCTTCGGTGGTGGAGGTAATTTTAGCAATCCTAACCAAATCGACAGCAACATTATTCACGATGGACTCGGCCACTTAGAAACAATTGGCGGTACTGACGTACGAGTCGTCATGTACATTCCAACGAACAATCATACATTCGACAGCAATGAAATCTATAACATCGATAATGAATCGGCAACTGACCCTCTTGCTGCCATTATTGTTGGAGCTGATATCCAGACAGCCAATAATAACAATATTCATGATATCACAAGCTCAGGTGGCGGAGAAACTTGGGCTATGGTACTCAGAGGCGCCGGTGATTTCAGTGGCACAATTATTGAAAACACAGGCAACGGCATCTTAATCGAATCAGGATTTTCTAACCGTATTATTGGAGGTTCAATCAATTCAGGTGGCATTGGAATAGATTCAGACATCTCAAACCCTACTGCCATTGCAGGTGATGGCATAACAGACAATGGACCATCTTCCCCTATCAATTTCTATTACAAGCCCATAATCACAAGCGTCACAGATGTGGGATTGACACGTACAATTGTAGGTTACTACATCGGGCAGCCCGCTTCTAATGGACACCGAATTCAATTCTACAGCAATCAGGTTCTAGGCTCCTCCGGTTATGGTGAGGGTCTGAATTACCTTGGTCAGGTTACCGTTTCACCAAGTACTGGTACAAATAGAGCAGACTTTACGTTTGTCACTACAGCCGATCCGGTTAACAACCTAATTTCTGCAATGGCAACAACAACTAACAATCTTTTCGCAGCAACATCTGAATTTAGCGAAACAGCATCGCCGACTCCTTATATTACCGTTGATGACAACAGTGCTAGCAGTGCTAATGAAGAAGTCGTTGAAGGCAATCCTCCAGATACCAACAATCTAACCTTTACCGTGCGCTTAAGCAATCCAAGCGCAACTGACATTGACTTCACCTATAGTACTGACGATTTGAACACGGCCAAGTCATCAGATAGTGACTTCTCCCCTGTTACAGGAGGTACCTTCACTATCGCTGCAGGTCAACTCACTCATACCTTTACAATTGATGTCACCGCTGATACTAAATTAGAGGCTGACGAATATGTCAATGTTACAATCAATGCCATATCCGGAAATGTTCCTGGACCTGAACAGTTGGTTGTTCAAGGTTTAATCCTAAATGATGACACAACACCTGTCATCTCGATCACTGACGAAGATGGCGCAACGACAGCTACCGATGCTTCTGTACTTGAAGGCGATTCAGGTACAGTACTTCTCACCTTCCGTGCTACCTTGAGCAATCAGAGCGACCAAGATGTTACATTCCAGATCGACACCGCCGATGGCACTGCGCTGACCTCAGACAGCGACTACGTACAAATTGTCGGTCAAACAGTGACCATCCTCGCTAATACCGATGATGTCACATTCAGCGTCACTATTAACGGTGACACAGATGTAGAAGCTTCTGAAACTCTTGATGTAATTTTAAGCAATGTGAATGGAGCTGTTTTTGATGGAGCAGGCGCAACTCTTACTGCTACAGGAACCATTATCAATGATGATGCTCCGGCAGAAATTATTGTTGATACATTCGCTGTAAACGAAAACACACTTTATACAAGCGAGCTTGGCGGAATCGATAGTTTCTCCGTTGTGCTAAGCAGACAGCCAACAGATGATGTCACTATTGATTTCTATATCGAAGATCCAACAGAGGCGCATTTTGCCGACAATGATACTACTCATTTTTCCATAACCTTTACTTCATTAAATTGGAATACCCCGCAGCTTGTACGCGTCGAAGGAATCGATGATGGCATCTCTGATAATGATATACCATACCGCGTATTCTCTATGCCGGCTGTTAGCAATGATGCTAACTTCGATGGCATTGATGGAGTAGAGCTAAATTACATCAACCTTAACCGTGATGGCAATGACTCCCAAATTTCCGGGGCCAACATAATTTTACGTCCATTTACTGCAAGATATCTAGCCACAGGCGCTGTGGATATGACCTTCACAGGCAACCAAAACACCACAGGCACTGGAGGCTCGTTCAATACTGGAACAAACTCATACGTAGATATCGATGATGACGCCGGAACGTTCAACTCAAGCATGGGTGAGTTAACACTGCCATCAGGTGTCAATGTACTTTATGCAGGACTATACTGGACCGGACAGAGTACATTGAGCAACGAATCAGTTCTTCTTGACTTTGGTGGAGAGGTTGGCACACAAGCATATAATTACAATTCTGTAATCGCACACCAAGTAGAAATAACTTCTAATATCACCGTAGCATCAGCCGATATTACAGAATTTGTAAAGGCTAATGGTTCCGGTAGATATAATGTTGCAAATATTCAAAACGACCTAGTTGGTACTAGCGGTGCTGGATGGGCAATATGGGTTGTCTATGAAGACACAGCCAATATCACTGAAAATAGAACTGTAGCATTTTATGACGGTCATATTATCAACAGCGTACAAGTAACCAACCCTGGATATGTTATCTCTCTTGGCGGGTTCACAACTAACCTAACAGGTGATGTAACCGCCTCTGTTGGCACAGTCATCAATGACCCTGACCGTGGGCTAGGTGATTCTTTGACTATCAACTCAAGCTTGATCACCTCTGCTGGACCTGCTCCTTCAGGCGATTTTGCATACAGCATTATCTCATCTTTTGGCAGTGCATTTACAAATAGAAACCCCTTCCTGCCTTCGACAGTAGATGGAATCGATATCAAACAATTCGATGTATCAAGTGCAACAACTGGAGTGCTTACCAATGGAGACACCTCAATTAACCTTGAATACCCATCATCTGATGGATTAGCTTACGAATTTGTTGGTTTGAGCACATCTTCTGAAATTGCTGCCGACCTAAATGTTGATAAAAATTTAGTTAACATCACACAGCTTGGAAAAGACGTTTTCCCAGGGGATGAATTAGAGTATCGGATTTATGTCAGAAACGCTGGATCAGACATTGCTGATAGTGTGGTACTTACCGATCTACTCCAGTCTGACACAACTTATGTGCCAGGTTCAATTACTGTAAATGGTGTAGCACAAACGGACTCTTCCGGTGATGATTTAGCAGAAATTAGCGGCAGCACACTAACATTCCGCTTAGGCCCAAGCGCAACTAGTGTTGATGGAGGTTCTATCGTGGTTGGCGGAATCGATTACATTACCTATCGAGTCATTGTTAACCCTGCAGTTACAAATGGTACAGAAATCTCCAATAATGCGACTGCAACCTGGATAAATCGCAATTTAGGCACTGCTGATAGTGATACTAGCCTTGATGTTGTTAACATCATTCGCATTCCAGAACTAAGCATTGACTCCCCTTCACAACTGGAAGGCAATAGCGGCACAGCCCCTATGGACTTTACTATCACCGCAACCAACACCATTTTGCCTCATATTCCAACAAATCGTTTGATCGGAATAGATACAAACACAATAGCAGGAACAGCCACAGCCGCCGACAATGATTACGTAGCAACCACTGGCTCTACTTTTATTGACTTCGTACAAGATACAACTGCAACAACTTCTGTTAACATCGTAGGGGACACTAAACTAGAAAGCGATGAAACCTTTACTCTTCGCTTGAGCAACCCTATTGACGCAACACTCCAAGGTGGCGGTGCAACTTTAGACGCAACAGGCACTATTCTTAATGATGATTCTACACCTATTATTAGTATTACTGACGAAGATGGGGCAACGACAGCTACCGATGCTTCTGTACTAGAAGGTGATTCCGGCACTGTACTACTCACCTTCCGCGCTACTTTGAGCAACCAAAGCGACCAAGACATTACATTCGAAATCGACACCGCCGATGGCACAGCCCTCACCTCTGATAGTGACTATGTTTCTATCTCTGGGCAGACCGTAACCATCCTTGCTAATACCGATGATGTCACATTTAGCGTTACTGTAAACGGCGACACCAAGCTCGAAGCCGATGAAACTGTCAACGTTACATTGAGCAATGTAAGCGGCGCAACATTCAATGGTGGTGGAGCCACACTTGGTGCTACCGGTACCATCTTAAACGATGACGCAATACCGATCATCACAATTACTGACGAAGATGGGGCAACGACAGCTACCGATGCCTCTGTACTTGAGGGCGACTCCGGTACAGTACTTCTTACTTTCCGTGCCACTTTGAGCAATCAGAGCGATCAAAATGTTACATTCGAAATTGACACCGCCGATGGCACAGCTCTTACCTCCGATAGTGACTATGTCGCCATTGTTGGGCAGACCATAACCATTCTTGCCGGTACCGATGATGTCACATTCACCGTCACTGTCAACGGTGATACCACGCTAGAATCAGATGAAACCTTAAACGTTACATTGAGCAACGCAAGCGGCGCTACATTCGATGGCGGCGGAGCAACACTTGGCGCTACAGGTACTATCTTAAACGATGACGCAGTACCAGTCATCACAATCACAGACGAAGATGGCGCAACGACAGCTACTGACGCCTCTGTACTTGAGGGCGACTCTGGCACTGTACTTCTTACTTTCCGCGCTACTTTGAGCAATCAAAGCGATCAAGATGTTACATTCGAAATTGACACCGCCGATGGCACAGCTCTTACCTCCGATAGTGACTACGTCGCCATTGTTGGGCAGACCATAACCATTCTTGCTGGTACCGATGATATTACATTCAGCGTCACTGTCAACGGCGACACTACGCTAGAAGCGGACGAAACCCTCGATGTCACATTAAGCAATGCAACCGGCGCTACATTCGATGGCGGTGGATCTACCCTAACTGCTACAGGTACCATTTTAAATGATGACGGAGTGCCAATAATCAGCATCTCCGATGAAGACGGCGCAACGACAGCTACCGATGCCTCTGTACTTGAAGGTGATTCTGGCACTGTACTACTCACCTTCCGCGCTACCTTGAGCAACCAAAGCGACCAAGATGTCACCTTCCAGATCAATACTGCTAATGGCACAGCACTTACCTCCGATAGCGACTATGTACAAATTGTTGGGCAGACCATAACCATCCTTGCTAATACCGATGATGTCACATTCAGCGTCACTGTCAACGGTGATACAAAGCTCGAAGCCGATGAAACTGTCAACGTCACATTAAGCAATGCAAGCGGCGCTACATTTGATGGCGGCGGAGCTACACTCGGCGCTACCGGTACCATCTTAAACGATGACACAACACCTGTCATCACAATTACTGACGAAGATGGAGCAACGACAGCTACTGACGCCTCTGTACTTGAGGGCGACTCCGGCACTGTGCTTCTTACCTTCCGCGCCACCTTGAGCAATCAAAGCGATCAAGATGTCACATTCGAAATTGACACCGCCGATGGTACAGCACTTACCTCCGATAGTGACTACGTCGCCATTGTTGGGCAGACCGTAACCATTCTTGCCGGTACCGATGATGTCACATTCAGCGTCACTGTCAACGGTGATACAAAGCTCGAAGCGGACGAAACCCTTGATGTCACATTAAGTAACGCAAGCGGCGCTACATTCGATGGTGGCGGAGCTACACTTGGCGCTACAGGTACTATCTTAAACGATGACGCAGTACCAGTCATCACAATCACAGACGAAGATGGCGCAACGACAGCTACTGACGCCTCTGTACTTGAGGGCGACTCCGGCACTGTACTTCTTACTTTCCGCGCTACTTTGAGCAATCAAAGCGATCAAGATGTTACATTCGAAATTGACACCGCCGATGGCACAGCTCTTACCTCCGATAGTGACTACGTCTCAATCGTCGGACAGACAGTCACAATCCTTGCAAATACTGACGACGCCACCTTCACTGTCCTTGTCAATGGCGATACAAGAGTTGAACCAGACGAAACTCTCGACGTTGTCCTTAGCAGCGCTAGCGGCGCTACATTCAACGGCGGCGGAGCAACACTGACCGCTACCGGTACTATTCTTAACGACGATGCGATCCCAACAATCACCATTACTGATGAAGATGGTGCTACCACTGCCACCGACGCCTCTGTCCTTGAAGGCGACAGCGGCACGGCATCACTTACATTCCGTGCAACCCTTAGCAGCCAAAGCGATCAAGATGTCACCTTCGTCATCGACACCGCCGATGGCACAGCCCTTGTCTCTGACAGCGACTACGTCTCTATCGTCGGACAAACAGTTACAATTCTTGCAAACACCGACGACGTCACCTTTACTGTCCTCGTCAATGGCGACACCAAGCTCGAAGCTGACGAAACTCTCGACGTTGTCCTTAGCAGCGCTAGCGGTGCCACATTCAACGGCGGCGGAGCAACACTGACCGCTACCGGTACTATTCTTAACGACGATGCGACCCCAACGATCACCATTACCGATGAAGATGGAGCTACCACTGCCACCGACGCCTCTGTCCTTGAAGGCAACAGCGGCACGGCATCACTTACATTCCGTGCAACCCTTAGCAGCCAAAGCGATCAAGATGTCACCTTCGTCATCGACACCGCCGATGGCACAGCCCTTGTCTCTGACAGCGACTACGTCTCTATCGTCGGACAAACAGTTACAATTCTTGCAAACACCGACGACGTCACCTTTACTGTCCTCGTCAATGGCGACACCAAGCTCGAAGCTGACGAAACTCTCGACGTTGTCCTTAGCAGTGCTAGCGGCGCTACATTCAACGGCGGCGGAGCAACGCTCACCGCTACTGGTACTATTCTTAACGACGATGCGACTCCAACAATCACCATTACCGATGAAGATGGTGCAACCACTGCTACCGACGCTTCTGTCCTTGAAGGCGACAGCGGCACAGCATCGCTTACATTCCGCGCAACCCTTAGCAATCAAAGCGATCAAGATGTCACCTTCGTCATCGACACCGCCGATGGCACAGCCCTTGTCTCTGACAGCGACTACGTCTCTATCGTCGGACAGACAGTCACAATCCTTGCAAATACTGACGACGCCACCTTCACTGTCCTTGTCAATGGCGATACCACATTTGAAGCTGACGAAACTCTCGACGTTGTCCTTAGCAGCGCTAGCGGCGCTACATTCAACGGCGGCGGAGCAACACTGACCGCTATCGGTACTATTCTTAACGACGATGCGATCCCAACAATCACCATTACTGATGAAGATGGCGCCACCACTGCCACCGACGCCTCTGTCCTTGAAGGCGACAGCGGCACAGCATCACTTACATTCCGTGCAACCCTTAGCAACCAAAGCGACCAAGATGTCACCTTCGTCATCGACACCGCCGATGGCACAGCCCTTGTCTCTGACAGCGACTACGTCTCTATCGTCGGACAAACAGTTACAATTCTTGCAAACACCGACGACGTCACCTTCACCGTCCTCGTCAATGGCGACACCAAGCTCGAATCTGACGAAACTCTCGACGTTGTCCTTAGTAGCGCTAGCGGCGCTACATTCGACGGCGGCGGAGCAACACTGACCGCTACCGGTACCATTCTTAACGACGATGCGACTCCAACAATCACGATCACCGATGAAGACGGAGCAACCACTGCCACCGACGCCTCTGTCCTTGAGGGCAATAGCGGTACGGCATCGCTCACCTTCCGCGCAACCCTTAGCAACCAAAGCGATCAAGATGTCACCTTCGTTATCGACACCGCCGATGGCACAGCCCTTGTCTCTGACAGCGACTACGTCTCTATCGTTGGACAGACAGTAACAATCCTTGCAAACACCGACGACGTCACCTTCACCGTCCTTGTTAACGGAGATACCAAGTACGAAAACGATGAAACCGTCAACGTTACCCTAAGCAATGCTAACGGTGCAACATTTGACGGCGGTGGTGCTACACTGACCGCTACTGGTACCATCCTTAATGATGATATTAAACCAAATATATCAATCGATGATGATAATGGTACCAATTTCGGTAATGCAAATGTTATTGAAGGTAATCCCGGAGACGACCAACGCCTGACATTCAACGTTACCCTTGATGCTGTCAGTGGTGTAGATACAGTCGTCAACTTCAGCTTCACCGATAACAGTACAGACGGTGCAGATTTCGACCACACTAGCGGATCCTTTACCATTCTGGCGGGCAATACAACAGGTACCTTCCAGGTTAATGTTACCGAGGATCTTACCCCTGAATCTGATGAAAGCTTTACAGTAGTGCTAACTAGCGCAGAAACAACCAACGGCACCACCACAGGTTCAGGAGTAATAATCAACGACGATGCCAACATCGCCATTATTGATAATAACGGAGCTAATGCCGGAGATGCGGAAACCCTTGAAGGCAATACAGGTGATACCAACCTGCTCACATTCACCATTTCATTAGACCGTGAACTTCCTACGGATGTTACCTTCCTCTATTCCACTATGGACGGAACAGCTACAGTTGGTGATAACGACTACCTACTCATACCAACATCAGTACCTGTCACCATTACTGCAGGATCACTGAATACTACCGTTTCAATACAAGTAGTCGGTGACGAAAAATACGAACCTAACGAGACCGTTCAATTAACCGTTGATGTTCTATCTGGAAACACATTAAACAACTCCACATTTGGAACTGGCGTAATTATTAACGACGATGGTAGACCTACCGTCACCATTAACGATGTAAACGTTGTTTCCGGAACAACCTCAGAAGGTAATAATGGCATTCATTACATGACATTCACAGTCGCCCTTTCCAACCCAAGCGCAGAAACTATCGTAGTTGGATGGGAGACCTCTGACGGATCTGCACAGTCTTCAGACCAAGATTACGTCTACGGATCAGGAGCTGCAACATTCATTGAAAATGACATCACTCAAACAATTCAGATTGCTATTATTGGCGATACAAGAGTTGAACCAGACGAAACCTTCCAAGTTAATCTAACAAATGGCACAAATATTAGCGCTTTCGCTAAAAGCTCAGGACTTGGCACGATCATCAACGATGATGAAGACCCCGCAACACCACCAACCAATCCGCCTCCACCTAATGGCGGAGTGCCACCTGTTATTGTTCCACCAATCGAACTTCCTAATCTAGTACCAATCGAAATTGGGGATAGTTCACTAAGTCTTCCACATCTTAATCCTGAAGACTTCTATGAAAGAGTGCCGGAAATCGTTGTCACCGATCTAATCTACAGAGAAAATACTGACCGCGTACTCCAAGGTGAGTTTTCAATTTACCTAACCGCTAAACCTAACGCTCCCGTAACAATACCTCTGAGAAGCCTTAATCTTCCAGATACTGCACTATCAACCCGATCGCTCACCTTTACACCTGAAAACTGGGATACTCCTCAAACTGTCAACGTCACTGATGAAAATGCTGACCAGCCTAACAATCCTGATGGTCAGCAGATTATCACGGAGCCTGCTACAAGCAGCGACGACGACTATAACAATCTTGACCCTAGAGATTTAGATATCTGGCGTCAAAAAACTGAAGGTGGTAACGCTGCTAATGAAAACGAAGCATCAGAACACCAAAATGCCGAGGAATAAATATGTTGGCATTAAACTTGCATGCTAAAGCATTGATATTATGGAAATGTTAAAATTTGAATTATTAGAAGACCGAATTGTATTAGATGGCGCGGTAGCTCACGACGTCAGCGATATTCCCACGGCTGGAGATGCGAGTCCCGGAGAACCCGTCACTAATCCTAATCTGGTTGTCGTCAACGAAAACCTAAGAGATGTGCACACCCTTAAATCCAGCATAAAAGATGATGCCGTAGTTTTAACCTACAACGACCAAACCGACGACCTGCTATCTCTTAGTGCTAAAATATCAGAAACCCTTAATGGTCAAAAGGCTGCATCCGTTTCATTTGTTACCGACGGTTCCGAAGGAGAGTTCAACCTATTGCATGACAAGGCCGTAAATAGCGACACCTTAGAAGAAAAAGCGATGCACGATTTCTGGGACAACACCGCAAGCCATATCATGCAAGATGGCAGCATCAATATTATCGGATCTAGCGTCGCCAAAGGCGACCACGGCCTCGAATTTATCAGAAAATTAGAAGGGCTAATCAATGCCAGCGGTGATTCACAAATCGCCGTCCACGCCTCAACTACCCCTACCGGTGCAATAGGCTTAAACGGTGACTGGGTAATGGAATACCCACCCACAGGCCCACCAAATGAACAAACAAACCCTATTGCCAATATTTTTGATTTAGAGACCATTTCCGATTGGCAGGGATTGCTTAGCGCACAAAAAAGCTCAGAAAATAACCTGCTTGTTATCCAGGGAAACCTGTCAGATGCCGATTTGTTAGAAAATAGCGCTAAAGACGGAGTCACTGTTTTAGTCTATGAACCCAATCAATCAACGCTCGACAGCCTCTATTCCAGCATTCTAGAATCCCTTAATGGTGAAAAAGCTGACAGCATCGGCTTTGTTACCGGCGGTTCAGACGGCAGATTCAATCTGCTGAATGGCACCGCAGTTGACTCTCAATCTTTAGACAATCTTGACATGCAGCAATTCTGGCATCAAGTTGCCAGTAACATTTTGCCGAACGGTTCGATTAACATTTTAGGTTGTAACGTTGGAAATGGAGACATCGGACTCGCCTTTTTAAACAAATTCGACAGCCTTCTTAACAGCGCAGGATCAGACATTACAGTCAACGCTTCGGTGGACTTGACAGGTAATTCAGATCTTGGCGGCGATTGGTCATTGGAATTTAGTTCAACGTCTCAGCCAGTGGATGCTCAAGCCCTTTATTTTGACGCAGGTGTTCAAGACTGGAATCACCTCCTAGCTCCCGGCATTACAGCAACCCCTACATCTGGGCTTACTGTTAATGAATTTGGCACAACCGACACTTTCACTGTCGTATTAGACGAAGCCCCTGCAAGTGACGTCATTATCAACCTTACATTAAACCCATCTGACGCCGATGAAATTACCCTATCAGACAGCGACGAATTCAACCAAACCTCCATAACCCTAACATTTACGACTGGCGACTGGAGCACCCCTCAAACAGTTACAATTACAGGCCAGCTAGACACAGTTACAGATGGTGACCAAGTAATCCCAATAACATTAGATCCTTCATCAAGCCTAGATGCAGGCTATCAGGTTTTAGCCCCTTTTGATGTCACAGTAACTAACCAGGATGTAAGCGGTGGAGAACGACCATTTGCATTGCAATTCAACCAAACCGCTACCGGTGATGTTACCTACATTGGCAATTCTTCTCTGGCGCCTTTCGATGGAACTGTCACATCTGGGTCTCAAAATAACAATGAAGACATGGTCTGGTATAATTCCGACTCAGACGTAAACACCTTCAACTCTAGCAATGCAACGCTGACTTTGCCAACAGGAGCAAACGTTCTCTTCGCTAGACTTTACTGGGTTGGAGGGCTATCGGCAACTGGCACCACTGCAGCAACTGACAATCCATTAACCCCTTATGATGATTCGTCGGTAGGACCTTTGGACCCAAATTCACGATATACTGTACTCTTAGACACTCCCGGTACCCCAGGAATCAATTACACCACTCTAACAGCTGATCAACTGGACCTTGAGACAAATCTGCTCCATTACAATGCATACGTTGATATCACCTCGCTAGTTCAAGCAGCTGGATCCGGTGTGTATACTGTAGCCAATATTCAGAGCGGTCAAGGAGATAACGGCGGTGCGAGTGCTGGATGGTCGATTGCTATAGCATATGAAGACCCAGCGCAAACAACCTTTCGTGACTTATCAATATTCGATGGATATGTCTCTGTTCGAAATTCCGGTTCCTCAGTAAATGTAGTACTTTCCGGTTTTCGCGCTCCATCCGCAGGAACTATTGATGCTAAGCTCACCGTTTTTGCAGATGAAGGCGATAGAGGAGGTTCAGGAGATTCTCTTACTGTAACGGGATCTAACTCCATTACCCTTTCCAATAGCCTAAATCCAACAAATGATTTCTTTAACTCTTCAATCACTCAACTTGATAGCAACGGCAATCCTTTCCTTGTAACTAGTCGCGATCCCAATTTCGATCCCAGCCTTTCAATTGATATTGACCAAGCTGACTTTAGCGGAGCTTTGGCCAACAATGACACCTCAGCAACTATTACCATGACAACAGCACCTTCTGTTGGTGATAATTATTACGTATCCAGTTTCGGCACAAGCATATTGATACACCAAGCAGAACTTGATATCACAAAAACAGTATCAAACATTACCGCTCCCGGTGAAGACGTTTATGCAGGTGATACTTTAGAATACGAAATTGCCATTACAAATAACGGTGCCGACTTTGGAGATGATGTCGTCTTATCAGACCTGATTCCAACAAATTCTACCTACGTCAGCGGTTCTTTAGAAATCACCCAGAACCCTGGCGGTTCTACTGGAGCTCAGACAGATGGAATAGGAGATGACTTTGCAGACTTCGATGGTTCACAAGCAATATTTTATCTTGGTGCAGGAGCAACCTTTTCTACTGGAGGAACGCTATCATCTGGCGACACTGCAATCGTCCACTTCCGTGTTACAGTAGATTCCGTTAGTGCTGGTACACTCATTAGCAATACAGCCACAAGCACCTGGACAAACCGTGATTTAGCTAACACAGGAAATAGCTCAAGCAATCCGGCTGATGTCACTGTTGTCGACCCTCCAACCATAACTATAGCAGATAATTCTGTTAGTGAAGGTGATTCGGGAACAACTAACCTAGTTTTAACCGTCACAGCCTCCTCTGCTGTGAACAGAACAATCTTCTTTGATGCATCTACAAGCGACGGCACCGCAACATTAGCAGATGGTGATTATGTTCAACTGATCAATAGCCTATTCACATTTAATCCATCTATCAGCAATGGAACTGTAACAATTGGATTGAATGGCGATATTTCCTTTGAAGCCGATGAAACATTAACGATCACTCTCTCGAGTCTAGTTGGCGCCAATCCAACTGGAAGCAATTTAGTTGCACAAGGAACGATCTTAAATGACGACGTAAATAACGCACCCACTCTCAATACTGCAGCAGACATGAATCTCACCAGTATTGATGAAGACTACTACAACAATCCAGGCGATCAGATCTCCGTAATCCTAGCTAGCGATGGGGTTATTCCCGATCCAATTACAGATCCAGATTCAATTGGATCTGAAGGCGTTGCTGTGATAGGTATTGATAACACTAACGGCAGGTGGCAATACTCTGTAGGTGATCATGTCAGTTGGACAGATTTCGACCCTGGAACTGCCTTCACGAATGCCACACTGCTTGATGTCGGCGATTATGTTCGATTTGTGCCTGATGCCAACTATAACGGATCTTCAACTATTACATTCCATGCATGGGATCAAACAAACGGTGCTTCAGCCGGCGACACAGGCGTTGACTTAACTGGACAAACAGGCAGCGCAAACGCATTTAGCGTTGATAGCAATACAATGAATCTTGAAGTCCTTCAAGTTAATGATCAGCCAGTCATTGCTAACGATACAGATCCAACGCTTACAGATGTAGAAAATAGCGACCCCAATCCATCAGGCGACACGATTGCCGCAGTTCTTGCAAGCGGAGCTGTCACTATCACTGATGCTGATCCTTTAGATGTACATGGAGTTGCAGTTGTGGGCGTCGATGACACCAACGGAACCTGGGAGTTTAGTATTAATGGAGGATCCACTTGGACTTCATTTACCGATGCCACGAATCCGAATGCTGTTTCAGAAACAGACGCCGTTGTATTAAGGCCCACTGATCTAGTTCGATTCTTGCCCGATGTTGGGTATAGCGGAACTGTAACGAATGGCTTAGATTTCAAAGCTTGGGATCAATCCAATAGCCCCGGTGTCTCAGCAGGAGACGTTGTTGATACAACGGGATACTATAACTTCGGACCGGAAATTCGCGTTAACTCATCGACTTCAGGATCACAATATGGACCAGAGATGATCACAATCGGCGCAGATCGTCATCTTATCGTTTGGACAGATGAAACAGGAAGCAGCATACGAGCCCAAGTCGTCGACGATACCGGTACATTTATAGGATCACAGCAAACACTCACCACCGGCACAACACATAGTGACCAGTGGGGAGTTGATTTATTGAACAACGGTAATGTCGTGCTAACCTACGTGAAGCTAGACGGCGATGCTGAAGGTACCTTTTTCAATATTTATCAACCTAACCTAATGACAGGAACGCTTTCAACCGTCGTTAGCGGTACCAGAGCAAACCAGACAATAACCGGAGATCAGTCTCAACCTGATGTCGCTGCCCTTTCAGGGGGCGGATTTGTTATCACATGGTCGTATAGCAATACCCCTGCAAATTTGTCTACCCTAGATCTTGCATATCGAGTATTTAATGCGAACGGTAGTGCTGCTACAAATGACATTTTTGTTACCAATGGAAATGGAATAGGTGAGTTTAGCACACGGGCTTTCGCATTAGACAATAATCAGTTTGTTTTTAGTTGGAATGTCTCTCCCTCAACTTTAAATCGCTTTGCTGTCTTTGATTCAGGAGGACAAATTTCAAATACGATCACGGAAACGGACGCTAATTATGGATTTGATAACCGAGGTGGCGCAGTTCTTGCAAATGGAAGCATTATTTATTTATGGACCGGCGCCGATAGTAACGGTAATGGAGCTGCTTATCGTACTTACAGTTTCGATGGCGCAACCATTACCCCTTTGACAAGCCAAAACTTCATTAATGATAACGAAGTAGGAAATCAATTATTTTCTTTCCAATCTACCTCGGTAGCAACCGATGTTGGCGCCGGTTGGCTAGGCACATACTATGATTCAATCGGTGATACAGATGGCAGTGCAGCTGTATTATTGAAGCTATTCGATAATAATAATAATCTTGTATATCCAGAAACAATCATCAATGAAACGACCACAGGTATTCAAGGAAGTCCAGTTGTTGTCAACCTCGTTGATGCCACATACATGTTTGCCTACAGTGGCAATGTTGTTGGAGATTCATCAGGAGTTGCAATAAGAATTATCAACTTAATCGGCCCTCAAAGTCCTTATAGTGCAGAAATAGAAAGTGCTTCTGTTACTGTTCTCGATCCTCCTGATATCACCATTGATGACGTTTCCCAAATTGAAGGAAACAGCGGAACGACAACATTTAGTTTTACCGTTAGATTAAGTAAAGCATCACCTGTTGATATAGATGTAACATACTCAACAGCTGACCAAACTGCTCAAGATGAGAATGGCGATAACGACTACCTATCAAGCTCCGATACGCTGCAAATTTTATCTGGAGAAACAACAGGAACGATCAATATTACTGTTAACGGTGATGTTACACCAGAAGCTCATGAAACATTCTTCGTTAACCTTAATAGCGCTTCATTAGGCACTATCACAGATAGCCAAGCACAAGGAACGATTCTTAATGATGATACTACTGCTAGCATCGATGACGTTTCTGTTCTTGAAGGCGGACAGCTAAGCTTCACAGTTACATTAAGTTATGCAAGTGCGCAAACTGTTACCGTTGACTACGCAACAGGAGACGGTACCGCTACTATCGCCGACTCTGACTACACACAGTTAACAACAACGACTCTTACCTTCAATCCAAATGAGACCTTCAAAAATATTATCGTACAAACAACAGACGATACAAAACTAGAATCTGATGAGACTCTTTTCGTAAATCTAACAAACCCTGTCAATGTTACCATCTCTGACGCACAGGGTCTAGGTACTATCCTT